>NZ_JACVQF010000200.1 GCF_014534645.1 Streptomyces griseicoloratus
CACCCCCTTAGCCCTACAAGGTGAACCCTGACACCCCCTCACCCCCACCACCCACCCCACACCACCACAAGACCACACCAACCAGACCACGACCGGGGCCCAGCTTGCACCGCCTGCGGCCCACAGCCAGACCGGATCGGCGATACGCCCCTCACCAGCGGGACCAGCGCCCGACTGACGCGCAGGTTCGCCGCCGAGCTCCCGACAAAGACAGGCAGAACGGCCGCCCACTCTGTGATCAGATGGACCCACGCTTTGGCCTTTGGCCATTCGACAAACGCCAGTGGGCCGTCGTTCACGACAGTCGGAACGACGGCGAAGGCACCTGCTGCCAGGTGCAGCCCGACGTGGCTACGAACAGGACCACGGCCGGCGCCTACCGGCCACCATGCCGCCCTCAGCCACCACCACCCCGAGGCCCCGAAGGAGTCCCCGGCACCACCGGCCGGAACGACTCCCACAACTCGCCCGGCACCAACCGCTCAGCGATGTCCACAGGCTGCGCACCTACGGCTTGCTGGCGCAGTCGGTCTCGGTCCAGTTCGCCCGGAGGTCGCGGCAGACGATCGTGAGGGTGCCGTCCCAGCAGGCGACCTCGTGGCGACAGCCGTCTCCGTGCGGCAGGATCTCGTCGAGGATCACCGTTCCGAGGTCCGTCTCTGCAGCCTCGGCGGGCTCGGTGACGAAGCAGGACACGCCCGTATAGCGGATGACCAGGTCTTGATCATGTTTCCAGCAGTTGTGCCGGAACTCGACCTCCACCTCAACACTGCCGGCACCCCGGACGGCCTGCAGCGTCAGGTCCTTCACGCATCGCCGGCTGCGGAAGTCGTAGTGACCGCTGTCAGTGGCGAACGCCCGGGCACCTGGCGGCAGATCACCAGGGAACGAGGAAGGCGCTCCAGGTAAGGAGCCCGGTCCAAGACCCCTGAAAGGTCACCGACCTGCGCCGTTCTTGCACAGACCGGGAGCACACCGCGGCGCCAGGCAGTACGGGGGCGCTTCCGCACCGAGCGCTTCTCCCGCCCGGCCCCCACCACCAGTACCAGCCTACTCAGCCCCGTCACGCGTCCGCGCGGCCCGTCGCTGCCGACGGCAATCAATTGTTGTTCGGCAGAAGGTGGTTGACGTCTGCTTTCAGCACGGCGTGCAATGCCGGGCAACACGACACTGAACGCCGTGCGGGATTCTTCGTGTCAGCGCCGGGGCAGGGCGAGCGCGCACAGGGCGAACGTGATGGCGAATGCCGCCTGGACGAGCATGCAGATCGCCAGCGCGCTCGTGTAGGCCTGACCTGTCGGGGCCGTGGAACCGGCCAGGGCCGCACCGAGTAGACCTCCGGCAACGGCGACGCCTAGGCCCATTGCGGCTTGCTGGGTGGTTTGAAGCACGCCGGATGCTGCTCCCGCGGACGCTGGAGGGACCTCGGCGATCATCGCTCCGACGAGCGGCCCGAACATGAAGGCCTGACCGACACCGACGCCGACGAGGAGGGCGGCGAACGTCCACGAGTTCAGGCCGGCACCCTGGAGGAACACGGAGACGGCTGTGATGCTCAGGAGTGCGGCTTGGACGAGTCCGCCGATGGCGAGGAGCCTGCGGAACCCGAAACGGGGCGCGAGCTTCCCCGACCAGATCGACACCGCAAGGAAGCACAGGGAGAACGGCAACAGCACGAGGGCCGCGTGCATGGGAGACCATCCGAGCCCCGTCTGCGTGGAGATGGCGTAGAGGAACGTGAACGCACCGAACGCGGACTGGAGCATCAACGCCATCACCAGCCCGATCCGGTAGGAGCTGAGCCGGAACAGGGGCGGCGGAACGAGCGGAACGCGGTCACTGCGGTGCAGCCGCAACTGCCGCCGCCAGAATGCCGCGAACAGCACGGGCGTTGCCCCCAGCAGCACCCAGCACCAGACCGGCCAGCCCAGTGCGCCGCCCTGGGAGATCGGGATCATGAGTGCCAGCAGGGCGAGCCCGAGCAGTGTCGTCCCGAACAGGTCGAGCGAACGGTGGCCGGGCGCACTGGTATCGGGCAGCCAGCGCAGCGCAGCGCCGAACGCGATCACCCCCATGAGCACGCTCATCGCGAAGATCATTCGCCAGGGGGCACCGAGCAGGGGGACGGACAGCAGCACGCCGCCGAGGACCTGACCGATGGCCGTGGCCCCGCCCGCGGTCGCACCGAACAGCGCGACGGCACGGGCACGTTCGGGCCCCTGGGTGGATGCCGTGATCGTCGCCAGCACCTGGGGAACCATGGCCGCCGCGGAGATTCCGGTGAGGGCCCGCGCGGCGATCAACACGGTGATGCCCGGGGCCAGGGTTGCGACCAGGGAGAACAAGGTGAAACCGGCCATGCCGAGCAGGAAGAGCCGCCGTCGCCCGTAGAGATCCCCGAGTCTGCCCCCGAGGACCATCGGAACGGCGAACCCCAACGCATACACCGACACCACCAACGACTGCTCGGCAGCCGTGGCCCCCAGAGAAGCACCGATGTCGGGCACGGCGATGCCTGCCGCCGCGAAACTGACCACCGACAACAGCAATGCCGACAGTGTCGTCAGGAGCCGGCCCGTCCCCAGCCCCGGAGTCGGTGGCTCCGATGGACCCGGTGCAGGCTGCGGCGCGGCGCGGTCATTCTCCCTGTCAGGTTCGTCTGTGGGGGCGGAGGGGCTGCCATGAGGTGCAGAAGATGTGGTCATGCCGTCGATCGTGAAGCGCCGCTTATCCTGGCACCAGGAGTGCGTTTATGGGGGTACTGGCACCACCTGGATACCGGGTTCTCCGTGCGGGAGGATGAAGACATGACAGAGACCAGGCCCGCCGCGATCCGGCGCGAGCTCGGTGACTTCCTCCGCAGTCGGCGCGAACGAGTGACCCCGCAGCAGGTAGGTCTCCCGTCCACAGGGCGACGACGGACACCCGGACTGCGGCGCGAGGAGGTCGCCGTCCTCGCGGGGGTCGGCGTCACCTGGTACACCTGGCTCGAACAGGGCCGGCCCATCAACGTCAGCGCTCATGTCCTGCAGGCGGTCGCCCGAGCCCTGCAACTGGACGACACCGAGAGGCGGCACCTGCACCGGCTCGCCGGATCCAGTACGCCGAAAGCCGAGCCCTCCGAATGCGACCCGGGACTCACCGCGGCGTTTCAACCTGTCCTGGACAAGCTCGACCCGTTCCCTGCGTGCCTGCAAACGCCGCTGTTCGACGTGGTGGCATACAACCGTGCATACCGGTTTCTGTTCACCGACATGGACCTCATCCCGCCTGGTGAGCGCAACTGCGCGGTGCAGTTCTTCACCGACCCCGACTGGCGCAGCCGCTACATCGACGGTGATCTGGTTGCCGCCCGGATGGTCGCGAGACTGCGCGCCGAGGTCGGCGCCGACCTCGGCGCCCCTGCCGCTGCCGGAATCGTTGACGACCTCCGGGAACGATCAGAGGAGTTCGCCCGACTGTGGGCTCGTCACGACGTACTGCCCCAGCTGTACGAGACAAAGCGCCTCGACAGCCCTCTTGTCGGGCAGCTCCAGCTGAACTTCGTCTCCACCAGTGTCCCGGAGACCGGACACCGGATGACCGTGATGACGCCGGCCGATGAGTCCACCTCCCTGCGTCTGACCCAGATGGCAGAACTCACTGGCGCGACTGCGCGGATGTGACACCCTCCGCCGACTCGCGACTCGCGCAGGGGCCAGGCTTGCGTAAGCTCTTTGGCCGGCTGAGCCCGTTGGGGGGTGGAGACCCGCGACCGAACAAACAGGGCAGCTCCGCGTAGACTGCGCCGGTTCCGCCTACGCTTTCTCGAAGGAGTTCCGGCGATGGATCTGGCCCCCTATCGGCTCGTTCGGCTGGCCTTGTGGGCCGAGGCATCGCCTGCGGAGAACGCGGTGCTCACGGAGCACTTCCGCACGGTCCTCGCCCCCCATGGCGAAGCGCTGGTGCACGCGCACGGCCCGTACCACCGCACCCCTGAGATGCTGCACTTCAAGGTGGACCTCACGCCTCGTGAGTCCGCGTCCGACTGTCTGCGAGCCCTCGGCTTCATCTGGGAGGAAGACATCGGCTGGAGCGAGTGGGAACGACCGGTCAACGGCGGAACCTTCCTCCACCCGGCCGTGTACGGAGCCCAGGCCGACGGGCTGGAAGCGGCGGCCCCGCCCCGCTTTCGAACCGGTGAGGTGGCACAGGTCCGCGACTCTCCGCAGGCCCGCCGACTGGGTCTGGTGGGCGCCGAGGTCATCGTCGGGCATCCGGACTACGAGGAAGACACCGCCCCGGCCCAAAGGACGTGGCACTACTCCGTACATGTCTCGGGACAGGACGAGACGGAGGATCTGGCCGGAAGCGATCTCGAACCGACTGGCCGCCGCGTGCCTCTCTACGGTGAACGCATCAGCGTCGGTCCCGACGGCGTCGTGGCGGAATCGTCCGGCGCCTCTCGCGTGATCACGTCATGACGAATCCGGCTGCCTCTCGGTACCAGAGCTGGTCCGACGGCTCCTACGGGGAATCGAGTCGGGTCCAGTGAGGACGCCCGCCTTCAGGTCGTCCTGTGCGCGCTGTGGTCCACCGCCGTCGTTCAGGGCTGCTACGGGTCAAGGGCCCGCGAGCCCGAGGCGCAGTAAGCCGTGCCGTGCACGGTCGCTTCCCTGACCGAGTCCGACCATGGGGGTGGCGCCGTTGCGGGCCAGGGGCACCGGGGCACGAGGGTGATGGCGGCCCAGGTGATCAAGGATTCGGAGTGCCGGATGAGCCGTTCGTCGTCCCTGGCATGGAGATGTGCGTGCATCATCCACCCAGGTCGGCGTCTCAGCAGAGAGCCCGGCCGACCGCGAGGATGCTGACCACGCCCATGTTGTCAGCGGCAGCCCATAGGGGGCGCCCGACGTCTCGAAGGAGGAACTGCCATGGGGTTCTCGGGTCACCTGGTCTTTGCTCGCGGTTGCCGGTCTCTGCTGGAAGCTCCCGTGTTCGACAGCCTCGACGAAGAACTCAGGGCCGGCGTGGGCACATGGGAATCACGGCCGGGCGGCTGGCAGACGCTCCAGTTCGATTTCGGCACATGGGACGACGCCGACCTGCCCGCCCTGGTTGAGTGGAGCAAGGCACCGGCCTGTGTCACCCAGGTCTCCGACAGTGACCTGGCTCTCGTAACCGGGCTGGATACCGCCGGACAGCGTTGGCAGGCATGGCTCAACCTGGACATCGCCGCCAGGCTTCTGGCCGAGGAGCCCGAAGGCCTCGAAGATCAACTCCTGTGGCTGGACACACCAGAGTTCCATGACGCAGTCAGACACAAGCATGCGGAGCTCGACGCCGAGATCCCCACCGACGCCGCGGGCGCAGTTGCCTGGGCCGCAGCTGCCGGCATTCCCGTCACTCCACAGACAGACAGGATCGAAGAGCTGCTTCGCTCACACGAGACCCCTGTAGAAGACCTCTTCAGCACATTGCTCGACGAGCTGGGCTTCCCCCCAGGCCACTGAGCCCGAGCCTTCACCTGCACCATAAGGATTGAGGCCGAAAGGGCGACGGCTGCCGACCGGCACACCCCCCACCCGCTGCCCAGGCCCCGTCCCCCGGTAGGCGGACGGGAGACCAGGACCGTCTCCCCGACCTCAGTCAGATCCGCCAACAACGCCAACCGCAGGGCCTGTCCGGCGGGTCATGCCGGACAGGCCCCTCTTCCCGGGGGGTCAGCGCTTCAGTGTGAAGGTGAAGTCGTCGGAGAGCCTGCCGCCCAGGCTGACCGCCGAAACGAGCCTCCCCTCCGTGATCAGTCTCTCCACCTCGGCCCGCGAGAGACCGCAACCTTCAGCGATCAGTCGCACCGGCCGGACAGGGATCCGTGCCGCAAAGCGGACCGAAACGTCGATCACCTCGCAGTCCTGGTGATCCGATCCGCCGGTGTCGAGGCGCCAGGCGTCGTCCCAGTCGAGGGCGATGCGATTACGGCGCTGCACGACCGGATCCTGGAGCAGCTCGGCTGTCAGGCCTGGATCGTTGTCATGCAGCCGGTCCAGCAGCTCGGGCCGTACGCAGCGCACGTTCATCCGCTCCAGGACCGTGAGCTTCGCCGTCGCCCCGCAAGCGGTACAGAGCACGAGAAGCCAGACATCGAGGAGTTTGTGGTTTGCGTTGACACGGAATTTACCGCTTGCCCGGAAGCGTCCGGACGTGCATGCGTGGCAGCGGCGGCGAACAAGGGGCGGGCAGGTGGGCACGACCACCCAGTAGTTGTCGAGCACAGAAGTACACCGGTTTCAGTGAGAAGTCCGCAGCAAAAAGCAGCGCGGCGCACATGCGCGACGCGCGACACATCAGCTCTCGGGGGGTCTCACAGGGTGTACAACGGCACGTCCTCGTCCTGGACAACTCGGTCCAGCAGCACGGTAGTGGCGCACAGCGGCGCTGCTCCAGTGGTTTTCCGGCGGCGCACCGCCGAGTTCCGTCCCGCGGACGACACGGGGAAGCAGGGGTAGCCCACGACCGGCAGCACCGCTAGCGTCACCGCATGGACCACGATGAACGACTGCTGCACGCCTCGTCGTTCGGCGCAGCGGCGGTCGCATACGCCGAGCACCGCCCCGACTACGCGCAGGCCGCGGTGCGGTGGGCCCTCGACCCCGCACCCGGCATGCGCGTACTCGACCTCGGCGCCGGAACCGGCAAACTGACCACCACGCTGCTCTCACTCGGTGCCGAGGTCGTCGCCGTCGAACCCGACCCGGCGATGCTCACCGAGCTGCGCCGGTCCCTGCCGACCGTCCGCGCCCTGCCGGGCAGGGCCGAGGCCGTACCGCTACCGGACGCGTCCGTCGACGCCGTGCTGGCCGGCAACGCCATGCATTGGTTCGACATGTCCGTCGCAGGACCCGAAATCGCCAGGGTCCTGGCACCCAACGGCATCCTGGCCGGCTTGTGGAACGTCGTGGACGACCGGGTCGAGTGGGTCGCCCGGCTCGCGGAAGTCAGTGGAAGCGCGGCCATCGGCCCCCGTGACACGCCCGCCGGCTGGCGCGCCGAGACGGCCGACGCACACCTTCCGAAGACCGGCTTGGCTGCCGCCCGGTTCGGTTCGGCGGAGCAGGCACAGTTCCCGCACGGACAGCGCCGCACCGCCGACTCCCTCGTCGCCACCATCGCCACACGCGCCGGGGTGCTGGTCATGCCGGAACAAGAACAAAAGGCCACGCTGGGCCGGATCCGTTCATTTCTCGCGAGCAGGCCGGAGACAGCGCACGGCGAGTTCACTCTCCCGATGCTCACCGGCGTGCTACGCGTCAAACGGCTGTGAACACCACACCGGCCCATGGCACGCCACACGCCAGACGCCAACTCGCGACGACGGCACACCAGAGACCGGGGCAGGATGACGAGGTCCTGATGCCCGCCGCCGGTTTCAGCGGTGTTCGGGGTTGTCAGCGCCCGGGCGGCAGCCGGCGTCCCACTGGGAGCGCTGGTTGCCGTGGGCGGGGATGCCTCCGGTGCGCTTCAGGAGGGCGGCGAGGTGCATCAGGTTCCAGGTCATGAAGGTGGTGTTGCGGTTGGTGAAGTCGTTCTCCGGACCGCCCGATCCCGGGTCCAGGTAGGACGGCCCGGGGCCGGCCGCGCCGATCCAGCCGGCGTCGGCCTGCGGCGGGATCGTGTAGCCGAGATGCTGGAGGCTGTAGAGGACGTTCATCGCACAGTGCTTCACGCCGTCCTCGTTGCCGGTGATCAGGCAGCCGCCGACACGGCCGTAGTAGGCGTACTGGCCCTGGGAGTTGAGCGTCGAGGAGCAGGCGTAGAGACGTTCGATCACCTGCTTGGTGACGGAGCTGTTGTCGCCCAGCCAGATCGGTCCGGCGAGGACCAGGATGTCAGCGGAAATCACCTTCTCGTACAACGCCGGCCAGGCATCGGTGGCGAAGCCGTGTTCGGTCATGTCCGGGTAGACACCGGGTGCGATGTCGTGGTCCACGGCGCGGATCAGGTCCGTGGTCACGCCGACGCCGTCCATGATGTCCCGGCTCTTGTCGATCAGGCCCTGGGTATGGCTGAGCTGCGGGGACGGCTTGAGGGTGCAGTTGACGTAGAGGGCGGTCAGGTCGTCGAAGCGGTACGGGCCGTGGGTCGAAGGGAGGGCTGTCATGGGGGTAGCTTCTCGTGTCGAGTCCGGTTCGCCCCGGTTCGACGCACCCTCGCATGCCTTACGGAGACATGAGGTGCGGGCGCGGTCCCGTGATGTTGCGCCGGTGCGCTTCTAGCCTGACCGCATGCGCGTACTGGTCACCGGCGGTGCCGGGTTCATCGGTTCCCATGTGGTCGCGGCGCTGGCGGCGCGCGGGCACGAGCCGCTCGTGTTCGACGTGCGGGAGGATCCTGTCGCCGACGTGCGGGACCCGGCGGCCGTCGGGCGCGCCCTGTCCGGTGTGGACGCCGTGTGCCACCAGGCCGCGATGGTCGGGCTCGGCGACGGAGTCGCCGACGCGCCGGAGTACGTCTCGCGCAATGATCTCGGCACCGCCGTGCTGGTCGCCGCCATGGCGGAGGCCGGCGTCAGGCGCCTGGTGTTTGCAGGCTCGATGGTCGTCTACGGCGAGGGGCGGTACGAATGCCCCCGGCACGGGGTCGTACGGCCCGGGCCGCGTGCCGTCACCGACCTCGACGCGGGCCGCTTCGAGCCCGTGTGCCCGGTGGGCGGGGAGGATCTGACTCCCGGGCTGGTCGGCGAGGACACCCCGCCCGATCCGCGGAACGTGTACGCGGTGACCAAGCTCGCCCAGGAGCATCTGGCCGCTGTCTGGGCCCGCTGCACCGGCGGGTCGGCGGTGTCACTGCGTTACCACAACGTGTACGGGCCCGGAATGCCCCGCGACACCCCGTATGCCGGGGTCGCCTCCTTCTTCCGCTCGGCACTCGCCCGGGGCGAGGCACCACGGGTCTTCGAGGACGGACGACAGCGACGGGACTTCCTGCACGTGCGGGACGTGGCCTCCGCCAACGTATCCGCACTCGAGGCGACGACGCCGGCCGGTGTGCTCACGGCGTACAACACCGGGAGCGGCGAGCCTCACACCGTCGGCGAGATGGCCCGGGCGCTGGCTGCCGCGTACGGCGGACCCGAGCCCGTCGTCACCGGCGAGTACCGGCTCGGGGACGTGCGGCACATCACCGCCGACTCGTCGCGACTGCGGGCCGAGCTGGGGTGGAGGCCGCAGGTCGGGTTCCCGGAGGGGATGCGGGAGTTCGCGCGGACCGGACTGCGCGGGGACTGAGCGCTGCGACGACGCGGGCAGCGGCATGCCGAAGCGGCAGCCGCCGAGACCCTGCGTACGCAGGCGCGGACCTGTGCGCCGCAGGGGTCCGTCGGACGCTGGCGAGCCTCAGGCCATGCCCGCCGGGGTGTCCGGCGTGGGCGTCCGGGTGCGTGTGCCGCGCCGCCCTGTCTCGCAGACGCGCGGCGGGTCCTCCCCGGGGGCACGGCCCCGGCTGCACCTCACCGACAGCGTCACGCCTTGGAGGGACCGCCGGGTGGCGTTGCCCAGCAGTCGGCGCGCGGCCTGCGCGTTCCACAAGAGCGCGAGTCTGAAATGCCCGCCTTTCGCCCGTAGGGTGGAAGCGTGACGCTGACACCTTCGGACGTCGACGTGGTGCTGCCGTGCCTGAACGAGGCCGGGGCCCTTCCCTGGGTGCTCGAACGGATCCCGCCCGGCTGGCGCGCCCTCGTCGTCGACAACGGCTCCACCGACGGCTCGGCCGAGGTCGCCCGCGCGTCCGGCGTGACCGTCGTCCACGAGCCGCGGCAGGGCTTCGGCGCTGCCTGCCACGCCGGGCTGACCGCCGCCACCGCCGACATCGTGTGCTTCTGCGACTGTGACGGCTCACTCGACCCGTCGCTCCTCGTTCCCTTCGTCCGCGAGGTGCGCGACGGCCGGGCAGACCTGGTGCTCGGCCGACGGCGTCCACGAGGCCGGGGCACGTGGCCCGCGCACGCCCGCGCGGGCAACCTCGCGCTGACGAGGATGCTGCGTCGCCGCACCGGGCTTCGGCTGCACGATCTCGGACCCCTGCGCGCCGCCCGTCGGGAGCCGCTGTTGGCCCTCGGCCTCACCGACCGGCGCAGCGGCTACCCACTCCAGATGGTCGTCCGCGCGGCCGACGCCGGCTGGCGGGTCACCGAGCACGACGTGCCGTACCTGCCGCGCACTGGAGCCTCCAAGGTGACCGGCACCTGGCGCGGTACCTGGCAGGCGGTGCGGGACATGAGCCGCTGCCTGGCCGAGTCCCCGATCACCACTCCGGCCGGCGGAAGGACCGTACGGTGACCACGCTTCTCGTCATCGCCAAGGAGCCGCGGCCCGGCCGGGTCAAGACCCGGCTCACCCCGCAGTTCACCCCCTCGGAGGCGGCAGAGCTGGCCGCGGCGGCCCTCGCGGACACCCTGCGCGCCGTGGCGGCCGCACCCGCCTCCCGGCGCGTCCTTGTCCTGGACGGCTCCCCGGGGCCCTGGCTGCCGCCGGGCTTCGATGTCGTACCGCAGTGCGCCGGGGGTCTGGACGAGCGGCTCGCGGACGCGTTCGCGCACTGCGACGGCCCCTCCCTGCTCATCGGCATGGACACCCCGCAGGTGACGCCGGAGCTGCTTACCGTGGACTTCGCTGACTTCGACGCCTGCTTCGGCCCGGCCGAGGACGGCGGTTTCTGGGCCCTCGGCCTGGCGCACCCCGATCCTGCCCTGACGCGCGGGGTTCCCATGTCCACGCCACGCACAGGGGCTGCCCAACGGGACCGGCTCGTCACCGCGGGCCTTCGGGTGCGTGACCTGCCGCGCCTGCGCGACGTCGACACGCCTGCGGACGCCCACGCCGTCGCCGCCCTGGTTCCGTACGGCCGCTTCGCGGCCAGGCTGGCCCGGTGCACGGCGGTGACGGGGCCGGGTCCGCGCCCGGCCGCACGCCGATGAGCGCGACGCCCGCCGCCGCGCCGGCGCCCGGGCCGCCGCCCGGTCAGCGGGCGGCCGGCGGTCGGTGCTGCGCCGCCCTGCGCACCCGCAGCGCCAGCAACAGCGCCGAGCCGCCGAAGAGGACTGCGGTGACCAGCAGCCAGCGGGCGAGGAAGACGTCGGCCTGCAGACCGGTGGCAGTCCGGTAGCGCCGGTCCACCCTGCCGCTGATCAGGGGGAACCACACGAGGAGGAGCAGTCCGGACAGGGCCGCCGGCACGCGCACGTACGGCGTCCATTCCCTGCGCCGGACCGCGCCGAGCCCGCCTACGATCGCCCGGTCCGCGATCGTGTACAGCGGCAGCAGCACGAGATCGTGCAGCAGTGCCAGCCCCACGAACCACAACGCCACGCCGAACCAGTCATCCGCGAGCAGGCGCACACCCGCGTAGGCGGCGAGCGCGAAGGAGGCCGCGAGCAGGAGCAGTTGCACGGGGCTGCCGAGCGTGATGCGCGGACGCGTCAGGCGGCGTGGCAGCATCAGAGTCCTCTGAACGTCATCCGTGTCACCCATTTGGTGTTCAGCACACCGGGTGCGGCAGGCACGATGATCCGCGCCGGGTAGCCGTGGTCGGAGGACAGCTCCTCACCGTTGACGTGCAGAGCGAGCAGGGAACGCGGGTCGGCCACCTGGTTGGCGCGCAGGGCCGCGCTCCGGAAGGCTCCGCGCCGCTGGAGGGACTCGACGAACACGTCCGGCGGATCGTCGTCATGGCCGACGAGCGCCGCCAGGTCACGCAGCCGTACACCGCGCCACCACTGGTCCGACGTCGACCAGCCCTCCACGCAGGCGATGGGCAGCGCGCCACTGTGCTGGGGCAGTTCGGCGAGCTGGGTCCGGCTGAGGCGGACGGTGCCCGTGCGCCCGGTCACGACGAGCCGCCACACGTCCTCGCCCGTCTCCGCCGCGTCGATCCCGGCGTACACGGCGGTCTTGTTGATCTGGAAACCGTTCGGGCCGCTTCCGGGATCGACGCCGCCGTGCGGTGCGAGGAGGGCGGTGCGCCGCAGCGGACCGTCGAAGTTCTGTCCCGCCGTCGTCGCGAACAGCAGCAGCGAGGCACCTCCCGTGAACCCCAGGGCGCCCCGCCGGGAGACGGTCGGCTCGGCTGGGCGCGGAGACACCAGGTCGTTCTTCTCCTCCCGCAGGTGCCGCACGTTGCGCAGTACCGTGGGCATCTTGAGCAGCGCATGGACGACGAACGCCGCGAAGAACACCCAGGCACCGTAGAAGTGCAGCGGGTAGAAGGAGCCGGGGAAGACGTAGTCGAGCTGGACGTTGAGCACACCGGTCACGAACTCGAACAGCGCGCCGCCCACCAGAAGCACCAGCGAGATCCGCTCCACGGCGTGCGCGAGCGAGCGGGCCGGCGGCAGCGCGAACAGCCTCGGCACCACCGACCACAGCTTGGCGAGCAGCACGGGGATCATCGTGATGCCCAGGGTGACGTGGACGCCCTGGTTGAGCCGGTACAGCCAGTGCGGGCTGGTCGGCCAGGCAAACAGGTAGAAGCCGAGGATCCCCTTGTCCGGGGTCTTGTCGTTCACCGGTGAGAGGTTCGGGTTGTAGGCGGCGTACGAGACGAGGCCGGTCACGAACAGCACGGTGATGCCGACGAGCAGGACGAGGCCCAGCACCGACGTCAACCAGGGCCCGCGCAGGGGGCTGCGCCAGAAGCCGGGCGAGGAGGGAAGCCGTGGGGCGTCGGGGTCGCGCATGTGCTGACCGTAGGCCCGAAGCCCCCGGCGTCCGGGTGCTCTGCCCTTGACGAAACGCTGACATCGGCCCGGACGGCGGTCCGTGACCGGTCGGACGGCCTAGCGTTCCGGTGTGATGCGCACCACACCCCCCGCCGAGGCCGGCCCCGCGGACCCCGGTGTGCCCCGCGGGCTGCGCCGTGACCTGTACGCCGCCGGGGCCGCCGTACTGCTGGTGGCGGCGGCCGCGCTGGTGGGCCACCACATCCAGGGGACCAGCCGTACGCTCTTCGTCGACAGTCCCCCGCTGCTGGCCTCCTGGGACCCCCACCTGGGCCCCGGCAGCCCGGCGGCCGTCCTGGTGGCCGTCGCCACCGTGGCGTACGGTCCCGCTCTCGCGGCCCGTCTGCCCTGGCGGGCCCTGCTCACCCTGGCGTGGGGCACGTCCATGGCGTGGATCTTCTCCCTCGCCCTGATCGACGGCTGGCACCGAGGCATCGCACGCAGGCTCACCACCCGCCACGAGTACCTCCAGGTGATCGACCGCTTCCACGACGTCCCGGCGACGCTGCGCGACTTCACCCGGCACATCCTGCTCGGCTCCCCCGACCACTGGCCCGCCCACATCGCCGGCCACCCGCCCGCGGCCCCGCTCACCTTCGTCCTGCTCGACCGATTCGGGCTGCGGGGCGGGGGCTGGGCCGGGGTGTGGTGCGTCACCGCCGGGGCGGCGGCCTGCGCAGCCGTGCTGATCACGATCCGTGCCCTCGCCGACGAATCCCTCGCCCGCAGGGCAGCTCCCTTCCTCGTCCTGGCCCCCGCCGCCGTGTGGATGGGCGCCTCCGCCGACGCGTACTTCGCGGCGGTCGCGGCATGGGCGGTGGCGCTGCTGGCGCTGGCGGTCACCGGGCGGTCCCTGTGGTGCGCGGGGGCGTCCGGGCTGCTGTTCGGTGTGGCCTGCTACCTGTCGTACGGCCTCACGCTCGTCGCGCTGATCGCGGCGGCGGTGCTGGTGCTCGGCCGGCACGGGATCCGGACGCACCCCGCCGTGCTGGTACCGCTGGTGACCGGACTGGCCGTGGTCCCGTCGGCATTCACGCTCGCCGGATTCAACTGGTGGGAGGCCTACCAGCTGCTGGTCACGCGCTACTACCAGGGCGTGGGCGGCATCCGCCCCTACAGCTACTGGGTGTGGGCCAACCCGGCGTGCACGGTGCTCATCACGGGCCTGGCCACGGTGGCGGGCCTGCGGCGGACCGGCGCGGTACTCGTCCGCCGCCACGCCGGTGCCCCCGACCGGGCCGCCGAGGTGCGTCTGTCGATCCTCGTGTCCGCCGCCCTCCTCGCCCTGCTGGTCGCCGACCTGTCCGGTATGAGCAAGGCGGAGACGGAGCGCATCTGGCTGCCCTTCGCTCTGTGGCTGCTCCCGGCATGCGCGCTCCTTCCTCGCGCCCGCCCCTGGCTCACCGCCCAAGCGGTGCTCGCGCTGCTCCTCAATCATCTGCTGCTCACCGGGTGGTGACCCGGTGCCCGTTGAGCCAGTCCGAGGCGGCGCAGCCGGGCGTGGGGCGCTGCTCGGTCTATCGGGCCGTCTGCGTAGCGGTGAACCGTTCGACGGCGTCCCAGAGTTCGCGCTCACGCTGTGGGTCGTACGACTCCTCCGACGAGCGGGCCGCACTGCCGCGGTCGACGTAGGACCCGGTCGGTGCCCTGGTCGTGCCGAGAACGACGTCGGCGAGGTAGCGGCCCGCGGCACTACGGCTGGTGGCGAACGGCGTGAGGGCCATCACCGGCAGGATGCGCGCCATCGCGAACCGGGCGACGGGACCCGCGTCACGGGCGAGGCCGGTGCCGGGAACGAACCCCGGGTTGTAGGCGACGGCGTCGATCCCGGCCGGCAGCCGGCGCGCGTACTCGTGCACGAGGTGGATCGTGGCCAGCTTGCTCGTCGAGTACGCGGTGCGCCCGGCGGCCGCGGTGTGCGGCTCGGGGAAGGCGCCCGTGCGGGCGAGGACATCCGGGGACTGCCAGGCCGGGCCGGGCACCATGCCCATGTTGTGCTTGAAGTCGCCGAAGTGGGTGTCACTGGCGGTGATCACGATCCGGGCGGGAGCCGCGAAACGGTCCTGGAGCAGTCGCACGAACAGGTGGTTGGCGAGCACGTTGACGGCGAAGGTGGACTCGAACCCGTCGGGTCCCTCGGTCAGCGCGTTCGTGTACTGCACGCCCGCGTTGCCTACGAGGCCGCTCAGCGGCGGGAGTTCACCGCCGTCGAGGCGGTCACGGATCGCGGTGGCGGCCTCGCGGACGCTCTGAAGCGAGCCGAGGTCCGCCGAGACGTACGAGACCGTGTGCCCGCCCGTGGCGAGTTCCGCGGCAAGCTGTGCGCCGGAGGATCCGCGGGCCACGACGACGAGGTGTGCGTCAGGCGCCCGGCGCAGGATGTGCTCCGCGGCGACGCGGCCGATCCCACGGCTCGCGCCGGTCATCACGATGGTGTGCTGCACGGGAGGCTCCTTCACTGGTGGGCCGATGGCGCCCGGCTCGGGCGCATCTCCACGTTCGCCGCCCTGGCCGACGCCGGCCAGTGCCGTCCCCGTCACTAGGACTGGTGGTACCCAGGCTCGTCCGGCGCCGTACGGCGAGAATGAATCCATGGTTTCCTCCCGCTCCGCGTTCGCCGCACTCCTGCGCGCCTGGCGCGACCGTCTCTCCCCGGCCGACGCCGGATTCGCCGTGACGGACCGCCGTCGGGCGCCGGGACTGCGCCGCGAGGAGCTGGCGCAGCTGGCCGGGCTCTCCGTCGACTACATCCTGCGTCTGGAGCAGGGGCGTGCGAAGAACCCCTCGGCCCAGGTGGTCGGGGCCCTCGCCCGGGCCCTTCAGCTCTCACGGGCCGAGCGCGACCAGCTGTACCGCGGCGCCGGGCTCCTGCCGCCCCAGGACGGGACGGTCAGCGCCCACGTGCCCGCGGGGATCCAACGGCTCGCCGCCCGCCTGGGTGACGTCCCGATCGGGGTGTTCACCGCCGACTGGACCCTGGTGTGGTGGAACACCACGTGGAGTGCCCTGCACGGTGACCCCGCCGTCCTGCCGCCCGCCGAACGGAACCTCGCCCGCGCCCTGTTCGGCAACGGTGCCGCTCACGCCTCGATGCTGCCCATGCAGTCCGAACACGGACAGGATGCCTTTGAGGCGTCGATCGTCGCTGACCTCAAGGACGCCGTGTCCCGCTATCCCGGGGACGCTCGGCTCGATCGTCTCGTGAGGGAGCTGCGAGGCGCATCCGACGCGTTCGCTCGTCTCTGGGCCACGCGGACGGCCGCCACCCAGCACACCACCGACCGGAAGACGATTCGGCATCCGGAGGTCGGCGACATCCTGCTCGACTGCGACGTCCTGATCGTCCCCGGCGCGGACCTGCGCATGGTCACCTACACGGCGGCGACCGGAAGCAGCGACGCGGGCAAGCTCGACCTGCTGCGCGTCACAGGCGGCCGTACCCCCGCCGAGCCCTCTTGACCGGCGGCCACTGGGCGGTTTCGCCATCATCGGGGCCCCGGTCACGACAACGCCGTGACCGGGGCCCCGGGATCAGTTACCGCGGAAGGTGCCGACCGCCGCTAGTTCCGGTACCGGAACACGATCCGGCCGCGCGTCAGGTCGTACGGCGGGAGCTCCACCAGCACCCGGTCTTCCAGCATGATCTTGATGTAGTTCTTGCGGATCTTCCCGCTGATGTGGGCGAGCACCCGGTGGCCGTTCTCGAGCTCCACGGTGAACATGGCGCTACGCAGGCACTCGACGACCTTGCCCTCGACTTCGATGACGTTCTTGTTCTTCGTCATCGCACCAGCTCCAGGTTGCTGCTCACCGGCCGGGCGCCGATGCCCTTGAGCAGCGCCGAGGCTGCTTGGTTCGATTCGTGGACCTCGGCCCAGGCCGCGGAGAACCCGGAGCGGTGCAGCGTCCCCAGCGCGTGGGCGAGCAGCGCCCGCGCGATGCCGCGGCGCTGCTCGCCGGCCCGGACCGCGACCAGCCCGATGCGCGGCCGGTTCACCGTCACCACCCGGATCAGACCCAGGTAGCGGTCCGGCGCCGCGGCCACCGCGTACTTCGACGGGTCGACGATGGTGTCGCCTTCGGGGCGGCGAATGACCTCCGCGGGCATCGACCGCCACCCGACGGTCGCCTCGACTTCGTCCCGGATCGCCCGGTCCACCGCCCGCAGCAGACCCTCGTCCACCTGGCCGGCGGGCACGATCGTCACGCCCGAAGGCGGCCGGACTGCTGCGAGCCCCGTGACCCGCGGGTCGGTCGGCACGGCGTACTCCCACTCGCGGCGCCGGACGGTGAAACCGGCCCGCCGCCAGCCGGCCGTCAGCTCGGCGTCGGCTTCGTCGACCACCGTGTGCAGCGGCGCCGGCAGTTCCGCCAGCATCACCTCCGCGAGCCGGTCGAAGGTGGCGTCGTGCCAAGCGTCGATGCTGACGAACAAGCGCCCGTCGGGCCGGTGCTCCGCATATCCGCGGCCGACCACCAGGTCGTCTTCCAGTGCGTGCCATTGCCTGTCCGCGACGCGCGTGATCGTCACCGCGTTGTCGCTCGGGCCAGATGTGAAAGGCTTCGTGTTCATCGGAGTCCCTTCCAGAAGTGCCTCGGTCTCAGGCGCTCCTGGCGACACCGAACGTCAGCCGCCGGACCGTGACGGGTTGAGGGAGCACCCATGGGTAACTGTGTTCACGGGTCTCACCTCCCTACGACGACTTCACGGTCCACCGCGAAACTAGCAGCGGGGCGCCGCCTCGCTCAAACCCTTTCCTGCGAGCTCGACCACGCTCCGGTAGGCAGGGCCGCAGAGCTCATGCCAGGGCGTTCACCGCCGCAGTGAAAAGGCGTGGCAGGCGGGCGGCCGTGGGCATGATGTGCGGGGCGAGAGCGGGCCGCTGCCGGGCCCTCACCAGGAGGTCGGTCAGCAGCCGGTGCCGGCGGGTCGCTCGGCTCCAGTCGGTTTCGTAACGCGTCCATGTCCCCCGGCTCAGGTTGGTGACCAGGGCTTCCGCACCGCTGAGGGCGAGGGAGATGCCCTCGCCGGTCAGCGCGTCGATGTATCCGGCGGCGTCGCCGACCAACAGGACCCGCCCGTGGGTGCGGGTGCGGACTCTCTGCCGCAGCGGTCCGGCACCTCGCACCGCGGTGACGGCCGCTTCCGGCGGCAGGCGGTCCGCCAGTTCGGGGAAGCCCGCCAGCTGGACGGCGAAGGGCGCCCTGCGGGTCGTCAGCAGGGCGACGCCCACCAGCGCGGGGCCGAGCGGGGTGACGTAGGCCTCCGCGTGCTCTCCCCAGTGGACCTCGACGTACGGCGACCACGGTGGCACCGCGTAGTGCCGGCGTAGCCCGTACCGGGCCTGTCCCCGGGCCTTGACCTCCAGGCCCAGGGAGCGGCGCACGGGTGAGTGGAGGCCGTCGGCGGCGACCAGCCACCGCGCGCGCAGCCCGGCGCCCGGCACGGTCACGCCCGTGGTGTCCTGCCGTACCTCCTCCACCCGCAGGGGCAGTACGGGCACTCCCGCGTCCAGGACGGCCTGGTGCAGGGCGCTGTGCAGAGCGGTGCGGCGGGCACCGAGGCCGGGGCCGTGCCGGAACGCGGCCTGGACCTGGCGGGGGCCTTGGACGTAGCGGATTCCGGTGATGGGGTGGCCGGGGACGTCCAGGCCGAGGGCGGCGAGGGCACGGACGGCGCCGGGCATCAGTCCCTCACCGCATGCCTTGTCGACGGGTGCCTGGCGCGGCTCGGCGATGACGGCATCCAGGCCGGCGCGCACGGCGTGGAGGGCGGTCGCGAGGCCGGCGGGTCCGCCTCCGGCGATCACCAGGTCGTGGCCGCCGTTCACGCGGGCTCCGCCTGGGCGAGGGCCGTGTTCTCGCAGCGTACGCGGACGGTGAGCAGCGCGGCGTTGGCGACGGTGAACGCGGTCGCGGTCAGCCATGCGGAGTGCACCAGGGGCAGGGCGGCGACCTCCACGACGACCGCGACGTAGTTGGGGTGGCGCAGGAAACGGTAGGGTCCCGCGCCGACCAGGCGTGCCCCGGGAACGACGATGACCCGGGTGTTCCAGTACCGTCCGAGCGTGGTGACGCACCACCAGCGCAGGCCCTGGGCCAGTACGACGAGCGCCAGCATGGGCCAGCCGACGGCGGGCAGGAACGGCCGGTCGGCGAGCACGGGTTCGAGCAGGCAGCACGCGAGCAGGCCCGTGTGCAGGGCGACCATGACCGGGTAGTGGCCGCGGCCGTGTTCCACACCGGCGCGAGCCAGGGTCCAGGCCGCGTTGCGCCGGGCGACGACGAGTTCGGCGCCGCGTTCGAGGGCGACGGCGAGGACGAGTAGCGCATACCACTGCATAAGGATCACTCACTCACCAGCGCAGAAGGACGAGTTCGGAACAGAGTCCAGGGCCCATCGCGAGGAGCACCCCCCACGTTCCGGGCTCGGGACGATGGTGTTCCCGGACGGTTTGCAGGATGTGGAGTACGGAGACGGAGGACATGTTTCCCACCGTGGCGAGGGAGCGCCACGCACAGTCCAGCGCGTCCCCGGGCAGTCCCAGGGAGTCGCTGACGGCGGAGAGGACCTTGGGGCCGCCCGGGTGGCATACCCAGGTCCCGATGTCGTCGGTGGTGAGGCCGTGTTCGGTCAGGAAGGCGCGCAGGTGCCCTCCGAAGTGGTCCCGCACGATGCCGGGAACGCCGGCGTCGATCACGACGCGGAATCCGCTCGCGCCGATGTCCCACCCCAGGAGCTGTTCGGTGTCCGGATACAGGTGGCTGCGCGTGGCGATCACCGAGGGCCCGGCCGCGTGCGGCCCCGCGCCACCGCTGTCACGTCCACCGCGGTCACGTCCACCGCCATCCCGCTCACCGCTGTCCCGCACACCGCTGCCGCCGCGTGCGATGAGCGCGGCCGCGCCGTCGCCGAACAGGGCACCGGCGACCAGATTGGCCCGGGAGGCGTCGCTTCGCTGCAGCGTCAGCGAACACAGTTCGACGGTGAGCAGTGCGGCGGTGTGGCCGGGGTGCCCGCGCAGATAGTCGTGCACGCGGGCCAGACCGGCCGCACCCGCCACACAGCCCAGCCCGAACACCGGCAGCCTCTTGACGTCCGGCCGCAGCCCCATCCGCCCGGCCAGCCGGGCGTCGAGAGACGGGGCCGCGACTCCGGTGATGGAGGCGCACACCAGCAGATCGAGATCGTCCGGGCCGAGTCCCGCCTCCTTCAGTGCGCCGGTGAGGGCGGCCTCACCCAGTTGGAGTCCCGCCGCCATCCACGCGTCGTTGCTCCGTCCGAAGTCACCGAGCCCTGCATACCGCTCGATCGGCAGGGCGAGATGACGCGTGCGCACACCGGCGGAGGCGTGCAGACGGCGCAGCAGGCCGCGGTCCGCCCCCGGCGGCAGGCACAGGTCGCCGATCCGCTCGGTGAGGTCGTCCTGGGCGTAGCGGTACGGCGGCAGCGCGGTGCGCACGGCGGCGATGGTGGTCGCCGCGGCGGGCACGTCCGTCCGGGACGGCCCAGGGGGCGGGGAAGGGGTCGGCGACGGGGAAGGGGACTGCGACGGCGCAGAGGACGGGTCGACGATCACGGGGACACGCATGTCGCTGATGCCTTCCTCGCGCCGGCGGCCCGATTACCTTGCGTAGGTGTCTCTCCACTCGTCCGGAGTTCTCGCGCGTACCCCACACCGCGTCCCGGCGTTGCTGCGCTCATGCCATCCGGAGCCGGCGATCGCCGTGACCGTGTTCGTGACCGCCCTGGCGGTGGCGGCGGGCCGGGGAGCGGCGGGGTCGGCGGCGGTGGCGGCGGCCGTGCTGACCGGCCAGCTCTCGGTCGGCTGGTGCAACGACGCGATCGACGCACAGCGGGACACCGTTTGCGCACGCCGCGACAAACCCGTGGCCACCGGGGAACTCCCAGGCCGGACGGTGGCGGTCGCGGCCGGGACCGCGCTGGTGCTGTGCGTGCCGCTGTCCCTGCTCAGCGGCCCGGCGGCGGGAGCGGTGCACCTCGTGGGCACGGCCTCGGGCTGGATCTACAACCTGCGGTTGAAGCACACGGTGCTCTCACCGCTGCCCTACGCCGTGGGCTTCGGCTCGCTGCCGGCGTTCGTCACCCTGGGTCTGGCGTCGCCGTCCTGGCCCGCCTGGTGGGCGGTGACCGCTGGGGCGCTGCTGGGAGTGGGGGCGCACCTGGTGAACGTCCTTCCGGACATCGAGGACGACCTCACGACCGGTGTGCGCGGGCTGCCGCAGCGGCTGGGCCGTCCGGCCTGCCGGTGGCTGGCCCCGTTCGTCCTCCTGGCCGCCGTCGGCGTGGTCGTCGCGGGACCTCCCGGAGCGGCCGACGACTCGGACCGGGTACTGGCCGCAGCGGCCGGAACCGTCGCGATCGCGGGTACGGCCGTGCCCTCCGGGGCCGGCAGCCGGTGGCCGTTCCGGGCGGCGATCGTGGTGGCCGGAATCGCTGTGGCGCAGCTCGTGCTGCGGGGCTCGGACATGGCCTGATGCCGCTCCCGGGCTGCCACGGGCGGCCCGCAGGTCGCATGGCCGCAGGTCGGATGGCCGCCCGTCGGGTCGTCCCGGGTCAGTGCCACAGCCGCGTATCCCCCGGCGCGGCCTCTCGGCGGTGCCGTGCGCGTTTCCGCGACCCGCAGGGCGGGGACCCGTGGCCCGTGGTGGCGTACGGAGCGGAGCAGCGGGTGGGCATCCCCGTCCTGCGTGCACGCTGGCTGACGCAGACGTTCGTCAACTGGCCGTTCCGGTCGGAGTCGGTACGGCCTCTGGTGCCCGAAGAACTGGTGGTGGACGAGTACGAGGGGACTGCCTGGGTGGGCTTCACGCCGTTTCTCATGGCGGACGTGCGGCCTCCCGGCCTGCCCGGCGCGGTGCCCGGTCTCCCGTCGTTCGCGGAGACCAACCTGCGGACCTATGTCCGGCGCCGGGACGGGCGGGACGGGTTGTGGTTCCTGTCCATCGCGGTCACCTGCCCCCTGATGCTGGCGGCTCGCGCTCTCGGCGTGCCGTACAGTCCGGGCAGCCTCGGTGTCCGCGCGGACGGGGACACCGTCTCGTACTCCGGTTCGCGCTGGACCGACGGGGCCTCCTACCGGCTGGTCGTCCGTCCCGGTGACCCGATCGAGCCGACGGAGCGGGACGTCTGGCTGACCTCGCGCTGGCGTGCGTACACGCGACGGCTCGGCATGCTCTGGGAGACGCCCGTCGAGCACGAGCCGTGGCCGCTGGCCGACGCCGAGGTCGACGTGCTGGAGCAGACGCTGACCGGCGCTGCGGGCCTGCCGGCCCCTCTCGGCGAGCCCGTGGTGCATTTCTCGGAAGGGGTCCGGCACGTACGGATCGGGCTCTCGGCTCCCCGTGTCCCGGCGCCCGGCCCTGCCCCTTCGTGACCCCGGACCGCGACATGAACCGGGCCCTCGCCGCCGGAGCCGCGCAGCGCCCGCGGCTGCGCTTCGAGGGCTGGATCGCGGGCCTGGGCACCTCGTCCGGGACACGCATCGTGGTGGGCCGGTGGCAACGGTCGCCCTTCGGCCCGTTCAACGACGTGATGCTCGAACGAGCCGACGGGGAACGCCTGCTGCTGGCCCCCACACCGGAGTCGGCGGATTTCATCAGCGGCACGTACGCCTTCGACACCGTACGGGTCGTCCCGGTCCACGTGGGCGTCGCGGACGACACCTGGACCGTCGCCGCGGGCACACTCCACCTGCGCTTCACCGTCGGCCGGCGAGCGCTCCTCGGGTTCCTGCTGTGTGCCGTTCCCGGCGCGCTCGCCCGCCGTCCCGCGTGGAGCGCGCTGACCGACCGGCCCGCCCGCCTGCTGCTGCCCGGCGTGCGAACGCGCGGCAGCGCCGGTACGGATCGCCGTGAGTGGTACGGCGCCCGGGACCTGCGGTGGATCTGCGCGGTGTCGGCGGTGTTCGAGGGCACCGGCCTCGGCCGGACGGCGCCCGTCGAACCACCCGTGCGCTTCGGGTTCGGCTCGGTCCCGCGAAGACCCGCGCTCGTCCGGATCACGACCACGGTGGCACCGGTGGGCATCTTGTCGATCACTGTGCCGTGATCGCGGCCGCCGGCGATGTCCGGGCGGCCGGCTGGGCGGCTCGGCGGACGAGCCGGCTAGCGCGCCGCGCGGTAGCGGAGGTGGACGACTCCCGAGCTGAAGGTGCGGGTCTCGGCGAGGGCGAGATCCACCCGGCGCTCGTGCCGGGGAAAGAACGGAATCCCGCCGCCGACCAGCACCGGGTAGACCATGGCCCGGTACTCGTCGATCAGACCCGACGCGGCCGCCTCGGCGGCGAGAGTCGCGCCGCCGATCGCGATGTCGCCCTCCCCCGGCTCGGCGCGCAACCGCTCGATCTCCTCCGCCAGGCCGCCAGAGGCCAGGCGCGCATTGCCCTGCACCGCCGACAGCGTGGTGGAGAACACCACCTTGGGGAGCGGCTTCCAGAGGGCGGTCCACTCGAGCATGGAGTCGTCGAGCGACGGGTCCTGGTCGGCGGTCTCCCAGTACAGCATCGTCTCGTACAGTCGTCGTCCCAGCAGGTGGACGCCGACCTCTCGGATCTCGTCGATCCAGAAGCGGAAGACCTCCTCGTCGGGCGCCGTCCAGTCGAATTTCCCGTCCGGCCCGACGATGTAGCCGTCCAGGGAGACGCTCATCGAATAGGTCACGCTGCGCATCGGATGCCCTCCTCGGTGACGGGTTCGACGGTACGACCGCCGGAACGCCTCGGACTCATCGCGGCTCGCGGGACGTACTGGGCCGCCGGCTCCGACGGACCGCATGACCGGAGGCCGCACACCGGCCGCCGGTCACGGTGCCGGGGCCGCTGTGCGCCGTTCGTCCTCGAACCCGGCCGCTACCGTTGCGGCACCGGGAACGCCACCGGGCTCTTCGCGCCGTTCCGGCTCACCGCGCGCACGCCGAAGAAGACGTTGTCCTTCGACAGGTCCACCTCGTGCCGCGTCACGTCGCCGACCTCGATGACATGCGTCCACTCGGGCGCGGTCGTCTCGCGCCACACCACCTCGTACCCCGCGAGATCCGGCTCCGTGCCGCGGTCCCAGACCAGCTCCGTGGCGTTGGTGAGGTTGCTGGTGACGATCTTGGCGTTCTTCGGCGTGCCCGGGGCCTGGGCGAGGGTCCACAGGGCCGCGCCGTTCACCCGGGCCACCCGCGCGATGTAGTCGAAGTCGCAGAACTCCGGCAGGTCGCCGAACTGCTTGCCGTCCTCGACGCGCACGTCCTGGTGCTGGTGGGCGAAGTCCTCGGCGGGTTCGGTGAACCGGGCCGCGGGATAGCCGCGTTCGAGGAACGGGATGTGATCGCCGCCGCGGAGGTAGCGGTCACGGCGGTAGATCACGCGGACGTGCATGCCGGTGGCATCGTTGTCGGCGGTGTCGCGGACGAAGCGGGCGAGCTGGCGCGACGGCGAGTCGTTCTCGCCGCCCACCGACCGCCGGGTGGCCGCCTGTTCGGGCGTCTCGGAGCTGGGCACGCCCTCGGCGAAGAGCCGGATGGTGTACGGGTCGAGGGCGCCGTCGTCCGCCTTGGGGCTGCCGACGATGTCGTCGGTGAACATGCCCTGGACGTCCGTGCCCGCGGCCTTGTACCGCGCGGCCATGTGCGTCGCCCCGTACAGGCCCTGCTCCTCTCCCGCGACGGCCGCGAAGACGATCGTGGCGGCGGGGCGGCGCGTGGCCATGACGCGCGCCAGTTCCATCGACACCGCGACGCCGGAGGCGTCGTCGTCCGCGCCCGGGGAGTCGCTGGTCGCGTCCATGACGTCGGTGACGCGGGAGTCGTAGTGCCCGGAGACGATGTAGACCCGCTCGGGGGTGACCGAGCCGCGCAGGGTGGCGACGACGTTGGTGATCCGGGTCGCGACCGGGATCCGGGACGCCGGTTCCTGGATGTACGACTGGAGTTCGACGGTCATCCGGCCGCCGGAGGCTTCCGCGTACTTCTGCATCTCGGCGTAGATCCAGTCCCGGGCGGCGCCGATGCCGCGCACCGGGTCGTCCTGGACGGACAGGGTGTGCCGGGTGCCGAAGGAGGCGAGCTTGCGCACGGTCGCCTCGATGCGTCCGGGGTCGATCTCCTTGAGGAGGGCGCGCAGTTCGCGGGAGGGAGACTGCGCGGTGGCGGGGCGGCCTCCGTGTCCCCGGCCAGGGCCCGGTCCGGGGACGGCCGCGGTCGCCTGACCGGTGGCTGCTGCGCCGGCCGCGACCGCTCCGGCTGCGGCGGTGAGTACGGCTCTTCTTGTGGTGCCGCTGGTTGCCTGTGAAGTGTGCGACATGAGGCAATCATCATGGGCACGTCAAACTTTTGACAAGTGGACTCGGTGCCGAAGGAGCGGTGGCCGCCGTGGCGGAGACCGGCCGGTCCGTGGCCTTCGTTTGCCGGAAACCGGGTTTGCCCGTTTCCGGCAAGGGTTACAGTCGGCGGGCAGTCGCCGCCGGCGGCGGGCGGGCCCCCTTCCGGGAGCCGTGAGCCCTCACCGTCGGTCACCGTCGTGAGCCGTCAGTGAGGTGGTAGCCCATGAGCATCGTCGACCTAGCCGCACTCGGTGAGTCCTTCACGCGCGACCCGTACCCGGTGTACGCCCGGTTACGGGCCCAGGGTCCCGTGCACCGCATCCGGATGCCGGAGGGGAACGCGGAGGCATGGCTCGTCGTCGGCTACGAGGCCGGGCGCGCCGTGCTCACGGACCCGACGCTCTCGAAGGACTGGGCCAAGGCCTCCCCCTCACTTCCGCTCGGTGCCATCTCCTCCGGTCCTCATATGCTCCGGGCCGACCCGCCGGACCACACGCGGCTGCGCAAGCTGGTCGCCCGGGAGTTCACCACCCGCCGGGTGGAGGCACTCGCCCCGAGCATCCAGAAGATCACCGACGCGCTCCTGGACCGGATGCTCACCGCGCCCGACGGGCGTGCCGACCTCGTCGAGGCCCTGTCCTTCCCGCTGCCCATCTCCGTCATCTGCGAACTCCTCGGCGTTCCGGACCTCGACCGCGCTTCCTTCCGGACGTGGTCGAACGACGCTCTCGGCGCCACCGACCCCGAAGCCCGCACGGCCGCCGCGGCGTCCATGGCGCGGTACCTGGAGGAACTGCTCGCGAACAAGCGGCAGCAGCCCGGCGACGACCTCATGAGCGCGCTGATCCACGGTTCGGACGACGGCGGCGACCGGCTGTCCGCCGACGAACTCCGCGGTATGGCCTGGCTGCTGCTGGTGGCGGGCCACGAGACCACCGTGAACCTCATCACCAACGGCGTCCTCGCGCTGCTCACCCATCCCGAGCAACTGGCCGCCCTGCGCGCCGACCTCACACTCATCGATTCCGCCGTCGAGGAGATGCTCCGCTACGACGGTCCCGTGGAGACGCCCACGTACCGGTTCACCACCGAGCCGCTGACCATCGGGGACACGGTCGTCCCCGGGGGCGGCGAGCTCGTCCTCGTGGCCCTGGCCGACGCCGACCGCGATCCGGCCCGTTTCCCCAGCCCCGACCGCTTCGACATCACCCGCGACACCCGCGGCCACGTGGCGTTCGGCCACGGGATCCACTACTGCCTGGGGGCTCCGCTGGCCCGACTGGAGGCACGCATCGCCATCAGAACGCTTCTGGAGCGCTGCGAGAACCTGGCCCTGGACATCCACCCGGCGGCGATCACCTGGCGTCCAGGGCTGATGATCCGCGGCCCGCAGAGCCTGCCCGTGCGGTTCGCCCCGTAGCTGCGGGGTCGGCCATCCCTCGTACGGCCGCGGGCCGGGGCGCTGCGCCCCGGCCCGCGCCGACGCCTGACGTGGAAGCGGTACGGGCGGGATCAGCAGGTGTCGCACTGCTGGGGCAGGGTGTCCCAGAAGGAGGTGTCGGCCTCGCTGACCGATCCGTCGGCGACGGCTGCGATCGTGGCCTCCATGGTGACGACGGACTGGTGGATCAGGTACCCGTTGGACTTCTGGCCGAGTACGTAGGGCGCGTACTCGTGGTCGCTCATGCCCCGCATCTCGAACAGGAGGGTGGCGATCCCGTACTCGGCGGCCATGCCGTTGCGGCCGATCGTGTTGGCCGAACCGCCGTTGTACAGGCCGATGTGGCCCCATCCGGTGCGGTCGACGTTCCGGTAGACGACGGCGCCCAGCTTCTTGGACCTCTCGACGAGTTCGGGCGAGACGTCCGGGGTCGTCGGGTACAGGATGGAGCCGGACACCAGGTTCCCGTTCACGCGGGACCGGGTGCCCTGGTGGTGCAGGTCGATCGCGTAGTCGATGTCGTACACGCCCAGCACGTTCTCGTGCAGCGCCCGCGTCTCGGGCTGGGCCTTGGCGACGTGGTCGCGGTTGAGGTCGACCTCGTTGGCGTTGTAGCGGGTCAGGTGGCGTTCCCCGGCGGCGAGGTAGTCGTCGAGGGGGAAGTTGACGTCGCCCATGGCGCCGTCGGCGTTGAACATGGGGATGAACAGGACGTTGACGTCCTTGAGCAGCGCCTCCTTGGACGGGGAGCCGAGCGACTTGATGGTGTGCAGCATCGCCTCGGTGGTCAGTTGCTCGTTGCCGTGCTGCTGGGCCAGGTACAGGATCGTCGGGTTCCCGGGATCGCTCACGTACTTGACGAGGTGGATGTCGCGGCCCTTGACGGTCTGGCCGATGACCTCGAGCTCCATCGCCTCCTGCCGGGCATCCTGGGTCTCCAGGAAGTCCACGACATCGTCGTAGGTCGACAGGATCGACGTCCTGATGGTCTCGTTGCCCTGATAGTCGGGGCCTTCGCCGACGGCCGCGGCGTTACCGGTGAACAGGGTGCCGGTCAGCAGAAGCGCGCCTGCGAGGGCGGCGGTACAAGCGGATCTGGCGATGGCGATGCTGCGCATGTCGAATCCTCGTCTCGTCGTGTCCGGCGGCCGGTCTTCCTCCGGAGGACCGGGACCGGCCGGCGTCCGTGGGTGAGCCCGGAGCACCGCGGCCGGCACCGGTCCTCGGGGGTCAGATGTGGTTGCCGGGGATCACCGTGAACGTCGCGGGGCCGGCCGGCAGCTTCACCGTGTACTGGCGCAGGTAGGTGTCCAGGAACGGCGAACGGGCACCTGCGGTGGGAACGTCGTCGGCCGGGTCGTCCAGGGCCAGCCTGAGCCGCGCGCCCTTGACCTCGATCGTCTCGCCGGAGGGCGTGTCGCGCCACGAGCCGGTCTGGATGGAGCCGATCTCCACGGCCAGGACGTGCCCGGCCGCAAGGGTCCAGTCGGTCGCCTTGAGGTCGACGGTCAGCCGGCCCGAGTCCACCAGGGAGACCTGCTCGTCGAACATGACGGCGGTGCCGTCCGGGGCGACGTCGTACAGCTTGAGCATGACATTGCCCTCGCCCTTGGCGTTCAGCGAGACCTGCGGAGTCCCGGTGATGCGCACGGCGCGGTCGACCGGCCGCGACCAGCGGAAGAAGCTCGACGTGACCTCACCGGAGGCCTGTTGCTTCGCGATGCCCTTGGCCAGGCCCTTCGGGGCGGGCTGCTCGGTCGCGGGCGCGTTCTCCATGTCCCACGCGCCGGACGGCTGCGCCGGAGCCTGCGGGGCCGGCTCGCCGGATGCGGTCAGGGCCGCGCGGGCGGAGGCGCCTCCGTCGTCCACGTACCTGCCCCCGCCGAGCGGGAGGGTGACGGAACGCTCCACGACCGGCCAGGTGTCCTGGGCACGCCAGGCGCCGGTGTTGTCCTCCATGGAGTAGGCGGGGTAGTCGACCGCCGGCCGGACGCCCTTGAGGTACTGGTCGAAGAAGGAAAGGGTCTCGTCGTACCAGCCCTCGCGGCCCATGGCCAGACGCCCGTCGCCGACGCGGTCGCCGCCGCGCACATGGTCCCACTGGCCGAGCCAGCCGCGCTCGGGGCCGGTGTGGTTGTCGAGGTACTCCTCCATCTCCTCGGGCTTGGTGTTGTTCTCGATGAAGCCCTGGGTGACGAACAGCGGGGTGTCGGATCCCTCGGCCATCTTCGCCAGGTCGCGGGAGGTCCAGTGCTCGTCCCACTGGTCGGATATTCGGTACCCGGCCGAGTTCTCGGTGAGGCATTCCGGGTGGGTGTCCTCGTAGGCGGCGTTGGCCAGGTAGTGCGCGTCGTCGTCCGGCATCTGGTCGAACGTGGCGATGCCGTTGTACGCGTTGGCGGTGCCGGTGACGTTCGGGCGGGGCACGCCGTTGGAGTAGATGTACTGGTACATGTCCCAGACGGGCTCCTGGGCGACGACTGCCTTGAGCGCGTCCTGGTCCAGGTTGTTGCCGATGAGACCCGTGACGGCGTCGTACGACTTGCCGTACATGCCCACCGCGCCGGTCGACCACGGGCGGCTCGCGGCCCAGTCGACCGCGGCCTTGACGTCGGCCTGCTCGCCGGGGCCGCCCCAGTCGAGGCAGCCGGTGGAGCCGCCGAAGCCGCGCAGGTCCACCATGACGAAGGCGTAGCCCTGGTCGAACAGGTCGGTGCCCTCGATGAAGTCCTGGAAGCGGGACGAGGGGCCGGTGTGCGTCCAGCCCTCGGGACCGGTCTGACCCGCGTGCCCGAAGTAGGGGCCGACCGACAGGATGACGGGTACCCGCTCGCCCTCGCCCAGTCCCTCGGGCAGCAGGACGTCGGCGTGGAGTTCGGTGCCGGAGCCGTCCGAGGACGGGAAGTAGTGCTGTGTCCAGACCGATCCCTCCGGGACGCGGTCGTTCTCCTCGTGCGTGACGGGGGCGGTCGCGGTGGCGACCGCCCCCGTCCGGGCCCGCGCCGTGGCGGCGGGTTCGGATCCTGCGTCGGGCGCCGCGGCGACGGGGCCGGCGAGCGTGCCCGTCAACGCGAGGGTGGTGACGAGGACCGAGGCGGCCCGGGCGGCCGAGCGGCGTGCTCTCACATGCTCCTCCGAAGTGGTCGGTGCGAGGTGGTGCCGGTGGTGCCGGTCGAGCAGCGGCCGTCCGCCTGCCGCCTTCCGGGGTGACGACGGGCGGCCGCGTGCACGCGGAGCGCTGAGCAGCAGGGGCAGCAGGGGCAGCAGCCTTGACCGCGGGCACGGGCTGGCCGCTGGCGGGCGAGCCTATGTTGATCGTGAAACTACGTCAACGGCACTGTGTGACGCGCGTGTTACTCACGGAGCACGACCGCCCTCGCGGCCGCTGACGGTCGCGGCGGCCGGAGTTGGCCACTTGGTGAGGGTGGTGTGCGGTCTTGGATCGGCGCTGTTCACAGATGCCCCTCGTGCGTCTAGGGTGACGCAGCACCACCCCTGGGAAGTTCTGAGCGACACCAGAGGAGTAGTGAATTGTCTGCACGCAGATGGATCGCCGCGCTGGCGAGTACGGTTCTGACCGCCGGACTCGGTACCGCGGCCGTCACCGCGACCGCCACCGGCGCGGCCGCGATCCCGCCCGTCTCCCACTGCGGCACCGAAGCCTCGGGCTCCGGCAGCAACGGGTTCGTGAACCACGACCAACTGGCCTCGGCGCTGCAGCAGTTGGAGACCAGCACCGGCGGAACCGTCGACGTCGAGGTAGCCGGGTACTCCAACCAGGGCCGCGCGATCCACATCGCGCGCGTCGGCGAGGGCGACAAGGTCGTGTTCGTGCAGACGCAGATCCACGGCAATGAGATGCACGGCACCGAGGCCGCCCTCGAACTGCTCAAGCGGTGGGGCTCCGACAGCCCGGCGGCGCGGGAGCTGCGCGAGAACGTCACCGTGGTCGTCATCCCCCGTCTGAACGTCGACGGCGGTGAGCTCGACCAGCGGCAGAACGCGATGACGTGGGACGATGCCGTTGCCGACTTCCCGCAGCTAGAGGGCGTGTCTCCGGCGTGGAACTACAACGCGCGCGTCGGCGGCTTCGACATCAACCGGGACTTCAACCCCGACCTGGACTACGTACCCGCCCCGGAGGACTTCCCCGGCAACAGCGCGGACACCGGTTGGTACATCACCCCGGAGGCGCAGACCTCCCGGAACGTCTACAAGGCGCTCGAGGAGGAGTTCGGCACCGTCGACTACTTCGTGGACCTCCACAACCAGTGGTCCTGCTACGCCACCGACGACCTGGAGAACATGTCTCCCCTGTCGATATCGGCGAAGTTCATCGACAACCCCGCCGAGTTCGGTAACTGGCCGAAATTCGACATGAACGCCTCCAAGCGGGCGAACGTGGCCGTCTACCAGGCCCTGCAGGGCCGGGGCGAGTCCGGCTTCGGTGACCTGACCCTGTACCCGCAGGACACCAACCTGCCGGGCACCGCGCTGGGTTCCTACCAGCTGCGCGGCTCCGCCGTCGTCCTGTTCGAGACCTCCTCCCAGACCCAGTACGACGGCATGAAGCGCAACGGCATGCTCACCCGGCAGATCGAGACCGGCCTCGGCGGCCTCGTGGACGCCGTTGCGGACGGCTCGGTCGACGCCCTTGACGAGAGCGTCTACGACACCATCCCGCAGCGGGTCTACCTGCCCGCCGACTGAGTGGGGCCGGGGCGGGTTCCCCACGGCTCGGCCGTGCGCCGACGGCTGCCGGCCCACTCCAGCCGGGTCGGTTCGGTACCTCCCGTCGGCGCGGCGGCGTGGTGCGGAGCCTCGGAGCGCTTCATCCTGGAGTGGATGGCCGTGGCGCACCTCCGGCGTGAGCGCCTGCACTGGAGTGCTCCTCAGCCGTGGCGCGCTCATGCCGTCATCCCGAGTCGTGGGGCCGATCGCGGGAGGCTGGTGACACCATGCGGATGCTGTGTGTCCTTGCCGTCCTGGTCGGCGCGAACCTGCTCAACAACTGGCTCGCGCCCGGCGCCTACGTACCCACCTGCGTGGTCGCGACCGCCGCGCTGCTGTTGATCGCCCGGTGGGACGGTCTCACCCGCGCCGATCTCGGGCTCGACACGGTTGCCCTGTACCGGGGGCTGCGGTGGGCATCGGTGCTGGTGGGCGCGGTTCTCGCCGTCTTCTTGCTCGCGCTCGCTCTGCCGGCCACCAGGGAGGCGTTCGAGGACGAGCGCGCCGCCGGCCTGACCGTGGGGCAGCTGCTCGGACGGGTGCTGGTCCGGGTGCCGGTCGGCACCGTGCTGCTGGAGGAGACGGCCTTCCGCGGTGTGCTGTGGGCCATGGTGCGGCGTCGTCGCGGTACCGCCTGGGCCACTGCGGTTTCGTCGTCGCTGTTCGGGCTCTGGCATCTGCTTCCCTCGCGCGGGCTGAGCCGGGCCAACGCCGCCGTGGCGGTCCTCGGCACCGGGCCGGCAGGCACCGCGCTGTCGGTCGCCGCCGCCGTTGTCGCCACGGCCGCGGCCGGGGTCGGCCTGTGCGAGCTGCGGCGCCGGTCCGGAAGCCTGCTGGCGCCCGCGGCCCTGCACTGGGCCCTCAACGGCTTCGGCTACGTGCTGGCCTGGTCAGTACCCCGCTGGAGGGGCGGGGACTGAACCCGCAGCACGAACCTCCTGCTCGCCGAGCCGCCCGGCCCGGCACGGCCCCAGTACGACGTCGCCGTGAGACACTTTGCTCTGTCTTTGCCTTTCGGGAACCCCGTGGCTCCCGGGCGCGTTCAAGCTGGTGGCCGCGAGAAATCGCGTCCGAGGATCAAGACGGGTACGCAGCAGCAACAGAAGCCGAGGTGGCACGAGTGGCAATGTGGGACAAGATCAAGGACCAGGCCAAGACCTTCCAGCAGTCCCAGGGCGCTCGGGGAGCAAGCGGTCCCGGGCAGGTACCGCAGGGGTCTCATGGGCTGGGCCGGTCGGGCTCGTCCTCCGGTGGTTCCAAGGCCCAGTTGCTGGGGCTGTTCAAGTCCCAGCTCGCCTCGGTCAAGACGGAACTCAAGAGCGGTGCCTACCGGGATGCCAGCATGGCCATGTGCGCGCTGGTCGCCGCGGCCGACGGACAGGTGGAGCCGGCGGAGCGGCAGCGCGTCGAGGAGCTGATCGTCTCCAACGAGGTCCTCCAGAACTTCCCGGCGGACCAGCTCCGTCAGCGGTTCAACCAGCATGTGGACCGGCTCCTGGGCAACTTCGAGCTGGGCAAGAGCGAGGCCCTGCAGGTGATCGCCAAGGCCGCCAAGAAGCCCACGGAGGCCCGGGCGGTCATTCAGACCGGCATGGTCATCGCCGGGGCCGACGGGGTCTTCGAGCCGTCCGAGCAGTACGCGATCCGCGAGGCCTGCACCGCACTGGGTGTGTCGCCCTCGGAGTTCGGCCTCTGATCCCGCAGGCTCGGCGCCGGTGCGCCGCGACTCCTTCCCGGGTCGCGCAGCGACCTGAGCGGTAGCGGCGCTCCGGACCGCTGCCCCGGGTGATGAAGGCGTTCCAGCAGCCGGGTGACGCGCGGGTCCTGCCGCACGGCGTTGGCGGTCCCGGACCAGGACGGCCGACGCCGGGCGCGCGCGGATGCGTGGCTGCCGGCGGGCGCGTACCGCGTGCTTCGGGTGCTGGGCGAGTTCGGCGTGGGGTCGACCTCGGTCCGGGCAGAGACGTAGCCACTCTGCACGTGCTGCCGGACGGCTGCCCGGAGGACCGAGGTCGTCGAGTGGATCCTGGAGCGGGCCGGGCGGGGCAACTGAGGCGAACTCAGCGTGTGAGTGGACAGGCTGGTTCGAGGAGCATGTCGACTCGTCGATAGCCTGCGGCATCATGACGCGTACTTGGGTCTTGCCAATACTGCTGGTGCTCTGCGGCTCGGTCGTTGCGAGCGGGCTGGTCTTCAACGGGAGCCCCGGCGAGGCCGCAGTACTCCTGCTGGTGTTCGTTCTGCTCGCAGGCGTGAACTCGCCTCTGATCTTCCCGAGACCCATCGGTGCGCTGGAGGCACAACGCCGCAGCGCGGTCGACGGCCGACCGGTCGTCTACTGGCGGTCGGGCTGCAAGTACTGCCTGCGGCTGCGCATCCGGTTGGGCCGTAGCGCCCGCCAGTTGCATTGGGTGGACATCTGGCGTGACCCGGCTGGAGCGGCAGCGGTGAGGGCAGCCAACGAGGGCAACGAGACGGTGCCGACCGTCGTCGTGGCGGGGCGGCCACGTACCAACCCCGACCCTGAATGGGTGCGCGAACAGCTCTCCCCTTCCGCGTGATCGGGTGCGGTGCCGTGCCCCGGCAGCCGACCGGGCGGGAGGTCCACGGCACGGTACGCGCGGCCGTGGCGCCCGCCCGACCGCGCGGATGCTCAGCCCGGCGCCCTGCCCACCGCAGGCCGCTGCGTGCGCCGAGTCCGCGCCCGGAGCACGGCGGCGCCGTGACGGCGGACCGGTAGCGCAGCGCCGCCCGGCTCTGCGCCCCCGCCTTCGTCGGCCACTGAAGGTGTCACGCCCGCTCCGCCGGATCGGTGAAGCGCCGGACGAAGGCGAGCGCGGTGTCCGCGACCTCGCGCCAGCCGTTGTCGATCGTCAGGGCGTGCCCGCGTCCGGGCATCTCGACGATCTCCGTCACCGCGTGCGTGTTACGGAGCTGCTTGTCGTACGACGCCTTGGCGATCGCCCAGGGAACGGTGTGGTCCCGTTCACCGGAGACGATCAGCAGCGGTCCGCGGCCGGCGGCAAGGGTGTCGACCTTGACCTCCGTCCAGGGGTTGAGGTTGGCGACGGCCGCCTGGAACAGCGGAACTCCGGGAGCGGGCACCGCGAAGGTCTCGTACAGGGAGCGCGCCTCCTCCTCGCTGACGGCGTTGGCGAAGGAGTAGCGGAACTGCTCGTACGTCAGCGGCACCGCGCGGTGGTAGTTGGCGGGGTTGCCGAGGACGGCGCTCGCGGCCCGGAGCGACGACAGGGGCAGGGGCAGAACGCCGCGGAACGGCGCCGGGTCGATGGCGACCGACGCCTGCGACAGTTCACGACCGGCGATGATCTGTGTGATCAGGCCGCCGAAGGAGTGACCGACGACCAGGGCCTGCGGTCCAGCTTGCGGACGAGGTCGCAGAAGTGGTCGGCGACCTGGCCGACGGACTTCCCGGCGAACGCCTCCGGGTGTGCGCGCGCCTGCTCGACCGTCTCGGGGTCGTCGGGCCAGCCGGGTGTGACGGCGATGTAGCCGGCCTCCTCGAAGACGGTGGCCCACCGGTCCCAGCTGGTGGGCAGGAGCCACAGGCCGTGGATGAAGACGACCGGAATCCGGCCGGAGGCGTTGGCACGTTCGATCTGGGCGAGGTCACGGGCGTAGGAGGCGCCGGACGGCGGGCTGGATGACATCAGTCTTCTCCAGGGAGGAGGTGGAAGGGAGGGACGTGGAAGGTGTCAGGCCACATGGGCCACGGCGTCCCTGATCACCGAGGTGACGGTGCCGGGACGGCTGTACAGGGGCAGGTGGGAGGAGCGGACCTCCACGGTGCGGGAGCCTGCCCGCCGGGCCTGGAAGCGCTGGAGCTCCGGGGGGATGCCGCGGTCGTCCCCGGTGACCAGCGTCCAGGACGGCAGCTTCCGCCACGCCGCCGCGCCGGCCCGGTCGGTTAAGTCGCCGGCGTTCAGAGGATGGCCAGGGCCACGGCCCGGCCCGCGCCCTCTGGGAGGACGTCCAGTTGGAAGCAGGCGACGAGGACGGAGGCGATGGCCACCGTGTAGAAGCCCAGGGGCATCGGCGAGGCGATGGGCCGGAGGTTGATCCGGGTCATGCCGCGCAGGGCGGGTTCGAACCGCCGTCCGCCGGCCGTGTCGGCCGGGCGGTGCTCGCTCGTGGTCATGGTCTCTCCGGAGGGGTGCGGTGGGGTGGTCCTCACCGCTGGGCGAAGGCCCGGCGCAGCGTCGTCGTGGCCAGTTCGATGGCCGACTGGGCGGCCTGGGTCTCGCGGAGCGCGTTGAGCATCACGAAGTCGTGGATGACGCCCTGGTAGCGCACGGCGGCGACGGGAACGCCAGCTGCCCGCAGCTTGTTGGCGTACGCCTCGCCCTCGTCACGCAGCACGTCGGCCTCGGCGGTGACGACCAGGGCCGGGGGCAGGCCGGTGAGCTGCTCGGTGGTGGCCCGCAGCGGGGAGGCGGTGATCCGGGCCCGCTCGTCCTCGTCGGTGGTGTACTGGCCCCAGAACCACTGCATCGCGTCACGGCGCAGGAAGTAGCCCTCGGCGAACTGGTGGTAGGAGCCGGTGTCGAAGGCCGCGTCGGTGACCGGGTAGAACAGCACCTGCTGCACCAGGGGCAGTCCGCCGCGTTCCTTGGCCAGCAGGGTCAGGGCGGCGCTCATGTTGCCGCCGACCGAGTCGCCGGCCACCGCGACACGGGCGGGGTCGAGGCCCTTGGCGGCGCCGTCCGTGACGACCCAGCGGGCCACGGTCCAGCTCTGCTCCAGGGCGACCGGGTAGCGGTGCTCGGGCGACCGGTCGTACTCGAGGAAGACGACCGCGGCGCCCGTGCCGACGGCGAGTTCGCGCACCAGCCGGTCGTGGGTGTGCGCGTTGCCGAAGACCCAGCCGGCGCCGTGGATGTAGACGATCACCGGCAGCGGTCCCGATCTGCTTGTTCGTCAGCCCGGTGGCGACGAGCCGGGCGATGCGCAGTTCCTGGGCCGTCAGCGACTCGGCCCGGGTCATGGCGCCGTCCAGAGAGCGGCCCGTGGCGCGCAGTTCCTCGCGGCACTGCTCCGCCCAGGGCTCGGCGCGCAGCTCGCGGAAGGTGTGGTGCGCGGCGCGCAGGACGTCCTCCGCCTCGGCGCGGCGACCGCGGTGGCGCAGCCACGACCCGTGGGCCGGCCGCAGCCGGGCCCGTTCGAAGACCCACTGCTCGGCTCCCGGCACGGCGTATGCCGCCGCGTACGCGGCGTCCGCCCGCTCGTCGTCGGCCGTCAGCGCGGTCACGGCGGCGAGGACGAACGCGTGGTGCGCGGAGATCTCGTCCATCCGCGCCGCGCGCCCGGCCGCCACCTGGGCCAGGGCCTCCGTCCTCCGGCCACAGCGCAGGGCGGCGAGCACGAAGTCGAGGAGGGGAAGGTGGAACCAGGCGAGCCCGCTGGGCAGTTCTCCCGGCGGCATGAGCCCGCGCAGGCCGTGGTACGCCTCTTGGTGCCGTCCGTGGACCAGGGCGGCCAGGGCTTCCAGATGGGTCAGGTGGTCGGTGACGAACCGCATGCGGGCGCGCCGTGCCTCCGGCTCGATCCGCGCCAGCAGCGGGCGCAGCCGTCGCTCGTCACCGCGGCCTGCCAGGAAGTGCGCGTAGTAGTGCCGGAACAGCAACGCGTTGGTGTGGTAGCCGAGTTGCTCCGCGGTGTCCGCGTGGCGCAGGCAGTCCTCCGCGGCTCCCAGCGACCGCTCAGGAAGTCCTGGTAGCACTTGGCCTTGGCGACGGATCCCCGGGTGGCGTAGGCGTGCTGTCCGCCGAACAGCCGCCACAGGCCGGCGTCGGCGCCGTCCACGGCGGACGCGGCCCACAGCAGCAGCCAGGCGTTTCCGGTCTGCTGCTCGGCCGTCATGCCGGCCACCAGGTCCCTCAGCTCCGTCTCCGCGCCGCGTGCCGTGCGCGGAGGGTCGGCCCAGGCCCGGTGGCAGAGGCGGGCCGCGGAGGAGACATGGGGCAGGTGCCGTTCCAGGGCCTGCCAGCCCCGGGGGTCGCCCTTTGTACACGGAGGCCAGCAGGAGTTTGAAGAACGTCTGCTCCGCCAGGTCGCCGAAGATCCGGGGGCCGGAGGCGGCCAGCGCGTCGAGGGCCCGCGGCAGCAGCGTGAACGACGGGGTGAAGTCGACGTGGTGGCTCTGGTCGACGTACACGACCGCGTAGGCGAACAGCGGGGCGGTGTCCGCGGGTATCGGCCCGTTCCGCAGCTCGCCAGATGCCGCGGAGGTGCTGGAGCACCAGGTCGTGCATGGGGCCGGCCCTCAGCTGGAGGCTGGCCTTCACCACCATGTCCACCGGCACGCCGAGGCGTTCCACGTCGATCATCATGGCCTGCCCGGCTCCGTCGCCGGACCAGCCGTAGACGCGGGGCGTCAGCTCGTGGAAGACGAGGATGTCGTCCGGGCCGTAGGTCAGCTGCCGGCCTGCGACCTCGCCGCGCCCGACGCCACGGGGCTGCAGGGCCACGGAGAAGATCGGGTGGCTGCGCTGCCGGCTCACGTGCGGCTTCGTACGGTGGACCGTGAAACCGGAGTTGCGGGTCTGGACGAGGTCGAGGCCGCCGATCCGCCAGCGTTCCATCCGGGCGTGGATGCGGCCGGTCTCCTCGTGGAGGATACGGTTGGGCACCGAGTCGTTGGTCAGCGCGTGGTGGAACGCGTCCACCCGCTCGTGTGGCGCCACCGTGTCAAGGTCGAGCAGCAGCACGACTCCCTCTCTGCGACCGCGGAGGACCCCATTGTGCATGACGCTCGTCCCAACGGATGGCCCGCGGGACGACCGGCGGAGCGTCAGGCGATCACGGCGGCCTTCAGCGTCGTTCCTCGTGGTGAGGGGCGGAGCGGTGGCGCAGCCGGGCCGCCAGGACCGCGACGTCGTCCTCCGCGTGCCGGGCGTCGAGGCGGGTGAGCACCGTGTCGAGGATGTCTTCGATGCCCGGGGCGGCACCGAAGTCGACCTGGGCGAGTCGGTGCAGGGAATGGTCTATGTCCTCGCCGCGGCGCTCGACGAGCCCGTCGGTGAAGAGCAGCAGTGTCTGGGACGGGTCGAGCCGGTAGGTGACCCGCTCGTAGCCGCCGAGGCCCGTCCCCAGAGGGGGGCCGACCGGCACCGGCAGCAGTGAGGCGCGGCCTTGTCCATCGACCACTGCCGGGGACAGGTGGCCGGCGCTGGCGAGGGTCACCTGACCGCGATTGGGATCGATCTGCGCTATCAAGCAGGTGGCGGGCCTGCGCTCCGGCTCGCCGGCGGCAAGGTCGTCGAGCTGGCGCAGAATGCGGTGCGGCGGCAGGTCGGCGGAGGCGCTGTAACGCAGGGACGAGCGGTAGGCGTTCATGTCGACGGCGGCCTCCAGACCGTGTCCCATGACGTCGCCGACGACGAGCAGAGTACGGCCGAAGTGCAGCCGGACGGTCTCGCACCAGTCCCCGCCGATGAGGGTGTTCTGCCCGGCGGGGAGATAGCGGATGGCCAGATCCAGATTGGGATGCGGCCGGCCCGGCTCCGACAGCAGGACTCGCTGCAGCTTGCCGACCGTGCCACTCACCGCGTCGTATTCCCGGGCGTGCCGTATGTGGGAGGCGGCGATCTCGGTGAGCAGGGTCACGGCTTCGACCTCTGCCGGGGTGAACGGTGCCTCCTGCCGGCCGCTCACCAGCACGCCGCAGCGGTGGCCGTTCGCCGAGGTCAGCGGCACGCACAGCACACGCCGTCCGTCCTCGAGCACCGCACGCGCTGAGCCGCCCTCCCCCCGGCCCGCGGCCTCCCGCACCGCGGCCGCGACCCGGCCGGGGACGGGCAGCACCGCGGGGTTCCCGACGACGGACTCGTACCGCGGGCCGGCCTCTCCGCCGAGGCTCAGCACGGCCGCCGCACCTCCGACCAGCCCGGCGACCTCCCGGATCAGTTCCGCGCTCGTGGTGTCCTCGTCGAGCGTGGTGCCGATCCGCACTGCCGAGCGCAGCGCGGCCATCCCGGCCGGCACATCGACGTCCGGCGCCGGAACGCCGCCGGGCTCGGCCGACCCCGTCGACGCCGGTCCGGGAAGCGACTCGTACCGTCCCGCCACACGCACCACCCTATGCACAGGCCAGCGGGCGTGGGTGACAAAAACGTTTCATGAAACCGAACAGGCACTCGCTCAAACATGCGGAAAAGCCGAGCACAGGCAGTGGGCGAGGCACCGGCTCGCCCTCCCCGGCCTGCTGTCGTCAGAGGCGGATGCGCCGCCCGAGGCTGCGGCGCAGGAGTCTGCGTATCCGGCGAACCGGGCGCGCGGACGCAGCGGGCCGAGGGTGCTCCGCTCGGCCCAGGGGACTCTCCGGCATCGGAAGGCTGCGTCCGTCGACCTCCAGGACACAGGTGAGGGCGCCGGCGTCGCCGGGGCGGAGGGTCACGCCGAACGACTGGGGCGGGTCGCCGGGCAGCTGGGCAGCGAGCGTGCTCGTGGACTTGCGGTGTCCCGCCTGCGTGCGCTGGTAGCCGACCACCTTGCCGTCCACGAGCAGCTCGGTCTCGCTCGCGGTGGCCTGCACGGTCACCGAGTGACCGTGCACATCCAGATGGAACCGGTGAGTGCGGGACACGGCACACCTCCCAGGCACCCGAAGACAGGCACATTCCAGCCTAAACGGGACATGGGTGGTGCACAGCAGGCGGAGGCGCCCGACACACTCGGCCCGGTTCACCACGTGGCACGGACGAGGAGCACCAGATGCTGCGAGGCAACAACAACCTCACAGGCACCCGCCGAAGCTTCCGTACCGCAACCCTCCTCCGGCACTCATGAAACCGCCATCGGCCCGCGATCCCGCTCCCTCGGCGATGCAGCCGATCGCTGCCGGGCCGTTCCGGCCTCGGCATCGTGAGGCGGCATCGGGTGCCGACGGCTTGGAGCGAGTCCGTCCGCCATGGACAGCGAGCTGCCGGCTCCTCAACGCCCTACACCCGCGCCGGTGTCCTGAGCGAGAGGATGGAGGTCACCGTGCTGCTGTCCCGACGGGCCGGAACCGTGTACGCAGCTGATGTCCGCGCGGTAGTCACCGTGCACCACCGCTCCCCCGGCGGCGGTGCACGGGTCGGGTTCTTCTGCGAGGCCCGGCGATGGCCGGGCGCGCCGCGCGTGATGGGGCCGGCCATGTGCCCGCGGCCCGGCGCCCGCAGGCGGCTGTGCCACCGCCTGCGCACCCATCCTGTCGGCAAGGGCGAGCCCCGACAGTCTTGCCGTTGTAGGCATCGGCCGCCTCCCTTCATGCCCCGACGCCGGCCAACTCACCCGCTCCAGGAACCCGTTCGAAGCAGACCGAGCGCGCGAACGGATGGAGAACCGCCGGTTGGGCATGGGGGAGTTCGGCGGGCCGCCCATGGCACCTTGTAAGGTACCTCCCGAATCATCCAGAGGGGTGGAGGGACCGGCCCTACGAAGCCCCGGCAACTCCCCGGTCGAGTCGGCGTGCGACACGCGCGACACCGGCCGGGATCAGTGCCAACTCCGGCCTGTCGCCAACGTGGCGCGGGAAAGATGAGGAGACACGGTGCTCTCTGTGCTGTCCTTCGCCCGGGCGCTCCCCGCCCCGGCCCTTCCGCGTACCCGTCTCGTGTCCGGCACAGGCAATCGGCCGACTCTTCCGGCCTGTCCCCGCTGACCTCACCCCTCCTCGCCGGAGCCCCCGTGAGCGCAACCCAATCCGTCGCTCGCGGATTTGAGACTGGAGTACCCATTCATGGAGAACACGAGCGGCGTAGGTGTGCTCGACAAGACCGCCTTGATCCTCGGGGCCTTGGAGGCCGGCCCCACGACTCTGGCCGGACTGGTCGCCACCACCGGTCTGGCGCGGCCCACCGCCCACCGACTCGCCGTCGCACTCGAACGCCACCGTCTGGTCACCAGGGACATTGAGGGCCGCTTCGCCCTCGGTCCCCGACTCGGCGAGCTCTCGGCCGCCGTCGGCGAGGATCGCCTGCTGGCCGCCGCTGAACCGGTCCTCACCCGTTTGCGTGACGCCACCGGCGAGAATGCTCAGCTCTACCGTCGGCAGGGTGAGGAGCACATCTGTGTGGCCTCCGTCGAGGGCCTTCTCGGCCTTCGCCACACCGTTCCCGTCGGCGTCACCCTTCCCATGAAGGTCGGCTCCGCCGCCCAGATCCTGCTCGCTTGGGAGGAGCCCGAGCGCCTTTACCGCGGCCTCCGAGGTGCCCGTTTCACCGCCACCACCCTGAGCCGCGTACGGCGCCGCGGCTGGGCTCAGTCCGCCGGAGAACGCGAGCCCAATCCGGCTTCGGTCTCCGCGCCCGTCCGCGACCCATCCAACCGGGTGGTGGCAGCCGTCTCCGTCTCCGGCCCGATCGAACGCCTCACCCTCCACCCCGGCGCCCACCTCTCCCAGGCCGTCGTCGAGGCGGCTGCCCGCCTCACCGATGCCCTTTGCCGCCCTTGACGAGCCCACCCGCCATCCTCCTGAAGCTCATGCACCGCAGCCCCAGCAGGTCCGCCTCATGCCGCGGCGTAGCCGTGAGCTCGGCGGCCTTGACCAACCGCCAGTCGGTCAGCGTCGTCTGCTCCCGGCCGTCGGCCGGCCTCAGCTCGCCCGGCCATGCCCGTTCCGGACGACCCTCCCGGAAGCCTGTCGTCGCCGCCGGCACGTGCCCGGCCCCGGTCCGGGCCCGGTCCGGCTGGTGCTCGTCAAGGTCGGCCGGCGTCGTCGGCCACCCCGAGTGCACCGTGTTCGCCCGGCACGCGCCGATATCTGCGACAGCCCCGGTGACAATGGTTTCTGCCGATCTCGCTGCCCAGCAGATCGGCACATCCCCACTGACCTTGGCCGTTGCCGACCAGGCAGAAACTGGTCCGGCTCGATGCGGCAGCACTCGCCAGTGAGCGACGTCACCCCGCACGTCAGTTCTTGGTCTGGACATCTGACCTCCTGGTTTCACCTGCACGGATATCGCCGATCGAGACGTCCAGGGTGCGCCCTCCGGCCCTCCGCAACCGGCTGACTCGACGCTCCGTCCAAAGCCCCTCCCGCGTCCAGCGTGCTCGACGTGGATGACCTGGGGGATCCTGGAGGCGGTGAGGACGCCAAGGGGAAAGGTCCCGAAGGGGCAGATGATCGATCATGACTGGACCGGCGACCAACGACGGTACCGAACCTGGGGATCCCTTCATCAACAGTGACGCCGTGGCCGTGATGGCTCCGGACGGGGCACTGTCCGCCTGGAGTCCCGGTGCGCAGCGCTTGCTGGGGTTCTCCGCCGCCGAGGCCGTCGGCCGGCCGGCAGCGGAGCTGCTCGCGGCTCCCCTGTCCACCGCTGCCCGGGAGAGGCTGGCCGGGCAGCAGGGCTGGACCGGGCCGGCGGTGCTCCACGACCGTGATGGCGCGCTGGTGGAATGTCTGCTGCGGATGCGTCCCTTGACCACCGCGGACGGGTGCACCGGCTGCTTCCTGGAGGCTGCCCGGCAGCAGGCACCCGCCTCGCTGCCCGAGCCGGCCTCACTCGCCGAGTCGGCCCCCTCTCCGGAACTCACTTCACCGCGGCACGGGGAGGACGAGGGCCGCAACGAGGACCTTCTGCTGCGTTGGGCGTTCTATCAGTTTCCGTTCGCCCTGGCCATCCACGACACCAAGGGCCGGATCCTGCGGCTCAACCCTGCGATGGGGCAGCAGTGGGGAGCATCGGAGTCGGACCTCCGGGGACACCGGATCGCCGAGAACCCGCCGCTCCCGCAGTTCGAGGTGTCGGGGCAGACCGTCGACCGAGTGTTGGCCACGGGCGTCCCGGAGCAGTTCGAGCACCAAGTGCGCGTTCCGGGGGAGCAGTACGCGCATGCCTGGATCGTGCACGTGATCCCTCTCAAGGACCGGACCGGGACCGTGCACGGTGTTCAGGTCGCTGTGCTCGACTTCTCGGAGCAGTCCGTGGCCCGCGAGCGGCTGGCCTTGCTCAACGAGGCGAGCAGACGGATCGGCAGCAGCCTGGACGTCGCCCGTACCGCCCAGGAGATGGCCGACGTGGCGGTGCCCAGTTGTGCGGACTTCGTCTCGGTCGAACTCCTCGACGCCGTACTGCTCGGCGACGAGCCCACGCCGATTCCCGTCGGCGGCACCATGGAGCTGCGGCGTACGGCTGTCCGCTCCGTCGATCTGGGCGCCGTGGCGGTGGGCGGTCCGGCCCACTACCCGAAGTTCTCGCCGCTCGCGCGGTGCCTGGCCACCGGCCGTGGCAGCGTCTACGGGATCGCCGATCCCGAGGTCGTCCGCTGGCTGGACCAGGACCCCGGCAAGGCCGCCTGGGTGCGGCGGCGGCGCCCTCACTCGCTGCTCGCGGTGCCACTGCGGGCTCGCGGGGTGAACCTCGGCGCCGCCCTGTTCGCCCGAATGGACCGATCCATGCCGCCGTACACGGAGGACGACCTGCGGGTCGCGGAGGAACTGGCGGCACGCGCAGCGGTCTGTATCGACAACGCCCGCCGCTACACACGCGAGCGCACCACCACGCTGGCCCTCCAGCACAGCCTGCTGCCGCAGGGGATCCCCGAGCAGGCCGCCGTGGACGTCGCCGGGCGCTATCTCCCCGCGGGGTCGCAGGCAGGGGTCGGTGGCGACTGGTTCGATGTGATCCCGCTGTCCGGCGCTCGTGTGGCCCTTGTCGTCGGGGACGTGGTCGGCCATGGGCTGCACGCATCCGCCGCCATGGGGCGGCTGCGTACGGCCGTACGCACGCTCGCCGATGTCGATCTGGCTCCTGACGAGCTCCTGGCGCACCTGGACGACCTGGTCATCCGCCTGAGTGCGGGACTGGAGACCGGGGCCGACCCGCCGACCGCCGACCTCGGAGCCACCTGCCTGTACACGGTCTACGACCCCGTCTCCCGCATGTGCTCGCTCGCCAGCGCCGGGCACCCCTGGCCCGCCCTGGTGACCCCGGGCGGGGCAACGGAATTCGTCGAACTGCCCACAGGCCCTCCCCTGGGACTGGGCGGGCATCCCTTCGAGTCCGTCGAGATCGAACTGTCTGCGGGCAGCCTCCTCGCGCTCTACACCGACGGCCTGATCGCGGGCCACAGCCGTGACATCGGCGCCGGCCTGCAGGCTCTGAGTACAGCCCTCGACGCCGCCGTTCCTTCGCTCGAGACCACCTGTGACAACGTCCTCAAGGCGTTGCTCGACGAGCGGCGGCCCGCTGACGATGTCGCGTTGCTCGTCGCCCGCACCCGCGCCCTGGACAGCCGGGCCGTCGGCCAATGGGACCTGCCCGCCGATCCGGCTGTCGTCGCCGAGGCACGATCGCTGACGGCCGCCCAGCTCCATGCCTGGCAACTGGACGAGCTGACCTTTACCGCCGAACTCGTCATCAGCGAACTGGTGACCAACGCCATCCGTTACGCTGCCCCGCCCATCCAACTGCGGCTGATCATGGACAGGGCGTTGATCTGCGAGGTGTCCGACGCCAGCAGCACCGCCCCGCATCTGCGCCGGGCGCGTATCTTCGACGAGGGCGGACGCGGCCTGATGCTGGTCGCCCAGCTCACCGAACGCTGGGGGACCCGCTACACCGGCACTGGCAAGATCATCTGGGCGGAGATGCCGCTTCCAGCGGAGGGGGAACCGGCACGCCGCGCCGGGAGCCTTTGAGTATCCGATGCGGCTGCCGACCTCCACCTCCCTGCTGGCGAGCTGGACGGTGCGCAGAACTCGGTTGGTGCCTCCCGGCCCGCCCCTACGCCGCGGTCGCGGATGATCGAGCCGCCGGACCTTGACCGGGGTTCCCACGACCGTGAGGAGCCCCGGAGGGGGTCACTGCTGCGGAGGGTTCAGCTCAAGTGTGCTGACGGGCTGTTGGAAGCCGGGTGCGTGGCCAAGCTTGCGCAGATAGGGGTCGAAGGCTGCGAAGTCTGTGACCGGATCGGGCGAGTTCCACACCGACTGGGCGTGCACCCGGAGTCTGGGCAGCAGCGTCTGGGTGAGGACGTACTCGGGGGCCCAGCCGTGCGGGTCGTCCCAGATCGGGAAGAACTGCCCGACGCTGTTGCTCCCGGCAGGCACGCTGTAGGGGGCGCCCCAGCCGCCGGAGTACACATACGGGCTGCCGTAGGTGGTCCACTGGCCGGCGGGCCAGGGCTGGTTGATGGTGTTGTTCTTGTCGTCAGCCGTGAGCGGCGGCCACAGATCGTGGTAGAGGTCGGACGACGAACCGATCAGGGTGAAGCCCGCGTCCAGGTAGGCGCCGGCCGGAGGCGCGTCGTAGATCTGCGCCCAGTAGTCGATCGTGATGTCGCGGCTCAGCCGGACGGCGCCACCGGCCGGGTCGCTGATCATGTCGTTCCACATCCACGTGCCGCGACCGTCCTCGGCGAGTTCGCCCGCGAGGTAGTTGAACAGCGCCTTGTAGCCGTCCTCGCCGGTGGCCTTCGGCCCGGCGAAGCCGCGGACCCAGGACAGCAGCCGTGGATTGTCCGCGTCGAAGAACTCGTCGCCGCCGAGGTGGACGTACGGGGTGCCGAACGTCGCGCCGATCTCCCGGACCCACCGCGCCAGATGCTCACGCACATCGGCACGGGAGTAGTCGTAGCCCGTCTTCTCCGGCAGCGCGTACTCCGGATACACCTGCGTGTCGAGACTGCTGTGCCCGGGTACGTCGATCTCGGGGACGATGGTGACGTGGTACCGGCGGGCGAACGCCACGAGGTCGGCGATCTGCGCCTTGCTCCACGACCCGCCGGCCGGCAGCCGGTCGACCAGCTTCGGCGCCACCGTGCTCTCCACCCGCAGGCCCTGATCGTCCTTCACCCGCAGTTGCAGGTAGTTCATCTTGGTGTAGGCCAGATCCTTGATCTGGTTCTTCAGCCAGCCGAGCGAGTAGTAGCGCCGCCCGGAGTCGACCTGCAGCCCGCGGAAGGTCTGGTCCGTCCAGTCCGTCACCGCGCCGGCGGGCAGCCGACCCGCCGACCGCAGTGCCTGCAGGATGGTCTGAGCGCCGTAGAACGCGCCGGTGTCAGAACCACCGGTGACCCGGACGGCGTTCTCGTCGATGTCCAGCCGGTAGGCCTGGGACGCCAGGGCCTGGGCCTTGGCCGGGGCGGCGGACAGGTCCACCGCGCCCGTGGTCAGCAGGATTCCCCGCGCCACGCGGGCGTGGTCGTCCACCGTGCGGACCGTGGCCGTCCGCACCAGCTTGGCTTCGACGAACTCCTCGGCGATCCGTTCGGCGTCATCACGCAGCGTGGCGGCTTGCCCGTGGCGCACGGAGATGCTGAGGTCGCCCTGCGGCTGCCAGGACTCTCCGTCGTGACGCGTGAAGGACTGCACCGCGGGGATGGTGACCGGGAACCCGTTCGCTCCCCACGCGCGGGTGTCGTCGGGGGGCGCGGGTGCCGGGTCGGCCGCCGGGCCGACCTTGTGCACCGCGAAGTCGTCGCAGTATCCGGGGCCGGAGCTGCTGCCCAACTCGTTCAGGAAGCAGAACGCGTTCAGCTCCCGGGTGCGCGGCCCGGTCGTGATCGTGCGTGTCACCGTGGTCCAGGTCGGGCTGCTGACGTCGACGTGGTTGGCGGCGCCGCGGTAGAACGCGACGTTCTCGGCGTCGAAGACACCGACCCGCACCGACGCGTTCCCCTCGGTGCGGACCTTGGCGGTGAACTCGTAGACGGTGTTGGGTTCCACCTGCCGGACCGGCTTGTTGACCATCCCGCGCGAGACGCCGGTGCCGCGCACCGGAAGATTGCCGCCGCGCGGGTACCGGCTGTCCCCGTCGTAATCGAGCCCGACCCGCGCCGCGTGGCCCGATCCGGAGGCGCCCGGGGCGACAAGGGAGGCGTGGTAGTACTGGCCGCCGTCGAACGTGCCGGATTCGAATCCCGGGTCGGTCATCAGCGGGTCGTCGCCGTCGGCGCTCGCCGGGGAGCCACCCAGCGTCGTCAGTGTGGTGGCGCACAGGGCCAGCGCCGCAACGGTCACCAGTAGGCGCTGTGGCACGGTCACGAGGTTCCCCTTCTCTTCGACTTCAGGCTTCGCTGTGATCCGGGCAGTGCGTGCCGGTGTGGTCATCACGGGTTCACCTCGACCTCGGCGAGCGACAGGGGCGCGGTGGTGGCGAGCTGGATACGCACATGACGTCCGGTGGCCTCGATCGGGACGATCGTCGGTGTGGCGGCGGTGTCCGTACGGTGGATGGCGGTCACACCGGGCTGTGCGAGCGTCGCGGCGAGCGAGTCACTGGTGAACGGGGTGTCGGAGACGAGCACGTAGTAATCGGTCAGGCGCTCCGAGCAGCAGTCGGTGCGGTTCCACACCGTGACGTCGGAAATGGCCTTCGACGCCCCGAGGTCGACCTGCCACCAGGCTTCCGGCGAGCCGTCCTCGGCGGTGTGGGTGACCGAGCCGACGGTGAAGTTGCCGTCGGTGTTCCCGTCGACCGCCCGCGAGGCCGCGCCGCCCCAGTCGGTGCTCTTCTGCGTGGCCGGCCTGCCGTAGGAGAGGGAAGTGATTTTCAGCGCGATGAACGTGCTGCCGAGGGGCTCACCGGTGGACGCATCCGTCATCTTGACTTCGACGGTGCGGGGGCCGGGGTGGGCCGAGCCGTCCGCGGCCACGGTCACCGGGGTGGCGGCCCGGCCGCCGGCGTCGACCGTCAGATTGCCCGAAGCCGGTGTCACGGTGATGCCGTCGGAGGGGACGACGTTGAATGCTGCTCTGACCGGCGAGGCCGAGAGATTGACCGCTCCCACGCTCGCCTGAAGGCTCTTGCCCGGTTGGAGCAGCGCCGGACTGGCGTCGGGCACCGAGGAGAACGGGCGGACGCCGGCCTGCGTCGTGCCGTGGCGCGGCGGCTGACTGCCGCTTTCCCGGCCCCAGTCGGTGCTCGCCGGGTCGGAGGTGAGGGCGAACCTGATCCTGCCCGCGCTCAGCAGATCACTGTGCGAGATCCACGACTTGGGCCAGGCTTGGTCGCCGACGCGCACCGACGACACGTATTGCAGCTTCGACCGGTCCGCACCCGGTGCGGTGATGTCCACGGGGCGGCCGCCGTCCGGTTGGATGCGGACCCGGTCGAACATCGGAGCCGTGAGCACGTACTCGCCGGAGCCGGGCATCACCTCGTAGACACCGATCATGGACCAGATCAGCCAGGACGATACGGTGCCGAGGTCGTCGTTGCCGGGCATGCCGTGGGCGTCGTCGGTGTACAGCGGCTGTGCCGCACGCAGCACCGCGGAGGTCTTCCACGGCCGGTCGGTCCACGCGTACATCCAGGGCGCGTGCAGATCGGGCTCGTTGTTCGGATTGAAGGCGAAATTGTTGTGGTAGTCGTAGGCCCCGACCACCCACGACTTCTTGGCCACCTGCGTGTGGTCGCGGAGCAGTTCCGGCATGTCGAAGAAGGTGTCGAGTCGCTGTTCGGCCTTGGCCCTGCCACCCATCAGCGCGAACAGTCCCGGGACGTCCTGCTGCGCGAGCCACTGGTACTGCCATGGGGTGCCTTCGTGGAATCCGGTGCTCTGTGTCGGGTCGGCACTGCCGACCCAGGTGCCCTGCGGGGTGCGGGCCCGTGGAAACCCGTCGAATCCCTTGGAGCTCACCCCGAAGTCCCACTCGTTGGCAAAGTTCGCGCACCGTGCCCGCAGCGTCTTGGCCCTGGCCCGCTCACCGAGGCCCTGGGCCATGTCGGCCAGGCCACAGTCGGCCAGCGCGTACTCCAGCGTCGCGGAGCCTGCCTGCCGGGAGTCGCCCCAGGTGTAGCCACCCTTGTCCTGGTAGCCGATCCAGCCGTTCTGCGCATAGGTCGAGTTGCCGTCGCGGCCCCGGAAGACCGACTGATCGGCCGGCACCTCGGTGACGTTCTTCCACAGCGCGTCGAACAGGGACCGTGCGGTGGGCTTGTCGAGCAGCCCACGGGCGTACAAGGAGGTGATGAACGGCGTCGGGCCCTCACCACTCATGACGTTGGTTTCGCTCGGACCGAGCGCCCAGCGCGGAAGCCAGCCCCCGTCCTGGTAGACGTGCAGGAGCGACTTCGCCATGTCGGTGGCGCGCCGGGGTTCGAGCAGCGCGACGAGCTGGTTCTGCGCGCGGTAGGTGTCCCAGAGCGAGAACATCTGGTAGTACGGCCGGTCGCTGCGGTGAACCTGCTTGTCGAAGCCCATGTACCGGCCGTCGACGTCGGATCCGACCGACGGGTGGAGCGTCGCGCGGTAGAGGGCGGAGTAGAAGGTGCGCAGGTCGGCGTCACTGCCGCCGGACACCTGCAGCCGCCCGAGCTGGCGTGCCCAGGTCCGGTGCGCGGCGGCCCTGACGGAGTCGAAGGTCTGGCCCGCGCTCTCGGCGCTGCGGTTGAGCCGGGCGCCGTTCACCGAGGTGTAGGAGACGCCGACGCTCGCGCCGACCTGGCCACCGCCGCCGAACCCGACCATCGCGCCGCCGTCGGCCCGGGAGCCGTCCGACGGCGTACCGCTGATGTCCGCCGACCGGCGGCCCGAGGTGACTTCGCCGCCGTCCGCCCAGGTGCCGAATGTGTCGAAGGGCCGGTCGAACCTGGCGCTGAAGAAGATCTTGTACCGCTCCTTCCCCGTCTCCCAGCAGAAGTTGCCGCCGGTGATCCAGCCCTCGACGGTGTTGTCCCCGACAACGTCCACGTGGCCGGCGTAGGTGTAGCCGTTGCTCGAGCCGACGTTCAGCACCACCGTGCGCTGAGAGGTGTGCGCCGGGAAGGTGTAGCGGTGCCAGCCGGTCCGCTCGGTCGCCGTCAGCTCGGCGGTCACCCCGTTGTCCAGGCCGACCTTGTAATACCCGGGCTCGGCGTGCTCGTCGGCGTGGCGGAAACCGGCCGCCTGCTTGTTCGGCTGTGTCCCGGGGAAGCCACCGGGCACCGGCATCAGCCGGAAGTGACCTGCGGTCTGGCAGCCGACGCCGGACAGGTGCGTCTGGCTGAATCCGAGGATCTTCGAGTCCGCGTAGTCGTACGAGGCGTAGGAGTTGAGCCGGGTGTCCGGGCTGTTCTGCACCATCCCGAAGGGAAGCGCCGCCCCCGGAAACGTCGTTCCCGACCCGTTGTTCCCGATCGAGGTGTTCACATACGTCGTCGGATCCTCGGGGAACGGTGGTCCTACCTTTGGTGACGCGACTGCGGCCGTCGCCGGCGCACTGCTGATCAAGACAGCCGCAGAGGCCAGCACAGACAGGATACGGACCAGACGGACTGGTCTCGGCAATCGCATGGAGCCTCCTGAGAGGTCGGATGACAGATTGTGACATCGTTGTCACGTCCGAGTGTCCCGTCAAGGCCTCGCGCTGAGCGGATCGTTGACGAGATGCGGGTGGGTCACCGGCCGAGGAGACGATGCCCGCCGGCCGGAGCCTTACTCCTCGGGCCCGCTGAGCGGACGGTCCGAGGAGGCGATGATCCGGGCGGTGAGGTCCGGGTCCGGCATCCGCGGGTCGAAGGGGAACATCGGCCGGCGGATGCGGTGGTGACCGAGTCGCGTGAGGTCCTGGTCGACGCCGCCCGGGGTGAGCGCCATCTTCCAGTCGGCGGCCATGGCGAAGAGCTCCGGTTCCAGATAGCCGATCTTCACGATGACGACATCGGCCGTGCGCGCGTTCAACGAGAGGTCGGTGAAGTCGTGTTCGTAGTGGTACGGCTTGCGCAGTCGGGTCAGAATGACGTGTACGCTGCCGATCCGCAGCACCACCTCCGTCTGCGCATCCCGGTCGCCGTGCCGCACCGCGTGTACCACGCCGGTCATGGTGAGCGGCCCGGCGTGCCGGTCGTCGACCTCAGCGCCCGCGGTAACGGTGACCGTCGCTCCGACCCCCGCCCGTACGGCCGCATCGACCGCGGCCGGCCCAGGCAGCGAGGCGTACAGCACGGTCGGGCCGGACGGTTCCTGGAACTCCGGGCGGGCCAGTACCTGCGTGAGGCTCCAGGTGACGTCGCCGGCGCCGCCCGCCGTCGGGTTGTCGCCGGTGTCGCTGACGAAGTACGGCCGCGCCGTGGAGGCGAGTGCCTCGTCGAGGCACTCGTCGAGGGTGCCGGTCGGGGCGACGAAGGCGAAGTCGTGTCGCGCGTCCCAGAAGCCACGAGCCAAACGCTCGGCCCCGGTGGTGACGGCGGCTTCGTCGGAGCCGGTGACGACCACGGCTGCCCGGTTGCGCGGCTCATCCGCCCACGCGTAGCCGACCCAGACCGCGGCGTCCGTCACCCCCTCGGCCGCCTCCACCTCCTCGACGGCCGCGTAAACGCTCTTGGCGGGCTCGACGCGGGTCGAGGTCTGTTCGCCGGCCAGCAACACCGGCACCGGGATCCATGCCTTCACCGGACGAGGTCCGCCGCCCGCCAGATGGTCGACGAGGTTGCGGACGGCGCGCTCCTTGGTCTCCGTGGCGTCCTCGTGCGGAGCCATGCGATAACAGGTGATCAGGTCGGTCAGGTGGACCAGCGCGCGGGAGACGTTGCCGTGCAGGTCCATGGAGGTGGACACGATCACGTCCGGGCCTACGACCTCACGGATACGGGCCAGCAGTTCCGCTTCGGCGTCGTCCAGCCCCTCGACGGTCATCGCGCCGTGGATGTCGAACCAGAGGCCGTCGACCGGCCCCAGCTCCTTGAGGCGGTCGATGAGTTCGCCGGACAGGTCGGTGTACGCGGACGCCGTCACCGTACCGCCGGGCAGGGCCTTGCCGACCAGGGAACCACGCCAATCGGCAGCGGAGCGCAGGGGCTGCCCGTGCGCCAGGAACGGATAGCGGGTGAGGACGTCGGCGCCGCGCAGCGGGTGGAAGGCGGGGGCCTCGGTACGGGCCGGCGAGAACGTGGACGACTCGATACCGAGACCGGCGACGGCGATCACGGGACGGGGTGCTGGCATGGCTCCTCCGCGAGCTGACAGGGGTGGTTGCCGGGGCCTACGGGGTGGCCGCCCGTGCCCGACGTCAGGTGTGGTCATGGCCGGTGACCGCATGCGACCCATCGGACGCCGCCTGATCTCGCGTGTGCGTCCGGTAGAGGTCGAGTTCGCCGTCGAGTTCGAGGGCCAGCACGGTGCACAGCGGGTCGAGGTCGTCGTCGGAGAGGTGGATGTACTCCCACCCGGGTACCTCGCCGAGGCCGCCGACGCGCTCGTGGCGCACGTCTGTGTCCGCGCCGAGCACCCGCGCCGAGGTCACCGCGTTGCGTACACCGCGCAGGACCACGAATTCGTTGGGGCGGTCGAAGACGAAGAGATACAGCGTCCTGCGGTCGGCGGAGAGTGTCGAGGGGCCGTAGAAGTGGCCGTGCGGCATCCCTCGATCCGTCCCGTAGACGGCGGCGGAGTGCCGGCCGATCCACTCCCCCAGGGCCTCCAGGCGGGCGACCTGCTCCGGGAGGATGGTGCCGTCGGCCTGTGGACCCACGTCGAGGAGCAGGTTGCCACCACCACCGATGGTCTCCGCGAAGATGCGGACCAGCTGCCTCGGCGACTTGTGGCGGGTGTCCCGGGGCTGATAACCCCAGGAGTCGTTGATGGTCAGGCACAGCTCCCATGGGCCGGCGGGTGGCTCGACGGGCACGCCCTGTTCGGGCGTCGCGTAGTCGCCGTGGCCGGTCAGTCTGCCGTTGACGACGGTGTGCGGGGAGCGCATACGGATCTCCGCGGCCAGAGCGTCCATTCCCCACTGTCCGGGGGTTCTCTCCCACTCTCCGTCGAACCACAGAAGGTCGGGCTGGAAGCGTTCCAGGATTTCGCGGACCTGGGCCCGGTGGAAGTCCAGGAAGTTCCCCCACCGGGGCGGATCCTCTTCGCCGGGAGCGGGCATCGAGTAGGGATTGCCGCGTTCCGCCGGGTCCTCGTCGGGCCTGCGCAGTGTGGCGTAGTCCGGATGGGACCAGTCCAGGTGGGAGTAGTAGAGGCCGGCCTTCACATCCCTTCGGCGCAGGGCCGCGACGTACTCGGCGACCAGGTCGCGTCCGGCGGGGGTCCGCTTGACCACCGACAGATCGTTCGCACCGGTGTCCCACAGTGCGACTCCGTCGTGGTGCTTGGCGGTGAGCACGGCATAACGGGCGCCCGCGCGGACGAAGAGGTCCGCCCATGCGTCCGCATCGAAGCGGGCGGCGGTGAATCGGTCGAGCTGCGCCATGTAACGGTCGTAAGGAATCCTGCCGTCGAAGAACGACCAGGACTCGGCGACGCCGTCGACACTGTAGATGCCCCAGTGGATGAAGATTCCGAGTTTGGCCTCGGTGAACCAGCGTTGCGAAGTCATCGTGACAGCTCCGTCAGTGTGTCAGTGAACCGTCACTCCTCCGGCGGAGGAGTCCCAGCTGTGCGCCACGGGTGCAGCGCGTCGCCGCGTGTCTGTCCGAGCACCGCACGACGACCGGCTCGGCTGCCCGGTGCCGCTGCGTCATGCGGCGCCTCCTTCGATCGCGAGCACGGCCGCAGGCGCCCCCCGCAGCTCCTCCGGCACGACCACCGTGCCGTCCGGGTCCGTCACCGCTCTCCGGTGGCCGCCTGCGGTGAGCCAGCTCGCGGGGCGGCCGGCGGCGAGCTCGGCGACGTCACGGGCCGGCGTCAGCCGTCCCTCGCCCGGCGCCAGGTCCGTCACGAACAGGGTTTCCTCGCGCGTCGTGTAGCGGACGGGATGACCGGCCACGTCGGTGTGGCGGCGCCATGGCCGGGTACCGTAGACCGCTGCGCCGTTGACCCGCAGCCACTCCCCCAGCCGGCGCAGCCGCGACACCTGGCTCTCGGGCAGCGAGCCGTCGGCCCGCGGGCCCACGTTGAGCAGCAGATTGCCGTTCTTGGCCACGGTGTCGACGAGCAGCTGGATCAGCTCGGTGGCGCCGATGAGATGCCGGTCCTCCTCGACCGCATTGTGGCCGAAGGACTGCCCGAGTCCCCGGCATGCCTCCCACACCCGCTCGGACGGCTCGTCTTCGGTCAGGTACTCGCGTGTGCGCACGCCGTGGTACGGCACGCCCCAGCGGTCGTTGAGCAGGCCGTGGGACACCTCATCGAGATAGCGGGCGAACAGCGCGGCCAGGTCTCGGTCGCCGCGCCCCTTTCCGTCGTCCGGCCAGTCGATGTCGTTCCAGAGGTAGTCGGGCCTGAACCGCTCGACCAGCTCGACGAGCTGTGCGTGTGCGTAGTCGGCGAAGGCCCTGTCGTTGCGGCGCAGTTCGAACAGGTCCGTCAGCGAGCGGATCGGCGGGAACGCGCTGACGTGCCAGTCGAGCGCGCCGGAGAAGTACACTCCCAGCCGCAGACCGTGGCGGCGTGCGGCCCCGCTCATTTCGGCCAGCAGGTCGCGGCGGGGCCCGCGGCGTGCCGCGGTGAACGGGGTGGTACCCGAGTCCCAGAGGCAGAAGCCGTCGTGGTGCTTGGCCGTGGGCACGACGTAGCGTGCGCCGCATTCGGCGAACAGGGACATCCACGCATCGGCGTCGAAGCGTTCGGCCGTCCAGAGGTCGGCCAGGTCCTCGTACGAGGTGCCCACGCCGTACGTCTCCTCGTGGAACCGGCGGGTGGGCGATCCGGCGATGCGCACGGTGTTGGCGTACCACTCGGCGTACGGATGGTGGACGAACTCCAGCTCGACGGGGGTCTGGACGCCGGGGTTGCGAGGCGTGCCCCAAGCGGGCACCGAGTAGATGCCCCAGTGAAGGAAGATGCCGAACTTGGCGTCCCTGTACCAGCGTGGCACGGAGGCGGACGGGTAAACGGGTGTCTGTGCACCGAAGTCGGGACCGGTGCGTTGGTCGAAGCGCAGCAGGGGATCCTCCTTGGTGGCCGCGGCGAGCCGCGACCGGCCGACGTGGCCGGGACCGCGGCGTGAGGGGTCAGCGGCCGGCCAGACCGGTGGCGGCGATGCCTTTCACCAGGTGCTTTTGCAGTGCGATGAGCAGCAGAAGGGTCGGGACGAGGGAGATGACGGAGGCGGCCATCACCAGGTGCCACTGGCTGCCGTTCTGTCCGAAGAACAGCTCCAGGCCGAGCGGCACCGTGCCGAGCGCGCTGACGTCGTTGACGACGATGAGGGGCCACAGGAAGCTGTTCCAGTAGCCGATGAAGGTGAAGACCGCGAGCACGCCGAGCGCGGGGCGGGCGATCGGCAGCATGACGGAGAGGAAGGTGCGCAGGGGCGAGCAGCCGTCGAGGGTGGCGGCCTCCTGCAGCTCGTACGGGATTCCGCGGAAGAACTGCCGCAGCAGGAACGTGCCGAACGCGGTGAAGGCCCAGGGGAAGATGAGCGCCTGGTAGCTGTTCACCCAGCCGAACTCCTGCATGAGGATGAACATCGGGACCACCAGCACCTCCTGCGGCACCATGAGGGTCGCGAGGAACACCAGGAAGAGGCCGTCCCTGCCACGCCACCTCAGCCGGGCGAAGGCGTAGGCGCCCAGTGAGGAGGCGGTGAGGACGACGAGCGTGCCGATGGCGGCCACCAGCAGTCCGTTGAGGATGAACCGCTGGAACGGCAGGTAGTCGAAGATGTCGGCGAAGTTCCGCCAGCGCAGGTGGGAGCCGATGAGCGAGGCCGGGTCGGCGAAGGTCTCCCCCGGCGGCTTGAGCGCGGTGGCCACGGCGTAGACGACCGGTGCCAGGAACAGCAGCGTCACCGCTATGAGAAGCACATGGGAGACCAGACGGCGCGGGGTCCAGCGGACCTTGTCAGTGCTCATAGTGCACCCACCGCTTCTGGCCGAGGAACTGCACGGCGGTGATCAGCAGGATGACGGCGAAGAGGAGCCACGCGCCTGCGGCGGCCACACCGAGGTCGCGCGAGACGAAGCCGTTCTCGTAGACGTTCTGCACCATCGTCACCGTCGAGTCTCCCGGTCCTCCCTTGGTGAGGATGTAGGTCTGGGTGAACACCTGCAACGACGTGATCATGGTCATGGTGGTGACGAAGAAGACCGCGGGTGACATCAGCGGCAGCTGGACGCGCAGGAACTTCCTCAGGCCCCGGGCCCCGTCGATCTCCGCGGCTTCGAGCACCGAGCGCGGCAGTTCGTCGATGGCGGCCGAGAACACGATGAGGTTGTAGCCGATGCCCTGCCAGACGCTCATGACCACCACGGAGATCATCGCCGTGCCGGAGTCGGCGAGGAAATTCGGGGCGGCGATGCCGAACCAGCTGTCGAGGTAGTGGGCGATGACGCCCTGGGGCTGGTAGAGCATCTTCCAGATCACCGCGTTGACCACCATCGGTGTGATCGCGGGAATGAAGAAGAGCACCCGGAAGACCTGCTGCCAGCGGCTGCCCGAGATCCAGAACGCCAGGCCCAGGGAGAGCACGACGTTGAGCGGCAGGAACAGCGCGGTGAACAGGAACGTGTTGCGGACGGAGACGAGGAAGCCGGGGTCTTCCAGCAGCAGGTAGCGGAAGTTGTCGAGTCCGAGGAAGGACCGCTGGCCGAAGATGGGCCAGTCGTACAGGCTCATCACGACGGCCATCGCCACCGGGAACAGGGTGAAGACGGTCAGCCCGAGGACCCCCGGGGACAGGAAGCCGTAGGCGTACCAGCGTTCCCGGCGACCGGGTCCGCCGCGGCGGCGCGGGCGCGGCCGGGCGGCGAAGCCGGGCGCGGGCCGGGTTCTCTGCTCGATCGGTCGTGTTGCCACGGTTCAGCGTTCCGCCTTCTTCTGTATGGCCGTCAGCGCCGCTTCGGCAGTCGTCGACCCCGTGTAGGCCTCGAGCAGATACTGACTGAACAGGGTGTTGACCTCGTCCCAGTTCCGGGTTCCCACGAACGGCTCTCCGCCGGCGAGGCCGTCGCGGACGGCGTCCATCCCGGCCTCGACCGTCTCGGTCTTCCCGCCGGTCTGCTGGGTGAGGAACTTCTCGTACGCCGGCTGCGCCGCGGTGCGGGCGGGAGAGACGCGGCCCTGCCCGGCGAGGTAGTTCTGCGCCTCGGGTCCGGTGAGCACGGACAGCGCCTTGACCGCTTCCTCCTTGTAGGCGCAGCTCTTGGAGATGCCGAAGCCGGAGTTGGCGACGTAGGTCTTCGAACCGTCGGGTCCGGCGGGGATCGGCGCCACGCCGACCTTGAACTTCGCCTGTGCGGAGGTGGAACCGAGGTTCCAGGTGCCGTCGACGGCCATCATCGCGTTGCCGTTGACGAACTGGGTCTCGGCCCATCCGCCGTCGCTGGAGCTGGCCGGGATGCTCGCCGCCCCGTCCTTGGTGGCCAGGCCCGAGTACCAGGTCAAGGCCTCGATCATGGCGGGGTCGTCGAGTTGCGCCTTGCCGTCGGCGGTGACGGGGCGGGCGCCGTTGTAGGTCAGCGCCATGGTCAGCATGGGGAGGTCGGAGAAGGAGAGCCCGAAGCCCGTCTTCCCGCTAGTGGTCAGGGACTTCGCCGCCTTCTCGAAATCCGCGACGGTCCAGCCGGGCTTCGGCTCGGCGAGGCCCGCCTTCGCGAACGCATCCTTGTGGTAGTACATGAGCATGCTGGCGAGGTCCATCGGCAGCGCGTACTGCTTGCCTTCCCACTGCAGGGCCTCGAGCGCGGCCGGTTCGAAGCCGTCCGTGCCGGTGGCGCCCTGGAGGTCGTCCAACGGCTCCATGAGGTCTGCGAAACCGGACAGCCGAAGGCTCTGCATGCTCACGATGCACGGCTGGTCGCCGCCCGCGGCCTGTGTCTGCAGCTTGGTGAAGTAGTCCTTGAACGGGGCGGTCTTGAGGTCCAGCTCGATGTCGGGGTACTCACGGGTGACGAGCGACGCGAGGTGCTTCAGCTGTTTCTCCTCATCCGCTCCGGCGGCCCACATCTGCCAGCTCAGGGTGACCGATCCATCCGACCTTTTCGACCCTCCCGACTCTTCCCCGGATGTGCCCGCACACCCGGAGAGTGCGACGAGTGCTCCCACCGCCGCGACACTGGCCCACTGCACGGCACGCAAACGCATTGCCTGACCTCCTCATTCGACACCCGGTAGGGGAAGGGGGGTGTGACCGAGTATTTTTTCGGGCCCGAGTAAATTGGGACGGTAGAGGTGCAAAGATCGGACGTCAAGGGCTCCAACTCGACGCGCTCACAGACCGAAAGGGGATGACGTGAAGGCACAACGCCCGGCACCTGGGGATCTGATCCAGACCGAGATCCTGGCGCTGCTCGGGGCAGCCGGACCGCTCAGCCGGGCGGAGATCGCCCAACTGCTGCGTGTAGGTACCGCGACCGTCACCGACCACACCCGGCGGCTCATCGGCGAAGGTTTCATCCGAGAACTGAAGCCCCACGCCTCCTCCGGCAAGGGCCGCCCTCGCGTACCGCTTCAACTGGTCCCCACCGCCGCCCACGTCCTTGGCCTGCGCGTCGCCATCGACCATCTGGCCGGCGTCGTGGTCGGGCTCGACGGGCAGATCACCGACGAGTTCCGTCTCCCCCTGCGGGTGGCAGAGTCACCGGTTGCGCTGCTCACCCGGGTGCTGCAGGAGCAGATCGAGGCGCGGCGGAACACCACGCCCATCCGCGGGGTCGGCGTCGCGGTCCCCGGCATGGTCGATCCGGTCTCGGGCGTCGTGCGGCTCTCCGCGATCATGGACTGGCACGATCTGCCGCTGGCCGCTGAGCTCGGACGGGCCCTGCCCGTGCCGGTTCTCGTCGACAACGACCTTCGTTCCAGCACGACGGCCGAGCTGCTGTTCGGCATGGGACGTGATCACGACGACTTCCTCGTCCTCGGCATCGGTGACGGTCTCGGTATGGGAGTCGTGCTGGAGCGACGCGTCCAGCGCGGCGCGGACGGGTTCTCGGGCGAGTTCGGCCATCTGCCGGTCGACCGGACCGGGCCGCGCTGCAACTGCGGCAACCGCGGCTGTCTGCAGTCCTTCGTCGGGCAGACGGCACTCCTGGAACGGGCCCGACGCGCCGGCGTCGAGCTCGGACCGGGGTACGGGCTCTCCGAACTGGTCGACGCCGCCGAACGTGGGGAGCCGGCGGTGCTCGCAGTCCTGGAGGAGGCCGGCGAGCTACTGGGACGCAGCGTCGCCGGCGTGGTCAACGTCCTCGCGATCAAGGCGGTCAAGGTGATCGGCGAGAGCCTCGTGCTGTGGCCCCACCTCGGCCCGGCCTTCACCGCCGCGGCCGTCGCAGGGGCGATCGAGCCGCTGCGGGACCTGGAGATCACCGTGGCACCGTGGCGGGACACGGAGCACGCGCGGGGTGCGGCCTGTCTGCTCCTCGCCCGCAGCGGAGCCATCACCAGGGCATAGCCCGTACGGCGCCGCACACGCCGCACGCACTCCACGGGCCCGACACGGCCGCACCTCACCGAGCCCGTACGGGCGACGCCGCCGTCACCCCTCCTGCACACGGCCGTAGACCTGGACCTCGGCCATGTTGAGCTCGACGGGGTCCGTGCCGGCCAGCCACACCCGCACATACCGGCCCCTGGCCGTGGTCGCGATCGTGGTGGGGCTTGCGGCCTGGTCCGTCTCGTGGTGGCTCCAGACGCCCGGCTTGCCGAGCTGGTCCGCGAGCGTTCCCGAGAAGGGCTGGTCGGACACCAGGACGTAGTAGTCCTTCGTCCGCTCCGCGCAGCAGTCCGTCCGATTGTAGATCTCGATCTTCTCGAGGTCCGCGCTCGCTCCGAGGTCGACCTGCCACCACGGCTGTGCCTCTCGGCCGCTGGTGGTGGAGAAGTCGAAGAGGTCACCGTCCACGGACTTGTCGGCGCCGAAGGGGAACGCCCCGCCCCACTCGTAGTCGGAGATCTGCGTCGCCTGCTTTCCGCGGGCGAGCTCACGCAGGGGTGGCAGTCCCATCGATTCGTCGTGGAGGTTCGCCACGCGCGCGACGAAGTCCTCGATGAACGGATCGCCGATCTTCACCGGGCCGTGCCGGCCCTGCTCCGCCGGATCGACCATGATCTGCGACGCGGCGGCGGCAAGGGAGTCCATGGACTGGCGCTCCTGCGCCGCCTCGGCCGCGTTGTGGGCAGCGAGTGCGGCAAGGACGTTCAGTCCGTGCTCCATCGACTGCCCCCACAGTTGTGTGGCGTCCAGCCAGCGGGACGCGTCGGAGAGGAACAGCTTGTCGGGCACGCCCTCGCGGATGATGCCCGGCGCCTGTGCGACGGCGCGTACGGACGGGCGGAACTCGGCGATCGCCCGCTCCGCGTCGCTCCCGTGGTCCTGCCAGAAGCGCTCGACCGCGGCGCCGAACACCGGAGCCTGGGGCTGCCACGGCTGGGAGCCGAAGGTCGGGGCCATGTGGTTGAGGTCGACGAACACCTGGACCGCATCGGCCGTGCGGCTGTCCCCCGCGGCGAGGTGGAGGGCTGCCTGGCGTGCGGAGCGGTCGCGGTCGTAGCCCCGGTCGTTCCACGAGAAGTCCGACATCGTGAAGACGGCGAGCTTGCTGGCGGCCTGCTGGTTCATCGGATTGGAGACAATGCCGCTGAGGTGGTCGGACAGGCCGGGCTCACGCTTGTCGTACGGCGCCAGCAGCAGTCGGCCCGCGGTCCGGGCGAAGTCGTTGACCGGGTAGTTGTCCCACACGAAGACCTTCCGGCCGAACAGTTCCGCGGCCTTGGACGCCTGGGCGTTCGTGATCTGCGGCGGCACCACGTCGGTCCCGGTCCACATCACCTGCACCGCGGGGTCGAGCGTGGCACGGATCGTCTGCTTGTACGCGGTGTCGGTCAGGTCGCCGTACTCCGTAGGCACCATCTGCAGCGGATTGACCCCCTCCCGCTCGGCGACGAAGTCGTGCTGCACCGCGTTCAGCAGGCCGACCTGGGCGCGCGCCGCCGCACCGCGTCCCGGCGCGCCGAACTTCTCCGCGTCACCAGGGCAGTTCCAGCGGGTGTAGCTGATGTCGTCCAGCGGTATGGAGAAGGACCGCACGCCCGCGTCGTACATGGCCTGCAGTTTGTCGGTGAGTGCCTCGGTGTCGGCGGGGTCGGAGTAGCAGATGGACGCGCCGGGTGAGACGGCGAAGGTGAAGCGCACATGGCCGGCCCGGGCACGGTCGATCAGTTGGCGGAGCTCGGCGAGCCTTACCGCGGGGTAGGGCTCACGCCACTTGTCGCGGTGGTACGGATCGTCCTTCGGCGCGTAGACGTACGTGTTGGACTTCATCTCGCCGAGGAAGTCCATGTGGTCCAGTCGCTCGGCCGCCGTCCACTGCGGGCCGTAGAAGCCCTCGATGCTGCCGCGCAGGGGCATCGAGGGGTAGTCGCTGACCTGGGCACCCGCCACCGTCCAGTCGTCATCGTGACGTTGGAACAACTGCCGCAGCGTCTGCACGGCGTAGAACTGGCCGGCAGCGTCCGTGCCGCCGAGCGCGATGTCCGGATGTGCCTCCCCCTGCGCGTCCCGCGCGGAGACCTTCAAGGCGTAGCTCTCGGCACGGGCGGGTACGGCGGTGTCACCCAACGCGGCTGCGATGTCAGGGCGTTCGGCGGCTCCCAGCCTGACGGTGAGCAGCCCTTGAGACGCTTGCGGAACCGCGCCGGGGGAAACGTTGTCAACGCGCGCGACACCGTGCTTCTTCAGCTCACGGACGAGGCGGTCACGTGCCGACGCGTCGGTGTGCTCGTCCACGACGAGGAGCACACGGCCGGTGACGGTGACGTCGTCGCCCGAGCGAGAGATGGACTGCGGCGTCGGGGAGACGGACGGCAGGGGGCGGCTGTTCGCCGCGGCGGTGACGTGGGCGTCCGGTGGCTCGGCGGCCCGGGCGACGGGCGGGAAGGCTGCGATCGCGAGGGAGCCGGTCAGGGCGAGTGCTGCGAAGGCGATGGAGCGTCCTGCCACAAGCCCTCCAAGTGGCCTAGACCAGTTAGACCACAACAGGCTACTCGTGAACCGGCGCCCATCGTCAAGGGGTTCGCCGTACGGCACGATGCGACCCCGGGTCACCCCGGCGGCTCGTCACACCACCTACCGACCGATCGTCGCACCATGGATCGGCACTCGTTCCGCACCCTTGACAGTCATCGGATGTCTCTCTACGTTTCCAGCTGACCGGCCCCCTCATGAGCCCACGAATCGGCAGAGAACATTGGGTGAATCAGCGACCCAGCGGCCGAGACACCCCATGGTGCCGGCCGTTCTGCGCTCACCCTGCCTGTCGACCGCCACCCCGGAGGCGCCATGCGTCGCGTCATACCGGTGCTCGCCGCGATTCTCGCGGTCCTCACCGGGTCCTTCCTCTCCCCGGCCGTCGCCGACGAGCCCGGCTCGCAACAGGCCGACCCACCACCACCGGTGGTTCCCAGACCCACACAGTGGGACGCCCTCGGCGGCACTGTCGCCCTCACCGAGCGCTCCCGGATCATCGTCGCCCCGCAGTCCCGTACCCGTACGGCCATGCCGTCCGGCCAGCAGGAGCTGCCGGGACCCGCCCGCCAGACCACGCATCAGCTCGCGACCCAACTGCAGAGCGAGGTCGAGCAGGTCAGTGGCCTGCGGCTCACCGTCACCAGCGCGCCCGTGGAACCGCGCCGGGGCGACATCCGGCTGCGGCTGACGGACGATCCCGACCTCGGCGCCGAGGGCTACCGGTTCGACAGCTCGGACGCCATCAGCGTCGACGCGGCCACCACCCACGGCCTCTACTACGGGACGCGCACACTGCTGCAGACGCTGCGCGCCGACTCGGGCCACCGTGACGTGCCACGCGCCCGCAGCACCGACCGGCCCACCCAGCGGATGCGGATGGTGCACCTCGACGCCGGCCGCAAGTACTGGACGATGGGCTACCTCGAGAACCTCGTCCGGCGGATGGGCGACCACAAGCTCAACACCCTCTTCCTGCATCTTTCCGAGTCGGAGGGCTTCCGCCTGTACAGCCCGAGGTTCCCGGGCCTGGCCGACCCGGACCACAGCTACAGCCGCGCCGACATCGAGCACCTGAAGACGTTCGCCGCCCGCCATCACGTCCAGGTGATGCCGGGTCTGGAGATCCCCGGGCACGCCACGGCGATCAGTAAGACCTTCGACATCGGCTTCGGCTCGGGCGAGAACCCGTGCACCGGCGCCCACACCCACTCCCATCTCACTCCCGACTGGATCATCGACATGACCAGTGAGAAGGCGGTCGAGACGACGAAGGCCATCGTGGACGAGTTCACGCGCTGGTTCGACGCCCCGCTGTTCTCGATCGGCGCCGAGGAGGTCCCCGGCCGGCTCGGCGACTGCCCCCGGGTCAAGGAGTTCCTGGCCGACGACCCGGAGGTCAGCACGCTCGGCGATCTCCTCAACCGTTACATCAACACCCTCGACGACGTGGTGACGAAGAACGGCAAACGCACCGCCGTCTACAACGGATCCGAACACATGGACGCACCGCAGCAGACGGTGCACGGCCCGGTCGTCTTCATCACCTGGGAGGGCACGGGCAGCGAACCGGCCATCCCCGGTCATGACGAAATCGCCATCGGGCCGTTCTACGTGACCCCGAACAACTACCACAATCTGTATCCGAACGAGTCCTGGATGTACGACACATGGGCGCCGAGCACGGCGCCGGACATGCTCGGCTCGAGCGTGATGAACTGGGCCGACTACAACTTCTGGGCCGAAGACGGCTACTTCGAGCAGCACATGGCGATGCCGCGCGCCATCCTGGCCGACCGGACCTGGAACGGCTCCTCGACCCCGGGCTCCGTGGCCGGCTTCCGGGCCCTGGTGACACGCCTCGGCGATCCACCCGGCGTCCGGCCGGCCCCCGAGAAGCCGCGCGTGGACGACGGACGGCCCAGCCACCACTGGACGTTCGACGAGGCGTCGTACCCCAGCGGATGGACGTACGCCAGCCGGCCACCCCAGACGATCATGGCGGAGGACATCGCGGGCGGCCTGCCCGGCACCTCGTACATCATCAACAATCCGGAGCTGGTCGACGACGGCGTACGCGGTCAGGCCTTCCGCTTCGACCACGACCGTGACGGAGTGGGCTTCGGCGGTCTGGACGTGGCCGAACCGTGGACCGTGTCCACCTGGGTCAGGCTCACCGAACGGACCGGTGATCAGGTGCTGCTCAGCTCCGAGTCCGGCGCCCTGAAGCTGCAGCAGTACGGCACCGGCAAGGTCGGTTTCACCCGCTACGGCGACGCCGATCACAGCTTCGACTACACGCTGCCGCTCGCCCGGTGGGTCCAGCTGACCTGGGTGGCCGAGCCGGGACGCACCACCTTGTACGCCGACGGGACGCGGGTCGGCACCATCGACGCGTCCGTGCCGCTGCCGATGCGCTCGATCGGAACCCCGAAGGTGAGCCTGCGGGGTGACCTCGACGAGGTCGTCACCTGGGACGAGGCACTCACCGCCGGCCAGGTCCGGGGGCGGTTCGCCGCGTACCGCCGCTGACCCTTTACGCCGTCGACGGCGTAGATGTCCAGTGGATGAATACGACGAGCCGTGCTCGGGGGACCATTGCCGCAGGGCCATGGGGCGCGTCCTTCACGGGCTGTGTGGGTCGTGATGCGGGTCGCTCGGACCTGGTCCCGTCGCGCCGGCACAGCCCGTCGGCGCATCGTGCAGCCCATAAGTACGGCGAGCGGTCGTGCCGAAGACGGCCGACCGCTCGTGCTTTTCGAGGTCCGAAGTGAGGTCTGCCATGACCTGCGTCACCTCCTTGTACGAAGCGGCCAGGGTGCACACCGGCCAGTCGGACCCGAACATGGCGCGATCGGGGCCGAACTCGTCCAGCACCGTTTGCACATACGGGCGCAGGTCGTCGATGGTCCACGAGTCCCAGCGGGCCTCCGTCACCAGCCCCGAGAGCTTGCACACGGTGTTGGGCAGTGCGGCGAAACGCCGCACGTAAGCGGCCCAGGGCTCTCGCTCTCCCGTCACGATCGCCGGCTTGCCCGCGTGGTCGAGGACGAAGGTCAGCTGCGGCAGCAGGGCGGCGGCTCGGATCGCTGCGGGGAGCTGCCGCTCCACGATGACCAGGTCATAGGCGAGGCCCGCTGCGGCGACCGCGGCCAGCCCGCGCAGCACATCCTGGCGGAGCAGCCATTCCGGGTCGGGCTCGTTCTGCACCTGGTGGCGGATGCCCACGAGGTGCCGGCCACCGGGCAGGTTCCGCAGGTGCGCGAGTGCCTCGTCGACGTCCGGGGCGGTCAGGTCGGTCCAGCCGACGACTCCGGTGACGAGTCGGCCTTCTTCCGCGAGCGAGAGGAGCTCGGGCGTCTCTTCCGCGACGGTGACGGTCTGGACCAGCACCGTTGAGGTGACACCGGCCTCGCGGGCCGCGGGTGTCAGATCGTCGAGGCTGAAGGAGCGCCTCAAGGGCTTGAGCTCCTCGCCGCGGATCCAGTCCTGGTCGCGGACGGCGAGGTCCCACACGTGGTGATGCGCGTCGACGAGGCCGGTCGCTGTCACAGGGACCAGACCGCAGTCATGCCGGCGGTGGCGCCGTCACTGCTGTAGTCGTGCACGACGTCGAGGAGGTCGGCCATGCGGGCCTGCCAGGCCACGTTCACCGGAAGGTGTTCCAGCCTGCCGATGAGCCGGGTGTAGTCCTCGCATTCGATGAGGTGGAACAGGTCCGTTCCGCTGCGCCAGATGGTCCAGGAGGTGGCCCCCGCGTTTCGGATGGCCTCGGTCAGCTCGTCCGGTACATGACGGTGCGCAGCCTCGTATTCGGAGATCCGGTCGGCGCGCACCTTGGTGTGCAGGGCGACTCTCATGCGCTTTCCTTTGCGTGCGGGGAGACAAGGACGGGGCGGATATGAGGTGAGCGGAACGCCGGCCGTGAGGCGGGAGAGCCGTGTCGGTGTTGAGCACGATCGTTCCAGTGCTCGTTGAGGCAGGTGGCGAAGAGCGCTATGCGCACGGCGTTTCTCCTTCCGGCACCGGAACATCGGCGGGCAGGAGTCCTTCCTCGCGCAGCTCGGCCCACAGGTCATCGGGCACGGAGGTGGCGAGCATCGCCGCCGCGTCCTGCACCTCGTACCGGGAACGTGCGCCGACGAGCACGGTGGCGACTGCCGGGTGCCCCAGCGGGAAGCGCAGGGCCAGAGCCCTCAGTGGCACGCCATGGCGTTCGGCCACGGTCTGGATGCTCAGGGCTCGCTGCACGAGCTCCGGGGGCGCTGCCCGGTAGTCGTAGGTGGCACCGGGCTTGGGGTCTGCGAGCAGGCCGGAGTTGAACACGCCTCCGATGACGACGCTCTTGCGTCGGGCCTGTGCCTCGGGCAGAAGGGTGCCGAGGGCGTCCTGGTCCAGCAGGGTGTACCGGCCGGCGCAGAGCACCGCATCGACGTCGGTGTCGCGGACGAAGCGTGTCAGGAGCGACGTCTGGTTCATGCCGACTCCGATGGCGGAGACGACACCCTCCGCACGGAGTCGTTCCAGCTCGGGGTAGGCCTCCTTGAGTGCCTGGTCCATGTGGTCGTCGGGATCGTGCAGGTAGACCACGTCGATCCGGTCGAGGCCGAGGCGGCGCAGACTCTCGCCGATGCTGCGGCGTACGCCTCGGGCGCTGAAGTCCCAGACCCTGCGATGGTCGGCAGGGACGGCGAATCCGTGCGCGAGGTCGTCCCCCTTCACCGGGATCGGCTGGAGGATGCGGCCGACCTTGGTCGACAGGACGTAGTCGCGGCGGGGGCGGGGGCGCAAGGCTGCGCCGAGCCGCCTCTCGGAGAGCCCGAGCCCGTAGTGCGGAGCCGTGTCGAAGTAGCGGATTCCCGCGTCCCAGGCCGCGTCCACGGCGCCCGCGCCCTGAGCGGGGGTCACTTCGCTGTAGAGGTTTCCCATGGCCGCGGCCCCGAAGGAGAGCCGGGTGACAGGCACGCCACTCGGTCCGAGCGTGGTCCGGGCGAAATGGGGGGCATGCATGAGATGCCTTTCAGTGAGCTGCCGGACGCAGCCGCAGACCGGCCATTCCGCCGTCCACGGCAAGCGCGGATCCGGTGACGGAGCCTGCGGCAGGCCCGGCCAGGTAGGCGATCGCTTCGGCCACTTCGTGCGCTGTGACGAGACGTCCCGAGGGCTGGCGGGCCTCCAGGGCAGCGCGTTCGGCCGCCGGGTCCTGTGCGGCAGCGAGCAGACGGCCCACCCAAGGGGTGTCGACCGTGCCCGGATTGACGCAGTTGACACGGATGCCTTCACGGATGTGGTCGGCGGCCATCGCGAGGGTCAGGGACAACACGGCGCCCTTACTGGCGCTGTAGAGGGCGCGCTGCGGCAGTCCGGCGGTCGCCGCGATGGAGCAGGTGTTGACCACGGCGGCGGAGCGGGAGCGCCTCAGATGGGGCAGCGCGGCGCGGCTGGTGCGGACGATTCCCATCACGTTGATGTCGAACACTCTCCGCCATTGGGCGTCGTCGTTGTCCTCGATGGTGCCGATCGCACCGACGCCGGCGTTGTTCACGAGGATGTCGATGCCGCCGAGGTCCGCGGCCGCTGCGTCGACGGCGCGCCGCACGGAGGGGTCGTCGCCGACGTCTGCCCGGTACCGGCGCAGCGGGGAGGGAGCTGCGCCGGGTTCGAGGTCGAGGACGGCGACATCGGCGCCACGTGCGGCGAGCAGTTCGGCGGTGGCGAGGCCGATGCCGGAGGCGCCGCCGGTCACGATGGCCTTCAGGCCGCTCAGGGCGGTCGGCTGTGTCATGAGGAGGTCTCCGGTGTGAGGGCTCGGTCGGCGGTCCAGAAGGTGCCGTTCGGGTAGGCGTAGGCGGTAAGGGTTCCGGGGTGCATCTCGGCGGAGAACCCGGCCGCCGCCGGTGCCTGGTAGTGACCGTCTCGGATGAGCACTGGCGTGACGAAGTGCTCGTGCAGGTGGTCGACGAATTCGATGACTCTGTTCTCCGTGGTGCCGGAGAGGGCGACGTAGTCGAACATCGACAGATGCTGGACCAGTTCGCAGAGGCCGACTCCGCCTGCGTGCGGGCACACGGGTACCCCGAACTTGGCGGCGAGGAGGAGGATGGCGAGGTTCTCGTTGACGCCTCCGACGCGGGTGGCGTCGATCTGGAGGAAGTCGATGGCTCCGGCCTGGAGCAGTTGTTTGAAGACGACCCGATTCTGGACGTGCTCCCCGGTGGCGACCTTGACAGGGGTCACGTTGGCCCGGACGGTGGCGTGGCCGAGGATGTCATCGGGGCTGGTCGGCTCCTCGATCCAGTAAGGGTCGAACTCCGAGAGCGCTTTGGTCCATTCGATGGCCTCGGGAACGTTCCACCGCTGGTTGGCGTCGATCGCGATGCGAATACCGGGGCCCACGGCGGACCGGGCCGTGCGCATGCGCCGGATGTCGTCCTCCAGGTCGGCGCCGACCTTGAGTTTGATCTGGGTGAAGCCGTCGGCCACCGCACGGCGGGCGAGGCGGGTGAGCTTCTCGTCGGAGTAGCCGAGCCAGCCGGGCGACGTCGTATAGGCAGGGTATCCGCGTGCGAGCAGCCGCTCCCGGCGCGCGTCGGAACCATTTCTGCCGGCAGTCAGGAGGCGGAGCGCGTCGCCGGGAGTGAGCACATCGGCGATGTAGCGGAAATCCACCTGCGAGACGAGCCATTCCGGTGTGGCATCGGCGAGAAAACGCCACAGCGGCTTGTGGGCACGCTTGGCGGCAAGATCCCACGCCGCGTTGACAACCGCCCCGACGGCCATATGCATGACGCCCTTCTCGGGGCCGAGCCAGCGCAGCTGGCTGTCGCCCGTCAGATGGCGAGCAAGTGACCCGGGGTCGGCACACAGGGCGTCCACGTCCCGTCCGACGAGGTGGGGTGCGAGCGCGTCAATGGCGGCAACCTGGACGTCGTTGCCCCGTCCGGTAGTGAAGGCGAACCCGTGGCCTTCCAGGCCGTCCTCGGCGTTCGTGCGCAGCACGACGTAGGCAGCCGAGTAGTCGGGGTCGGGGTTCATGGCGTCGGAGCCGTCCAGCTCCCGGGAAGTGGGGAAGCGGATGTCGTGAGTCTCGACGGCCGTGATCCTGGCGCTGACCGAAGTCATGTGCGTGCGGCCTTTCAGGCTTGGACGAAGGTCTGGCGCCGGCTGCCGAGCCCGTCGATGGACAGGTCGACGATGTCGCCGGGGCGCAGGTGGGGCGTGCCGGGCAGGCCGAGGACGACACCGGCCGGTGTGCCGGTGTCGATGACGTCGCCGGGCCTGAGAACCATGTAGACCCGCGTTCCGGGACGTCGTTGCTGACGGGGAATCCTGCGATGTGGGCCAGGCCGTCCTCGGGGCCCTCCAGGTAGCGCGCGGTCCGGCCCACGACGACGGCCGGCCCGACCTCCCGGTCCGTCTTGACCGATCCGCGTGGACCGAGGACGTCGTCGTACGGCCCTACGACCGTGTCCGGGTTCCTCATGAAGACCACGGGCCGGTCGGGGATCGACGCACGTCGATCTCGTGTTCCCAGTACGGCCGGTCGCGGTACGGGCCGGCGCAGCCCTCACCCGTGTCGCTGAACGCGAATCGGGGGCGAGGTTCGCGGTGGCCAGTGGAGTGCCGACGCCGGGGAGCCGCCGCGGCAGACGGTCGAGCTGCGCACCGGCGCTGGTGCCCTCGACCGTGATCCGTCCCGTCCGCCCGGACACCCGTAAGGCGTCCTGCCCATCGTGGCGCGCGACCGTACGGAGCCCGGTCCGGTCCCTGTGGTCCGGCAGCCGCCGTCTCAGGACCTCCTGGGCCGCTTCCTCGGCTTCGGCGGCCGACGCGAGGTACGTGCGGCGGGGCATGTGCATGAGAGCCTCCCGAACGGGTCGAGTCGAGCCGACTTCGTCAGACCTCCCATGTATCGGATGCATAGCGGTCTCAGTCACGAAAAACGTCGAACCTCCACCCACCTTGACGGCCGATAGATCCGATCTCTAGGTTACCCGTGAATTCGTCAGGCGAGGAGCCTCATGTCCAGGATCCCTGGCATCAGTTCGACCGACCTGCGCTTCCCCACCTCACACATGCTCGACGCCTCCGACGCGGTGAACACCGACCCGGACTGCTCGGGGGCTCATCTCCGCGGCTGGAGAGATGCGGACGGCGGCCTCCAGGAACAGTCCTTCGCCTCCACGATCGGCCACGGCAACGACGTCCGACGGACGCGAGGCGCGGCCGTCACCCGGCGCACGACCGCGACAGCGACCCGGACCGGCGGGCAGGCCACTGTGCAGCAGCCTGCGGCGGGGCGTGAGTGGCAGCTGCCGCGGCAGGTGAACTGACGCGATCGGATGAACAGGCCGGAGTGGCGCCCTGCCCGGAAGAGCCGGCCTGGTATCCCGGGGGTATCGCGGTTCGTCGGGCCGTCATGTTGCTGGACGGTCGTGAGTCCCCCACATGCCGTCGACGCAGCCGGTTCCGGGTAGCACGGCTGATTCTTGAAGGGGTGCCATGGCGTCCGATTTCGAGCGACGTACTCTTCTGACGGCTGCCGTAGGCACTGGTCTGGCGATGACCTCGTGCGCCAGCCGCACTCCCGCCGGAGGCCTGGGGGCCGGGGGGCGCTCCTCGCTGTCGGGTAAGCAGTACGAGATCTCCTACGGCGACCAGCGGGTCGTGGTCACCGAACTGGGGGCCGGCCTGCTGTCCTACCGTGTCGGTGCAACTGAGCTCCTGGATACCTTCGGCCCCCGGGACTACCCGACCGGCTCGTCCTACGGTCAGCTGCTGGTCCCCTGGCCCAACCGCATCGACCGCGGCACCTACGTGTTCGACGGCGTCACGCAGGAGCTGCCCTGGAGTGAACCACAGGCCCAGAACGCCATCCACGGGCTGACCCGGTGGGTCAACTGGTTCCCTGTCGAACAGAGCGATTCGCGCCTGGTCATGGGGCTCACCACACACGCCCAGCCCGGGTATCCGTTCGTACTGAAGCTGCGGCAGACCTACGAGCTGGGCAGACACGGCCTCACCGTGACCAACTCCGTGGAGAACCTCGGCGGCACCCGAGTCCCGTACGGGATGGGCCAGCACCCCTACTTCACGCTCGGCACCGAGCTCATCGACGACATCGTGCTGACGCTGCCGGCCCGGACCCACTTCCTGACCAACGACCGGAGCATCCCGAAGACGCCGCCGGTCACCGTGCAGAACACCCCGTACGACTTCCGTTCCCCCCGGCCTGTCGGCGACACTGTCATGGACACCGGGTTCGCCGGCCTGAGCCGCGACCGGGACGGCCTGGCCTGGGTACACATGACATCCCCCATGAGCCGCGTGCGCATTTCCGTATGGCTGGACAAGTCCTGCGACTACCTGCAGGTCTACACCGGCGACACACTGCCGGTCGTCGAGCGGCGCCGCAAGGGCCTGGCCATCGAGCCGTACACATGCGCGTCGAACGCCTTCAACAATGGTCTGGGACTGCGGATCCTTGGCCCAGGCAAGCGCTCCGAGGCGCGCTGGGGGGTACGTTCGTCGATGGGCTGACGGCTTATGGACAGAGGACCCGAGGACACGAGCAGTGGATCGCGGGACCAGAATCAAACCGGGCACCGTACCTGGCATCCAGTTCTCCCACTCCGGACGCAAGGCCCGCAACAGCCACACGGAGCGGACCGCCTCGACGACCTCGAGGGGGATGCGGCTGCGTCCTTCGTAGGAGCCGCCGTATTCGTCGACGCCGGCGCGGCCCACCCAGCTGGTAGAAGCGGTGGCAGTCCCACTGAGCAGCGGTAGCCGTCCTCGTCGCAGTACCAGAACCTGCAGCCGGGCGTGCTGGACGTGTGGGCCGGCTGGACGCGTGGCACCACGGTGGCCGCTGAGGATTCCGAATGAATGGGATCGCCGCCATCGCGAGCAGGCCGGGACTGAGCCTCAACGAAGCCCTGTGGCAGGAATCGTCTCGGCGGCCGGGCCGGAGATCCTGGCGGCCGCCTCGGCGACTTCGGTCAGGACGTCGTCGAGTGCTGATCGGCTCAAGGCAGATCGGCGTCAGGCCGCTGCGGCGCGGAAGACGCTGGGGCTCATGCCCCGATGGCGTTTGAACGCGGCGCTGAAGCCGAAGGCATCGGCGTAGCCGACGGACTTGGCGATCTGAGCGATGGCGAGGTCGGTGTCGGACAGGAGTGCCTCGGCCTCGTCCATGCGGCATTCGGTCAGGTAGGTCAGCGGTGGGCGGCCCATCACCTCGGTGAAGCGTTTGGCGAACAGCGCCCGGGAGACACCGGATTCGGCGGCGAGCGCCGCTACCGTCCACCTCTGGGAAGGCCGGGCGTGGAAGGCTTGGAGAGCGGGGGCGAGCATCGGGTCGGCCAGGCCGCGATACCAGTCCGGGGCGTCCGAACTCGCCTGCTCGAACCAGGAGCGCAGTGTGCACACCAGGGCCCAGTCCAGGAGTCGGTCCATCAGCGCCTGCGAGCCGGCCGAGCGCCGGGCGGCGTCGGCGGCGGCCGTCTCCAGCCAGGCGCAGACTTCGGTGGCCTCGTTGATCACCAGCACCGGCGGCAAGCCGCGCAGCAGTCGTTCATGGCGATGGCCCGAGGCCCGGTAGGCGCCCACGATCAGTGCGGTCGCTCCGTCCGGATCGTTGCCCCAGCGGATGCCGCCGAGGTCCTGGGCGGTGCATGCGGCATCTGCTGTGAAGCAGGCGATTTCGTACTCGACGTGTGGGCGGTCGAAGGAGGTCGGTCGATCCACGAGGTGAAACGGGTCGGGGCCGCGCACGATGGCCGTGTCGCCGGCACCGACCGCTTGTTGGGTGCCATCGGGCAGTAGCAGGGTGCCGCCGCCGCGCAGCACGCTGACCATGGTGAGCGGGGCGCCGTCGGCGAAGCGGATGGTCCAGGGCGCTTCCAGGACGGCGTGGCTGACGACCGAGCCCTCGGCCCGGATGCCACTGAGCAGAGAACTCAAAGGATCCACGGGCACCATCGTAGACGTGCTCCTATGCATCAAAGCGTTTCTCCCATGGATCATCCAATCGATCACGCGTGTACTGGACTGGCAGAACCGACCGAGACCAGCCGGGAGAAACCATGCCGCACCGCAACAGCGCAGCCAGAACCGCCCTCGTGGTCGTCGCTCACCACCGCGCCGATTCCCTCACGGCGCACACCGCCCGCCGTACCGCTGCACAACTCGAGACCGCCGGTTACGACGTCGACCTGCTCGACCTGCACGCGGAAGGGTTCGACCCGCGGATGAACGTGGCGGACCAGCCCGACTGGGGCAATCGGGAGAAGCTGTATTCGGACGAAGTCCGGGCCCATATGCAGCGCATCCTCGACGCCGATGTGGTCGTCGCCGTGTTCCCCGTGTACTGGCAGAGCGTGCCCGCCCTCCTCAAGGGCTGGATCGATCGAGTGTGGAACTACGGATTCGCCTATGGCCGCAGCAAGCCCCGCCTGGCAGGAAAGCGCATGCTGTGGCTGGGCCTGGCCGGTGCCACCTCTGACGATCCCATCACGGAAGGAATGCAGGCCGTGCTGGAGACCAACTTGAGCGAGGGCATCGCCTACTATTGCGGGTTCTCCCACTCCTCCGTCGCCCTCCTCCCCGACGCCGAGGAACGCCCGCAGCGCCTCGACGCCGAGGGCAATCTGCTGGTCGGCGACGCGGTCGCCGGAGCCGAGCGCGAGGCGCAGTACACCGAGTTCGACCGCCGCGCGCGCAAGGCAGTGGAAGGGTTCCTCGCGGCGGAACTGGTGGCGGGCTGAGGATCATGGCAGCGGCGGCGCTGCAGGCTCATGCCCGGTTGGTCCTTGACCTGCAGCGCTTCTGGCCGGAGGCCGGATGCACCCGCGCCCGTAGGCCCGCACGGGCTGTTCGTGTGCAGCGCCCAGATCCTCACCGCCTGGCGCCCGGACCTGCCCATCGACCACACTCCCGCGCACTTCACGCCCTACGCCTCCGGCACATCGCCGGCATCGGCCGTTGCGGACGGCAGGGCATGGGGTGCGCCGAGGCCCGATCTCGCCGACCTCGGCGTGTGCCGGCAGTTCCCCGCCAGGCTGGTCTCAGGCCGTGATGTGCAGGCGCGAGTTGACGAGTGTTCTCAGCATGCCGATGCCTGCGACGACGGCGGCGAGATGCAGCACCGCGGCGACGGCGGGATTCTCCGGCGGATCGGCGTCGGCCGGGTGGACCAGCGCGACCAGCAGCGTGATGGGAAGCTTCCAGCCACTCCACGCGAACAGCGAGCCCGACCCGAGCCAGCCGAGCGCCAACAGGAGCCGGCGAGGCAGCCGGGCGGGGCGTGGCCGGGCGAGCATCCAGACGGCGGCCGAGCCGGCGAGCGCCCAGAAGGCGCCGACGCCGGTCAGCACATTTGCGTTGGTGTCCCGCTCCTCCGCGCCCGAGGCTCCGAGCGTGCCGCCGACTGCCCAGTACAGCCAGACCAGCCCGACGACGGCGGCGACGACAGCCGCCCATGGTGCCCTCGCACCGGGACCGTCCGCACCGTCCCCCACTTGGACCATGAAGGCGTCCGGCCAGCGACGCCGCAGGTAGGCGGGCAACGCGACCGCAAGCCCCAGCCCCGTCCCCACAAAGCCGAACTGGACCAACGCGGCCTCCCAGCCGGGCATGGCGGGCTCGTCGCCGCCACCCCTCCCCGAGCCGCCACGCGCAGCATCCAGCAGCGCACTGAGCACGGCATACGGAAGGATCGACACGAGGAACCCCGAACCGGTCCAGGCGCAGAACACCACCAGCCACCCCGGTATCCGCATCCCCCAGGGCCGCACCAGAGCGAGCGCCATCGCGATCCCGATCCCCGCCATGCCGATGGTCACCGTGTTGAGGAGCACCCATCCGGCCTGGCTGAAACCCTCTCCGATCGGCGTCACGCCGAGAAGCGAGCCGGCCACCCACGACACCTTGATCAACAAGTACGGCGCCAGCGCCAGTGCCGCCCCGTATGCCGCGCACCGCCCGGCCCGATCCCAGCGTTCCACCTGAAGCCGCCTCTCCCCCGACAGGAATGCCAGCCTCACGCCTCCCCCACCCGGATACGTCCACCGCTGGGACTGTTCTCCTCCGCCGCCCGACGTAGCCCGCCCTCGTCATCCAGGCCGACAAGCCGCGGTCATGCGTCAGCGCCCGCACGCATCGTGGGGCTGCGTGCAGGGCCGACCGTCGGGGAGGCGGGACCGTGAGGGTGGGACCGGTTCAGCTGCGCCAGGTGCCGTTCACCGTGATCTTGCCGCATTCGGTCGCCTTGGTAGGTACGGGTCAGCGGGGACGACTCGTGGTTCGCCACGTAGGCCTTGTCACCACGGCCGAACGCAATGGCGTTGCCGCCGTCGCCCCACCAATTGGTCACGGCGGCGTCCCCGGTGATGTTGCGAACCCGACCATGCTCGCGATCTCGCGCAAGTCGCTGAACTCGTAGCCCGTGTGGACATCCGGTGATCCATAGGGCCAGGCCAGCATGAACACGTGCGCGAGGGTGTAGGTACGCCGGCTTCTCGCTGTTGAAGACCCCCTTGTGGTCCCTGCCGCAGGAGAACTCCTGAACGTCCCCGCTGCCCGTGAACTGGCCCGGCTGCACGACCTCACCGGCGGCACCGATGGTCTCCTGCTTCCAGTAGGCACCGGGGTCGGTCAGCCTGCTCTTGATGTCGATGAGGCCGGCCGGAGGGATGTGCTCGGCCGCGTCCCGCGAGCCGCTACGTGTCGCCGCCCGAGCTGGCTCCGCACACGAGAACCGCCGGATGCTCGGAGATGCGCTGGCCGCTGCTGGTTTGGTCAATTATCCGACGGAGTGGTGGCACTGGTCGTACGGCGACTGGTCGGCTGCCTCAGCGCGAACACCGAGATCTCCGTATTGAGCGACCGACCGCAGCGGCGCGCTCAGCGCACGCCGTCCCACAGGAGTCGTTCCTGCGTGCGCGGGTCGCTGACCGGGGTGGCCGCGGGGGTGGTGAAGGTCATCGTGGTGCGGGTCGTGGTGTCGTACGGCTCCCAGCCGGGGCTTCCCGTCTTCGCGAAGGAGACCCACGCCCCGTGCATGGCGTCCGCGAGGGCCTGGGGTGGGTGGGCGCCGAGCATCGGTGCGTAGGACGGGTCGTGGAGGCGGTCGAAGACGAAGGGGAGTTCCAGGGCGTGGCAGGCGCCGAGGGCTCCGTCGAACTGGGGGGAGCGCCAGGAGAATTCGTACAGGTACGAGGCCGGGACGGACTCGGCGAGGCGGATGGCGGGGATGCGGTAGAACCAGTCGGTCGCCACCGCGGAGAGGAGTTCGCCCGGGGTGGCGCCGGGGCGGGCGGCCCGGTAGACGGGGAGGGCCGTGGCAGGATCGAGGCCGTAGGCCGCGGTCATGGCGTGGAGCGTGGATTCGGACAGGGTGTGAAGGCGTTCCGTCGGGACCAGGAAGAGGCGGTACTCCTCCGCGTTGCTGCCGATCAGGAGCTCGACCTCGCAGTCGGGGCCGGGCAGGACAAGAGCGGGCCGCACGGGCTCGAAGGGCATCATGTTGAACGCCGCCTCGCCCCAGCGGGCCGGATCCGGGCGGGCGCTCACTTCCGCGCGCAGTTCCGCCTGGGCCGGGAGGAGTTCCGGCAGGGGGACGGCCGTGAACGCCTCCGGGGTCGGCTCGATGCCCAGTTTCTCCGCCAGGCGGGCCGTGATCAGCGCGGCCGACGACGGGCGCAGGAAGTGGTGGCAGGCCCCGCTCTGCAGGATCGCCCTTCGGAACAGGCCCCGGGCCGCTTCGGTGGTCAGGAGCACGCCGATGCTCATGGCGCCCGCCGACTCGCCGAAGACCGTCACCCGGTCCGGGTCTCCGCCGAAGAAGGCGATGTTGTCCCGGACCCACTGGAGGGCGGCGATCTGGTCGAGCAGACCCCGGTTGTCGGGGCGGCCGGGAAGGTGCAGGAAGCCGTCGGTCCCCAGACGGTAGTTGAGCGTGACGCAGACGACGCCGTCGCGGGCGAAGGCGCCGCCGTCGTACGCGGACGTCGAGCCGGAGCCGTTGGTGAACGCCCCTCCGTGCAGCCACACCATCACGGGCAGCCCGGCGCCCGGCTCCGGAGCCGGGGTCCAGACGTTGAGGTTCAGACAGCCCTCACCCTCGATGCCGTTCTCCGGGATGAGGGCGTCGAAGGGCGGGGCGTAGGGAGCGTGCGGCGACGTCGGGCCGTGGGCCGTGGCGTCGCGCACCCCCGTCCAGGGCTCGGGCGGGGAGGGCTCCCGGAACCGCCGCGCGCCGAAGGGCGCGGCGGCGTACGGGATGCCGAGGAAGGACGTCACTCCGTCGGGAGAGGTGCGGCCGCGGACCGCCCCCTGCCGTGTACCGCACACCGTCATGCCGACAGGATCCCCAGCAGCGCCTCGCGGAATTCCTCGGGGCGTTCGAGGTGCACCGCGTGCCCGGCGTCGGCCACCGCGACCTCCCGCACCCTGCCGCCCGCCGCCGCGTAACGGTCCAGGACGTGACGCGTCTGCGCCACCATCGGCTGCGCCGGTGTGCCGTCCCATCCCGGCACGGCGCCGACCGCACCCAGGTGGGCCAGGTCGAACATCGAGGTGTCCGAGACGATGACGTCGTCCTCGCCTCGTATCCACAGCACCGGCGGCTTGTGGCCGATCAGGTGCAGGTCGTCGATGCGGAAGTGGGTCGGGGCGAGGCAGTTGAGCACGCCGCGCGTGCCGGGTGCGATCCCGGGCCAGTTGGCGGATGCCTCGCTGTCGCCCGGATAGTGATCGTCGCCGGTGCGCGTGGTGAGCATGGACTCGACGTACGTGTCCTCGTGTTCAGGGCGCAGCGGGGGTTTGACGTAGCAGGCGGCCAGGACGGACCGCGGTGAGAACGTGGAGTCCTCGCCGCGGTCGCCCTGGGCGAGCAGCCGCACGAACTCGGGGTTGGCCGTGCCGCCGCCCGATCCGGCCCCGTCCGCGAAGTTGAGGGTTCCGTCCGCTCCTCGCGTACCGCCGAAGCCGTAGGGGGAGACAGGGTTGACGAGGGTGAGGGACCGCACCCGGGCCGGGTGGTCGCGCAGATACTGCATGACCACGCCGCCGCCCATGGACCAGCCGACCAGATGTGCCCGGTCGATCCGGAGGGCGGTGAGCAGTGCGGCGAGGTCGTCGGTGTAGTCCCGCAGGCCCCGTGTGGCGTCGACGGGCAGCGGGTCGGTGCCGCCGAAGCCGCGCAGGTCGACGGCGACGGGGCGGTAGCGGTCCGGCAGTCCGCTCAGGGTGGTGTGCCAGAACGCGGAGGAGGAGACGTTGCCGTGGACGAAGACGACGGCTTCGCCCTCGTCCCTCGCCTCGGTGATCTGCTGGGTCAGTCGGGCGGTGGCGACGCGGCGGGTGCGGAGCGTGGTCATGTGGGGTCCTTCAGGACAGCCAGGTGGCGACCTGGGCGGCGGCTGAGGAGTTCCACCCCAGTTCGAGGTGGTTGGCGCCGAGGATGGTCTCCCTGCCGCCGACTGTGGGGATGCCGGTGGTGTCGAGCGCGCTGTCGATGAAGACGACACCGTCGCTGGGCCCGCGGTTCTCGTTGAAGATGCCGAGCACATCCGGGGATCCGCCGGCCAGCAGGTACGTCGTGACCGAGGCCGGCACCCCGGCGTCGTGCAGCGGCTTGATCAGTGAACCGGCGTCGATGGCGGCCTGGATGCCGCTGCCGGCGGTGTAGAAGCCCTGCCCGCCGTAGTACGTCGTGTACCAGTCCTGGGCGGCGCCGTCGACTCCGTACACCCCGTCCCAGCGGGCCAGCATCTGGCGCTGACCGGGGTAGTTGTCGTAGCCGCCGGACGGTGTCATCGAGAACTCCGGGTGGGCCGTGTACTGCCCGTAGCAGGTCATGCGGGAGTGCGGGGACGGGGCGTTGACCTTGCCTCCGCACTCCGGCCAGATGGAGAAGTCGTGAGCCCAGCCATGGGCGTAGGGGTAGTCGTAGCCGCCGTTCGGGCCGCCGAGGGTGATCAGCCGGCGTACGTCTCCGGCGTATGCCCGTCCCCAGCTCGGCTTCACGGACGACACGTACGCGCGGGTCGACATCTCGCCCTTGCTCCAGCCGACCAGGTCCACCTTGTCGACGCCCAGCTTCGCCTTGATGACGGCGATCGCGTCACCGACGATCTGCGCCTGCATGAGGTTGTCGCCCTGCTTGTGCGCGAAGCCGACGGCGAAGACCCGGTGACCGCGCGCGGAGAGGTACTGCATCAGTCCGGTGGACGGGCAGGTCAGGGCGCCGCAGCCGTAGCCGCCGGACTCGCCGGGGTTGGCCCAGGCACGGTCCGCGGTGTCGTTCGCGCCGTGCACGAGGAGGACGGGGGTGGTGCGGCTGCCGGTGTTCCAGCCGGGGGCCGAGTAGAGCAGGAACGTGCCCGAGGAGGGCCGTGACACGCCGCCGAAGTACGTGACGCGCTTGCCGTCCTGGTCGCCGCGGCCGTCCGGCGGGTAGCCCTCGATGCGGAATCCGCTGGTGGTGTCGAGGTACCGCTCGACACGGTCCCAGCCGTTGGTGACGGTGCCGGTGCCGTAGGCCGCCTCCAGGGTGAGGTACGCGGGTGGTGCGGCGGAGGCGGCCGCCGTCGCGCCGCTCGTGGTGGCGTGCGGCGCCACCACAGCCGCCGTGACGACCCCTGCCACCGCCATGAACCGGGCGGCACGCAGTCGCCACCGGCCCGGACTCCGTCGGTCAGCCATGCCCCGGCCTCTCCGGTTCGTGCGCCCATGGCGCGTCCGCCCGGTGCCGTCCCGCGCACCGGGTGTGCTCACGCTAGGCGGACGGACGGACGGCGGGACATGTGGGCGCGCCACACAAAGGAAGGGACGCGCATGGTCCGGGACTTCATCACAGGCTCCGAAATCCGACCGGGCCTCCGTCGCCCGTTCGGCGCCTCCGCTCCGTGCGGCGCGGGCGAGGGCGAGGGCGGGTCTGCGTCCCCGCCGTCAACGACTCCCCCGCCGGCCCGCGTCTCTCTCCCCCGCACCGACGGGACCGCACTGCTCGCCCTCGCCCTCGGCCGTGTCCCTGCCGCGCCCGACGCGTTCCGGTCCGGATACTGGGCACATGCCCGGCCAACTCCGCGACAGGATCCTGCCGGACCGACAGCGCCGCAGTCTGGAGGACCTCGAACAGGACCTCGATCTGTCGTCGGGAGACAGCCAGGCGAAGCAGTCGGCCTTCTGGACCATGCTCACGCTGTCGTCCGTCATCGCCGCGGGCGGGATCCTGACGGACTCCACCGCCACCGTCATCGGTGCGATGATCATCGCACCGCTGTCCACGCCGATCATGGGCATCGCCCTCGGGACCGTACAGCGCCGTCGCACCACCGCCGTCGCCTTCGTGACACTTGGGTGCCTGCTGGTGATCCTGATCGGCGCGGTGGCCTCACTGGTCGTACCCCAGTCCTACAACCTGCTGACGAACAGCCAGGTCTCCGGGCGGACATCGCCGGGACTGCTGGACCTGATCTCCGCGCTGGCCACCGGCTTCGCCGGCGCCGTGGCGCTGGCCCGCAAGGACGTCGCCGCCGTCCTGCCCGGAGTGGCCATCGCCATCTCCCTTGTCCCGCCCCTCGTGGTCACGGGCGTCTGCGCCGGCCAGACATCGTGGTGGCTCGCCCTGGGCGCCCTGGTGCTCTTCCTGTCCAACCTCCTCGCGCTCGTCTTCGCGGGCATGATCGTCTTCGCTGCCCTCGGATACACCCGAACGGCCGCGCGACGCACCGGGCGAGCGCCACGCCGTGCCTACCTGATGCTGGGACTGCTCTTCCTGGCCGTCCTGCTCCCCCTGGGCGCCAACACGGTGACGACCGTGCTGCTCAGCACATGGACCGCCCGGACCAAGAGCTCCGCGGAGCGATGGCTGTCGCACAGCCCGGGCGCGATGGTCACCAGCGTCGACGCACGGTCCAGAACCCTGTACGTCCATGTGCGCGGCCCCGGCGACCTGCCTCCGATCGAGAGTCTGCTCAGCGACCTCGAAGGCCGGATTCCCGACGGCATCCCCATCGTGGTCGACACGACACGAGGCCGGCAGATCACCGCGGGAGAGGTCGGGAGATGACGTCCCGTTCCCCGGTCTCCTCCAACGCCGGGGACCGAACGTGTTAGCGTTGGTGCCGCAGAGACAACCGGGTCGACTGCGGGACCAGAAGTGGGAGGTGAGTTGATGTCTGCCGTGAAGGCCGCTGCCGTGTGCAGTGCCCGCCGGACCATCCTCACGTCCCGGGCCCCGGTCTGACCTGACGTCGATGCCTCCGCAAGAGCTGTGACCGCTCGCGGGAGGCAGTGCTCTGTGCCTATCGGGGCCCCTTTTCAAGGGTCTCTACGTTGTCTCAACTCCTTTCACACCATGCTCAGCCGTATTCCCTCGGGGACTACGGCTGGGACGAGGCGTGCGAGCACGCCTTCGCACCCCATCGTGCCGCCGGGCTGATCCCTGCCCGCGTCGTACGGGCCGAACGCGGCTCGTGCGAAGCGGTCACCGACGCCGGCACCGTTCGTGCCGAGATTCCCGGCGCCGCCGATCACGGTGATCCACTGTCGGTGCCGTGCACGGGTGACTGGGTGGCTCTGCGCCCTGTCGCCACCGGCGCTGTGCCGGTGTTGCACGCGGTGCTGGAGCGTCGTACCGCGCTGGTGCGCTCGTCCGCTTCGCGTACCTCGTGCGGCCAGGTTCTGGCCGCCAACGTCGACACGGTCGTGGTGACGGTGTCACTCGCGGCTCCCCTCAAGCACGGCCGGACCGAACGCATGCTCGCCCTGGCCTGGGAGAGCGGCGCCCAACCGGTCGTGGTGCTCACCAAGGCCGACGCGTGCGCGGACGTGCCCTCGGCACAGGCCCAGGTGTCCGAGGTCGCTCCCGGCGTGGACGTGCTGGTCACGAGTGCCGTGACCGGGCAGGGCCTGGACACCCTGACCGCCGTCCTGAGCGGCACCGTCGTGCTGCTCGGCCCGTCCGGGGCGGGCAAGTCCACCCTGGGCAATCAGCTGCTGGGTGAGGACCGGCTGGCCACCGGCGCCGTGCGCGAGGCGGACGGCAAGGGCCGGCACACCACCGCCTGGCGGGAGCTGGTCCCGCTGCCCGGCGGCGGCGTCCTGCTGGACACCCCCGGTCTGCGTGCGATCGGTCTGCACGACGCCCAGGACGGACTGGAGCAGACCTTCGCCGAGATCGAGCACCTCGCACAGGACTGCCGGTTCACGGACTGCGCGCACGTGAGCGAACCCGGCTGCGCGGTCCTGTCCGCCGTCGAGGCGGGCGTGATCCCCCGGCGCCGTCTGGACAGCTACCGCCGGCTGCTGCGGGAGAACGCCTACGCCGCCTCCCGCACCGACGCACGGCTGCGCGCCGATCGCGAGGCCGTCCGGAAGGACATCACTCGCCATCTGCGAGCCACCTACCGCTTCCGGGAGCGTCAACCGTGAAGAACGCCGACAACACATCCGGCCACGCTCCCGGCACCGACCCGGTGACGGAGGCACTTCTCGCCCTGCACCACGGCCTGCCCCGGCAGGGCCCGGGCTCGGACACCACCACGCGCCGCATGCTGGAGCTCGCCGGTCCCCTGCCCGATCACCCGCGGGTGCTGGACGCGGGCTGCGGACCCGGCCGCTCCGCCCTGCTGCTGGCCGAGGAAGCCGGCGCGCACGTCACCGCGGTCGACCTGCACCAGCCGTACCTGGACGGCCTCGCCGCCGAGGCGGCCCGCCGGGGCCTGGGCGACCGGGTCACGGTCGTCAACTGCTCGATGGACCGGTTGCCCCAGCCCGAGCACAGCTTCGATGTGATCTGGGCCGAGGGATCCGTCTACACGGTCGGCTTCGACGTCGCCCTGCGCGCCTGGCGCCGCCTGCTCGCCCCCGGCGGTGTCCTCGTCGTCACCGAGCTCGAATGGACCGTGCCCAGTCCCGCCGCCCCGGTGCGCGCCTACTGGGACGCGGCCTACCCGCTGCGCACCCACGCCGAGAACACCGCCGCCGCACAGGCCGCCGGCTACCGGGTGGTCGCGCACTGGCCGCTGCCGGAAAGCGACTGGTGGGACGAGTACTACACGCCGCTCACCCGGCGCATGGCCCGAGCGGACGCGCGGCGGCCCGGCATGCCGGAGGCCCTGGCCGCACACCGGGCGGAGATCGCCATGCGCCGCGACCACGGCAGCGACTACGCCTACGCCGCCTACCTCCTCCGCCCCCACGACACCACTGAGAAGGGAACCATGAGCACCTGGACCGCCCGCCCCGAAACCCCCGACGACATCCCCGCCGTCCGAGACATCCTTCTCGCGGCCTTCCCCACCGCCGCCGAGGCCGGCATCGTCGACGCCCTGCGTGCCGACCCGAAGGCGTGGATCGACGGCCTGTCGGTGGTCGCCGCGGCCCCCGACGGCACCCCGGCCGGGTACGCGCTGCTCTCCCGGTGCCACGTCGACGGTCAGCCCGCCCTCGCCCTGGCCCCCTGCGCGGTGCTGCCCTCCGCCCAGCGCACCGGCGCCGGCTCCGCCGCCATCCGCGCCGCCCTGGACGCCGCCCGGGCCATGGGAGAGAACCTCGTCCTCGTCCTGGGCCACGCCGACTACTACCCGCGGTTCGGCTTCACCCCCGCCTCCCGCTTCGGCATCCGAGCGCCCTTCGAGGTACCCGACGAGGCCATGATGGCCCTGGCCCTCGACGACACCCGGCCCGTCCCGGCCGGCACCATCCACTACCCCGCCGCGTTCGGCGTCTGACCCCTCCTGTGGCGCCCCGGGGCTGGAGCCCTGGGGCGCCACAGCCCCTTCCGGCCGCGTGACGAACGGTGCTTGTACCCTCTCGGGGTGACGCAGCACCTCGTACCCGATGAGCGGCGGCCCGCGAACGAGGGGCGCAAGGCCGCCCCCCGCAATCGGGCCGCTCTGGTCTCCGCGGCCCGGGAGATCTACGCGGAGCACGGTCTGGACGCCCCCCTGTCCGCGATCGCGCGCAGGGCCGGCGTCGGCCAGGGCGTGCTGTACCGGCACTTTCCGGACCGGGCCGCCCTGGTGATCGCCGTACTGGAGGAGAACGTCCGGCAGATCGAGCGGGCAGCGGCGGCGGACGATGCGGAACTCCCCCGCGTCCTCGGTGTGCTGACCTGGCACCAGACGGAGTCGGCCGCCTTCGTGAGCGTCCTGCACGCCGATGTGGCCGGCAGCAACTCCCGGACTCCCGCCTACGTCCTCGCCCTGTCCCAGCGGGTCGAGCGGGCGCTGCGCGGGCTCCTCCCGGACGACCATCCGCTCGCCGCGGAGGCGGACGACCTCATGATCGCCGTCGGCATGGTCTCCGGTGCCGTCACCGGCCCCACGCGCGAGCACCGGGAGCGCCGGGCCCTGGCGGCGTGGCGGCTGCTCGGCGTCGAGGTGGGGCCGGTGCGGCCCTTCGAGGGGTGAGGGGCCTCAGCCGCCGTTGGACTGGCGGATGCCTTCCGCCAGTGCGTCGAAGGTGTACAGGTAGCCGCCCGCGGGTCCGCTGACGGTCATGTAGGCCTTGGTCCCGCCGGGTGTGATGGCCACGTTCGTCGCCGATTCGAGCCCTTCGGCGGCGCGGCCCGGAACCTCGACGGTCGCCAGGCGCTCGCCGTGCTTGTCGTACACCACCATCGCGGGCCGGCCGTGCAGTGCCTGGTAGAGGTTGCCGTCCGCGTCCACCGCGATCGAGTCGGTCTGCGCGATGCCGGCGTCGACCCGGACGGCGGTGTGCCGCGAAGCCACCCCCCCTCGCCGTCCAGGAGGAGGTAGGAGACGCGGTTCTGCGTCAGCTCGCTGAACCACAGCCCGCGGTGGTCGGCGTCGAAGGAGATGCCGTTCGGTGACGCCAGGTCGTCCGCCAGGACGGTGGCGTCCCTGCCCTCACGGTCGATCCGCACCACACGGCCCTTCTCCTCGCCCTCCGACATGCCGCGTGAGTCGCTGATGTACAGGTTGCCCTCCTGGTCGAAGGCGAGGTCGTCGGGGTTCATCCGCGCGCCGTCGACCTCACCGGAGAAGAACGTCCGCGGATCGCTGCCGTCGGGGGCCAGACTCACGATGTCGCCGTGGGAGAAGTCGGTCAGGTAGATCCGTCCGTCGTACGGGCTGAACTGGGCGGAGGTGTAGGTGCCGCGGTCGTCGGTGTGGAACGCGTGTGCCGTCTTCTTCCGGACGTCCACGCGCAGCACCTTCGGCTCGCCCGCGGGCGCCGTGACATCGACGACGAGCAGTTTGCCGTCCTCGTCGAAGACCGGGCCCTCCAGCAGGGTCATGCCGGTCTGCTCGTGGACCTCCGTCAGCCGCATGACCTTCTCCGCACGAAGGGCCCGGTCCGCGCCGGCGGCCCTGTCCGCCGGGGAACCGCCCGTTTCCGTACCGCACCCCGTGAGGGCCAGCAGACCGATCGCGGCGAGCCCGGCGAGAGACCGGGTCGGGAGTCGTCGCATGAGAATCGCTCTTCCTGTTCCGAAGTTCGCGGAAGCAACCTCCGCACCAACCGGACAGCGCTGTCCGGTTCTTGTTACGGTACTGCACGGCTGCTCAAGTCCCGTGGGCTCTAGGGCAGTTCATGGACGAGGTCATCCCTGGCAGCGAACCGGAAGGAACGAGGTCCCCCCACATGACCCATTCACAGGAGCTGTCTCCCGAGGCACTCGCCGAACTCCGCGAGCGTTACCGGACGGAGCGGGAGCGGCGTGTCCGCCCCGACGGCACCCGGCAGTACCTCGGCGCCGACGCCGAGTTCGGCTACTACGCCACCGACCCGTACGCGGGAGAGGTGGCCGAGCGCGAGCCGGTGCGGGACCGCGTGGACGTCGCGGTCGTCGGCGGCGGATTCGGCGGCATCCTCGCGGGGGCGCGTCTGCGCCAGCAGGGTGTCGCACGCGTCCGAGTCGTGGAGAAGGGCGGCGACTTCGGCGGAACGTGGTACTGGAACCGGTACCCGGGCATCCACTGCGACATCGAGTCGCACGTGTACCTGCCGATGCTCGACGAGACCGGCTACGTGCCGCGGTGGAAGTACGCCCCCGGTGAGGAGATCCGCCGGCACGCGGTGCGCATCGCCGAGAAGTTCGACCTCTACGCGGACGCCTTGTTCTCCTCCACGGTCACGGCCTTGGCATGGGACGACACCGCCGAGGCGTGGATCGTCACCACCGACCGGGGCGACGAGTTCCGGGCCACCTACGTCATCACGGCCACCGGCACCCTGACCGAACTGAAGCTGCCCGGTATCCCCGGCATCGAGACGTTCAAGGGCCACACCTTCCACACGTCGCGCTGGGACTACGCCTACACCGGCGGCAGCCCGGACGGCGGGCTGACCGGCCTCGCGGACAAGCGCGTGGGCGTCGTGGGCACCGGCGCCACCGGCGTGCAGGTCGTCCCGAAGCTCGCCGAGGACGCCGGGCACCTCTACGTCTTCCAGCGCACCCCCTCCTCCGTGGACGTGCGCGCCAACCGCCGCACCACCGCCCGCGACGTCGGCGCCGACCACGAGGGCTGGGCACGCGAGCGCCGCGACAACTTCCTGCGCATCGTCTCCGGCGAGACCGTCGAGGAGGACCTCGTCGCGGACCGGTGGACGGCATCGGCCGGCCTGCTGGAGAAGCTTCTGCCCAGCTTCCGCCGGCAGGGCGACCGGGCGGCCTTCGAAGCGGCCTACGAGGTCGCGGACGCCGCCCGGATGAACGAGATCCGCGCCCGCGTCGACCGGATCGTCACCGACCCGGACACGGCGGAGAAACTCAAGCCCTGGTACCGCTACGCGTGCAAGCGCCCCACCTTCTCCGACCTCTACCTCCAGGCGTTCAACCGGGACAACGTCACCCTGGTCGACACCGCCGCCACACACGGCATCGAGCGCATGACCGAGCACGGCGTCCTGGTCGGCGACACGGAGTACCGACTCGACTGCCTGATCTTCGCCACCGGGTTCTCCGTCGGGGTCTCCGGTGTCCACTCCGGCAAGCTGCCGGTGCGCGGACCGGGTGGCGTGCAACTGCAGCAGGAGTGGGCGAAGCGAGGACCGCGGACGCTGCACGGCTTCACCAGCAACGGTTTCCCGAACTTGATCCAGCTGGGTTCGGTGCAGAGCGCCAGCAGCGTCAACTTCACCCATGTGCTGGACGAACACGCCGTCCATGCCGCGGCACTTGTCGCGGCGGCCGAGGCGAAGTGCGCCCTGATCGAACCGTCCCGCGAGGCCGAGGACGCCTGGATCGCCACCCTGGCCGAGGACGCCCCCGACCACGAGTGGTTCCACGCCGAGTGCACCCCCGGCTACTACAACGGCGAAGGACGCGGCCGGCCGAACGGCCCGACCGCCTATCCCCACGGCGCCTTCGCCTTCCATGAACTCCTCAAGCAGTGGCGTGAAGAGTCCATGGACGAGATCCTCCGGCCCAGGACTCCCGCTCAGGGCTAGGCAGTGTCTTTCCGATCATCCGATCGTTGGGTTGGTCGTGAGGGATGGGGAGATATCTGACGCTGCGTGGGCGGTGATCGAGCCGTTGCCGTGCCGCATGGACTCGTGGACGTAGGAGCGGCGTCCCGTGATCACGACAGGAGTGTCATGACACCGTAACCGCGCTTCCCAGGGGGTCGCCGCACCGTTCAGGATGGTGATCGAAGGCAGAGACCAGCCGGAAATGACCAGTCCGGCCCGGCCACATCACCATCAGCAGGGGGAGTCCAACCATGCTTCGCACGCACCGCCGCAAGTCGGTCCTCGCCGCCGCAGCCCTGGTGGCCACGACGATGCTGCTGACCGCCTGTCAGGGAGAGGACGCGGAGGACGGCGGCAAGTCGACCGGGGCCACGGCCTCAGACTCGGCCGCCAAGGGGAAGTCCGACGACGGCGGGAGTGGCACCGGCACCGGCACCGACAGCGAGTCCCCGTCGGGCGAGAAGGGCTCGAAGAGCGGCATGGTGTCGGGCAAGTGGGTCGGCACGGTCTCCTACCTCGCCCCCGGCAAGTACACCGTCACGGACGCGAACGACACGGAGCAGGCGTTCTTCACCTCCGACGACACCGACATCGAGGGCGCGGGCAAGATCTGCGGTGACGCGGACGGCCAGGCCGCCACGCCGTGCACCGAGGAGGAGCTCGAAGCCGCAGCCAAGAAGGGGTTCGGAGCGACGGTCGACGTCAAGGACGGAGTGGCTGTCAGCATCATCGAGGACCACACCGACAGCGGCACCGGTACCGGCGGCGGCAACGGTATGGGCGAGGGCGAGAGGTCGGGGCTCTTCTCCGGCACGCTCGGGTACATGGCCCCGGGCAAGTACTCCCTCAGCCGCGACGGTAACGAGCGTGCGTTCTTCACCACCACCGACACCGTCATTAACGGCGCCGGCTGGATCTGCGGTGACGCGGAGACCGTCACGCCCTGCACCGAGGAAGACCTCGAAGCCGCAGCCAAGAAGGGCAGCGTCGCTGTCGCCGTCCAGGTCGAGGACGGGGTCGCCGTCACCATCGACGAGGAGCACAACTGATCTCGGACCCGAGCGGGGCAACGGGTCGACGTGCTCTCCACGACGCTCCGTGACGGCACCTTCCACGAACTCCGAATTCCACGTCCCGCCCGACGGGAACGCGGCCCGCCCTTCCCGTTCACAGATCCGGTGCCGTCCCTGATCCCTTCGGCTCGTTTCTCGATCAACAGCCGGGGGGCCTCGCTCGTTGCGCTCGCGGACCGTCACCTGATCGGTGGCAAGCTCGGCGGTCGTAGGCCGCGAGCCGTTCGTCAGGTGGGTGCTCGCCTCGTCCAGCAGGTGCAGGGCTTCGTCGGTGGGGCCGGTGCGGCGCTGGGGTCGCGGCCGCGCGGGCCGCGACGGCGAGCATCACCCGGTCTCCGGAGCGGCGGGCCGCGGCGCCGGCCCGGGCCGCGTACGGGCCGGCTGTCTCGGTGCGGCCCTGCTTGACGGCGAGCTGGGAAGCGAGCACCCACACGCCGGCGGCCCGGGCGGAGCCGGCCCGGCCGGGGTCTGCGCCCGCTGGGCGACCCGGGCGCACCTGAGCTGGACGGGGACGAAGGGGAGACGGGTGAGCCCGGCTGTCGCCGGGTCAGTCCGTTTCGTCCTTGATGTATTCGGCGTACTGGTCGGCGGTGAGCAGGCCGTCGGTGCTGGTCGGCCCGTCCGTGCGGAGCACGATCAGCCATCCGTCGTCGTAGGGGGCGTCGTTGACGGGCTCCGGCCTGTCAATGAGGGCCTTGTTCACGTCGACGACCTCGCCGCCCACGGGCGCTTCGACGGTGGTCTGGGTCTTGACCGCCTCCACGATGCCGATCGACTCATCGGCATGGAAGCGGTCGCCTTCCTTATAAGGTGTTTTTGATCCCTGGCCGTGAGGTGTGTACGGCTGGATCATCTGGGCTGTGGGGGCTGATAGGACGGCTCGGCGGTATTGCCAGGAGTGCGGTGATCCGCTGCCGCAGACGATGGCGGCGGAGGCACGGTTCTGTTCGGGTCGGTGCAGGTCAAGGCAGTGGCGGAGGCGTCAGCAGACCCGTGAGCGAGTCATCGCGATACAGCGTGGCGAGCAAGCGGAGTGCCCGGTATGTGGCAGGTCGTGGACGGTGGGGGTGGAGCGTTCGAGGGCGGCGGTGTACTGCTCGGACCGTTGCCGGGTGCGGGCATGCCGTCAGCGACGGGCGTCGCGGAACGGCGTTACGGAAACGCCGTAGCCGAACGTCTCGCGAACACCTTGAACGCCCTTGTTCTTCAGGGAAGTTGGTGGCGACTGACCGGTGCTTCGAGTGCCCCTGGTTCACGCTCTGCCCCGGCGTGTCGCGCCCGCGTCACGGTGGACGGTGACCGGGGCCGGCGCCCCTTTTGATCGGTCACGTCGTGGTGGCCGGGCCGGGCCCGGGCAAGGGCGGTGGTCTTCATGACCGACGTGGCCGACCGGGTCGGGAACGTCACCCGGCAGCGTTACGAACAGCTCGTCACTCAGGCGAAGGACCTGATCGCGCAGGTCGCCCGCGCGCAGTTCGCCCTGGGGGACATGGCGCTGGAGATCGAGCCGATGAGGTCGGTGGGCGGGTCGATGCCGATCGGCACGGACGACCTGTTCACTGTGACGGAGTCGTTGCAGCGGACGACATCGGCGTCGAACGGCGGACGGTCGAGGACTGGCGCTACACCGCCAACCGGTGGCCGAAGGGACGTCGAAAGGAGGGGGTGTCGTTCACGGTCCATCGCGTCCTGGCCTCGGTTGTGGACGAGGGCGAGCGGTGGGCAGCGATCGAAGACGCGCCGTTCAACCCGCGCACCGGCGCGAGGCAGTGGACGCCCGATGGCGCGAAACGGGTCGTCGGCCAGCGCGTCGACCGCCCGGTGACGGTGGATGAGAAGGTCCAGGCTGTCGCCGACCTGACCCGTGATGACGAGGTCGCAGCGCAGGTTGCCACCGATCTGCTGAAGCGGCCGACGGTGACCGAGCACGTCGCTCCGGCCGAGCGGGTGCGGGTTGTCACGGAGCTGACCAGGGACGACACGGTCGCGCAGGAAGTCACGACCAGCTTGTTGCGTCGGCCGGCGGTCGCCCGGACGGCGATGCGGGACGACACCACCCGGATGCTCGTCAACCGTGCACAGTTCGACAACGCGAACGAGACGCGTGAGCGGATCCGGGAACGCACTCCGGCCGTCCGCGCGATCGAGCACACCATCGAGTACCTCGACCTGGTCGGCTCCTGTCACGGTTTCGTCGCCGCCCTGGGCCGACTGGTCCCGCAAATGCGCGGGCAGGAGTTCACCGAGGACGAGCGCGAGACCGTCCGCCGGCAGATCGGCCGGGTACGCGCCGCGGCGGACTGGCTCGAAGGAGCCCTCGACAATGGCGAGTTCACCCTGGACGAGCAGCTCGTGCAGCTCCTCAAGGGCGAGGAGTAGCCGTGCCGCGGCGCCGGGAGGCCCGGCCGCTGGCCGAGCACTACGGCGACCTGGTCCGTGTCGCCCTGATGGAAGCACGCCCCGCGGGTCTGCACACTTACCAGCGCATGGCCGCCACCCGTCTGACCCGCGCGCAGGTCGGCCGGGGCATCCGGCACGTCCGCGACATCGTCGCCGCGGAGAACCTGACGCCGATCACCTGGACCCGCGTGGACGGCTTCATGTTCTCCGACGACCCCGCGGACTGGATTGAGTACGACGAGCGCCAGTTCCGGCAGATCCTCGGCCGGCTCGCCCGGGTGATCACGGGCACGCTCGACCCGCACCTGGCCCGCTACCCCGACGACGAATGGGCCCAGCTCGCCACCGCCCAGCTCACCGGCGTCCGCGCCACCCTCGCCCAGCTCTCCAAACAGCCCCGCCCACCGCCGATCACCCATGCCGAGCCCGCCATGCCCGCTGCTTCCCGACGCCGCCGCTACCCCTCCGACACATCCGTCGCTGAATGGGCCCTCCTAAAACCCTTGCTGCCGGTCCCGGCCTGCCAGACCAAGACCGGCGGTCACCCGGAGAAGTGGCCCAGGCGGGAGATCGTCGACGGCATCCGCTACATCGTCGACAACGGCGCGAAGTGGCGGGCCCTGCCCGCGGACCTTCCCCCGTGGGAGACGGTTTACGGGTTCTTCTGGAGGTGGAACCGGGCCGGGGTCGTCACCTACATCCGTGACCAGCTCCGCCGGAGGATCCGTACCGGCAAGGGCCGCTGCCCGCACCCGGTGACGCTGATCGTCGACTCCCAGTCGGTCAAGGGAGCCTCCACGGTCGGCCGCAACAGCCGAGGCTACGACGCCGCGAAAAAAATCAATGGTCGTAAGCGACATATCACCGTGGACACGCTCGGCCTGCCCGTGATGATCACGGTGACGCCCGCCGACATCCAGGACCGCGACGCCGCCCGCGACGTGTTCTGGCGCCTGCGCCTCACCCAGCCGCAGATCACCCAGGTCTGGGCCGACCGCGGCTACGCCGGCGACCTCGTCGACTGGGCCCGCGACCGCCTCTGGCTCACCCTGCGCATCGTCTCCCGGCCCAAAGGCGTCAAGGTTTTCGTCGTCCTGCCCCGGCGTTGGAAAGTCGAGCGCACCATCGGCTGGTGCATGAACGCCCGCCGCAACGCACGCGACTACGAACGTCTGCCCCAGCACTCCGAAGCCCACCTGAACTGGGCGCTCATCACCACGATGACCCGCCGCCTCACTCGCAAAAGTCCCCGCACCAGTCAGTGGACGAAAAAGCCACCAACCGGGCACTGATGCCGGTTCTACCTGGCGGACTCCGATCCGTAACGCTGCAGCCGCCCGCCGAGCAGCACCGCGAAGGCCCCGGCGGTCAGCAGCCCGCCGGCCAGGAAGGTGTCCCGCACGTCGGACAGCGGCAGAATCAGTCCCCCGAGCGCGGCGCCCGCCGCGATTCCGGCGTTATAGGAACCGGAGTTTGCTGCGAGTGCGATATCTGTGCGGCCCGGTGCACAGCGCAGCATCGCGTTCTGGGTAGTCATGAACACCGGCCCGAGCGCACCGCCCATCAGCGCCAGGAACACCACCGCGGCCACCGGATCGGTGCCGGCCGCATACAGGCCGAGCATGCCCACTGCCTGCGTGGCCACGGCTGTCACCAGCGCAGACTGCGCAATGCGGTCGAGCAATGCCCCGGTGATGCTCACCCCGGCCAGACACGCCACGCCGAAAGCCACAAACAGGGCGCTGACAATGTTCGGGGAGAACCCGCTCACGTCGCCCAGGAACTTCACCATGTACGTGTATCCCGTGAACGCCCCGGTGGCGGACAGACCCCCGGCCACAAGCACCGTTGCGAACCGGCGGGCGTCGGGGCTCGTTCCGTAGGCGGCTGGTTCTTCTTCCGGACGCGAGGTCGGCAGCAGAACAGCGATCGTCACCAGAGAGACAAGACCCAGAGCCGCCAGCGTGGCGACGGGCACCCGCCAGTCGCTCTGCTGGCCCAGCCAAGTTCCGGCAGGAACACCGAGTACCAGGGCCAGCGAACCAGCGACGGATAGCGCCCCGACCACACGCCCACGGACCTCGGGCGCGAACAGGCCGACCGCGACCGGTCCCATCACGGCCCAGAACAGCGCCTGGGCGAGCGCTGTCAGTAGCCGCGCCGCGAGGAGCAGCCAGTAGGAGGTGGCAAGCGCCGCACCCAGACTGGACACGACCAACGCGGCCAGCAGTCCCGTGAGCACGTGACGTCGAGGCACAGCCCGCACAAAGTGGGCGAGTGGCACAGACGCCACGGCCACCGTCACGCCGTAACCGGTAACCAGGAGACCGACTGCTGACAGGGACACCCGAACGCTCTCGGAGATGAGTTCCAACAGTCCGACCGGCAGGTTCTCCGCAGTATTGAAGGTGAAGGCCGCCAGCATCAGGGCCGCGAGCACCGCCAACGCGTGCCATGGAGCCGGTTGCCCCGCGACCGCACCGCTTCTTCCTGCCCTCTCTCGTCGCGCCTGCTCCCTGGCACCGTCCATGGAGGTACCTCACCGGGCTCACCGGCCCCACCGCAACCGAATTCGTCTGCCAGGCGTGGCGAGCGCAGCAGAACAGGCATGACCTTCGATATCGCCCAATGCCTCCGGGCGCGAGAACTCCTGCTTACTCAACGCCTGGAGGCACACGTGTGGCCTGGTGGTAGTACATCCGCCACCCCACGGCTCCCTCTCCCTTGCGCCAGATCGAACTGTGCCTCGTCCTACGCTCGCCGAGCATGGTTTCGAACGTCAGATGCACCAGACCCGGCGCGAGCAGGACACCCGAGATATCTGAGGGCTCGAAGCGGGGAGCGTCCAGCGAACTGCCCGGATGGTCAGGCAGTTCGGCAAGCATGGCCTCGTACGTCCACCGCCGCCCGGACCCGCCGACCTCCACAAACTCTGGATCGAGGAGCTGCCCGGCGAGTTCCCGGGAGGCGCGGACACGCGGGTCCATGAGCTGCAACTCGCCCGCGATCGCGTGGTTCACATCGTCTGTTGCACCGTCCATGAACGAATCTCACCGGGTGCCCCGTCCCGCCGCAACCGAGTTTGTCTGCCACCAAACAGCGCCGTGCTCAATCAACGATCAACCTGCAACATCGCGCACTCACTCCGGTTCGAAAACACCTACTTAGCCAGGTCAGCGATTCCGGCTCGCCCACCGCGCCGAGCTTGTCCACCGACAGACGGGCGCGTCCGCCGCCCTCGGGGACGACGATCTCCACCTTCGCGTCGGCGCCGGCTTCCAAAGGCGGTCGGCCATCTGTCGCCACGCCGCATCCAGCGCGCGGGTGAGCTGGGCCAGGTGCTCGCCGGCGTCCTCGGTCAGGGACAGACCCGCGAGCACATCCGCGCGCATCGCCTCCCACCGCGGCCCGTCCAGCAACCGAGCGTGCGGGTCGGCCCACCGGTTGGACGGGGAGGCGAACACGTCGCGCCGGTTCAGGGCGCGGTGCAGCTGCTCGAGGACGCACACCACGTACGCGTCGCGGTCGACCGCGCCCTGCGGCAGTTTGGCGTTGGAGAACACCGCGCGCTTCCACATCGCCGGGACCAGCTCGGCGTCGACCTCGCGGGGCAGCAGCGGCCGGTCCTTGACCCGGCGCCGGGACAGCGCGGGCAGGCTGCGCACCGCCTTCAGGATGCGCCGCCCGGCCGGCGCGGCACCCAGCACATCCGACTCGCCCAGCAGCGACAAGAACGGGCGCACGGTGTTGCAGCGCAGGACCAGCTTCTCCCGCGTCGCCGCCTCGGCCGACCCGTCGTCCTCGGGCACCAGGGCCTCCACCGTCGCGACCGCCGAGGAGACCGCCGTACGCGGCACGGCCTCCTCCACCGCCGCCCACAGCGCGGCCACATCCAGATCGGTGCCGTGCTCGGCGACCAGGTCCAGCTCCTCGGTGAGGATCTTCGACGCCTTCGCCAGGATCCGGGCCGCCTTCTCCAACTGCGGCAGCATCGCCAGGCGCTCCCGGTCCGACGCCCGCCTGGCGGGGCTGATCAGCCGGTTCGCCATCAGCACCGCGAACAGGTCCAGGGCGTCGTCGACCGCCTGCGCCTCCAGCTGCCGCACCACCGCCGTCAGCAGCGCGGTCCGCCGCGGCTCCGGCGCCCGCTCAATCGTCTGCGCCTTGCTCACCTGCCCGTACCGGGCCAGCGCGGACAGCCGGTTCACCAGCACCCGCGACAGGTTCACCCGGCCCAGCGCGAACGCGGAGATCTCCTCCACCCGCTCCATGGCCCGCACCATCGCCGTGGCCGTCGACTTCGTCGGCGGCGTGCGCAGCCGCTCCAGCTCCGAGACCCGCTTGCCCTCCGGCACCGACAGCAGCTCCGCCGGCGCCGGCGCGAGCGCCGGAACTGCAGGTTTCACCCGAGGAGGTGACGGCGGCAGCCCGCTGCTGCCATGGGTGACTTCGCCGTCGGGCCTGCGGTTCGGCCGGCCGCCGCCGGGTGCGGGACTGCCTAACGCGCCTCAGCGGCACCACCACAACCAGGCGCACCGTAGAGCTCTGCGACCGGCGGCTCGCGCAACGTCCTACCTTGCCCCTGCTGCCACCGCGTCCTCGCCGGACCACGAGGCCCGGGGAGAGCCGTCGAAACGAGGGAGGGCTACCCGTGGCCGGGGCCGGCGGCCTGGTGCGGGTCTCGGGACGGCGAGCGCCTTCTGGCGCTTGCTCTGCCAGGGGCCGCTGTTGCCGGGGAGAAGAAGGGGCAGACGTCGGTCACGGGCGGGTCGATGAGGAGAGACACCCTGCAAGGCTGCTGGTCGGAGTGACGATCGCGGTGCCGATCGTGGTGTACACGGTGGCGCGGAGGACTTCCGCGACGGCTCAAAACGGGGTCGGTGGGGCTCCAGCGGGTCCAGCCGCCGGTCTGTTCACAGGCATGATCAGCTCCCCTTTCAAGAGGGTGCACCCGCCCAGGCGGTCAACGCCTGGACCCGCTCGTCGCTGCGTGCCGCGGCGTCGGTGGTACGGGTGGCCCACGCGACGTGGCCGTCGGGGCGTACGAGAACCTCGGTCACTCCGTCAAGATCCGCGTGCTCGTCGTACTCGTCAACGGTGACGGCCGTGACCCGCGAGCCCCAGCCTGCGTCGACGGCCTCCCGAAGGGCCGGGTCCCCGGCCAGAGCGAGCAGAATGAAGCGGCCCTGGGCGAGCAGTTCGTACACCCGCGTCGCCTCCGAACCGGCGGCGGCCAGCCCGACATCGGGCATACGCCGCCCCACCAGCGGATCGGCGTCCGAGGCCGCCGGCGGATAGTGGGTGCCGAGCGCGGAGACCTGATCGGCGAGCCGGCGGTTGACCTCCGCCATGCCCAGCAAATGGTCGAGGAGCTTGCGCAGGGCCGCGGCCGGGCGCTGGTACTGACCGACCAGCGTCAGTTCCGCCAGCAGAGTCTGAACCTCGGTGTTCTCGGTCACCGACTGGCCGACCGGCCGGCGCTCCCCGTCGTAACTGTCCAGCAGCCCGGGCGGGGCCCAGCCGCCCATGACGGCGGCCAGCTTCCACCCCAGGTTCATGGCGTCCTGGAGCCCGGTGTTGAGCCCCTGGCCCGCCGCCGGGAAGTGGATGTGGGCGGCGTCGCCCGCCAGCAGGATGCGTCCCGAACGGTAGCTCTCCGCGAGCCGGGTGGCATTGCCGAAGCGCGACAGCCAGCGGGGCTCGGCGATCCCGCAGTCGGAGCCGGTGATCCGGGTGAGCGACGTACGGAACTCCTCCAGGGTCACGGGCTCCCGGGCCGGCACCCGTATCCGCTCCGGATCCAGGTAGACGAACCGGGTGAGCCCTCCTTCCAGCGGCGCGACGATCACGCCACGGGCCCGTGCCGCATCGAGGGCGCCGGGCTCTGGGTCGACGACCGCGAAGTCGCCGAGCACCCCGGTCAGGGTCTCGTCGGTGCCAGGGAAGTCGATCCCTGCGGCCTGCCGCACGACGCTGCGGCCACCGTCGCACCCGACCGTGTAAAGACCGCGCACGGTCTCGGTGCCGCCGCCGGGGACGCGCGCCTCCACCTCGACCCCGTCGCCGTCCTGGCTCACGCCGAGGGCCTCGTATCCCCGGCTGATCTCCACCCCCAGCTCGTGCGCCCGCTCCTCAAGGATCGTCTCGGTGCGCGCCTGGGCCAGGAAGAGGGTGTAGCCGTGCCGGGAGTCGAGTGTGCTGAAGTCCAGCTGGGTGGGCAGCCCCGCGAAGTGCCAGCCCGGCACGGTCCGGCCGAGCGGGAGGAACCGGTCGAGCAGCCCCCGCTGGTCCATCAGTTCCACGCTGCGCGGGTGCAGGCTCAGCGCCCGCGAATCGCGCTGCGGTTCGGTGCGGCGCTCCAGGATCCGAGTCCGTACGCCCGCCAGTGCCAGCTCGCAGGCGAGCATCAGCCCGGTCGGGCCCGCGCCCACGACGATCACATCGGTGTTCATCGGAGGTGTCCTCCCACATTTAGTGAACAGCGTTCATGTGAACGCTGTTCACTATAGTGAGGTCCATGAGCTCCCCGTCAAGCCCGACCAGAGGCCGGCCCGCCCGACTCGACCAGGCCCGCACCATCCAGACCGCCCTCGGCCTGCTGAACGAGTCCGGTCTCGACGCGCTGACCATGCGCCGGCTCGCCGATGCGATGGGCGTCCAGGCCGGTGCGCTGTACCGCTATTTCGCGACCAAACAGGACCTGCTCACCGCGATGGCCGAGCGCATGGTCGGCGGCGTCGCCGACGCCGCCGGACCGACGGGGGACGACTGGAGTGAGAGAGCAGCGCGCCTCGCCCGCGCGCTGCGCAAGGCCCTGCTCGCCCATCGCGACGGCGCACGCGTCTTCGCCGGCACGCACTCGACCGGCCCGAACACTCTGGGCTTCGCCGACAGCCTCGTCGGCGTGCTGCGTGAGACGGGCTTCGGCGACGAGGAAGCGGCGCGGGCGCTCTACGCGGTGGTCAACTTCACCGTCGGCCACACCCTGGAGGAACAGGCCGCCCTCCGGCCGGGGGACGGGGGGACCACCGATGCGGGGGTCCTGCACGAGGCGGTGGCGACGGGGGCGTATCCGCACCTCGCCGCCACCCTGCCGGTGCTCACCAGTACGGACTTCACGGCACACTTCGAGTTCGGACTGCGGCTGCTCCTGGACGGACTGCGTGCCGTCCGGCGGTGAGCCCGTGGCGGTGCCCCCCACCGCGGTCCCGGCGCGGGGCGTGAGCAGATGGAGCTGCCGGAAGGGCACGCTGCCGGTGTTCCGCGCGGAGCGGACCGAGCCCCGGCCGGTGAGACACCTGACGAACGTGCCACAGGTGTGCTCCGGCACGCCCTCCAGCCGAACGGGTGACGGGCCCGGTGCTCAGGGGCTCGAGATCAACTCATTGCCCCTTTGACGCGTATCCGGGTCACCCTCACAGGCCGCGCCCAGGGCGGCCGACGGCCTGTCAGACCGCGGACCAGCCGTCGTCGACGGGCAGGATCGCGCCGTTGATGTTGCTCGCGGCCTCCGAGGCGAGGAACAGGATCGCCGCCGCCTGTTCCTCCGGCCGCGACACCCGTCCGAGGTTGACGAAGTGCGGGCCGAGCGCCGCCGGGCCGTGCGCGGTGGGGTCGGCGTCCACGGTGATGGCGGTCGCGGTGCCGCCCGGACAGATGGCGTTGGCGCGGATGCCGTTCTTGCGGTACATCACCGCCAGCGACTTCGTCAGTCCGACCACGCCGTGCTTGGAGGCCGTGTACGCGGCACCCGCCGCACTTCCGCGCAGGGCCGCCTCGGATGCGGTGTTCACGATGGCACCGCGGCCCGCGGCCAGCATGTGCGGCAGCACGGCACGGGCGAGGAGGAAGGGCGCGGTGAGGTTGACCCGGATGACGCGTTCCCACTCGGCGTCGCTCACGTCGGCCGGCGCCGACATGCTGTCCATGATGCCGGCGTTGTTCACCAGGACGTCCACGCCGCCGAACCGCTCCACGGCCGTCGACGTCACCTGGTCCACGACGGTCTGCTCGCTCAGGTCGCCCGTGACGGCCACCGCGGCGCCGCCCGCCTCCTCGATCTCCTTGACGACCGTGCCGGCCCCCTCGGCGTTGAGGTCCGCGACCACGACGCGGTCGCCCCGCCCGGCGAAGGCGAGCGCGGCCGCGCGCCCTATGCCCGATCCCGCCCCGGTGACGATCACGCTGCGTCCGTTCACACCGTCGGTCATGAAGTGCTCCGTCCAGATGAGGTGCCGGCGCGGCGGACTCCTGTCGCGCCGCGCCAGCACCCTAACGACTTTATGTCTCTGAGTGACATAAAGTCCTGGCGGAGAATATGCGGGACTGGGCAGGACCAGGCAGGACATCGATCACCGGCACCGGAGGGGCAGATGACCGCAGCCCGCGGACGGACGGGGCGGCCACCGCTGACCGAAGAGCGCAAGGCCGCCATCCGGCTGGAGATCGCCCACGCCGCGGTCGACCTGTTCATCGCCCAGGGCGTCGCCGCGACCACGGGCGAGCAGATCGGGCAGGCCGTCGGCGTCTCGGCACGGACGGTCTGGCGCTACTTCCCCACCAAGGAGAGCTGCGTACGGCCCCTGTTCTCGACCGGCATCGACGCGATCGCCGCCGCGCTGCGGCAGTGGTCTCCCGGCCGCCCCCTCCAGGAGGCCTTCGACCACCTGTGGACCACCGACGCGGTCCTGCCCGGACCGGACATCGGCGCCCTGCTGCGACTGACCCGGACCGAGCCGGGTCTGCGCGCGGTCTGGCTGCAGACCCATGACGAGGCGGAACCCGTCTTCGCGCGTGCCCTCGCCGAGCGGGCCGGTCTGCCCGCCGACGACGTACGGCCGGCCATCCGGGCCGCCATGCTCAACGCCGCCCTGCGCGCGGCCGTCGAACACCACGCCTGGCGGACGGCCGAACCCGGCACCAGCCCCGCGACCGCCCGAGCCGACCTCGCAGCCACCCTGCGCACCGCCCTGACCACCGCGGCGACCGGCCTCACCTGATCGGGGGGCCGTGACCGTCGATCGCTGGGATGCTCACGGGCTCTCCGTGCCGCGCAGTGCGTGGCGCTGGACGATGCGGGAGATGTCGTGCGCGGTGATGATGCCTGCCGGCTGCTGCCCGTCGGTGACGAGGACGGGCAGGCCACGGCCCGGGGTGAGCCCTTCGAGAACGTCTTCCAGGAGGTCGTCGGGTGCGCAGGTGGCGCACTTCGACAGCGGGGTCGCCACGTCCCTCACCCGCGTGGTCTCCCGCTCCGACGCGGGGACACGCGCGAGGCGCGGCAGGTGGAGCAGGCCGCTGGGGCGTCCTTCGAAATCGATGAGGGCCAGAGTGGAGTGTCGGGTCCGTACAGCCACCTCGTCGACGCAGCGTTGTACGTTCAGCCAGTCCTGGCAGGTCTCCACGGGGCTGGTCATGGCATCGGCGGCCCGCAGTCCGCGCAGAGCCGGGGTGAGCGTCGCGCGCCGGCGTTCTCCGCTGGCGACGATCATGACGAAGAAGCCGATGAGGGCCAGCCACAGACCGGACAGCGCACCGCGCAGTACGGCGATCCAGCCGACGGCGATCAGCAGGAAGCCGAGGATCTGCCCGCCGCGTGCGGCCGCTCGTTCGGCGCGGTCCTGGTCTCCCGTGCGCCACCACACCAGCGCCTGCACCATCCGTCCCCCGTCGAGCGGTGCCGCCGGCAACAGATTGAACACGGCCAGGACGAGGTTCACCCACCCGAGCCAGAGCAGCACGGCCGCGGGCATCGACCAGCCGGACACCGTGTCCAGCCCGATGCCGGTCCCGACCGCGACCGCTCCGATGACCAGACTGGTCAGCGGCCCGCTGGCGGCCACCACGAAGGCGGAGCCGGCCGTACGCAGCTTGCCCATCTCGGTCATTCCCCCCAGTGCCCACAAGGTGATGCTCTGGACCTGGCTGCCCTTGCGGCGCGCCGTGAGCGCGTGGGCGGCCTCGTGAGCCAGCAGGCTCACCACGAGCAGGAGGGCTCCCACCAGGCCGGCGAGCGTGTAGACGGCGCTCGACTGGTCCGGGACCCTGGCGGGGAGAGTCCGGCTGCCCAGGCTGTATCCGAACAGCATCACCAGCAGGGGCACGCTCCAGTGGACGCGCAGCGGAACCCCGAGGACGCGTCCCATTCGTACCGAGCCGTTCATCGCCTTCTCCTGCCGGCCTGAGCCCCCCTTCCTCTTCAGTCTCGCTCCGCCGGGGCAGGACGTGTCGTCCTCTTCGGTGCCGGGCCAGGCGTACGGCTGCGGGGCTCAGCGGGTCGGCAGCGGCGGGACCGCCGGCACCTCCGGCGCCGTGGCGATGTCCTCGGCGGTCAGCCGGAAGCCGGCCGGGTAGTCCTCGCGGCGGGTGCGGCGCGCGGGCTCGGTGGTGCGCCACATGTACAGGCAGCGGGCGCACTGGAGCACCTGCCAGACGCCGGGGACGGGCGAGTCGGTGACGGTGGAGACGGCCTCGTCGGCGCAGCGGGGGCAGACGAGGTGCGGGGTGTTCCGGTCGGACATGGTGGGCGGGTCCTTTCCTAAGGGCTCCGGAGGGGGTGGGCTCAGCTCCGGTAAAGGGCGGCTCAGCGGCCGGCGAGCAGGGTGCGAAGGCGCGCGGTCCACTCGGCGGTCTCCGGCAGGTCCTTGACCGGGGTGCCGAAGTCGCCGCGCACGTCGGGGGCGACCGGGGTCGTGGCGTCGATGATCAGCTTGCTGGTGACACCGGGCGGCTGGGAGGCGGGGGCGAGTGCCACGACCGACAGGTTGGGGACGACCACCACGTCTTCCCTGGGGTTCACCTTGGCGGACTGGGCCCACATCACCTGCGGCAGGTCGAACGGGTCGACGTCCTCGTCGACGAGGATGACCTGGGAGACGTAACCGAGGCCGTGCGGTGTGGTCATCGCGCGCATCCCGACCGCCTTGGCGAAACCGCCGTACCGCTTGGCCGTGGAGATGATCACCAGCAGGCCGTGGGTGTACATGGCGTTGACGGCGCGCACCTCGGGGAATTCGGCGCGCAGTTGCTTCAGCAGCGGGACGCTGGTGTTCGGGCCGACCAGGTAGTCGCACTCCGTCCAGGGCATGCCCAGGTACAGGGACTCGAAGACGGGGTCGGTGCGGTACGAGATGCGCTCGACGCGGATGACGGGCATGCGCCGGCCGCCCGAGTAGTGGCCGGTGAACTCGCCGAACGGGCCCTCGATCTGCCGCACCCGGGACTCGATGACGCCCTCGATCACGACCTCGGCGCCCCAGGGGACGTCCAGGCCGGTGTGCGGGGCGGTCGCGATGGGCATCGGGGCGCCGCGCAGGGCGCCCGCCATCTCGTACTCCGACTGGTCGTAGCGCAGGGGCATGCCGGCGACGATCGGGATGACCGGGTCGTTGCCGAGGGTGATCGCGACGGGCAGGTCCTCGCCGCGCTCCTCGGCGGTGCGCAGATGCTGGGCGATGTCGTGCACGGGCACCGGCTGGAGGGCGAGCCGGTCGCGTCCGACGACCTCCATGCGGTACGTGCCCAGGTTCTGCTTGCCGAAGTGGTCCGGGTCGTCGGGGTCCCGGGAGACCACGGCCGCCTTGTCGAGGTAGAAGCCGCCGTCGCCGTCGTTGAGGCGGAACAACGGCAGGACCCGGAAGAGGTCGACGTCGTCGCCGGTGAGGGTGTTGTCCTGCCAGGGCGCGTCAGCGCGGCGCTCCGGCGCGACGGGGAAGGCGTCCCAGCGGCGGGCGAACTCCTCGACCTGCTCGCGCGGCGAGGTGTCCTTCGGCAGGCCGAGGGCGAGGGCGTGGTTGCGCCAGGAGCCGTGCACGTTCATCACGATGCGGGCGTCGGTGAAGCCCTTCACCCGGTCGAACCACAGGGCCGGCGCGCCCTCGCCGATGCGGCCCGCGGCGTTGGCCGCCGCCGCGATGTCGGGCTCCGGCAGGACCTCGTCCGGTATCCGCAGCAGTTGTCCCTCCTTTTCGAGCGTGTCGAGGAACGAGCGCAGGTCGTCGTACGGCATGAGGGGTCTCCTTGTGTGCAGCGCGCGGAGGGAAGAGCGGAGGGAAGAAGGGGCCGGCCGGGTCAGCAGGCCCGTCCTGGGCCGTCGAGGCGGGCGGTGCGCAGGCCGCTCCAGCGCCGGGCGCCTGCGGCGGGCAGGTCCAGTTGGTCGAGGACCCGCGAGACGATGTGCTCCACGATGTCCTCGACCGTGGCCGGGTGGTTGTAGAAGGCCGGCATGGGCGGGACGATCCGCACACCCATGCGGGCCAGGGCGAGCATGTTCTCCAGATGGATCTCGCTCAGCGGCGTCTCGCGGGGGACCAGCACCAGCGGCCGGCGTTCCTTCAGCGTCACGTCCGCCGCCCGGCCGACGAGACCGTCCGCGTAGCCGGCGCGGATGCCGGCCAGCGTCTTCATGGAACACGGGACGACGACCATGGCGTCCGTCCGGAACGAACCGGAGGAGATGGTGGCGCCCTGGTCCTCGGCCGGGTGCACCACGTCCGCCAGCGCCGCGACTTCGCGCAGGGTGCGGCCGGTCTCCAGCTCGACGGTGGCCCGTGCCCAGCGGCTGGCGACCAGATGCGTCTCGACGTCCGGCAGCTCCGCGAGACGCTCCAGCAGCCGCACCCCGAAGGGCGCACCGGTGGCCCCCGTCATCGCCACGATCACCCGCACGAGCCCACTGCTCCTTTTCGGTCAGCCCCCGCTCCGTTCTCCTTTCACGCTAGGAGTCGCTCCAGGCGAAGGGCGGTACGCTGAGGACAGGCCATGGGGTAAAACGGACAGGCAGGACGGGTGCGCACGGACAAGGGAGACCGGGGGCACGGTCCCGTCACCATCACCGAGGTGGCGTACCGGCCGGCGCTGAGCGCACCGATCGGCATGGACGTCGTGGACTTCGCGGAACTGCGGGCCCGCGGCCGGCGGCGTGGCATCGACCTGTCCAGCCCTCAGCGCCCGGCCTTCCATCACCTCCTCCACGTGCACCCCGGCTCCCGGCCGCTGGACCACACGGTCGACTTCACCCGGCACGTCGTCCCGCCGGGCGGGTGGCTGTGGGTGCGCCCCGGGCAGGTGCACCAGTACGCGGCCGGACCCGAGGGCCCCTGGCAGGTCGCGGACGGCGTCATCGTGATCTGGCGCCCCGGATTCGTCCCCGAGGACCCGCCGGAGGCGACCGCGCCCGTGCGGCCCACCGGGGCGCAGGCCCGGCTGGTGGACCTGGCCCGGGAGCACCTGCTCGCCGAGTACGAGGACGTGGGCGCCCTGCCGTTGGAGGCCCACAACAAGGTGCTGCGGGCGCTGCTCTCGGTGCTGCTGCTGCGACTGGCCCACGCGGCGCCGACGACTGCGCCGGCGGTGGAGAAGGGCGGGCCCTTCGACCGGTTCCGGGCCGCCGTGGAACGGGACTTCGCCCGCACCCACCGTGTCGCCGACTACGCCGCGGCCCTCGGGTACAGCACCCGCACGCTCACCCGCGCCGCCCTCGCCGCCACCGGGTCCACCGCCAAGGCGTACCTCGACGCACGCATCGTCCTGGAGGCCAAGCGGCTGCTGGTCCACACCGACCTCGGCGCGGCCGACGTGGCCCGCCGTCTCGGGTTCGGCGATCCCGGCGACTTCGGCAAGTTCTTCCGCCGGCACGACGGACGCACCCCGCTGCAGTTCCGGGCGGCGGCACGCGGGACGGCGTGACCGCAGGCCGCCGGGCCCGTGCCCGCAGCGGTGAGTACGGCGCCCTGTCGTGAGGCGGTACGAGGGCTCCCCGTCGCGTGCCGGGCGATGGCGTCGGGCGCACGTGTCCGGGACGACGGCCCGATCGGCGACGAGATGGCGGTGAGCTGTCCTTGGCCGCTTGTCAGTCGAGTGGGACGGCCGTGATGCGCTGGTCGTCATGGGCGTAGAGGAGCCGGCCGGCCTGGACGAGACCGCTCGGCCCGCCTTCCGATCCGATGGCCTGCGCCGAAAGGCTCCAGACCGTCTTCTGCTGGGCCACGTCGACGGCGATCACGGCCACACCGTCTTCCACCGTGCCGACGTACAACCGGCCCGTGAAGACGTCCGGCTGCGCGATGGTGCTGAGGTACAGGTCCGAGCGCAACGTCCACAGCTTCCTGCCCGTGAGGGGGTCGTGGGCGGTGAGCTCCTCGTCGACCGCGTACAGGACGCCGTCCGCGACCACCGGCTCCGCGAAGCCGGTCGCCAGCGGCGACCCGGCTTCGAGCTCCCAGGCGACCTCGCCCGAGGCGAGATCCACTGCCCAGATGCTGGAGTCCGCGGTGTAGGCGTGCGTCCGCGACACCACCGGGCGGCTGAGCGAGTCCAACGCGTCGCGGTCCCTCGGCAGCAGTTGCCGGGACCACAGCGGCTCGCCGCTGCGGCGGTCGAGGGCGAACATCCGTTCGGGATCGGTGCACACCAGCCGTTCGCCCGCCACGACGGCGGAGACGAACGGGGCGGCCCCGGACTCGCCTCGACGGGCTTCGATCGCGCGGCTCCAGCGGATCCGCCGTGCCGCCACGTCGTAGGCCAGGAGACGGGACCCGGTCCGGCTTGCTGCCGCTTCGCCACGGATGTGGAGGTAGATCGCGCTGCCGTCGGCGGCGATCACATCGGGCAGCGCGTCGTCCAGTTCCGCGGGATTGCCGGCCGGGCCGACGACCTCTCCCGTCCTCAGGTCCACGCGACCGAACGAGCGCTCAAAGGTTTCCGGGTCGTGCACCATCCCGTAGGCACGCCCGTCGAAGACCACGAGTTCCACGCTCGACTCGTCGTTGCGCCACAGCTCGGAGCCGTCCTCGGCGGACAGCGCGACACCGGAGGCGTAGACGACCCCGTCGGCGGGCAGCGGGGCGTGGTAGGCGTCACGCAGGGGGACCGTCCATCGAGGGCGAGGCGCGGTGCCGGGTGGCCTGCTGCCCGAACCCTTGGAGGGGCCTCGCCCCCTCGCGGGCTTGTCGCCGCCGGAATCGCCGGACCCGCCCACGGCGAGCAGCGTGCCCGCCGTGCCGACGGCCAGCACGCCGCCGACGGCGCCCATGAGGACGGCCCGGCGGGACAGCGGACCGGGACGCGCGGCGGCAGCAGGGGTGTCCGGGCCCGGTCCGGCCGCGACCCCGGCGTCCGCGGGTAGTCCGGCGGTGGGGAGTTCGCTGATCCTGCGGGTGATGTCGGCGAGCACCGGGCCGGGCAGCGTGTCGGCGAACGCCGCCGCGTCGAACGGCCCCCACATCCGTGCGAGCTGCCCCGGCGCGGGCCGGTGTTCCGGCGACTTGTGCAGGCAGGCGACGAGGTCGTCCCGCAACCCGGCGGGCAGGCCCGCGAGTTCGGGCTCCGCGTCGCGGACCAGAATCATCGGGTCCTGGCCGTCCCGTCCGTCGAAGGGCCCGTGTCCCGAGGCGGCGAACACCAGGACCGATCCGAGTGCGAACACGTCACCCTCCGGCCCGTGCTCCTCACCGCGCACCTGCTCCGGCGACATGTAGGCCGGGGTTCCGATCACCCCGCCGGTGGACGTGAGCCGCCGCGCCCCCAGAGCGCGGGCGATGCCGAAGTCGATGAGCCGGGGACCCGCCGGGGTGAGGAGGACGTTGGAGGGCTTGAGGTCCCGGTGCACCAGCCCGGACCGGTGCAGTGCCCGAAGCGCCTCGGCGAGGGCGGCGCCCACGCTCCGGACCGTCTCCTCGGGAAGCGGTCCGCCGAGCCCGACCGCCTCCCTCAGCGAGGGGCCGATGACGTACGCCGTGGCCAGCCACGGCTGCGCCGCGTCGGGGTCGGCGTCGACGACCTCCGCGGTGTGCAGCGGGCCGAGGCTCCGGGCGGCTTCCGCCTCCAGCCGGAAACGGTCCCGGAATCCGGGTTCGCCCGCGAGTTCCGGGCGGATCGTCTTCAGCGCGACGAGCCGCCCGCCCGCGGACCGTGCCAGGTAGACCGTGCCCATGCCGCCGCCGCCCAGCCGGCCCGCGAGCGTGAAACCACCGACGCTCGCGGGGTCGTCCGGCAGCAGCGGGAGGATCGACGAGGTGACCGGCATGCAGCGCACTCCTTGGTGTGTTCGGCCCATCAAGTCGTGGGTACGGCGATGACCGCCGAGGGCTGGCCCACGAGAACGGCGTCCGGGACCACGGTCAGCTGGAAGGGATCGTGCGGCTCCAGGCCCACCGGAGAGAGCTGCCACACGAGTTCGCCGGACCGGGTGTCGAACGCGGTCACCTCCTCGGGCGTCGGCACGAGAAGCAGCCGGCCGGAGGCACTCACGGTCATGCTGCCGACGCCGTCGCCGGACATGCTCCGCGGCAGGTACTGCTGCCAGCGGCGGTGACCGGTGCGGGCGTCATGAGCGCTCACCTCGGAGCCGTCCACGACGTAGACGGTGCCCCGGTCGAGGACGAGAGGGCCGGCGCCCCCCAGGACCCGCTCCCCCCACACCTGGCGGCCGGTGGTCAGGTCCTTGGCACGCAGGTCGCCCAGTCCCGCCGCGAACAGGCGCCCCGAACCGTCCGCCGCCGTCGGGCTCCTGGGCTCGACGTCGTCGAAGGAACGCGTCCACCGGTGTTTCCCCGTCGCCCGGTCGAACCCGGCGAACCGCTTCGTGGCCGTCTCCAGGTCCTCGTCCGAGGAGAGTGCCGAGCCGTCCTTGCCCTCCAGGACCAGGGTGCCACCGGACCCGCTCAGCAGCGTCGCGCTGCCGCCGAACCCGTCGGGTACCGGGGCACGCCAGCGCTCCTCGCGCCGGACGAAGTCGAAAGCGGCGAGGTGGAGGTCGCCGCGCTCGAGGTCGAAGCGCTTCCCGAGAAGGATCCAGGCGGTGTCGCGGTGCACGCCGAGCACGTTCACCACCTCCAGGGAGTCCTCCGCGAGACCTCGCTCGTAGGCGCTGTCGACCCATTCCTTCCGGCCGTCGCGCAGAGCGCACACCACCAGGCCGTCGAAGGTGTACAGAAGCGCTCGCTGCCCGGACACCTGCCACGCGGGGGCGGTGCCCTTCAGCTCCTGGACCTCCCACACCGGTTTCCCGGACCTCAGGTCGAGCCCGCGCGCCGTCTGGCCCTGCAGGACGAGCGCACGGCCCGCCCCCGACACAGGGACCAGCTTCGTCCTGCCGGTCGGGTCGTCGTACCGCCACAGCGCCGCGGGCGGCAGCCCGGCGACGGCGCGGCCACGTCCGGGCCGCGTCGGCCCGGAGGCTCCTTCCGGGTCGGCGGTGTCCTCGCGCGCCTCCGTCCAGCCGAGCACGGCACCGCCGCCGAGCACCGCACCCGCAGCGCCGCTGAGCATCCTGGCCAGGACCACGCGCCGCGCGGTGGACGGTGGCTCGGGCCGCGTCTGCGGCGGCGTCGGCGCGGACCGGAGCGCGAGCGTTCCCGTGGCCTGCGCCGGAGCCATGGACCCCGTCGCGGCACGCGTCGGTGCGGGCTCGTCCGGGGCGCCCTCCAGCGCGTGGACGTCCTGCGCCCGCGCGGCCAGTGCGGCGACGATCCGGCCCGGCAGCCAGTTCCCGTCGACGGACGACCCGGCGAGCGCCGGCGTCCGCGCGAGCTCCCGTGCCGTCGGCCGCTCGGCCGGTACGGGGGACAAGGCGCGGGCGACGGGTCCGGCCAGGTCGTCCGGAAGGCCGGCCAGGTCGGGTGCGGTGCGGGCGGCGCGGTACGCGAGCTCCGGCGGCGGACCGTCCCCGAACGGCAGCCGGCCCAGGCCGGTGTACGCCATCAGCACACCGAGCGCGAAAACGTCCGAGGCGGGCGTAGGCGGCCCGCCGCTCAGGACCTCGGGGGCGAGATACCCAGCGGGCGCGGCGGACAGGCGGGTGCCGAGGGGCGGTCCCTCGTACGGACGGCAGGCGTCCAGGGCCGGCAGCAGCGGGCGCCGTGCGGTCAGCCACACGCCGTCCGGCGCGACGGCGCCGTACACGACGCCCGCCTCGTGCAGTCCGGTGAGAGCCTCGGCGACCGCGCCCCCGAGCAGGCGCACGCCGTCCACCGGCAGCGGGACGTCCACCTCGTCCAGCCCCACCGCGGGCATGAAGGCCACGGCCACCCAAGGCGGTTCGGCGTCCGGAGCGGAGCCGAGCAGGTCCGGAACACCTTCGATCGGGGTGCCGCTCAGCGTCGCCGCGACTTCGCGGGCCGCCGCCGGAAGCACCACGACGAGCACGGTGGTGCCGTCACGGTCCCGCCCGACGAAGCGAGGCGTGCCCCCGACACCGGGACGCGGCCACCGGGCCAGGAGCCGATACGGCCCCAAGACGCGCGGATCTTCGTCTCTGAGGGGCTGCACAGCGCGGTTCTCCTCACACTCTCGTGGACTCGGTCGTTCTGCGCGACGGTGCTGCCGCCGCGTCACAGGCCGGGCAGGGCATGCACCGCCGTACCGCGTTGCCACACGACGCGGTTACCGGCGGCTGCCGTGCCGCGCCAGGGTGCCTCGTCGGAGCCGGCGGCGGTGAAGCGGTACTGCTCGGCCGCACGCTGCCTGTGAACGACGCAGATTCCCCGCTCGGGGTTGCGCAGCGCGGCGTACACCCCGGCACCGGCCACCAGGGGCACGGCGGAGGCCGCCAGCGGCTCCTCCGCGAGCACCGTCCACGAGGCGGTGCCCCGGGACGCGTCGACCGCACGCAGCTGCGAGCCGTCGACGACGTACACCCGGCCGCCGTCGAGCGCGGGAGAGCCGAATCCGCCGTCCTCCTCCGCATGGAGCGACCAGAGCCGGCTGCCGTCGCCCGGGTCCACACCGGTCAGTTCCTCACCCCCCAGCACCACCAGACCCTCAGCAAGAGCAGGGGTCATGCCGGCCCGGGCTCCGGTGTCGCGGCGCCAGACCACGCCGCCGTCGGCGGCCGACAGCGCGGACACGGAGCCGCTCCCGGCCAGGAGCAGCAGGCCCTCACCGGCTGCCGCGGTCAGGTCGGAGCCGTCCGCCTCGGGTGGTGCGGCGACCCGCCACCGGCGCCTGCCGTCCCGCAGGTCCAGCGCGTGGATCCGCCCGTCGGCGCCGGTGCCGTAGACGACGTCGCCGTCCGCGGCGAGCAGCCGCGACAGCCGCTCGTCCGCGCGTCGGCGCTCCTTGCCCGAAGCGGCGTCCACGGCGACCGGGACGCCGTTCTCCAGAAGCACCGGGGTCTCCCCGCCGAGCACTGCTTCGGTGCGCGCACGCCGCCAGCGTTCGTCACCGGACACCGAGTCGTAGGCGACGACGACGCCGGCCGCGTGTGCCACCAGCACCGCGCGTCCCGCGGCTGCCGGCCCGAACGGCGGCTTGGCCGCGGCCCGTTCGCGGGACCACAGCGGCGCGGGAACCTCTCCCGGCGCCCCCGTCCAGCGGGGGGCCGCCGGGGGACTGTCCCGTGCTCCGTCTCCGGAGCCTCTGGAGCCGTACCAGAAGGCGGCCGTGCCGCCGAGCAGAGCCGCTCCACCGGCACCGGCGAGCAGCCCGCGACGCGTGAGGAGCCTGCTGACCGGAGCGAGCCGGGCCGCCGCACGTTCGATGTGGGACGCGTCGTCGAGGACGGGAGCGGGGAGCCACCTCTTGCCGGGGCGCCGTGCCGCGCCCTGGGCGTCCAGTGCCCCGGCCAGCTCGACGGGCGTGGGACGGCGCTGCGGATCGCGGTCCAGGCAGCGGCGCACCACCGGCAGGAGGGCCTGCGGCACCCCGGACAGATCGGGTTCCTCGTAGGCGATGAGGAAGCTCGCCATGGCCGGGTGCTCGCCCTGGTAGACATGGCGCCCGGTGGCGGCGTACGCCAGCACGGCGCCAAGCGTGAACACGTCGCTGGGAGGGCCGACTTCGCCGCCCAGTACCTGTTCCGGAGACATGTAGCCGACGGAGCCCGGCCGTTGCCCGGTGACCGTGAGCGTCGTGTCGCCACGGACCCGGGCTATGCCGAAGTCGACGACCCGCGGCCGGTCGGCGGACAGCAGCACATTGGACGGCTTGAGGTCGCGATGCACCACCCCGGCGTCACCCAGCGCGGCCAGCGCGCGTGCCAGGGCACCGCCCAACGCCGAAACTGCGGGCACCGGCAGCGCACCGTGCCGCTCGACTGCCGTGGCGAGCGTCGGTCCGGGGACGAACTCCGTCGCCAGCCAGGGGATCTCGCCGTCCAGGTCGGAGTCCAGCAGGGAGCTGAGGTAGGCGCTGCGCACCGCGGCGGCGGCGGTCACCTCGCGTTGGAAGCGGGCCCGTATCCCCGGTTCCTTCAGCAGCTCGGGCAGCACGGTCTTCACCGCAGCCCGCCGTCGTCGGCCCAGACCGAGGTAGACGGTTCCCATGCCGCCCGAGCCGAGCACTCCCACCAGCTGGTACGGGCCCAGCCTCCCCGGCGCGCCGGGAGCCGGGGCAGTGATCGCGGGTGTCATGCGCGCGATGGTAGTTGAGCCACGGCGGCACGCAGGACAGAGCCATCAGTCGTCGAGGCCAAGGCTCAGTATGCGGTCGTCGTCCGGGCCCGGCTCCCCGCGGCCGTCGGTGTTGTTGGTGAGCACCCACAACGAGCCGTCCGGTGAGAGGACGACGTCACGCAGCCGTCCGTGACGGCCGACGAGGCGCTCGGTCGCGGTCCCCGGGTCGGACAGCGGGACCTCCCGCAGCCGCTCACCGCGCAGGTTGGCGATGTACAGAGCATCTCCGACGACGGCGATGCCGCTGGGGCTGGCCTCGGCGGGAGCCCACTGCTGGACCGGGTCGACGAACTCGTCCCGCTTCGCGATGCCCTCGGCCCTGGGCCAGCCGTAGTTGCCGCCCGGCTCGATGACGTTCAGCTCGTCCCAGGTGTCCTGTCCGAACTCGGAGGCGTACATGGTGCCGTCGTCGGCCCAGGCGATGCCCTGCGGGTTGCGGTGACCGTAGCTGTAGACGAGGGATCCGGGAAACGGGTTGTCGTCCGGCGCTTCCCCTTCGGGGGTCATGCGCAGGATCTTCCCGGAGAGCGCGCCGAGATCTTGGGCGCTGTCGTCGTCGCCGGCGTCACCGACGGTGGCGTACAGCATCCCGTCGGGGCCGAAGGCGATGCGTCCGCCGTTGTGATAGCTCGCCGTGGGGATCTGCCCGAGGATCTCCTCCCCCTCTCCGAGGCTCAGCGATCCCGCCCGGCCGTTGATCGGGTATCGCTCGATGCGGTTCTCGCCGGTCCCGGTGAAGTACGCGTAGAGGTGTTTCTCGCGCACGGCGAGCCCCAGGAGTCCGCCTTCCTCCGCGCTCAGGACCCCGTCGATCTCGCCGGCCACCCGGCCGTTCCCGTCCGGGCCGAGCTCCAGGATCCGGGCCGAGTCGCGCTCGCTGACGAGCGGGACGTCGCCGTGGAACGCGATCGACCACGGCGCGTCGAGACCGTCGGCGACCACGCTGGTCTCCTCGGTGCCGGACGGCGACGCGGCACTCCCGCTCGCTGCGGGGGACGGTCCGCCGTCGGTGCCGCTGGTGCACGAGGTGACCGCGACGGTCACTGCCAGGACGCCGACGAGTTGCCGGATCCGCCGTCTGCTGCTCACGAAGCTAGCCCTCCCAATTCCGGGTGACACCGGTGTTCACGCTCGCGCTCGGTCGTGGCCGTGACGTCTCCGGACTGCTCGGCGATCACGGCCAGGTCCGCGTCGTCGACGCGGCCGGTCACGGTTCGGAAGATGCCAGATGCTCGCCACTCCTGTGAAGGACATCACCGCTCGAAGCGGCGAGCACGCGTCTGACGGGAGGGACCGGCGAACTCGGAGTGTACGTTCGTACGTTCGTGCCTATAGGCTCCCGCACATGACTGTTGACGCCCTCCACCGGCCCCCTGTGGCCGACCGGCAGGCCCGCACGGCCGTGGCCGTGCTGTTCTTCACCAACGGCGCCCTGTTCGCCAACCTGCTGCCCCGCTATCCGCAGATCAAGGCGGACCTCGGCATCGGCAACACGGCCTACGGCCTGGCCGTCGCGGCCTTCCCGACGGGTGCCATCGCCGCCGGCCTGGCTGCAGGAGTGCTGGTCCGCCGGCTGGGCTCGGCCCGCGTCGCGGTCGCCGGCACCCTGCTGACCGGCGCGGGAGTCCTCGCCGCGGGCCTCGCGGAGTCGGTGGCGGTGTTCGCGGCGGCGCTGTTCCTGGCCGGGGCCATGGACGCGATCACCGATGTCGCCCAGAACGCCCACGGCCTGCGGGTGCAGCGCCGCTACGGACGCTCCATCATCAACTCCTTCCACGCCATCTGGTCCGTCGGCGCCGTCACCGGAGGCTCCATGGCCGCCGCCGCGATCGCTCTGGACCTGTCGCGCGGGCAGCACCTGCTGATCTCGGCGGTGCTGTTCGGGGTCGCCTCCTGCGTCGCCCTGCGGTACTGCCTGCCCGGGCCGGACACCGAGCCCACCGACGCCACGGACGCCCAGGACGACGGCCCGCGCCGCGAGCAGCCCTCCCCCGCCGGTCGTCGCACCGCGTACACGCTGGCGGCGCTCGTCGTCATCGCCACCGCCGGCACGCTCGTCGAGGACGCGGGCAACTCCTGGGCCACCCTCTACCTCTCCGACTCCCTGCGCGCCTCGGCCACCCTGGCGGCCTGCGGATACATCGCCCTGGTCGGCGCCCAGTTCATCGGCCGCATCATCGGCGACCGGCTCGTCGACCGCTTCGGCCAGCGCACCGTGGCCCGCACCGGCGGGCTCATCGCCGCGTCCGGCATGGCCCTGGCGCTGGCCGTGCCCACGGTGCCGGGCACGATCCTCGGCTTCGCCGCGGCCGGGTTCGGCGTGGCCACCCTGGTGCCCGCCGCGATGCACGAGGCCGACGAACTGCCCGGCCTCAAGCCCGGATCGGGGCTCACGATCGTCTCCTGGCTCATGCGCCTGGGCTTCCTCCTCTCCCCACCCGTCGTCGGACTCGTCGCCGACACGACCAGCCTGCGCGTGGGCCTGCTGGTCGTGCCTCTCGCCGGACTGCTCGTCATCCTGCTCGGCGGAGTACTCCGGAACCGCCGCCAGTAACCCCCTTCGCACCTGGTCCGGACTCCCCCACCCCATGGAATGTACGATCGTACGCATGCCGACCGACTACGCCGCAGACGACCCGGAGACCGCCCGCCGCCGGCAACAGGCCGTGCAGTCGGGCGCCCGCCGCCAGGCCGCCTGCGCCGAGGACTCCGACGCCGCCCGGCCGGTCGTCACCGAACCGCTCGGCGCGCTCGGCGAGGAGGCGCACGTGCGGCCACCTCTGCACGCCGGCTACGGCAGCATCATGACCATCGGCGGCAATGCCGCCCGTCCCCTGCGGAGTCTGTGAGTCTGTCACCATGGCCACCGGACACACCGACCCCCAGCGCCGCGACCGCATCCTCGCCGCGACCCTCGACCTCATCGCCGAGGAGGGCATCGCCCGCGTCTCCCACCGCAAGATCGCCGCGCGCGCCGGCGTGCCCCTGGGATCGATGACGTACCACTTCGGCGGCATGGACGACCTGCTGCGCGAAGCCTTCGGCCGCTTCACCGACCACATCGTGGCCGTCTTCGACGCGCACCTGAGCGCACCGGGCGATCCCGACCAGGCCCGAGAAGCCGTCGCCGACCTCATCCACCGTCTGTCCGAGGGGAGTCAGCGCGACCTCGTCCTCACCCAGGAGCTGTACACACTCGCCGCCCGCCAGCCCTCGTACCGGGAACTCACCCACGAATGGATGCGCCGCAGCCGCGTCCACCTCGAGAGGCACTTCGACCCGGACACCGCCCGCCAGCTCGACGCCCTCATCGAGGGACTGACCCTCCACCGCGCCCTGGCCACCGAACCCCACGACCGCGCCCTCACGCTGGAAGCCATCACCCGCATCACCGATACCGGGGGACGGGCTCCATCGAGGCCGGGCCGTCCCGGTGCCGCGAGGACGGATGGTGACGCCCCGGCCCCTGGGGGCTGATCACGCCACCGCACGAGAACGGCCGGTCACGAGCAGTCGAACCAGTGCCCGATGGGGCGGTCGGGGCAGGCGCGGCATTCGAAGACGTACACGCCTCCGGCGTCGCCGAGACACAGGCCCGCGGGATTGTCCGCGGCTTCGGCCCAACCGCTGTCGGTCCGGTCCTCCACCGGCAGCCACGTACGCCAGGACTCTCCGTCGAACTCCCAGCTGGCGACGGTCAGAAGGTGCTCCATGCGCCCGCCGCATGCTGCGCACTCGGGCCAGCACGGTTCCTGTGTCCAGCCGGGGTAGCCACCCAGCTTGATCCCAGGTGCCTCAGCCAAGTGGTACCAGTAGTCCAGGCCGGTCGTGGCATGCAGCTCATCGAAGCGTTGCCGCAGTGCGTCGTACACGTCGCGGGGAAGATCGTGGCTCGGGTACTCGGTCACCTGCTCCGGGTGGATCACGCACGGGTCCGGGTACCAGTCCTTGGGCAGCCCGTCCACCGGCGCCGGTGTGGGCAGTGTGTCTCCGATCGCACGGGAGTCCCTCCAGTGCACCCGAGGCAGGGGGTAGCAGAACTCGCCGTGCGCGTAAGGGCACCACAGCACCTGAAGCAAGTCGGATCCGTCGGGGAACGGGATGCCCGGGGCGTCGGCCTTGTGCACCTGTACGACGGGGACCATGGGCACGGCAGCCTGGAGTTCGCTCACGGTGTCGGGGTCGTAGTGCTCCTGCGCGCACACGGGCCACGGCTCTGCCGCGGGCCACAGCAGTGGTCCTCCGACGGAACTTTCGTGGCTGGAGGGGGAACCGGCGCGCGGATGCAGGCGAACGGCCTGACGGCGGAAGGGGATCAGCTCAGGGAAGAGCTTCTCCACGTTCACCGGGCGGGCTGGGGTACGACGGGTCATGCACCGGACTCTAGGACCAGGGTGTGACAGCCGGCCCCATCGGCCCCGCGATCCCCCTGCCTCTCGTCATGGGCGGCGTGGCCGAGGCGGGTCGGGCCGGCCTCTCGGGTCGTCGGGTGGCGGAATGCGGCCACAGCGTAAACCCGCCACCGTCTTCCCCTCCGTACCAGCCGCCCGTCTGCCAAGGTGGGGCCACCCCAGTACCAACCAGCTTCCGCCGCCTGCCTTTCGACGTCTCGTCGCAGGCACACGGCGCTGACGTGCCATCGGCCCGGACATGCCGGTGCACAGATTGGGGAGAGCGATGCGCTCGATATCGCGTACTGCCCTGGGGACGGCGATCGCCGCCGTTCTGGCCGCCACCGCGGCCGTGCCCTCCATGGCGGGGGCACCGGGGAACGGCACCCCCGCGGAGAAGAGACCTCTGACCGGCAGCTCGGCCGCCGCCACCGCGCGCGGTGGGCAGGGCGCTGTCGTCACCCTCGTCACCGGTGACCGGGTCCTGGTCACCGAGGGCCCGTCCGGGCGGAGTTCGGCGGTCCCGCTGCCCGCCGCGGACGGCAGCACACCGCTCGTGCAGACCCGCCAGGCGGGCAAGGACCTCTACGTCTACCCGGAGGGCGCCGCCGCCGCGATCGCCGCCGGCCGCGTCGACCAGGAGCTGTTCAACGTGACGGGCCTGGTGCGTCAGGGCTACGACGACGCGCACCATGATGGGCGCCGTCCGCACCTACCGAGCGGGTGAGCGTCGCACCGAGGACTGGTACGGCGGTGTCCTGGCCCCGGCCACGCCGCGGGACGCCTCGGGCAGGGAGCAACTCGCCGCCGAGCGGCAGGGCAACCGGATCGGCGTCGTGCCGGCCATGTGGGGCGACCGTGAACACGCCGCCAACCAGGGGTCGTTCGGCGACCTCGGGTCCATGACCCTGGGCATCGACGGCGAGGTGGCGGGCACCAGCGCCTGTCCCTACGGTGTCTTCGAGGTTCCGGCGGCCGACTCCGCGTACGAACTGACCCTGCGGACCATGAAGATCGGGCAGCCCTCGCAGGTCTGGAAGCGGTCCGTGTCGACCGAGACGACATGGTCGTTCCGTTCCCGGTTCGAGGAGGGGGTCTACTCGCAGGGACTGCCGGTCCTCTTCCCGCAGTACCGACTGCCCGAGGACGGCATGAAGACGCTGGCCGCGCATGACGGGCAGCGCATCACCCTCGGCGTCACCGGACACGCCGGCTACCGGCCCGGCGAGCTGCGGGCAGCGAAGCTGTCGTACTCCTACGACGGCGGCGGCACCTGGACCGAGGCGGCGACGGACCGGCACGACGGTGTCTGGACCGCCACGGTCGACCATGCCGGCGCCTCCGGCAAGCAGGTCACCCTGAAGGTCGCCCTGACGGACACCAAGGGCAACTCCGTCACCCAGACCGTGACCCGGGCCTACGACGTACGGTAACCCCGCACTTCCCACGGCCGGCCGGCGGCAGGGCGGCACCCACAGACCGGGAGTGCCGCCCTGCCACGGTCGCCCTCGGTTGTTCGGATCACCCTCCCTCGGCGGGCGGTAGGGGCCGGCGGTCGGCGAAATCCGGTGGCTTGCCGGACGAGCGGCGTGGCAGCCTTCCAGGTCATGGATGCAGACGTGTGGAACGAGCAGGTGGCACAGGGGTACGACGAGTCATCGGCACACATGTACGCGCCCGACGTCCTGGGTCCCGCGGTTTCCTTCCTCGAACGCCGAGCGGGCCGCGGCCCCGCTCTGGAGTTCGCGGTGGGGACAGGACGCGTCGCGCTTCCGCTGAGCGAGCGAGGCGTTCGTGTGGCGGGGATCGAGAAGTCGGAGCCCATGGCCCGGGAGCTCGGCAGGAAGCCCGGCGGCGACGACGTGGCCCTGACCATCGGGGACATGACGACCTCTCGGGTTCCGGGCACGTTCAGCCTGGTCTACCTCGTCTACAACGCCATCACCTGCCTGCTCTCCCAGCAGGAACAAGTCGCGTGCTTCCGCAACGCCGCAAGGCACCTTCAGCCTGGGGGCCGATTCGTGATCGAGGTCTTCGTCCCCGAACTGCAGCGGCTGCCGCCGGGCGAAACGGCACGCCCGTTCCACATCGGCGACCGGCACGTCGGCTTCGACACGTACGACCTGGTGAACCAGCAGTTGGTCTCGCATCACTACACGATCGTCGACGGTCAGGGCTCCACCTTCCTCTCACCTCACCGCTACGTCTGGCCCTCCGAGCTCGACCTGATGGCCATGCTCGCCGGCCTGGACCTGTCCGAGCGGTGGGCCGACTGGAACGAGGCGCCCTTCACCGCGTCCAGCAGGTCACACGTCTCCGTGTGGCAGAAGCCGTCCCACGGTTCCGCATCTCCTTGACCACCGTGCGGACACCAGTGGATCACGCCAGAACGTTCCAGGGAGCCGGTGGAACAGAGGCGAAGAAGCGGAGCAGGCCCAGGAGTCGGCTGGCCGGAGGGGCCGTCCAATGACGTTCGCCCGGGTGCGGGACGGGATCTGCCAGGCGGCCGAGGGCCCACGTGAGGTGGAACCACAGCACACGGGCTTCCCACGTCGGCGAAGGTACTGCGGTGCGCTCGCCGGTCTCCTGCCGGTAGCCGTCGAGCATGGCCGGGATCGCGGTCAGGGGCATCTTGGCGAAGTCGACGGCGGGATCGGTCCACTGGGCATCGCCCCAGTCCACGATGCCCGTGAGCCGACCGGTCCGCGGGGAGACGAGCAGGTTCTGCGGAGCGATGTCGCCGTGCACCAGGACCTGGTGCGGCTCGTCGGGGAGATGTACCGAGAGCCGATCGAGCCAGCCCCTCAGCCAGCGGGCGGCCCCGGCGTCGATCCAGCCGTCCGTGAGCAGGCGGTCGGTGAGTGCCCACGGGTCTGTGGTGCCGTCGTCCACGGGGACGGTACGGAGGTCGGGTGCGCCGGCCGGGGTCAGCCGGTGGAGCCGGGCCAGTTCTCGACCCACCTGGTGGAAGACGCGGTCGGTGTCGGCGGTGGCCGGTTCGAGGCGGACGAGATCTGCTCCCGGTGCTCGCGTGAGCAGCATGTAGGGCACGTCCACCGCCGAGCAGGTGTCGTCGAAGGCGACGATTTCGGGCGTGCGCACGCCGGCCTGCCGGGCGACGGGGATGACGGCGGCCTCCTTGACCAGGTCCGGGAGGAACTGCTTCGTCCGCGGTATGCGCAAGACCAGGTTGTCACCGAGAAGGAAGACCCGGTTGGCCACCCCGGAGGGAAGGGGGCGCACCTGTTCGGCCCGGGTCCCGTGCCGGCCGGCGATGGCGGCCAGTGTCCCGGCGCTCGGTTCGTAGTCCAGCATGACCGAACATGCTGACACAGGCGGGCCGGCCCCTTCTCGAGCCCATGCCCATGCACGACCGAAAATCAGGCGACAGCCGGAGACCGGGCGCCCTAACGTCCGCAGGCATGACCCCTTCACTTGAGCGTCCCCCCTTGCAGGCCGACGAGCGCACCGCGCTCATCGGCTGGCTGGATCTGCAACGGAAGATCCTGCGATGGAAGTGCGACGGCCTCAGCGAGGCAGACGCGCACCGCTCCGTCATCCCGACCTCGCCGGCGATGACGATGGCCGGGCTCATCAGCCATATGCGGTGGGTCGAGCACACCTGGCTGGAGGTGCTGTTCCTGGGCGGTGACAAGACGCAGAACCCGTCGTTCGACGAGACCGACGAAGACGCCGACTGGCGCACCGACGGCATACCGCTGAAGCAGTTGCTCGCGGAGTACGAGAGCCAGTGCGCCCGAAGCAACGAGATCGTGGCCGCGGCCTCCCTGGACGACGTCGGCCGCCACCCCGACTACCGCTCCGGCAACGCCAACCTCCGCTGGATGCTCATCCATCTCGTCGAGGAGACCGGACGGCACGCGGGACACGCGGACATCGTGAGGGAGCTGCTCGACGGGACGAAGGGGTACTACTAGAGCGACTGCCCGGGTGGGTCCGCGCGCATCTCGTGGCGCCGGCGAGCGCCTCGCTAGCAGACGGCACGCACCGGCACAACCCGTTCGAGCGCACACCCTGCCGCTCCAGGGTGTAGTGCTGCCCGCCATATCGTTGCTCGTTGAACAACCCCTACGGTGCCGGACACCGGGCCGCTCCCGCTGGTCCTCGCCTGCGGACCGACCCGGTGTCCCCCCGCGCCCAAGGGAGCCGCCATGCAGTCGCCGCCGTTCCGAAAAGCCGCCACTCCGCCGCACCGTATCTCCCCCGCGCCGCCGCACGCCGGTCCACGGCCCCGCCCGACGGGCGGCATGGCCCGAAGAGCGCTCACCCGCCTCGTGGCCGTCGTGGCCCTGGTCCTCGGAGCGGCCCTGGCCGGTCCGGCACCGGCCGCCCACGCCGCGGTCGGCCTGACCAAGGTCACCGACTTCGGTGCGAACCCGGGCCAGTTGAACATGTACCTTTACCGGCCGGCATCCCTGCCCGGCAACCCGGCCGTGGTGTTCGCACTGCACGGCTGCACGCAGGACGCCCAGACCTACGCCAACAACTCCGGGCTGCCCGAACTCGCCGACCGGCACGGGTTCCTGGTGGTGTTCGCCGAGACCACGACCTCGAACAACCTCAACAAGTGCTTCAACTGGTTCCAGAGCAGCGACAACCGCAGAGGCCAGGGCGAAGCCGCCTCGATCCGCCAGATGGCCGCGCACACCGTCTCCGCCTACGGCGCGGACGCCCGACGCACCTACGTCACCGGTCTGTCCGCGGGTGGCGCCATGACGTCGGTGATGCTCGCCGCCTACCCCGACGTCTTCCAGGCCGGAGCCGTCGTCGCCGGGCTGCCCTACGGCTGCGCCACCGACGTCGGCAGCGCGTACTCCTGCATGAGCCCCGGCACCGACCTCACCCCGGCGCAATGGGCCCAGCGGGTCCGCGACGCGTACCCGTCATGGACCGGCCCGTGGCCGCGCGTGGCCATCTGGCACGGCGACAGGGACACCACCGTCGTACCGCGCAACGCAGACGAGCTGCGCGACCAGTGGACCGCGCTGCACGGCCTGTCCCAGACCCCGACCCGCACCTCGGCCATCGGCCCCAACTCCACCCGGCACGAGGAGTACGCGGCCGGGGGCGGCCCGCTGGCCGTCGAGGTGAACCGCGTACCGAACATCGGACACGGCACCCCCGTCGATCCGGGCAGCGGCGCCCAGCAGTGCGGCGGCACCGGCGCCGCCTACTTCCTGGACTCGATCTGCTCCAGCCACTGGATCACGCAGTTCTTCGGCCTGGAAGGGTCCGGCTCCCAGCCCGGTTCACTGCCGGCCCCCACCGGTCTGGTCGCGACCGGCGCCACGGACACCACCATCAGCCTGCGCTGGAACGCCGTCGACGGCGCCACCGGCTACGCCGTCCACCGCGACGGTGCTCCGATCAGCACGTCGACCACGACGACGTACACCGACACCGGCCTGACCGCGGGCTCCTCCCACACCTACACGGTCGCCGCCCGTGACGCCGACGGCAGGACGGGCACGCCGTCGGGCGCGGTCACCGCGCGGACCACCGGCGCCACGGCGTCCTGCTGGACCGCCGGCAACTACGCCCACGTCCAGTCCGGACGCGCCACGACCAGCGGCGGCTACACCTACGCCAAGGGCTCCAACCAGAACATGGGCCTGTACAACACCTTCGTCACCCACACCCTGAAGGAGTCGCCCACCGGCTACTTCACCATCGCGGACGGATCCTGCCCCTGACCCGGGCCGGCCAGCACCGCAGAGGCCGCGCCCAACAGATGCGTCCTGCGCCCGTCATGGCGGCAGCCCACTCCAAAGGGCCGCCCACCATGGCGGGCGCACACATGCTCGGCAGGACGGGCCGTCATCCACCCGATGGATGGCCCAGCACCCGGACCGCCTTTCCCCAAGAAAGTTGAAACTTTGTCCTTGACGAGTGGAAAGTAGGCGCTCTAGCGTCCAACTGGCTCACTTCGCATGGTTTTTCACCCGTCTTCACTCTGTAGCAGCCGGCCGGGGCCAGCCCCCGGGCTGCCGCAGCCGCTGACCAGACCAGAGGAGTTCTGAGTGCGCAACAGACGGATCGTCACCCTTGTGGGGGCGGCGGCGCTGGCCGGAGCCGTCGGGCTCCTGCCTCTGTCACCGGCCCAGGCCGCCAAGTCGGACCCCGCACCGCCGGCCCAGTCGGACTTCCAGAAGGTCACCCTCAACGACCGCCCGGGCGAGCCCATGGCCCTCGCCGTCCTCCCCGACCGGCGGGTGCTGCACACGGCGCGCACGGGAGAGGTCCGGATCCACGACCCGAAGAGCGGCGTGAACTTCCTTGCCGCCGACATGAAGAAGAGCCCGGCCGGGCTCTACCAGCACGACGAAGAAGGCGTGCAGGGCATCGCCATCGACCCCGGCTTCGCCAAGAACCGCTGGGTCTACCTGTACTACTCCCCCCGCCTCGACACCCCCATGGACGACCCGGCCACCCCGGGCGTCAACGAAGGGGACGCACCGGAGTACGGCACGGCCGCGGACTTCGCCAAGTACAAGGGCGTCACGCGGCTTTCGCGGTTCAAACTGGAGGGCAACAAGCTCGACTTCGGCACCGAGCAGAAGATCCTCGACGTCCCCGCCGACCGCGGCATCTGCTGCCACGTCGGCGGCAAGATCGACTTCGACCACAAGGGCAACCTGTTCCTGTCGACCGGCGACGACTCCAACCCGTTCGCCTCGGACGGCTACGCCCCGCTCGACGACCGCCCCGACCGCAACCCGGCCTACGACGCGCGGCGCACCTCGGCCAACACCAACGACCTGCGCGGCAAGGTCCTGCGGATCAAGGTCAAGCGCGACGGCGGCTACGTGATACCCGACGGCAACCTCTTCGCGCCGGGCACCCCGAAGACCCGTCCCGAGATCTACGCCATGGGCCTGCGCAACCCGTTCCGGTTCGGGGTGGACGACAGGACCGGAGAGGTCTACGTCGGCGACTACTCGCCCGACGCCAACCAGGCGAACCCCGACCGCGGCCCCGCCGGCCACGGCCGCTGGATGGTCATCGACCGCCCGGCCAACTACGGCTGGCCGCTGTGCGTGACCCAGGACATGCCGTACCAGGACTACGACTTCGCCACCAAGAAGTCGAGCGGCGCGTTCGACTGCGCCGAGCCGGTCAACGACTCGCGGCACAACACCGGACTGAGCAAGCTGCCGCCGGTCACGGACGCGGAGATCGTCTACGGCTACGGGGCCTCCGAAGAGTTCCCGGAGCTCGGCACGGGCGGCATCGGCCCCATGGGCGGCCCGGCGTACCGTTACGACAAGCGGAACAAGGCCGAGAACCGCTGGCCCGAGTACTTCGACGGCAAGCCGCTCTTCTACGAGTGGACCCGCGACCAGATGAAGGCCATCACCCTCGGCCGGAAGAACGAGGTCAAGAAGATCGAGGACGCGATCCCCTCGATCACGACGGACGGCCCGATCGACGCCGAGTTCGGCCCGGACGGCGCGCTCTACGTCCTCGAGTACGGCACCGGGTACTTCGCGGAGCTGCCCGAGGCCCAGCTCTCCCGCATCGACTTCACGCGGGGCAACCGCACCCCGGAACCCAAGGTCGCCGCGGACGTGGTCAACGGGACCAACCCGCTGACGGTCCAGTTCTCCAGCGCCGGCACGAAGGACGCCGACGGTGACGCCCTCCGCTACGCCTGGGACTTCGACGCCGACGGCACCGTGGACTCCACGGAGGCCAACCCGAAGCACACGTTCACCGAGAACGCCGTCTTCGACGCCACGCTGAAGGTCACCGACAGCACCGGGCGCTCGGCCTCCGCATCGGTTCCCGTCGTGGTGGGCAACAAGGCGCCGACCGTCTCGCTCACGACCGACCCGGCTCCGCACGGCGGCACGGCGTTCCACTGGGGTGACACGGTCACCTGGAATGTCACCGTCACCGACGACCAGCCGGTGGACTGCTCCAAGGTCACCGTCTCGTTCATCCTCGGCCACGACACGCACGGCCACCCGCTCTCTTCCAGCACCGGGTGCTCCGGGTCGTTCAAGACGTTCGTGGACGGCGGTCACGCCGGTGCGGACAACCTGAAGGCGGTCTTCAACGCCACCTACAAGGACTCTCCCCCGGACGGTCTGCCGTCCCTCTCGGGCAGCGCCGAGGTCGCACTGACACCGGCCGACTGACCGGCTGCACAGGCACAGAGGCGGGGCGCCATCCCCAGGGGTGGCGCCCCGCCGCCACACCTGCGGCATCCCGCCCCCTGAGTCGATCAGGTGTGGCCGTGCGGCCAGCCGGCCAGGCCACTACCTTCGGGAGCGTGGCGCGTCGCCTCCTCGACCGAGTCGTGGAAGGCGTACACCGGATACAGGCCGCCGGCCTTGAACACCTTGAGTATCCGGGCATCGGCGCAGGTCAGGAGCAGGGACCCCGCGTGGGCCTGAAGGCCCTTGGTGATCGCCACGATCGTGCCCAGGCCCATGGAGTCCAAGAACGTCACCTGGCACAGATCCAGAACGAAGTGCCGGTGCCCTTCGTCGACGAGGCGGGCGACGGCCTCGCGGATCGCGGGTGAAGAGCAGACGTCCACCTCGCCGGTGACGCTGACGACGGTCCACCCGTTCGTCGTGCAGTGATCGAGCTTGTCGTTCCTCAGGGTGAGCCGTTTGGGCGTCCGCACTCTCTGCTCTCTGCCTCTCTCGCCGTCCCGAATGTCTCGTTCATCCAGTAAACGGGTCTTGAGTTTCCTGTCACAAGGGTGCGAGTTTCAGATAGTGAGCGAGAGTCCCCTGGTCACCCGGTTCGCCGCGGCGAGCAGCCGTGCGGAGGCGACCTGGATCGTGGACGAACGATCCGCGCGCAGCGAGACACCCAGGGATCCGAGAGTGTCACCCCTGTACACGGGCACCGCGACGCAGACGGTCCCGAGGGAGTACTCCTCCAGGTCAGTGACGGCCCGGTCGTCGGGGAAGGCGTCGAGCCGCCGCAGCAGCTCCCCGCGGTGGGTGATCGTCCTGGGCGTGAGGTCCGCCAGGGAGTGCCGGGAAAGGTACTCCTGGCGTGCCTCGTCGTCCAGCTCGCGCAGCACACACTTGCCCAGCGCGGTGGCGTGGCCCGCGTCCTCGAAACCCACCCACAGCTCGGCGCGGGGCGCCTGGGGGCCGTCGACGATCTCTGCCACGCGGATCTCGCCGTCCTCGTAGAAGGTGAGGTAGGCGGCGGCGGACAGGTGGTCGCGCAGGGAACCCAGCATCGGGCGGACCCTGCTGAGCAGTGCCTGTGTCCCACTGGCGTCGTGCAGGACTCCCAGCTTCTCGCCGAGGACGTAGGAGCCGTCCTCCAGCTTGCGCACGTATCCGTCGTGCGCAAGGGTCCGCAGCAGGTGGTACGTGGTGGCCAGGGCCAGCCCCGTCTCACGCGCCAGCTGCTTGGCCGGTGCGCCGCCTTCATGAGCCCCTACCGCCTCCAGCAGCCGGAAAGCCCGCTGTACGGAGGTGATGAGCGTGGGGCCTTCTTGAGCGCCCATACCTCCACCGTGCGCGCGACGGGCGCGCAGGGCAAGCTGCTCCGACGCCCGGTGCCCCGAGCCGCGGGTCCCCGCCACCGTCGGTCGCAGACCGGTCACCGCCTCGATCCGGTGGGAGGCGGCACCCTCAGTGGTTGCCCGGCTCCGGTCCGTGCCGACCGGCACGTTCCCGGCTCTGCAGCGGGCCATCGACATCGAGGGCGGAACTCAGGTACGGGGCCAGTCCTGGCCGGCGGTCACCTCCTGCGCGACGCGACGCCACCGGGCCTCTCCGCCGGGCAGGGGCCAGGCCCAGGTGAGTTGTGCCGCTGTATTGAGGTCGTGGAGGAGGCGGACGAGTTGCGGGCCGGCGGTGGCGGCGCCGTCCGGGACAGCGGGGCCGTGGACGGCGCGGAGTCCGGCGAAGCGTGCCAGTTCGTCCTCATAGAAGCCCACGGCGTCATCGATGCGTGCGGCGAGGTCGTCGCGCGGCACCGTGCGGTGCAACTGCAGCAGCGGAGGCTCGATGGACTCGGCGATCGCCGCGGCGAGCCGTGCGTGGCCGTCCAGGATCAGATGGCAGTCCAGGCCACTGACCCACCACAACAGAACCGGTGGGAGCGTCCCTTCGCGGGCCTGCCTGCGGTACGCCTTGACGCTGCTGTCGCCCGGACCGGGCATCGGCCGCAGCGGTAGAACCTCCCACGAGCCGGCGTGGAAGAACCAGTCGATGTATCCGTCCGGATGGCCCTCGACGAGCATCGAGCCCCAGTACTCGGCGTGCGAAGTGCCGGCGCGGCACCGGCGCTGGAGCGGACTCTCACATGAGAGCAGCCATCGTCCCTCGTGCAATGGGCTGTCCGGCGAGTCCACGAGGTACTGCGCGAAGCGGTGAGCCCACCGTTGCGGGCTGCCTGCCAGGACACGGCCCACATCGGCACGCAGCGGCGGGACGAAGGAGCGGTACTCGCCGGTGCGCCAGAACTCCACGCCCGCGAGGCGCTCGTCGACATCGGCGAGCAGCACGGCCCGCGACTGCTGCGAGACCAGCAGCCGCGGCCCGGCGCTGAACACACACAGACCCGGCTGGTGGCGGTCCTGTACGTCCAGGGACAGCCCCACCCACCTGCCGTCGTGCCGCGTGACATCGCTGCGTCGCATGCCGCAGAGCATAGACAGGCGGTGAGGGGCGGGATGGAAAAGCCGGGGCCTGGCGGTGTGTCAATCGAACAGGACCGACCGCACCTTCAGCCGCTCGGAGCCGCCACCGGTGAGCGGGCGGAGCCTGAAGGAGTCGCCCTCGCAGTTGGAACCGGTGTAGACCGTCGCCCAGGCGTCCGTGCGGTTCTTCGGCGAATGGCCGGGCTCGGGGTTCTCCTCGCCGACGCCGTGGAGATTCAGGCACAGGTCGCTCGGCGGGTCGTTGAGGAAGCCGGTCGCCTCATAGCCCTCGACGGTCACGTAGTCGTAGCGGAACTGCCCCGACGCGGCTGAGGCAGAAGAGGGGACGGCAGCGACGAGCAGGCCGGCGCCGAGAACGGCGGTGAAGGCGGAGCGAAGACGCATCGATGGGCCTTTCTGCTGGTGGAACAATGCCGCGGCCATCTCTGCCCGCTGAGCCGAACCGCATCCGCGCTTGACACGAACGGATGACGACGAAACGACCCTGCACGAACTGGTTCCTCCAAGGCATCGAAGGCATCAGCTACGGCCGCCAACCGGCCTGCTCATCACCCGCTGCCGGCTCAGCGCACGTCCGTCTCCTCAGTGCCCGTGCCGGGCTGGAGCATCCCAGTCCCGGGTTCGGCCGTCTCGGGCTGGATCGTGCCTGTTCCGGGTTCGGCCGTCTCGGGCTCGATCGTGCCTGTTCCGGGCTGGACCTGCTCTGTGCTCGGCGGGACGACCCGGCAGTTCACGAAGATGTCGCTCTGGTCCTCGTTGACCGCGAGAACGGTGTAGTCGACGTTCCTCTGGAAGCGCGTCAGCAGGAAGTTTCCGTTCTCATCCACATTCAGGCGCTCTGTGGACTCACCGTCGTTGAGGTCCCGCGGAGCCGTGAAGCCCTCGCCGGAGATGGTGACGGACATGCCGTTCGCCGCGGGTGTGACCGTGCAGCTTGCGGCGGGTACCGCAGCGGCGGTCGGTGCGAAGACGATCGCACCGGACAGTGCGAGCGAGGACGCGAGCACGGAGACCACGGTGCGTCGAGGGTGCAGATGCATGACAGTGCTCCCATCAGAGAGGCGGGGGAAAGGCCGTCCGCAGAGGCGTCGGCGTCATCGCCACGAGCACCGCGCGACGGCCTGCAAGGCGGGCCGGCGCCTGCCGTCCTGGGCTCTCGTTGCCGGCGCGTACAGGGCGGCAACCTGGAGGCCGGAAGGGGACCCGCCGTTCCATGCTCCCCCGCTCTCCCCCACGTGTCGACCGGACGGACGGGCCGCTCCCAGTGCTCGCGCGTTCCTCACCAGGTGTACGAGGACTCACCGCGTCGGTCGGGCGATGTCCTGAGTGCCGATGACGGCGAGCAGCCTGAGCAGGTCGGCGCTGTCCGTGCCGACCGCGGGGGTGAACCAGAGCAGCCGTTGCCGGCCGTCTTCGCTGAACAGGTTGAGGCAGTTGACCTCGATCAGCCCGAGCGTGGGGTGGACGAGGCGCTTGCGGTCGTCCCGCCGGAACGCCACGTCGTGCTCGGCCCACAGGGCGGCGAACTCGGCGGAGGCGTCGCGCAGTGTGCTGATCATCGAGCTTGCCTCGGTGTCCCTGGCGTCCCGCCGCGCCGCGGCGGCTCGCAGATCGGCGACGAAGGCACGGGACTGGGCCTCGTGATCGGCTTCGGGATACAGGCGCCGGGCGTCCGGGTCGGTGAACCACCGGTGGACGAAGCTGGCCCGAGGGCCCCGGAAGCCGGACTGGTCCCCGAGCAGTGCCACCGCGAGCGGGTTCTGCACCAGGGTGACGTGCAAGTCGGTGATGACCTGTGCGGGGGTGGAGGTCAGACGATCGAGCAGGTCGAGCATGGCCGGGTGGACGTGCGACGCGGCGCCGTGCACGGGCACCGGGCGGCCCGCGAGGTGGTAGAGGTAGTCGCGTTCGTCAGCGGTCAGACGCAGGGCCCTCGCCAGCGCGGCGATCATCTGCTCGGACGGCTGGGACCCGGCGCCGCGTTCGAGTTCGTTGTAGTAGTCCACGGACGCCCCGGCGAGCTGGGCGACCTCTTCCCGGCGCAGGCCGGGCACCCGTCGCCGAGGCCCTGAGGGAAGCCCCACGTCGGCCGGGCGGATGCGTTCACGCCGCGAACGCAGGAAAGCGCCCAGCTCGGTGTATCTCGTAGATCCTGCGGAGGCCATGCCGTCCATTGTGCGCTCGGCCGGGCCGGCGACCCAGGGGATGACATCCCCTGGTTGCGCCGGGCGGCACCGCGCATGGTGGAGGGCGTGACCATGAACCAGCCACCCCGAGAACGGGCGACCGAACGGGTCGCCGTCGTCACGGGCGGATCGCGCGGCATCGGCCGCGCGGTCTCCCGCAAGCTCGGCCGGCAGGGCCTGGCCGTCGTCGTGAGCTACGCCGGCGACGACGCCGCCGCCGAGAAGACCGTGGCGGAGATCGTCGCCGCCGGCGGGCGGGCGATCGGCGTGAAGGCGGACGTAGCGGATGAAAACGCGGTCTCCGCGCTGTTCGACCGGGCGGAGCGGGAGTTCGGCGGCGTGGATGCCGTCGTGAACGCCGCCGGCCGACTCGCTCTGTCGCCCATCGCCGATCTCGACCTCGCCGTGCTCGACGCCGTGCACCGCACCAACATCCGCGGCACGTTCGTCGTCGCCCAGCAGGCGGCTCGGCGACTGCGCCCGGGGGGCTCCTTCGTGGCGTTCTCGACCTCCGTGGTCGGCACCCAGTTCCCCGGCTACGGCGCGTACGTGGCGAGCAAGGGCGCCGTCGAGTCGATCACGCTGATCCTCGCCCGCGAACTGCGCGGACGGGACATCACCGTGAACACCGTCGCCCCCGGGCCCACGGCCACCGACCTGTTCCTCGACGGCAAGACCCCCGAGCAGATCGACCAGCTCGCCACAGCCGTTCCGCTGGAGCGGCTGGGCACCCCGGAGGACATCGCCGAGGTGGTCGCCTTCCTCACCAGTCCGGAAGGGCACTGGGTCAACGGCCAGATCCTGCGGGCGAACGGGGGCTTGGTGTGACGACCTGACCGAACGCCGCAGCGATCAGACCCGAGACCCCTGACGACACCCACACAGAGGAGACACACATGCCTTTCGCCAACTTCAAGGTCCCCGCGGGCACCATCACCGACGAGGACAAGAAGAAGATCATCGAGCGCACCACCGAGCTCTATGCGGAGATCTACGGCGAGCGGGCCCGTCCCACCACCGTCGTGCTCGTCGACGAAGTCGTCGACGGCGGCTGGGGTGTCGCGGGCAATGTCCTGACCGCCGCCATGCTCAACGGCGACGCCTGACGATCACGCGCGGCGGCCCGACGCCCGGAGCGCGGGCCGCCGCCACGATCCGCCCTGACCGGGTCCGGCACCCCGGAACAGCAAATGCAACCCACAGGTTGCAGTCACTCTCGCGATGTGCAATCGTTCAGTTGCACAGCAATGCGAGGGAGCTACCCATGAACGACACCACCTACACCGACGCGGAGCTGGCCGAGCTCGACCGGATCGCCCGGCAGATCGACATCGACGCCCCGGCCGAACGGGTATGGGAGCTGGTCGTACGGCCCGGCTGGTACATCAACGACGGCGTGGTCGAGGCCGAGCAGGACCTGCGCTACGAGGGCGACGTGGCCGTGGTGCGCCATCCGTCGCTGGGTGAGTTCCGGTTCCGCACGGTGGAGCTGGACAAGCCTCGCTACGCGGCGTTCCGCTGGATCGGAACCCCGTTCCGGGACGGATCGACGCCCTCGACCCTGGTCGAGTTCTGGATCGACGAGCGCGCCGGCGGCGGGGTGACCCTGCGCGTGGTGGAGAGCGGGTTCTCCAGCCTCGCCGACGACCCGGCGGCGTGGCTGAAGCAGCGCGAGGGCAACGACAAGGGCTGGCTCACCGAGCTGGCGGCCGCGAAGGCGTTCGTCGAGAAGAGCGCGCCGGCCCCGACGGGGCGTCCATGACGGCCCCCGCTCTTCCCGTCGTGTGTGCCGCGCTCGGCGACGCGACGCGCTGGGAGATCCTCACCCGGCTCGGCGAGGGCCCCATGTCGGCGTCCGCGCTGGCCAGGGTCCTGCCGGTGAGCCGGCAGGCGATCGGCAAGCACCTGGAGGTGCTGCGGGAGGTCGGGCTGGTCGAGTCCGAGCAGCGCGGACGCGAGGTCGTCTACGTCGCAGTCGGCGCCCGGCTCGGCGCGCTGGCCCGCGAACTCGACCGGATCGGCCGCTCCTGGCAGACGCGTCTGCTGCGGATCAAGGAGCTGGCGGAGAGCCCCGCATCCGACACGGCCGACTGACGGATGACAGCAGGACGGCGGACCGCGCTCCGGTGCTGCCGCCGACGGCCGACCGGGTCACCTTCCAGGCCGAGCCGGACCGGCTGCGGATCCGGGAGAAGGCGCACACCCGGGAAGGCGACGCGATCGCCGCCGCCCGAGGGCGCCTGCCCATGACCGCGGTCGCCGCCGACTGTCCATCGTCCACTCCTTGATCACCGCTCATCAGGGCCGCGTCGAGGTCCGCACCGCCTCCGGGCAGGGCGCCACCTTCCGCGTCCTGCTGCCGTTGCATCCCGACAGCCCCGGCCGCCGGGCGCCCTGTGCGGTGAAGACCGTCCCCTCGCGCATCCGCCCGGTGGTCACTGCTCTCCGGCCAGGCGTCGTTGTTCGAGGTAGATGCCGGTGAAGACCGCGACCTTGGCGCGCAGGACCCAGGGGTCGAAGGGTTTGCCGATGTAGTCGACTGCGCCGGCGGCATAGCCGCGGGCGGAGTGTTCGGGGTCGGCGCCCATGGCGGTCAGGAAGATGATGGGCACGTCGCGGGTGCGGAGGCGTCGTTTGATGTGGGCGGCGGTCTCGTAGCCGTCCATGTCGGGCATCTGGACGTCCATGATGATCACGGCGAAGTCGTCGTGGTCGAGGAGGGCTTTGAGGGCCTCGCGGCCGGAGGAGACGGCGACCAGTTCCTGATCGAGGGTGGCCAGGACGGCGGTCATGGCCAGCAGGTTGTCCGGCTGGTCGTCCACGACGAGGACCTTGGGCATCGCCTGAGGAGCCACCGGTGTCACGGCAGCGACGGCCTGGACCTGCTCGACCACCTCCAGCTGTCGTTCCAGCAGGGTGCAGCGCGCTTCGGCTTCGTCACGCTGTTTCTCGGCCTGGTTCAACTGGGCGGACAGGCGGGCGACTTCCTCCTGCAGCCTGTCACGTTCACGCAGCAGGTCGGTGACGTCGGGGTTGGCCGCGGCCAGGCGCTCGGCTCGTTCGCGCTCCGCGCTCCATTCCGCTTCCATCTGGTTCAGGCGCACCTCCAGGTCGGCGATGCGGTGTTTGCGGTCCAGCAGCGCGTCGCTCAGCGCGTCGCCGCGGGCGGCGGAGCGGCGGGAGACACGGTCGGCTTCGGCGAGCTGCTGCTCGAGCACTTCCATCGCGTGGCGGGGCGAGGAACTGGTCTCGACGGCTGCCCGGTGCAGGCGGCGCACCAGTTCGATGGTGTCCGGGGTCGCGGCCATGCCGCGGTGTTCGGCGACGTCCGTGAACAGGTCCATCACCACTTCCCATGGAGGCACTCGACTGCCGTTGAGGTAGCGGGAGAAGGTGCCGGCGTCGCGCACCCGGCGGGCCGCGTAACGGCGGACCGAGACCTCCAAGGCCTCGAACAGCTCGCGCAGCGCCATGGCCAGCGCTCGCGCTTGCGGTGTCAGGTTCTCGGCGAGAGGACGCAGCTCACCCACGGGCGTTCCCGCCCTTCGCGCCGGCCTCGCGCACGGCCGGCCTGCCGTGGACGGTGTCAGGGGCGATGACCTGGTTGAACACCGGCACGGCTCCGCCCGCGGCGGTGAGCCCTGCCAGCACACCGGCCGCGATCCCGTTACCGGCCAGCACCGTCAACAGGCCTGCGCCCACACCGGCCAGCGCCGCCAGCAGCAGCACCATCGCTGCCCGCACCGACACAAGTGAACGATCCATCTCCCAGCCCTTCCTCACCCCTGCCGGACACCCGGCCGAGACCGAGCGGGCCCCGGACGAACCCGCCTTGCGACGGGCTCCAGATTGACGCCGGGTGAATCCGTTGCGCCAGGCAACCGACGAATCGGCAACACGCATGGCCCGTTGCGGACCCCGCCCGGCCATCCGCAACACTTCTGACCTGCGGATCCGTGCCGAATCGCCGTCCGGTGTTGCGGCAACACTCACACCGCCCGCGAACACGGTGTTGACGGCCGCCCCCCGAACCGCGTTCCGCGAGGAACGCGGCCCTCGCGGTCCGGACCGTGTGGTCAGGCGGTCAGTTCCCTCTGGGCCGGCGCCGCAGAGGTGAGTGCGTGACGGATGTACCACTCGGTGGCGAACAGCCGTTCCCGTGCATCCGGCGACAGGCCGGCGATCACGCCCGGCAGGGCTCCCCGCTCCACCTCGGAGCGATGGGCCAGTACCGCGGCGATCTTCTGCTTCATCCAGGGGCCGACATCGACGGTAGCGGTGACCTGTTCGTCCGGAACGCTGTACACCGCCTTGCGCGCACCGATCACGTCTCTCAGGGCCGGCACGGCCGAATGCGGGTGCGTGGCCAGGCAGAGCGCACGGGGCTGCCAGGCTGCTCCCGCGTCCGGGTAGAGCTGTTCGAGCCCGGCCGCCCGGGCCGCGATCATGGTCACCCGGTGGGTGTGCACGTGGTCCGGGTGGCCGGGCAGCCCGCCGTAGGCGTCATGGGTGACGATGATGTCGGGGCGGAACGCACGGATGTGCCCTACGACCCGCCGTACCGCTTCGTCGAGCGGTGCATCGCAGAACCGCGCCGCGCCCGGGGCCGACTCCGGTACACGCGCATCGGCGTAGCCGAGCATCCGCGGCTCGCCGGCGCCGAGGATCCGCAGCGCCTCGGCCAGCTCCGCAGCTCGCGCGGTGGCCTCGGCCCAGGTCGCCGTGACGACGGCCGTACGCGCGCCCGCAGCCGCGTGACGGGCGAGCACTCCTCCCGCCGACAACGACTCGTCGTCCGGGTGGGCGAAGACGGCGAGCAGGCTGGGCACGGGCATGGACGGACCGCCTTCCGTCATGAAACAGACCGCCTTCGGTGGGTGCCCCGTCAGGGCTTCCAGGTGCGCAGCATGGCGGCGATCCGGCCGGCGGTGCACCGCGGGCTGTGCAGTTCGTGCGCGAGCGCCGTGAGCTGTTCGCGCGTGGGGTTGACGGGGATGCTGCTGGCTTCCAGGTACATGACGGCGACGGCGCAGGCAACGGTGAGGTTGGAGCGTTCCAGCCAGCGGCAGCGCCCCAGGGTGTGGACCAGGGCGGCGGCTCGTGCGTACGGGCCGTCGTAGACCGGGTGGTCGAGAAGTTCGCCGCGGTGGCGGGCGACGGCGGCGACGGGTACGCCGTAGTCGTCCACGCCCGGGTCGCTGCGCCCGGCTCGCTCGGCGACTTCGAGGATCCAGGACTCGTCGATGTGCAGGATCACGCGGCGGCGCCGGGCTGCCGGTCGTACGGCTGCTCGAGTTGGTGCTCGAGGTCGTCGAGGAAGGTGCCGTGCTCGTCGAGGAGGCGCTGTGCGGCCGCCATCCCGGCGGCCCGGGCGCCGGTGGTGTCCTCGATGATGAGGCGCTCGACGTATCGGTTGAAGTCCAGCCCTCGGGAGGCCGCGGCTTCCTTGCCCGCGGCGAGGACGTCGGGCTCCAGCCGGATCTGAGTTTGCTTCTTCGCAGAGGCCACACCACATGGTAGCACCCTGGTAGCAGGGGCACGGCGCCGAGCCGTTCACGGCCGCTCCCGTCGCGTGAAGGGGGATGTCAGACCCGCGCGTTAGAGTCCCGGGCATGACGTCGACCGCACACTCGGCCCCCTCGGCACACAGGGAATTCGAACTGGTCCGCAGAGACCTGGACCTCGGTGGGAGGCGTCTGTCCCTGCTGGACTCCGGCGGGCCCGGGCGGCCTTTGCTGGCCCTGCACGGGCACTTCTCGGAAGGCCGCACCTTCGCCCGTCTGGCCCGCGAACTCGCCCCTGACTGGCGGGTCGTCGCGCCGGATCAGCGCGGACACGGGGAGTCGGACCGGCCGGCGGACTTCTCCCGGGAGGGGTACGTCGCCGACGCCGTGGCAGTGCTCGACCATCTGGGGCTCGGCCACGTGGTGGTGCTCGGCCATTCGCTGGGCGGCGTCAATGCCTACCAGCTCGCCGCCCGTCACCCGCAGCGCGTGAGCGCCCTGGTCGTCGAGGACATCGGTGCCGTTGTCGACGACGACCTGTCCTTCTGTCTTGCCTGGCCCCGCCGGGCACCCACCCGTGCCGCCCTGATCGAGGAACTCGGGGACGCGGCTCGCTATCTCACCGACGCCCTGCGCGCATACGCCGACGGCTGGGGACTGGCCTTCCGCCCGGAGGACATGGTCACCTCGCAGCGGCAGCTCCTGGGTGATCACTGGGATGACTGGCTGGCCACCGACTGCCCCGCTCTGCTGATTCACGGCATCCGCAGCGACACGCTCAGCGCCGAGCACGGGCATGAGATGCAGGCCCGCCGTCCCCGCACCCGACTGGTCCAACTGCCCACGGGACACACCGTTCACGACAGTGACCCCGCAGGATTCGCCGCCGCGGTCCGTGCTTTCCTCGACTCGCTGTGACAGGCGGCGCGAGGGTCCCCCCGGCGAACTGCGATCATGTTCGGATGGACGCTCGTTTCCTTGGCATCGCCGAGCTGGTCGAAGTCCCGTCCGTGGCGGTCGTGGTCGACGTCATGCGTGCGTTCACGGTGCCTGCCTGGGCCTTCGCCCAGGGAGCGGAGAAGATCGTTCTTGCCGAGTCACTGGACGAGGCCCTGGCCCTCAAGGCCTGTCACCCGGATTGGGCAGCGCTCAAAGACGGTCCGCCCGCTCCCGGTTTCGACACCGTCAACTCCCCGGGTCTGCTGCGGTCCATCGACCTCGGCGGACGGACCGTGGTGCAGAAGACCACGGCAGGGACGGTCGGCGCCCTCGCGGTCAAGGAGGCGTCGCTGGTGCTGTGCGCCGGCTTCGTGGTGGCGGAGGCAACGGCTCGGCTGTTGCGGACACGCGAGTGTGACAGCGTCACGTTCGTGGTCACCGGCGAGGGCGGGCAGGCCGACGAGGATCTGGCGTGCGCTCAGTACATCGCTCGGAGGGCTACCGAGGCCGGGACGGATCCAGCCGGGTTCCTACGCCGCGCCGGGGAGTCGCGCGCCGCCGCCGAGCTGGCGGAAGGTGTGCGTCAAGGAGTCCATCCTGATGACGTCGCACTCTGTCTGGAGCTCGACCGGTTCCCCTTTGCCATGGTGGCGGCCTCGGAGGACTCGCTCATGGTCCTGCGCCCGTGCGCGGTGCCTTCGCCGGCCGAAGGGACTTCGATCCAAACGCCGGCCTAGCACGGCGGACCGCAGTGTCCTGCCGTCCCTCCGAGCGCTCGTCGGCCCTGTGCCCGCCGGGACGGGTCAGGCATACACTGCCGCAGGATCGGCCGGCAGCGCGCGGTGGCGGTGTATCCAGGCCACGGCGCATGACGAGAGCAGTCCGAGTGCCGCGCAGCAGGTCCACGGCAGCCAGGTGCGGCCGGTCCGCTCGCCCAGATCCATCACCCAGCCCACACCTGTGTTGCAGGCCGCGGCGGCGGTGCCGGACAGGACGTAGAACAGGCCGAAGTAGGTACCGGTCATGCCGTCGGCCGCGTAGCGGGTGACGAGCTCCATCGCCGACGGCTGGGTGATCATCACGCCCAGACACATCAGCAGCGCCCCGACGGCCAGGGGCACGGTCCGCAGCACCGCGTCCGATGTGCCGCCGGCCGGGCCCGTGCCACTCACCAGGACGGGCGGCAGGAAACCCAGGCCCATCAGGGCCAGACCCGGCGCGATCCAGCGTCCGGCGTCGCCGCGGGACCGGGTGAGCCGAGTGACGTGCAGTTGCAGCATCAGCTGTGCGAGCGCGCCGGACAGGAACAGCAGGGTGATGGAGCCGTCCCAGCCGGAGGCCCGCCGAACGCCCATGGTGAACAGCAGGTAGAGCTGGTTCTCCAGGGCCGCCATCCCCATCATCGTCAACGCGAAGGCGAGGAAGCCGCGATGGCGCAGTGCCTCACGCCAGTCGAGCAGGACCGTCTTGCCGGTGGGCCGGACCTGGTGCACGGGCAGCGAGAAGAGCTGAGCGACCGTCAGGACCGCGAAAACCGCGGCGGCCGAGAGGGCGCAGACGCGGAAGTCGATGAGGCAGAACACGCTGCCGAGCAGCAGTCCGATCATTCCGCCGGCGGTGGCGCAGACGTTCAGCAGTGAGAACGCCTCGGCCTGCCGGTCCCGGGCCTGCTGCGCGAGGTAGGAGCGTACGGCCGGATAGAAGAGCGCGCCGGCCAGTCCGCTGAGGACCGAGGCCGCGAACACGGTGACGATTCCGTCGCCCAGGGCGAAGAGGGCGAAGCCGATCGTACGCAGGGCGCAACCGAAGGGAATGACCCGGTGTGCGCCCAGTCGGTCGGCGGCGGTGCCGCCGAGTACGAACAGGCCCTGCTGCGAGAGGGTGCGGACGCCGAGCACGGTGCCGGTGAGGGTGGCGGACAAGCCCAGGTCGGCGGTCAGATGCGTGGCGAGATAGGGAATCAGCAGATAGAAGCCGACGTCGATGCCGAATTGGTTGAGCAGAAGCAGGCGAACGGTGAGAGGAAAACTGCGAAGGGCGCGGAGAGTTTTCATGGCGCGCTTTCTGTCCGCGGTCGTGCGGAAACAGCCCTGAATACCGCAGGGTTGGTGCGTTGCGTTCGCCTTCACCCTAGGGAACACGAGGCCACACCAGGCGCAGATGCCAGAAACGCACCTGTTGGAGGGACGTTCTGATATTGGCCCACCATCGCCTCATGGCATCTCGGTGCGCCCGCTCGTACCGATGCGTCGGGTGGTGCATTCATGCGCCGTCGTATGCAGAGCAACGCCCTGTTCCGGACAGTGTGACGGGGGGTCGCGTGGCCGATGGCAGCCCTGTTCGGTGCCGGAATCCATGGCTACGCTGAGGCGCCCGGCAGGAAGGGGCGGCCATGACGACCACCAGCGGTTCCGGAGCCGGTTCCCCGCGGCTCACGGACGGCGTCATCACCACCGTCGCCGGCACCGGTGAGCCCGGCTGCGGCGGCGACGGCGGTCCCGCCGCACGGGCGCGGCTCAACCAGCCCCGGGCGGTGGTCGTGGACGCGGCGGGCGCCGTGTACCTCGCCGAGTGGAAGGGACACCGCGTCCGGCGCATCGGCCCCGACGGCGTGATCACCACCGTCGCCGGCACCGGGGAGCCGGGGTACGGAGGCGACGCAGGCCCCGCCGTCCGGGCTTTGCTCAACGAGCCCGGCGGCCTGGCGCTGGACGCCGAGGGCGGCCTCTTCGTCGCCGACTACTGGAACCACCGCATTCGGAGGATCGGCCCGGACGGCCTGGTCACCACGGTCGCCGGCACCGGCGAACCGGGCCACGGCGGTGACGGAGGTCCGGCCACCGAAGCCCGCTTCAACGAGCCCAGAGGGCTGGCCCTGGACCGCTCCGGCACCCTGTACGTCGCCGAGTGGAACGGCCACCGCGTACGTGCCGTCTCGCCCGGGGGTGTCGTCACGACGGTGGCGGGCACGGGCGTGCCCGGTGCCGGAGCGGACGGTGTTCCGGCCCTGGAGAGCACCCTCGACCATCCGATCGACCTGGCGGTCGACGCCCACGGGCGGCTCTACATCGCCGACTGTTTCTCGCACCGGGTCCGGGTGGTCTCCCCCGACGGGCTGATCACCACGGCGGCCGGCACCGGTGAGCCGGGGTCCGACGGCGTACGGCTGAACCAGCCGCGGGGGGTCGACCTGGACGCGTCCGGCAGGCTGCTCGTGGCCGACTCCCTCAACGAGCGAGTCTGTGTCGTCGCCTCCGACGGCACCCTGCACACGGTGGCCGGCGGTCCCCCGGGTCACGAGGAGGAGGACGGCCCTGCCGTCGGCGCCCGGATGCGGTTGCCGCGCGCCCTCGCCCTCGCTCCCGACGGCAGCCTGTACGTCGCGGAGACCGACAGCCACCGTGTCCGTGTGGTGAGGGGGCGTCAGTAGGCCGTGGAAACATGCGACGGAGCCGACGACGCGGCCGGTGCGCTGGCCGGTCACCACGACGCTGCCCTGCTCGACCTGGACGGCGTCGTCCACGTCGGCCGCCGCGCCGTGCCGCACGCCGTGGAGGTCCTGCGGCAGCTCGCCGGCCTGGGCACGCCCGTCGTGTACGTCACGAACAGCTCCCTGCTCGGTCCCGGAGAGATGGCGCGGCGACTGCGCCGGCTGGAGGTGCCCGCGGCCGAGGGGGACGTGGTGGACTCGGCGCAGGCCGCGGCCCGGCTCGCGGTGGAGCGGTGCGGGCAGCGGGCACGGGTCATGGTCGTCGGGGGCACGGCACTGCACCGGGCGCTGCGCGAGCGGGAGTTGCGTCCCGTGCGGTCGGCGCGGGCGGAACCGGCGGGGGTGGTCCAGGGGTTCGCACCGTCGGTGTCCTGGCGGCAGTTGGCGGAGGCCGGGTACGCGGTGGCTCTCGGCATCCCGTGGATCGTGACCAACACGGACCTGACCGCGCCCACGGAGCGCGGCACAGCGCCCGGCAACGGCGCCCTGGTGGCCGCGGTGCGGGCCGCGACGGGCGCGACCCCGCTCGTCGCGGGCAAGCCGTCGGCAGCGCTGCTCACCGAGGCTGCGCGTCGGGTCGGGGCGGTGCGGCCCATCGTGGTCGGGGACAGCCTGGACACCGACATCGAGGGCGCCCACCGGGCGGGGTACGACAGCCTGCTGGTGCTGACCGGCCGCACCGGGCCCGCCGGTCTGCTGGAGGCGCCGCCGCAGCGGCGCCCCACCCATCTGGGCGCGGACCTGCGGGCGTTGCTCGCCCCGCCACGCATCGCCGAGCGGCGGGGCGACGGCTGGGCGTGCGGTGCGTGGCAGGCTTGGGTGGAGCGGAACAGGGTGGAGCTGCGTGGTCACGGTGACCCTTGTGACGGGCTCCGGGCCGCGTGCGCGGCGGCCTGGTCGGCGCCGGGTCCGGTCGACACCACGGCCGTCGTCGCAGCCCTGGGCGAGGCGTTCAGCCCATGAGTCCGTGGGTGCGAACGAGCCGTCCCAACTCGGCCGTGGTGTAGCCGCGTTCGAAGTGCCGGGGTTCGGTCAGCATGAGGGAGACCAGTCCGCGCAGCATCGCGGCATAGGTCCCGACCGTGCCCTCCCAGGCCGTCGCGTCCAGCATCCAGGGTGCGGTGTCCGGGGTGAGCTGGGCCTTTCCCTCCCGCATCAGGGATTTGGACAGTTTGGCGCCGGACTCGGACAGGATCACGGGGGTGAACACGCGAGGCGGGGGAACAGCGCCCGGGAAGCACAGGAACGCCTCGTCCAGCAGTCGGCAGCCGGCGGCCCAGTCGGCGCCCTTGATGATCACGGGCATGGCGTCGTCCCGGTCGGCCGCGCGCTCCTTTACGAGGTTGCGGTGCAGGGTCGTCAGGCCGACGTACGCGCCGCCGTCGGGCCGGACCTCGGTGTCGTACCGTCCGTGGTCCAGGCAGACGGCGGTGAATCGCGCCGCGGTCGGGCCGGCCTGGAGGAGCCGGGTGTTCTCACCGTACTTCTGCAGCCAGCCGCACTGCGGGCAGGGAAAGCTGATGGGGACGTGCCCGCTGCCGGGCGCGAGCACCCAGCGCAGCCGCTCCCAGTGGGCGAGTGAGGTGAGGAATTCCTCGCGGAACGCGGGGAGTTGCTGTTGGGCGGTGTAGGTGTCGACCGTGTAGCGCACGCCGGTGGCGGAGGACAGGGCGTCGAACAGGTCGCCGTAGAACCGCTTCACCAGGTTCCCGACCCGGTCCGGCCCCAGGGCGTGGTGGTAGGACCTCTCGTAGCGGGTGCCGGTGCGCGGGCAGGTCCGGGACTCGTACGGGGCGTTGTCCAGTGCCCCGAAGCGCAGTCCGGCCTCGACTCCTAGGCGGTCGCGGGCGGCGCGGGCCAGCAGGAAGGCCGCCGTCTGCATGACGTTGGTGCCCACGTGCGGTGCGCCGTTGATCTGCACTCCGGCGTACAGGGCGACCCGGCGGGCACCGCGGGTGCGCAGTTGCGGCCGGATGACGTCGATGCTGTGCTCGACGGCGCCGACGGTGACGCTGACGGGTGAGGCGGGTGGTTCGGGTGAAGGCATGGGTTCTCTCCCTGCGAGGGTCGATCACCAGTGGTGCCGGGCCGACGCGGGCGGCAGCGCGAGGATCCGGACCGGCCATGGCGGGGAGGTGCCGCCGGTCTCGTCGAGGGCGTCCAGGGCGGTGGTGGTGGAGCGGGCCGCGGTGTGCAGGAGGTCCATGAGTTCCTTGGCCGCGTCGGCTCCGGACGTGTCGGCGGCCCGCCGGCAGGCCAGGCCGACGACGAAGTAGGCGGGCCGTTCGCCCGCGCGGCGCCACAGGACGGCTTCTCCGGCGGCCTCCAGGGCAAGGACCCGTTCGGGGTGTTTCATCGTGAAGTCCCCGAGCGGCAGGGGACACAACGTCACGGTGGCGATCCGGTATCCCGCCCGGTGCAGCAGGCCGACCGCGCGCCGGGGCGTGGAGTAGCTGCCGATCGTGAAGCCGAGGTCGGCGTCGAGGGCGCCGGCGTGTCCGATGATCGCTCCGGCCCACTTGAGGCCGTCGGCACCGCCGCTGATCGAGGGCCGTGCCCGGTCGACCTCGGGCGGCAAGGGCACGTAGGCCGGGTTGCTGGTCACGATCAGCGGACGGGGCAGGTCGCCGGGGGCCGTGGCCAGCAGCTCGTGCGAGGCCAGTTCGGCGTAGTCGGCGAGGGCAAAGGTGACGCGGCCGTCGGCGCGGGCGTAGTGGTCCCGGGCCCAGCGCAGTGTCCGGCGGCCGGAGTCGATGCCGTGGACGCGGGCCGCTCCGGCGCGTGCGATGGCGGCGGCGGCCGCTCCGCTGCCCGAGCCGAGGTCGAACACGGTGCCTCCGCCGCCGGCCGGCAGCAGGTCCGCGGCGACCCAGACGCCGATCTCGGTGTCCGCCGGCTCGAAGAACACTTCCGGGTCCCCGGGCGGCTCCAGGTCGTGTGCCGTCAGATGCCGGTACGTGGTGACGCGCGTGATGTCGGGCATCCGTGTTCCCTTCCGTGCGCTCGGGGTGGTGCGCGGATCAGCCGGCCGGGAGCGAGGCGGTGTGTTCCAGGACGGCCATGGCGCTCGGCAGTTTCATCGCGGCCTGGGTCCAGGCCAGGGAACGTGGGCCGTCGAGCACCTCGGCGGCGACCTCGTCGCCGCGGTGGGCGGGCAGGTCGTGCAGGAAGAGGGCGCGCGGCCGGCGCGCCAGCAGCGCGGCGTCCACGTGGAAGGCCCGGAAGGCCTCGCGCCACGACACGTCCGGTTTGCTGGTGCCGGTGGTCTGCCAGCGCGTGGTGTAGACGACGTCCACGTCGTCGGGCGCGCCGGCCGCGTCGTGGATCTCACTGAGCCGGGCCCCGTTCGACTCGGCGGTCTTGCGGGCCGCTGCCAGGGCGTCGGACGGCAGGCCGTAGCCGCACGGCGTGGCGAAGGTGACCTCGGCGCCGCGGATCGTGGCAAGCCCGTGGGCGAGGGCCGTGGCGGTGTTGTTGCCCTCCCCCACGTACAGCACCCGGATGCCGCTCAGGTCCCCGAGAGCGAGGGTGAGCGCGGCCAGGTCGCACACGCCCTGGGTGGGGTGCTCCTCGGTCGCCATGGCGTTGACCACGGGCAGCCGTCCGGTCCGCGACAGCTCCCGCAGTTCCTCCAGCGGTCCCGCGGTGCGGGCCACCAGCAGGTCGAGCATGGCTCCGAGGACGCGTCCGGTGTCCGCCACCGACTCACCGGTGTTGAGCTGGAGGTCGTGGGGGCCGTAGGCGACGGGTGTGCCGCCGAGCCGGACGGTGCCGGTCTGGAACGCGGTCCGGGTGCGGGTGGAGGTGCGCGTGAACAGTACCCCTACGACACGGTCGTGCAGGGGTCGCTCGTGGGCCCGCGGGTCGTGGAAGAGCTCCACGGACCGGTCGACGAGCTGCCGCAGGGCGGAGGGTTCGAGCCCGGCCAGCGAGAACAGACCCCGCTCGGATGCGCCGGCCGGCAGGCCGAGCAGGGCGGAGGGTTCGCCGAGGATGTCGTGCACGGGGATCCCCTTTCAGGACAGGCGCAGTGTCCGGCCGGTCTTGCGGGCCACGGCCACCTCGTGGACGGCGTGCAGGAGGGCCACGTCCAGGACGGCCATCCCGAACGGGTTGCTCACGACATGGCCGGTGGTCGGCCGTACGGCGGCCACGTCGCCGGCGAGGACCTGGCCGAGGGTGCCGTCGATGCCGCGTCCCCCGACCGGACCCGGGGAGCGGGCGGTGACGCGTCCCTCCCGCATCAGCGCGCCCAGGATCCGGCGCGGGTTGTCGGCGACCAGGTCCACGTCGTCGACGTAGAGGGCCTGCGCGGTCAGCAGGGCGTCGGGCAGCAGGTCGGCGAGCGAGACGTGGGCGACGAACGTGCCGGGCCCCAGCCAGGCGGCGGGCAGGTAGCCCCGGTCGGTGGTCGTCGCGGTGACCACGACGGGCGCGGCCCGCACCGCGGTGCGGGCGTCGGCGTGCTGGACGATGCGCAGTTCGGGCAGGTGGTGGGCGGTCCACTCGGCCAGCGCTGCGGTGCGCCGGACATCGGCGTCGTACAGGTGGACGGTCCGGGTCTGCGCGAAGCTCCCGCCGAGCAGTTCCAGGTGGGTGCGGGCCAGCGTGCCGCAGCCGACGAGGGTGAGCGCGTCCCAGGCCGGCGGGCCCAGGTGGCGCAGGCTGACCATGGTGTACGCCGCGGTGCGGGCGGCGCTGAGCCAGCCGGCCTCGGCGATCACCAGGGGCCGTGCCGTGTGGTGGTCGAACAGGACGCCGATGCCGGCGGCCCGCTCCCGGCCGTGGACCGGGTTGCAGGTGGCCGCGTTGATGAGCTTGACGCCGCGGACCGGTGGCCCGTCGTCTCCCTCCAGCGCGCCGAGCACGGCCAGCGACCGGCAGTGGGCCCCGGCTTCGTTGGTCCAGGACAGGTGGCCCTCGGCCGGCAGGGTGGCGGCGCCGCGCGCGTGCCGGACCAGGGCGTCGGCGACGACCTGGCACACGTCGACCTCGGCCGCGCACTCCAGCACGTCGGCACGGTCCAGGAAGAGCAGTTCCTCGGTCATGTCGTGTGCCTCCCGGGCAGCAGGCCCTCCGCGTGGAAGGCGTCCCGTCCGCCGTCCACGTCGAGGACGCCGGTCTCCTCGAACAGCCGCAGCGCGTGCCGCGCGGCGCTGCGCATGTCCGCTTCGACGCGGTCGCGCGGGTAGCAGTCCCGCACCACCTCCTCCGCACGGGCCGGGGACAGCCCCGCCAGGAGCAGCGCGGCGTGCACCGGACGCAGGTCGGGGAGCAGGCTGGAGCGGATCAGGCCGGGCAGGCAGCGGGCGACCCGGACCCGCAGCGCGGGCGTCAGGCCGGCCCACAGGTCGCGGAAGAAGCGGGCGAAGAAGGCGTGGTGCCAGCCTTCGTCCCGGGCGTGGTCGCGGACGGTGTCCCGGACCACGGTCAGGACCCGCTGGTCCTTGGGCACGTCGTTGAGGATGGCCGTGACGAGTGTTTCGAACACGACGACCTGGAGCAGCTGGGCGAGGACCGGTTCGCCGGGCAGGACTTCGGTGCCGACGGCGTCCAGCCGGGTCAGGAACGGGGTGAAGTCGTAGGGCAGCGGCGCGATGCCGGAGGCGTCGGAGACCTGCCGGACGACGTCGTAGCTGTAGAGGGCGTGGTAGCCCTCGTCGCAGTAGATGCGGTAGGCGTTCAGCCGGGTCTCGGGTGGCGTGTGCAGGCCGCTGCGGCCGGAGGCGATGAGGTCGGTGGCGCGGTTCACCACCCGGGTCTCGAACTGTGTGGTGAAGTGCAGGTACTGGAACAGGTGGCGGGCGAGCAGTGCCTCACGGGCGTCGTCGGGCAGCTCGGTCACCCGCGGATGCCGGGTGTAGGGCACCAGGGAGGGCGGGAAGTACAGCTGCCCGGTGCGCAGTTCGTCCCGCAGCAGGCGCCGCGGGTCCTTGCGCACGCCTGCCTTCGTGTACCAGTCCCGCTCGCCGGGGTCCGCCGTCATGACGGCACCTCCCGCGGCCCGGCCGGGCAGGTGCCGGCGCCTTGAGTGTCGTCGGTGGGGACCTCGACGCCCGCCACGGCGTGGGTGCCGGTCAGGCCGTGCTCCTGGCGCCAGTCGCGCGAGAAGACGGTGTCGAGGCAGCGGTCGGCCCCGTCGGGGCAGAGGCAGGCGAGGCGGGTGCGCCGGGTGCCGACGCGGAACAGCCGCAGTGCCGCGGCGGGCAGGCCGCCGGCGCTCGGTCCCCCTCCGATGCCGCTCGTCTCGCGCAGCCGGGCGCAGGCCTCGACGGGTTCCTCGGGACGGACGTACACCGTCGGCCGGTGCCCGTGGGGCAGGACGGCGGACGGCCGGCTGGAGCCGGTCCCGGACAGCAGCCTGGCTCCCGGCGCGCCGCCCAGGGCGACGGACCCGCTCACGTCCACGCCGGCCGGTTCCCACGGCGCGCCGGAGGCGGCGACGAAGTCGCGGAACCCGGCGAGGGTGCCGCCGGCGGAGACCGCGGTCAGGACGCCCATCGGTTCCCCGCCGGTCTGCCGGTGCAGCTCGGGTGCCGTCCCCGTGGCGTGGGCGGCCGGATTGGCGGGATTGGCGTACTGGTTCGGCCAGAGGGCCCGGACGTCGTGCAGCAGCGCGGTGCTGGTGCGCGGGTCCACGACCGCGGTGAAGGGGACGCGGTGTGCGGCGGCGAGGGCCGCGAGAGCCGGCCCGAGGTTGCCGGAGGTGGACTCCACCAGCCCGGCACGGGCATCGACGCGGTCGGCCACGTCGTCCCATAGCGCCAGGGCCGTACGGTCTTTGACCGAGCCGTAGGGGTTGTACGCCTCCAGCTCGAGCCACAGCTCCCTGGCCGTCCCGCCGATGTCGAGGCCCGGCCGGACGACCGGGGTGGGCGCCGGCCCGCCGTACCCCGGTGAGGGCGGCCGTGTCATGCGGCGGTGCCGTTCCCGGTCGCGCGGCGCCAGACGTACTGGGCGATCTGGGCGTGCGTGGCGTACCAGACGTCCGGGTGCCCGGCGATGTGCCCAAGGAGTTCTTCGAGCACCACCAGGCGCGAGCGGTGCCCGATGACATGGGGGTGCATCGTGAGCTGGAACAGGCCGCCCTCGGCGTAGGCCGCGTCGAACTCGTCGCGCCACAACGGGATCAGCTGCCGCGGCGGTGTGTAGGGCCGTACGGCGCTGTAGCGGTCCATGTTCAGGTAGGCGGCGTCGTCGCGGATCCACTCCGGGGGGATCTCCACCACGCCGGTGGGCTCGTGGTACGCGAGCAGCTCGTACGGATCGTCGTCCGCCATCAGGGACGAGTCGTACACGAGCCCCAGCTCGCGGGTGATGTCCAGGGTGCGCTCACTGAAGTCCCACGACGGGGTGCGGACGCCCACCGGACGCTGCCCGGTGAGCCGCTCCAGCGTGTCCGCGCAGCGGAAGGCGAGGTCGCGCTCGTGCTTGTACTCCAGCTCCATGTTGCGTTCGTGGATCCAGCCGTGGATGGCCACCTCGTGACCGCGGTCGGCGTAGCCGCGGGCCTCGTCGGGGCGCAGCAGCGCGGACACCGCCGGCATGAAGAAGGTGGCCGGGACGCCATGACGTTCCAGCAGGCGCAGGATGCGCGGCACGCCCGCCCGCGCGCCGTACTCGCCCTGCGAGAGTTTGCCCGGCATGACCTCGCCGTCCCGCAGCGGGATCGTCTCGTGATCGGAGTCGAAGGAGAGCGCCACGGCGCACCGGGCCCCTCCCGGCCACGCGGCGGGTTTGAGGGAGCGCCCGGCGCGCACGCGTTCGACGTGGTGCCGCCATTCGGGTTCGTCCCACTGCCAGGGTCGCCGTGATGTGGTCTGTGCCGACTGGGACATCGCCATGGATCAGTCCTCACCCCACGCGGACATCGGGCTGCGGATCGAGCATGTCAGCGCGTCGATGCCCGGTCACTACGAGGAATGCGCCATGCTGAGACCGTCGTCCGGTGGCCGGTTTCCGCTGACCGGGCGTTTCGCTGTCTGTCGGCGCGGGCGAAGGATCCCTACGGTTGGTGAGCACCCTGCCTCGCGTGACGCCGCGGCCGGCGGCCCCGTGTGCCGTCGCCGTCCACGGGGAAAGGAGATCGGTCTCATGACGAGCCCCAGCGGTGGCGTGGACGGTGCGCCCGGCCCGGCGCGCACCGGGTCGCCGGCCCTGTCCCTCTCCGCAGGGGCCTCCGTTCTGGACGACGCCCGGCGGCTGGCGCCCGAAGCGGTCGCCCTGCGCCGGGAACTGCACACCTGGCCGGAGACCGGCCTGGAGCTGCCGGGCACCCAGCGGCGGGTCCTGGACTCGCTGGAGGGCCTGGATCTCCGGGTGCGCACCGGCCGGCGGCTCTCCTCCGTCGTGGCAACCCTGACCGGGGCGGCCGACGGGCCCACGATCCTGCTGCGCGCCGACATGGACGCCCTGCCGGTGACCGAGGACACCGGCAGGGACTTCGCCTCCCGCACGCCCGGGGTGATGCACGCGTGCGGGCATGACGCGCACACCGCGATGCTGGTCGGCGCGGCGCGGCTGCTCGCCGAGCGGCGCGCGGAGCTGGCCGGGCGGGTGGTGTTCATGTTCCAGCCGGGCGAGGAGGGTCACCACGGCGCCCGGTACATGATCGACGAAGGGGTGCTGGACGGGGTGGACGCGGCCTTCGCCCTGCATGTGACACCGAATCTGCCCAGCGGCGCGCTGCGGCTGCGCCCGGGGACGCAGATGGCGGCCGCCGACCGGGTGTACGTCACGGTGCGCGGGCGGGGCGGGCACGCCTCGGCACCGCACACCACCTGCGACCCGGTTCCGGTGGCCTGCGAGATCGTGCTCGCGTTGCAGACCACGCTCACCCGGAGCGTCGCCCCCGACGACGCGGCCGTGCTCAGCATCACCCGCCTGTCGGCGGGCACCGCGAGCGGGGTCATCCCGGACACCGCCGAACTGGTCGGCACCCTGCGGACGTTGGTCCCGTCCACCCGTCGGCACCTGCTCGACGCGGTCACCCGTGTCGCCGGCGGAGTGGCCGCGGCGCACGGCGCGACCGCCGACGTGCGCGTCGAACCGGGCTATCCCGTGACCGTCAACGACGCCGGCTTCACCGACTTCGTCCTGCGCACGGCGGCCGGCGTCCTCGGCCCGGAGTCCGTGGCGGTGATGCCGGCCCCTCCGATGACGGCGGAGGACTTCTCCTACGTCCTCGACTCGGTACCGGGCGCGCTGGCCTTCCTGGGTGCCTGTCCCCCCACCCTGTCCCCGGACCGGGCACCGTCGCTGCATTCGCCGCGCGTCGATCTCGACGAGGACGTGCTGGCCGTCGGCATCGCCTGCCACGCGGCCGTCGCCCTCGCCTTCGCCTCCTCCGGTCGCGGGGCGGGCCCATGATGGAGGACGTGGACATCCGGGCGGCCGGGCCCGAGGAACTGGACACGGTGGAGGCACTGTGGCTGGAGGCGAGCCGCTGGCTGGCCTCGCGCGGCATCGACCAGTGGCAGTACCCGCCCCGCCGGTGGCGCATGGCCGAGGCCGTCGAGGCCGGGGACTGCTACCTCGCCGTCCGGGACGGCCGCGCGATCGCCACGATCACCGTGCACGAGCGGGCCGATCCCGAGTGGTGGGCCGAGGAGGACCCGGCGTCCGCGCTGTACGTGCACGACCTCGCTGTGAGCCGCCGCGCGGCCGGCCAGTCCCTCGGGGCCCGGCTGCTGGACTGGGCGGGCGCGGTGGCGGCCGGGCGGGGCAAGCGCTGGCTTCGCCTGGAGGCCTGGAAGACCAATCCCCAGCTGCACCGCTACTACATCGGCCAGGGCTTCGCGCTGCTGCGGATCGTGGATCTGCCGCACCGCAACTCCGGTGCCCTGTTCCAGCGTCCTGCCGTGCCCGCCGAGGCCGACTGACATGACGGCCCGGCCCTCCTCGTCCGGCCGTCGGCGTCCGCCGGCCGTGGCTGCGGCGCTCGCCGTGGTGCTGCCCGCCGTACTGGTGACCGCGTGCGGCCGCGCGGGTCCGGTGACGGGCAGTGCCGGCCGTCCGGACAGCCCACCGCGCTACCCGGCCGCCCGCGACGTCTCCGTCCCCGGCTCGTCCGTCCACACCCGTGCGGTGCGGCGCGGCACCGTCCGGGTCGGCGTCAAGTCCGACCATCCCTTCCTCGGCTTCGAGGACCCGGTGACCGGCCGCCGCTACGGCTTCGACATCGAGATCGCCACGATGATCGCGGCCGACCTCGGCTTCCCAGCCGACCGCATCCGGTGGCAGACCGTGCCGCCGCAGGCGCGGGAGACGGCCCTCGCGCAGAAGGACATCGACTACTACGTCGCCGCGTACACCATCAACGACGAGCGCAAGAAGCGGGTCTCCTTCGCCGGGCCGTACTACGTCGCCGGGCAGGACCTGCTCGTGCGCGCCCAGGACACCGGCATCCGCGGTCCGGGCGACGTCCGCGGCCGGCGCGTCTGCTCCGTCGACGGGTCCACGCCCTACCAGCGGATCAGCCAGGCGCGCTACGGCGCTCGCGTCGTCGGCCACGACAGCTACGCGCACTGCGTCCAGGACCTGATCACCGGCATGGTGGACGCGGTCACCGGCGACGACGCGATCCTCAAGGGATACGCGGCCCAGAACGGCCGGCGGCTGCGTGTCGTCGGCCGGCCCTTCTCCCGCGAGCCGTACGGGATCGGCCTGGCCCACGACGAGGCCGCGTTGCGCGGCGCCGTCAACGACGCGCTGCAGCACCACATGGACAACGGCGACTGGCTGCGTGCCTACCGTGCCACGCTCGGCCGGGCCGGCGGACCGCTCCCCCGGCCACCGCTGCTGAGACGCTACTGAACCGCCGCACCCGTACGCCGCTCGCCCCGACCGCACCGACCGGAGCCGCCCGTGCACGTGCTGCTCGACAACGCCGACCTGTTCCTCGAAGGCTTCGCGGGCAGTGTCCGCCTGACCGTGGCGAGCACCCTGCTCGCCCTGCTGCTGGGCGTCGCCCTGGCCGCCTGCCGGGTGAGCCCGGTGCCCCTGCTGCGGGCTCTGTCCGCCACCGCCGTGCGCCTGCTGTGCAGCACACCGCTGACGGTGCTGTTCTTCGGCGTGACGCTGGGCCTGCCCGTGCTCGGCCTGACCTCACTCGGCTACTTCTCCCTGGCCGTGCTCACCCTCGGCGCGTACTCCGGGGCCTTCCTCTGCGAGGCGCTGCGCTCCGGCGTCAACACGGTGGACACGAGCCAGGCCGAAGCGGGCCGGGGTCTCGGGCTGAGCCCGGTGCAGGTCGCCTGGCTGATCGTGCTGCCGCAGGCGGCCCGCACCGCGCTCTCCCCCGCCCGCAGCATCATCGTCACCCTCGCGAAGAACTCCGCCCTCGCCGGCGGCTTCAGCGTGCCCGAACTGTTCGGCGCCGAGAAGGCGCTCCTGGAGCGCGGCTACGCGGTCGGTGTGGTGTTCTTGTGGGTGACCCTGGCCTATCTGCTGCTCATCGCCCTGATCAGCGGCGTGTTCCTCGTGGTCGAGCGGCGGTTGGCGGTGCCGTGCTGAGCCCGCGCCCTTCCCCGTTGTTCGAGGTCCCCGGGCAGCGGGCCCGGCGGCGCCATTCCCTCTACACGATGCTCACGGCCGCGGCGGCTCTCCTCGTCGGTGTGCTCGTCCTGGTCCGGCTGTCCGGTGCCGGCCAGTTCACGGCGGCCCTGTGGGAGCCGTTCACCTATGAGGGGGTGCAACGACGCATTCTGACGGGTGTCGTGGACACCCTCACGGCCTTCGCGCTGGCCGCCGTCCTCTCGCTGCTGCTGGGGCTGCTTCTCGCGGGCGGCACGCTCGCCCGGCACCGCCCGGTCCGCGTGACGGCCACGACGGTGGTCGCGTTCCTGCGGGCCGTACCGGTGCTCATCCTCGTCTTCACCCTGTACAACCTGACGGCGTTGCGCCTGCTGCTGGACCGGACCGGCACCACGCTGTCCGGGCATCTCGGCGATGCGGGAACCTGGGCGGCCGTCCATGTCACCGACGTCACGCTGTGGGCGCTCGTCCTCGGCGTCGCCCTGCACAACGGCGCCGTGCAGGCGGACATCCTGCGCTCCGGCATCCGTGCCGTGCCCCGCGGACAGGTGGAGGCCGCCCACGCCCTGGGCATGAGCCGGACGCAGACGGCGTGGTCGGTGGTCCTCCCGCAGGCGGTGCGCGCGATGCTGCCCAGCATCGTGGCCCAGCTCGCCGTGACCCTGAAGGACACCTCCCTCGGTTTCATCATCATGTACGAGGAGCTGCTGTACGTCGGCAAGCTCCTGGCGCAGAACATCGCCACCCCCCGCGGATACCCCTACCTGCCCGTGCTGTTCGTCGTGGGACTGCTGTACGTGGCCATGTGCCTGGCCATCTCCGCGCTCGCCCGGCGACTGGCACGCCGCAGCACCCGTGCCCCGAACGTCTCCCGTGACCCGGAGGAGAGCCGACGATGACCGCTGCCGTGCACCCCGACGCCGACGACCTGTACCCGACGCGTACGGTCACCTCGTCCGTCCCCCTGCCCCGCCGGCACCCCGTGGTCTGGGGTGGCGAGGACGACGGGCCGCTCACCGCCGAGCGGCTCGCCGCCTACGACCGCGACGGTTTTCTCACCTTCGATGCCGTGCTGGACCCGGACGAGGTCAGCGCCTGCCTGGAGGAGGTCAGCCGCCTCACCGCCGACCCGTCGCTGCGCGCCTCCGGCCGTGTGGTGCCCGAGCCCGACGGCGGCGGCATCCGCTCCGTGTTCGAGGTGCACGCGCTGAGCGAGACGTTCCGCCGCGTCGTCCACTCCCCGGAACTCGCGGCGACGGCCCGTCAACTCCTCGGATCCGACGTGTATGTGCACCAGACCAGGGTCAACCTCAAGGCCGCCTTCGACGGTTCCGGGTTCGGCTGGCACTCCGACTTCGAGACCTGGCACTCCGAGGACGGCATGCCGGCCCCGCGCGCGTTCAGCATGACCATCGCCCTCACCGACAACACGCCCTACAACGGCCCCCTTCTGATCATCCCCGGCTCGCACCGCACCTTCGTCCCCTCGGTCGGCGAGACGCCGCCGGACTACCACCGTCTGTCCCTGAAGGGCAAGAACCTCCCGGCAGGCCCGGCGGACCGCTCCGCCGTCACCGAGCTCGCCCGCAGCCACGGCATCCGCCAGTGCGCCGGCCCGGCGGGTTCCGCGGTGGCCTTCGACTGCAACTGCCTCCACGCCTCCGCCGCCAACGTCTCCCCGTTCCCGCGCACCAACCTCTTCGTCGTCTACAACAGCGTCGAGAACCGCATCGGCACGCCCTACGCGGCGCCCCGCCCCCGGCCCGCCTATCTCGCGAGCCGCGACTTCACACCCGTCCCCGGCGCCTGAGCCACGGCGCCCTCGCCCGTGGCCGGTGGTCCGTCAAGATCAGCCGGATGGCAGAATGGCCGGTCGTCCAGTGGCGGAGAGGACGGACATCATCGTGCGACGGCGACAGAGGCACACGGCCCTGGCGTGCCTCGTCATGGCGGCACTCGTGACGGCGACGGCCTGCGCGCCTGCGGACCTCGGCCCCCTGCCCCCGCGCTTTCCGGGTCCGCCCCTGCCCGCTGACACGGTGGTCTCGGAGATGACGTCCGTACTGGCGGCGGAGGGCGTCGTGGTGGAGAGGGAACCGCCGAACCTCCCGGAGAGGTGCCTCGAACGGCTCTCGGGGCGGCATGCGCCGGAGACGGTGGACGCCGCCCTGAAGGCGGCCTTCGCGCGGGCCCGTTCCGAGCACGGCTGGCAGGCCGGTCCCGACCTGGGCAGCGGGACGCTCACCCTCACGAAGGCCAATTGGACGGCCGCGGCCGTCCTGCCCGTCAAGCCGGCCCAGGGCCTTCAGGCACCAGTGATCATGTCGCTGACATGCGTGGACGGCGGCGGTACGAGGACGCCGTCCGCCTGGCCGTCGGCAGGATGAGGCGCCCCCCGACCCGACCCTGAGATGTCCCCCATCTCTCCCGGAGATGTGTCAGGAATCTTTGACAGGTGCTCCGCTCGCCTGTCAGCCTTTTCTGACAGGTACGACGGAAAGGGGCCGCGATGGCCGAGGTCCCGCACCCGGCACCGACGGGCGACGAGTTGCTGAAGGTGCTCTCCGCGCTCGGCAATCCGCACCGCATGCGGATCGTCGCGGCGCTTCAGGAGCGCCGCAACTACGTCAGCGCGCTGGCCCGCGAGATCGGCATGGGCCGCCCGCTGCTGCACATGCACCTGCAGCGCCTGGAGGCGGCCGGGCTCGTCGTCGGCACGCTCGAACTCGCCGAGGACGGCAAGGCGATGAAGTACTACGAAGTCGCCCCGTTCTTCTACGAGTTGACACCACACGTCGTTGCCCGGGCGGCCGCGACGATCACCGAGACCACTGCCCGGACCGCGAAAGAGGAAACGAAGTGAAGGAGCAACTGGTGACGCTCGCCGCCGGAGAGGACGAGTGGGGGATTCTGGTCGGCGCCGTCGGCGCGGCCGGGTTCTTCGCCCTGATGATCGTGATCGTCTGGCAGGTCGCCGCCACCTGGCGGGCCCGGATGCTGGCGGCGCGTGAGGAGCAGTACAAGGAGCTCGCCACGAAGTACGCCCAACTCCTGGAGGACACCGTGGAGTTGCAGCGCCGCACGGTCGAGGAACAGCGGCAGACCCTGGACGAACTGACGCAGACCCGGCTCGCGGTCGGCTCGATGGAGAAGATGATGCGCGAGATCGAATAGCGGCACCCGCGTGCGTACGGCCGGGAGCGGCAACTCCCGGCCGTACCGATGAAGAACACACCTGAACACACCCATCCCGTACGCCACGGCAGGTCGTCACACCCTCTGCGCCGTGGTGCGGGCCCCGTGCGCCCTCGTGCCGGTCACCGACCGGCACGGCGCGTTCCCACGAAGGAGACTACCCATGCGTGCACTGCTGCAGCGAGCGGCCCGCGCGCCCGGCGGGCGAGGCGGCAAATGGCTCGTCCTGGCGGCCTGGCTGATCGTGGCCGTCGCGCTCGGCCCGCTGGCCGGAAAGCTCGGCGACGTCGAGGACACGAGCGCCAACGCCTTCCTGCCGCGCGGCGCCGAGTCCGCGCGGGTCAACACGGAGCTGGAGAGGTTCCGTACGGATCCGGTCGTACCCGCGGTCGTCGTCTACACCGGTGACGGCGCGGAGGCGAAGGCCGACGCCGACCGGGCCGCCTTCGCGAAGTTCGCACCCGCGGGCGAGCAGGTCACGCGGCCGGTCCCGTCCGAGGACGGCGAAGCCCTGATGACCGTCGTCCCGCTGGACAGCGAGGACGAGATCACCGACAAGGTGGACGAGCTGCGCGAGATCGCCGGCGCCAACGCGCCGCCCGGCGTGGACGTCCAGGTGGGCGGCCCCGCCGGGTCCCTCACCGACTCCGTGGCGGTCTTCGACAGCCTCGATTCCACCCTGCTGCTCGCCACCGGCCTGGTCGTGGCCGTCCTGCTGCTGATCACCTACCGCAGTCCCGTCCTGTGGCTCCTCCCCCTGCTCTCCGTCGGGTTCGCCGCCGTCCTCACCCAGGTCTGCACGTACCTGCTGGCCAAGCACGCCGGGCTGCCGGTCGACCCGCAGAGCTCGGGCGTCCTGATGGTGCTCGTCTTCGGCGTCGGCACCGACTACGCCCTGCTGCTCATCGCCCGCTACCGCGAGGAACTGCACCGCCACACCGACCGGCACGAGGCCATGCGGATCGCGCTGCGCCGCTCCGGCCCGGCGATCCTCGCCTCGGCCGCCACCATCGCCGTGGGACTGGCCTGCCTGGCCTTCGCCGACATCAACTCCTCCCGGTCACTGGGCCTGGTCGGCGCGGTGGGCGTCGTGTGCGGCTTCCTCGCGATGATCACGGTCCTGCCGGCCCTGCTCGTCATCACCGGCCGTTGGGTGTTCTGGCCCCTGGTGCCTCGGCACGGCACACCCACCCGCAAGGCCCACACCGTCTGGTCCCGCATCGGAGCCGCCGTCGCCCGGCGCCCCCGCTGGTCGTGGATGATGTCCGTCGCCGTCACCGCCGCCCTCGCCCTCAGCGCGGCCGGCATCTCCATGGGCCTGACCCAGTCCGAGATGTTCCAGGACAAGCCCGAGTCGGTCGTCGCCCAGGAGCAGATCTCGGCTCACTACCCCTCCGGAGCGTCCGACCCCGCGGAGATCGTCACCCGTACCGACAGGGCCGACGCGGTCCGCGCGGCCGCCTCCGCCGTGGGCGGCGTCGCCCGCGTCGAGAACACCGGCGACCGCACCCCGGACGGCGAACTCACCACGCTGTCCGTGGTGCTGAGGGAGACCCCGGACAGCCAGGCGGCCAAGGACACGATCGACGGCCTCCGCGAAGCCGTGCATCCCATGGGCGCCCTCGTCGGCGGCACCACCGCCGAGAGCCTCGACACCCAGCGGGCCGCCCACCGCGACCTGACCACGGTCATCCCGATCGTGCTCCTGGTCGTCCTGGCGGTTCTGATGTGGCTGCTGCGGGCGCTCGTCGCGCCGCTGCTGCTCCTGGCCACCGTGGTGCTGTCGTACTTCGCGGCCCTCGGCGCGTCGAACCTGCTCTTCGTACACCTGCTGGGCTTCGCGGGCGTCGACTGGTCGATCCCGCTCATGGGCTTCGTGTTTCTGGTGGCCCTCGGTATCGACTACAACATCTTCCTCATGCACCGCGTGAAGGAGGAAGCCGGACGCCTCGGCCACACCCGCGGTGTCCTGGAGGGCCTGACCAGCACCGGAGGCGTCATCACCTCCGCCGGCGTCGTCCTCGCCGCCACCTTCGCCGTCTTCGCCGGGCTGCCCCTGGTGACCATGGCCCAGATGGGCGTCCTCGTCGGCATCGGCGTCCTGCTGGACACCTTCCTCGTCCGCACTGTCCTGGTTCCGGCCCTGGCCCTCGACCTGGGCCGCTGGTTCTGGTGGCCGGGCGGGCTCTTCCACCGCCTCGCCCGCGGCGAACGGGGCAGGCCGGCACGCCCGGCGGCCACGACCGCCGCACCGGCCCACGACCCGGCCTGACGCGGCGCGCCGCCCGCCGGGGCGTTCCCGGCGGGCCGGCTCCGGTGCGGCTGAGCTGCCACACCGACTGGATGCCCTGTTCACCCGATTATCCTGATTATGTGGCGCCTTATCCCACCACCCCTCCGGGCAGCGACCACGGCGACCGAACGCCGCCGGTAGCCGGAGTACGCCCGGAGATCCTCGCCTCCTGGCAGCGCTCGCAGTCGCTCGGCATCGACCCCGAGGGCGCCGCCCTGCCGATCGAGAGTGACCTGGATCCCGACTCCCGGCTGGTCAGGGCGGCCACGCCGGTGCTGGACCGCCTGTGGGAACAGTTCTCGGGCGTACCGGTGACCGTGGCGCTCGCCGACTCGCGGGCGAACATCGTGAACCGCTGGGGCGACCCCGCGGGGCTGAAGCTGATGGACGCCGCCTCACTGGTGCCGGGCGCCAATGTCGACGAGCGCTTCATGGGGACCAGCAGCGTCAGCATGGTCCTGAGCACCAGGGCGCCGTTCGTGGTCGTCGGCCACGAACACTTCCTGCACGAGCTCAAGGAGCTCACCTGCATGGCCGCGCCGGTGCGCGACCCGGTGGGCGGCGCCGTGCGGGGCGCGGTCAACCTCTCCGTGCCCCGGGTGCTGGCCGAGCCCGGCATGGCGCTGGCTTTGCAGGACGCCACCGAACGCATCGGGGAACGCCTGCTGGAGCTGAGCACGGCCCGCGAGGTGGAGCTGATGCACTCCTTCCGCCGGGCCAGGGAGCGCGGCGGGCATGCCGAGCTGGACCTCGGCTCGGGAGAGCTGTCCCCGCTCTGCGGACCGGCGCCCCGGCTGGCCTCGCAGGAACGGCTGATGCTGCTGGAGCGAGCCGTCGAGCTGATCTCCTCGACCGGTGAGGGATTCGCCGAGGTGCCGCTCGCGGGGAGTCGCGTGGCGATGCTGCGCCGCCGTGAGCTGCACCACGGCGACGCGGAAGGCGCGGCGGTCGAGGTCAGCTTCGAGGAGACCCGCGGCACGGGGACACCGGGCCCCGCCACCGCGACCGCCCCCGACGGTCGTGATGTGCCGGTCCTGAGCCGCCCCACCGTGACCGCGGAGGCCCGGCCCACCGTGACCGCGGCGGCGCACGCGCCCGGCATGACGGCGGAACCGCACGCCGCCGCACCGGCCGACGCGTGGCTGCTGCTGGTGGGCGAGCCGGGCGTCGGCCGGCTCGCCGCCGAGGCGCGCGGGCGGCTGTCCCTGCTGAACGAGGCAGGCATGCGGCTCGGCACCACCCTGGACATGGGGCGCACCGCCGAGGAACTGGCACGCATCGCCGTGCCGCGCTTCGCGGACCTGGTCGTGGTCGACCTGCTGGAGAACGTCCTGGCGGGCGATGAGCCCCCGCCCGGACAGCTGCGCCCCGACACGGCACTGCGCCGGGTGGCCGCCTGGGCGGGCGAGGAGTCCCGCGGCACTCCGATCGACGGCGTGGACGAGCCGGCCCGCTACCCCTCCGGTACACCCCAGGCCCGGTGTCTGGAGACCGGGCAGCCGGTCACGGACTCGGTGCTGACCGCCGCCCTGACCGGGCCCTCCGCCGGCCGGGGGCACCCCGTCGACCTGCTCGGCGAGGGCGTGCACTCCTACCTCGGCGCTCCGCTGTCCGCGCGGGGCTCCGTCCTGGGCCTGGCGGGGTTCTACCGCCGCGGCAGGACGAAGCCGTACGAGCAGGACGATCTGACGCTGGCGGGGGAACTGGCGGCCCGTGCCGCGATCAGCGTGGACAACGCCCGCCGCTACCGCCGGGAGCACCACGCCGCCCTCACCCTGCAGCGCAGTCTGCTGCCGCACGCCCTGCCCCGGCTGAGCGCCGTCGACCTCGCCTCCCGCTATCTGCCCGCGGACGCCGCGGCAGGTGTGGGCGGTGACTGGTTCGACGCGATTCCGCTGTCGGGGTTGCGCGTGGCGCTGGTCGTGGGGGACGTGCCCGGACACGGTCTGCAGGCGGCGGCGACCATGGGCCGGCTGCGTACGGCGGTGCGGACACTGGCCGGGCAGGACCTGCTGCCCGAGGAGGTGCTGGCCCATCTGGACGACCTGGTCAGCCGCACCCCCGACGAATCGGCCGGCGAACAGGACCCCGCGACCGGAGCGACCTGCCTGTACGCGGTGTACGACCCGGTGTCCTGCCGCTGCACGGCCGCACGGGCGGGGCATCCGCCGCCCGCTGTGCTGACGCCGGGCGGGGAGGCGCGGCTGATCGACCTGCCGGCCGGTCCGCCGTTCGGGCTCGGCGGGATCCAGCCGTACGAGTCCGCGACCGTCGACCTGCCCGCGGACAGCCTGCTGACGCTGTACACCGACGGCCTGCTCAAGGAGAGCCGCGGCTACGGGGACACCGACGCGCGCACCGGACAGCTGCTGGCCTCGCTGAACCGCTCCGGTCCGGCCCTGGAGGACGTCTGCGACCGGGTCGCGGAAACCCTCCTGCCGGACGGCCCGCACGACGACGTGGCCCTCCTGCTGGCCCGTGTGCACGCGCTGCCCGAGGACCGGGTGGCGTCCTGGGAGTTCCCGTCGGACTCCTCGGTCGTGGCGCGGGCCAGGGCGCTCACCCGCGCTCAGCTCGCCGCCTGGGGCATGTCGGAGCTGGACTTCAGCACGGGGCTGGTGGTCAGCGAGCTGGTCACCAACGCCGTGCGGTACGGCGGCCAGGGGCCGGTGAACCTGCGGTTGCTGCGCGACGACTCGTTGATCTGCGAGGTCTCGGACCGCAGCAACACCTCTCCGCGCATCCGGCGGGCGGCCACCACCGAGGAGGGCGGGCGCGGCCTGTTCCTGGTGGCGCAGTTCACCAAGAGCTGGGGCGCCCGCTACATGCCGCAGGGCAAGACCGTGTGGGCCGAGCAGATTCCGCAGCCGGAGCAGCCCGCGTCGGAGGTGGACGAGCAGGCACTGCTGGCCATGTTCGACGAACCCGGCTGACCCGCCGGCCGGCGCGACGGCCTCCGGGTTCGGTGGCGCACGCCCGGCCGGAACGCGCGGTGACGCCCCTGGCCGATGCCGGTGATGCCGGTCGCGCGCCGTTCTCACCCGAGGCGCGGGTCAGCTTCTCGGCCCGCCTGCTTCCCGCCCGTCGGTGGCGGCGGCGGTACGGTCGCGCACGAGAAGACCGCGGCAGTGGTCCAGGAATCCCGCGAGCGTCAGATCGAAGGCCTGGTCTGCTCGGGCCGGTCCCGTGGCGGCCTGGGCTGCGGCGAGGCGCGGGGCCTCCGCCTCTCCCCCGACCACCCACATCACCTCGGGGGCCGACATGTCCAGGGCCGAGCCGAGCACGATGTTGTCCAGGCCGGTGATGATCGGCATGACCGCCTCGGGGGCGAATCCCGCGTCCAGCAGCAGGCCCGCCACCCGTTCGTACTGGTCGATCACCCGCGGCGCCCGCACCGGCGAGGTCATCAGCATGGAGATCGACCGGGGGTGCGCCGCGAAGGCCGCCCGGTAGGAGCGGGCCCACGCCTCCAGGGCGACGTCCCAGGGGCGTTCGTCGAGCGTGCCGGCGTCGAGTTCGTCGACGACCTGCTCCCTCAGCAGCTCGATCACTCCGGCCCGGCCGTCCACATGGTGATACACCGAGGCGGTCTGCACTCCGAGCCTGCGCGCGACCTCGGGGACGGTGAAGTCGCCCGTCTCGTCGACGAGTTCGAGTGCCGTACGACCGATACGCCTCCGGTCGAGCAGAGCCTTCCGCGGCCGCCCCATGGTCCATTCTCCTGACGTCGGGTCTTCCCGAATCGTACGGCGGCCGTCTACATTGCCTAAACCGAAACGGTTTAGGTTTCGCTGCGGCCTCGTCGGCGTCCCCACCCCCGGAAGCTCCCGGCCGCCGCCCATCCCTCTCCTCCGTCGAAGAAGGGCCGAGCGTCATGGCCGTAGAGTCCGCACCCCGCCAGGGAGCATCCGGAGGTGCCGCGCCGCAGCACCCGGGCGCGGCCGGGAACGACGAGTCCCCCGGGCTGCGCCGGGCCAGTCTCGGCGTCGCCGACATCGCGTTCTTCGTCGTCTCCGCCGCCGCACCACTGACCGTCATGGCGGGTGTGGCTCCTTTGGCCATCGGTGTCGGCGGCGTCGGCGCCCCGGTCGGCTATCTGCTCGCCGGGGCCGCGCTCACCCTCTTCGCCGTCGGCTTCACCGCGATGACCCGGCATGTCCGCCACAGCGGCGGCTTCTACGCCTTCATCACCCGCGGTCTCGGCCGCCCGGCCGGATTCGGCGCCGCCACGGTCGCCCTCCTCGCGTACAACGGCATGCAGATCGGTGTGTACGGGCTGCTCGCCACCGGCACCCAGGACGCGCTCGAGGCCCTGTGGGGCATCCATGTGCCCTGGCCGGCGATCGCGATCGCCGGCGTCTTCGTGATCTGGTTCCTCGGTTACCGCAGCATCGAGTTCGGCGCGAAGGTCCTCGGCGTCCTGCTGCTCGCGGAGACCGGCATCCTGGTGCTGCTCGCGGGCGGAGTGCTCCTCGACGGCGGCGGCGAGGGCCTCGCCCTGGACTCCTTCACACCGGACAGCGTCCTGGTCCCCGGGACCGGCGCGGTACTCGCCTTCGCGTTCGCCGCCTTCACCGGCTTCGAGTCCACCGCCATCTACCGCCGCGAGGCACGCGACCCCGGCCGCACCATCCCCCGGGCCACCTACATCGCCGTCGGCTTCCTCGGCCTCTTCTACGCCTTCTGCGTCTGGATCGTCATCCAGGCCTTCGGCAGCTCGCAGATCATGAAAGCCGTCACCACCGACCCCATGGGCCTGTTCTTCACCGCGACCACGCAGTACGTCGGCGGCTGGGCTGCCGACCTCATGCACATCTTCATCGTCACCAGCATCATCGCCTCGCAGCTGGCCTTCCACAACGCGATCAACCGGTACGGGCTCTCGCTCGCCCAGGAGGGCGTCCTGCCCAAGGCCCTGGGCAAGGTCCACCCCAGGCACCGTTCGCCGTACGTGGCGGGCATCGCGCAGAGCATCCTCGCGCTGTGCTTCGTCACGGGCTTCGCCCTGGCCGGCGCCGACCCGTACCAGCAGCTCCTGCTGTGGATGAACACCCCGGGCGGACTCGGCCTGATGGCCCTGCAGGCGGTCACCGCCGTCGCCGTGCTCTGCTACTTCCGGCGCATCCGGCACGAAGAGGGCCGCTGGCGCACGCTGATCGCGCCGCTGGCCGCGACCGTGCTGATGGCCGGCGCGATGTGGCTGGTCGTCAGCAAGATCGGCCTGATGACCGGGGCGCCCTTCGCGACCAACGTCGTACTGGTGCTGCTGGTCCCCGCCGCCTTCGTCCTCGGCGTCCTCATCGCGCTGCGCGTCCGCCGCAACCGGCCCGAGGTGTACGCCCACTTCGCGGACGAGCCGGACGAACCTGACGACGCGCACGACGCTGACAACACTGACAACGCGGACGAGGCCGCACGCTGACCGGTCCACCCGCACGACACCACACACCATCCCGCACCCACGCAAGGAATCACACCCGTGTCACAACCCGCCCAGCCCCTTTCCTCCGTCGCCGACACCATCCTGACCGGAGCCCGGGTCCGCACCCTCGACCCCGCCCGTCCGTCGGCCGGCGCGGTCGCGGTCAAGGACGGCCGCATCGTCGCCGTCGGCGACGAGACGGACGTACGGGACTGGCGGGGCGCGGACACGGAGATCGTCGACCTGGCCGGGTCCACCCTCACGCCCGGCCTGGTCGACGGCCACAGCCACCCCTGCCTGGGTGTCAGGATGGCCACGGGACTCGACCTCTCCGACTGCCGGGACCTGGACGCGCTACGGGCCGCACTGGCCGCCGCGGCGCGCGCGGCCGGACCGGGCGACTGGGTCCTCGGTCACGGACTGGACCACAACACCTTCGGCGGCCGGCCCGTCCACCACGACCTGATCGACGCGGCCCTCGCCGGTGTGCCCGCCTTCCTCCGGCTCTACGACGGCCATTCCGCCCTGGCAAGCGGCCCGGCACTGGCCGCCGCGGGCATCGACGGGCCGCGCCGCTTCGAGCAGCGCGCTCAGGTCGTCTGCGGCCCGGACGGGCGGCCCACCGGACATCTCGTCGAGTTCGACGCCATGAGCCTGATGGACCCCGTCCTGCCGGGTGAGACCGTGGCCGTGCGCCGGGAACGGCTCCTCAACCTGCTGCACGACATGGCCGCGACCGGGCTCACCGGTGCTCATGTCATGGACCTTCAGGAACCCGACGTACTCGGCCTCCTGGCCGCTCTCGAGGAGGACGGTGAGCTGCCGGTACGGCTGCGGATCGCCCCCTGGTGCATGCCGGGCACGGACGAGGACGGCCTCGACCACCTCGTCGAACTGCAGCGCTCACGCGGACGGCGGTGGCGGGTCGGCGGCGTGAAGTTCTTCATGGACGGGACCGTCGAGGGCGGCACGGCCTGGTTGGAGCACCCCGACTGCCACGGGCAGGGCACCGAGGCGTTCTGGCCGGACCCCGCCGCCTACACCCGGGCCGTCCACCATCTCGCCCGCGCCGGAGTGCGCACGGCCACCCACGCCATCGGGGACGCGGCCGTACGGCACGTCCTCGACACCGTGGAACTCCTCGACGACCCCGGGCAGCGGGCCCTGCACCGGATCGAGCACATCGAGACCGTGCCGAGCAGTCAGGTGCCGCGCTTCGCCCGGCTCGGCGTGGCCGCGTCCATGCAGCCCACCCATATCGCGTACACCCGCGCCGACCACTCCGACGAGTGGTCGGCGCGGGTCGGTGAGGAGCGTGCCGCCCGTGCCTGGCGCTGCCGTGACTTGCGGGACGCGGGCGCGATCCTGGTCCTCGGCTCGGACTGGCCGATCGCGCACTACGACCCGCGCGAAGTGCTCGCCACCGCCCGCCTGCGCCGGCTGCCCGGGCGACCGGATGTCGAACCGGTCACGGCCGCGCAGGCCCTCACCGGCCTGATGGCCCTTGAGGGATACACCTCGCACTCCGCCCTCGCGGTCGGCGAACAGGACGTGGCGGGTCGGATAGCGCCGGGATACCGGGCCGACCTCACGGCGTTCGCCGTCGACCCCGTCACCGCGCCCGCCGATGAACTGGGCACGGCACCCGTCACTCTGACCATGACCGGCGGGACGGTCGTGCACCGGGCCTGAGACAGGCGGGACCGGGGTGCCGGTCACCGCTGGGCCGGAGCGGTCGGCGATCCGGGCATCGTGCCGAAGTCGTACACGGCGAAGCCGGCGACCGGGAGGTAGCCGATTCGCCGGTACAGGCCGTTGCTGGTGGGGTTGGCCACGTCCGTGAACAGCACGACCTCCGTCGCGCCCGCGGCCAGCGCGGCCCGGCTCACCTCGGCCGTCGCGGCGCCCGCGTAGCCGCGGCCGCGGCGGTGGGCCGGGGTGTAGACGGGGGTCACGCGGATCTGGCCGGCGACCATCGGGGTCACGCCCGCCATGGAGACGGGAGTGCCGTCCGGTGTCTCCCAGAGCGTGACGCGTCCGTGGGCGATGCGTGTGTCGGCCCAGGAACCGGCGTCCACGGAGGGGGCTTCTCCGACGGCGGCGGCGAACTCGCGGTGCCAGAGCTCGAGTTGCTCACGGTCCTGTTCGCCCGCGATTCGGCCCCGGCCTGCCGGGAGCGGCTCCGGTGGGGTGAGTGTGCCGAGGCGGTACAGGCGTTTCCGTTCGACCAGGGTCGGCGTTGCGCCGGTGTGCCGCTGCCATGCCTCGGCGAAAGCGGTGGCCGTCTCGTGGTCCGCGCCGACACCGGGAAGAAGGTGCCCGAGGCCGGCCAGGCGGGCGGCGAGGGTGTCGGCATGCTCGGGGGCGAGAGGTGTGAGGTTCAGGCGCCGGGGCGGGGTCCGGAAGAAGGCGGCGTGGACCTCGCCGGCTCGTTCAAGCCGGCCGAAGACGGGGGCTTCGGCGCCGTACGCGTGCGCCCCGCGCGTCCGCAGTGTCTCGGTCACCGTCAGCGGGAGGGTGTGCAGGACCGGGCGCGAGTGCAGGAAGTCCCGGGTCCGGGCGAGGAAGTCGTCGAGGTCTTCGGTGAGGTGCCAGTCGTCCGGGCGCATGCTTACAACAATACTTGGTCGACCAATGATTGTGTACGCTCCCATCTGAGCCAGGTCCCAAAGGGCTTGGTCGACCAATGAATATGACCCATGGAGACCCCATGACCACCGCTTTCGACCCGATAGACCTCTCCGGCCTCCGCCTTGCCAACCGCATCGCCATGGCCCCCATGACCCGCAGCCGCGCCACCGCCGACGGCCTGCCCACCGCCCTCACCGCCGAGTACTACACCCAGCGCGCCTCCGCCGGCCTGATCGTCACCGAGGGCATCCAGCCCTCAGTGATCGGTCAGGGCTACCCCAATACGCCGGGGCTGCACACGGCCGAGCAGATCGCGGCCTGGCGCGCCGTCACCGACGCCGTACACGCGGCCGGGGGACGGATCTTCGCCCAGCTGATGCACACCGGCCGCATCGGTCACCCCGACCTGCTGCCCGAAGGACTGGTCAACGTGGCGCCCTCGGCTGTGGCCGCCACCGGCCAGGTCTACACCCCCGAAGGCCCCAAGGACTTCGTCACTCCCCGCGAGCTCACCGACGAGGAGATCCAGGCCACCATCGCGGACTTCGCCGCCGCCGCTCGCAACGCCGTCGAGGCCGGGTTCGACGGTGTCGAACTCCACGGCGCCAACGGCTACCTGATCCACCAGTTCCTCGCTCCCAACAGCAACCGGCGCAGCGACGGGTGGGGCGGTTCGGTGGCCGGCCGCATCCGGTTCGCCGTTGAGGCCGTCAAGGCCGTCGCCGAGGCCATCGGTCCCGAGCGCACCGCCCTGCGGCTGTCGCCGGGCAACCCGTTCAACAGCATCGAGGAGCCGGAGCCGGAGCCCACGTACACCGCGCTCGTCGACGCGCTGGACCCGCTTGGTCTGGCCTATCTGCACGCGGTGGAGGTCACCCCGGAGGCCCGGGAGGTGACCACGGTGCTGCGCAAGCGGTTCAGCGGGGTGTTCATCCTCAGCCCGGCGACCGACGGCCCGACCGGCCCGGAGTCGCTGGCGCTCGTCGAGGACGGCACGACCGACGTGATCGCCTACGGGCAGCTGTTCCTCGCCAACCCCGACCTCCCGGCCCGGCTCCGGGCGGGCGGTCCCTTCAACGCGCCCGATCAGTCGACGTTCTACGGCGGCGGCGCCGAGGGATACACCGACTACCCCACGCTGTGACCCATGCCAGGGGCCTCCGCGCCGCAGCGGGGGCCCCTGTGCCCTACGCGGCTCACCGCTGCGCCGTGAAGAAGCCCGGTCGACGTACCTGCGCCGCGGGGAGTCGCGATCGGTGAAGGGGTCGTCACGTGCACAGTAAAGTGAACTCATGGTCACGAACGCGCTCACACCCCCCGAGAAGGGCGCCGCTGCCCCTCCCGGGGATCTCATCCGGCACCTGGCGATCATTCTCCGGGGGTTCCAGGCCAGGTTCGAGAGCGCGATGGACGGGATGCCGGCCGGGGTACGCGGTTACCAGATCCTGTCGACCGTCGTTCACCTGGATCCGCCCAACCAGCAGGCGATCGGCACTCACCTGGCGATCGACCGGACGGTTCTGACCTACTTGATCGACACCCTCGTCGACGCCGGACTGGTCGAGCGCGTCCCCGACCCGGTGGACCGCAGGGCGCGCAAGATCGTGGCCACGGGTCCGGGCACCGAGACGCTGGCCAGGTACGAGGAGCGAGTGGCCGCTGCGGAGACCGATCTGCTGTCGGGGCTGTCCCCCCGGGAGGGCGCGGCCCTGTCGGCACTGGCCGGGCGCCTGTCATCACAGATCCACCGCGCGCACCCGGGGGTCGACCCCTGCGAAGCGATGGACCACATCTGACCCTGCACTCGCGGCAGGCGGCAGCGGAACGGGCCACCGAACCGGTGGCCCGTTCCAGCGTCCACGGCAGCAACTGAAGCCGGACGCTTCGCCGGTCACATGGTGGCGGCGGCCAGCGCCAGTTCGGCCGCCGAGACCACGAGCAGGACGCCGGAGCCGGGCACCCCCTTGACGTCCTTGACTCGAAGGTGGGCGATCACAGCGCCCAGGAAGTACAGCACCACACCCACGGCCGCCGCGACGCCGAGCGGCCGGTAGCCGATCCCGACGAGCAGACCGAGCGCGCCGGCGAACTCCAGAACGGCCAGCACCGGCACCAGTCCGGACGCCACTCCCACAGCCTCCAGGACCGCCATGACCTTCGGATCCTTGACGAGTTTGCCCCGTCCTGAGACGACCAACATCAGCGACAACAGGACGGCGAGGACGACATAGGCAATAGACATGGGTTCTCCGTGGGACGGACGGGCCGGGAGACCTGCGGCGGCCAGTAGCTGGCCAGCCAACTATCTGCCCGGCAAATAATCTGCGTGGCAGACTATATCCGAGATCGCACTGGAGTCGGCTGCGCCTGCCATGCGGGCCGTATGAGGGCGTACAGAATGACGGGACACCGTTACGTGCTTCAGTGGTGCTCACGCTTTGCCGACCAACTACGGACCGTCGGCTTCCTCGCAGTCCTGGTCGGGAGACCATGGCGGCGGCTACACGACTACCCCACCCTGGGCGAGCCCTCTGCCCTCGCGGGCGGCCCATCCGTGTCGCGGTCGCCGGGCAGCCGCTGCTGCAGTCCTTCCTCGATCTTGCCGAGGATGCCGGTCACCGCCGTCGTCTCCTCCTCGCTCAGCAACGTGGTGGCATCCTGTTCGAGCTCGTGCCAAAGGTCCGCGACCTGGTCCCGCAGGGCCTGCCCGGCGTCCGTGAGGGAGACGACCGACGCGCGCCGGTCGGTCGGCGAGGGGGAACGGGTGATGAATCCGGCCTGCTCCAGGCGCTGGAGCATCTTGGTCACCGTGGAGGCGTCCAGGGCGAGCGCGCGGATGAGGTCCGCCTGTGCGCGATGGTCCTCGTCCCACAGCAGCATGAGCAGGATCTCCTGGCCCGGGTAGAGCCCCACCCTGCGCAGCAGGGTGCCCGCGTGCACGCGATGCAGCCGGCCGGCACGGAAAAGGGCGTGGCTGACCCTGCCCCAGGTCGCGCCGGACGGCGCGTCCCCCATGGCGCAGATCTGTTCGCCGGGCTGCCTGGTGTCATGCGCCGTGCCGGCGTCCTTCTTGCCGACCCGGTTCCGGGCGGCCTCCGCCGCTTCACTCTCTGCCCCGGTGGGTTCTCCGAGGAGAAGAGCGGGAGGGCAGCCGATCGCGCGCGACGCGCCGGCGGCGGAGGCCACGACGAGGGCGGCCGTCCCCGGCACGTCCGCGGGTGTCAGCCGCTGCACCGGTGCCACGATGCCCAGGACGGCCACGAGTCGTCCGTGCACGCCGAAAACGGGCGCGCTCACGGAGACAGACCCGACGTCGCCTTCTTCGAAGGACACGGCGTGACCGCGTCGGCGGACGGCGGCCCGCTGCTCGGCCAACTGCTCCACGTCGGGGACGGTGTGCCCGGTGACCGGACCAGGGCCCTGCTCCAGGACGTCGCGCCAGGCGTCCTCGTCGTGGGCGAGGAACACCCTGCCCGCCGAGCCCTCGTGCAGGGGATCCACCGTGCCGAGGGCGACGGCGCGCCTGACGACATGCCGGGTCTCGGCGAGCCCCACGACACTGCAGTACAGACCGTCCCGCACGTACAGGCAGGCCGTCTCTCCCGTGCTGTCTCGCAGTTCGTCCAGGAAGGGCTGGATCCGCCGGACCGGATCGAGTTCGTACAGCCCGGGTGCGGCCATGCGTACCAGGGCGAGTCCGATGCGATAGGCGTCCCCGGTGCGGTCGAGGAAACCCTCGCGCGCGAGGTCCTCCACCAGGCGCCGGCAGGTACTGGACGGCAGCCCGGTCGCCCGCCTGATCTCAGGCAGCGTCAGTTCCGGCCCCTGCGGGGCGAAGCACTCCAGAATGGCGCGGATCTCGCCCAGCACGAGGAGTGGGGGCTGCCCCTGCGGGTCATCCTCGTTCATCGCTGCCGCCCTCCTGGCCACTTCGCCTGCTGACCTCCCGTTCACTGTCGTGCCGTGCTCGCACACGACGGTACGCCGACAGTACCTGACGAGGTTCAAACGGATGCATGGCCCATGCAGCCGCGTTGGCGGCCCCGCCGGAGCCGAGGACTGACTACCGTCACACCGTCCGCCCGAGACGACGCGTCAGTATGTCCCGGTGGGCAGCGCGTACGACAGTTCCTGCGCCGCGCTCGTGAGGGCGGGGTGGAGACGGACGAGGTCGGGCAGCGGGGTGCGGTAGGCAGGGGCCGCGATGGACAGGGCGGCGCGGGCCGTGCCGTCGGGGCCCAGGACGGGCACGCCGAGCGCGCGGATGCCGGGTTCGTGCTCCTCGTCGGCCACGGCGTACCGATCGGCTCGGACCTTCTCGATCTCGGCCCGGAAACGCGCTCGGTCGGTGATGGTGTGGGGACCGAGCGGCTCCAGTACCAGGGTCTCCAGGAGTTCCTCGCGCACCTCGCGCGGGGCGAAGGCGATCAGCGCCTTCCCCATCGCCGTGCAGTGGACCGGCCCGTGCTTGCCGGGCTCGCCGCGGACGCTGACCTGCTGCGGCCCCTGCACATAGTGGATGTAGAGCTGCTTGTCCCCGTCGAGCACCGACATCAGCACGGCCTCGCGGGACAGTTCGGCGAGCCGGCGCATCACGGGCAGGGCCACGCCGGTGAATCCATGTGCCTGCGAGACCCGCTGCCCGAGCTGGTACACCCGCAGTCCGAGCGTGTAGTGCTTCGTACGTCCGTCGAACTCGACGAAGTGGTCGCGGCCCAGCGACTTCAGCAGCCGGTAGCAGGTGCTGGTGGGATAGCCCGAGACGCGGGCCAGCTCGGACAGGGTGACACCCGAGGGGTGCTCGCCGAGCAGTGTCAGGACGGCGAGGGCCTTGCCGACCATGTCGGAGGCCGGAGTTGAGGCTGACATGGGACCACCTTCTCACAACTCTTGCCGCATCGCGGCAAGAGTTGCCGCATTTTGAAATCGATCATTGACACGGCCGTCAGCGCGACCTCAGACTCTTCCCGAATTACGGCATCACTTGCCACATCGCGGCAAAATCCGCGCTCCCCTGTGGCACCCACCGACGGCAATGACGCCCCGGAAGAAAGAGGCCCCGATGTCGCCCCGATCCACCGCGGTCCCGACCCCGACCGCTTCCGCTCCGCCCGCCGACGCGCTCAGTCCCCGACGCTGGACGCGGCTGATGCCGATCGTCTTCGTCACCTACAGCTTCGCGTACCTGGAACGCTCCAACTTCTCCGTCGCCACCGCCGGCGGCATGGCCGACGACCTGCACATCACCGGCTCGGTCTCGGCCCTGCTCGGTTCGCTGTTCTTCCTCGGCTACATCCTCTTCCAGATCCCCGGAGCCCTCTACGCCCAGCGGCGCAGCGTCAAGCGGCTCATCGTGCGCTGTCTGGTCGTCTGGGGTGTGCTGGCCACCGCTCAGGGCCTGATCCCGAACGTGCACGTGCTGATGGCGGTGCGGTTCGTCCTCGGTGTCTCGGAGGCCGCGGTCCTGCCGGCGATGGTCATCTACATCACCCACTGGTTCACCGCACGGGAACGCGGCCGGGCCAACACCTGGCTGATCCTCGGCAATCCGGCCACCGTTCTGTGGCTCACCGTCGTCTCCGGCTACCTCGTCGAGTGGGTCGGCTGGCGCGGCATGTTCATCGCCCAGGGCCTCCCCGCCATCGTGTGGGCCTGGGTCTTCCACCGCTTCGTCGACGACCGGCCGGCCGACGCCGCCTGGCTCACCGAGACCGAGCGGGCAGGCCTGGAGGACGCACTCGAGGCGGAGCAGCGCGGCCTGCGCCCCGTCACCGGCTACGGCAGGGCGCTGCGCTCGGCCAACGTCGTACTGCTGTCGGCGCAGTACCTGCTGTGGAGCCTCGGCGTGTACGGCTTCGTCTTCTGGCTGCCGTCGATCGTCGCCAAGGGCAGCGACGAGGGCATCGGAACCACCGGTCTCATCTCCGCCGCGCCCTACCTCTTCGCCTGCGTCGCGATGCTTCTCAACAGCCGTGCCTCCGACCGCGCCGGGCGCCGCGCCGTGTTCGTGTGGCCGTGGCTGCTGACCGGCGCCCTCTCCTTCTACGGCTCCTACCTGCTGGGCGACGACTTCTGGCTCTCGTTCCCGCTGCTGTGCGTCGCGGGCGCCGCCATGTACGCACCGTACGGCCCGTTCTTCGCGTCGATCCCGGAGTTCCTGCCCAGCAACGTCAGCGGCGCCGCGATCGCGCTCATCAACTCCTTCGGCGCGCTGGGCGGCTTCGCGGGCAGCTACCTGATCGGCATGCTCAACGACGTCACCGGCTCCACCGCAGCCTCGTTCCTGACCATGGCCGCGTGCCTGGCGGGCGCCGCCGCACTGACCCTCGCCGTTCGCCCCGCTCCGGCGAAGGCCGAGACGGACGCCCTGCCGGAACCGGGAAAGGCCTGAGCAACTCCATGCGCATCGCTCGTGTCGCCCATGCCGACGGGGTGGACTACGCCGTGCTCGACGGCACGGACGCCGTACTGATCGCCGACCCGTTCGCCACCACGCACACCGTCCGCCTGGGACGCCGCATCGCCCTGGCCGACGTACGGCTGCTCGCCCCGGTCGTCCCCAGGACGGTCGTCGGCATGGCACACAACACCGGCCCCGACGACCGGCGGCTGCCGCCTCAGGCCTTCCTGAAGCCGGCCCGCTCGGTCGTCGGGCCGGGTGAGCCGATCCCGCTGCCGACCACGTCCGAACACGTCGACGCGGAGGCCGAGTTGGCCGTCGTCCTGCGCGCGCCGCTCGCCGGGCACTCCGCGGAGACCGTGCACGAAGCCGTCCTCGGCTACACCGTCGCCAACGATGTCACGGCCCGCGATCTGCAGCGCACCGATCCGCTGTGGACCACCGCCAAGGGCCAGTACGGCTTCACGCCCCTCGGGCCCTGGGTGGAGACCGCTCTCGACCCGGACGACGTCCAGGTGGGCCTGAGCATCGACGGCCGGCCGCTGCGCCCCGCCTCCACCGCGCACCTGGCCCGCGGTGTCACCGAGATCCTCTGCCACCTCGCCGCCCATCTGCCGCTCGGCGCGGGGGACGTCGTCCTGACCGGCGCCCCGGGCGAGTACGGACCGCTGCGTCCGGGCGGACGGGTCGAGGCGACGGTCACGGAGATCGGTTCCCTCGCCAACCCGGTGATCCACAGCAACCACCCGCCCCACACAGGAGAGACCCCGTGTCCCTGATGCCCCCCGCCCACCTGCCGCCCCGCCTGGACGCGGTCACCTTCGGAGAGGCGATGGTGATGTTCCGCGCGGAGGACAACGGCCCCCTCTCCCAGGTCGACCGCTACACCCGGGCACTCGCCGGAGCGGAGGTCAACGTCGCGATCGGGCTGAGCCGCCTCGGCCACGCCACGGCCTGGGCGGGCCGGGTGGGCGACGATCCGCTGGGCGCCCACGTCGTCTCCGCACTGCGCGCCGAGGGAATCGACACCGGCGCGATCGACGTCGACGCTCACGCCCCGACCGGTTTCCAGCTCAAAGGCCGCGCCGACGTGGGCGACCCCGAGGTGGTCTACTTCCGCCGCCACTCCGCCGGCAGCCGCCTGACGTCCTCCCCCGCCGCCACCGCCCGGCTGACCGGAGCCCGGCATCTCCACGTCACCGGCATTCCGCCGGCCCTGTCGCCGACGGCGCGGGAGTTCACCTACGAGGCGATGGAGACCGCCCGTGCCGCGGGGCTCACGATCTCCTTCGATCCCAACCTGCGCCCCGCGTTGTGGGCGGACCGCGACGAGATGGTACGGATCGTCGGCGACCTCGCTGCCCGGGCGGACTGGGTGCTGCCGGGGCTCGGCGAGGGCAGGCTGCTCACCGGCCGGGACGACGCCGAGGGCATCGCGCGCCGCTATCTGACGGCCGGAGCCCGCCGCGTCGTCGTCAAGGACGGCGGGAACGGCGCGGCCCGGCTGTTCCAGGACGACGGCTGCTGGGTCCAGCCCCTCTTCACCGTACGGTCCGTCGACCCCGTCGGCGCCGGCGACGGCTTCGCCGCCGGGCTCATCAGCGCCCATCTCGACGGGCTCGACGCACCGGAGGCGGTGCGCCGGGCCGCGGCCGTCGGCGCCCTCGCCACCACACGGCGTGGCGACAGCGACGGGCTGCCCACCCGCGCAGAACTGGAGGAGTTCCTCGCGGCCCATGCCGCCGCCTGACCCCCGCCACACCTCTTGCCCTGACCACCGGCAAGCCTCTTGTAAGGAGCACTCTCACATGGCACTGCAACTGCAGATCGCCCTCGACCGCGTCCCGCTCGAGCACGCGGTGCGGATCGCCTCGGCCGTCGCGCCGCACACCGACTGGATCGAGGTCGGCACCTCCCTGATCAAGCAGTTCGGCATGGAGTCCGTACGGCAGGTCGTGGCCGCAGCTCCCGGCGTGCCCGTCCTCGCCGACCTCAAGACCGCCGACGACACGGTCTTCGAGTTCGGCCTCGCCTACGAGGCGGGCGCCTCCTCGGCGACCGTCCTGGGCGTCGCCGCCGACGCGACCCTGGACAAGGCGGTGCAATGCGCCGCCGAGCACGGTAAGGAGGCCGTGGTCGACCTGTTGGAGACCACCGGGCCACGGCGTGCGGAACTGGCGGCGCGGCTGCCCGCGTCCGTGGTCCTCGCCGCGCACATCGGCAAGGACGCCCAGCACGGTGGCACCGACCCCGCCGCTCTGCTCGGCACGTGGAGCGCGGGCCGACGGCTCGCGGTAGCCGGAGGGCTGACCGCCGAGGACCTGCCCGGCCTCGCCGGTGCGGGCGACCTGCGGGTGATCGTCGGCTCGGCCGTGACCGGCGCCGACGACCCCGCCGCCGCAGCCCGGCACCTGGCGCGGGCGGCGGGCCGCGACTGACGTACCCGCCGCGTTCGACGCCAGCACGCGTACGACCGAGCACGCGTACGACAACAGCACACGCACCACCCAGCACCACACAAGAACGGAAGACACACCACCATGACCGACCACGCCACCACCTACGTCCTGAAGACGCAGATCCTCACCGAGATCGAGAGGGTCCTCGCAGCCCTCGACGACGACGCCCTGGAGTCCCTGGCGAAGGTGCTCCTCGACGCCGAGCGCATCTTCGTGACCGGGGAAGGACGTTCGGGGTTCATGGCCAGGGCCTTCGCCATGCGGCTGATGCACCTCGGCCTGCCCGTGCACGTCGTCGGGGAGACCACGACCCCCGCGGTCGGCGCCGGCGCCACCGTGGTGGCGGTCTCCGGCTCCGGCACCACGGCGGGCACGGTCCGCGTCGCCGAGCAGGCGCTCGCGGCGGGCGCCCGCGTGCACGCCGTCACCACCGCACCCGGCTCCCCACTCGGGGAGCTGGCCGCCACCACCCTGGTGGTCCCGGCGGCGACGAAGTACCGGCGTCCCGGCGAGGCCGCCAGCGTCCAGCCCCTGTCCAGTCTCTTCGACCAGGCGACCCACATCGCCCTCGACGTCGTGGCGCTGCGGCTGGCCGGACTGCTGTCGGTGGACAACGACACGGCACGGAAGGCTCACGCCAACACGGAGTGACAGCGGGAGGCCCTGGTCCGACGCTCGTCGGACCAAGAGCCTCGAACACGTCGGGGACCGGCGAGGGTACGGCCCTCGGCCTCAGCCGTCTTGTGCCGCGTTCAAGTGGCTGGTGAGGCGTTCGAGGAAATCGACTACGTGGGGGCGTTCTTCCTCACTCAGGAAGGCGGTGAAGTCACGCTCGATGCTTCTTCCGTGCAGTCGACTGGCTCGGGTGAAGACCTCCCTGCCCCGGGAGGTCAGCTTGACGACCACGACGCGCCGGTCGTGGTGATCGCGTGTCCGTTCGACCAGCCCGGCCGCCGTGAGCTTGTCGAGGACCTTGGTCGCAGCGCCGCTGCTGTAGAGCATCGCAGCGGCGAGTTCTGCCATGCGGAGTTGTCCCTGGGGTGCGCGACTCAGGTGCGCGAGAGCGTCGAACTGGGAGATGGTCAGTCCGCAGGCGGTCTTCAGTTCGTTCTCGAACCGCTTGATCAGCGCATCGTGGGCGCGGAGGAAGAGGTGCCACGCCCCGGCGTCCCCACCACCCACGTCAGTTCTCCTTGCCGACCGGTCCATCCACTACGGAAATCGTAGTTGGCGGCAGACGCCGAGGCGTGCCAGCACCCCGCACCGACCCAGGTCGGCACGGACCCACGCCGGCGGGTACGCAGGCCAGGCCCGTGCTATTCCCCGTGATCACCACCCAACCGACATGAACTACATCACCCCTACAGATGTCCAACATTTAACGAAATGAGGAGTAGCGTCTTCCATGCCTCGCCCCTCAGGGGGGAGGTCCTGGAGCCCCCCAACCATGGGGCTGCAGGCCCAGCAAGGAGGAAAGACCATGAATCTCACCCTCGGACGGCGGGCCATCACCCTGGCTGCCACACTGACCATCGCGACCGGCGCTCTGCTCGCGGCCGGTGGCGCCGCCTCCGCCTCGGAGTCCGGCTACCGCACGTCGGAGTCCGCTTCCCACAGCGCGTCGCTCGTCTCCTACTCCAAGGGCGACGACCGCCGCGACCACCGGGACGACTACCGGGACCGCCGCGACTACCGGGACGACCGCCGCGACTACCGGGACGACCGCCGCGACTACCGGGATGACCGCCGTGACCACCGGCACGACCACGGTGACCACCGGGGCGACCGGCGCGACGACCGCCGTGACCACCGGGAGAGCCGCTGGGATGGTGAGCGCACCTGGGTGCGTGACGGCGGCAAGTGGTACTGCGACGAGGACGGCTACCGCTACCAGTGGGACGGCCACCGCTTCTACCAGCTGAAGAACGGCGCATGGATCGTGGTCCGCGCAGAGTCGCACGGCTTCTCCACCGCCATCTTCCGCTGATCGTCGCAGCGTAAGGACAGGCAGCAGGCGTCGCACCCTCGGACGGGGGTGGGCCGCGCCGGAAGACCTGGGCCCGCACGGCCACGGTAAGTGGCCGTGCGGGCCCAGGTCGGTTTCCTGTCGGACCCGTACCCGGCGTCGGAGGAACATCTGGATCACGTAGGCGGCGGAATCAGGGACTGGAGCGACGGGTGGGGTGGTACTCGAAGGCGAAGCAGCTGACGCCAGGGAAGAGGCCCCGCGATGCAGCGAGACGAACTGCCTGCCCCGGTCACCGGGATGCTCCTCACCCACTTCCTGACCGTGCGCGACGTGCCCCGGGCACGCGCCTTCTACAGGGACGTGCTGGGCGGCACCGTGGTCCTGGAAGAGAACCCGTGCATCATCAAGCTCGCCAACGGCTGGATCATCATGAACCCCGGCGGCGGCCCGACCCCCGACAAGCCCGACGTGACGCTTCAGCCACCCGATGACCCGACCACCACGTCGAGCTTCCTCAACATCCGTGTGGCCGACATCGACGCCTGCTACCGGGACTGGAGCGCCAAGGGGGCGGAGTTCCTCACCCCGCCCATCGACCGCAAAGCCGAGCTGCGCTGCTACATCCGCGACCCCGACGGTTACCTCATCGAGGTCGGCCAGGCCACGGGGCTGCTCGAAGGGATCCTCGCCGACCCGCCCGCGGGCACCGGGTGAACGGGCAGACGGATCCGCCCTCCCCCTCCCCCGGCGTCCGCCATGCGGCGCCGAGCACTGCACCTGCTTCAGGTCTTTCTGCCGCCTCGGTACCGGCCACGCGGTTCGGATCCGGAACGCCGGGTAGTCGGAGGCAGCCTGCGGTGAGCCGTGGGCCCGAGCCGGAGACGAGCCCGCGCGGAGACTGGTTCCGAAGAGGTCGGGGCCCCGGCCGGTCGGGTCCGCTCGCCCCCTGACGATCGACCGCGCCCGCGGGGACCGTCGCGGACAGCTCGCCGGAACAGGCGGGCGTACCGGTTGCGGGGTGCCACGGCGCGAGTACGGAAAGGCAGCGACATGACCGACATGCAGTGGGGGATATTCACCGTCGGTGACGTCACCCGCGACCCCACCACGGGGCGTACGCCCTCCGAGGCGGAACGCATCCAGGACACGGTCACCATCGCCAGGAAGGTGGAGGAGGTCGGCCTGGACGTCTTCGCGACCGGCGAGCACCACAACCCGCCGTTCGTGCCCTCCTCGCCCACGACGCTCCTCGGTCACATCGCCGCGTTGACCGAGCGCATCATTCTGTCGACCTCGACCACACTGATCACGACGAACGATCCAGTCAAGATCGCCGAAGACTTCAGCGTGCTGCAGCACCTGTCCGCCGGACGGACCGACGTGATGCTCGGGAGGGGGAACACAGGACCGGTGTATCCGTGGTTCGGGCAGGACATCCGCCAGGCCCTCCCCCTCAGCGTCGAGCACTACGGTCTGCTGCGCCGGCTGTGGCGCGAGGAGGTGGTCGACTGGGAGGGCAAACTGCGCAGCCCGCTGCAGGGCTTCACCCTCGCTCCCCGACCGCTGGACGGCGTACCCCCCTTCGTGTGGCACGCCTCCATCCGCACCCCCGAGGTCGCGGAGCTGGCGGCCTACTACGGGGACGGGTTCTTCGCCAACCACATCTTCTGGCCCTCGTCGCACACGCAGAAGATGGTCGAGCTGTACCGTCGGCGATTCGCGCACTACGGCCACGGCACCCCCACTGAGGCCATCGTCGGCCTGGGCGGACAGGTCTTCATGCGCCGCAACAGCCAGGACGCGGTCGACGAATTCCGTCCCTACTTCGACAACGCCCCGGTCTACGGTCACGGCCCGTCGCTGGAGGAGTTCACCTCAATGACACCGCTGACGGTGGGGTCGCCCGCACAGGTCATCGAGAAGACGCTGGGCTTCCGTGACTACGTCGGCGACTACCAGCGCCAGCTCTTCCTCATCGACCATGCCGGGCTTCCCCTCAAGACGGTGCTGGAGCAACTGGACCTCCTCGGCGAAGAGGTGGTCCCGGTGCTGCGCAAGGAGTTCGCCATCGGCAGGCCCGCCGGAGTACCGGCGGCTCCGACCCACCAGTCGCTGCTGCGGGCACGTGCCGCGAGCGAGGCGGCAACGCCGGATGCCACGCCCACCGAAGGACTGACGAAGCAATGACCGAACTGGCAGTGATCAGCGGCGGACTGCGCGAGCCGTCCTCGACACGTCTCCTCGCCGAACGCCTCGAGGCCTCGGTACGCAAGGAACTCGGCACCCTGGACATCGCGGCCGGGTCGTCGTTCGTGGAGCTGCGCCCACTGGGCCACCCGATCATCGACGCGATGATCACCGGTTTCGCCGCCCCGGCGCTGGAGGAGGCGTTCGAGACGGTGGCCGAGGCGGACGGCGTCATCGCCGTGACGCCGGCCTTCAACGCCTCCTTCAGCGGACTGTTCAAGTCGTTCTTCGACGTGCTGCCGGAGGAAACACTGTCCGACATGCCCGTGCTCATCGGCGCCACCGGCGGAACCGAGCGGCACTCGCTCGTACTCGAACACGCGCTGAGGCCGATGTTCTCCTACCTGCACGCGATCGTCTCGCCCCGAGGCGTCTACGCCGCCACCGAGGACTTCGGCGCCCCCGCCCAGGAGGGCTCGGCCTTGGGCCGGCGCATCACCGCGGCGGCAGCCGACTACGCACGTCTGGTCCAAGGATGCGGGTCCCACCAGCGGCGTGACGCCTTCACCGAGGAACTGACCTCCATGGAGCAGCTCCTCGGCGGCTCGGACGGCGAATCACGCCGGTAGGACATCCATGGGAACGGTCACTGCAGGCGGAAGACGAGGATGCTGCCGGGGTTCTCCAGTTCTGTCGTGGGAGCGCCGTTCCGGTCGCGCACGTTGCCTTCGGAGTCGGTGGCGACGTAGACGGACTTGCCGTCCGGGCTCAGCGCGATGTCGCGGTAGCGGTTCTGCGCCTTCCACAGCGGGGTGGCCTCGGTGATCTTCTGGCCGTCGTCGCTGAGCTTCAGCCGGTAGACGGTGCCGTCCTTGAGGGTGGTCATGAGCAGCGAGTTGCGCAGCCCTGCGATGCCACCGGTGTCGGGGTAGTACGTGATGCTGGAGTTGGCCAGTGACGGCCAGCAGATGTAGACCAGTTCGCCGCACTTGGGGTCGGCGAAGTCGTAGCCGGTGTCGACCGTGCCGAAGGTGCGGATCGGCTCGGTGAACCGGCCCTGCCAGTCGGTCTCCTTCTGCCGGAGCACCGACTCGGGCACCTCCAGGTCGCTGAACGTGAGGTCGGCGCACGGAGTCGGTGCGGACGCGGACCATGGACGGAACGCGTAGGCCTTGTCGTCCCGGTACCCCGCCACGTAGGGCCAGCCGTAGTTGGCTCCCTTCGTCAGGACGTTGATCTCGTCGTCGGTCTTGGGCCCCTGGTCGCCGTTGTACAGGGTGCCGTCCGCTCCGAAGTCCAGGCCCTGGGCGTTACGGAACCCGTAGGCCCAGACATGACTGCGTACGCCGTTGAGCACGGGGTTGTCCGCGGGGATCGAGCCGTCCTCCGGGTTCAGCCGCAGCGTCTTGCCGCGGTAGGCGATCCAGTCCTTGGCCTCGATCTGCTCCTCGGTGGGCAGCCACTGGGCCCGGTTCGGCTCGCAGAAGTGCTGGAGCTGGTTGGCGCCCTGGTCGCCGATCGTGTAGTACAGCTTGCCGTCGGGGCCGTAGCGCAGCCGTGCGCTCTGGTGGTCGGTACCCGATGCCAGTCCGCTGATCAGATTCTTCGGCCGGCCCAGCGTTCCGCTCTTGCTGTCGTAGGTGTAGCGGTCGATCCTCAGCCGCTGGTCGACCTCGGCGTCCGAGGTGTTCGAGTCGTACGTGTACGAGACGTACACGTAGTCGCGTCCCTTGTTCTTGAGCAGGTCCGGATGGAGGGCCAGGCCCAGCACACCGTCCTGACCGCCCATGGTGTGCACGGCTTTCTGCGTCAGGTCGAGGACGGTGCTCTTCGCACCCGTCCGCGGATCGACGCGGGTGACCTTCCTGCCGCTCTTCTCCGTGGCCCACAGGAATCCGTCGGGCCCCCAGACGATCTCGTACGGATTGCCCAGGCCGGTGGCGACCACCTGCTTGGTGAATCCGTTGAGGGAAGCGGTGTCCCTCTCGGTGTCGCCGCCGGCGGGGCCACCGGCGCCCGCCTGGAAGACCGCACTCTGTGTGATGCCCAGAACCAGAGCTGCCGGTACAGCGACCAGCGCTGTGCGTATGCGCCGCATGATTGCTCCCTTCGGCCCCCTCAACCACATTGACCCAATGCGGTGACCGGGTCGCTGTACGTATCCGCCAGTCGGGTGACGGGAGTGCGAGTGACGGCGCCATCGCTCAGAGCGTGAACTCCGCACCGTCCGGGAGCACCTCGACGCCGTGGGCACAGACATGTGCGCGGGCCCGGGAAGAGGGGTCGGCCAGGGGGTTGGTGTTGTTGAGGTGGGTGTAGATGCGACGGACGGCCGGATGGCCCGCGAGGCGGCGCAGGGAGCCGTCCGCCCCGTTGACCGGCAGGTGCCCCATGGCCGACTGCTCGCGGCCCGGCTGCTCGCCGAGTCCCGAGCCCATCTCGTCGGCCGTGTAGAAGGTGCCGTCCACCAGGGCGCAGTCGGCTCCTGAGAGCAGGCGGTCCAGCGTGGGTGTCCAGACGGCGAGACAGGGAGCGTACACGAGCGTGCTCCCCGAAGCGGTGTCCTCGATCCGGTACGCCGTCACCCAGCGATTGTCGGACGACGCCGAACCGACGTATCTCGGCGGCTTCGTGCCGACCGGGTGACCGGTCACCCTGAGACCGCCGGTCAAGGCGGTGACGTGGGCGCCCGGACCCTCCCGCCACTCCCACCGGGCGTACCGGTCGCTCATGCCCCGCAGGGGCAGGGCGTCGGTCAGGGCCCCCATGACGGGCGGACTGGCGTGGACGGTCAGCCCGGCGTGGCCGCGCAGGAGGGCCAGGCCGAGGACGTGATCGGCCTCGGCGTCGGTGAGCAGGACACCGCGCACCGGTGTGTCGCGTGGGCCCGGGCCGGCGGCGAGGCGGGGAGAGGCCAGCAGTTGCGTCCGCAGATCGGGAGAGGCGTTGAGGAGCCACCAGTTCCTGTCGTCCCCGGTGACGGCGACGCAGTCCTGGGTACGGCAGGGCAGCCGGCCGGTGCGGGCGGCCGCGCACTGGGCGCAGGCGCAGTTCCACTGAGGCAGGCCACCACCCGCGGCCGTGCCGAGCAGGATGACTCTCATGAGGCCGTCTGAGTGCGCATGACGAAGGCCGGCTGCGATGTGTCGTCCGGAGCGGCATCTTCCGTGAGGAGGGCGTCCACCAGTCTCCGGTGCGGCGACAGCGTGCAGACGGGATCGGTTGCCGTCGCGTCCCCCGTGAGCTGGAACGCCTGGCAGCGGCAGCCGCCGAAGTCGGTGTGCCGCTGCGGGCAGGTGCGGCACGGGTCGGCCATCCAGCCGGTGCCGCGGAATGCGTTGAAGGCGCGGGAGTCGTACCAGATCCGGGCCAGCGGCCGGCGCAGCACGTTCTCCACGGGCAGCGTCGTGATCACGCCGGCGGCGGGGCAGGGCAGGACGTCACCCGTGGGGGTGACGGTCAGTTGCCGGCTGCCCCAGCCGTGCATGCAGGGCTTGGGCCGGTCGGCGTAGTGGTCGGCCACGACGTACACCAGTTCCGGCCCACGGCCCGTGTATCGGGTGCGGGCCTGTTCCACGGCCTGCTGGGCCACCGCCAGCTGGCGTGGTGTCGGCAGCAGGGCACCGCGGTTGCGCAGCGCCCACCCGTAGTACTGGGTGTTGGCCAGCTCGATCCGGTCGGCGCCCAGGGCCGTGGCCAGCTCGATGATCTCGCCGGTGTGCTCGATGTTCGCCCGGTGAAGGACCACGTTCACGGTGAGCGGCAGTCCCGCGGCGAGTACCGCCTGCGCGGCTCGGCGCTTCGCGGTGTGCACCCGGGCGCCGGCGATCCGGTCGGCGCGTGCGGGATCGGCGTCCTGCAAGGACAACTGCACGTGGTCGACTCCGCAGTCCGCGAGTGCCCGCGCCCGGTCGCCGGTGAGCCCGACTCCGCTGGTCACCAGGTTGACATACGCGCCGAGGCCGCGGGCGTGGGCGACGAGCTCGGGCAGATCGCGCCGGGCCAGCGGCTCTCCGCCGGAGAAGTGCATCTGCACGACCCCCAGTTCATGGGCCTGGCTCAGCGCGTCCCGCCACTGATCCGTGGTCATCTCCGCCGAGCGGCCTGCCAGTTCCAGCGGATTGGAACAGTAGGGGCAGTGCAGAGGACAGCGGTGGGTCAGCTCGGCCAGCAGGCCCAACGGTGCTTCAGTCATCGGGGCGCACCCCCGCGGGGTCATCGAGGCCGGCACCCTGCCGGTCACCGAGGCTCACCACTCGCCGCTCGGCGAGATCGGCCAGCAGCTCGGTGACGTCCTCGGCACGCACCCCGTCGTACCGCTCGCGCAGAACGTCGGTGATCTGTGCGACGGTCCGCCTGCCGTCGCACAGCCCGAGCACGGCGGCCGCCGTCTCGTTCAGCACCAGGACGCCCTCGGGGAGCAGCACCATGTCCGTGTCCCGGACATGGTCGTGGGTCAGCCTGACGCCCGGCCTCAGCCGGGGCGATCCGGTGTCCAGCGGTCCGGTCACTGCCGTGCCACTCCCCTCGGGCCGGTGCCGCCGCAGTAGTAGTCCACGGTGTCGAGCACCGCCCACAGCACATCGCACTTGAACGCGAGGGCACTCACGCACGCCTCCTGCTCGGCACGCGTCCGGGCGCTTCTCACGACCAGGTCGAGCAGTGCCTGTCCCTCCGCTGCCACGACCTCGATGCGCGCGGTGAAGTAGGCGAGACCGTCCTCGGCGACCCACGGATAGTGCTCCCGCATCCGGTGCAGCCGGTGGGTGAGCAGCCCGGGCGAGAACAGCTCCGTCAGACCCGAGGCCACCGCCTCCAGCCAGGGGCGGCGCAGGGCGAAGCCGACGTAGGCGTCGACGGCGAACCTCACCCCCGGCAGAACCAGTCGTTCCGAGAGCACCTCGTCCCGTTCGAGACCGACCGCCTCGGCCAGCCGCAGCCATTTCTCGGCACCACCGGAGTGGGCGTCGACGCCATCGTGGTAGACGATTCTCGCCAGCCACTGCCGCCGCACCTCGGGCAGGGGGCAGCTGGCGATGATCGCCGCGTCCTTCTGCGGCAGGCACCGCTGGTAGTACCAGCGATTGGCTGCCCACAAACGGAGCTCGTCGTCACTGAGCAATCCGTCGTGCAGCCGCTGATGGAACGGGTGCCGGTCCCAGTAGCGGGACTCCAGCGCACGCAGCGCGCCGGCGAACTCGACTTCGCTCCAGGGCCGCCGGATCCGACCGTCGGCGCGGGATCCGTCACCGTCAGGCACGACCGGCGTAGGCGGTCACCTCCATGGGTGTGTCGAACACCTGGTACTCGGGGCGGATCCATGTCCTTGCCGCGGGACGAGCCGGGCTCTGGCGGCGCACGGGGCTCTGCACACGGACGCGAGCCTTCATGGTGGAACGCATGGGCACTCTCCTGCCTCGGCGGAGGGGTCGCGCGCCGGGCCGGAGACCGAGGCGTCGGCGACCTTGCCCGCAGGCAGGCCGGCAGGGTGTCGAGGAGGCCGGTCCCGGTTCGGCACGCCGTACTGAGCAGGCTATGCCCGACACATCGGCGCTGCATGTCGGGCAGCGGGCGGGCCCTGCCGGGCCGACGAGGGTGGCGCATGGCGGAGCTCACACCCGGCTTAGTTTACTGTTCAACCAACACGGGAGTAATGTCACCAACGCCCGAACAAGAACGGGTAAAGCGCCATGATCGGCCCACAGGCCGCGGCGTGAACAAGGAGGAAGAACCATGACATCGAGGATCGCGCGTCGGACTGCCGCAGCAGCCGCTTCCGTGACCGTCGCCGCGGCAGCACTCCTCGCCGCAGGCGGTACCGCTTCGGCGACCGAGCTTCCGGGCAGCGAACAATCCGCCCTGAGCCGAGTCGCGGACAGCCGCAGCGGGGACCGCCTTCGCACCGGCAACGAACATCTCCACGATCACGCCGGTGACGGCCACGCTCATCACCGGGGCCATGGTGACGACAGCCGACGTGCTCACGGATCGCACGACTCCCACCGAACCCGTCACTGGACGGACATCGACGACCTCCGCCGCATGTGGGTCGTCGACCAGATCCAGTGGCTCCGTGATCAGGGCCTTTCCCGCTGATCGGGCCCTTCCTTCCTCAGCCCGCAAGCACGAGTACGACCCGTTCGACGCGGCCGGCCGGCATGGGTCCCTGCGGAACACCCTCCGCAGCCAAGAGCCGGGGCGGCACTCCCGATCGTTCCAGAGGACAGCGCGATCACGAAGCGGAGTGCCGCCCCGCCACCGGCAGCCGCCACGCGCACGACGCATGACGTGGCGACGCCCCGGCACTCGGCAGGCAGTCCCGCGGTCCAGGACGGTTCACCCAGTTGTTCCGGCCCACTGAGCCCAATCAGAGAGACGAGCCATGACCGAGTGCATAGATCAGATGCTGCACATGGAGCTCCTGTCGGCACCGGAAGAACCGGTCGCACTGCCTGCCCTCCTGTCCTACCGACGGCGGGACCCGTTCGCCGTGCACGTCACCTTTCACACCGAGCCCGGCGGTCCCGTCCCGTGGGTGTTCTCACGTGAGCTGCTGTCGCAGGGCATGCACGAACCGAGCGGCGAAGGCGACATCCGCCTCTGGCCGAGCGGGAGCGGCCCCGGCGCCGTGCTGCACCTGGCACTGTCATCGCCGCACGGATACGCCCGTCTGAGAACTCCGCTGCCGGCACTGGCCGAGTGGCTCAGGCGCACGTACCTCCTGGTGCCCGCCGGCCACGAGGGCGATCAGATGAACTGCGACGCAGAGCTGTCACGGCTGCTGCACGGCGCGCCCTAACCGAGCATGCGGTCGAGGTTGAAGGCCGCGCTGATGAGGGCCAGGTGGGTGAAGGCCTGGGGGAAGTTCCCGCGCTGTTCGCCGGTGTGGCCGATCTCCTCGGCGTAGAGGCCGAGGTGGTTGGCATACGTGAGCATTTTCTCGAACGCGAGGCGGGCCTCGTCCAGGCGGCCGGCGCGGGTCAGTGCCTCGACGTACCAGAACGAGCAGATCGAGAACGTACCCTCCTCGCCCCGCAGCCCGTCGGGGCTGGCCTGCGGGTCGTAGCGGTAGACCAGCGAGTCGGACACCAGGTCCTCGCCGAGGGCGTCCAACGTGGCGAGCCACTTCGGGTCGGTCGGCGAGATGAACTTCGACAGCGGCATCATCAGCAAGGACGCGTCGAGCACGTGGCCGTCCTCGTGCTGGACGAAGGCGTGCCGTTCGGCGGACCAGCCCTGGCGCATGATCCTGCGGTAGATCGTGTCCCGGGCCCGCCCCCAGCGCAGTGTGTCGGCCGGCAGCCCGCGGTGCTGGGCCAGCCGCATGGCCCGCTCGATCGCCACCCAGCACATCAGGCGCGAGTAGAGGAAGTTCTTGCGTCCGCCGCGGGTCTCCCAGATGCCCTCGTCGGGCTGGTCCCAGTGGTCGCACAACCAGTCGACCAGCGCGCAGACGTTGTCCCAGTGGGCGCTGGAGACGGGCTGTCCCCACTTGTCGTAGAGATAGATCGCATCGACGAGCGCCCCGTAGATGTCCAGCTGCAACTGATCGACGGCGTCGTTCCCGATGCGCACGGGGGCCGAGCCCTGATGTCCCCCGAGGTGGGACAGTACGCGTTCGTGCAGCTCACGGCGCCCGTCGATGCCGTACATGATCTGCAACGGGCCGGTGGGGCCAAGCCCCACGGTCGCCTCGTCCGCCTGGAGGTGGACATGCTCGGAGAGGAAGCCCATGAAGGCTTCCGCCTCGTGGGTGAATCCGAGTCTGAGCAGCGCGTACACGCAGAACGCGGCGTCGCGGATCCACACGTAGCGGTAGTCCCAGTTGCGCTCGCCGCCGATCTGTTCGGGCAGGCTGGTGGTCGGCGCGGCGATGATGGCGCCGGTCGGGGCGTAGGTGAGCAGCTTGAGGGTGAGGGCGGAGCGGTGCACCGTCTCCCGCCACCGGCCTCGGTAACGGGACTGGGACAGCCACCGGCGCCAGTACCCGACGGTGGCGTTGAACTGATGCTCCGCCTCGGACAGCGGGCAGAAGCGGGGTGACACGTCGCCGCCGACCCGGTCGAGGGCGAACACGGCGGACTCGCCCTCGCGCAGCTTGAACAGCGACCACACGTCCGGGCCGGTCACCTCGATCGGCACACTGGAGGTCAGCGCGAGAGTCAGCGAGGGCGATTCGAAGAGCGCCTGTCCGTGCTCGGCGTGCACGGTGTGCGGCTGCGCCCCGTACTCGAAGCGCGGGGCCACCCGGGCACGGAACGGCAGCGATCCTCGTACGCACACCACGCGGCGGATCAGCCGGTGCCGGTCGGCCTCACGTGAGTCGTCGACGACCGGCATGAAGTCCTGGACCTCGCCGACCCCGTCGTCCGCGAAGAAGCGGGTGATCAGCACATTGGTGTCGGGGAAGTAGAACTGCTTCGTGTGCGTCGACGCGTCCGGGCCGAGCTCGAAGGACCCGCCGCGGTCGGCGTCCAGGATCGAGGCGAACACGCTGGGTGCGTCGAAGCGCGGGCAGCAGTACCAGTCGATGGTGCCCCTGGTGTCCACCAGTGCCGCGCTGCGCAGATCGCCGATCAGTCCGTGTTCCGCGACCGGCATGTAACGGGGCCGGGCAGCGCCGGTGCCGCGGGATCCGCCGACCGCACTCAACGCTTCAGCGGTCATTTCGGCCTCACTGGTCACTTCAGACCTCCCTGAGCCACCGCCCCACTCTTCAGGCTAACGGTTCCTTCGCGTGAACTGATGCGGGGATCAGCCGTCGGCGGCCCGTGGGCCTGCCTCGGCGGCGCCCGTGGAGGAGTCGACGGCGAGGATGCGGTTGAGCGCGCTGTCGGGGCGGCCGGTGAGGTCCTCCCAGGTGCCCTCCTCGATGATGCGGCCGGCCTCGAGGACGGCGATGCGGTCGGCCCGGCGGATGGTGGCGCGGCGGTGGGCGATGACGATCGTGGTGCGGCCCTCCTCGCGCAGTGCGCCGGCCAGTTGGGCGTCGCCCGCGTTGTCCAGGTGGGCGGTGGACTCGTCCAGCACGAGGACCCTCGGCCGGGCCACAAGCGCGCGGGCGAGGGCGATGCGGGCCCTCTGCCCTCCGGAAAGCGTGGCGCCGCGCTCGCCGACCAGGGTGTCCATCGGGGCGATCCGGTCGACGCCGCACAGGCGTGCCGTCTCGGTGAGCAGGCCGTCGTCCGCCTCGGGTGCGGCGAGCCGCAGGTTCTCGGCGAGCGTGCCGTGGAAGAGGGGTGCCTCCTGGCCGACCAGTGCCACGGCGCGCCTGAGGTCGGCATCGCTCACCTCGCGCACGTCGACGGGGTCGCCGTCGGCGGGGATCAGCTGGACCGCTCCCTCGGACGGGTCCCAGAACCGGGCCAGCAGATGGGCGCAGGTCGACTTGCCGGCCCCCGAGGCACCGACCAGTGCGAGGGTCTGCCCCGCGCGGACGGTCAGCTCGACGCCGTCCAGCACGGGTGCGCCGCCGTAGTCGAACCTCACCCGGTGCAGCCGGAGGCCCAGCGGGCCGGGGGGCAGGGAGCGGGGAGCGGAGGGCGGTGGGGCGAGGGCGGGCGCCTTCACGGCGGCGTCGACCCGGGCGGCGGCGGCGCGCAGCGCGACGGCCTGGCTCAGGGACCGGGCCGACTCGGCCACGGGACCGAGTATCGACAGGGCCAGGGTCATCGCCGCCGGAGCCCACGGGCCGTGCAGCCGCCCTGCTGTCAGGGACTGCGCCGCCGCGGACACCACTCCGAGGACCGCCGCCACGATGAGGAGGTCGCGGACCGCGGCGGCGACAGCCTCCCAGGTGGCCTCGGCTCGCTGGGCGTCGGCCACCTGCCGCCCCCGTTCGGCCAGTCGCCGGCGCCGTGCGGGCAGGGCTCCGAAGGCGATCAGCTCGCGCAGCCCGTCGACGGTCTCGACCGTGTCGGCCGACAGCCTCGCGGCGGCGCTCCGGGTCCGGCCGCCGCGTGCCGCGCGTCCTCGCGCATCGGCGAACGGCGCCGCGGCGAGGAGCGCGGCGACCGGCAGGACGGCGGTCAGCAGCCAGGGCTCCACCGTGGCGAGGACCGCGGTGCCGCCGGTGAAGACGGTCCCCGCCGCGAGGAGTTGGGCGGTGGTGTGGGCGTAGAAGAACTCCAGGGCCTCCACGTCCGCCATGGCCGTGGCGGCGAGGTCTCCGCTGCGCCGGCCGGCGACGCGGGCGGGCGCGCTGCGGGCGAGTCCGTCGAAGACGCGGACGCGCAGTGCGGCCAGCACCCGGTAGGCGAGGTCGTGCGAGAGGTCCATCTCGCGCCAGGTCATCAGGGCGCGTACGAGGACCAGGGCGACGAGCGCGGTGGTGGTGGCGGCCGAGGGGGCGTGGCCTTCGATGACCGCCGTTCCCACGGTGTGCGCGGCGAGGGTGAGCAGCGCGACGAGGGAGCCCTGTTCGAGGAGTGCGGCGGCGCAGGTGCGGACCGTCATGGCGCGGTGGCCGGCGAGGGCCGGGAGCAGGGCGCGCAGTGAGCCCCGCGCGGGCGGCTCCGCGTCGGTCGTGGCGGTGGCGATGGCGCTGTTCATGCGGCGAGTCCTCCTGGGTGGGCGTGGCCGGCCTCGACGAGTCGGGCGTAGACGCCTCCGGCCTCGACCAGGCCGGCGTGCTCGCCGACGGCGTCCACCCGTCCCGCGTCGAGGACGACGATGCGGTCGGCGTGCCGGACGGCGGCGAGCCGGTGGGCGACCACCAGGACGGTGCGGCCGGTCGCGGCGTTCAGCAGGTCCCGGACGATGTCCGCCTCGCGGCGTTCGTCGACCGAGCTGGTGGCCTCGTCGAGGACGAGCACCGGGGCGTCGGCGATCAGGGCCCGGGCGAGGGCGAGGCGCTGGCGCTGCCCGCCGGACAGGGTGGCGCCGCGTTCGCCGAGGACGGTGGCGTAACCGTCGGGGAGGGCGGCGATCTCGTCGTGGATCCCGGCGACCCGCGCCGCGCGCGTCAGCTCCTCGTCCGTGGCGTCCGGCCGGGCCAGGCGCAGGTTGTCGGCGATGGTGGCGTGGAAGAGGTACGTCTCCTGCGAGACGACGGCGATGCCCCGGCGCAGCGAGTCGAGCGCGTACCGGGTGGTGCAGCGCCCGTCGATGGTGATGCGGCCCTCCTGCGGGTCGCGGTCGCGCAGGAGCAGGGCGAGGAGCGTGGACTTGCCGGCGCCGGACGGGCCGACGATCGCGGTGGTGCGGCCGGCCTGTGCGGTGAAGGAGACACCGTGGAGGGCCGGCGCCGGTGCGCCGTCGTAGGTGAACGCGACGTTCTCGAAGCGGACTTCGGGTGGTGCCGGCCAGTGGGCGGGCGTGGTTCCGGTGTCGCGGACGGCGGCCTCGGTGGTGCGCAGCGCGGCGAGTCCGTCCGCGGCCGACACCCCCAGGTATCCGGCGTGCCACTCGCGGGCCAGGTCACGGACGGGCCGGAAGCACTCGGAGGCCAGCAGGAGCACCAGGTACGTGCCGGTCGCCGTGGTGGACCCGGTGACGGCCGACCAGCAGGCGAGGAGCGCGGCGGCGGCGGTGCCGCCCTGGATGGCGAGGTCGGTGATGCCGGTGTCGACGAGGGACACGCGCAGTTTGGCGACGGTCGCCCGGTGCAGCGCCGCCGAGCGCCTCTCCAGGCGTTCGCGGGTGCGGCCGACCGCGCCGGCGGCACGCAGGGCGGGCATGCCCTGCAGGGCCTCCAGGTAGTCGGCGCCCAGTCCTTCGTACGTGTCCCAGTGCTCCTTTCCGCGGGTGGCGAGGAGCCGGTCCCAGGCGCGCGGGCCGCACAGGGCGAGCAGCAGGGCGGGGACGAGACCGAGGAGGGCCACCGGTTCCACCGCGGCCAGGGCGGCGAGCACCAGGGGAGGCACGGTGAGGGTGATCAGCAGCTGGGGCAGGTAGCGGGAGACATACGCGTCGACGCCCTCGACGCCGTCGACGAGGGTGGTGCGGACGGCGCCGGCGCGCGCGGTGGTCAGGTGTGCGGGCCCCAGTCGTCCGAGGCGGGCGAGGAGTTCGTCCCGCAGCGCCACCCTGACCTCGGCCCCGGCGCGGGTGGCGGTGCGCCGCTGCCACGTGCCGAGTCCGGCGCGGGCGGCGACGACCGCGAGCACCGCGGCGAGCAGCCACGGGAGCCGGTCGGTGTCGCCGTGGGCCAGGTCGGCGAGCGCTACGGCCAGGACTGCGGCCTGTGCCAGGTGGGTGAGGGTGACGGCGCCCTGCAGCAGGGTGGCCGTGAGCAGGCGGCGCCGTGCCCGCCGGGCGGCGCGGCGCAGTTCGGGGTGGACGATCACGTGGTGTTCTCCTCGTCGGCGTGGCGGGTGCCGAGGGCCAGTCCGTGGACGACCCAGTCCCGGCCCGGGGTGGCGCCGAGCGCGGCACCGAGGTCCGCGCACTGCCAGGAGCCGATGGGGCGGGCGGCCAGTCCGTGGCGGCGGGCGGTGACGTGGGCCAGGTGGACGGCGAAGCCGGCCCGCAGGTGGGCGCGGCGGATGTGGGGCGCGCCGGAGTCGTCGGGGCAGCCGTGGGCGAGCAGGACGGCGCCCGCGTCCGCGATCCACGCCTGGCCCGCGGCCCAGCCGGCGAGCGTCGGGCGGGCCTCCCCCGTGGCGAGTCGTCGCAGTGCCGTGCCGTCGGCGGTCGGCCCGACCAGGCCGGGCCGTGGTGCGCCGACGGCGGCGCACCAGCGCAGGTCGTCACCGCCTGACTGTGCGGCGACGGCGAGCACCGCCCGCAGCACGTCCGGGGGTGGGGTGCCCGGCAGCGGCGGCGGGATGCTGCGGCGGGCCAGAAGTTCCTCGGGTGTGGGCGCGCTCGTCGGCGACTGGGGGTGCGGTGCACCGTCGGGCCGGTGAGCGGCGGCCTGCGGGCCGGGCGGGGGGATGCGTACGGTGGCGAGTGGGCTCGCGGTGAGTCCGTCCAGCCGGACGTCGGGGTTGCCCGCCCCCGATGCGCGGGCGGCGAGGTGCAGCGATGCCGCGGCGTGCCCGGTGTCCAGCAGCAGGAGCGGCCAGGCGCGGTGGCCGTAGTGGGAGGCCGTCCGGCGCACGGTGACGGAGAGTTCGGCGGTCACGCCCGGGGGTGTGCCGTCCGGTTCCCGGCCGAGCCGGTGGACGCGGTGGCGCAGCGGGTCGTAGCCGTAGCGGCCGGGCGGCAGGGAGCAGCCGGCGCCCACGACGAGTTCGGTGTCCACCGGGTGCAGGGCTCCGGCGGAGGGCGTGGGGCGCAGGCGTCCGGAGTCGTCCGAGGCCGCCAGGGACAGGCGCAGCAGGGCCCGCAGGTCGAGGTCCCCCGGGCCGGCCTCCGGGATCGGGCGGGATGGTCCCGGCCAGGCCCGGACGGCGGGCCCGGCGGGTGTGTCGGGACCGGGGCGCTGGGAGGAGCGGGCGCGGGCGAGGGCGGCGGCGAGGTCCACCAGGTCCTCACGGGTGTGTTCCACGGGGCGGCCCTCACATGTGGGGTGGCGGAGCGAGCGTGAAGTCCCGCGGGCCGCTGGGAGCGCTCGTCCGCCAGCCCCGTTCGACGGCGGCGTAGGCGAGACGCGGGCAGCCGAAGTAGCCGAAGGCGGCGGGGGCGTTGGGCAGGAGCCGGGAGACGAGGACCCGGGCGACGCGCAGGGAGGTCTCTGCCACGTCCTCGGTGGTGAGGTCGAAGGTCATGACACGGTGGCCGCCCGCGTGCAGCGCGCGCTCCAGCCGCTCCCGGCTCCCGGGCTCGACCGCGTCGATGGACACGGTCCCGTGGGCGGGGTCGGTGAAGCGCCGGGCCTCGGGCGCCATGCGTTCGTCCAGCCACACCTGGACGTGCGCGCCCAGGTCCCGTACGTGCTCGAACTGCTCGCCGCAGGCGTCGAGATAGCGTCGGTCCGCGCGGTGCTCCAGGTAGAGCCCGCGAGCCAGCAGTCCGGCATCGACGGCCTGGAAGACCCAGCCGTCGGGGTCGGTGAGTCCCTGGGTGAAGACCCAGGTGTGGACGGCTTCGAGGACGGCCTTGCGGGCGGCCTCGGCCGGGTCGTACTTGCAGGCGAAACCGGCGGCGTACAGGCCGAGGCGCGGGTCGTGGACGAGCGCGGCCATGCAGGGGGCGAACTCCGAGGGCATTTCGGCGATGTGGACGTCGAGCGCGCATCCGGCGAGGTCGTCGCTGAGCCCGGGCACGCTGGCCGGGTCGATGCCGCGGGCCGGTCCGTCGAGGTGCCACCACAGTTCCAGGGCGTCGCGTTCGACGATCTCCAGCAGGCCGCGTTCGACGGCGTCGTCGAGGCCCTGCCCGGTGGCGATGCCGGCGTAGTTGAGGTGATGGGTGCGGGGCAGTGACCGCAGCTCTCCCTGGCGCCAGTTGAGGTGGGTGAGCGCGACGGGCGCCCAGACCTCGGTGGTCCGCCTGTCGGGCAGGTGCTCGGTGCCGCGCGACCACAGGGCCGGGGTGTCGGCGGTGAGGGGACGGTAGGGGAAGTTCCTCCGGGCGTACTGCCACGGCGCGTAGGCGGGCGTGTCGTCGGGGCCGTAGAGCCGCAGTCCCTTGTCGGCCAGTTCGGCGGCGGTGGCGCGCAGCGGGGCGTCGGGGTGGCCGGGCGGCGGCACGCGGTTGCCGCAGTACCGTTCCATCCCCTCGGCTATCGCGGCGACGCGGGCGCCCTCGGGGTCGCCGAAGGTGGTGCCGAGGGACACCCGGTCGGCGGGCCACAGCCCGAGCCTGCGGGCGTCGGACACCTCGGCGGTGAGCGCGGTGTAGCGGGGCGGGGTGCCCGCGGGATGCTCGACGGGCTTGACCTTGCGGACGATGCCGCAGACCGGGTCGACGAGGGCTTCCAGCGGCAGCGCCGTCATCGCAGGATCTCCTTGGCGGGTTCGGTGGGGGTGGGACGGGACGGGAGTACGGGCAGGGTGAGCGCCACGCTCTCGGGGTCGACCTCCCGGCGGGAGGCGAGCAGCCGGTGGGCCGTCACCGGGTCGCTTCCGGTGTGGGGGTTGCGGGCGTGGGCCGGGAAGTGGTGCCCGGCGATCTCCAGGCGCAGCCGGGTGCCCGCCCGGATCCGACGCGCGAGCCGGCCGAGCTCGATCGTGAACTCCGCTTCCCGGCCCGCGGGTTCCTCGCGCCGGACGACACCGACGAGGAGTCGTTCGGCGATCCCTTCCGAAGTGAGCGCGACGAGCCGGGCGGCCCAGTCGGCGGACGGCGTGTGGGCGGTGGCCCGCAGCCGTACCCGCACGGGTCCGACCAGGTCGAGGGGGCGCGGGAGCGGCGGGGTGACCAGCAGGCAGCGGTCCGGCGGTCCGCCGGTGGGGACGGTGAGGTCGTCGGAGCGGACGGGACGGCCGGGGTCGGCGGTGAAGGCGGAGCCGTGCAGCAGCCTCGGCCGTCGCGTGCGCGGCTCGCCCTCGGTGCCGGCGGGCAGCCACAGGTCGCCGCCGCCCAGCGCCAGCGCGCCGTGGTGCCCGGGGGCGAGCTCGCCGGTGAGGGCGCGGCGGGCCCAGCGGACGTACAGCTCTCCGAGGTTCACCCGGTGGGCGGGGCCGGCGCCGGGTCCGGGCGCGGTGACGAGGCCGTGCCGCCACGGGCCGAGCAGCAGCCGCGCCGAGGGGCCGCCCCAGGCGCGCCACAGCCCGACGGTGTCCTCGGCGAAGTGGTCGTGGTGACCGCCCACCGCGAGCAAGGGGGTTCGGGCGCTCTCCGCCCGCGACACGAGGCGACCGCGCTCGCGGTGGTACCACAGTCCCGCCCAGGAGGGCAGGCTCCGGCCCAGCCGTGCGGGCAGCGCGGTGACCGGCAGGTGGGTGAGCAGCGCGGGGTCCGCGGCGAGGGCCTTGTCCAGTGCGCTGTCGTCGGAGTCCCGCCGGTCACCGTGGGCGGCCCACCAGCCCGCGCGGGCCAGCAGCCGTTCCACGCCGGAGGGTTCGCGCGCGGTCTCGGCGGCGCCGAGGGCGGGTACGGCGGCGATGACGGCGTCCGGGCGGGCCTCGGCGGAGGCTTCGAGGGCGAGGACGAGGGCGCAGTGGGCGGCGTAGGAGGCGCCGGCGGCGACGAGCCGTCCGTCGCTCCACGGCTGCCCGCGGACCCAGTGGGCCGTCGCCGCTCCGTCGGCCGCCTCGTTCTCGTACGGGCGCCACTCCCCCGGCGACGCGAACCGGCCCCGTACGTCCTGGACGACGGCGGCGAACCCGCGGCGGGTCCAGCCGCGCGCCTCCGGCCGGTGCCGGAGGCGGTCGTAGGGGGTGCGGATGAGGACGGTGGGGAAGGGGCCGTCGCCGTCGGGGAGGCGGACGTCCGTGGCGAGACCTTCGACAGTCGCGCTGAAGGGTGTCATCCGTCCTTCTTCGGTATGGGGGCGACCTCGGGCACCGGCAGGACGGGGTGCTCGGTGACGGTCAGGGTGCGCAGGTCGACGCGGCGCAGCCGGCGCCGTGCCGGGAGGCCGGCCGGGTCGGGGGAGCCGGTGGCCCACCGGCTGAGATCGTCGGCCAGCAGAGCCGCGAGCAGCCCCGCGGCGGGAACGGTGAGCCGGAGCGTTGCCCCGGACGTACGGGGTCCGCTCCAGTAGGCGGCCAGCTCGCGGTGTGCGGGGGTGGCGGCGAGCCGGCGGGCGCGGATGTGGGCCGAGACGACGTCTCCGGGGGCGGCGGCGACCGGCTCGACGTACGCCTGCCAGCCCTCGCGGTGGCACCGCAGCCAGGCGACGCCGTGCTCGGGCAGCCGGTCGGCGTCGTCCCACAGCCCGTCGGGTACGGGTCCGTCGATGCACCACACGACGGCTGCGGGGTCTTCGTGGAGCAGGTCGTCGAGGTCGTGCGGTGACGCGGCGGGGGCGGCCGGCACCGCGGTGGTGCGCGGCCGGGCTCCGAGGGCGGTCAGGTGTGCGGCGAGCGGTTCGGTCAGTACCGGGTCGCCCAGCAGCCGGATGTGCCGGCGGGCGGCGGGCCATTCCGGGTGCTGCGGCCCGTCCGCCAGGTAGCCGGCGTCCTCGAAGGCCCGTACGAGACGGTGCAGTTCCTCGTCCGCCGGGGCCACGGCAGCGCCGGAGAGCGCGGAAAGCAGGGCGTCCTCGTCCGCGTCTCGTGTCCTGACGGTGAGGAACTCCCCTTCTGCGGTGCGGACGGCGAGTCCCCGCCCGGGCACGGCGACGACCTCGACACCGGGTGCGAGCCGGTTGCGGAACACGGCGATCCTCCTGACGACAGTGCCTGGGATGGGCGTGGGCCCGCCCGGAAGGCAACGGGCGGGCCCACGGTCGGGGGTGCTGAGCCCCGCTTACTCCTCGGTGTCCTCGAAGGGGTTCTCGACGAGCGCGTTGGAGTGGGAGGCCGAGTCGTGGGCCAGCTGGCCGGGGTCGGCGATCGGCGCGAAGACCTGCTCGTTGTCCATGAACTCTCCTTTGTCGTAAGGGAGATGCGGCGTTCGGGTGAGCGCCGCAAGAGCACCCTAATGAATCTGATTTTCATATTCCAATACGGCGAGAGGGTGATCTGGGTAACACACCGGCCAGCCCCCCTCCGGGTCCCGGCCGACCCGGCCGGACACCCTCAGCACGTCCGCCAGCAACCCCGGCGTGACCACCTCCTTCGGCGGCCCGTCGGCAACCACGCGGCCGTCGCGCAGGGCGACGATGCGTTCGGCGAACCGGGCGGCGTGGGCGAGGTCGTGCAGCACCATCACGACGGTGAGACCGCGCTCCTCACGCAGGCGGACCACCGTCTGCAGCACGTCGAGCTGGTGGTGCAGGTCCAGGTACGTGGTCGGCTCGTCGAGCAGCAGGACGCGGGTGTCCTGGGCGAGCGCCATCGCGAGCCGCACCCGCTGCCGCTCACCCCCCGACAGCGCGTCGACGTCACGGTCGGCCCACCGCTCCACGCCGACGTCGCGCAGCGCCCGGTCCACCACGGGATCGTCGCCCTCGCGCAGCATGCCCAGCGGGCCGCGTGCCGCGTACCGCCCCTGCCGGACCAGGTGACGCACCGTCATCCCCGGCACGGCAGGCGCGGACTGGTGCAGCAGCGCCACCCTTCGGGCCGTGGCGCGCCGGGAGAGCCGGGCGAGGTCGTCCCCGCCCAGCAGCACGCGCCCTCGGTCGGGTCGCAGCAGCCCGGCGGCCAGCCGCAGCAGGGTCGACTTTCCGCAGCCGTTGAGGCCGATGAGAGCGGTCAGTTCGCCCGGCCGGACGGTCATGTCGACGCCTTGCAGCACGGGTCGTGCGGGGTAGCCGAAGTGGACCCCCTCGACGTGGATCCCCACGGACTCGGTCATGCTCTGTCCTTAAGTCGACGTCAGAATGTACGGCTCGGCGTGCGGCGCACGACGACCAGCAGCAGGGCGGCGCCGAGGCAGGCGGTGAGCGCCCCGACCGGCAGCGTGAGCCGTCCGGAGTCCAGCGTCTGGGCGAGCAGCCGCGAGGACAGCTGCGCCGCGGCGTCCGCCCCGCACACCACGACCGCGCCCAGCAGGGCGGCGCCGGGAAGGCTCACCCGCAGGTCCGCGCCGAAGACGGCCACGGCCAGATGCGGGACGAGCAACCCCACGAAGCCGAGCGCCCCGACGGCGGCCACCGCGCCCGCCGTCAGCGCCACCGCGCACAGCAGTGCGAGGGTCCGGGCCCGCCGGGCGGCGAGGCCCGCGGCGAGGGCGATGTCGTCCCCGCAGCGCAGCAGGGTCAGCGGGCCGGCCAGCAGCCAGGCCGCGGCTCCCCAGGCCAGCGCCCACGGCCACAGCAGGTGCCAGTGCTGCCACACCCGGCCCTCCGTGGTCCCCACCAGCCACTGGACGACGCTGCCGAGTTCACCCGGCTCCACGAGCAGCACCATGGCGGTGAGCCCACCGAGCACCGCCGACACCAGCACCCCGTGCACGGCGGTCTGCGCGGGGTCACCGCGGCCGCGGCCGGCGAGCAGCCACAGCAGCGCCGCTCCGCCGCATCCGCCCGCGCACGCGGCGATAACCACCGCCAGGGGCGAGTCCCACCCGGCGAGTCCCAGGGCCGTCGCGGCAACGGCGCCGAGCACGGCCCCCGGTGTCACGCCCGTCACCTCGGGCCCGGCGAGGGGATTGCGCAGCGCGGACTGCAGGACCAGCCCGGCCACGGCGAGGCACGCGCCCGCGCCGAGGGCGACCAGCAGTCTGGGCAGGCGCAGTTGCAGCAGAATGTGCCGCTCCGTCGCATCACCACCACCGCCGAGGACGTCCCATACGACGCCCGGGGACATGCCGCGCCCGGCCACCAGCTCCGCCGCGGCACACACGGCGGCCAACGCCGCGAGCACGGTGAAACGCCGGCTCACCGGACCTCCTCCGTTCCGTCCCGAAGGACGCTCTTCGCCGCACCGGTGCGCAGTGCTTCGTCCGCTGCCTCACCGGGCACGGTCCGCACTCCCTGCGGCAGCGGGCGCGCGGCCGCCGAACCCACCGAATCCGCCGGCCCGCGCCGGGCCGTCCGGTTGCGGCCGCCCGACCGCATCAGGGCGATACCGGCCGGCACACCCAGCAGGGCCGTCCAGGCACCGGCCGGCGTTTCCACCGGCGCCAGCGCCAGCCGGGCCGGCACATCGGCGACGGTCACCACCACGGCACCCCACGCTGCGGACCAGGGCAGCCAACGCACCGCCCCGGCCGCGGGGTTGAACCACCGGGCCAGGTGCGGGGCGAGGAACCCCACCCATGCGACGGGCCCGCACACGGCCGTCACGGGCGCGATCAGCACGACGGCGATGGCCAACGCGGCCAGCCGCGCCCGCTGTGCCCGCACGCCGAGGGCCGCGGCGTCCTCGTCCCCCAGCCGCATCACCGACAGCACCGGCGCACACAGCACGAGGGCGGGGGCGGCGACGAGCAGCCACGGCCACAGGCCCCCCACGTCGTCCCAGGTCCGGGCGGAGAGGGAGCCGAGCAGGTAGCGGTAGATCAACTGGAGGTCGAGCTGGTCGGCCATCACCATCAGCACGAGCAGCGCGGCCTGCAGGGCGGCCGCGACCGCGGCCCCGGTCAGCAGCACCGCGGACGGGCTGCGGCCCAGTCCGGCGGCGAGCAGCGTGAGGCCGCCGCCGAGCACCGCCCCGCCGACGGCCAGCAGGGGCTGGACGGCGGCGGGCAGGGACAGCGTCAGCACGAGCGGCGCGGCCACCCCGAGGGCGGCCCCGGACGACACGCCCAGCATCTCCGGTACCGCCAGGGGGTTGCGCAGCGCCTCCTGGAGCACGAGACCCGCCGCCCCCAGACATGCTCCGGCGATCAGCGCCAGCACCAGTCGGGGCACGCGGAGTTCGGTGACGACGATCCCCGCGAGCGAGCCGTCCCCGTCCAGCACCGCTGCGGCGAGCCGGTGCGGCGCGACGTAGGGCGTACCGAGGCTCAGGGCGCACACGGAGGCGACGGCCAACAGCACCGCCACCAGCAGTGGTTGCCGCCCCGGGGAACGGCGTGCGGACCAGGAGGCGCCCGCCGCCGTCCCACCTGCCGGGCCGCGCGCCGAGAAGGGCATCCTCGTCACAGCGCGGCCGTGGCCTCGTCGAGGACCAGGCTCAGCGAACGGGTACCGCGGCCCTTGGCCCACACCTCCGAGTTCACCTCGTGGACGTCGCCGTTCTTCACCGCCGGGATCTTGCCCCAGAGGGGGTTCTCCGCCAGCTTCTCGGAGAGCTTGCCGTCCGCGTCACCGAAACTCATCGTCTCGACGAACAGCACGTCGACCCCCTGGGCGAGGATCTCCTCCAGGCTGTAACTACCCTCCACGCCACGGGACTTCCAGGGATACCGGGCAATCTTCGGAAGGAGACTGGCGGCCACGTCGCCCTCGGGGGTGGCGACGCCGAAGTTCTCGTCACTGCCGTAGATGATGAGCGCGGTCTTGTCGCTCGGTGCCTTCTCGGCCTCGGCGAGCTTGGTCCGGAAGGCCTTCTCCGCCTTCTCCCCCTCGGCGGTGCGGCCGGTGAGCGAGGCGGCGTCGCGCAGGTAGCCCACGCTGTCCTCCCACGTCTCGGGCTGCATGGGCCAGAACGTGGTGGCACCCTTCAGCGCGGGGGCGAGCTTGCCGTGGGTGTCCTCCAGGCCGATCACGAGATCGGGCTTGTGGGAGAGGATCGCCTCCACCTCCGGAGCGATGAACCCGCCGGGGATGACTGCGACGTCCTTCGCCCTCTCCTCCCCCAGGAAGTCGGGGTGGGCGAGCAGTGTGCTGTTCGTGGCGGCCGGGACGATGTCCAGTTCGGTCAGGATGTCGTCGCAGAGCGCGAACAGGCAGACGATCCGCTCCGGTTCCTTCTCCAGAGAGATCTTCACGCCGTTGGTGTCGGTCAGCTGCGTCGCCGCCTTGATGGGCTCGACGGTGACTTCGGTCTTCGCCGCGGGCTTGGCCTTGTCGCCGGCGGGTTCGTCGGTTGCGCCGCAACCGACCAGCACGGAACCCACGACCGCTGCCGTGATCCAGCCGCGGACGAATCTCGACGGTGAGCGCAGCATTGATGCCCTCGTTTCTTCTCGGAACCTGGAACGCTCACCGAAGATACATGATAATCGTTTTCAACTATTGAACTATTCCCGCCCGGAGGCACCCATGACCGCTGCCCCTGCCGTGCTGCTCGTCTCCGACCACGTGCACGGGTCCGTTCACGTACGGGCCGTTCCGGACGGCACCGAGACCGGCCGCCTCACGGGTCGTCATGTCTCGGAGCACGCGGGGTTCCTGGCGTTGCCGGGCGGGCGCGTGGCCTGCGTCGACGACCGCCGGGGCGAACTGCTGGTGCTCGACCCCTTCGCGGACGAGTTGCTGGAAGCCGCGGTTCCGGTCGCCGTACCGGCCGAGCACCTGGCCTGCGACCCGTCCGGCCGCTGGATCGCCGTCACGACGGGCCTCGGCAGGAACACCGAGCCCTGGTCGGACCTCCTGACGGTCGCCGACCTGCGCACCGGAGAGGCGGCCCGTGTGCGCACGCGCGTCGGCGAACCGGGCGTGACGGTGCTGGGCGGCGGCGAACCGCTGGTCGCCCTGCGGCACCGGGAGCCCGGTGAGCTGGCCGTCCACCGCTTCGCCGACCTCCTCGGAGCACGGCCGGGCTGCCCTCCTGTGACGCCCCACGCCCTCCTGCCGTTGCCGGACGACGGACACGGCGACGCCCAAGCGCCGTTCTCGCGGCACGTCTTCTCGGCCACGGGCGAAGGAGTGCACCGGGCCCGCCGGGAGGGCGACGTGCTCGTTCCCGAGCCGCCGATCCCGTGGGAGGCGCCCGCCCGGGGCTGGTACCTGCGGCTCGACACCCGGCGACGGGCCCTGTGGTCCACGTTGCGCGGCGGCCCCACGGACCCACGGCGGTGGCCGGACTGGACCAACCAGGCATGGCGCCACGACTTGGAGACCGGCCGCACGCGCGTGACGGAACTCGGTCCCGGCCTGGTCTTCCGGCTGGCCCTCGCCCGGCACCACACCGCCTTCACCCGCATCCACCCCGACGGCGACGAACTGATCCTCCTGGACGCCCACGACACCGACCGTCGCGTCCCCCTCCCCGCCATGGACGGCGCTCCGCGCCGCGGCGGCACCCCCTGGGAGGGCGTCCAGCGCAGAGCGGTGGCCGCCTCACCGGGAGCCGACTGGATCGCCGTGACCCGCGGCGGCCACGGCGAGGTGCACGTCATCGACGCTCGAACGGGCCACGAGGCAGCCCGGTGGCGCCTGGACACGCCGCTGGACCACGGCGGTCACGCGGTACTGCGCACCCGCAGCGACAGCGCCGACGGCGATCCCGTCGGCCGGTGACAGACCTACCGGGCATGCAACCATGCTGTTCCATGACCCGACACGACCCGAAGGCCAAAGTCCGGCAGCTCCTCTACGAACTCTGCGTCGACCTCGGCTTCTGCCTCCCGCCGCAGGAGCATCATCGGCTGCAGGAGGCACCACCTGCCGACGTGGACGGCTTCACCGACGCCGTGTTCGAGGCGGAGGGAATGGACCCCGGCCTGCATGAGGAGCTACGGCGGCAGGTGCGGGACAGAGTCGATCGGCACATGCGCGGGTGGGGTGCCCCTTGGAGCACGGGCATACCGGACGACGAGCCCGGCGAACGCCGGCCCCGCCCCTTCACCGAAGGCGACGGCAACCCGCTCTGACGCCTGCACGGGTGACGCACTCCGGCCTCACCCATCGCTCGGTGAGGCCGGGGCGAGCCTGCTCGTCAACTGCGGGCGAGGCGCCAGAGCGAGGTGACTTCCGCGGCGCGGGCGGCGTGGAGGGGATCGGCGGTGTCCCTCGCCCGTGGATGCCGCGGCCGGGTGTCGATCTTGTCCACGACGTGCAGGCCGGCCGCCTCGATGGCGGCCGGCAGTTCGCCGCGCGTCCTGAGTCCGAGGTGCTCGGCGAGGTCCGACAGGATCAGCCACCCCTCGCCTCCTGGTTCGAGACGGGCGCCGAGCCCGGCCAGGAAGTCGCGGAGCATGCTGCCGCCCGGGTCGTAGACGCCCTGCTCCACGGCGGAGGTGGGCCGGGCCGGAATCCACGGCGGGTTGCAGACGACGAGGTCCGCGCGCCCGTCGGGGAAGAGAGCGGGGCCCACGACGTCGACGCGCCCGGTGAGGTGCAGCCGGCGGATGTTGTCGCGTGCGCAGGCCAGGGCACGCGGGCTGATGTCGGTGGCCACCACGTGGTCGATCCCGCGTCGGGCCAGGACGGCTGCGAGCACTCCCGTCCCCGTCCCGAGGTCGAACGCGGTGCGGCGGCCCGCGCGACGTCCGGCAGGCGTGGGGAGCGGAGCATGGGCGACGAGGTCCACGTACTCGCCCCTGACCGGGGAGAACACGCCGTAGTGCGGGTGGATCCGAGCGCCGAGGGCCGGTACTGCCACGCCCTTCGTGCGCCACTGGTGCGCTCCGATCACGCCCAGCAGTTCGGTGAGCGAGACGGCCATCGGCGCGGACGGCGGACCGTACGCCTCGGTGCACGCCTGGCGCACCTCGGGGGCTCTGCGCAGGTCCAGGCGGTAGTCGGCTTCCAGCAGCACGAGGAGCCTGCCCAGCACGCGGGCACGGTGGCCGCGGGCCCGGCGGTGCAGGTGGAAGGACTCTGCCGGGCCGTCGCCTCGCAGGGGAGGCTTCCGGGCGATGCGGCGGCCCATCGCCTCCAGGAGCCGACGTGCGTTGTGGAAGTCGCCCCGCCACAGCAGGGCAGTGCCTTCGCAGGCCAGTCGGTAGGCGGTGTCGGCTTTCATACGGTCGTCCGCGCGGACGACCCGGCGGGGAGGCGGCGTTGCGCTCTCGGAATGCCAGCGGGCGGAACGGGGGATGTTCGTCTCGGTCCAGTCGATGGTGGACACCGGGTACTCCTCGTGATCGGGCGTGCAGGGGCACGAAGAGCACTTCGACGAGGGGCTGGGCCAACGGCCCGTATCGCCGTACGGGGGCGTGTGTCAGCGCAGTTGGGGCTACCGCTCCCGCGTCGAAGCGCGAGCGGAGGAGTCGCCGAGAACCATGCCGAGAACCATGGCGCGTGTCATGACCAGCCCTTTCAGACGGACAGCCGCATGAGTCTCGCACATCCCCTCGCCCCGGACGGACCAGCCCATGGGGCCGTGCTGCTCGAGTCCGGGGCGAGGGGTGTCCGATGGCTGCCGTGTCTGCCGGTGTTCGGTGTCAGCTGCTGATGCCGCCGGCGAACGGCATCGTCTGCCACTTGTCGACGGCGGGCTTGAGGTACTCCATCAGGTCGGGAAGCTGCGGGGCCAGCGTGAGGGTGGCGATGGCCCGCAGCATGCCCAGGGCGTTGACGAAGCCGAGGACCTCCTCGTCGAGCGGCCTCGTGCCGTTGCGCCGTGCGCCGCGGTCGTAGGCGGCTTCGTGCTCGGGTCCGAGAGCGGCCAGGTCCCACTCGACGGGCCCCAGCGTGACCAGTTCGAAGTCGGCGTAGAGGTCGCCGTCCACCCCGGAGAAGATGTTCGCGGGCGGGCAGTCGCCGTGGATGGGCTGGAGCTCGACGCCCGGGAACCGGTCCTCGAAGGCCCTGCGTGAGCGCACGAGGGGTTCGAGGACCTGCCATTCGCGCCGGGCTCGGTCCAGCTCGGCCGCGGCGATCAGGCCGGGGTGCCGGTCGAGCCGGGCGAGGCTTTCCGCGATGAACCCCGGTTCGGCCGCGGACAGAAACTCCAGGCGGCCCGGGTAGGCGCGCAATGCCGCGTGCAGATCGGCGACGCTCTCGGCGTTCGCCACGTAGTCGGGTTCCTTGTCCCGGTCCTCCTCGACGAACGGCCACAACGTCATCGAGAACCCGCCGCGCTGCACGGGTTCCCGCGGCACGAGCGGGCTCGGCGCGATCACGGGGACTCCCCGGTCGCCGAGCCAACGCGTCACGTCCAGCTCGTCCTGCTGGCGGCGCGCGAGGGCGGCCAGGTCGTCCGGGCGGGGCAGGACGGTGGGAATCCGGGCCACGACCGGCGAGGGCGCGAGGTGGACGACGACGGAGAAGACGTCGTGGAGCACCGTGGGGTCGGTGACGGTCAGGCCGAGCTCGCGCCCGGCCGCGACGGCCGCCTCGACGGCGGCGGCGGTGCGGTCGGCAAGCTGTTGTGGTGTCAGGAAAGTGGTGGTCATGTCTCCATCGTTTCGGCGTGTTTTCGGCTGTTGGGCAGGTCGGGGCGGGGGCCCGGGGCCCCGGGGGGCCGGGGGCCGTTCGAGGCGGAGGTGGACCCGACGGGGTCAGCTCCTGCGGCCGGCACGCAGCTCCAGCTGCTCGGCTTCGAAGCGTGCGCGGAAACCGCGGTCGTGCGAGACCGCGACCACCGCCCCCGGGTACGCCGCGAGCGCGGCCTGGAGGTCCTCGACCAGGTCGAGTGCGATGTGGTTGGTCGGCTCGTCGAGGACGAGGAGGTCCGCGGGCCGGGTCACCAGGGTCGCGATCTGCAGCCGCCGCTGCTGCCCCGCGGACAGGGCGGCGACCGGGACGTGCAGGTCCTCTTCGCGGAACAGGCCCAGGGCCAGGAGCTGTTCGGCGTACTCGTCCGGCAGTCCGGGCCGCCCGGCGGCGAACGCGGTGAGCAGCGGGAGACTCGTGGAGTGCGCGGGCAGTTCCTGCGCGAGGTAGCCGATCCGGGCGGGGCGGCGTGCCCTGCCCGCGTCCGGCTCCAGGTCGCCCGCCAGGACACGCAGCAGTGTCGTTTTGCCCGCGCCGTTCTCGCCCGTGACCAGCAGCCGCTGTCCGGGCGCGACCGCCAGGAGCCCGTCCAGACGCAGCCGCTCGCCGACCCGTACGTTGTCGAGCTCGACGAGGGGGCCCTCGGCCGGGCCGTCTGCCGCCGACGGCCCTGTCGACAGCGCCGTCGTGAAGCGGAGCGGTGCCGGCGGTTTCGCCATCGGGTTGCGCCGCAGCTGGGCCAGGCGCTCCCGGGCGGAGCGCACCTGTCCGCCGAGCTTCGCCTCACTGGAGCGGCGGTGCTTGCCGAATCCCTGCTTCGGGTCACGGCCGGTGGTGGCCAGCCGCCTCTCCGCGGCCTCGAGCAGTTCCTCCATGCGGGCCACCTCCTCGACCCAGTCCGTGTACCGCTGCTCCGCGCCGCGCCGGGCGGCGGCCTTCGCGGCGCGGTAGCCGGCCCAGCCGTCGCCGTACCGGCGCACGGTGCGCTCGTCCCGGTCGACCTCGAGGATCGTGGTGGCGATGCGCTCCAGGAAGCCGCGGTCGTGGGTGACCGCGACGACGGTGCCGCGGTGTGCGCGCAGGTGCTCCTCCAGCCAGCGCACAGCCGCCGTGTCGAGGTGGTTCGTCGGCTCGTCCAGGAGCAGCAGTTCGGGGGCGGCGGCCAGGACGCAGGCGAGCGCGAGCCGCGACTGCTCGCCGCCGGACAGCGAGCCGAGCGGGCGCTCACGGGTGATCCGGGCGAGCCCGAGCCCGTGCATCGCGGCATCCACACGGGCGTCCGCCTCGTATCCGCCGCGTTCCTCGTACGCGATCAGCAGTTCGCCGTACGCGGCGAGTTCCTCGTCCGACGCGTCTTCGAGGGACTCCTCTGCCGCACGGAGCCTTCGCTCCATGTCGCGCAGTTCGGTCAGGGCGAGGTCGACGGCGTCCTGCACGGTACGGGCCGCATCGAGGTCGAGTGTCTGGGCGAGGTGGCCGGTGCCGCCGGGGAAGCTGACGGTGATCTCCCCGGCGTCCGGGATCTCGGCCGCGGCGAGCAGCCGCAGCAAGGTGGACTTGCCGGAGCCGTTCTCGCCGACGACAGCGGCCTTCTCGCCCGGCCGGACGGTGAAGGAGACCTGGTCGAGGACGGTCCGGGTGCCATAGGACTTGGTGACGTCCTTGACGGACAGCTGCGCCACGGCAGCGGGGGCGACGGTGGGCAGGGGGGTGTGGGCGCGGTCGCGCATATGGCTTTCCCTGGGCATGCGGAGGGTCTACGGGCAGCGGAAACGGCGGCATCGGCCGTGCCCGGACTCAGACGAAGAAAAGAAAAGCCATGCCCTCACCATAACAAGACGAAACGTCTCGCCTCAACTCGCGCGGGGCGCAAAGCCCGTGACCCACGCGTTCACCCCGATCCATTGCAACGCTTCGATCGACTGCCGTTGCATTGAACGCGAAGTCATTGCAATGATTTCTCGTCATCTGGCTGCTGCAATGCAGACACTGTGCAACGAACTCGTTGAAGAATCCCTGAAGACAACGTAGCTTTTCTAATAACCGAAACAACGACGAGCACAGGAGAAGAGGGACCACCCATGCCGTCGCCTCTCGCAGAGGAGGCCGGGAAGGCGACTCCGGCGTCCCCTGGCCCCGTCACCTCCTTCACACGGTTTCTGATCTTCGGGGGCGGCATCGGAGTCCTCTCCAGCTTCGCGATACCGCTCTTGGCCACAGCCATGCCCTGGGCGATCTCGAACGCGATCATCACCGTCGCCTCCACACTGCTGTGCACCGAACTCCACTCCCGCTACACCTTCGCGCGAGGGCGCAGCGCCGGATGGCGGGAACACTGGCAGTCCGCGGGCTCAGCCACCGCCGCCTACCTGGCGACCAGCGTTGCCGTTCACGTCCTGCATCTGGTGCAACCCTCCCCCGGCATGCTGACCGAGCAGATCGTCTACCTCAGCGCCTCCGGCCTCGCCGGCGCCGGCCGCTTCGTCTTCCTGCGCCTCTACGTCTTCGTCGGCCGCCTCAACGGTGACCGCGCCCGTCCTCGCAGCGGCGTAGGCCGTCCCGCCGGCGTGCGTCTGTCACAGGCCCACGTCGCGGTTGCGGATGTCGGTCAGCGACTCCCTGCGGACGAGCAGGCGGGCGAAGCCGTCGCGCACGGCGGCCACGGGTGGGCGTCCGACCAGGTTGTAGCCAGAGGCCATCGACAGGTGGTAGGCACCGGCCACGGGCACGGCGAGCAGGTCGCCGGAGCGCACGTCGGCGGGAAGTTCCGCGTCGGTGGCGAGCACGTCGCCCGCCTCGCAGTGCCGGCCCACCACGGTGACCCGGGCCCGGTCCACGGTGCTGCGCCGGCCGATCAGACGGGGTGCGTAGCCGGCGCCGTACAGGGCCGGGCGCGGGTTGTCGCTCATACCGCCGTCGACCGCCACGAACACGTGGTCGCCCGTGTGCTTCACCGTGAGCACGCGGTACAAGGCGATGCCGGCGGGCCCCACGATCGCGCGTCCCGGTTCGATGATCAGGCGGGGCACCGGCAGACCGGCCGTGGCGCAGGCGTCGGCCAGTTCGGTGCGCACCTTGCGGGCCAGCGCCATCACGTCCAGGGCCTGCTCGCCGGGGCGGTAGGCGATGCCGTGGCCGCCGCCGAGGTCGAGTTCGGGCAGGACCAGGCCGTGCTGCTCGTGCAGCCGGGTCATGAGGCCGACCATGCGGCGCACTGCGGCGAGGTACGGCTTGACGCTCGTGATCTGGGAGCCCAAGTGGCAGTGCAGCCCCGTGAGTTCGAGTTGGGGCTGGTCCAGGATGCGGGCGATGGCGTGCTGGGCGTAGCCGTCAGCAATGGACAGGCCGAACTTCTGGTCGTCCGTACCGGTGCGGATGTTCTTGTGGCCGCCCGCGCTGATACCGGGAACGACTCTCACCATCACCTTCTGGCGCCCGTCCGGTCCGACGGCGGCGGCCAGCCGCGCGATCTCCGAGGGGCTGTCGATGACGATGCGGCCGACGCCCAGGCGCAGGGCGGTGTCCAGGTCGTGTGGGGACTTGGCGTTGCCGTGCAGCACGATCCGGTCCGGTGGGAAGCCGGAGGTGACGGCGAGTTCCAGTTCGCCGGCGGAACAGACGTCGAGTCCGAGGCCCTCTTCGGCGGTCCAGTGGACCATGGCCCGGCAGAGGAATGCCTTGGCCGCGTACAGGACTTCCGCGTCGGGGAACGCGTCGCGGTAGGTGCGGCAGCGGCCGCGGACCTCGGACTCGTCGAGAACGTAGACGGGGGTGCCGAAGCGCTCGGCGATCTCGGCGAGCGGCACGCCGCCCACGGCGAGGTCGCCGCGTACGGGCTCGGTGGTCGACGCCGGCCACACCGACAGTCCGGCGGCCGTGGTGGGGGTGGTGGGCTCGTGAACCGTGGTCATGGTGCCCGCACCTCTCAGACGGTCCGCAGCGCGGAGGCGTGTGCCGACTCGGGGACCGGCGAGGTGACCGGCGCGGGAGCCGGGGCGGTGAAGTGCGGGTCCACCGTGAGGGTGGTGATGCCGAGCGGGGCGGTCAGCGCACGCAGGGCGTGCTCGGCGAGGCGGATCCACGCCTGGTCCGGGCCGAGCGTGGCCCTCAGTCCGTGCTCGGAGGTGAAACCGACGGCCGTACGCTCGCCCAGCGGCGTGCGGAAGAACCGGACCGCGCAGCCGTGGGGGCCCGGCCGGACCGGGATGTACAGAGGACCGGCCGGGAGTCGATCGGAGGGTTCGGGGTCGTCACTGCGGAGAAGTTCTGTCATGGGGTGCCTCCCAAGAGGCAGGGAACGAGTGATCTGGAAGGCCCGGTCACCGGGGCTCGGGCCGGGGCTCGCCGTCGACGTTATGCCCGCTGCCCCGGCTTCCGGTCGGACTCTGACGGGACGCTGACGGTGTTCCGGACGAGCTTGACGGGATGCTGACGGGGCGCTCTTGCTTTCGAGCCAGGACGACCATCCGGCGGCTCCCATCGGTCAAGGGTCCACCCGACTCATCGACCCCTCGGACTTCGCGGAATCCAGCCGCAGTAAGCCATTCCTTGAGTTCGACGTAGGTGAAGAGCCGGACGAAGAAGTGCGCCCGGCGGGTCTGCCCGCCCTTGATGATCGTCCGCTGCACGGTACTGCGACCGGTCATGGGGTCGAGTGAGCTCTGATCGATGAGGAAGTCACCGTCCCGCTCGATCACGCTCACGGGCTGGTAGTGGCGCAGCAATGAGGAATAGTCGGGCATCTCGATCGCGAGTGTTCCGCCCGGCCTCAGAGCCGCTCACTCCAGTGCAGATCACGCATGTCGCCCTGCACGTGCTCAACCGAAACGTCGAACGTCCGGGCGTCAGCCTGCGCCTGATCGAGGAAGAGGCGTGATGAGTCGAGCCCCGTGACCCTGCAGCCGCGACGCGCCAGCCGGTGACATCGCCGTACGCGTGGTGGGCGCGTGCGCGAGGTGTTGCCTCCCGCGGGCAGCCACACTATTCCGTCACTGGCCGAGGAGTTCGACCATCCGCCGGCCCAGCTCCGGTGCGGAAGCGGGATTCTGTCCGGTGACGAGCCGTTCGCCGACCACGACATGGGCGATGCGGTCGGGCGCGCAGGAATACAAAGCTCCCCTGGCTTCCAGCACGCTCTGCAGGGAGAACGGCACGACGTCGGTCAGGCCCCGCGCCGCTTCGCTCTCGTTCGAGAAGGCGGTCAGGGCCTTGCCCGCGACGAGGTAGCTGCCGTCGGACAGGGTGAGATCGACGAGTGCCGCCTGGCCGTGGCAGATGGCCGCGACCACTCCCCCCGCTTCGTAGATGCTCCGCGCTGCCGACTCGAGCCGGGCGTTGCCCCGGAAGTCCCACATGGTGCCGTGACCGCCGACGAAGAGGACGCCCCCGTACCGGGACGCGTCGACGTCCTCCGGAGTCAGCGTCCGGTCGAGTTTGTCCCTGACGTCGGCGTCCGCGAGGAAAGCGGTCTCCTCCGCCGCGTCGGGGTCGTGACCGATCATGGGCGGTTTGCCGCCTCGAACCGAGGCGAAGTCGACGTGGTACCCGGCCGCACGGGCGATCGACCAGGGGCGGACCGTTTCACCGAGGTGGAACCCGGTCGGCCTGCCGTCGTCGCCGAGGGTGTCGTGGCTGGTGAGGATGTACAGCATTCGCTTGTGGGTGGTCATGTTGGGGTTCCATTCGTGGTCATGCAGTTGACTGGGCGTCGACGGTTTACTGCTTGGAGGGAGACCGGGCGGCGACCGCCCGGTCGATGGGCCGGGCCAGTGACCGGGACGGCCTGGCGAAACGGGCCACGGTGGCCGCTGCCAGGATGACGGAGCCGGCGAGGACTCCCAGCATCATGTGGTAGCCGGCATGAGCCGCGGCCAGTTGCCCGAGCGATGCGCCGATGAACAGGACGAAGGTGTTGAACGCCACGGCGGCGCCCCGGTGTTGCGGAGCCAACTGGTGCAGCAGGCCCACCAAGCCGGGAACGACGAGGCTGATGCCGGCCACGAAGACCAGGCTCCCGCCCACGACCGCGGCGAGTGCTCCGCTGAGCTGTTCGAGAAGCAGGCCCGCCCCGGCGGTCACGAATCCCGCGACGGTCAGCACACGCGGGCCACTGCCGCCGAAGAGCCGGTTGACCACCGGGCCGACGATCAGGCCCACGGCACCGACGGCCTGCACCAGGAGCAGTCCGCCCTGGCCGACACCGAACGTGTCACGCAGGTGTGGGTTGAGCACGGCGTACATGGCGACGAAGCTGCTGAACACAGTGATGGCCGAGGCGAACACGGCCGCTGGACCGGGCGAACGGATCAGTCTCGCCATGCCGAGAAAGACGCTGCTCCACGCCGTGGTCGACGCCGCGGTTCCGGGGGCCAGCAGCCGCCAGAGGGCCAGGGCCGCCACCGCGTACACGACGGCCGTCGGCCAGAAGGCGGTCGGCCAGTCGGCGTGCGCGACGACGAAGTGGCCGAACGCCTGACCAAGCAGACCCGCCCCCAGCAGGCCGGTGGTGATGAAGGACAGAGAGGCCGGACGCCGCGCCTCGGGCGCACGGTCGGCCACATAGGCCAGGGCCACGGGCGCGAAGGTGGCCGCCGCAAGGCCTTGCAGCGCACGGCACGTGATGAACCAGCCCATGCTGGGGCTCAATGCGGTCAGAGCCGTGACGACGGCCGTTGCCAACGCTCCGAGCGCCAGTACCGGGCGACGCCCCACGCGGTCGGACAGCGGGCCGAAGACGAGAAAGCCGGCCGCATAGGTCAGGGTGAAGGCGCTGCCGGTCCACGAGGCGGTCGCTTCGTCCACACGGAAGGAGCTCTGGATCTGCTCCGCGACCGGGATCGCGAGATAGAGCTGGGCGGGAATCGCGAATGCCATCGCGACCAGCAGCGCCAACTGGACGGAGAAACCAGGGCCGTCCCGCGAGACACCGCCCGAGCGCGCGGATCGCGCGGGGGCCACGGGCTGCAGGGTACTCATGCGTGTCTGCTCCAAAGACAAACGGAAGGACGATCGGAAAGACGAACGGACAGGGCGTTGTACGGGACAAAGAGGCGGGTGGGGCGCAGTGAGGTGTGCTGCGCCCCACCCATCGCTGTGCCGAGCCCGGGTCAGACGACCAGCTGCGGCAGGTCGGAGAGCTCCAGCGGTTCAACGTCGAACCGCTTGGCCTCCTGGCGGTGTTCCGGCGTCTGGTAGCCCCATTGGGCCCACCGCGCCCGTGCGCCGACGGCAGAGACCCGGCGAACGTTGGTCAGGTTGTCGTCGATGAAGGTCAAGGAATTCGGAGTGATCCCCCGACGCGAGCACAGCTCCTGGACGGCCTCTGCCTTGCGCCCGCATTCACCGAAGACCTCTGACACGGTCTGTTCGAGCCCATGCCTGCGCAGGATGGCGCGCACCGACTCCTCGTCCTTCGCGGTGATGATCGCCACGTTGCCCGAGTTCTGCCGGAGCAGGTTGTCCAGTCCGGGGTACAGCGTGTGCTGCCCGAGCCAGAACTCCGTTTCCTCGGTCCGGAACCAGTCCCGGGCCCGGGACGCCGCGGTGGTGAACCGGCTGACGTAGTCGGACGGGAGTGAGGTGAACAGGAGGTCGAAGTCCGTCTGCGAGCCGACACCGTCGGCCGCCGGGAGGTGCGCCACCGCGAAGTGGTCCAGTAGCCGCGAGTAGTTGCGCACCTTCTGGAACCGCGCCGTGAAGTCGGCGGGCAACAGCCCGACGTGGCTGGGACCGGGGATGGAGCGGTCGTGCCGCTTGACTGCGAGCCAGGTGACGAGGGCGCACTCCTCCAGGGCGTCGCAGACCACCCCGTCGAAGTCGAGCGCCAGCACGCCGGCCATCAGGCGGAGACCTTTTCGACGGTCTCGAACACGCTGCGCATGAAGGCCCCCATGTAGCCGTAGTAGGAGCAGGTGATGATGTTGCCGTCGACGATGACGTCGCTGTCGACCACATCGGCGCCGGCGTTGATCACGTCGTCCCGCAGACCGATGTACGCACAGGCCTTGCGGCCCTTGAGCACCCCGGCGCTGACCATGATCCAGGGGCCGTGGCACAGGCCCGCGACGACCTTGCCCGCCTCGTCCATGCCGGCCACGAAGTCCAGGACGTTCCTGTCCTGGCGCACCCGGTCCGGGGCTTCGTGACCACCGGTGAGGATCACCGCGTCGTACTGGTCCACCGAGAGGTCCTCGTACCCGATCAGTGGCCGTGCGGTCTTGTCCATCGGCAGCGGAATTCCGTACTTGCCTGTGACGGGGTCGCCGTTCTTGGTCGCCACGTCGACGTGCCACCCTTGCTCCATGAGACGGTAGTAGGTGAACACCACATCGTGGTCCTGGAATCCGGCACCGGTGATGATGACAGCATTGCGAGAAATGTTTCTCTCCTGTTGGATTTCTTGGTCGATGTTCAGAGGTTCTTGCTGATGCAGAGGTACTGTTTGTCGGTCTGGGGCCGCCGCTTGTCGCCCTCGTGGCCGGTAAGGATCTCGACGTCCGAATAGACCACTCCGGACACGCACAGCGGAATGTAGAAGATGTCCTCGCTGCGCCTGCGGTAGAAGATGTCCATTCCCGTACGCAGATCGAATCGGAACTTTCCGTTCGGGGTCCGCCGCCGCATGTGGGTATTGGGGAATGCCGTCACCTTCTGCATGGAGTGTTCGGGCTCCTCCAGTGACGTCGCCTCGTAAGCGGTGCCCACCCGGTCGTAGTCGTCCTTGAGTCGCATGAGGTCGAACTTGTTGCGCGGAACCTCGACCTCGATGAGTTCGAGAGGCTCGTTCCCCGCGTTCCGGGTGCCGTGGAAGGCGCCCGGGGTGATACGGAGGATCGTGCCCTCCCGCACCGGCACTTCCTTCGCGAGGCCGGAGGTGACCCCCTGCCCGCCGAGGCAGATCAGGTACGTGAGTTTCCGGGGGTGCACGTGCATCGAGGTCCTGTGCGCCGCGTCGATGTGCAGCGCCCAGAAGTCGAAGAACTCGTCGACATATGCGCGGTACTCGTATCCCCACGGCTTGGGAATGACCTTGTTGAGATGGGTGTCCTCGTCGAACTGCTCATTGAGTGCCCGAGCTCCCCGCCGCACGAGCTTGTTCAGCTCGGCGACATCCGCGGAAGTCGCGCTGATCGGAACCGGCGAATATCGGGAAGATTCGAAATTCATGGTGGACTCCTCTCGGTGAAGGGTGCTTGTTTCCTGAGAAAATGCTGCCCGCTGTGAAGAATCCAGCAAAGCGACGGCAATTCGGGGCTTGACAGATCACCCTTCGCGGGCCGAGCGCACACAAAAGGACGCCGCGACCGGTCCGGACCGGTCGCGGCGCTCCATGGCAGGTCAGAGCCTGCGTCATCCACCATCCGGTGGTCTTTTCGATGGGAATCGGTCTACGCCGCGGCGCCCGACCGGAGGATCTCGAGCACCGCCTCGGCGACACCGGTCGAGGAAGCCGGATTCTGGCCCGTGACCAGGCGTCCGTCCACGACGACGTGAGCCGCGAAGTCCGCAGCCCCGCTGTGCTTGGCGCTGCGTTCCTCCAGCCTGGTCTGCAGGGCGAACGGAACGACGCCGGTGAGCCCGACCGCGGACTCCTCGTCGTTGGTGAAGGCCGCCACCTCCTTGCCCGCCACCAGGTACGTCCCGTCGGACAGCGTGAGATTCACCAGCGCGGCCGGACCGTGGCACACGGCGGCGATCACGCCGCCGCCCTCGTAGATGTCCCGGGCGACGCGGGCAAGCGTCGTGTCGTCGGGGAAGTCCCACATGGTGCCGTGCCCACCGGCGTAGAAGATCGCGTCGTACTGCGCGGGGTCGACGTCCTGTGGGCGCGGTGTGGCCTTGAGCCGGCCACTGATGCGGTCGTCCGCCAGGAATGCGTTCTGGACCGGGTCGGAAGGGTCCACGCCGACCATCGGCGGCTCGCCGCCCTTGACCGATACGAGGTCGACCTCGTAGCCGGCGTCCGTGAACACCTTCCATGGGTGGGCCGCCTCGGGGAGGTAGAAGCCGGTGGGGCTACCCGTGTCACCGAGGCGATCATGGCTGGTGAGCGCAATGAGAATCTTCTTGGTCATGCTGTCTCCCGTGGATAACGCGAATCCGAATGCCGCCGTGACTGCGGCCTCGATATGGACGGTAGGCCGCGCGACAGTAGGGGCACCAATAGCGGAAATTCGGGGCTTGACGGATGTGATCGAGCCGTACTCCAGCCAATCAACACCGCCGGGAGACACGCGCTCTTCCTGCCCAGGACAAGGCGCCCTGTCCGGGACAGGCCCGGACAGGGCGCTCCGTGACGTGTCGGTCGTCAGCTGCCCGAGCAGACGGCGCCGTTGAGGCGGAAGACCGTCGGCGCCGGGTTGGGTCCGTCGTTGGCGCCGACGAATCCGAACGAAGCCGTCGATCCGCCGTCAGCGGCCAGCGGCCCCGCGCCCTCGGCGGCGGTCACCCGCACGTGCCTGCCGGTCTGGTGGAACGTGGCGTTCCAGCCGGAGGACACCGATTGGCCGTCGGTCGGCCAGTCCCAGTCCACGGTCCAGCCGGTGATCGGCGTGTCCGAGAGGTTGCGGACACTGACCGTGGCCACGAAGCCGTTGCCCCAGCTCGTGTCGCGGTGGAACGTCACCGCGCAAGCGGCGTCCGACGGGGTGCCGGTGGTGAAGGTCAGCGGAGTGGACGGGGCGGAGAGCCGTCCCGAGGCGTCGGACGCGAGCACGTTGACCGTGTGGCTGCTGCCCGGGGGCAGGTTCCGCAGGGTCACGGACGTGCCGGTGGTTTCGCCGACCAGGCGGGTGTGCACGCCGTCGCGCTCCTGGACCAGGTAGCGGGTGGCACCCGTCGCGCCCTCCCAGGACAGGCGCGCGGTGGCGTCGGTCACCGCCTCCAGCTTCGGGGTGCCCGGGGTTCCGGCGGCGGAGGCGCCGGGCCCGGTGCCGGCCTGCGGGGTGAGGGTGACCGTGAGCATCGCGTACGGCGGCACGGTGACCTGGGAGGCGGTCGCCCCTCCGCCGGTGACGTCGGTGATGTCCTCGTCGCCGCGTGCGTAGCGGCTGACCTCGGGTGCTGCGGCGGACGGGGTGAAGCCCGCGTACTGGAGGTCCACGGTCCGTGCGGCGTCAGGGTTCTTGTTGATGAGCAGGACGCTCAGGCGTCCGTCGCGACGGTGCACGGCGTGGGCCGAGATGTCCTGCTCCGAGGACTCGGCGGCGACCATGGTGTCGCCCGCGGTGCCCAGTTCGCTGGTCATCTTCATGCCGTAGTAGGGGTGGAACGGTGTGTTCGGCGCCGGTTCGCAGATGTCACCGGTGCAGGCGCCGCTGGAGAGCATCCCCATGTCGCCGTAGTCGGTCTCGCCGTCGACGGTGGTGATCTGGCCGGCGCCGTTGTGGGTGTTCCACCAGTCGACGTTGAACACGCCGTTCTCCAGAGCCGTCATGAACGCGTCGGCGGCGAAGAGGCCGTTGGGGCGGGCGGTGAGCCGGGCGCCACCGGTGTTGGTGTTGATCTCGGTGAGGGCGATGCCGATGCGCGGCGAGTCCGTGCCCGCGTGCCGGTCGATCTGGCGGCGCACCTCCCGCAGTTCGCCGGGCAGCCCGGCCAGCCTCGCCATGGCGTCCTCGGCAGTGGTGTCGGACCCACCGGCGTACCAGTGGACGCTCACGAAGTCGATGACGTCGGTCACTTGGGAGAGCACGGTGTCGTTCCAGTCGCCGGGATCGCCCTCGCCGACCACTCCGTCCGGCCAGTGGCCCGGAGTGGTGAGCACCGCGCCGATCTTGACCGTCGGGTCGACGGCCTTCATGGCCGCGGCGTACGCGCGGACCTGGCGGGCGTACTCCCGAGGGCTCTTGTCCTCGTGCTCGTCGTGCTCCCAGCCGCTGCCGTAGTGACCGTTGCCGTAGATCTCGTTGCCGATCTCCCAGTACTTCGCGTCGTAGTCCTTGGTGACGTTCGCGTACCTGACCCAGCCGGCCGCCTCCTCGGGCGTGCCGGAGCCGTAGTTGGCGATCAGGATCGGCTGCGCGCCGGTGGCACGGACGGTGTCCATGAAGAAGTCGAAGCCGGTGCCCGGGGCGACGTATCCGCCGGGCGCCGTGTGCGTCTCCCAGTGGTAGATGTCGGCGTAGGAGCCGCCGGGGTAGCGCATCGCCCCGACGTCGGCCGCCTTCATCAGGCCGGCGACCTCCGGATCGTTCATGTGCGAGTCCCAGATGGCGGCATTGACGCCGCGGGCGGTGTCGGACAGCCGGCCCAGCGCTGCCTGGGCGTTGACCCGGACGTCGGCGTCCGCCTCGGCGGCGGCCTGCGGTGCGGCGGGCGCGACGCCGGCCAGCGGGGACAGCAGGGCCAGCGCGGCGGCCAGGACGGTCGCGCCGCGCGCGAGGGAACGAGGGCCGGCACCGGCCGGCCGGCCGGGTCTGTGCAGTAAAGGCATGGGGGGTCCTCCCTCGGGGGCCGGCGGCACGGGGAGGCAGCAGGCGCCGAACCGTACCGCCGGACGGGCGAAGTGCCGACGCGGCAGCGGGACGTTCCGCGCCGGCGGCGACGGAGACGGAGCGTGGGTGCGGTGCGGTCGTGCACGTGCGGGGCGGCGGCCGGACCCGCCGGTGGGAGCGCTCCCATCATGAGAGGCGTGTGACGTCCTGTCAACGTCCGGTCACCGGAGGGAGTATCGAGCGCCCTGGTGACACCTGGGGGTTCTCGCAGCCCCTGTCCGTTCTCAGGCGCTGACCCCACCCGGTTCTTTCAATTAATAATGCATATATCTTGACGAGCCGGTGCGGCGCTCCAAGACTGACCGGCATGCACCCAGCAGATGCGGTAGCAATCGACGGTCGGCGGCGCCTGCGCCCGGCCGGGATCGCCTTCGGCGGCGACTACAACCCCGAGCAATGGCCCGAGCAGGTGTGGGCCGAGGACGTCGCCCTGATGAAGGAGGCGGCCGTCACCATGGTGACGGCCGGCATCTTCTCGTGGGCCAAGGCCGAGCCGAGGCCCGGTGAGTACGACTTCGGCTGGTTCGACCGGGTCATGGACAAACTCGCCACGGCGGGTGTGGCCGTTTGTCTGGCCACCATGACGGCGTCACCGCCACCGTGGCTGTCCCGGCTGCACCCCGAGATCCTTCCGGAGACCGCCGACGGCCGCCGGATGTGGCCGGGCGGGCGGCAGCACTACTGTCCCTCCAGCGGCGTGTACCGCGAGCACGCCACGCGCCTGGTCGAGCGGCTGGCCACCCGGTACGCCGGTCATCCCGCGCTCGAGATGTGGCACATCGGCAACGAGTACGGCTGCCACACGCCGATGTGCTGGTGCGACGAGTCGGCGGCCGACTTCCGGCGCTGGCTGTCCGAGCGGTACGGCGACGTCGAGGCGCTCAACGACGCCTGGTCGACGGCCTTCTGGGCGCAGCACTACGAGAGCTTCGACGAAGTGCTGCCGCCCCGCCTCGCGCCGACCTTCCCCAACCCCGCGCAACAGCTCGACTTCGCCCGGTTCTCCGACGACGCGCTGCTCCGGTGCTACCTGGCGGAGAAGGAAGTGCTCCGGCGGATCACGCCGGACGTTCCCGTCACGACCAACTTCATCGGCGTGCACAAGCACGTCGACGCCTTCCGGTGGGCCGCGGAACAGGACGTCGTCTCGGTCGACGTCTACCAGGACCCGCATGACCCGGACACCCACGTCTCGGCCGGGTTCGTCTTCGACGTCACCCGGTCCGCCCGGGCCGGTCAGCCGTGGATGCTGATGGAGCAGGCCCCCAGCGCGGTGAACTGGCGCCACCGCAACGGGCCCAAGCCACCCGGGCGGATGCGGCTGTGGAGCTGGCAGGCCGTCGCCCAGGGCGCGGACGCGGTGCTCTACTTCCAGTGGCGCCAGTCCAGGGGCGGCGCCGAGAAGTTCCACTCGGCGATGCTGCCGCACGGCGGCACCGGCACCCGCACCTTCCGCGAGGTGCGCGACCTCGGCCGCGAGCTCGCCTCCGTACCGCAGATCGCCGGCACCCGCTCCACCGCCGAAGTCGCCCTGGTGCTGGACTGGAACAGCTGGTGGGCGCTCGAGCTGGACTCGCACCCGTCCACCGCGCTGAACCAGACGGACATCGCGCTCGCCCACTACCGGCCGCTGTTCGAAGCCGGCGTCACCTGCGACGTCGTGCCCCCCGACCGTGACCTGTCCGCCTACCGCCTCGTCGTCGTGCCCAACCTCTACCTGCTGAAGGAGCAGGACGCCGAACGCCTCACCGGCTTCGTGCGCGGTGGCGGCCATCTGCTCGTGTCGTTCTTCTCCGGCATCGTCGACGACTGCGACCGGGTGCACCTGGGTGGGTACCCGGCGCCGCTGCGCGAGGTGCTGGGCCTGCGCGTCGAGGAGTTCTGGCCGCCGGCCGAGAAGGAGACGGTGGACGTACGGCACCCGGACGGCACGGTCAGCCGGGCCGACCTGTGGTCGGAGGTCGTCGTGCTCGAAGGAGCGCAGACCGTGGCCGACTTCGGCTCCGGGCCGCTGGCCGGCCGGCCTGCCATCACCCGCCACTCCTTCGGCGAGGGCAGCGCGTGGTACGTCGCGACGCGTCTCGCGCCGGAGGCCATGCGGGCCCTCACCGAGGAGGTGTGCCGTACCGCGGGCGTCGGGCCCGTACTGGCCGGGCTTCCCAGGAGCGTCCAGGCGACCGTCCGCGAGGGCGACGGCCGACGGTTCGTCTTCCTGCTGAACCACGGTCAGGAACCGGCCGAGATCCAGTTGCCCGAGCCGATGGCCGACGCCCTGGCCCCAGGGACGGCCTCCACCGACCGCATCACGCTGCCGGCAGCCGGAGTAGCCGTACTGAGCAAGCCGTAGACCAAAGGGACACACATGGACACCTCACCACCCTCGCGGAGAGCCGTGCTCCGGTGGGGCGCCGGGACGGCCGCGGCCCTGACCGCCGGGCCCGCCCTGACCGCCTGCGGCCAGAGCGTCGGAGCCGCGCGCACCACCCGGCAGGAGACCACCCGCCGCGGCGAGAAGGTCGAGCTCGTCTTCTGGACCTGGGTGCCGATGCAGAAGACCGTCGACCTGTGGAACCGGACGCACCCCGGCATCCACGTCGAGATGCAGACCATCCCCGCGAACGTGCAGGGCGGCTACCAGAAGATGCACTCCTCGCTGACGGCCGGGAACCCTCCGGACCTGGCCCAGGTCGAATACCACGAGCTTCCCGCCTTCATGCTGGTCAACGGCCTGACGAACCTGAGCGAGTACGGTGCCGACGAACTGCGCGACAGCTATGTGCCCTGGCAGTGGCAGCAGGGCGTCTTCGACGGACGGGTCTACACCATCCCTCAGGCGTCCGGTCCGATGGGTCTCTTCCACCGCCGGGACCTCTTCGAGAAGTGGGGCATCGAGACGCCCGCGACCTGGGCCGACTACGAACGGGCCGCCCGCGTGGTCAAGGCCCGCGGCGACGGGGCCCGGATGTGCGCCTTCGCACCCAACCAGCCCAACTGGTTCGCCGCGATGTGCTGGCAGCGCGGCGCACGGTGGGTGCGCACCGAGGACGACACCTGGCTCGTCGACATGGACGACGACCTCTCCCGCGAGGTCGCGGAGTACTGGGAGAGGATGATCCGCGACGACCTCGTCTTCGTCGAGCCCGATATTTCCAGCGCCTGGTACAAGCACATCCAGAGCGGGAAGATCGCCGCCTGGGTCGGACCTCAGTGGGGCGACGCCCTGCTGCGCGGCAACGCGCCCGGCACCGCGGGAAAGTGGCGGGTCGCCCGGCTGCCGCAATGGGAGGCGGGACAGCACGTCTCAGCCAACTGGGGCGGATCGTCCACCGCGATCCTGCAGGGCACCCGCCACCCGCGTGAGGCGCTGCAGTTCGCGCACTGGATCAACACCGACCGCCGGGCCGTCGACCTGAACGTCGCCGCCGGCTACGGCTGGCCCGCCGCGGCCGGCATCTTCCGCGGATCGGCACTCGACAAGCCCGACCCGTTCTTCGGCGGGCAGCGGTACAACGACGTGTTCACCGCGTCCGACCGGGCCATCGACACCTCCTGGAAGTGGTCGCCCACCACGGATGCGGACTTCGCCCAGCTCCAGGACGCCTTCGGCGCCGCCATCGCCGAGGGAGGCAGCCTGGCCGGGGCGCTGGCCGAGATCCAGAAACGCACCGTGGACAACCTGCGGGCCAAGGGCCTGAAGGCAAGGAGCGCGCGATGAGCACCGAGACCACCAGGACGACGACGTCCGCACCGGGCAGCCGGCGCTCCGCTCGCCCCGACCGGGCGGCATGGGGGTTCCTGCTGCCCTTCGTCGCCCTCTTCCTGCTGACCTTCGTCCTGCCCCTCGGCTACGCGGTCTACCAGAGCCTGCTCACACCGGTCCGCTCCGGCCCGCTGGGCCTCGGCCCGGCCACCCTGGGTTTCGCCGGACTGGACAACTACGCCCTCGCGCTGGAGCAGTCGGCCTTCCTGGAGAGCTTCGCGCGGGTGCTGCTCTTCGGGCTGGTGCAGATCCCGGTGATGCTCCTGCTGTCCACGACGCTGGCACTGGCGCTCGACACGCTCTCCCACCGCTGGGCGGGCATCCTGCGCGCCGCCTACTTCCTGCCGTACGGCATCCCCGGCGTCATCGCCTCGATCCTGTGGGGCTTCCTGTACGTGCCCGGTGTGAGCCCGATCGTCGACCTGCTCGGCAAGGCCGGTCTCGCCCCCGACTTCCTGGGCTACGGCAACGTGCTGTGGTCGATCGCCAACATCGTGATCTGGGAGTTCGCCGGCTACAACATGCTGGTGATCGTCGCCCAGCTCAAGGCGATCCCCCAGGAGCTCTACGAGGCCGCCCGCATCGACGGGGCGAGCGCATGGCAGACGGCGGTCCGGATCAAACTCCCCCTCGCCCGGCCCGCCCTCGTCCTCACCGGCGTGTTCTCCATCATCGGCACGCTGCAGCTGTTCGTCGAACCGCTGGTCATCAAGCCACTGACGTCGGCGGTCACCAGTTCGTACACACCGAATCTGAGTGCCTACAACGAGGCGTTCGCCAACAACAACATCTACCTGGCCGCGGCCGAGTCGGTGATCCTCGCCCTGGCGGCGAGCGTGCTGTCCTTCGGTTTCCTCAGCCTGGTGAACCGCAAGGAAAGAAGGGATGCACGGTGAGCGTGTCCACACCCCGCGCCGAGAAGCCCGTGGCCTCCCCGCACGCTCCAGGGGCCGCCGCGCGACGCCGTGACGGCAGGCCCCGCCGCGGGGTGAAGCCCTCGCGCATCCTGCTGGTCGCGCTGCTGACCGTCGCGGCGCTGTACTTCCTGCTGCCCGTCTACTGGCTGCTGGTGGCCTCCACCAAGAGCAGCGCCGACCTCTTCGGCACCTTCGGGCTGTGGTTCTCCGACCCGCAGTGGCCGCACAACCTGTCGAACGTCTTCTCCTACGACGACGGTGTCTTCTGGAGCTGGACGTGGAACAGCGTCCTGTACGCCGGAGTGGGCGGCACGCTGGCCACCCTGCTCGCGGGTGCCGCCGGCTACGCCCTCGCCGTCTACCGCTTCCGCGGCCGGGAAGCCGTCTTCAAGGCCGTACTCGCCGGCGTGCTGCTCCCCAGTACCGCCCTCGCGCTGCCGATGTACCTCCTGTTCAGCAAGGTGGGTCTCGCCAACACCTACTGGGCCGTGCTGATCCCCAGCATGGTCAGCCCCTTCGGGGTGTACCTGTGCCGCATCTACGCCGAGGCGGCGGTGCCCACCGAGATGCTGGAGGCCGCCCGCGTCGACGGCGCCGGCGAGTGGCGGATCTTCGGCACGCTCGTGCTGCGCACCATGACGCCCGCGCTGGTGACCGTCTTCCTCTTCCAGTTCGTCGGCATCTGGAACAACTACTTCCTGCCGCTGGTCATGCTCTCCGACGACCGCAAGTACCCCATCACGCTGGGTCTCACCACCTGGCAGACGGCGGCCGACCGGACTCCCGAGCTGTACCAGCTCACGGTGGGCGGAGCGTTCGTCTCGGTCCTACCGCTGGCCGCCGCGATGCTCGTCCTGCAGCGCTACTGGCGCTCGGGTCTGACCCAGGGGAGCGTCAAGGGCTGACACACACCGGCGGCGCGCGTCCGGCGCAGGACTTCGTCCTGCTGGTCCGCACCCACTACTTCTGCGAACAGAAACCGGGCTCGCACGGCGCACCCCGGCGCCCGGGCCGTCCCACTCCTGAAACGGTCAGGCTTCGTCGATCGTGACGGCGACGGGCGTGCCGCTCTCGACCGTGCGGCTGACCGTGCAGAGTCGATCGTGGGACGCCCTGACCGCGCGGGGCAGAATCGTGCGGGCGCGATCCGCGCCCTCACCGTCCGGGAAAGCGACGCTGAAGGTGACCTTGAGGTTGGTCATGCGGTTGCCCAGCTCGTCGCTGATCTTGTCGCCCGAAACCGAGACCGAGAACTGGGCGGGTTCGGCGTGCCGGCTGGTGGCGACGTCGACGTCCACGGCCGTGCAGCCTCCGATCGCGGCGAGCAGCAGTTCGACAGGGGTGAACTCGGTGTTCCGGCCGTCATCGGACGCGGTACCGAAGTGGATCGTGCCGCCGCGGGCGTTGGTGGCGACGAAGTGGCCGGTGCCGGTTCGCTGGACGACGACGGAACGCTGGGAGTCTTCGCTCATGCCTCGACAGTAGTGCCGGAGACCGACGTGATCACGGGACCGGTGACAGTCGTGTTCCGAGTTCGGGCGCGCCACCGCTACGCCCCGACGCTGCGGGGCCGGGTGGTGCCGGTGGCGGGCCGCGCTGCCGGCATCTCCCAGCCCCGTGCGTTTCCAGAGTTACGGCAGTCGCACGAATGGCGCCAGGAAGGCGCGGGCGCCCGGAGTGTCCAGCCGGTAGGTGACATTGGTGGCGTAGCAGGGGCCGTCGCCGGTGATGGTCGTCGCAGCGAGGATGCGCCGACCGTCGATGACGGCGAAGTTGGGCCCGCCCGAGTCGCCGTAGCAGGCACCGCCGTTGCCCTGCGGAGCGGTCATGGCGAGACGCACCCAGGCGTCGTTGAGGGCGTTGAAGGTCACCGGTGCCTTCATCCGGACACCGCCGCCCGGGTGAGTGTGGCCCCCTGGTCCGTTCACGGCCTCCTGGGTGCCGTATCCGGCGACCACCCAGTCGGTGGCGTTGAGCTTCTGCGGTCCCAGCGCCCCGAGCCGGCCGGCGGTCGGCAGTGCCGCCGGGGTGAAGGACCAGCGCGAGGTCATTTTCGCGGCGGGGAGTTCGACGACCGCGATGTCGTGCGTGTCGGCGGCCGGGCCCGGGTAGCCGGGGTGGCTGTGGGCCGTGCCCTGGACGGCGACGGCTCTCGCCTGGGCGGCGGGGTCACCGGGGTACTTCTTCGCCGCGGCCTCCAGTCCGGACTGGACGTCCTGGTCGAGCGAGACGTGGAACCGGACGTTGTCCGGCCAGTCGGTGGTGCAGTGAGCGGCCGTCAGGAAGGTGTCCGCGTCGATCATGGTGCCGGAGCAGACCCAGTCGACACGGTCCGGGGTGGCCGGATCGCCGTCGTCGTCCCAGGTGGCCACGAGGGCGCCGACCTCGGTGCGTTCGGGGGCGGGGACCGCGTGGTAGGAGTTGATCGCGGACGAGGGCGATGCCAGGGCGAGCGCGGTGGCGCAGGCAGCCACGGTGACGGCGGCTGCACGTGTGGTGGCACGGACGGTGGCACGGATGGCGGACAAGAAGAACCCTTTCGCTGGGTCTGGCTCGGGTGTTCCTCCTGCGGGGGGTGGGTGCATTGAAGCGCCTGTGATCGTCTACGGCAAGACCACGAACCCGGTTTCCGCCGACTTCGTAGCTTGGTCTCCTCCGGATGGCGCCGCCGCCCGGACGGCAGAGTCTCCGCCGCGCCCCGGGCCGTCGCAGCCCCGGGACGCGGGCGCCGGGCAGGTCGTTGGCTTGGCGGTGCCGGTGCCCCGGTGCTAGGCCCGGTCCCCCGGGGCTTGGGGAGACTGGGGAGAGCCTGCGGATCCACCCGTGCTGGGGACCGCCGGGGCTGGTCCGGCCGCCTGTGCCGAGGTTCCGGTGCCGGACGAAGTGATCACGTGGGAGCGACGGCTGCCCCGGTCCATGAGTCCTCCCGCGAAGGCGAGGCCGAGGCCGGCCACGGCGAGAGCGGCACCGACGAGCGTGGGCGAGGCCCAGCCCCAGCCCGCCGAGATGGCGAGGCCACCGAGCCAGGCGCCGCCGGCGTTGGCCAGGTTGAAGGCCGAGTGGTTGGAGGCCGCGGCCATCGTCGGGGCGTCCTTGGCCTTCGCCATGAGCAGCATCTGGATGGGCGTGGTGATGAAGGAACCCATCGCACCGATGAAGGTGACCGTCACCAGAGCGAGCACGGTGCTGTGGACGGTGAAGTAGAACGTCACCAGCGCCGCGGCGAGCAGAGCGAGCCCCGCGTAGAGCGTCGGGCGCAGGGCGCGGTCCGTGAGCGGTCCCGCGATCAGCGTGCCGAGCGTCATGCCTACGCCGTAGAGCGCGAGCACCAGGGCGGTCGAGGAGTCGGAGATGCCCGTCAGGTTCGTCAGCATGGGCACCAGATAGCTGTAGACGGCGAAGAACCCGCCGAAGCCCACAACGGCTGTGGCCAGGCCGATGGCCACCTGCTTGTTGCCCATCGCCCGCAGCTCGTGCCGGATGCCCGACTGCCGGCCGCGAGGCTGGTGGGGGACGAAGCAGGCCAGCGAGGCAAGGGCGACGACCCCGATGACGGCGACCGCGACGTAGGCGGACCGCCAGCCGAGCTGCTGGCCGAGGGCCGTGCCCGCCGGGACGCCGACGATGTTCGCGATGGTGAGTCCGAGGAACATCTTCGAGACGGCGCGAGCAGCCCGTTCCGGGGTGACCAGCCGGGAGGCCACGACGGCGCCCACGCCGAACAGCGCCCCGTGCGGCAGACCCGCGAGAAAGCGCGCGGCGAAGAGCAGGCCGAAGGTGGGGGCGAGCGCGGACGCGATGTTGCCGATCACGAACAACCCGGACAAAAGCAGCAGCAGCCGCTTATGGGGTACGCGCGCACCGATGCCCGTCAGCACGGGGGCGCCGACGACGACTCCGAGCGCGTAGGCCGAGACGAGATTGCCGGCGTGCGGCACGGACACGCCGATCCCGTCGGCGATCTGGGGCAGCAACCCCATGGTGGCGAACTCGGTCGTGCCGATGCCGAACGCGACGACAGCCAGGGCCAGCAGAGCCAGTGGCATGGTGCAGGAGAACCTTTCAAAGACAGCGATCCAGGAACAAAGGACAGGAACAACCGAGGTCGGCTCCGGGTCCGTGGCCAGTCGCGCCGAGCACCATTGCCCCGCGCACCCCCCAGAACAGGGAAAGCCCATAACCTGCAGCAGTCACTGCGCGCCACGCATTCCAAGATCGAGCCGCACACCGCCGTGACGTGTATCACCCGCCGCCCTGCCTTCCCCGCGGCACGGGGAAGGCAGGGCAGGGCCTAAAGCTCCCCGAACAACTCGCGCACGGTCTCAGACCCGTGCTTCTCGGGGTCGAAGGTGACGAGGACGGCGTCATCAGGTGAGGTGCCCACGGCGAGGGCGGTGCCGGTGTCCCGCCCCACCACCCGGTAGGCGGTCAGTTCCTCGGCCGCTTCTCCACCGTCACCGTCATTCGGCGTGTCGTCGCAAGGCGGCTTCCGTGCGACGCCGACCGCCTCGCCGACCTCGAAGTCACCGCCGTCGATCCCCCAGTACGCCCGCCCGTCGTACGCCACGACATAGGCGCAGGAGGCGGCGTCCGCACCTCCGCCTCCCCCGGCCGTACACCCCGTGGCCATCACCAGAGCCGCGCCCGCCAGCACCAGCGTCCGAACAGTCCGCATTCACAGTCTCCTCACTGTTCTTGTATGACGCCGACGCCGCAGGCACCGGAAACGTTCACCGCCCGACATCTGCTCGATGTCGATCGGCAGCATCAGGCGTGTCCGACCTGGGAGTTCAGGTAGGCGGTGATCGAGGTGTGCTTCGGAGTCCAGTTGAGGAGACGGCGCGTCCTGTCCGACGAGATGTCCTGGTCGAGGGTGTACAGGCCGGCGATCGGGCCCATTTCGGCGGTCGCCTCCTCCAGGGGCCAGGAGGTCGCCGTCCCGCCGCCGAGCGCCCGGGCGACGTCGTCGAGGCGGACCGTCTCGCTCATCCCGTGCCAGACCGTGCCCGGCTCGGCGTGTTCGACCACCGCGACGTACAGCGCGGCCAGGTCCGCCACGTGCACGACCGGCCAGCGCACGCCCGGTTCGCCGATGTAGACGCCGGTGCCCCGTTCGGCGGCCTTGGCCGCCAGCAGGGCCGGCACACTGCCGCCGCCGTCGCCGTAGGCCATTCCGGGACGGACCACCCTGCCGCCCGCCGTCCGCACCCGGCGTTCCAGCTCGGCCCGCCAGGCGACGACGGGGTGCGGATCGGGCGCGCTGTCCTCGTCCTTGGAGCCGCTGCCGAGTACGGCGGCGCCTGTGGTGTGGACGAGCCGGTCGCCCGCGGCGGCGACCAACGCGTCCACCCCGGCCAGGTCGAGTTCCTCCCCGAGCGGCGGACCGGCGTGCACGACCCGGTCGAACCCCGTGGCGGCCTGCCCCAGCGAGGCCGGGTCGGTCAGGTCGCCGGGCACGGGACGGTACCCGGTGGCACGGCCGTCCGGGCGCTGGAGGGTGGACACTTCGTGCCCGGCCCCGACCAGGGCGGCGGCGACGGAAGAGCCGATGAAACCGGTGGCACCGATGACTAAGACGTTCATGCGATCTCCTTTGTGAGGCCGCCGGGGGCGGCGGACTCGTGATGGCCGTGAGCAGAAACGCTGGTTCGTGGTGGCGCTGGTGAAGGCAGGGCGGGCGTCGCGCGCGGCAGCTGCCACAAGCTCCGCGGCCTTCGCGCGCGGCGGGCCACAGCCCATGATGGCTCATCGGAGCGGATGGGCTGGGGCGTCCTCGAATCCGGGAGAGATCCGTGAGCGAGGCCTGAAGGCATGCCCGGTTCGCGGCGAGTTGTCTTGCTGACGCAGTGGGCCGTTGCTAAGCCTTGGGAACTCGACCCAAGGGAGCACGCCGTGTATCAAGAGCCCCCTCTTCCCGTTCCCCCGCGTTCACGCGTCCGGGGATTCGTCTGCGCCGTCACGGCCGTCGCCCTCGTGACGCTCACCGCCGCGACAAGTCCCCCCGGGGCGGGCACCCGGACCACACCGGACCCGGCAGCCGTGGTACGCGAGTGGAACGCCATCGCCACCGACACGATCACGACCAGTCTTGGCCCACGCCCCTCCGGGCAGGTGGCGATCTGGGAAGGGTTCGTCTCCGTCGCCGTGTACAACGCCGTGGTGGGGATCGAAGGCGGCTACGCCCTGTACAAATGGCGCGAGCGCGGTCCGGCCAAGGCCTCCTCCGCGGCGGCCGCCGCCACCGCGGCCCACGACGTGCTGCTCACCTACTTCCCTGCCTTCAAGGAGCGGCTCGACACCGCCCACGCGGACTCGCTCGCCGCTCTTCCGGCCGGTCGGTCCAGAGACCGCGGTGTTGACTACGGACGGCGCGCTGCCGCCCGCATCATCGAACTGCGGGAAGGGGACGGCAGGTTCGCGGACGTTCCCTTCACCGCTTCCCCGGCGCCGGGGGTCTGGCGGCCCACCCCGCCCGGGTTCCAGCCCTTCATCGACACCTGGCTCGCCAGGCTCCGCCCCCTCCTGCTCGCCTCCCCGCACCAGTTCCGCCCCGGCGGACCACCCGCCCTCTCGTCGGCCGCATACGCCGAGGACGTCCAGGAGCTGAAGGCCATGGGCGCGAAGTCCGGCTCGGGCAGGACCGCGCAGCAGACCGAGACCGCCCTCTTCTTCAGCGGCAACCTGATCGAACAGGTCCAGTCGGCCGTACGGGACCACGCCGCCCGGCACCGGTTCGGCGTCGCCGAGACGGCCCGGCTGTTCGCCGCGGTGAACGCGTCGGCGACCGACGCCGTCGTCACCGCGTGGGACGCCAAGCTCCACTACGGCTCCTGGCGACCGATCACCGCCATCCGCCTCGCCGACACCGACGGCAACCCCGCGACGACGGCGGACCCGGCCTGGGAGCCGCTGCTCCTCACCCCACCACACCCGGACCACATCGCCGGCCACACGACCGTCACCGCTGCCGTAACACGCGCCCTGACCGGCGTCCTCGGCACCTCGCGCACCGACCTCTACGTCCCCTCCGAGGTCACCGGCACCACGCGGTACTACGGGTCCGCCGACGACCTCAACCGGGACGTCGTCGACGCCCGGGTGTGGGGCGGCGTCCACTCCCGCACGGCGGACCTGGTCGGCTGCCGGACCGGCATCCGCGTGGCCGCCTGGGCGCTGGAGCACTACTTCCAGCCGGTCGCCAAGGGCGGCACCCAGCCGTCCCCACCGGCACGGACGGCTCGGCAGGACGGGCTCGCCGAGCCGGAGTGCGGCGACGACACGGACTGAACCACGGATCAGTGCCGGGCGGCCCTGCCCTTGCCGTACTCGGGACGGCGGGTCCACAGAGACACGTCACTGCTCGTCGCGACGGCGATGGTCTCCCCAGAGGGAGAGAAGCCGAAGGCCCGGAGTTCCGAGTACGTGGAGTGGAAGATGTGCCACCACTGCTCCCCGTACGGGCCGGAGTGGGGAAGTCCGCCGTCGACCGACAGCAGCACACGATGGTTGGGCCAGGCCGGAGTGACAGCCTCCAGGGTCCAGCCGTCCCCGGTCGTGGTGTGCAGCCCACCGCCGAAGAGCCCCGCGATGCGTACGCGGCTCCCGGCGATGGGTCCGAGTCCGGGGCAGGACAGGTCGGCAACCGCGTCGGGGGTGCTGTCCTCGGGATCCGGGTCGCGGTCCCTGGCCGTCTTCTCGCCGGTGACGGCGTCGAAGAGACCGTGCCCGTCGTGCGAGACGACCATGACCAGGTCATGGCCGCTCTCGGGATGCGACGCGAAGCCGATCCCGAGCAGTCCGCCGACAGGGACTCCGTACGCGTACTCGAAGACGGGCCGCCATGGCGCGGGCGCGGGAACGACCGGGGCGGCGAGCAATCGGTCCCGCAGCGCCCGCTGGTAGGCGGAGATCCCCGGTTCACTGACGGATCGCTCCACCGGAGTCGCCTTCTTCGTCTTCTTCATCACCTCTTCATGATCTCGCTCCGGGCGGCTACCGCGGCGGGAGGCCCGCCGGGACGTCGCCGGCGGCGCGAGCCGGCCTACCCCGCCGCGCCCGGTCGGGCGTCCTCGCGGCGGGCCACCGCGACGCCGACGACACCGACGATCAGCAGTACGGCGACGGTACCGAGGGTGAATGCCTCGAACGCGGCACGGGAGACGCCCCAGACGTCGTGGAAGACGTAGTCGATGCCGAAGAGCTGTTCCAGGACCCCGGGGAAGAGCGCCGACCACGACCCGATCAGGATCCACGCGTAGACGAGCGCCGCGCAGAGCAGGAAGCCACGGGTGCCGAAGGGGACGCGATAGGGCCGCGGGACGTCCGGCCGGCGGAGCCTCAGCAGGGCCAGCGCGGGGATGATGACCAGGTAGGACAGCAGCAGGGTGGTGACCGCGACGGTGAGCACCACGGCGAACACCTCGGCCGCGTCGCCGTTCGCGAGCCGCATGGCGGCGAGCATGAAGACCGTGGCCACGGCTCCGGAGAGGAGGTTGGTGCGCACCGGCGTGCCGAGCCGTGGGTGGAAGGTGCCGAGGGCGCGGCTGAAGAAGCCCCCGTCGGCCGCGGCCATGGCCTGCATGCGGTCGCTGACGATCATCCAGGCGCTGCCCTGGGTGAGCAGAGCGAAGACGAACATGACGGCGGTGATCTTCAGCAGGGGGCCGGCCGCACCGCCGTAGACGCCGAAGACGAGGCGGGCGCCCTCCATGAAGCCGCCGATGCCGGTGACCTGGTGGGCGGGTACGACGGCCAGGAGGGCGAGGACCGGCAGCAGGTAGCAGCAGGCCGCCACGGTCGCGGATCGTCCGAGGGCGGCGGGCACGTCGCGCTGGGGATCGTGCATCTCCTCGCCGGCGGCGTTGGGTGCTTCGAAGCCGACGTAGGCGAACAGCAGGATCGGTACGAGGGCGAGGAAGCCGGCGGTCGTCGGGGCGAAGCTGGTGTCGGTCAGGCCGTGGAAGCCGTGCTGCACCCCGTAGAGGACGGCCGTGACGGTGAACACGGCGAGGGCCAGGACCTTCATCGCCGCGCCCGCGGTGGTGATCCATTTGCCGCGCCGCAGGGAGACGACGGCCGTGAGGATGGCGATCCAGACGAACAGCAGCTTGAAGGCGTAGTCGGCCACCGTGCCGGAGCCCAGGTGGAAGACGAAGCCGTCCCAGGTCTCCGCGGCGAGGAAGACCAGTGAACCGCCCAGCCAGATGGGGTTGGTGACCCAGTACATGAGGGTCGTGAGTGCCGCCGCCGGGCGGCCGAGGGCGAGCTTGACCCACACGTACGGGCCGCCTTCCTGGGGGAAGGCGGCGCCGGTCTCGGCGAACAGCAGGGCGTAGGGGACGAGGAAGAACAGGGCGATGGCGGCCGTCCACGTGGCGGCCTCGCCGCCGCCGGTGGCGATCTGTCCGACGGTGTCGAAGGAGATGACCGCGGCGACGGCCATGGCGGTGATGTCGAAGCGCTTGAGGCTGCGCTGCAAGGGGGACGCTGCCGCTCGGTGGGTGCGCGGCTTCAGGTTGGAGGACACGGGCAGTTCCTAGAGGAGGGGAGTGACTGCGAGGGGGGCGCGTGCGGGGCGCCGGCAACGGTTGGGGGTCCGTGTCAGGTGCTGCCGGGTGGGGAGGCCCGGTGATGTGCCGGGCCTCCCCCGGGGGGGTCAGGCGGCGCGTATCTCACCGGTGGGCTCGGTGCGCTCCAGGACGCTGCGCAGCGCGGAGGCCGCTTCCTTGGCCTCGGCCTCGGTCATGACGAGCGGCGGGGACAGCACGAGGCTGTGGGCGGAGTCGCGGACGATGACGCCGGTGTCGCGGCGGATGACGTCGTGGGGCATCCGGTCGGGGTTCAGCGGCAGGGGTGCGCGGGTGGCGCGGTCCTGGACGAGTTCGACGGCGAGCATCATGCCGACCGAGCGGATCTCGCCGACGATCGGCAGATCGCCCAGCTGGGCCTCCAGTTCGCCGTGGAGGAAGGCGCCGAGACTCGTCGCACGGGCGAGAAGGCCCTCCTGCTCGATGATGTCCAGGTTGGCGGTGGCCACCGCGGTGGCGACGGGGTGGCCGTTGTAGGTATAGCCCATGGGGAAGCCGTGGTCGCGCAGCAGGACCTCGGCGACGTGGTCGCCGACCAGGAGAGCGCCGAGCGGGACGTAGCCGGAGGTGATGCCCTTGGCGGTGACGATGATGTCCGGGGTGACGCCGAAGTACTGGGCGGCGAACCACTCGCCGACGCGGCCGTAGGCGGTGACGACCTCGTCGAGGATCAGCAGGATGCCGTGCCGGTCGAGGACGTCGCGGACCCGGGGCCAGTAGTCGGCCGGCGGGACGAGCATGCCGCCGACGCCCATGATGGGTTCGCCGATCATCGCGGCGATGTTCTCCGGGCCGATCTCCTCGATGCGCTCCTCCAGTTCGCGGACGAGGAAGTCGGTGACCTGCCCGGGGCTCAGGTGCCGGTCGCCGTAGAGCTCGCAGCGGTACGGCCACGGGGGCGTGAGGTGGGAGACGTGCGGCATCATCGGGGCGAAGCCCTCGTGATAGAGGGGGAAGCCGGTGGCCGAGCCGCCGCCGTAGCCGATGCCGTGGTAGGCCTTGCTGCGCGCCAGGATCCAGGTCCGGCTGCTCTCGCCGCGTCGGTGGTGGTAGTAGCGGGCCATCTTGATGGCCGCCTCGTTGCCCTCGGAGCCGCCCGAGGTGAAGTAGACGTGGTTCAGGGGGGCGGGGGCGATGGCGGCGAGGCGGGCCGCGAGTTCGATGGCACGTTCGTTGGAGAACTCCCAGAAGCTGGTGAAGTACTCCAGCTTCCTCATCTGTTCGTGGGCGACGTCGGCCAGTTCCGTGCGTCCGTGGCCGACCTGGGCGAGCCAGAGGCCGCCGGTGGCGTCGAGGTAGCGGCGGCCCTCGGTGTCGGTGAGGCGGCAGCCGGAGCCGGAGGTCATCACGACGCGCTCGGTGGCGCTGCCCGGCAGGTAGGGGTGGATGATGTGCGCCCGGTCGAGCCGGGTGAGGTCGGCGGCGTCGAGGGTCATGAGTCGTGTGTCCTTTGTTCGGTACCGGTGGCGGATGCCGTGCCGGAGAGGGTGTCGGTCGCAGGGGCGGTCAGCCGTGGGCGATCCAGGTCGTCTTCAGGCCGGTGTACTTGTCGAACGAGTGCAGGGAGAGGTCACGGCCGTGGCCGGACTGCTTGAATCCGCCGAAGGGAGTGAACGGGCTGAGCGCGTCGACGGTGTTGACGGACACGGTGCCCGCACACAGGGCGTCGGCGACGCGGTGGGCCCGGCCGAGGTCCCGGGTCCACACGGAGGCGGCCAGTCCGTAGGCGGAGTCGTTGGCGAGGCGGACCGCCTCGGCCTCGTCGCGGAAGGGCAGCACGGTGAGCACGGGGCCGAACAGTTCCTCGCGGACGAGCGGGGCGTCGGGTCCGAGCCCGGTGACGACGGTGGGGTCGAGGTAGGCGCCGTCCCGGTCGGGTCGTGTGCCGCCGCACACCAGCGTGCCGCCCGACGACCGCAGGGCTTCGAGGATGCGTTCCACCTGGGCCTCGTCGACGAGCGGCCCGAGACGGGTCGTGGGGTCGAGCGGGTCGCCCGGCAGCCAGGCGCGGGCGTGTTCGGCGACGCGGGCCGTGAACTCCTGTGCGACGGCGGCCTCGACCAGCAGCCGGGTGTTGGCGGAGCACACCTGCCCGGCGTTGTAGACGAAGCCCCAGGCGGCGCGTTCCGCGGCGGCCTCCAGGTCGGCGTCGGCGAAGACCACGTTGGGGCTCTTGCCGCCGGCCTCGGGCCACACCTGCTTCAGGTTGGACTCGGCGGCGTAGGCGAGGAACCGCCGGGCGACGGCGGTGGACCCGGTGAAGACGAGGGTGTCCACGTCCGGGTGGAGACCGAGGGCCCGCCCGGTCGTCTCCCCGGGGCCGGGGACGACGTTCAGCACGCCGTCGGGCAGGCCCGCCTCCGAGGCGAGTTCGGCCAGGCGCAGCGCGGACAGCGGGGACTGCTCGGCCGGCTTCAGTACGACGCTGTTGCCCGCGGCCAGGGCCGGCGCCAGTTTCCAGCTCGCGATGTCCAGGGGGAAGTTCCAGGGCACGACGGCGCCCACGACGCCCAGCGGGGCGCGGCGGACGAGGGCGAGGTTGCCGGGCGGGGCCGGGGCGACCTCGTCGTAGAGCTTGTCGGCGGCCTCGGCGTACCAGGCGAAGACGCCGGCGGCGCCGGGTACGTCGGTGCCGTGGGACTCGGCGATGGGCTTGCCCATGTCGAGGGTGTCGCACAGGGCGAGTTCCTCGCCGTTCTCCTCGATGAGGCAGGCGAGGGCGAGCAGGACCCGCTTGCGCTCCGCGGGTGCGGTGCGCGACCAGCGGCCGTCCTCGAAGGAGGTGCGGGCCGCGGTCACGGCCCGGTCGACGTCGGCTGCCGAGCCGGCCGCCACATGAGCGGTGGTCTTGCCGGTCGCGGGGTTCACGGTCGGGATCCACCGGTCGCCGGCGGGCTCGGTCCACGCTCCGTCGATGAACAGGCGCGTGCGTGGCGTGAGGTCGGCGGCGCGCTGCCGCCAGTGGGCGTACGTGTGCATGCTGTGGCCTTCGATTGCGTCGTGGGACGTCGGCGAACCGGTGCTCGTTCGGATCGGATGGGGCCTGGGCCGTCTCAGGGGCGCTGCCGGAAGCGGCGGCGCGACGGGGGGGCGGGGAGCTCGGCGGTGAGTGTCCGCGCCCACTTCTTTGAGTCGAGATTCAAACAATGGGTGAACCGGACGTCAATGCTCTCGGCGGCAACTTCTTGCGAAGACTGATACGCGTAGCAGAGAATCGACCACCATGGGGAAAGCGGGCAGACCACGCAACCAGACGGCACGCAGGCAGGCCCTCGTCTCCGCCGCGGGCCGGGCCATCGCGGAGCGCGGGCTGGAGGGCCTGCGCATCAAGGACATCGCGGACGCGGCGGGCGTCTCCCAGGGCTCGGTCCTGTACTACTACCCGGAGCTCGACGACCTCGTCCTGGAGGTGCACCGCGGCGCGGTGGAGAGCTACCTGGACTCCCGTCAGCGGGCCTACGACGAGGCGCCCGCGGAAGATCCCGCGGCACGGCTGCGTGCCCTGCTGAACAGCGGTCTGCCGGGCACGACCGACGATCCGGTCCACGGGCTGCTGTACGAACTGCACCGGCGGGCCGGCCGCAGCCCGGGCCACGCCGAGCTGATGACGTCTCTTTTCGCCCGGGAGGTCGCGCTCTACACGACCGCCCTGGAGGTCGGCGCCGCGACCGGCGTCTTCTCGCTGGCCGCGTCCGCGCACGATCTGGCGCACGGGCTGGTGGCCCTGGAGGACGGCTTCGGTCTGCACATCGTCAGCCACAACGCGGCTGTGCGCCCCGGCAGAGCCCGTGAGCTGATCACGGCCCACGCGCGGGCGGTGACGGGCTGCCCCGGTCTGTAGCCGGCCGCCGCCCGGGGGGTTCACCGACGGGCGGGTGGCCGCTCAGGCCCCGGCGGCCCGGTCGGCGATCTCCCGCAGCAGGTCCATCACCGCCTGGGCGCGGGCGGTCTGGGTCATGCCGCCCACAGAGGCGATCTTGACTTCGAGCGGAGGGCCGCCGTCCCGGAGCTGCAGTTCCGCGACCTCGCCTCCGCCGTACGTCTGACCGGTCGCCGGCCGCTGGTTGAGCACGGAGTAGCCCAGTCCCCGGGCCACCAGGGAGCGGACGGTCTCGTAGCTCCGGGTCCGGTAACGGACGTCGGGCGCGGTGCCGGTGGCAGCCACCAGTGAGCGGAAGTAGTCGCGGCTGTGCGGAAGGTCCAGCAGAACGAGCGGTTCCGTGGACAGTTCGGCCAGATCCACGCTGCCCTGGCCGGCCAGCGGGTGATCGGCCGAGACGATGACATGGGCCGGGGCGCGGGCGATCGTCTCACTGCGCAGGGCCGGCTCGGCCGCCAGACCGAGGTCGTAGGTGAGGGCGAAGTCGATGCGTCCCGCCGTCAGGGCGTCGACGAGCTGGTCCGTCTCCGCCTCCACCACGTCGATCTCGATGCCCGGATGGCGCCGGGTGCACTCGCTGAACAGGGGTGGCAGGTAGAAGGGGGCCAGGGTCACGAAGCAGCCGACGGCCACCGGCCCGGAGATGGTCTCACCGTCTCCCCGGGCCTCCCGTTCGACCTCCCGGGCGCGGGCCAGCAGCTCCCGCGCCTGCTGCCGCAGCCTCTCCCCCGCGGGCGTGAGGGTCAGCCCCCGGCCCCGTCGGCGGATGAACAGCTGCACCTGAAGGTCGCGTTCCAGATTGTAGACGGCCGCGGACACGGCGGACTGCGCGATGTGCAGCTCCGCCGACGCCTCCGTCATCGAACCGCGTTCGGCGGCGACGAGGAAGTAGCGGAGCTGTACGAGCGTGAAACCCACTGGTGACGTCATCCGTGACCCTTGCGCCTGGTGATCGGTGTCGGTGCCGACCCTATGCGGCACTGTCTAGCGGGTCTCGGGGGCCGCCGCTTCCTCCGACACGTCCTCCGGGTGCAGCAGCGTGGAACCGGCGGTCTCCCGCAGGGTCAGGGCGGCGACGAGACCGCCGACGGCGAACACCATCAGGTACGGGCCGGGCACCAGGGTGCTGCCGGTCGCGGAGATCAGCACGGTCATCAGGTACGGCACGGTGCCGGCGAACAGGGCTGCGGTGAGGTTGTAGGCGATGGACAGGCCGCTCTGACGCGTGCGGGTGGGGAAGGCCTCCGCCGACCACACCGCGTACGTGCCGAGGATCGCGGCCAGGATCACACCGAGCAGCAGACCGGCGATCCAGGTCCCGGCGAGCCCGGTCCGCATCAGGAGGAAGGCCGGGGTGGAGACGACCAGCAGGGCGGCCGTCGCCCCGACGAACACCGGCTTGCGTCCCACCCGGTCGGACAGCAGGCCGAACAGCGGCACGAGCACGAGTCCCAGCAGTGAGATCACCGTGGACAGCAGGGCGGCGCTGCCGGCCGAGTGCCCCAGGTGGTCGGTCTCGTAGGTGACGAGGTAGGTCAGCACCGCGTAGAAGGGCACGTGCATGGCCGCCATCAGGCCCGCCGCCTGGAGCAGCTGCCGCTTGTGGCGGCGCAGCAGCTCCCGCGCCGGGCTGCGCGGGACGGAGCCGCCGGCCTCCAGCGCCCGGTACTCCGGGGTGTCCTCGATCTTGTTGCGGATGATGAAGCCGATGACGCCCAGCGGCGCGGAGACGAGGAAGGGGATGCGCCAGCCCCAGGCGGTCAGCTGATCGTCGTCGAGTCCCGTGGACAGCAGCAGGAAGACGAACGAGCCGGCCAGGAAGCCCAGCAGGGAGCCGACCTCCAGCCAGCTCACGCCGAAGCCGCGACGGCGCCGGGGCGCCATCTCGGCGAGGAAGCTCGCCGCACTGCCGAACTCGCCGCCCGCCGCGAAGCCCTGGATCAGGCGCAGCACCACCAGGAGCACCGGGGCCGCGATCCCGATCGACGCGTAGCCGGGCAGCAGACCGATCGCCAGGGTCGCGCCGGACATCATGAAGATGACCAGCGACAGGGTGCGCTTGCGCCCGATCCGGTCGCCGAGCGGCCCGAACACCAGGGCACCGATGGGCCGGATGCCGAACGACACGGCGAACACGCCGAACACGGCGAGCAGTCCGGTCGTGCTGTTCTCGGCCGGGAAGAACACGGTCGCGACGGTACCGGCGAGATAGGCGTAGGCCGCCCAGTCGAACCAGTGCACGAACACGCCGACGGCTCCCGCGGCGACGCTCCTGCGCAGTGCGACCGTGTCGGTGGCCACCGCGGCTTCGGTCGTCGTGGCGTCGCTGTTGAAGGTGCGCATACGCGCCTCCTTGGGTGGATGGGTGGAGAGGGCCTCAGGTGTGCGGGTGCCGCCGGCGCCGCGCCCTCAGAGCGCGGGCAGGCCGGTGAGGGAGGCGGGGCTGGTGAGCGCGCGGAGTTCCGCCTCGGTCAGCAGCTCGCGCTCGCGTATGAGGTCGAGTGCCGGTCTGCCGGTGTGGTGCGCCTCCAGCGCGATGGCGCAGGCGGTCTCGTAGCCGAGTGCGGGGCCGAGCGCGGTGACCAGTCCGGTGGAGGCCGCGACGGTCTGCGCGAGCCGGGTCCGGTTGGCGGTGATGCCCCGCACGCAGTGCTCGGTGAGGACCCCGATCCCCGCGGTGAGGTGGTCGAGGCCGGCGCTCAGACTCCGGTGGATGACCGGCTCGAAGGCGTTGAGCTGGAGCTGGCCGCCCTCGGCGGCGAGGGTGACGGTCACGTCGTTGCCCATGACCTCGAACGCGATCTGGTTGACCGCCTCGGGAATCACCGGGTTCACCTTGCCGGGCATGATGGAGGACCCGGCCTGCCGTGCGGGGAGGTTGATCTCGCCGAGTCCGGCCTGCGGTCCCGAGGACAGCAGACGCAGGTCGTTGCAGATCTTGGACAGTTTCACGGCGATGCGCTTGAGCACGCCGGACAGTTGCACGAAGACGCCGACGTCCTGGGTGGCCTCGATGAGGTCGGGTGGGGACTGGAGCGTCCCGATCCCCGTCAGCCGGCGCAGGTGCTCCATCGCACGCTCCCGGTAGCCCGGGCGGGCGTTGAGTCCGGTGCCGATCGCCGTGCCGCCGAGGTTGAGTTCGTGCAGCAGCACTCTGGCCTCGGCGAGCCGCTGTTCGTCCTCGGCGAGGGTGGCGGCGAACGCCCCGAACTCCTGGCCCAGCGTCATGGGTACGGCGTCCTGCAGCTGGGTGCGGCCCATCTTCAGCACGTCGGCGAACTCGGCGGACTTGGCCGCGAAGGCCTCGCGCAGGCCGGCCAGGGCGACGAGCAGCTCGGCGATGTGCGCGTCGAGCGCCAGTTTCACCGCCGTGGGATACACGTCGTTGGTGCTCTGTCCGAGGTTGACGTGGTCGAGGGGGTGCAGGACCGCGTACTCCCCTCGGGAGCGGCCCAGCAGTTCCAGGGCGCGGTTGGCGATCACCTCGTTGGCGTTCATGTTGGTCGACGTGCCGGCGCCGCCCTGGATGAGGTCGACCACGAACTGGTCCCGCAGTGCGCCGTCGCGGATCTCGGCGCAGGCGTCCGCGATCGCCGACGCCCGTGCCCCGTCCAGGGCGCCGACCTCGGCGTTGGCGCGGGCCGCGGCGTGCTTCACCGCGGCCAGTGCGCCGATCAGGTGCGGCCGGGCGGCCAGGGTCTCTCCGGTGAGGGGGAAGTTGGCCACCGCCCGGGCGGTGTGCGCACCGTAGTAGGCGTCCGCCGGCACGGCGACGTCGCCGAGCATGTCGTGCTCCGTGCGGTACCCGGTGTCCGGCCGGGCGGTGTGCCGGGGGTCTGGGATCAGGGGCATCGGTGTCCTCCGGGGCGTCGGGGATCGAGAGGCCAGCCGAGTACGCCGGCCGCCCTCGCGTACCGGCCGGGGCAGGGCCGTGCGGAGCCGGCGGCGGGCGGCACGGCGCTGTCCGCGACCGTGGCCACGGGCAGCGCGTGGGCGCGTCCCGGCAACCTCGCGGCGTGCCGGGGGCGTCCTTCCGTGGCGTCGCTGCGCCTCCGGGCGGAGGGCGGGTGTGCGTCGTCCGGGACGACGGTGGGGTGGACGGTCACCTCCGTGCCGTACGCACCGGGACGGTGAGCAAGGGGGCCGGGCGTGCCGCCCGTCCTCGCCGTGCGGCGGACGTCCGCAGCCGGGGCGGCGGCCGCGCGGCGCCGCCGGGTGGCCGCGAGCTGCCATCGGTGACCGCGGTGCACCGCGCCGGACGGGCCGGTGATGACCGCTGCCGCACCGGACCCGGGAGGAACGCCACCCGGGTCCTCGCACGGCACCCGGCCGGTCCGAGCGGTCACGGCGACGGCCGTCCCGGTCATGCCGCCGCTCCCCCGGCCGGCATGCTCCGGTCCACGCCGGTCCAGGCCAGCGCGATCGCCCCGTCGAGCAGCGCCCGCCGAGCCGTCCCGCCGACGCAGTACGCGGCGAACTCGTGCTGGTGGTTGGTGGCGGGCAGGGATCCGATGCCGATGTAGGGGTGGATGGCCGGGACCACCTGCGAGACGTTGCCCATGTCGGTGGAGGCCCGGTTCATCCGCGCGGCCTGGCCCGGCGGCGCGAACTGCCGCCCCAGGGCGAGGGCGTTGGCGCGGTAGTGCCCGAGGGCGGTCTCGTCCGTGCGGAACTCCGCGTACGGCTTGCTCTCCGGCTCGATCTCCAGCTCGCAGCCGGTCGCGAGGGCACCGGCCTCGAAGGCCCGCATGACCCGTGGCTCCAGCTCGGCCAGTTCGGCGAGCGTCTCCGCCCGCACGTACCACCGGCCGGTCGACCGCTCCGGGATGGCGTTCGGGGCGTCCCCGGCGTGGGTCACCACACCGTGCACCCTGGCCGAGGCCGGCAGCTGCTGGCGCAGCAGGCCGATGGCGACCTGGGCCACGGTGAAGGCGTCGGCCGCGTTGACCCCGGCCTCCGGGTAGGCCGCGGCGTGCGCGGACTTCCCGGTGTAGGAGACCTTGGAGTGGCTGACCGCGAACGGGCGGGCCTCGGCGACGTCGACCGGCGCCGGGTGCACCATCATCGCGAGGTCCACCCCGGCGAAGGCGCCCCGGTCGAGCATCTCGATCTTGCCGCCGCCGCCCTCCTCGGCCGGAGTGCCGTAGACCTCGACGGTGAGGCCCACGTCGTCGGCGACGGCGGCGAGGCCCAGCGCGGCCCCCACCGAGCTCGCCGCGATCAGGTTGTGCCCGCAGGCATGACCGAGGCCCGGCAGCGCGTCGTACTCGGCGCACAGCGCGATCCTGGTGGGTCCGCTGCCGAACCGTGCGAGGAACGCCGTTTCCAGGCCCAGGTAGGACGAGGTGACGTCGAATCCGGCGCGTGCCAGCGGTTCCGGTACGACCGCGGCGGCCCGGTGTTCCTCCCAGGCGGTCTCCGGGTCGGCGTGCAGCCGCTCGGAGAGGCCGATCAGCTCCTCGGCATGACGGTCGACGGCCTGCCTCACCGCTTCTTTCGGCGCGCCCATCACAGGTCTCCCGGCACGCCGTACGAAGGAGCGGAGGCGGGGTCGAGGCCGCGACGCACGTAGTCGTCCCGCTGCGGCAGCCAGACGTCGAGGAGTTCGCCGAGCCGGTCCACGGGGCCGTCGGCCCAGTCCACCCTCAGGTCGGTCACCCGCCAGTCCACGTCCGCGACGACCGCCAGCCCCGCGGAGTACACCGGCCCCTCCTCGCCGCCGGCCGCGACGGCGGCCTTCAGGGCGGTGACCAGACGCTCCTCCAGCTCTCCGCCGGCCGCGGCGTAGGCGTCGAGGAGAACGCCGGGGATGTGCTCGCCGGACAGCATGTTGCCGGCCGCCACCGCGCCCTCCGCGGTGGCCGAGGCGTGCTTGCCGAGCGTCCGCGAACCGCTGAAGGCGAACCCGGCACCGGAGCGGCCGAGCACGGTCAACTGCCGGTACTGGATGGTCTTCTCGTTGCGCGCCGCGCCGGTGACGTCGGCCAGGGCGCGCTCCGCGTCGCCGTGGTCCGCCAGGGCCTCCAGCAGGCTGGTGCCGAGCGTCGGGTCGGTGACGTTCTGCGAAGCCGCCGCTCCGACCCCGGGCCGCAGATGGGCGACCCGGGCGGCGACCGCCGGACTCGACGAGGCGGCCACGATGCCGAACCGCTCACCGTCGCGTACCACCAGGGACATGGTCATGCCCGGTCCTCCTCGGGGATCACGGCGATCGCGTCGATCTCGCACAGCCACTCCGGGCGGGCGAGGGCGGAGACCACGAGGCCGGTGGAGATGGGGTGCACGCCCTTGGTCCAGCGGCCCACGGTGCGGTACACCGCCTCGCGGTAGCGCGGGTCGATCAGGTAGATGGTGAGCTTGACCAGGTGCTCCATCCGGCTGCCCGCTTCTTCGAGCAGCATCTTGATGTTGGCCATGGCCCGCTCGGCCTGGGCCTCGGCATCGCCGATGCCCACGGACTCGCTGGTGTCGAGGTCCTGGCCGATCTGGCCGCGGACGTACACCGTGTTGCCGGCGACGACGGCCTGGCAGAGGTCGTTGTCGAGGTTCTGCTCGGGGTAGGTGTCGCGCGTGTTGAACGGACGGATCCGGGTGTGTCCGCCGGCGACGACGGGGGCCTTCGGCGGGCGGCCCTCGCTCGTGGAGGTCATCGTCTGCTCCTCAGTTCTCCGGGGTCGCCGGCACGGCGCCGGGGCGGTCGGTCGGGCGGTACGCGAGGTAGCCGCGCTGGATCATGATGTGGTCGGCCACGTACCGGGCGTCGTGCCATACGCCCCAGATGAAGCTCGACCCGCGGCGGGACAGCCAGGGCAGGCCCAGGAAGTAGACGCCGGGCTCGCTGGACACTCCTCGGCGCTGGTTCGGCCGGCCCTTCTCGTCGAACGCGTCGACCTCCAGCCAGCCGTAGTCGGCGGCGAAGCCCGTCGCCCAGACGATCGAGGTGACGCCGGCCCCGGCCAGGTCGAGCTCCAGGCGGGGACTGGTCAGGCACTCCGGGTCCGGTCCGAGGACGTGGGCCTGCGGTTCCTCGGGGAAGTCGAGCCCGTTGCGCTCGACGTACGCGTCGGCCGCCCGGAGGAAGTCCAGGTACTTGGTGTCGCCGAGCGCGATGTTCGCGGCGAGATCCGGCGCGAAGCGCAGGACGCCGTCCTCGTAGGAGTCGGTCAGGCCGACGAGCTCGATGCCGGTTCCGGCCAGGGCGCGGAAGTCCACGGTGTGGCCGCCGCGGGCGCCGCTGACGGCGATGGTGACGTGTTCGGCACCCTGGGGAGGGGTCTCCGCGTCCCAGACCCCGAGCACACCGAGCCACCAGCAGAAGTCACGTCCTCGGTACTCGCGGGGAGGACGGTCGTGCGGACCGACGGAAAGGAAGACCCGGCGGCCGGACCGGCGCAGCTCGTCGGCGATCTGGACGCCCGAGGAGCCCGCTCCGACCACGACGACCGCGCCCTCGGGCAGCTGCGCCGGGTTCCGGTACCCGCTGGAGTGGATCTGCACGGGGACGGCGCCGTCCGGGACGATGGGCGGGATCACGGGCCGCTGGAACGGTCCGGTGGCGGCCACGACGAAGCGTGCGTCGATCAGGCCCTCCGACGTCTCGACCCGGAAGCCGGGCCGGCCGGCGTGCCTGCGCACCGAGGTCACCTCGACACCGCACCGGACCGGGGCACCGATCTTCTCCGCGTACGCGACGAAGTAGTCCGCGACCTGGTCCTTCGAGGCGAAGGCGTCGGGGTCGACGTCGGAGAACTCCAGCCCGGGGAACCGGTCGTGCCACGCGGGCCCGTTCGCGACCAGGGAATCCCACCGCTCCGAGCGCCAGCGCTCGGCGATGCGGTGCCGCTCCAGGACGATGTGCGGTATGCCGTGGGCTCCCAGGTGCTCACTCATCGCCACGCCTGCCTGGCCCGCCCCGACGACGACTACTTCGGTTTCTTCACTCGGCATTTCGCCTCCACTCAGGCGGTAGTGCATCCCGTGTCGCGTTGACTGTGCTACCGCACGAGACATCCTCAGACGCCCTCGGAAAGCTGTCCAACAGATGTTTCCGTTGTAGGCGATCTGATTTCGCGATGCAGGCGGGGCGCGTGCCGGCACTGAGGCGTTCCAGCGGCCACCACATGCTGCGCCTCGTGATGTGCGGGAGAATGAGGACTCTTCCGCTTCCGCTCGCCGAGCTTTCCAGCAACTGGCCAGACCGGAAGGAGCGGTATGAGAGAGAACAGATGGGCCACCGTGGTCGCAGCGCTGTGCGCATCCGCAGCACTCGGGCTGGTGGCACCGCACGCAGCCGTGGCCGACCCCGAACCCTGCTCCTACACGTCACCCGGCCTTCGGCCCACGCTCACCTACGGCGACACCGGCGAGGCGGTCAAGCAGGCCCAGTGCCTGAGCAACGTCTGGGGCGGCGAGCCGCCCAAGCTGGCCCTCAACGGTGTCCTCGACTCCGCCACGCTGGAGAAGATCGAGTGGATCCAGGTCTGCCACGGCCTGCCGCCGAGCGGTGTCATCGAGGACCGCACATGGCAGGTCCTCTATCGCCCGGCTCTGGACTGCTACCACCCCTACCCGGCCTGAGGAGTTCACCCCCCGGCCGGACCGGACGGCCCGTGTGCGTTCTTCGCACCCGGGCCCGTCCGACTCCGGTGTCACGGGCTACGGCTGTGGCCGGCGGTCCGGTTCGCGGGGTGCGGACTCCTCGGTCCGGACCGTGGCGGTCATCTCGTCCGGGTCGAGGATCTGGTCGCCGTACAGGTCCTGCAGCCAGTTGGTCTGGTAGATGGTGTCGAGGTAGCGCTCACCGAGGTCGGGTGCGATGGCCACCGCGGTGATGTCTTGCGCGTCGTGACGGGAGAGCCACTCGGTCGCGCCGCTGACCACCGTTCCCGTCGAGCCGCCGAACAGGAAGCCGCGCCGGGCCATCCGGTGGCAGGTACGGATGGTCTCCGCCTCCTCGACCCTGATCACCTCGTTGACGTAGGACTCGTCGAGCAGCGGGGGACGCATGCTCATGCCGAGCCCGGGGATCATCCGGCGGCCGGGTTCGCCGCCGAAGGCCACCGAGCCCACGCTGTCCACCGCGACGATGCGCACCGGCCGGTGCCACTGCCGGAAGTAGCGGGCGCAGCCCATCAGGGTTCCGGCGGTGCCCGTGCCGATGAACAGGACGTCCAGGCTCGGGAAGTGACGGGCGATCTGCTGTGCCGTCGTACGGTAGTGCGCCCGCCAGTTGCCCGGGTTGGTGTACTGGCTGAGCCACACGTACCGGCTGTCGGAGGCACACAGCGAGCGGACGTACTCGACCCGGGTGCCGAGGAATCCGCCGTTCTCGTCCGGGTCGGCCACGATGTGCACCCGGCTGCCGAGCGCCTCCATCAGCAGGCGGGTCGACAGGTTGCAGCGGGAGTCCGTCACGCACAGGAACTCGTAGCCCTTGCTCGCGGCGATCATGCTGAGCGCCACGCCCAGGTTGCCGGACGAGGATTCGACGAGGATGGAGTCCGGTTTCAGGATGCCGTCCCGCTCGGCGCTCGCCACCATCTCGTTCGCGGCCTTCAACTTGATGGAGCCGGCGAAGTTGAAGCCCTCGCACTTCAGGTAGAGGGGGCATCCGAAGATCGGCTCGAGGTCGACGAAGAGACGGCCTTCGTTGAAGTCATGGGGAGCGGATATCACGGGCACGATGGGCCTCCTGGTACCGGGGAAGGGCAACGGCCTCAGCCGTACCGGCGCAGGTCGTGGAAGAAGTTGTCGATGAGGCGGAGGTTTCCCGCCCTGGCCGTTTCGTCGTACACGTACTTGCCGACGGCGAGGTCCAGGACGCCGAGTCCGAAGGGCGAGAAGACCACCGGTCGGTCGGGCGGCGCGGCGGCCCGCCCGAGCATCACGTCGTTGAGCGTGCCGTTGAGGAAGTCCCGGTTGCCGGTGCGCTGTTCGGTCAGGTGGGGAGAGGTGCCGGCCTTCAGGCAGTGCTCGACGTCGTCGACGAAGTTGGCCGAGGCCATGAGGACTTCGGGGGCGAGGTCGCGCAGGGACACGTGCAGGACGAGGGGGTTGTGGGCGAACAGGGACGGGTCGGTGACGTGCGGCTCGCCCGCGACGGTGGCGAAGACCACGAGATCGCAGGCGCGGATGAGGTCCTCGGCACTGTCGTGGACGGTGACGTCGGCGGTGGTCCCGCGCTGTCTCAGGTACCCGCAGAACCCGGCGGCGCTGTCGGCGTCGAGGTCGTGCACGCCGATGGTGTCGAAGGTCCAGCCGGTGCCGGCGAGGAACGTGTGGATGTAGCGGGCGATCAGCCCGGTGCCGAAGAACCCGACACGGCTCGGGCGCGGCCGGGAGCGGCTGAGCCAGTCGGCGGCCAGCGCGGCGGACGCCGCCGTCCTGGTCGCGCTGATGATGGAGCTCTCCAGACAGGCGAACGGGTAGCCCGTGCCGGGGTCGTTGAGGATGAGGACCGCGGAGGCGCGGGGCAGCCCGGCCCGCACGTTGTCCGGGAAGCTGGAGATCCACTTGAGTCCGTCGACGTGCACCGACCCGCCGATGGAGGCCGGCAGCGCGATGATCCGTGCGGTGGGACGGTCGGGGAAGCGCAGGAAGTACGACGGGGGGTTGACCGAGTCCCCGGCGCCGTGCAGCCGGTAGGTGGCCTCGACCAGTTCGACGATCTCCTTCTCGCGCCCGTCGAGTGCTTGCTGCACCTGGGCGCCGGAGATCACCGCGAACGTCGGCGCCGAAGCCGTGTCGGGCGTGACCGGCTGCGTGACGGTGGACAACAGGTTGGTCATCGCCGGTCTGCCTCCGAGGTCGGGCCGGAGCCGGCCGGGCGGTGGGGCTCGGCCATGCCGACCAGCACCTGTCGCTCTCCGGTGTAGGGCTCTCTGCTGTGCGCGGTGCGGATGTTGTCGACGAGCAGCAGGTCACCGGCCTGCCAGGGCTCACGTCGGGTGTGCTCGTCGTAGGTGGCGTTGAGCAGTTGGACGATGTCCTCGCCGATCGGACTTCCGTCACCGAAGCGGGTGTTGAACGGGAGGCCGTCCTCTCCGTAGAGGTCCACGAGGTATTCGCGCACCTCCGGGGCCAGCGTCCACTCGTTGAGGAAGGCGATCTGGTTGAACCAGCAGTCCTGGCCCGTGAGAGGGTGCCGGACCACGGCCGGGCGCCGCTGTGTGGTGCGCAGGGAGCCGTCCGGCTGCCAGGTGAAGTCGATGGCGTTGGCCCTGCAGTAGCGCTCGATCTCGGCGCGGTCGCCGGTGCCGAACGACTCCTCCAGGGACGCCCCGATCTCGTCGGTGTAGCAGCGGGTCAGCAGCCAGCCCTCACGCTCGAAGCGCTCCCTCGGCTCGGCGGGAAGCGCCTGAAGGACGCGGGCCGCGTCGGCCACCGCCGTCGCCCCGCCCTGGTCCGGCGCGGTCAGGCAGGCGAACAGCATGAGGCCGGGCGTCTCCAGCGTGTAGCTCAGCTCGTGGTGCATGCACATCGGCTGGTTGGCCGGCCAGGTCGTGGAGGAGTACAGCCCCGGGCCGAACTCCTCGCGCGGGGCGAAGGACTCCCGTTCCGTCATGAGACCGCCGGTCAGACGGTTGAAGACGGCACCGACCTGGTCCTTGTCCCGCAGTCCCAGGCCGCGGACGAGCAGTGCCCCGTGTTCGGTGACCTGGGCGCGCAGCGCCTCGCGGTGCCGCGCCGCCCAGCTCGGTGCGTCGGCCGGGGTGTCGACGTGTGCCACCGCGGGTTTGTCCGGGCGCAGCTCCACGTCGAGCGCGGCTGCCAGGGATGAGGTCGTCATCTCGGTTTCCTTTCGGTTGCCGGTCTGGAGGGCCTGGCCGGCTTCAGGAGGCGGCCAGCGGTGCGACGGCGGCCAGGACGGCCCGTGCCGCCTCGGCCGGGCGCAGGCGCGGGAAGTAGTGGCCGCCGTCGGCGAGTTCGTGCAGGTCGACGCGCTCGGCCAGCAGCAGCCAGTCCCGGTGGGCGTCGGCGTGTCCGGCCGTGATCGGGTCGTCGGCGGCCACGACCACCGACACCGGAACCGACAGCTTCTCCTGGGGCGGGTCGTCCAGGACGTCGCAGAAGTACAGGTGGGCGGAGAGGCAGTCGTGCCGGTAGGCGGCGCCGATGTGCCCGGCGTGCTGCTCGTCCAGCTCCGCCAGCTCGCCGTAGCCGCCTTCCGCGGCCAGGCGCGCGGCGATCGCCGCGTCGTCCCGGCTCCTCAGTTCGCCGGCTGCTGCCCGGCGTTCGGCAGAGGTGCCGGGCAACTGGGCGCCGAGGAACAGTCGCGTCACCTCCACACCGCGGTCCTGGAGTCTGCGGGCCGTCTCGATGGCCGGTGCGGTGCCCGACGAGTGGCCCCACAGCATGACCCGGGTCAGGCCGCGTGCGGTGATCTCGGCGGCGACCCGCTCCGCCACCTGTGCGATCGACGCGAACGGCTCGTGGGGGGCGGCGGGGTCGTGACCGGGCAGCTCCACCGCGAGGACCTGTGTGCCGCTCCCGGCCAACGCGTCGGCCATCGGCTGGTAGTTGACCGCGTTGCCGCCGGCGTGGGGGAAGCACACGAGGGTGCACTCCGGCGTCTCGTCCGCCCCCGACAGCGGCTGGAGCAGTTCCGTGCGCTGCCGGGCAGCGCCGTCGAGGAGGGCGGCCAGGTCGCAGAGCACCGGGTGCCTGGTGATGTCCTTGAGGGACACCGCGCGGTCGAGCGCGATCGTGAGCTTCACCGCCGTGAGGGAGGTGCCCCCGGCGGCGAAGAAGTGGTCCGTACGGCGGATCCGGTGCTCGGGCACGGCCAGCAGCTCGGCCCAGGCGGCCGCCAGCCTCCGCTCGGCCGGGGTCCGCGGTACGTCGTCCTGCGCGGGCGTGTCGTCGTGGGCGGCGGGCGCGCTCTGCTCGGCCAGCGCGGTGAGCGCCTTCCTGTCGGTCTTGCCGTTGGCGGTGAGCGGGAGTGCGGACTGCCAGTGGAAGGCGGAGGGGACCATGTAGGCGGGCAGGTCGGCGCCCAGCGCGTCGCGCAGCTCGTCGGTGGGCAGCTGCCGCCCCGAGTAGAAGGCGATCAGGTGCTGGCCCTGTCCGGCCCGCGAGGCGACGACCACCGCGCCGTCCCGCACCCCGGGAACCTTCAGCAGGGTGTTCTCGATCTCGCCGGTCTCGATGCGGAAGCCGCGGATCTTGACCTGGTTGTCCCGGCGCCCGAGGAACTCCAGCTTGCCGCCGGGGTGCCAGCGGCCCCAGTCACCGCCCAGGTAGAGCCGTTCGCCCGGCCGGTACGGATCGGCGAGGTACGCCTCCTTGGTCCGCTCGGGGTCGTTGATGTAGCCCCGGCCCACACAGACGCCGGAGAAGGCGATCAGTCCGGGTGCGCCCAGCGGCACCAGCGACAGCTGCTCGTCCACGACGTAGACGTGCACGTTGTTGACCGGCCGGCCCAGCAGGACGCGCTCGCACACCCCGTCGATGATCTCGTGATTGGTGTCGTCCGAGGTCTCGGTCAGGCCGTAGGCGTTGACCAGTCCGATCCCCGGCTGGACGGCGAACCAGCGCTGGACCAGCTCCGGTTTGAGCGCCTCGCCGGTCACCGACACGTAGCGCAGGTCCGGGAGCTCACGGGGGTGCTGCTCCAGGTAGGAGACCAGGACCTCCAGATAGGAGGGCACGAGCTGGGCGACGCCGGCCCGGCCGCTCACCAGTGTGTCGACGAACCGCTCCACGTCCACGAGGACGTCCTGTCCCACCAGCAGTGTCCGCCCGCCCGTCAGCAGCGCGGACATCATCTGCCACAGCGAGATGTCGAAGCACTGCGGTGCCGTCTGCGCCACCACGGTGCCCTCGCCGATGTCCAGGTCGTCGATCTTGGCGAAGAGGTGGTTGAGCATGCCGGCGTGCTCGCACATCGCGCCCTTGGGCTCACCGGTGGATCCGGAGGTGAAGTAGATGTAGGCGAGCCGGCCCGCGTCCACGGCGACGCCGGGGTCGTCGTCGGGGTGCGGTTCCGCGTACGCGTCCTCGATGAGCAGCTTCTCGGTCTCCGGGAGCCGGGACAGCGCCTGGTCGAGGGTGCCGGTGCTGCCCGCTTCGGTCAGCACCAGCCGGCATCCGGCCCGCGTGAGCGTCGCGGCGATGCGGCCGGGCGGGAACTGGGGCTCGATCGGCAGGTACGCGCCTCCCGCTTTGAGGACCGCCAGCGTGGCGGCCAGCCAGTCAAGATCGCGTTCGGTGACGACGGCGACCACGTCCTCGGGGCCCAGCCCGCGGGCCAGCAGTGCCCGTGCCAACCGGTTGGCCCGCGCGTTGAGTTCGCCGTAGGTCCACTGCCGCTCGCCGTGCACCGCCGCCACCACGTCCGGATGCGCTCGCGCACGCTGCTCGAAGAGCTCGTGCGCCCGCGCGTCCGGCAGGGGCCGCCGGGGTCCGGCCAGTCCTTCCAGCTGCTCGCGCACCTCGTCGTCCGACAGCAGGCTCTGCCGTGGGTGCCAGGCGTCCGCGTCGGTCGTCATCAGCCCGAGTGCCGTCAGGTGGTAGCCGGCGATCCGGGCCGCGCTCTGGGCGTCCAGCACGTCCGTGCGGTAGCGCAGCCGTAGCGTGAGCCGTCCGCCGCTCTCGGACCAGTGCACCTGCAGAACGCCGTCGCCGGCCGGGGGCCCGTCCGCTTCCATGGGCCCGTACACGACCTCGTACGACGGCTCCGCGGCCCGCAGTTCGCGACGCAGTTCATCGACCGGGAAGTCCCGGTGGGCCAGTACGTCCGTCTCCGCCCGGTGAGCCGCGGACACCAGTGAGCGCCAGGTGCCGGGGGCGACGGGCAGGCGACAGGGCAGGGGCTCGCCGCGTGCTTCGGGGACGTACCCCGTCACGACCTCCTGCTCGCCGGACAGGACGGCCAGCACCTTGGCGTGCGCCGCCAGCAGCAGCGCGCCGACCGGTACGCGCAGTTGACCTGCCAGTCCGCGTACCGCGTCCGCCACGGCCCCGGGCACCGGGGTCTCGTGTCCGGCCGTGCCGGGGGACGGCTCGCGAACCCATCGCGGCACCGCGGTGGAACCGCCGGCGGTCAGCACTCGGCTCCAGAACTCCCGGTCCGCCTCCACACGTGCTCGCATCGCATGCTCCTCAGTTCACGGTCGCCGCGGCGGCGCCGTCCACGGACGGTGGTGTGCTCCGGCCGGTGCCGCCGGGCTGTACCCGGGCCTCCGGCGTCTCGACGGCGGGGTTGCCGCCCCAGCGCGCGTGCGGGGGGATCTCCTCGCCCTTCATGAGGAAGGAATCCGGTGCCAGTTCCGCGCCGTCGCCGATCGTCACGCCGTAGTGCACGTGCGCGGCGACGCCCAGCGTGCAGCGGGCACCGATCGTGGTGGCGTCGGACTTGAAGGTGCCGTCCTCCTGCGAGTGGCACTGGACCTTGCTTCCGGCGTTGAGGGTGGTTTCGTCGCCGATGGCGGTGAGCGTGCGTTCCGTGATGAAGCAGCCGTCGTCGAAGACCCTGCTGCCGATGCGGACGCCCAGCAGGCGCCAGACGAGGGACTTGTAGGGGGTTCCGTTGAAGAGGTTCAGGTAGTGGTCCGGAACCTTCCACAGGCGCTCGTGCGACCAGAAGGCGGGGTCGTAGATGGAGCACAGCAGGGGACGCAGCCTGCGGAACGACCTGATGCAGTGTTCCACCAGGATGTAGTAGGCGGTGGAGAGGGCGAGCGTCAGTGCCACGTACGAGGCGATCACGATGTGTCCGACCACGCCGTACAGGTTCACGGAGGCGAGGGCGAGGAGCGTGAGCGCGAGGGTGTGCAGCCACCGCACGAACAGCATGAGGGCCATCGTGCGCAGGTTGTGGCGGTTCTTCGCGGCGAGGCCGCGGCGCAGGCCCTCGCCGGTCCTGAGGTCGTCGAACCGCGAGTCGCGCTCCACCGATCTGGGGATCTCGAAGCACGGTGAGCCGAGGAGCCCGACTCCTTCGCGGACCTCTCCGTCCAGCGGCACCATCACCTTCGTCGCCAGCAGGCAGTTGTCGCCCGTCCGGCCGCCGGTGGGATAGGCGATGTTGTTGCCCAGGAAGTTGCGCGGACCGATCGACGTCCGCGACAGCCGGAAGGACGTCGCGGAGTAGTCCGCGTTGATGACGGAGAGCCCGTCGGCCACCATCGTTCCCCTGCCCACGGTGACGAGCAGGGGGCTCTCGTGCTGCACCACGGTGCCGAAGTTCGACCCGGTCTGCTCGACGTCCGACAGGTCGTACCCGATGCCGCGCAGGTAGTGCACGATGTACGAGCTGTCCCCGAAGAGCCAGGTGAAGAACCTGATGTTCGTCATCCGCGCCGTCGCACGATGTACCGCGTAGTGGAACCCGTACAGCGGGTACACCCTGTCGGGTCTGACGACGAGGCCGAGCAGACGCGGAAGGGTGCACAGGGCGGCGAGGCCCAGGACGACGAAGCCGAAGAACAGGGTGAGGGAGAGCACCAGCGCGTCGGTCACCAGTTCCGGCAGTGTCAGTGTGGCGGTGGGTTCGAGCCGGTCGCGGATGGCCGGTATCTCGTTGAACAGGGTGTACAACCCGCCCACGGTCAGCGGGATGTACAGCAGGAACAGCTGGAGCAGGGAGGCGAGGCCGAACCACGCCCGGCGCATGGTGCCGCACGGGGCCGGCGCGACCCGCAGGTAGTCGACCTCCGTGGGCTGTGCGGGGGATCCGTGCCGGTGCTCACCGGCCCCGACGGCCTGGCCGCGGTGCAGGGACGAGGAGTGCCCCAGCTGTGCGCCGTCGCCCATGGACGTGTCGATGTCCAGTACGGTCTTCTCGCCGATGTAGACGTCGCGGCCGAGGGTGATCCGGCCGGTCTGGATGCGTCCCGCGTGCGCCCGGTAGCCGAGGAAGAACGAGTCCTTGCGGACGACCGTGCCGGAGCCGATCGACAGCAGGTCGGTGCAGACCGGCACGGAGCGGGAGAGAATCGTGACCCCCCTGCCGATCCGCGCCCCGAGCGCCCGCAAGTACAGCACGTACAGCGGATTTCCGACGAAGAGGATCATCGGATTCGCGTGGAGCAGTGCCTTGACGACCCAGAAGCGCAGATAGGCGGCACCCCAGACGGGGAATTCGCACGGCTTCCAGCGTCCGACCAGCACCCATTTGGCAACGACCGGGAAAGCGCACAGGGCCAGGAATCCGGCGCCGCCGAACAGCAGCGACCGTACGTAGATGTCCAGCGGCCCGGAGCCCTCGGCCACCCACTCGTATCCGCCTGCGGTGACGAGTCCGGCGACCAGCGCATATCCCAGGAAGAACAGCAATTGGAAGGTTCCGCAAAGGGTGTGGGCCAGCTTTCCGCTCGTCCGCGTGACCGGTTCCGGCGGCATCGGGCGTACGGACGGCGAGGGGGCCGCCGGGGAATCGGCACCGGCCGGGAAGGATTCCGCGAGGGCCGCCGCCAGGCTGCGGATCGTGGGGTACCGGTAGATGTCCTTCATGGACGGGGAGGGCAGGTCCTCCCGCTTGCGTACCCGCGCGCAGAACTGCGCCATGACCAGGGAGTTGGCACCGAGGTCGTCGAAGAAGTGCACGTCGACCGGAACGCTTTCGACGCCTGCGACGCCGGCCAGCGCTTCAGCCAGTAGCGTTTCGGTTTCCGTCCTCGTCGGACCGGGGCCGCTCCGCCCTGTGACGGCGCTTTCGCCCGGTACTTCTATGTGGACATCCGAAGACTGCTCCACGATGTGATCTCCTCGAGGGCGTCTGGGTCCCCGATGGCTGCCGGATACGAGTCAGGGCGCGGAGCGCCGTGCAAAGTCCCGCCGCGCCATCGGAAGCTCTGGCAGGTGCTCTTCTCCGATCACGAACTGAACTGTCGCTTCAGTTTCGGCCCGCCGTCGTCAGGCTGCCACTCCGAATCGATCACCGTGCGAGCGGGAAAGTGCCCCGCGGCCCCGTGATCCCTGGGCAGCCGCAGATACCGGGGCACATCACGGATCACCTGAATGGCGGATGCTTCGGGCCGGGCGATCCGGAATTCGGCGGTCGTGGAATGCCCCCTGCCCGGTGGGGAACGCGGGCGCGTCCGGGCGCAAGGCGGCCCACGCGACGGTCGCCTGGCGCTGTCCGCGCCAGGAGACCGTCGCGTGGGCCGTGACCGCGCCGTCAGGCGCGAGCCGGCGTCAGGAGGTGAGAGTGGGGTGTTCGAGGTCGGCCCAGACCGCGAGGTCCAGGGCGCGTTCGAGGCCGTTGCGCTCGGCGGTGGTGATGTCGCCGGGTGGGGTCGTGGTGATCTCCTGCATCCGGGCGCGGTTGAGGAGGCCGAGCGCGGGATTGTCGTCCGACGACAGCAGGTCGCGTACCTGGGTCTGCAGTTCGGCCACGTAGGCGGGGTCCTGGGTGGAGGGGTAGGGGCTCTTGGCCCTCTCCACGACCGACCGTGGCAGGAGTTCCTCGGTGGCTGCCCTCAGGAGGCTCTTCTCGCGGCCGTCGAAGGTCTTCATCGACCACGGGGTGTTGAAGACGTACTCGACCAGGCGGTGGTCGCAGAACGGGACACGGACCTCCAGACCGGTGGCCATGCTGAGGCGGTCCTTGCGGTCCAGGAGCATGCGTACGAAGCGGGTGAGGTGGAGGTGGCACACTTCCCGCATCCGGCGTTCCAGGGGGTCCTTCTCGCTGTCGAGGTGGGGCACCTGGGCCATGGCCTCCTCGTACCGCTGGGCCAGGTATCCGGGCAGGTCGAGCCGTTCCCTCAGCTCGGGATCGAGCAGCGAACTGCCGCCGCGGCCGTGGTGGCGTTCGAGCGCCGCCAGCCAGGGGAAGGTGCCGGCGTCCCGTGCGGCGGGGTCGTGGAACCATGCGTAGCCGCCGAAGACCTCGTCGGCGGACTCGCCGGACAGGGCCACCGTGGAGTGCTTGCGGATCGCCCGGAACAACAGCAGCAGCGACTGGTCCATGTCGCCCAGGCCCAGGGGCAGATCCCGGGCCCGTACGGCGGCGGCGCGCACGTCCGGATCGGCGAGCCCCGCCGGATCGAGGACGATGTCCTCGTGTTCGGTTCCCGCATGCCGGACGACATCGTGGACGTAGGGCGTGTCGGGTGTCGAGCGCAGGCCGTCCGGGATGAAGTTCTCGCTCTGGCCGACGAAGTCGACGGCGAAGCTGCGCACGGTTTCCTTCCCGCGGAGTTGCTGCGCTGCCAGCGCGGTGATGGCGCTGGAGTCCAGGCCGCCCGAGAGCAGTACGCACCGGGGTACGTCGGAGACCAGCTGCCGGCGGACGATGTCGTCGAGCAGTTCGCGTACGCGGGCGATGGTGTCCTGTTGGCTGTCGGTGTGTTCGACGGCGCTCAGCTGCCAGTAGGGCCGGGCGTTCAGGCCGGCGCGCTGGACGGTCACCACGGTGCCGGGTTCCACTTCCCGCATTCCCGCCCAGATGGCGTGGCCGGGGGTTTTGGCCATGGAGAACAGTTCGCGCAGGCCGTCCAGGTCGACGGTGCGGGGTGCGAGGGGGTTGGCCAGGATGGCTTTGGGCTCGGAGCCGAACAGTACGCCGTCGTCGGTGGTGAAGTAGTACAGGGGCTTGATGCCCATGCGGTCGCGGACCAGGAGCAGCCTGTCGGTTCGTCCGTCCCAGACGGCGAATGCGAACATGCCGTTGAGGTGTTCCGGCAGATCGGCGTCCCACTCCAGGTAGCCGCGCAGGACGACTTCCGTGTCGCTGTCGGTGTGGAAGCAGTGGCCGCGGTGGCGCAGCTCGTCGCGCAGCTCGGTGTAGTTGTACGCCTCGCCCGAGTACACCAGTACGACGTCGCCGTCCGGGGTCTGCTCACTCATCGGCTGGACGCCGCCGGGAAGGTCGATGATGGCGAGCCGGCGGTGGCCCAGTGCGGCGTGCGTGTCGAGCCAGAGACCCTGCGCGTCCGGTCCACGGCAGGCCATCGTGGCGTTCATGGCCTCGGCGGTGGGCCGCTCGGACCGCAGGTCGCGCTGGTAGGACACCCAACCGGAGATACCGCACATGGGGTAGCCCTCCTTGTCGTGGAGAAACATCCAGCGACTGGACGGAGCCCCCTACGAGACAGTAACAAGCGGTATCGGCCCGCGCAGCTCGCGTACGGAGAACCCGATGTCAGAGGGACGCGTCACGATGGCCTGCATGACGGACGGAATCATCTGGCTTGCCGCGCCCCGGTGCATCGCCTTCGGGGGTTACCGCGTGATGATGGCCCGCGGGCTGTCCCCGGAGGAGTTCGCGGACCGCCTCGCGGCTGCCGTCGACGGCGCCGAGCGCGTCGCCGTGGCGGTCGGGCAACACACGGGAGACACCCTCCTGGAACTCATGGAGGACACCTACGGCGATGCCTTCGAGGGCATCGGCCTGCGTCTCGGTCGCACCGGGGACTGGTCGTACGCGGTGGCGTACGGCGGCTGGCAGGGCGAGTTCGGCCCTCTGGAACCCGTCTCGCGCGGCGGCGCCCACGTCTTCCTGCTGGAGTACGAGGAGGAGAACGGCAAGCCCGTGCCACCGCAGTTTGCCCATGCCCACGACGGCCGCCCGATGAGCGCGTGCAATCTGCACCTGGACGCCTCCTGGGGCTACCGGGGAGTCGAGGGCGACCCCGTGACGGCCGCCCGCCTTCAGGAGTCGCTGACCGCCGCCGGTCTCCCGGCCCCGGAGCGGGACAGCAGGGAGGTGCACCGCATCGCGCTGGGGGTCGTCGAGCGGTTCTTCGGGCTCTCGCTGCCGAGAGATCCGGTCGTCAACGGCACCCTGCCGGCCGTTCTGCTGGAACCGGCGTGATCCGCGGGCATGCGCTCATGGGCGGGCGCACCCCGCTAGTCTGCTCCGCATGTCCGATCACCTCGCGCACCCGCGACGCGACGACAGGCCCGAGGAGTCCGGGCGGGAACGCCTGAGCCGGCTGTTCGACGAGGACGCGGAGCTGTACGACCGGGCCAGGCCCGGATATCCGCCGGAGCTGTACGACGACCTGGCGGAACTCGCGGGTGCCGGCCCCGGCAGCCGCGTACTCGAGGTGGGTTGCGGGACCGGGCAGGCGACGGTGCCTCTGGCCGGGCGGGGTTGCCGGATCACGGCCGTCGAGGCGGGACCGGACATGGCCGCGGTCGCCCGCCGCAACCTGGCCGGGGCCGCGGCGGTGGAGGTGGTGACGGCCGAGTTCGAGAACTGGCCGCTGCCCGAGGAGCCGTTCGACGCGGTCGTCTCGGCGACGGCGTTCCACTGGATCGACCCGGCCGTGCGGATGGTCAAGGCCGCCGATGCGCTGCGTCCGGGTGGGTCGCTCGCCGTGGTGCGCACCCAGCACGTGAGGGGCGGCACCGAGGAGTTCTTCGTCGAGGTCCAGCGCTGCTACGAGCGCTTCGACCCGGACACGCCGCCCGGGCTGCGGCCTCCCGCGGCCTCGCACATCGACGGCTCGGACCATGCGGAGGAGGTGGCGGCAAGCGGACGGTTCGGCCCCACGGTCTTCCGCCGCTACGAACGGAACCTCACGTACACCACGTCGGCCTACCTGGATGTGCTGCGGACCTACTCCGGCCACCGGGCTCTTCCGGAAGCCGCCAGGGACGGGCTGCTGGGGTGCATCGCGAACCTGATCGAGAGGCGGTACGGCGGCCGGGTGACCAAGCGGTACCTCATCGAGCTGGCAGTGTCACACAGGCGGTGACGCCGGCCGGGCCCGGTGCCGCACGGGTTTCACCTTCGCGGCTGCCGGACCCGGGCACCGTCCGGGATGCGCGTGCGCCGGGCCTCGACCAGCATCAGGACGACCGCGACCAGGATGAGCAGCCCGGGCGTGGGACCGAGGATCACGGCGTCGCACACGGTGAGGGCCGCGAGCGTCCACGCGACGAACGTGGGCGGGACGATGGCGCGGCGGTCCAGCCAGAGCACCAGCAGCCCGACGAGCAGGAGTGGGATGCCGAAGCTGCTCAGGCTCAGCCAGTAGGCGCTGTTGGCCGGGCTCATCGCGGACAGGTCCTCTCCCCACAGCTCCCCGCTGAACCACGCTCCGGCATGGCGTGCGGCCTTCTCCAGCGTCAGGGCGAGGATCGTGTGCGCGGCGCCGACGAACGAGATGAGCCAACCAGCCCACTTGATCATTGTGACCTCTCCGGCCTGGGATTACGAAACCATGATTCCGGAACTACAGTATCGATACTGACGTCTCGTATCATGCGGTCATGGCAGCGAAAGGGCAAGCGGGCGGACGTCCCCGGGACAGCCGCGTCGACCGCAAGATCCTGGAGACCACTCGCGAGCTGATCGACGAGGTCGGCTACCCGAACCTGACGGTCGACCAGGTCGCGGCACGCGCAGGAGTGGGCAAGGCGGCGATCTACCGTCGCTACGGCTCCAAGGCCGAGATGGCCTTCGCCGCCTCCGTGCACGGGCAGCAGCTGCCTCCGGTGGCCGACACCGGCTCGCTCCACGGAGACCTGCTGGCGCTGGCCCGCACGTTCCACGTCCGCTTGTCCGCCCCCGCGACCCGGCATCTCGGACCGGCCCTTGTGAACGAACTCGCGACGAATCCCGACCTGGTGACCCGGTTCCAGAACACCTTCCTGGCCGCGGAACAAGCCGACTTCGCCGAAGTCATCGAGCGGGCCGTGGACCGTGGCGAACTGGCCGGACCCGTCGACCCCGTGATGGCTCACGTGCTCGTCGCCGGCGCCCTCTCCGCCGCCATCCACGTCCTCCGGCTCCCCGTCGACGATGCGATGGTCGCCGATCTCGCCGCCGCCGCCACGGCCGGCCTCACCGCTCTGGCCATGCAGCACCACGCGGGTCAGGAGTGAGAGGACGACGACGGCGTGCAGTCGCCATCGCGCGATGCAGTTCACCGTCCCAGTACGTCGGTGAGCCAGTCGTACACGAGGGCGGAGGTCAGCGCGATGTTGCTGAGCCCGCAGTGGCTGTCGGCACCGTGTTCGGCGGCCAGCCGGTGGATGGCCTTGGTGGGGACGTCGAGTCGTTCGTGGAACTCCCGGGCCTGGCGGCGGGCGACGGCGTTCTCACCGTCGGAGGACAGGGTCAGGGTGGGGCAGGAGATCCGGGGCACCAGCCCGTCGAGGGTGAAGTCCCGGGCGATACGGAGGAAATCGGAGAGCGTCCGGGCGCCGGTGGTCCAGAGCATGTAGTTCTCCACGGTGGCGTGCAGTGCCCAATCGGCGGATCCGAGCTGCTGGTGGAGGCCGTTCCAGAATTCGGCAGGGGCATCGGCGGGCACCGGGTCGGGGAGTGCCGAGGTCAGGGCGTCGAGGATCACGGCGTGAAAGTCGGTGATCGGGGCGTTGGCGACCAGGGCGGCGACGCGCCGGTCGTACGCGGCGGCGCGGGGGGCGAGATAGCCGCCGAAGCTCAGTCCGTACAGCGCGATGCGATCGGCCTGCACGTCGGACCTGTCGGTGACAAAGTCGAGGACCGCTGCGAAGGGGACCTCCGAGTCGGCCCGGAAGACCTGGTCCGGATGGTGGTGCAGCAGGCCGCGCTGGCCCGGCCCGTGAAACAGCACGACGTTGAGCCCGCGGGCGAGCGCATGCGGGACGCCGGCCAGGAAGTACAGCTCCTCGCCGTGGCCGTCGCCGCCCCCGGAGATGATGACGGTCGGACGCCGGGTGCCCGAGTCGTCGGCGGCGAAGAAGTAGCCGGGCAACGCGACGCCGTTCTCGTAGGGGATGGCGATCCGTTCGGCCGGCGTGTCGAGCAGCGGCAGCGCGCGGTCGAAGCACGACACGCTCCGGTCGTAGAGGGCGGTGAACTCCTCGGCCCGCCCGCGGTCGCAGTAGAACTCGGCAGCCCGCAGGTAGTTGTAGGCCCGGTGCAGGAACGTGCGCGCGGTGAGCCTGCGGCCGGCGACCCATGCATCGTCGGCCATGCGGGCAGCGATGCGACCTTGTTCGGTCCATGCGCGGATGAAGGCTTCGCGGCCGCCTCCGTCGCGGGCCGTCTTCCGCGCGACGTGCACGACCTCGCCGGGCGACGCGGCCGCGTGGTCGGCGTAGGCAAGGGCGCGCAGGTAGGCGAAGTCCTGCATCTCGCTGCCGGCGAACCCGAGCCGGTTGATCGCCATGATGGAGTCGGTGGTCATGGGTCCCTCTCATCGATGGGGTGCTTGCGTGGCCACCTTCGGCTTCCCGGGTACGGGTCCACCACCGGCAGACGGGCCGGTCCGTCGCGGGAGGCGACAAGGGAGGGTGAATGTCGCATCGGAAGGGCGGGCTCCAGGGGGAACGCACCTGCAAGCTCATCCGCCGGGCTCTGATCGAGCTGGTGGAGGAGAAGGGATTCGCCGAGGTCACCGTGGGGGAAATCGCCGCACGGGCGCCGGTCAACCGGGCGACGTTCTACCGCTACTACCGGGACAAGTACGCCCTGGTCGAGGAGATCTTCCAGGACGTCGTCTCCGAGCTTTCGGCCGGTCTCGGCCCGACGGGCCAGGTCGCCACGCGGGAGCGGATCGTCGGCTGGGAGCGACTGTTCGAGCACGTCGGCAGGCATCACCGGCTGTACGCGGCGCTGCTCGGCCGGCGTGGGGACCCCTGGTTCGCGGCACGGTTGCGGGAACGGTGCGTGGAACTGGCCCGCGATCGGCTGCGTACCGTCCAGGACGCCATCCCCGGCGCCGGTCGGGATGCGGAGTCCGACGACCTGCAACTGGTCCTGGCCGCCAACATGATCCTCGGAGCGATCACCTGGTGGCTGGAACATCACCGGCCCCGCTCGGCACACGACATGGCGGAGGCGGTCGTCCGATTCGCCACGCAGGGCTACTTCGACGCCCTGGGAATCGGTACGGCACAGCCCGGTTGAGCCCGACGGCGTCCAGCCGGCCGCGCTCCCCGGCGAGTTCGGCCACGCCGGGCCTGCCCGGCCGAGGACGAAGGTGAAGGAAATGCCGTGGCTGGGCGCAGAGTGCGCGTGGCAGGCTGGCGCGGTGATACATGAGCTGTCCCCTGGTGCTCTGAGCTGGGGCGAGGTGGACCCCGCGCGTCATCCCTTCGACAGCACGGCGGCAGCGCGGGTGGTGCGCTCGCTCGGTCCAGCCCGTCGCGTACCGATCCGCCCCGATGTACCTCTCGCCGACCCGGCGATGAGTGCCTGGAGCCACGGTGAGGCAGGGGCCTGGGCCGATGCCATGTCGTATGCCCTGATGGAGCACTACGGCCGGTGGGCCGTGGGCTGGCGCTGGGCGCACGACGAAGGGGACTTCGACGGCGGGCCCGTCGGGAGCTGGTGCTGCCCCCGGGACTCGATCACCACCCCGGAGGAGACGCTGGAGCGCGTCGTCACGGCGCTGTGCGAGTGGCGGGGGTGGGTGGAGGGTCTGACCGGCTGGTTCGAGGCGTACCCGCTGGAATTGGCCGGGATCGAGGACCAGCGGATCCTGTGGGAGAGCGCCGCCCGGAACCTCATCCTGCAGGTCGTCGACCGGACCGGCTGCGGCAGCGGCTGGCACGGTCATTGCCGGCAGGTGCTCACCTGGTTCCTCAGCCGCTGGGGAGTCGCCCCCGATGCCGCGCAGGGCCTGGTCGACCGGGCGATCGGCGGGCGGTTCCGCAGCTGGACCGGACCGGACACCGTCCTGGTCGGCGACGTCGCGGAACGGCTCGCGCAGTCGCTGCGGCCGGGCGACCGGGCGCGGCCCCCCGAGCCGGCGGCCGACCACCTGGAGCGGTGGCTCGCCGTACGCCGGACCGTGGCCTGGCCGCAGGCCCCGGACGGCGGCGGGGACGGGCCGGTGACGCCGGCCCGCGACGGGGCGGCCGAGGACGTCCGCTCCTTCGACCGTGTCCTGGACCCCTCCCGCGCCGAGGGCCTGCTCGCCGCACTCGACCGGCTCCGGGCCGACGCGGCGCGTGGCACCCCGCTCGACTTCGCACTGCTCCAGGGCTGGCAGCAGCACGTCCTGGGCACACCGCGGCCACCCGCGTTCCGGTCCCGCCCGGCCTTCGCCAAGGACGGCCAGGAACGCTACGGCATGGCCTCGGACACCCGCGCGCGCCTCGACGCCTGCCTGGCCGAGAGCACCGCGGAGGACGGTGCGCCGCTCGCTCTGACCGCCCGCGCCGCACGCGCGTACCTCGACGTGTGCTTCTTCCATCCGTTCGATGACGGCAACGCACGGTCCGCCTTCCTCACCCTCGTCTTCGTCCTCGCCCGCGAAGGCGTCGCGCTCGACAGCGTGGGCCTGCTCCGCCGCGTCTCCTTCCGGGCGGACAGCCCGCAGGACGCGCTGAGCCTCGCCCGGTACATCGACTTCCACGTCTCGGACACCCGGCGCAATGCTCTTTGAGCGGGCGGCTCGCCTCCCGTAGGGCCTCGCGCCCGACGGTCCCGGTTCTCAGCCGTTCACGCCAGGGTGACGTGCATGCCGCCCTCGGCCAGGACCTCGAGGACTTCGGCGAACAGGTTGCGGGGCTCGCCGTCCGCTGTCAGGGCCTTGGACAGGTGCCCCTGTGCGGTTGCGGCGTCCCGCCAGAGCAGGGTGGCGGGGGCCGTGTAGCCGAAGGTGCCGCTCAGGCAGTCGTCGAGGGCGGCGAGGCACCCGCCGAAGTAGCCGCCGGGCCCGTTGACCGCCTCGCCGAGCGCGAGGTAGAGGCCCGGTTCGTCCGTGGTGTGCCGGCCGTCGAGTTCGTAGGCGTGACCGGCCGGCCGGTCGGGGCGGGGGCGTCGGAAGGCGCGCTCTCGGACGAGATCGAGCCAGACCTCTCGGCGCCGGGTGTCGAGGCCGGCCCAGGCGCCCAGGGTGTCCGGTGGTCCGGCGAGCCACAGCTCCCAGACGGACCGGACGTATGCCGGAACAGGCGTGATCGTCTCCCCGTCGAGTTCCAGGTCGATCAGGCCCGCCCCGTCGGACGATGCGCGCCAGGACCTGACCTGGCTCCAGAACAGTCGTTCGGTAAGCCGCTCACCTTGGTCGTCATGTATCTCCAAGGCGGCCTGTTCCAGATTCAGCGCACGCCGGGTGCCTTTCGTCAGTGCCGCCCGCAGTCGATCGCTCTGGGCGAGTCCTCGCAGGACGAGTGGGGGCCGTGCCCCCGCGTCCGGCAGTATGCGGGAGAACTCCCGGCAGGAGCCGAGCCATCGGTGCCCGTCGTGCACGCGGACGGAAGCCCGGTGCCCCTCGGGCGGGCCTTCGTAGTCGTCCAGGCCCGTGAGCACGAGACTGTCCGTCCCGGGGAGCCGGCCCAGGCTCTCGGCGTCCTCCAGCAGCCAGGGATCGCATGCCTCGTCGTCGGGCACCAGCCACACCCGGCTGCCGACCCAGCCGCGCGGATCGGCCACTTCCGGGACCCAGCCGAACAGTTCGTACGTTCCGCGCCGGGGCTCCCCGAAGAGTCCGTCCGCCGAGGCGCACACGCCCCAGACGTGACCGTCCTCCGCATCCGTCAGTGTGTACCGCGCGTGACTGTCATCGGCCCTGTCCTCATGCACGGTGGGAATCATGCCCGGACCGGGCTTGCCCGGCGAAGCCCTTTTCCCGACGGACCGGACCGGTGCCCCGGATGCATGCTCACCGCGGCTGCGGAAGCGTAGGAGAAACGGGTGGCGCGCGCGTCCTCGTGGCTTGCTTTCTGGAGCATTCACATGGCTGTGAAACACGTTCTGCACAGGCTGTCGGTCGCGGCAGAACCGACGGCGCCCTCCACCGCTGCCAGGACATCGGCTTCCGACTGGGGACTCCTGCTCATCCGCCTGACCTTCGGTCTGCTGCTGGCCGGTCACGGTGCCCAGAAGCTGTTCGGACTCTTCGGTGGCGGCGGACTGTCTGCGACCGCTGACGGGTTCGCTGCCCTGGGCTTCCATCCGGGAGAGGTCTTCGCAGTGATCGGCGGCTTGTCGGAGTTCCTCGGCGGCCTCGGTCTGGCTCTCGGTTTCCTGACCCCGCTGGCCGCCGCCGCACTGATCGGAGTGATGATCAATGCCATGGTCACGGTCACCGGGGCCCACGGTCTGTGGGCCGGGGACGGCGGTGTGGAGTACAACGTCGGCATCGCCGTCGTCGCCTTGGCGATCGCGGCGACGGGTCCGGGCCGACTCGCCGTGGACCGTTTCTTCCGCTGGGGCTCGGGCGGCTGGGCGTCGGCCGCCCTGGCACTCGGCCTCGGCGGTATCGGTGCCGTCATCACACTGAGCCTCTGACTGCGTTGCGACAGCCTGCGGACGACCCTTGGAACCGGCCGGGATCGAGCGGAGCAGGTCAGTCATGAGCGGCCACGAGCGGAGGCCGGCCGAGGCCCAGCGCGCCCGCGCGCCATGCCGCCGCCGTCTTCCGGGCGGCCGGGGCCCGGGAGGTGCTGAACTCGGTGCCGGGCTCGATGAGCGGGCGCCGCACCGTACCGGGTGGCCGGGTCGGTCGTCGGGGCCGTGCCGGCCGGAGCGTCAACGCCACGCGTGGCGGATTTTCAACCGTCCGAAGCCCATGGTCCCGGAGATCCGGATCTTCGGCCCGCCGGAGCGGGATCGCCGGCGGGCCTTGTAGCGCAGATCCTTCCACCCGGTGTGCAGACCCTCGACGTCGACGACCGCGTCGCGCGGCACCGTGATTCTGGCCCCGCCGGTGCCGAGCTGCAGCTCGATGTCGACGACCGGATACTCGATGACCGCCCGGGACAGATCCAGCCGGACCCTTCCGTACGCGGACCCGACCTTGAGGACCCGAGGCACCCGCCAGGCACCACGCCGCCGGATCCGACCGCCGGCGGCGGCGATCGTCGACGTGCTGCCCGGGTGCTCGTCCGGGAGCGAGGACAGGGCCGACGCCAGGTCACTGTGCGTTGTGGCGGTGAGCACCCGGCCGAGACGTTCGTCCATCTCCTCGTGCGAGATGCGCTCATCGGCGTACGCCTCCTGCAGGCGCTGCAGGGCCGCCTCGCGGTCGTCTTCGTCGGGCAGCGGCGACGGATCTTCCGGCGGTAAGGTCACCGCCTCACTCTAGTGCCGCGCCTACGACGTGAGAACGTGCCGGTGTTCCGGGCCGGGCCTCAGCTCGTCCACCGGTCAGTCCGACAGGCCGGCGAACATGCCGGGGTCGTAGGAGCCTCCCTGCATGCGGGTGATCACGCCGAGCCGGTTGGCGGCGTTGATCATGGCGACCAGGGAGACCAGCGCGGCGATCCGATCGTCGTCGAAGTGCTTGCGCACCTGTGCCCAGGTCTCGTCGGAGACGCCCTGGTGGGCGTCGGCGAGCCGGGTGCCCTCCTCGGTCAGCGCCAGCGCGGCCCGCTCGGCCTCCGTGAACACGGTGGACTCGCGCCAGGCGGCGACCAGGTTGAGCCGGACCGGGGTCTCCCCCGCGAGCGCTGCCTCCTTGGTGTGCACGTCGACGCACCAACCGCAGCCGTTGATCTGGCTGGCGCGCAGCTCCACCAACTCCTGGAGGGCCCTCGGCAGCGACGACTCCCGGATCGCCAGGCTGACGTTGTAGATCCGCTTGCCGACCTTGGCACCGACCTCGTTGGCCATCAGGTTGATACGGGGCTCCATGACTTCTTCCTCACGTGTGTGCGATGGCGGACCGCGCGGATCGTCCACGCGGCGTCCTGACGAACACGGGATGCCGGCGCCCCGGTCCTTGTGACATCGACGGTTGTGTGACGTGCGCCACCGAGATCCGGTGTCACAAAGCAGCGGGGACCGGCATCTTGTGCGTGTGGAACGGTCGAGAGCAGACGCGTGGGGGTCGGCGATGAGCGGGTCGGGGGCGGCCATGAGCGAGAGCAGCGGGCGAGCGGGGGGCACCGCCGAACCGCTTGCCCACGGCGACCGGATGAACTCCGCCACCGAGGCGTTCGTCGCCCACCGGAGCCTGCTGTTCACCGTCGCCTACGAGATGCTCGGCTCGGCCGCCGACGCCGAGGACGTCCTGCAGGAGACCTGGCTGCGGTGGGCGGGCGTCGATCTCGGCACCGTGCGCGACCAGCGTGCGTTCCTGGTCCGGATCACCGCCCGTCAGGCGCTGATGCGGCTGCGTACGCTCCGCCGGCGCAAGGAGTCCTACGTCGGCCCCTGGTTGCCGGAGCCGCTGCTGACCGCGCCCGACGTGGCCGAGGACGTCGAGCTGGCGGACAGCGTCTCGATGGCGATGCTGCTGGTGCTGGAGACCCTCGGCCCGACCGAGCGGGCGGTGTTCGTGCTGCGCGAGGTGTTCGATCTGCAATACGACGAGATCGCGGAAGCCGTCGGCAAGAGCCCGGCCGCGGTCCGCCAGATCGCCCACCGCGCGCGGGCGCACGTCGCGGCGCGCCGGCCGCGCGGGGCGGTTTCCCGGGCCGAGGCCCAGGACGTGCTCGACGCCTTCCGGCGGGCGGTCGAGACGGGCGATCTGCAACGGCTGCTCGACATCCTCGCGCCGGACGTCGTCCTGCTGGGCGACGGTGGAGGAGTCGTGCGGGCCGTGCCGGCCCCCGTCACGGGAGCCGGCGAGGTGGCGCCCCTGGTCGCCGGGCTGGCCAGGTTCGGCGCCGCGGCGTCGCTGGGGTCCGCACAGGTCAACGGCTGTCCGGCGCTGGTTCTCCGGCTCAACGGCGAGATCGACACCGTCCTGGCGGTGCGTTTCGACGACGGCCTCATCACGGGGCTCTACGCCGTGCGCAATCCGGAGAAGCTCTCGCGCGTCGAGCGGGAGACCGCCGTGAGCCGCTGAGCATCCGAGGCGGTGAGCGCACGCCCGGTGCGGCGCTGCAAGCGGGCGACACACACCCCATGCGGTCACAATGGGGATGTGATCGGACGTAAGAGTCGATCCCGGATTTCGATGCTCCGCGCGGTGACCGGCCGAAGGCCGGGCAGTCGGGATGGGCGCCGGTACGCGGGACGCCGACACCACCGCCGGGACAAGGACGAGGACGACTCTCCACCGGCGTCTTCCCCGGCGCGCCTGCGCTCGATGCTGACGGTGGGCAGCGTCGCCGGTCAGGTGTTCGTGCTGCAGCTGACGGTCGTGGTGCTGCTGGTCGCTGCGGCCGTCGTGGCGCTGGTGTTGCAGGCCCGGCGCGACAGCACGGGCGAGGCCAGCCGTCGGTCCCTCGCCGTCGCCGAGGCGTTCGCCCACGCTCCGGGGACGGCCGCGGCGATGAGCAGCAGGGATCCGACCGCGGTGCTGCAGCCGCGGACCGAGGAGATCCGGAAGGCGGCCGACGTCGACGCCGTCGTGGTGTTCAACAGGGAGGGCATCCGCTACACCCACCCCGATCCCGGGCTGATCGGGAAACCCGTCCTCGGCAAGGTGCGACCCGACGAGAGGTACACGGAGACCTTCGACACCGCCCGGGGGCGCTCCGTGATCTCGACCGTTCCCGTCTTCGGGACCGACGGGAGGGCCATCGGTCAGGTGGGTGTCGCCATCACGGTCGAGCAGGTGAACGCCATGGTGAACCGGCAACTGCCGATCGTGCTGGCTTCCGCGGCCGTGGTCCTGGCCCTGTCCGCGGGCAGTTCGGCGCTGATCAGCCGGCGGTTGCGGCGCCAGACGCACGGTCTGGGCCCGGTGGAGATGACCCGCATGTACGACCATCACGACGCGGTCCTGCACGCGGTCCGGGAAGGGGTGCTGATCACCGCGGGAGAGGGGCGGCTGCTCCTGGCCAACGACGAGGCGCGGCGCCTGCTGGACCTGCCGGCGGAAGCAGAGGGACGGGACATCGCCGAGCTGGGCCTGGACCCGGACATCGCCGGGCTCCTGGCCTCGGGACGGGTGGTCACGGACGAGGTGCACCGTGCCGGAGACCGGCTGCTGGCGGTGAGCATCCGGTCCACGGACAGCGGTGGAGGCCCGCCCGGCAGTGTGGCGACACTGCGGGACACCACCGAGTTGCGGGCCCTGGCGGGCCGGGCGGAGGTCGCCCGCGAACGGCTCCAGCTGCTCTACGACGCGGGGATGCGGATCGGCACGACTCTCGATGTGACACGTACCGCGGAGGAGCTGGCGGAAGTCGCCGTCCCGCGGCTCGCCGACTTCGCCACCGTGGACCTGCTCGAACGGGTCCTCCAGGGCGAAGAACCGGACGTCACCCCGCCCGGCGCCATGCTGGTCTTCCGCCGGACCGCCCAACGGTCCGTCCTGCCCGGCTGCCCCGAGGCGGTGATGCCGATCGGCCGCACGCACAGCTACCGCGCGGATTCGCCCACGGACCAGGCCCTGGCCACCGGCCGGGCGTCCCGGCATCCGGTCGACGCCGCCGTCCTGCGCTGGTGGTCGGCGGGCGCCCCCGAACGCGCCGACAGCATCCGGGCCCACGGGATCCACTCGATCATGGTGGTGCCCCTGCGGGCCCGCGGCGTCAACCTGGGACTGGTGGTGTTCTTCCGCCATCGCACGGCGGACACCTTCGGGGAGGAGGACCAGCTGCTGGCCGAGGAGCTCGCGGCCCGGGCGGCGGTGTGCATCGACAACGCCCGCCGCTACACCCGCGAGCACACCATGGCCGTCACCCTCCAGCGGCACCTGCTGCCGCGGGGGCTGCCCGAGCAGATCGCCCTGGAGGTGGCGTACCGGTATCTGCCGGCGCAGGCCGGAGTGGGCGGCGACTGGTTCGACGTACTTCCTCTGCCCGGGGCCCGGGTGGCGCTGGTGGTGGGCGATGTGGTGGGGCACGGCCTGCACGCCGCGGCCACCATGGGACGGCTGCGCACCGCGGTGCACAACTTCTCCGCTCTGGACCTGCCCCCCGACGAGCTCCTCGCCCATCTCGACGAGCTGGTCACCCGGATCGACCAGGACGAGGACACCGAGGAGGAACGGGCGGGCTCGGAGATCACCGGAGCCACCTGCCTGTATGCGATCTACGACCCGGTCCTGGGCCGCTGCACCGTGGCCCGGGCCGGTCACGTGGGGCCGGCTCTCGTCCACCCCGACGGCGCGGTCCTCTTCCCCGAAGTACCGCTCTCCCCGCCCCTGGGACTGGGCGGCAGTCTGCCCTTCGAGACAGCCGAGCTCCAGCTGGCCGAGGGCTCAGAGCTGGTGCTCTTCACCGACGGTCTGATCGAGGACGGCGACGTCGACGCGCGCCTGAATCTGCTGCACGACGTGCTGGCCGGCGCCGTGGGCCGGGAGCCGGAGGAGATCTGTCAGGCCGTCGTGGACGCCATGGTCCCCGCCCGTCCACGGGACGACGTCGCCCTGATCGTGGCCCGGACCCGGCTGCTGGACCCGACGCAGGTCGCGGAGTGGGAGGTACCCTCCGACCCCGCCGCCGTCGCCCGGGTGCGCGGGGAGTGCGCCGAGCGGCTGGAGGCGTGGGGGCTGGAGGGCGTCCAGTTCAGCACCGAGCTGATCCTCAGCGAGCTGATCACCAACGCCATCCGGTACGGCACTCAGCCCATCAGGGTGCGCCTTCTGCGCAACCAGACCCTGATCTGCGAGGTCTTCGACGGCAGCAGCACCTCCCCGCACCTGCGCCGGGCCAACACCACGGACGAGGGCGGCCGCGGGCTGTTCCTCGTCGCCCAGTTCGCGCAGCGCTGGGGCACCCGCTACACCCCGCGCGGCAAGATCATCTGGGCGGAACAGCTCCTGCACGACGCGGCGACGGAACCCAGCGGGCGGCCGGAGGACATCCTGGAGCAGTGGAGCGACGAAGCGCTGTGAGGTGACCGGGGCGTCCCCGGTCCGGCTGGTGCGGAGGGCGCCGGTGACGTGAGCAGCGCCTGCGCCGCGCAGCGTCGTCGGGCCGCACTGCCGCCGCTCTGTGACCCATGCCACATGCAGTTCCTGTCAGAAATCGGGGCGCTGTCCCGCTCAACTCACCGAGAGCAAGCGAACCGACAGGAGCAGCTCATGAAGCACCGCATCGTCGTCCTCGGCGCCGGCTATGCCGGGGCCTACGCGGCCGGGACCCTGGCCCGCCGGCTGTCCCCGGCGGACACCGACATCACCGTCGTCAACGCCGAGCCGGACTTCGTCCAGCGTATGCGGCTGCACCAGCTCGCGGCCGGCCAGGCGATCGAGGCTCCACAGCTCGCCGACGTCTTCGCGGGCACGGGGATACGGCTGCGCCTGGCCCGTGTCACCGCCGTCGACCCCGAGCGCCGGGTCGTCGCCGTGGCCGACGCCGACGGCGGCGGCGAGCTCGGCTACGACACGCTTCTCTACACGCTCGGCAGCCACGTCGCCGACCGCGGCGTCCCCGGCGTGGCCGAGCACGCCTTCGACGTCACCGGCCGGCCCTCGGCGCTGCGCCTGCGCGAGCGCCTGGACAGCCTCGGCAGGCGGGGCGAAGGCGGGAGTGTGCTGGTCGTCGGCGAAGGGCTGACCGGCATCGAGACCGCCACCGAGATCGCGGAGTCCCGGCCCGGCCTGTCGGTGACGCTGATCGCCCGCGACGAGCTGGGCGCCCGGCTCTCGGCCGGAGCCCGCGGCCACCTGCGCCGGGCCTGCGACCGGCTCGGCATCACCGTCCTGGAGCACACCCGCGTCGAAGCCGTCGAGGCGACGCGGGTGCTGTGCGCCGACGGCACCGTCCTGGCGTCCGACGCCACCGTGTGGACGGCCGGGTTCGCGGTCAGCCCCATCGCCGCCGCCGGCGGGCTGGAGGTCACCGAGAACGGCCGGATCGTCGTCGACCGCACCATGCGGTCGGTCTCGCACCCGAACGTCTACGCCGCCGGCGACAGCGCCTACGTCATCGGCGACAACGGCCTGCCGCTGCCGATGTCCTGCGCTTCGGCCGGCTACACCGGCCGGCAGGCCACGGACGCGATCGTGGGGCGCCTGACCGGCCGTGAGATCCCGAACACCAAGCTGGAGTACGTGGCCAACCACATCAGCCTCGGGCGGCGGGACGGGATCTTCCAGATGGTCGACGACGAAGCGCAGGCGAAACCGAAGTACGTGGGCGGCCGGAAGGCCGCGCGGATCAAGGCGGGCATCCTCGGGATCTCGCTGTGGGCCGTCTCGCACCCGACCTTCGGCATGCCCAAGCGCAAGCACCGCCTGGCCGCCGCGGCGGAAGCGACCGCCGCGAACCGTGTCGCCGCCTAGGGTGGCCCGCGTGAACATCACCGACACTGATCGCTTCGACACCAGTCGGTTCGAGGCCGGCCGCAACCGGCTGGCCTCGCTGGCGTACCGGCTGCTGGGCTCCGCCACCGACGCCGAAGACGCCGTGCAGGACGCGTTCCTGCACTGGCAGGCCGCCGACCGGCAGCGGATCGAGGTGCCGGAAGCATGGCTGACCAAGGTCGTCACCAACCTGTGCCTCGACCGGCTCCGCTCGGCACAGGCCCGCCGCGAACGCACCGCCGGCGCCTGGCTGCCCGAACCGCTCCTCGACGGCGACCCGATGCTCGGCCCTGCCGACACCTTCGAGCAGCGCGAATCGGTCTCCCTGGCCGTACTGACGCTCATGGAGCGCCTGTCACCCGTCGAGCGGGCCGTCTACGTCCTGCGCGAAGCGTTCTCCTACGGCCATGCCGAGATCGCCGAGATCCTCGACATCACCGAGTCCGCGAGCCAGCAGCACCTGCACCGGGCCCGGCGCCGCATCACCGCCACGCGCCGGCGCGGCGGTGGCGAAGTCGACCAGGCATCCGCCCGCAGGGTCGTCGAGGAATTCCTCGCCGCCGCCTCCTCGGGCCGCACCGAACGGCTGGTGGCGCTGCTCACCGACGACGCGACCGCGATCTCCGACGGTGCCGGCCTGGCCAGGACGCTGCTCCGGTACGACACTCCGCAGCGCATCGCCACCGTCGCGCGGGCCGGTTTCACACCCACGCCCGCGAAACGGCGATTGGCCGGCGGCACGCCCGCCGTCCATTACGCGCTCGTCAACGGCTCCCCCGCCATCCTCTTCGTGGTCGGCGACAGGGTCGCCGGCGCCGTGACGTTCGACATCGCAGGCGGCAGGATCGCGACCGTTCGCGGCATCGCGGCCCCCGCCCGCCTCACCCGCCTCGGGGAAGCCTGGCGGCGGCACGAACCGGACACGCCGCTCATCACCCGGTGGTGACCCGACGCCGACGACGGCCCGGCGCGTGACCCGCGCTCGCAGGCACCGGTCACCCGTTGGAAGGGCCCCGCGTGACAGGCTCTCGGTGCCTGGGCAGGCCGGCTGTGTCTGCCCAGGCAGGTGACGCTCGGGGCTCCGCGTCCGCACGTGGTTCCTGCCGGATTCCCGGCCGCGGCGCCACACGCGGAAGTGGCGGACGGTCTGCTCGGCTGCCAGGTGTCCCTCGACGACCTCGCCGACCGTCCGCCGCACCCGATGGCACACACGCACCCGGTACGTGACCATCACTCTGGTCACTCCCGTCACCCTGCATCACTCGATCGAGGGATACGCGGCGCCGGCGACCACACCCGCGGGCCCGGCCCGCATATCTCGGCCGCTTGGGAGCACCCGACCTGGGCAGAGAGCAGTTGCCCCGCGGACGGTACCGGACCGTGCTGCCCGCATCCGTGCCTTGTGCCCAGGGCGACGGGCTTCGCCGGTGCGGCAGGTCGGCCGAACAGGTCACAGCACATGGGAGACGGCAAGGTGTCGGCGCCTGCCTGTGGGACGGTGGAGGCAGTCGGGACCCGGGTGGTTTCGGCTGCGGGCCGGTCTATGAGATGAGGTGCCGCGGTGACGGGCCAGGATCGCGATACGTGGCGGATGCTGGCTGGTCTGCTCGTCGACAGTCGTGTGAAGTCCTTCGACCAACTGCCGACGTGTGTGGCCCAGCATGCCGCACCCGCCGGATTCACCGATGTACTGATCTACCTGGTCGACCTGCAGCGCGACGTGCTGCGCCTGCTGACCGGGCAGGGTCTGGACGCGGCGCAGGGGGCGGAGGAGTGTCAGCCGGAGATCCTCGTCCAGGGCACGGTGGCCGGACGCGCGTTCCAGTACGGCCGGATTGTGGGCGTGGCCGGCACCGCCGGGGGCACGCACAGCTGGTGGGTCCCTCTTCTGGACGGCACGGAGCGCCTTGGGGTGCTGCACATGGAGTCGTCGTGCGGCGACGCGGATGTGCAGGAGTCGATGTCGGCGCTCGCCTCGCTGGTGGCGAGGCTCGTCGTCGGCGCCCGGAGCTTCAGTGATTCCTACGCCCGTCTGTCGCGTGCCGAACCGATGAACGTGGCGGCGGAGATGCAGTGGCAGCTCTCCCCGCCTCGTGCCTATGCGGACGACCGCGTCACCATCGGCGCGGTGATGGAGCCGGTCTACCAAGTCAGCGGCGACGCATACGACTACGCCACCGCCGGTGACGTGGTGCACCTGTCGCTCTTCGACGCCATGGGCCATGACACCGCCGCCGGACTGACCGCCAACCTGGCCATGAGCGCCTGCCGCAACCGCCGCCGCCAGGGCACCGGACTCGCCGATCTCGGTGACGCCATCGAGGAGGTGCTTCTCGAGCAGTTCGGCGCGGATCACTACGTCACGGGTGTCCTCGCCGATCTCGACACCACCACCGGCGTACTGACCTGGGTCAACCGCGGTCACCATCCGCCCGTCGTCATCCGCGGCGGACGCTGGACCACCTTGCTCGACTGCCCGCCCGCCCACCCCATGGGGTCCGATCTCGGCCTGCCCACCGTTCTGTGCCACGAACAGATGCAGCCCGGCGACCGACTCGTCCTCTACACCGACGGCATCACCGAGGCCCGAACCCCCGGCGGCGAGGAATTCGGCCTGAGCGCCTTCATGGACTACCTCACCCGCCACCACGCCGACGGCCTGCCCGTCTCGGAGACTCTGCGCCGCCTCATGCGCGCCCACCTGCGCCACCACCACGGTGAGCTCCAGGACGACGCCACCATCCTGGTGTGCGAATGGCACGGCACCCTCGCCCCCAGCCACACCACCGCACCGGCCTCGGTGTTCGTGCCGCCGAGTTGAGGCGCACCCGATGGGCGGTCAGCCCACCGTCCGGCGGGGCTCCGACACGCGGCAGCCGGGTACTGGCCGGCGTATGGCGGACACGGCAAGGTTGGACCACGGTCGGGCACGTGCTGAGCCGCGTCACCGGCCACCTGTCCGTCACCGGGCCTCACTCCCGGTGATCAGGAGGAGTTCAGGGTGCCCTCAGCGGACGCCGATGTGGACGTGTTGATCGTCGGTGGCGGGCCGGTGGGGCTCACCGCCCGAGCGCTGCTGGAGCGGTGGGGCGTGCGGGTCCTGCTGGTGGAGAGACACAGCGGGCTCTCGCCCTTTCCGCGGGCCCGGCTGGTCAACGTGCGGTCGATGGAGATCTTCCGGCAACTCGGGGTCGCCGCCGAGATCACGGCCGCCGCGTTCGCCCCGGAGTACGGCCGCATCCGCTTCCGCGACACCCTGTACGACCACGATTTCGCCACGGCAGCGATGGTCGGGGTCAACGCGCCGGTACCCGAGAGCCCCGTCATGGGCGTGGTCACCTCGCAGGATCGGCTGGAACCCGTCCTGCTGGCCGCGGCAGACGGACCTGTGCGGTTCGGCGTCCAGCTCATCGGCCTGGAGGAAGAAGCCGACGGCATCGCGGCCCGGCTCGTCGATCACCGGCGCGGTGAGGAGACGCGCGTCCGGGCCCGTTACCTGGTCGCCGCCGACGGCGCGAATTCCACCGCCCGGGAACTGGTGGGAGTCGGCACCGCCGGCCCCGGCACGCTGGGGAACTTCACCACCGTCGTGTTCGACGCCGACCTCGGCGACCGGTGCGCCGGCCGGCCCGCAGGCGTCTACTTCACCGCGCACGGATCATTCCTGCCGCTCTACCCCGAAGGAGGCTGGGCCTGGCTCGTTCCCACGCCCGAGGACGCCGCGCGCGCCGACTGGTCCGGCCTCGTCTCGCGCGCCCTCGGGCCGGGCGCCGACGTGCGAGTCTCCGTGGTGCGTGTCCGGCACTGGGCGATGAACGCATTCGTCGCCGAACGTTTCCGCCAGGGCAGGATCCTGCTGGCCGGCGATGCCGCGCACGCGGTCCCCATCATCGGCGGCCTGGGCATGAACGCCGGCGTCGCCGATGCGCACAACCTGTGCTGGAAACTGGCGGGCGTTCTCCACGAGTGGGCCGGTTCGGGCCTGTTGGACACCTACGAGAGGGAACGACAACCCGTCGCCCACCTGACGCTCCGCCAGGCGGTGGCCAACGCGCAACTGCTCCTCCAGGTCCAGGGCCAGCGCCGCGAGCAGCTCCGGCACGGCCAAGCGGCGCCGGCTGCGATCGAACCGCCCTGGTCGGACCAGTACTTCGCCCAGCTCGGCCTCGTACTCGGCGTCACCTACCACTCCGACGCGGTCCTCCCCGACGACGGCGGCCCACCCGAGCCGTACGAAAGTGGCACGGACTACGTCCCCACGGCAGAGCCGGGCCGCCGGATGCCGCACCTCTGGCTGGCGCACCACCGCTCCACGCTCGATGCCCTCGGCGAATGGTTCACCCTGCTCACCCCGGACCCGGCGTACTGGGAGCACCACACCACCCCGCCATGGCCGCTGCGCGTCGAGGCCCTGCCCGGCGAGCACACCTGCCTCTGCGGCCTCCACCCTCACGGAGCGATTCTCGTCCGGCCCGACGGCCACATCGCCGCCCGCTGGCGCGACCGCCCACCAAGTGGCGCCGCCCTCCACCACGCCCTCACCGCCATCACGCAGAGCTGACAGTGCCTCCCGCCGCCCGGCGGCCCGGTTCCTCGGCACGGGGGCTGCCGTGTATCGCGGGCGTATCGAAAATCGCATACGCCGCCACAACGGCCCTCCCTCTCCAATGGGGGCATGAACCACAGCGCATCCTCGTCAGTACCGCCCCGCCGCACGCGCAGGATCGTGCCTGTCGGCCTGGCGTTCCTCGGCCTGGCCGGCGTCGCCTTCGTCGTGCGGCGGCCGCTCATGATGTCCGCTCCGATGTGCATGGCCGGGCGGTGGCACGGTTGCTTCGACACGTTCAACGGTGTGCTGCTCATCACGTTGGCCACGCTGCCGTTGGCCGCGCCGGTGGCGTGGGCTCTGGCGCGCCGTCGGCGTGCCGCCGGCGTCGCATCGGCGTGGCGGACGTCGCTGGCCGAGGTGGGCATGGTCCACGGGACGGTGCCGTTCCTGTGGATGACCATGATGCCGGGCTCCGGAGCCGGCGTCGTTCCCGGCCGGGTGAGCCTGGTACCGCTGCGGGACCTGGTGACGATGGGGCCGGTCGGGCTCGCCGGCAATCTGCTGATCTTCGCGGCGCTGGGGTTCTTCGCCCCGATGCGGTTCGCGGCGCTCGCGTCCGTGCCACGGATCCTGGCGCTCGGGGCGGGCTGCTCGGTCCTGGTGGAAACCGCACAGTACGTCCTGCGGCTGGACCGGGTGTCCTCCGTGGACGACGTACTGGTCAACGCCGCCGGCGCCGTGCTCGCCGCGCTGGCGTCGCGCCGCTGGTGGCGCACCACGGCGACGGTGCCGTCGGACCGGCCTCGCCCCACGCCGGCACCGGCAGGCTGAGCCCCGTCCCCGGTGTGCACGCGTCTTTGCATACGCCGGCGATATGCCGGCCTGCTTAGGCTTCGGGCATGCGCGTACTGATCGTGGAGGACGAGCCCTACCTGGCCGAAGCCGTCCGTGACGGTCTCCGGCTGGAGGCGATCGCCGCCGACATCGCCGGCGACGGCGACTCCGCCCTGGAACTGCTCGGCCTCCATTCCTACGACCTCGCGGTCCTCGACCGCGACATACCCGGCCCCTCCGGCGACGAGGTCGCCCGGCGCATCGTCGCCTCCGGCAGCGGCATCCCGATCCTCATGCTCACCGCCGCCGACCGGATCGACGACAAGGCCTCCGGGTTCGAGCTCGGCGCCGACGACTACCTCACCAAACCGTTCGAGCTGCGGGAGCTCGTGCTGCGGCTGAGGGCGCTCGACCGCAGACGCGCGTACGCCCGGCCCCCGGTCCGCGAGATCGCGGGCCTGCGGCTCGACGCCTTCCGCCGGGAGGTCTTCCGCGACGGACGCCATGTCGCGCTCACCCGCAAACAGTTCGCCGTGCTGGAAGTCCTCGTCGCCGCCGAGGGCGGGGTCGTCAGCGCGGAGGAGCTGCTGGAACGGGCCTGGGACGAGAACGCCGACCCCCTGACCAACGCCGTGCGCATCACGGTCTCCGCGCTGCGCAAACGGCTCGGCGAACCATGGGTCATCGCCACGGTGCCGGGTGTCGGCTACCGCATCGACACAGGCCCCGGCATCTCCCGCCCCGGCAGTGGGCATGCGTAGACGCCCCGGCCTCAGTGCCCGACTGAAACTCACCCTGAGCTATGCCGGGTTCCTCGCCGTGGCCGGCGCTCTGCTGCTGGCCGTGGTGTGGGTGTTCCTGCTGCGCTACGTACCCGACAACCCCCAGGGGCTTCTCGGGATCTCGCCCAACCGCTACCTCCTGGTGCGCACCTTCGCCCCCGCCGCCGCCGTGGCGATGGGCTTCCTGCTCGTGTTCGGCCTCGTCGGGGGATGGATCCTCGCCGGCCGGATGCTCGCACCGCTCACACGGATCACCGCCGCGGCCCGGCTGGCCGGGAACGGATCGCTGTCCCACCGGATCCGCATGAGGGGCCGCCAGGACGAGTTCCGTGAACTCGCCGACGCGTTCGACACCATGCTCGGACAACTGGAGTCGCACGTCGCCGAGCAGCGGAGGTTCGCCGCGAACGCCTCCCACGAACTGCGCACCCCGCTGGCCATATCGCAGACGCTCCTCGACGTCGCCCACAAGGACCCCGCGCGGGACCGGGGCGACCTCATCGAACGCCTGCGCACGGTCAACACGCGAGCCATCGCCCTCACCGATGCCCTCCTGCTGCTCAGCCGCAGCGACCGCGGCAATTTCACCCGCGAGAGCGTCGACCTCTCGCTCGTCGCCGAGGAGGCGGCCGAAACGCTGCTCCCCTTCGCCGAACGACGCGGGATCACGCTCGACGTCACCGGCGGAGCGACCCTGACCAGCGGCTCCGCGGAGCTCCTGCTGCGGATGGTGACGAACCTCGTCCAGAACGCCGTCGTCCACAACCTCCCCGCTGGAGGCACCGTGACGGTCCGCACCGAGGTCCAGGGCGGCACGAGCGTGCTGCGGGTCGAGAACACGGGTCATCCGCTCCCACCGGAACTGGTGCCGACCCTCACCGAACCCTTCCGGCGCGGAACGGAACGTGTACGCACCGGCGAGCACGCCGGCGTCGGCCTCGGCCTCGCCATCGTGCACAGCATCGTCCACGCCCACGACGGAACCCTCGACCTCGCCCCCCGCCCCGCCGGCGGTCTCCTCGCCACGGTCCGGCTTCCCGCCACACCGTAGGTGTCGTCCCCGAGTGGGGCCCGTGCCCTACGAGTCGATCTGCTCGTGCCGGCGCCGGAGGAACACGGAACGGCTGGATGCCGTACCGGTGCCGGTGCCGCGAGCGGCGGCGCGGGCCGGGGCGTCGGGGAGGGTGAAGGCGAAGACGGCGGTCGCCGCCGCGATCGCGGCGAGGGCGACGTAGGCGTGCTGGTAGGCGGAGACCGGCGGGTCCGCTGCCGCCGCCGACGGGGTGCCGAGGACGAGGGCCGTGGTCACCGCCGCCGGCGCGAGCGCGCCGCCGGTCTGGCGTACGACGGTGTTCAGGGTCGTGGCGTGGGGCAGGTCCTTCGGGTCGATCGTGGCCAGTGAGGCCACCGTGGTGGGTATGAAGAAGCAGCCCATGGAGAGGCCGAGCAGGAACATGTAGGCGCGGAAGGTCCACAGACTGGTGTCCGCGTCACAGGTGGCGAAGAGCAGCAGGACGATGCAGACGCCGGTCATCCCGCAGCCGACGATGACGCGGGGGCCCACCCTGGCGTACAGGACGCCGACGATCTGGACGGTCAGCAGGACACCGAAGGCCTCGGGAAAGGTGGTGATGCCCGATTCCGAAGCGGAGCGGCCCTGGGCCTGCTGCAGGAAGAGCGGGCCGATGTACATGGCGCCGAGTATGGGGATCAGGCCGACCAGATTGATCAGGTTGGTGTCCCGGAACAGGCGGTCTGCGAACAGCCGGAGTTTCAGCAGCGGGTTGCCGACGCGGAGTTGGAAGACCACGGCGGCGGCCAGGAGGACCGTGCCGAGCCCCAGTGCGGTGAGGACGGCGACCGACGACCAGCCGCGGTTGGGGCCTTCGCAGATGCCGAACATCAGGGTGCCCAGGGCCGCCGCGCTCAGCAGCAGGCCGGGCAGGTCGAATCGCCCCGGCCGGCTGCCGTGGTGCCCGGCCAGGAACAGGGCGCCGAACACCAGGGCCCCGAGGCCCACCGGCAGATTGACGTAGAACACCCACCTCCAGGACAGGTGATCCACCAGCAGTCCGCCCAGGACCGGTGCGGCCGCGGGGGCGACCTGCTGAGGGACGATCATGTACCGGGAGATGCGCATCTGCTCCGAGGCCGTGAAGGTGCTGAACAGCAGCGCGGCCGAGGCGGGCAGAAGCAGTCCGGCGGAGAGCCCCTGGACCGCGCGGCAGGCGATGAGTTGCCCGAGGCCGGCAGCCGCGCCGCACAGCATCGAGGAGGCGAGGAAGCCGACGAGCGCGGTCAGAAGGACGCGTTTGCCGCCGAACCGCTCGACCAGCCAGGCCGACGCCGGGATGGCCATGGCGAGACAGATGGGATAGATCACGACGACCCCGTCCAACGCGGCCGTGGTGAGCTGGAACTGACGGGCGATCGAGGGCAGCGCCACAGTGGTGATCGCGCCGTCGACGATCGCGATGAACGTCACACAGACGCAGACGACGGGAACGACCAGGCGCTGGCTGAGCAGAGCAGGCAGGGCAGGCAGCACGGGGGGACGTCGACGCATATGCTGAGCATACACATTATGTTCATGGTCATAGAATGGGCTTTCGGCGACGCGACGTTCGGTGACGGAAACGGAAGACACCATGGCAGTACAGGGCAGCAGCGACATCCTGATCGACGAGCTCTACGAAACGACCCACCGCCTGCGGCAGTTCGTCGAGGCCCGGTTGCGGGAGAAGGGCGCGTCGGTGGCACGGCTGCGCGCGCTGCGCATGCTGGCTCGGGCGGAACACCCCTTGCGGATGCGGGATCTGAGCGAGATGGCGGGCATCGCCGCCCGGACCGCGACCAGCATCATCGACAGCCTGGAGCGTGACGGCCTGGTGGAGCGCGTACCCCACCCGCACGACCGGCGGGCGTTCCTGCTGCATCTCACCGACGAGGGCCTGCGCTGCCACCGCGAAGCGGAGGAGATCGACCGCCTCGCACTCGCCGAGGCGACGGCTGCCCTGGACGCCGGGGACCGTGAACAGCTGAGGGCCCTGCTCGCCCGGATCCGTGAGAACACGGTCTGACGGCCTCCCAGCCACCCGGGTTTGTCATCCGTTCGAGTGATGCCAGGTCAGCCCCCACTCCCTCGCATTGACACCGGGTCCCCGCGCGCGCTCCACTGGCCCAGCCCGGCCCCGTCAAGCGGCCGGTGTCAGGTACTGACACGACAGTCCGGCCGGGCGCTCGGCCTGCGCCGGACATCGCGGCCGTACCGCGGACATGTCGAGGGGGACGACAGTCATGACCGGACTGACCAACTCCGCCCGGGCGATCCTCAAGGCGACCTACACCCAGCCCGTCCCGTCCGCCGTGCCCGCCGAGCCCGGTACGTCCACCGGTTCGGGATCGGCGATGTCGGTGTTCGCGAAGCTGAACTTCATGCGGTCGCTGCGGCTGACCGGGCCGGAGACCGAGGCCCTGGGGGAACGGCTGCGAGGTGAACGCCCGGAGTTTTCCGAGGTGTTCGAGACCATCGCACCGTCGCTGGCCGACAGCGGCCCGGCGACCGCCGCGAGCACCGCACGGCTGTATGCCGGTGTCGACCCCGGCACGCTGGCCGCCATCGGGCGGACGGCCGCGGCACTGCGCGCACCCGGAAGTGACGTCGGGCTCCTCGTCGACCGCTTCGTCGAGGAGGCCGGTATCCAACCGGTCGGCTGGCTGCATCTGGAGCGGATCGAGATGCAGCCGGTCGGTCTCGAACGCGGCGAACTCGTCTCGACCATCCCCATGGCTCCGGGCGAGACCGTCCGCGTGAGCCACAAGGAATGGTCGACGCAGAGCGAGGAACTGTCCCGGATCGTCACGGACGAACTGGAGACGTACGCCGAGAAGGGCGTGGCCGAGAAGACGGACGTGGCCATGTCCACCGCCAACGAGTCCAAGCGCGACACCAACCTCAACTTCGGGGTCACGGCCAGCGGCAGCTACGGCACGGTCTCGGTCACGAGCACCCTCAACTACGGCGTGTCCACCTCCGATCACGAGTCGCGCCAGGCCAGCACCAAGCACGCCACGGAGATCACCTCCAAGGCGTCCTCCCGCTCGCGCCGGGAGCACAAGGTCTCCTTCCGGACCGAGACCCGCCGCGGCGAGGAGGACGAGGCGGCCCGCGTGATCACCAACAGCACCCCCCGGGTGATGCGCATCGACTACTACCGGATCATGCGCAAGTGGCGGGTGGACCTCATGCGCTACGGCCTGCGCATGACGTACGACCTGGTCGTCCCCGACCCGGGCGGCGCGCTGCGCCGCCAGCTGATGGAACTCGCCGAGATCGACAGGACCCTCGCCACGCCCTACGAGTTCCCGTTCGGCATCGACCAGATCGACCGCGACAACTGGATGTCGCTCGCAGCCCGTTACGGCGCGCCCGTGACGGCTCCGCCGCCGGCGTTCCTCAACCCGCCCGACTACACCTACGAGTTCCCCTCCATCATCGGTGAGGGCGAAGCCGAGACCACCCGGTACCAGTCCTGGCGGATCGACCTGCCGGAGGGCTACGAACTCGTCCCGACCCTGTTCGAGGTCAACTACTACGGCTGGCCGCCCGCCGACCTGGCCCGTTTCGACGTACTCGGCGACGAGGTGCCACAGGTGACGGGGACACCTGTCGGCGGTCCTGAGATCAAAGGGCGCTACCAGTCCCAGCTCGCGCACCTGAACGGCAAGGCCGGCCACATCTCCATCCAGTACACCCACCGCAACATCAGCTGGGCCGGCTTCCGGCTCGCCGCCACCCTGCGGCTGTCGACGGACGCCTACCTGGCGTGGCGGCTCGCCACCTGGCAGAAGCTGCGGGAGGCCGCCGAGCAGCAGTACTACACCCTCCAGCAGCGGCTGCGGGACCGCCGCGAACAACTCCTGGAGGAACTGAACCGGGACGACACCCTCACGCTGCGCCGCGCCGAGCGCGAAGAGCTGATGAAGCGGTCCCTGCAGTGGCTCTTCGGCAGCGACTTCGACACGGCGCCCGACGCGATCGACTCCGTGCTCGCGGAGCTGGGCACCGGCGGCACACCGACCTGGACCGACGACGTCGATCCGTCCGCACTTCCCGTCGAGGCCGGTACGTGGCTGAAGATCCGGAAGTTCGGCGAGTTCGTCAAGTTCCTGCACCAGGCCGTCGAATGGGAGAACGTCCTCTACTTCCTCTACCCGTACTTCTGGGGTTCGGAGAAACTGGCCGAGACCAAGCGTCTGCTGTGGCATCCCGATCCGCTGCGCCGCGAGTTCCTGCGGGCCGGCGCCGCACGCGTCGTCCTGCCCATCCGGCCGGGATTCGAGCGCGCGTTCTCCCGGCTGATGTCCACCGGTCGCCTGGACGGCGACGGGTCGCAGGACCCCGAGGACCCGCCGTACATGACCATCGCCCAGGAGATCGAGGCGTACGCGCGGACGAACTATCCGGGCATCCCGCCGGCGAACCCGGACATCGCCGCCCGGGCCCGGCCGCTGCTGACGGTGAACCAGCAGCGCGCGTGGAGGGACATCGGGGCGATCGTCACGGCCCTGGAGGAGTACGCCGAGAAGGCGAAGCAGCAGCACGACCCGACGTGGCACGGCGCGCCGGTCGAACCCGAGTACTACCCGACCACCCGGCAGGGCCTGCGGGTGCTGCTCGACACCCGTCCGGACCTCACGCTCACCGACCCCTGGGGGCGGCCGTACCTCTACCGGAACCCCGGGCGCACCGCGCCGTTCGTCGTCACCAGCCAGGGGGCGGACGCGTCGGCGGGCGGCACGGACGAAGGGAGGGACATCTCCACCGACGCGGAGGGAAATCTCGTCGGCACCTGGTTCGAGTACACACCGTGCAGCGGCCTCGACATCGAGGTCGGCTCCGACTTCGACCGGAACGGATAGCGGGACCGTCATGGCCGACATCCAGCTGCTGGGCAGCTACTGCTCGTTGCCGACCCGCAGCGTCGGGGACGACGGCAAGGGGGGCATCGACCGTGTGCGCCAGGACCTGGAGGCGCGTACCGCGGAGTGGTACATGGTCGAGTGCTTCACCAGGTACTTCAAGCAGCGCTACCCGGACTCCGAGGTGATCAGCGAGATCAGCTACCTGGACACGAAGCGGTTCCGCGGCGCGATGGCGATCCTCGTCAAGTGGATGTACGCGGAGTACCGCAACGTGCTCAGCCGCAGGGCCCTCAAGAAGAACATCACCTCGCAGCGGGCCGGTGGACGGCTGCGCTCGGACATGCTCGGCGTCCGGACCGAGGGGTCGACCATGGTGCTCGAACTCGTCGAGGTGACCACGGTCGGCGAGGCCGACAAGGCCGAGACCGAGGACGTCCAGCACAAGATCGACACCCTGAGGCGTCACGTCGTCGACGAAGCCCTGAAGGAAATGCTCGCCGTCCAGCGCAGCGGGCGGTTCGGCATCGGCGCCCCCGCGCAGATCGACGTGCGCCGGTCGACCTGGCGGCCGTACTGGAACGAGCTGTACTACCCGCTCGTCCCGGCCCAGGCCGCCACCGGCGGTCCCGGGAGGGTCAGGTACGAGTGGATCTGCTACAAGCCCACGTTCCGTCCCGACGGCATCGGCAAGGACGGACTGGTGCTGTACGAGATCCACTCGACGCCTCTGCCGCAGGGCGTCCCCGTGGAAGTGCTGAGGCGGGTCGCCCGGCGGCTGCGTGAACTGGAGAACCAGCATCAGCTCGTCCTGCTGCCCGCGATGCAGCAGTACTGGGACGACAACGCCGCCGACCGCAGGGAACTGCAGAAGTGGCTCGCGATCGGGCTGGGCGCGGCCCTGGTCGTCACGCTCGTGGTGATGGCCTGGCCCGCCGCGGTGCCGCTCGCCGTGGGAGCCGCGGAGGCGGCCGGGGCGGCGGGGACGGCGGGGGCCGCCGCGGAGGCCGCGGGCACGGCCGCCGGGGCCGCGCAGCTGGCGAGCGCGATCCGCTACGCCGACGCGGCGGCGAAGGTCGCCGGATTCCTGGAACGGGCGCAGGCGGCGCTGCGGCCGCTGCTGCCCGCCGGTGCCGCGGGCGGTTTCGTGGGCAACTACTGACCGGGCGTGCAAGGCCGGCCGACGACCCTCACAGCGCCTCGGGTTCGAAGTCCCAATAGGGACGAGCGCGGGAGCGGGCGGCGAGGGTGTGCGCGTGTCGTGCGCCCAGGGTCGCCGTCAGGTCCGCGAGGGCTTCTGCCTCCACTTGTTCCGCCGTCAGCCGGTTTCTCAGGCTGCGCAGGTCCGCGGCGTACGCGAGGCGGGCCGACAGCGTCAGGGGGTGGGTGCGGCCCAGGGTCTCGGTGGCCCGGGTGACCGTCTGCACGCCGAGGGCGGCCGCGGACTCGTCGTCGCCCACGAGGCCGCGGAGTGCGGAGGCGTTGACGGCACAGCCCAGGGTCCAGGGGTGCCGCTCGCCCACCGCGGCCGTCAGGCCGGCCAACGCCTGTTCGATCAGTGTGTGGGCCTGCTGCCGCTCCCCCACGCTGCGCAGCACCAGGGCCTGGTTGGACCGCGCCCCGGCGCTGTACGGATGATCCTCGCCGAACATCGTCCCGCAGCGAGCGACGATCGATTCGCTGGCCGCGTGTGCCTGGTCGACGTCGCCGTGCACACGCGCGAAACAGCTCTGGCTCATGGCGAAGACCAGCGTGTACGGGTGCGCGGGGCCGAGCACGCGCTCGGCCTGCTCCAGCACCCGGTGCAGCAGCTGCCCCGCCCGGTCGTGGGCACCGTCGGCGTAGAGGCACAGCGCGAGGTTGTGCTCCGCGCGCAGCGTGTGGGGATGGTCCGTCCCCATGACCACGCGGCACTCACGGACGTTCTCCGTCTGCAGCGACACTGCTTCGGCGACCCGGCCCGTCAGACGGTGGTCGATGGCGTAGGAGGCCGCGGAGAACAGGGTCCACGGGTGGCGTGCCGTCAGCAGGGCCCGGCGCGCCCGCAGCGTCCGGCCGTCCGACTCCAGGGCCTCGGCATAGCGGCCCAGCAGCCGCAGTGACACGGCCAGACCGTGCTGTGCGTGGAGGGTGCGGGCGTCCTGATCGCCGCAGAGGCTCCGGTACTCCGTGAGGACCTGCTGCGTCAGTTCCCTCGCCTCGTCGTAGCGGCCGAGCGCCCACAGGTCGGCACCGCGGCCGCCGACGGCGCGCAGGTGGTGCAGGTCCTGCCCGCCGCGCTCCTCTCGCAGGCGCTCCACCGCGGCCCGCGTGGTGGTCTCCGCCCGCCGGTGGTCCCCGGCGGCACGCAGCAGGTCGGCGTACCGGTACGTCAGCTCCGAGAAGCAGGGGTGGCTCTCTCCGAGGAGCGACCGCCAGCGCTGCACGGCACGCTCGCCGAGTTCGGTGCCGGCCGTGTACTTGCCTGCGAGGAGCGTGTAGCGCAGACAGTTCAGGACCAGCCGCTGTACGAGCGGATCCTTGCTCTGGAGGACGTCGGCGTGGGTCAGGTGCGGCAGGACCTTCTCGTAATCGGGCCACACCCGGGGGTCGGTGGGCCGGCCCGGGACCGCCGCGGCCAGCGTCGTCCGCACGGCCTCGCCCAGCTCGTGCCGCTCCTCCTCCGGCATGTCGTTCCGTACGAGCTGGTGCACCATCCGGTGCAGGTACAGGGTCTCGTCGAACGGAGCGGTTGCTCCGGAAGCGGGTTCGTGGCGCTCCAGACGGACGACGGAGTACTGACGCAGCTGGTTGATCGCCTTGTTCCACAGAACCGGGTCGTCGAGCAGCGCGGCGAGCCGGCCGGGCAGCCGTGCCTGCGACGTCTGCCTGAGGAGGGGCACGGGGATCGAGCCGGGGGCGAAGAACGTGCACAGCCGCAGCAGGTCGACGGAGTCGGGTGCTGTTTCGCGGAGACTGTTCAGCAGGATCGACCATGCGGTCCGGAACGCCACCGGGAAGTCGGCGGAGACCTTCACCGTGTCCTCGTCGACACCGCCTTCCAGCAGTCCGAGGTACTCGTGGACCGGCATGTGGGAATCGTCGAGCCAGCGCGCCGTCTGGTCCAGCAGCAGCGGCAGGTCCTCCAGTGCCGCCGCCAGCTGGTCCGCCTCCGCGTCCGTCAGCCGCGGCGCGCGGCTCCGGACGAAGGCGACCGATTCCTTGCGGTCGTAGACCGGCACCTCCAGGAGCCGGCTGTTGTGCCCGCCCCACCCGGGGTTGCGCGAGGTGATCAGTACGTGCCCGGGGCCCGTGGGCACCAGGTCCCGGAGCTCTTCCGGTTCGTCGGCCGCGTCCAGGACCAGCAGCCAGCGCGCGTACGGATCACCCCGGCGCAACGAGTCCCGCACCGCGCGCAGGCGCTCGCCGTACTCGGCGCCCACGGACAGGCCCAGTCTCGGGGCGAGTTCGGCGAGCGTCCGGCGCAGGACCGTCCGCCGTGCCGCGTCGGCCCACCACACCACGTCGTACTCGGCGCCGAAGCGGTGCACGTACTCCACCGCGAGCTGTGTCTTGCCGACCCCCGACATGCCGTGCAGCGTGAGCACACCCGCTCCGGGCTCGGCGCCCTGCAGCAGGCTGTACATCTCGGTCAGCAGCGCCCCGCGTCCCGCGAACCGCGTGTTCCTGCGTGGCACGGCACCCCAGATCTCCGGCATGTCCGCCGGGTAGCGCGGCCCGCGCCGGTCCCCGTCGGCGGAACCGGGGAACGGGTCGGCGGGCAGGTCGAGCCGCTCCAGCAGACGCCGCTCGGCCTCGACGGCGTCCACGTTGGTGAAGTCGGCCGGCGCGAGCCTGGCGATGGCCGTGGGAATCCAGGTCATGGAGACCGACACGGCCGCGAACCGGGAGGGGTCGGGCGCCACGACCTCATGCAACGCGAGGTTCCACTCCTCCTGGGTACGCGAACCCAGTTGGAAGTACCACTCGCTGATGACGAGGAGGATCCGGCCGTCGGCGAGCTTCAGGTCGCGCAACAGGTCCGCGAGCGGTACGTCGGCCCGCAGGTCCCATCGCTGGAGGACCACCCGGTGGCCGCGCCGTTCCAGCCGGCTGCCGATCCAGGACGCCCAGGCCCGGTTGAAGCCGGCGAAGCTGAGCGTGATGGTCTGCCGTCCGGTCCGGGACCCGGAACCGCGGCCCGGGGCGTGCGGGAAGGATTCGTCCGGCTGTTCCCGGGGGCCGTCGGAGGGCGGCTCCCCCGGCCGCTCCGGGGCCCGCTGCGCAGACGCCCGCAGACGGGCCACTTCGCCGCGCAGCCTGTCCAGTTCGGCCTGGTGCCTGTCCCGGTCCTGCTCCGCCTCCGCCGTGGCGGCGTCGGCGTCGGCCGCGAGCAGTTCGCGCTCCAGCTCGTCGCAGCGTTGCTCGGCCCGTGCAACACGGTGCTCCGCCGCCGCGAGCGCCGCCTCCAGGTCGGCGACCCGACGCCGCAACGCGTCACGCTCGGCACGCACCCGGTGTTGCTCTGCACGCAACAGCTCCATCTCGGCACCGCCGGCTGCCTGGGCCGCCACGGCATCGGCGAGCTGCCGGCGCTCGTCCTCCAGCCCCGCCACCCGCTGCCGTTCCGCGTACAGCTGCGTCGCCACCGCGTCGGCCTGAGTCCTCGCCACCTGGGCGTCGTGGTGCGCCGCGGCCAGCCGGTCCTCGAGCTCCTGCACCTTCCAGGCGCGGGGATTGCCCGCCCGCAGCGCGGCTCGCTGCATGCCCGTGATGCGGCTGCGGGCCTCCGCCGAGAGGGGACGGCCCATGGTCCTGCCGACGTCGTCCATCAAGGTGGCGACGAAGTGGTCCGGGGCGACGGTGTGGCCGCTCAGGTAACGGCTGACGCTGCTCGCGCTGTGGTGCCGCAGGACCGAGTAGCGGCGCACGGACAGGCCGAGGGCCAGGAACAGCTGACGCAGCTCGACCGCGAGGGCCCGGCGCTCGTCCGCGATGTCGTCCGCGATGGCCTGCAGTCCGAACCTCGAAGCGGCCCCTTGTGCCGCGTCTTCGAGCGGGAGCAGTTCCCCGGACAGCGCGTCGCCGGGCTCCTCGTCACCGGATCCGGCGCCCGGCCCCCGCGTTCCGAGTGCGTCGGCGATGTCGGGTTCTTCGTCCACGCGTGCATGCTCCCCAGCGTCGCTCCGGCAGTGTTCCAAAGCATCCGCAACGCGTAGCCCTTCGCGCAACACGTCCGCGCCGTCCCAGAGTTGAGTGACGCATTCACGGCCACGGAAGGTGACGACGATGACCCGCAGGCAATCCCTCAAAGCAGCGCTCGCCGTGTTCGCCGCTGCCGTCTCCGGCGCGGTACGCGCCGTCGTGTCGTGGCTCCTGCAGCAGGGCTCCGACGGCTCGTGAGGACGGCCCGGCACGGCCGTCCCGGTCGGCGCCTCGGGCCCGGACCCAAAATCGGGTGCTGTGTGCCGGACGGCCCGTCAGGATGAGGGTCATGAGTGGCGAGAAGCACCTGGAAGGGCGACAGGACGGGGAAGACTCGGGGCGCCCGCTCGCCCTGGTCACGGGCGCGGGGCGTACGGCGGGAATCGCGGCGTCCGTGGTCGTGGATCTGGCCCGGGACGGCTGGGACGTGGCCTTCACGTACTGGACCCCGTACGACGCGCGGATGCAGTGGGGCACGGAGCCCGAGGCGCCCGAAGAGCTGCGCAAGCAGGTGGAGGCCCTCGGGGCGAGGACGTACGCGATCGAGGCCGACCTGAGCGATCCGGCGGTGCCGGCCCGGCTCTTCGACGGCGTCGAGCGAGAGCTGGGGAACGTCACCGCCTTGGTGCTCTGCCACTGCGAGTCCGTCGACTCGGGCCTGCTGGACACCACGGTGGAGAGCTTCGACCTGCATTTCGCGGTCAACGCGCGGGCGACCTGGCTGCTGATCCGGGAGTACGGACTGCGGTTCCGCGGGCGGCACGGCAGCGGGCGGATCGTCAGCCTGACGAGCGACCACACCGCGGGCAACCTGCCCTACGGTGCGAGCAAGGGCGCGATGGACCGGATCACGCTGGCCGCCACCCGTGAACTCGCCCATCTGGGAGTGACCTGCAACGCGATCAACCCCGGCCCGACCGACACCGGCTGGATGACCGAGGAGCAGAAGACGGACACGGCCCGCTTCACGCCCCTGGGGCGCCTCGGTGTGCCACAGGACTGCGCGAACCTGGTCACGTTCCTCTGCTCGGCAGAGGGCGGGTGGATCAACGGCCAGCTCCTCCGGAGCAACGGCGGTCTCGGCATGTGAGGCTCCCTCGCGAGGAGGGCGGGTGGAGCGGCGGCGAGCCGCCGCTGTCAGTGCCCGGTGGCAGGATCACCGGCATGACACCGTTGCTTCTCACCGACATCGAGCAGGCCGTCCGCAGCAGCTGGAGCGCCGAGACGTGCACTCCTGAGTTCCGTTCACGCTGGAGCGAGGACAACCCCGCCAGGGACCAGTGCGGCGTGACGGCCATGGTCCTCAACGACCTGCTGGGAGGCGAGCTGATCAGGGGGGAGGTCCACGTCGACGGGGAGCGTGTGGACTACCACTGGTGGAACCGCCTGGGGATGGGCATCGAGATCGACCTCACCCGTGAGCAGTTCGGGCCGGAGGAAGTCGTCACCGGCGGCGTCGTCATACCCCGCCCGCCCGTGACGGAGTGGCGCAGGCTGCGCGAGGAGTACGAGCTGCTTCGCGACCGGGTTCTGGAGAAGCTGAACAGGCGGCAGGCGACGGCCCCTGCCGCCGCGCCCCGGCATCCCTACTGACGGTCGGTCCTCGTGACGGGCGGGGCGTGGCCGGGCCAGGCGATGTCGTCCACCGCCAGAAACGGTTCGTCGGCCAGTGTGACAGGCGTGACTCCGGTGAACGCCTGGACGTTCCGGTGGAGATGGGACTGGTCGTAGTAGCCGGACTCGGCCGCTGCCAGGGCGGGGCTGTGGCCTGCGGCCAACCGGTGCGCCGCATGGTGGAAGCGGACCAGCTTCGCCGCCCGATGGGGCGTCAGCCCGATGTGCGACCGGAACCGGGACCACAGCCGCTTGCGGCTCCAGCCGACCTCGGCCGCCAGCGTCTCGACCTGTATGCGCCCGCAGCTCCGCATGATCCTGTCCCAGGCCCGGGCCACCTCGGGCGGCACGGACCGTCCCGGCCGTTCTGCCTCGCGCCGCCGGGCGAGCACGTCGTCCGTCAGCGCGAACCGGTCCTGCCACGAACGGGCCTCGCTCAGCCGCTCCAGGATCCGCTCCGCGTCCCGGCCCCACAGGTCGTCGAGGGCGACCACGGCGCCCTGAAGGTCTGCCGGGGAGGCGCCCAGCACCGAGTACGCGACGACCGGGGACAGGCGTACCTGCACCACTTCGACGTCCCGGCCGCTGACGCGCAGGTCCTCGAAGGCCAGCCCGGCCACGAGACTTCCCCGTCGGCGGCCGGTCGCGTCGTCGGCGACGATCCTGCCGGGCCCGAAGTCGAGCGCCAGGGTCACGGCCGGATGCGGGATCGCCCGCATGGCCTTCGGCACGGGACCGTGATCGTGGAATCCAGCCATGCTGACGCCCCTCGACCGGCTGGGCCGCGACGGCGGCACGACCTCGAAGACAGCGTGCTTGTACCCGGCAGACCGCATGACCTCATGCTACGAGCATCCCCTCCCCCGGCGGACCGATGTGAGACGCGGCGGCCGCCCGCGACATTCGTGCAAGACGGGCCCCGAACCGCCTCTCCAGGGTGGGCACATGGTCAAGAACCCGCGGACTCCGCTCCGCCTCCGATTCCACGATGCCCCGGCAGCGGGGAAGCCGGCCCCGGGGAACCCGGCCCCGTCCGCCGTCGACGGAGAACTCCACGTCGCACAGGACGGCCCGGCCGGCGCCCCGGCACTCGTCCTGATTCACGGGTTCGCCGCCTCGGGCAGGTTCTGGGACCCGCTGGTCCCGGCGCTGGCCGACAGCCGACGCGTCATCCGCGTCGACCTGCTCGGGCACGGCCGGTCCGCGAAGCCGGCGGGTGCCGACTACCGGATCCCCGAACAGGGGCGCCGGGTCGGCGAGGTGCTGGACCGGCTCGGTGTCCGCCACGCGGTCGTGGCCGGCCACTCCACCGGCGGCTCGGTCGCCACCGCACTCACCGAGCGACGGCCCGACCTGGTGACCGCCCTGGCCCTCATCAACACCGGTCCCCGTCTCGACGCCCACACTCCGCAGGGTCCGGTCAACCGGCTCCTGCCGATGCCCGTCGTCGGGCGACTGCTGTGGCGGCTGCGCACCGACTCCCTGATCCGCAGGGCGGCGGCCACCGCCGTCACCCGTGACGTCGCCATCCCTCAGGCGGTCGTCGACGACGTGCGCGGCATGACCCACCACGCGTTCACCGCCGCGTCGGGGGCGGCCGTCGACTACCTCCGGCAGCGGCCCCTGCCCGACCGGCTCGCCACGCTCGGCAAGCCCCTGTTGGTGATCTTCGGTGACCAGGACCGGCGATGGCGCTCCTCCTCCGCCGCCGACTACCGCGTCGTCCCCGGCGCCAGGATCGAGATGCTCGCCGGTGTCGGCCACTCACCCCCGCTGGAGGAGCCACTGCGGACCGCCGAGCTGCTCCTGGCGTTCGCCGCGGCCCACACACCGCACACGGCCCCGTGACCGGCAGGAAGGCGGGCCCGGTCATGACGAGACCGACGAAGACGGGAGATCGATGAACGCCACCGACCTCGCCGAGGCGAGCGCACAGTCCGCGCCGCCGTCGGACGCCGGTTCCCCGGCGGGAGAGGGTGTTTCCGGACTGCTGCGCCCTTACGGCCGGACCTTCGCCGCCGTGGTCGTCCTCCAGGTGATCGGCGCCGTCGCGGGCCTGGCGCCGCTGCTGGCGGTCGTCGAACTGGGCCGTGCGCTGCTGGCGCCCGGGCCGGTCGATCGCGGTCACGTCTGGACCGTCGTGATCGCGGGGGCGGCCGGCTTGGCGGTCCGACTGCTGTTCACGGCCGCGTCGTCCGGCATCGGGCACGTACTCGACGGACGGGTGCAACTGTCCTTGCGCCGGCAACTGGCGGCGCGGCTGGGACGGGTACCGCTCGGCTGGTTCTCCCGGCGCCGGACCGGTGAGCTGGCGAAGGTCGTCGGGGAAGACGTCGGCGCCGTACACCCGTTCATCGCCCACACACCCGGCGAACTCGTCTCCGCGTTCGTGGTGCCGCTGGTGTCCCTGGTCTACCTGCTCACCGTCGACTGGCGGCTGACGCTGATCACCCTGATACCGGTGGCCCTGGCCGTGGCGCTGGTTCCCTTGCTGATGACCCCGGCCCGGCAGCGCGAGCAGAGCGAGTTCGACGGGGCCATGGGACGGATCGCGCATTCCGTCGTCGAGTTCGTGCAGGGCATTTCGGTGGTCAAGGCGTTCGGCGGATCCGGGCGCGCCCACCGGAGATTCCTCACGGCCGCGGACGATTTCGTCGACACCTTCTCCCGGTGGGTGCGTGGTGTCTCCGGGATCGCCGCGGGCATGCAGCTGGCGCTGTCGCCGCCGTTCGTGCTGCTGGCCGTGCTGACCGGCGGTGCGGCTCTGATCACGAACGGTGGCATGGCCCCGGCCGACCTCCTGCCCTTCCTCCTGCTCGGACTTGGCCTGACCGCTCCCGTGGCGGCCCTCGGCCACGGCTTCGACGACATGCAGGCCGCCCGGCGCGCGGTCGGCCGGATCCGGGACGTACTGGAGGTGGAGTCGCTGCCGGAGCCCGAGCATCCGGTGGCACCGCAGGGCCATCGGGTGGAACTGCGGGGCGTCCGCTTCGGCTACGAAGCCGATCACGAGGTGCTGCGCGGGATCGACCTGGTGCTGGAGCCGGGCACGGTCACCGCGGTCGTCGGGCCTTCGGGCAGCGGGAAGTCGACGCTGGTTCAGCTGCTGCCGCGGTTCTTCGACCCGACCCACGGTTCGGTCACGCTGGGAGGTGTCGATCTGCGCGAGCTCGACAGCCGGGAGCTCTACCGCACGGTCTCCTTCGTCTTCCAGGACGTTCGCCTGCTGCGCGCGTCGGTCGCGGACAACATCGCGCTGGCGGTACCGCATGCCGGCCTCGACGACGTGGTCCGCGCCGCCCGGCTGGCGCACGTGCACGACCGGATTCTCGAACTGCCCCGCGGGTACGAGTCGGTGATCGGTGAAGACGCGGGACTGTCGGGCGGGGAGGCGCAGCGGATCGCGCTGGCGCGCGCGCTGCTCGCCGACACCCCCGTTCTGGTGCTGGACGAGGCGACCGCCTTCGCCGACCCGCAGACCGAACGGGCGGTGCGCCGAACCCTGGCCTCGCTGGAGGGCGACCGGACGATTCTGCTCATCGCCCATCGCCCGGAGACGGTCGCCGGCGCCGACACCGTCGTGATGCTGGAGAACGGGTCGGTCGTCGAGCGCGGCAGCCCCGCCGAACTGTCGGCGCGGAACGGGAGGTTCGCCGCGTTCTGGCACGCCCACCGGCCGGCGGTCGCCGACCGGACCGAAACCCACGCCGGCGCGTCACGAGGAGACGAGACCCGATGATTCGCATGCTGCTGCGCGTGCTGGGCCGCGAGTACGCCCGGCCGCTGCGTCGCACCGTGGCCCTGATGACGACGACCGCGATCGCCGAGGGACTGTCCTACGCGCTGCTCGTACCGGTGCTGAACGCGCTGTTCGGGAGTACGCCCGGGGATGCCTGGCCCTGGCTGGCCGCGTTCGGAGCCGCCGTCGCCGCCTACGCGGCGCTGCGGTACATCAGCGATCTGTCCGGTTTCCGCGTGGGGGCCGCGCTGCTGCGGGGTCTGTACCACCGTCTCGGCGATCATCTGGCCCGACTGCCCGTCGGGTGGTACGAGTCGGGTCGCGTCGGGGAGGTGTCCGTGCTGGCCAGCCGTGGCGTGCTGCAGGCGATGAGCGTGATCGCGCATCTGCTGGCACCCTTCGTCTCCGCCTGCGTCACTCCCCTGACGATCACCGTCGTGATCCTGGCCTTCAACTGGCAGCTGGGACTGGCGGCGTTGGCCGCCGCCCCGGTCGTGGCGGCGATACAGATCCGGACGGCACGCTCGACGGCGGCGGGCGACGCGGAACGCACCGAACGCGACCAGGAGGCCACCGCACGGGTCGTCGAATACCTGCAGGCCCAGCCGGTGCTGCGAGCCGGCGGCCGGACCGCCGAACGCTTCCGGTTGCTCGACGACTCGTTGCGGGACGTCGAGCGCGCGTCCCGGCGTTCGACCCGGTCGGCGCTGCCCGGCGTCCTGGGCTTGACGCTCACGGTGCAGGCGATGTTCACGGTGTTGCTGGTTCTCGGCACCCACCTGGCGCTCGGCGGGAGCATCGGCGCCGCGGAGACGTTGACGATCCTGGTGCTGGCCGCGCGCTGTGCCGATCCGCTGCTGTCGCTGTCGGACATCGGTGGCAGCCTGCGCGGTGCCCGCACCGTGCTGGCGGGGCTGGACACGGTGCTGCGCACCGAGCCGCTGCCGGAGGCTGCCGAACCGGTCCAGCCGGTGGGCCGCGACGTGCGGTTCGAGTCCGTCACCTTCCACCGCGGTGGGCGCACGGTGATCGACGACGTGTCGTTGTCCGTGCCCGAGGGACAGCGGCTGGCCGTGGTCGGGCCGTCGGGTGCCGGCAAGAGCACACTGCTGCAGTTGCTCGCACGCTTCCACGACGTGGACACGGGCGCGGTGCGTGTGGGTGGCGTGGACGTACGCGCCATCGACCCGGAGGTGCTGATGGCGCAGATCGCCATCGTCTTCCAGGACGTCTGGCTCTTCGACGGGACGATCGAGGAGAACGTGCGCCTCGGCCGTCCCGATGCCGGCGCGGCCGAGGTGCGGGCGGCGGCGACCGCGGCGCGGCTGGACGAGGTGATCGAGCGACTGCCCGGCGGATGGGCGACGAACGTCGGCGAGGGCGGCGCACTGCTGTCGGGGGGTGAGCGCCAGCGCGTCTCGATCGCGCGAGCGCTGCTGAAGAATGCGCCCATCGTGCTGTTGGACGAGGTGACCTCCGCTCTGGACCCGGTGAACGAGGCGGCCGTCCACGAGGGCATCGAGCGGCTGATGGCCGGACGGACGGTGGTGATGGTCGCGCATCGGATGCGGACCGTCCGACGCGCCGACCGCGTCGTCTTCCTGGACGGCGGCCGGATCGTGGAGGACGGCAGCCACGACGAACTGCTCCAGGCCGGTGGCCGCTACGCCGAGTACTGGGACCTCTCCCTGACACCGGCGGCGAGTGACTGAGCCGGTGTCCTGATCCGGTGCCGCTGCCGTCCGCCGTACGGCGGACGCCACGAGCGGCCGGTCGGCCCACAGGTGACAGTGAGAACCATGAACCGTCACCGACGTCCGCCCCGCCGGGCCCCGTGGATCGCCGGCGGCGCCGCCGTGCTGGTCCTCGGCGGCCTCGGCGTGTGGACGTTGGTCGCCCCGGACGGCGAAGAGCCCGCCCCGATACCGTCGCCCTCGACCGACCTGTCGCTGCCGACGTTGGCCCCGCTACCGCCCCTGTCCCTTTCGCCGACCGCGTCAAGTACGGCACACCCCAGGCCGACCCGCACTCCCCTGGAGCCCCCGCAGCCTGAAACGCCCGGTCACCGGCAACCGGCGCCGCCGAGCGATCGTCCGCCGCGCCCCCGGACGCCACCCGCTCCGCCGGCCGCGCGGACGCCCGGGACGACACCCGAACGTCCCGCTCCCACCAGGACGGCGCCCGAACGTCCCGCGGCCACGAAGACGGCACCCGAACGTCTTTCTGCCACCAAGACGACGCCAAGACATCCCACTGCCACCAAGAGGACGCCCGAACCGGCACCGAGACCGCCCCACGCCCGCGCCACGACCACACCACCCGTGCTGCGGCCGCCCAGAACCACGCCCGAACCCCACCCACCGCCCAAGGCGACTCCCAAACCACCCACACACACCAAGAAGGCACCCGAACCGGCACCGTCACGGTCTCGTGCGCCGGACAAGCGGATGCCGACGGCGACGCCGACGCCGACGCCGACCCCGAGGTTCACCTCGACCCCTGTGCCGGAACCGAGCAGCAGCGGACCGGCGACCACGACGTGGTACACGTCGTCGGCCGCGGTGGCCGCCGCTCGGCGGATGGCTGCCGCGAAGGTGGTGGGTGACCCGGCCTGCTCGATGGCGGCCGTCGGCCGGCCTGACCCGGACCTGATTCCACGGGCCGCTCGTATCGGCGTCGGAACGAGCGGAGCGTACACCTGCCTCATCGCCCCTTCGGAGCGATGATGGAGGGGAGGTGCTGAACGATGGCGCGCATACTCGTCGCCGGTGATCAACTGGTCGTACGCCTGGTGTGGTGGGAACGGGCCGCCGCCCGCCGGAGCGGTGTGCGTGTGCCGCTGGCGGCGGTGCGCCGGGTGACGGTCGAACCCGACTGGTGGCGCGCCCTGCGGGGAACCCAGCAGCGCGGCATCACCGTTCCCGGCGCCGTGTGCCTCGGGGTGCGCGGCCATCAGGCCGGTGAGGACTTCGTCGCCGTACGGCCCGGCAGACCCGTGGTGTGCGTCGAACTCCGGGCCTCCGCTCCCTTCCGGCTCCTCGCCGTCTCATCTCGCTCCGCTGCGGAGGCCGATGCTACGGCGCGGAGGCTCCGTGGGGCGGCACCGGAGATCGACACGTCCACGCCGTGGCGGCAGCCCCTCCCCGTGCCCGGCGAATCGGAGTGAGCGCGGCCCGGTCTCATCGCGCGCAACCGACGTCCAGCACTTCGACCACGTCACCGTGAGTGGTGTACACCAGCCAGCACCAGTCACCGAACGCCGCGGCCAGGTCGGAGACCTGCGCTGCCGGCACCGTCGCCACGGTGTCGATGAGGGTGATGATCTCCTCGTGCATGGCGTCCGGGACGTCGAACAGCACGCTGGCAGCCAATTGACGCAGTTCGATCTTCACGTCGCCCCCAAACGGCAGGAGCGGCACTCCGGCGAAGCTGTGCACCCCGGTGGGCCCATGAATGACTGCGCCGGAGTTCCCTCGACCAAGATAAGTCGACCAGCCGTCCTCCGGGCGAAGTCCGTGATATTCGCCTGACACATTCTGCCGGAGCCGTTCGCCACCGGCAGAGTTGTGTCCGCCCTCCCTCCCAACGACCTTCCGTCGGCGCTCCGTTGAGCTACTGACGGCCCGTGGAAGCCCGCTCCCGACAGACTTTGAACTTATTCATGACAAAGTATGGACGCGCCCGTGAGAAGTCCCTAGCGTATCGGCGAAAGCGCAGGAGTACTCGCCTCCCCGCGCACCCGCGGAGAGGCGCGCAGCTCGACCGGAGTGCGATCCGGCGGCCTCCGGTCCCGTTCTGGAGGACCGATGCATCAACGGCTGTTCCAGCGTGCCCGAAGACGGCTCACCCCCCTGCTCGTCGGAGCCTTCCTCGCCGGGGGCGTGTGGGCGGCGCCGCCGTCCGCCGCGGCCCCCGACGACATCCCGCCCCAGGAACCCGGCGTCACCCTGCGGGTCTTCGACACCCAGGTGCCGCTCAGCAAGCTGTGCACGCTCAAGCCGGGCCAGACGCCCAACCACGACAAGCTGATGCCGACCGTCGACTGGTCCACGGCCGGCGACTTCGGCGGCTTCGCCGACAACTTCGTCGCCGAGGTCTCCGGCTACCTCGTCGTCCCCGAAGACGGGACGTACACCTTCCGCCTCACCAGCGACGACGGCTCACGGCTCACCGTCGACGACCGCACGGTCATCGATCACGACGGACTGCACGCAGCGGAACCCAAGGACGGCACCGTCCAACTCACCGCCGGACGGCACCCGTTCCGCATCGACTACTTCGAGCGGGGCGGCGAGCAGCGCCTCTCGCTCGCCTGGCGGCCGCCGGGCGCGGACGCCTTCGGCATCGTGCCGAGCGAGGCCCTGAGCACCGACGCCGGTGTCGTCCGGGTCACCGCTCCGGGACGCAAGGAGTGCGAGGGCGGAGCGGACAGCCCGGGCGACGGCCTGCCGCTGACCGGCGTGCGCCCCGATCTCGACCTCACCGACCTGCGCCCGGACGGCTTCGAGCCCCAGGTCACCGGCATGGACTGGCTGCCCGACGGACGCCTGGCGATCAGCACCTGGGGCGGGTCCCAGACCACGGCGGGTGAGGTGTACCTCCTGGACCACGTCACCGGAGACACCAGTCGCGAAAAGGTGACGGTGAAGAAGGTGGCGAGCGGGCTGCGCGAGCCGATGGGCATCAAGTACGTCGACGGTTCGCTCTACGTCTCGCAGAAGCACGAGCTGACCGAACTCGTCGACAAGAACCGGGACTTCGTCACCGACGAGTACCGTACGGTCGCCACCTGGCCGTACAGCGGCAACTTCCACGAGTTCGCCTTCGGGCTGCTCTACCGGGACGGCCACTTCTACGTGAACCTGTCCGTCGCCATCAACTACGGCGGCGCGACCACCACTCCGCAGCCGGCGCCGGGCCGCGGCACCACGTACAAGATCAACAAGAAGACGGGCAGGATCCACCCGGTCGCGGGCGGCCTGCGCACCCCGAACGGCATCGGCTGGGGCCCCGGCGGCACCATCTTCACCACCGACAACCAAGGGGGCTGGCTGCCCGCCTCGAAGCTCGTCCAGATCAAGCAGGACCGCTTCTTCAACCACTACACCGAGCCGGCGGGCCCGTTCGACGACCGTTCCGTCACCCAGCCGGTGCTGTGGCTGCCCCAGAACGAGATCGCCAACTCCCCCAGCACACCGCTGTACTTGACCAAGGGACGCTTCGCCGGACAGATGCTGCTCGGGGACGTCACCTACGGCGGACTCCAGCGCGCGTACCTGGAGAAGGTCAAGGGGCAGTACCAGGGCGCCGTGTTCCGCTACACGCAGGGACTCGAAGCCGGCGTCAACCGGATCACCATGGGCCCCGACGGCGCGATCTACGCGGGCGGCCTCGGCGCCGACGGCAACTGGGGCCAGGAAGGCAAGCTGAAGTTCGGGCTGCAGAAGCTCACGCCGAACGGCGGCAACACCTTCGACATCAAGGAGATGCGGGCCGTCCCCGGCGGCTTCGACCTTGAGTACACCCAGCCGCTGTCGCAGGCCACCGCGGAGCAACTGGCCTCCCGCTACCAGGCCGAGCAGTGGCGCTACACCCCGACGCGGGACTACGGAGGGCCGAAGATCGCGGAGGAGCGGCTCGCCGTTCGCTCGGCGACGCTCGCCGACGACGGGCGCACGGTCCGGCTGCGCCTCGACGGGCTCGAGCCCGGCCGCGTCGTGCACCTGCGTTCACCGCGGCCGTTCGCGTCCGCGTCCGGCGAGGCGCTGTGGAGCACCGAGGCCTGGTACACGCTCAACGCGCTGCCGGGGAAGCAGCCCCCGCCCGCCACGCTGTACGAGGCCGAGGAGGCGCGGCTCACCGGGACGGCCGGTGTCAACACCGACCACTCGGGCTACTCGGGCAGCGGCTTCGTCGACCGCTACAACACCGAGGGCAAGGTCGCGACGACCTTCGACGTGACCGTCCCCGAGGCCGGCGACTACGACGTCAACCTGCGCTACTCCAACGGGCCCAATCCCTACCAGGGCACCAAGTCCCTGTCGCTGTACGTCAACGGGGAGAAGCTGAGACAGACGAAACTCGCCTCGACCGGCACGTGGGAAGCCTGGTCGACGCAGACCGAGCGCGTGACTCTGCGCGAGGGGACGAACACCATCGCGTACCGGTACGATCCGGGCGACTCCGGCCACGTCAATCTCGACCTGATCACCGTGCGCCCGCACGGCACCGCCGTCGCCCTCTTCGACGGCACCGCCGGTTCCCAGGAGCAGTGGCAGCACACGGACGGACGGCCGGTCGAGTGGCCGCTCACCGCCGAGGAGTCCATGGAGGTGTGCTGCGGTGACATCCGCACCAAGGACGCCTACCAGGACTTCAAGCTGCACGTGGAGTTCCGGGTCCCGCTCCTGCCCGACGACGTGACCGGCCAGGATCGGGGCAACAGCGGAATCTATCTCCAGGACCGGTACGAGCTGCAGATCCTCGATTCGTACGGTGACCCGACGCTCGACACGAACGAGGCCGGGGCGATCTACCTGAAGAAGGCTCCGGACGTCAATGCGGCCACGGCGCCGGAGACCTGGCAGACGTACGACATCACCTTCCGCGCGGCGCGATTCGACGACAGCGGCAACAAGACCGCCGATGCGCGGGTGACCGTGGTGTGGAACGGCCGGAAGATCCACGACGACGTCGTGATCGACGGCCCGACCGGCGCGGGCGCGCCCGAGGGCCCGTCGGCCGGGGCCATCCGCCTCCAGGACCACGGGAACAAGGTCCGGTTCCGTGACATCCGGGTGCAGCCGCTGAGCTGAGCCCGGCGGACGGTTTCCGGGAAAACCGTGGGCGCGTCTACGGCACTGTAGGCGCGCCCACGGAGGTCATCGGCGTGACAGGGGTCACATGTCCGCGGCGTCGTCCTGCCGGACGTCGGCGAACTCCCACCAGGCGAGAGGCAGCCAGTCGCCGTTGACGAAACCGTCGACGGAGCCACCGGTGCCGCGGATGGCGACACGGGTCCCCACCGGATACGTGGTCCCGGACAGGCCCGGTACCGGGACGAGCAGTGTGCCGAGACGTCGCGACAAGATTCTGCACCTTCCGGAATGCGTGTGACAGGACCCCAGCGGCCCTGGTGCAAATCCTCTCATCATGGACGAGTCTGGAGTATGAGGTGCAACACAGAAAACTGCTGTACCCGACTGTGAGCGATCAGGCACGTCTAGTGGAGGTGCTGGAGCATGAGGGCCGTCGTGTACAAGGGACCGTTCGAAGTGGCGGTCGAGCAAGTGGAGGATCCCCGGATCCAGCACCCGAGCGATGTGATCGTCCGTGTCACGTCCACCGCCATCTGCGGCTCCGACCTGCACATGTACGAGGGACGCACCGCCGCCGAGCCGGGCATCGTGTTCGGCCACGAGAACCTCGGAGTCATCGAGGAGACCGGTGACGGTGTGACGTCGCTCAGCCGCGGGGACCGGGTCGTCATGCCCTTCAACGTCGCCTGCGGCTTCTGCAAGAACTGCACGGCGGGTTACACGGGGTTCTGTCTGACGGTGAACCCGGGGTTCGCCGGCGGTGCCTACGGTTATGTGGCGATGGGCCCGTTCACCGGCGGCCAGGCCGAGTACGTACGGGTGCCGTACGCCGACTTCAACTGCCTGAAGCTGCCCGAGGGCACCGAGATGGAGACCGACTTCGTCCTGCTCGCCGACATCTTCCCGACCGGCTACCACGGCAACGAGCTGGCGGACGTACGGCCCGGTGAGAGCGTCGCCGTGTACGGCGGCGGCCCGGTCGGTCTGATGGCGGCCTACTCGGCGATGCTGCGCGGTGCGAGCAAGGTGTTCGTGGTGGACCGGGTGGCCGAGCGCCTGCAGAAGGCCGCGGAGATCGGTGCCGTGCCCATCGACTTCACCGCGGGCAACGCGGCGGAGCAGATCAAGGAGCAGACCGCGGGCCAGGGCACGGACAAGGGCATCGACGCCGTCGGCTACCAGGCGCAGGCCCAGGCACGCGGTGAGGATCGCGAGGAGCCGGCGACCGTCCTGAACTCGCTCGTCGAGACGGTACGGCCGACGGGCGCCCTCGGCGTGCCGGGGCTGTACGTCCCGAGTGATCCCGGCGGACCGGACGAGCAGGCCAGGCAGGGCATGCTGGTGGTCGCCATCGGCCGTCTCTTCGAGAAGGGACTGCGCATGGGCACCGGGCAGTGCAACGTCAAGCGGTACAACCGTCAGCTCCGGGACCTGATCATCGAGGGCCGTGCGAAGCCCAGCTTCGTCGTGTCGCACGAGCTGCCCCTCGACCAGGCTCCGACGGCGTACGAGAAGTTCGACAAGCGGGTCGAGGGCTACACCAAGGTCGTACTCCACCCGCACGCATGACGCCATGGCCCCGGCGCGGATGCGGCACGGGCGCTGAGGCAGGCCGGAGGCGGACGTGTCGGTGAGTCGCATCGGCCTGGTCGTGCACGGCGGACGTGCGGAGGCCGTCCAGGCCGCGCACGTCGTACGGGCGTGGTGCCACGAACACACGGTCCGGTGCAAGGACATCGACGTGTGGAACGACGGCGGACGGCACAGCGCCCGCGAGGAGATGGCGGCGGCAGGCGACCCGGACCTCATCGTCACCCTGGGCGGTGACGGCACGTTCCTGCGCGGTGCCCGGCTCGCCGCCGCCGTCGACGCACTGGTCCTCGGGGTCGACCTCGGGCGGGTGGGCTTCCTGACGGAGGTTCCCGCCGCGGGGGTGCGCGCCGCGCTGGACGCCGTGGGCGAGGACCGGATGGAGGTCGAGCAGCGCATGCTGCTCACCATGCGGTCCTCGCGCCGCCTGGTCGTGCCCTCCGACATGGAGTCGCTGATGCGCTATGGGCGCGGGCCTCTCCTGCCGCCGCCGCATGTGCGTACGGACTGCGAAGCCGGCCATGAGTGGGGCATCCCGCTGGATGTGGCCGCGCTGAACGACGTGGTGCTGGAAAAGCTGGTCAGGGACCGGCAGGTGTCGGTCGGGGTCTATCTCGCCGGCCGTCTGCTGGCCTCGTACTCCGCCGACGCACTGCTCGTCGCCACGCCCACCGGCTCGACCGCCTACAGTTTCGCGGCCGGCGGGCCCGTGGTCTCGCCGAGGGCCGACGCCGTGATCTTCACACCGGTGGCACCCCACATGACGTTCAACCGCTCCGTCGTGGCCGCCCCGGACGAACCCGTCGGGCTGCGTGTCCTCGAACGCTCGGGCAGGGCCGCCATCAGCATCGACGGCCAACTGCGCGGCGTCCTCGACCCGGGTGACTGGATCGGCGTCTACCCGGCCCCGCGCAGACTTCGCGCCGTACGCCTGGGACCCATGGACTTCTACGGCCGGCTGCGCGAACGGATGCACCTGACCGACGCTCCCGCCGCCATCGCGGACGGCACCCCGGCGCCGCTGTGGCCCGTCACCACCCCTCCCCCGCGGGACCTCGCCCATCTCGCCATGCCCGAGCGGCCCGGCCTCGGCCCAGGCGACCAGACGCGGTGATCCCCGGCTCGTGGCAGCCGCCGCCCGCACCGGCGAACCAGCCCCGACCGCGAGGCCCGCACATGACCGGAGCACACGACGATGAAACTCTCGTTCCTGGACCCTCTGTTCGCCGAGCCGGGCCCCTGGGCCAGCGTGTGCGTCGACACGTCCCAGGACGTCGACGATCCCGGCAGGGCGATCGACCTGCGCCGGCGACACCTGCGGGACGCCCTGTTCGAGCAGGGCGCCGACGCCGGCACCGTCTCCGCGCTGGACGCCGCGGTGGGAACCGACCACGAGGTGCCCGGCCGGCACGGGCAGGCCCTGTTCGCCGCGCACGGCCGCCTCGTCCTGGCGGCGGCGCTGCCCGAGCCTCCCGCACGGGACACGGCCCGGTTCGGCGCGCTCCCGGACGCCATGCCGCCGGCCGTGCAGCGCGCGCCCGACATCCCGTACATGGCCGTCCTGCTGTTCCACGACGAGCGTGCGCCCCGTGACGACGAGCCGGGCGAGGACCGGCCACCGGACCACATCTGCGCCATCGCCGAGACGGGTCACTGGCCGCTCGCCCGGGTCAGTCCGGGTCCGCGGCTCAGCCACCAGGTGCCGGTGGACGAATGGCCGCAGACGGCCCGGCGCATCGCACAGGAACTGGGCGACCTCGCCGCTCGTCACCGGACCGAGGTGCTCGTCCTGGGCCGGCACGAGGACGACGGCTGGGCGGCCGGAGTGCTGGTCAACCGGATGCCGATCCATCTGCACAACCGCGTGGCGCTCGTCGACAGCGACAGTGGTGCGGCGGACGGCACGGCACCCGGCCGCGCCCTGCTGGAAGCGGAAGCGGGCCGGGTCCTGGAGCGGCGGCTGAGCGACGAGGACCAGCGCCAGGTGGACACCTTCCAGGCCCAGCGGGCCCGCCACCCCCACAGGTCGGAAGGCATCACGGCTGCCGTCACCGCACTGCAGCGCGCCCAGGCCCGGTCCCTGCTGCTCACCCGCTCCCCCGCACTGCCCGACGAGCTGTGGACGGCCGAGGAGCCGCCCTGGATCGCGCTGTCGTACGAGGAGCTCACGGCCTTCGGCGTGACGTCGGCCCATCCGGAACCCGCCTCGGCCGTCCTGTTGTACGCCGCCGTCCGTACGGGTGCCGAACTGATCGTCCTGCCCGGCGACCACGTGTCCCCGGCGGACGGGGTGGCGGTCCTGCTGCGCTACCGCGACGCCGCCGACATGGCACCGGCATGAGGAGCCGTTTCGTCGCCGTTTCGTCCGTGCCTGGCATGGAACCTGGCTGGGCAGCGAGAACAGAGAAGGGAAAGACCATGCCCGCCACACGCCCACCCGATTTCGAACACGCCATCCATACCGCGAACATCTGGCTGAAAGCGGTGTCGGAGGCCCTGGGAACGGAGGACCGTCACTTCGCCCACCGGGTCCTGCGCGCCTGGCTGCACACGTTCCGTGACAGGCTCACCGTCGACGTGACCGCCCACTTCGCCGCACAGCTTCCGGAACTGCTGCGGGGCGTCTACTACGACGGCTGGAACCCGAGCGCCGTGCCGATCAAGTACGACCGCGACGGCTACGTGAACCGCTTCGCCCAGGAGGCCAAGGTCAAGGCCGAGGACGTCCCGGAGATCGCCTCCGTCGTCACCGCCGTCGTACGCCGGCAGGTCTCCCCCGGGACGGTGGAGTCGGCTGTCGAGCAGATCCCCCACGAGATCCGCGGCCTGCTCCTCCAGCCGGCCACGTGACCGTCCCGGTCAGACCGTGACCATCCCTGTCGGACCGTGACCGTCCTGGTCACACGGCGTTGCAGATGCGCTCGGCCTCGGCGCGGGCCGTGGCGCGCGCGACATCGGCGTCCGCGAGTGCCTGGCGCTGGGAGGCGTCGGGATGGCCGCCGTCGGCGATCTGGGCCAGGTACTCGCTCTTCATCGCCTCGAACTCGCTTTCCGCCCTGTCGGCCGCCGCCTGGGCGGCGTCGCAGTCGGCGGGTGTGGCCAGCGGCGCAGCCGTGGCCGCCGCGGGCAGACCCAGGACCGTCGCGGCGCAGGCGGCCGCCGCGAGGGTACGGATGGACATCATGAGAGAACCTCCGGGCTGGGAGCCGGGTGCCCCGGCTACGACGTCAGGGTGACCCATCGGCTGCTGTCGCCGGTGTCGGTGCACTGCTGGTAGGGGTTCGGGGAGCCCTGCCGCTCGCCGCAGCTCCACGTGGAGCCGGCGGCGTCCACGGTCGCGGCCGCGCCGCCGCCCGTGTCGTTCCAGACCCGGGTGTAGGCGCCCGCGACCTGGAGGGCGGCCGAGCAGTCCCCGGCCCGGCCGGCCGACACCGCGAGTCCCGAGGCGGCGTCGGTGCCGCACACCACGCCGGCCGCCGTGCCCTCGCCGTTGTCGGCGGACATCGCCGGCGGGGGCGTGAGGGCCAGTGCGGCGGTTGCGGCCAGTGCCGGCAGTGCGGTGTTCCTCAACACATGCATGCGCTCTCCCTCGTCCGTGCCGGTGCCTTGGTGGAGACGCCGCCGTGGTGGTTCGACCGGCGGACACGATGTTCCGGGATGTGGATGCCGTAACCCTGTGCTGGGACTACCTGGCACCACCATCTCCGAAAGAGCACGACGCCGCCACTCGAACGGACGCCTCCTCGTCGCCGCACGCCCCGCGGCCAGCGAGGGTGGTGCGAGGGGGCCGGCCGAGCCGTTGGAGAGGACTGATCCCTTGCTGAGGATCGCCGTCGACCTGAACCGCTGTCAGGGGTACGCGCAGTGCGCCTTCCTGGCACCCGAGGTCTTCGCCATGCACGGCGAGGAGTCGTTGCTGTACAGCCCGGAGGCCGACGAGGAACAGCGCGAGAAGGTGATGCAGGCCGCGGCGGCATGTCCCGTGCAGGCCATCCTCGTCGACACGGTGGACGCACCGGCCGAGGCGGTGTCCGGTGCTCGGTGACGGTTCCCTGGAACGGTTCAGGCGCGAGGGGCGCATCGTCGTCGTGGGTGCCTCGCTGGCGGGACTGCGGGCCGCGGAGACCCTGCGCGACCAGGGCTTCGCCGGCTCCCTGACGATGATCGGAGCCGAGCCCCACGAGCCGTACGACCGCCCGCCGCTGTCCAAGCAGGTGCTGCTGGGCAGGGCGAGCGCCGACCGTACCGCCCTGCCCAGACGCCGGTCCGTCGATGCGAACTGGCGGCTCGGCGTCCCGGCCACCGGACTGGACATGGCCGCCAAGCGGGTGCGGCTGGCCGACGGGGACGAGGTGCCGTACGACCGGCTGCTGATCTCCACCGGCGTGCGCTCGCGGCCGTGGCCGCACGAGGACCAGGCCGAACTCGACGGCGTCTTCGTGCTGCGGACCCGCGACGACGGCGCCGCGCTCGCGCGCAGGCTGGCCGAGGGGCCGAGGCGGGTCCTGGTCATCGGGGCCGGCTTCACCGGCTCGGAGATCGCCTCCGCCTGCTGCGAACGCGGCCTCGCCGTCACCGTCGCCGAGCGGGGCGCGTCGCCCCTGGTCGGCGCACTCGGCGGGGTGGTCGGCGCGGTCGCCGCCGAACTCCAGCGCGAGCACGGCGTGGACCTGCGGTGCGGGGTCATGGTGACCGCGCTGGAGGGTGATGCCTCGGGGCGGGTGCGCGCCGCGCAGCTGTCCGACGGCTCCACCGTGGAGGCCGACGTGGTGATCGTCTCGCTGGGCGCCACCCGCAACACCGAATGGCTCGCCGGGTCCGGACTGGCGGCGGGTCCCCGCGGCATCGCCTGTGACGCCGGCTGCCGGGCCTTCGACATCCGTGGCATCGTGACCGACGACGTCTACGCGGCGGGCGATGTCGCCCGCTGCCCGCACCCCCTGTTCGGCTACCAGTTCCTGTCCCTGGAGCACTGGGGCAACGCCGTCTCCCAGGCCGGGATCGCGGCACACAACATGCTCAGCGAGAGCACCGACCGGCTCCCCCACATGGACGTACCGGCCTTCTGGTCCGCGCAGTTCGGGGTCAACATCAAGTCGGTCGGGGCTCCGTCGCTGGGGACGGAGATCCTCGTCGCGCAGGGGTCGCTGAAGGAGCACCGCTTCGTCGGCGTGTACGGGTACCAGGGGCGTGTCATCGGCGCGGTCGCCTTCGACCAGGCCCGGTGGCTGCCGTTCTACCAGGAGCTGATCGAGAGGACCGCGCCGTTTCCGCCGCCGTTCCCCACGGTCGACCGGCGCTCGGACGGGCAGCGGCCGGTCGACGCGGACTTCCCCGACCCGTCGGTCCCCACCCACGGTCCCACCGTGACCCTCAGCGGGTACTCGCCGGCCGACCGGCGGATGACGTTCACCCCCGCGCACTGACCCCCGCACGGCCCCGAGGACTCGCCATGACGCAATCCCCGCTGCACCGCATCCTGGACTTCGCCAACCGAGCCGATCCGTACCCGGTCTACGAGGAGCTGCGGAAGACGCCGGTGTACCACGAGGACGACGGGCCGTACGTCATCAGCACCTACTACGAGATCCGCAGTCTCCTCCACGATCCCCGGATCAGCTCCGACGCCCGCAACCTGTCCTCGGCCACCCGTGACCCGCTGGCCGGGCCCGACCAGGAGGACATGGCCCTGCCGCCGAGCTTCCTGCGGCTCGACCCGCCCGAGCACGACCGGCTGCGCCGCATGACGAACCGGCACTTCGGCCCGCCGCACTCCCCGCACCGGGTCGACGGGATGCGCGCGGAGCTGCACGGCATCGTCTCCGGCCTCGTCGACGGCATCGGCGACCCGGGGCGGATCGACCTGGTGGAGCAGTTCTCGTACCCGTTCCCGGTGACCGTGATCTGCCGGCTGCTCGGGGTGCCGCGCGAGGACGAGGCGCGCTTCCACACCTGGGCGGACACCATCGCCGCGAGCCTGGACCCCGACCCGGACGCGGATCCCGCCGAGCGGGGCAGGGGCGCCCACGACGCCCGTACGCAGCTCGGCATGTACCTGGCCGGTCTGATCGAGGAGCGCCGCAGGAATCCCGGCGACGACATGCTCTCCGAGCTGGCCACGGCCAAGGGCCCGGACGGCACGATGAGCACGATGGAACTGCTCAGCACGGCGGCGCTGCTGCTGATCGCGGGGCACGAGACCACCGTCAACCTCGTCACCAACGGAATGCTGACCCTGCTGCGCCACCCGGAGGTCCTGCAGCGACTGCGCGCGGACCCGCGGCTGGCCGTGCCGGTCGTCGAGGAGCTGCTGCGCTTCGAGCCGCCGGTGCAACTGCTGCCCCAGCGCACCACTCTCGCCGACGTCGAGGTCCACGGCGTGAACATCCCCAAGGGCGCGTCCCTCTGGCTGGTCCTGGCGTCCGGCAACCGCGACCCCCGGCGCTTCGGCGACCCGGACCGCTTCGACCCGGACCGCGAGGACATCCAGCACCTCGGCTTCGGCAGCGGCATCCACAGCTGCTTCGGCGCACCGCTCGCCCGGCTGGAGGCCCAGCTGGCCCTGTCGGAACTGGCCCGGAGGCTGGAGAACCCACGTCTGCTGGAGGACCCGCCGCCGTACCGGCGGAACGCCGTGCTGCGCGGGCCGCGGCATCTGCACATCGCCTGCGACGGGATCCGTGCCTGAGACCGGGCCGGGCGGGCACGCGCAGGGCCATCGGGGTGGCCTCCGGCCGTGTCGGGCGGCCGGAGGCGGCCGTACTGGCCATGCTGGACAAGAAACGGCACCCACCCTTCCGGCGACAAGGAGCACGGCATGCCGACGGACCCGGTCGGACGATTCCTGGCGGCCCTGGGCCCGGACCACCGGGAGGCCGTCCGCGCCAAGCCGCGCGAGGAGCAGGAGCGGCTCGCGCAGGCATGGGAACGGGAACTGGCGACGGACGACGAACTCGACACTCTCGACGAGTTGTCCCCGCCGTCCGCGGAGGCCGAGGCCGCCCGCCGCGTCCTGGACCGCCAGACCGGCTAGGGGTCACTGCACGACGGCCGTGGGGGAAGGGGCCGGTGCCGGTCAGTGCTGTGGCGCGGGATTGTCCGGGTCCACGTGTTTGGGGCGGTTCTCGAAGACCTTGGCGATCACCCATCGCTGCCCCCGCCGGCCGGCCTGTCTGCCGGGGTGGATCCGAAGGTCGTAGTCGTCCGTGAGGTAGGCGGGCTCGAGCGCCCCCGCGTGGAAGACGGCCTCGGTCCGGCCCTCGTCCCCGCGGAACCTGCGGGAGCAGTTGCCGGTGATGCGGGGGCTGTCCTCGAAGACGTCGGGCATCACGCTGTCGCAGAGCCCGGTCATGAAGTCCGGCGACGGCGGCCTCTTCCCCTCCACCAGCACGATCACATGGACCAGCGGCTTGTTGAGGCGTTCGGTCTGGGCGGAGTGCCGGCGTCCGTTGGGCGCGGGGACCGGGTCCAGGTGCCGGCCGCAGCGCGGGCAGCCGAGGCCGAGGGCGGCGGGTCGCGCATGTCTCCTGCAGACGGTGACGGCGCAGACGTCGCAGCGTCCGCCCATCGGGTTGCTGATCGATACGCCACCGCCGTGGTCGCCCAGCAGGTGGTGGGCGCTCACCCAGGACACACCGCACCCCGGTGCCTCGCAGGCGCAGAAGACCGCGTTCAGGCGGGTGTCGAACAGCTGCCTGGGGCCGAGCTGTTCCTCGGGAGCGGCCTCACTCGTCGTCCGTGCCCCGATGTAGATCAACTCGCCGGCCAGCCGCTGCACCTCCGGCAGGCCGGGGTAGACATCGAGGACCATCAGCAGACGTCCCAGAGCCGATCGGTAGCGTTTCTCCGTCGTGAGGGCGGTCGCCTCGTCGAGCAGTTGCCGCGTCCATCTCGTCACCATGGGGCTTGCTCCTTGCTGCGGGGGCTCACAGGGAATCCGGCGGTGGAGCGGGAGGAGGTATGTACAACGCGCGGGTGAGAGCGTCACCGAGGTCCGGGGTGAGCGGTGTCGGCGCGGTGCCGTCCACGCCGTCCGGCGACGGGGCGGGACCCGGCAGGGTGGCGGTGTGCAGCCTGCTCGCGGTCGTCGGGGATGCGGGGGTCAGGCCGAGGCGGACGGCGAGTTCACCGCCGTGGAGCCGGACCGCGGCCTCCAGCAGCAGGGCGTAGTCGTCGGCCGCCGCACGGGTGCGGGACCGGCCGGCGAGCAGCAGGGCGAGGCCGATCAGGACGGCGGGCCACCACCATCCGGCGACCGGAAGGTACAGCAGGGCCCACGCGGTGAGCGTGTTGCCGCGGTACAGCGACTGACGTGCCGCGGTGATCTCCGTGCGGGTGGTGTCGGGCAGGGTGAGCCACAGGTACGGCCACACCGTGGCAAGGTCGAGCTGGTGCACCCGGTCCAGGCGGGCGGAGACGCCGTGGATGCGGTCGCCGCTCCAGGTGGGCCGGTCGGGGCGCTCCGCCGCGATTCTGGTCATGGCGAGGTGGGCCGCCCACCGCTCGGCCGGATCGCTGCGCTCGCCGCGGCCGCGGGCCGCCCGGGCCTGGGCCGTCAGCCGGTCGTAGCGGCCGGCAGCCGTCGTCCAGCGGTCCCGGCGGCGGTCGACGCGCAGTTGGGCCAGGGCACGCAGCGGGCGTGGCCAGGTGCGCCAGGCGGCTGCCAGGCACCCGCGTTCGACGAGTGACCCCAGCGCCTGCGCGGCCAGCCCCACCCCGGCCGACGAGGCCAGGACGGCGCCGAGGACCACGATCTGGCCGCCGGTGGTGCGCAGCGTACGGGCTTCGGCCGTCGCGGAGATCCGGTGGGTGAGGTGGTTCAGGTCGAAGGGGTGGCCGTGGCCGAGCAGCACCGCCGTGCCCAGGACGGCGAGGTAGAGGGCGCCCGGCAGGACGAGGAGGGACAGCCAGCGTTCGGCGAGCTTCTTCCCGAGTTCCGAGAGCAGGCCGCCCATGGTCACAGACGGTCCCGTCGCAGCGGTCGGCCGGTGATGGCGCAGCGTGCCAGGGGCATGGTGGGGTGCGGAGCCCAGAAGCGCGCGCACCGGCGCGCCGGGCACAGGTAGACGATGTCGGCCGGCCCCGGCGCCCCGCCGCGGGACAGACCGGTCACCTGGTGCGGTCCGGGGCCGCCGGGCGGCTCACCGCCCGTGAGGCCGCGGGAGGAGCCCGGCGCGTCGTGGAGCCCGTGAACGCCCCGGGCGTCGCCGTCCGCCTGGAGCAGCAGGTGCAGGTCCTCCAGTGCCCCGTCGACGTCGCCGCCCGAGCGCACGGCCGCCACGACCCGCTCCAGGGGCGCGTCGTCGCCGAGCTGCCCGTCGAGGAGCTGGGCGCGGAGCGGCTCCAGGTTCTGGCAGACGTACGCCACGGCGTTCGCTCTGCGAACGGTCGTCTGGTCGAGGTCCCTCACGCGCCCTCCCTATAGTGATGCAGCACACCTGTGGCTCCAACTGTGCAGTGTGGCAGGGGTATTCGGAAACGAGGTACCGGATGCGGTGGAATTCGTTCACCGGCGGTCACGATCGAAAAGAAGCGGAGTTCTGGTCCCGGCGCGGGAGCGAGGCGTGGGAGAGGTTCCACCGGACCGGCGCCACGGACGACCTGGAGGAGGCCGTCGGCGCCTACCGCACGGCGGTGGCGCGCATGCCCCGGCGGCACGAGGACCGGGCGAGCGTCCTGTACGACCTGCAAGCCGCGCTGCACGCGCGCAGCGAGCTGACCGGCGCCGGGCCGGCCGATCTCGACGACGCGGTCGCCGCCGGGCGCGAGGCCGTGGCCCTGGAACCCGCGAACGCCGGCTTCCTCGCGGCCCTCGGTGCCGTCCTGGCGGAGCGCTTCGGCCGGACCGGGGAGCCCGCCGATCTGGAAGAGGCCGTCGCACTGGGCCGCAGGGCCGTCACGCTCCCGCCCGCCGGCCCGTTCGACGTCGAGGCCGCGCTGACGAACCTGGGCTCGGCGCTGCACCGGCGATTCCAGTGGACGGGGTCCATGGCGGACCTGGAGGAGTCGATCGACCTGGAACGCACGGCGCTCGCCGTGAGCCGGCCCGGGTCCGGCGGGCGCAAGGGGAGCCTGAGCAACCTCAGCGGCCGGCTGGTCTCGCTCTACCACCGCACCGGCCGGCCCCAGGTCCTGGAGGAGGCCGTCGCCCTCGCCCGGCGAGCCGTCGGGGCGGGACCGGCCGGCCACGCCCACCAGCTCGCCTGCCTGACCAGTCTGGGCAACGCCCTGCATCTGCGGTACGAACGGTACGGTGCACACGCGGACCTGGACGAGTCGATCGCGCTGGCGCGCCAGGCCCTCGCCCTGACACCGGGTCACCCCGCGGCGCGGGCACCGTTCCTGGTCAATCTCGCGAACCGGCTGGTACTCCGTTACGAACAGGGCGGTGCCGACGCGGACATCGAGGAGGCGCTCGCCCTGGGCCGCGAGGCGGTCGCCGTGACACCCCACAGCGACCCGGAGGGCCCGGGATACCTCGCCCACCTGGTGAACGCCCTGGCCATGGTGTCCATGCAGAGCCGCAGCACGGCCTTCCTCGACGAGGCGGTCGCCCTCGCCCGCGCCGCCGCCGCGGCGTCCTCCCCCGCCCGGCCCGAGGTCACGGGTGCCTACCGCACGACCCTCCTCCACGCCCTCCAGAGCCGCTTCCAGCAAGCGGGCGGCCTGGCCGACCTGGACGAGGCGATCACCGTCGGCCGCGACGCCGTCACGCTCTTCCCCGAGGGCACCCTCGGCGCGGTACGGCACGGCGTGGCCCTGGCGGAGGCACTGTTCGTACGGTTCCGGGACACCGCCTCTACGGACGACCTGGAAGAGGCGATCGCCCTCTCCCGGGCGGGCCTGGCGGCCGCCTCCGGCGCGCCCGCGGACCGGGCGCGTGCGCTCGCGTTCCTCGGCATGCTGCTGTGGAGCCGTCACGAGCGCACGCACGACGAGTCCGACCTGGACGAAGCGGTCCGGTTCTGCCGCGAGGCGGTGGAGTCCGCCGTCCACGAGGACGAGTCGGCGGTGCCCCTGGCCAACCTCGCGGCCGCGCTGGTCACGCGTTTCCGGCGGACCGACGCGACGTCCGACATCGACGACGCCGTCGACGCGGCCTCCCGCGCCGTCCGCAGCACCTCCTGGCGCGACACCGAACTCCCGCGCTACCTGTCGAATCTCTCCTACGCCCTCACCCTGCGGTTCCGGCGGACCGGCCGGAGAGCGGACCTGGACGAGGCCGTCGCCGTCGGCCGGGACGGTGTGACGCTGGCTCCCGCCCACCATCCCGAGCGCTCGAAGGTCCTCGGCAACCACGGCGTCGCGCTCAGGACCAGGTACGAACGCTTCGGAGACCCGGCCGACCTCGACGCGGCCGTCGCCGCCCTCACGGAGGCGGCTGGTGCCGATTCCGCACCCGCCTCCCATCGCATCGGCGCGGCACGGGCAGCGGCCGATCTCGTCGCCCCGACGGACCCGGCCCGGGCCGCGGACCTCCTCGAAGCCGCGGTGCTGCTGCTCCCGCAGGTCAGCCCCCGCCGCCTCGCACGCGGCGACCAGCAGCACGCGCTCGGCGAGGCCCGCCGGCTGGCGAGCGACGCCGCGGCCCTCGTCCTCGCCGCCGCACACCGGGCCGGCAGCGGCCCGGACCCGGCCGCGCGCGCACTGCGCCTGCTGGAGGCGGGGCGGACCGTCCTGATCGGCCAGGCCCTCGAAGCCCGGGACGATCTGTCGGAACTCCGCGGGCGGCACCCCGGACTCGCCGACCGCTTCCTCCGCCTGCGCGACCTGCTCGACCAGCCCACACCCGGACTCCTCGTACCGTCGCCCGCCGAGGGCGGATCCTCGCTGCCCGGCCACTGCGCGGCCCCGGCGCCGGGAGCGCACGCCGGAGTGCCGCACGCGCGCGCCGCGGCGAACAGGCCCGCGCTCGCCGCCGAGTTCGCCGCCACGCTCGCCGAGATCCGCGGCAAGGACGGATTCGCCTCCTTCGGCCTGCCGCCCGCCGAGGAGGACCTGGTGAGCGTGGCGGAGCACGGCCCGCTGGCGGTGCTCAACGTCAGCACCTACGGCAGTCACGCGCTCCTGCTCACCCGCGACGGCGTGTCCGCGCTCCCGCTCCCCGCGCTCGGTTTCGAGAGCGTGACCGCCCGGACGGACGCCTTCCTCGGCGCCCTGCACGCGGCGGTGGCGGGCGGCGACGGCACCGAGCGGCGCGCCGCCCAGGCACGCCTGCGTGAGGTACTGGAGTGGCTGTGGGACGCGGCAGCCGGACCGGTCCTGGACCGGCTGGGCCTTCGGCACCGGCCGGCCGGTGAGGCGGGGACCTGGCCACGGCTGTGGTGGGTGCCGAGCGGCCTGCTCAGCCTGCTGCCGCTGCACGCCGCCGGGCACCGGACCGGGGCCGCGGACAGCGACGCGCCGCGGACGGTGATGGACCGGGTGGTCTCCTCGTACACGCCCAGCGTCCGTGCGCTCCACCACGCCCGCCGGCGCGTCCCCGCCGCGGACCCGTCACCGGCCGGCATCCCCCGCGCCCTGGGCGTCGCGATGCCCGTCACCCCCGGGCTGCCCGGTGGCGGCCGCCTGCACCACGCGAGCGACGAGGTGGCCGCGCTGCGCGGGCATCTGCCCGGGCTCGTGGTCCTCGACGGCGGTGAGGACCCGGCGGTGCCGGTCAAGGCAGAGGTGCTGACACGGCTGCGGGACTGTCCCGTCGCGCACTTCGCCTGCCACGGGCACAGCGACGCCACGGACCCGTCCCTCAGCCGCCTGCTGCTCCAGGACCACGAGCGCGACCCGCTCACCGTCGCCGCCCTCGCTCCGGTCGTCCTCGACCACGCCCAACTCGCCTATCTCTCGGCCTGCCGCACCGCCTCCGTCGTCCACGGGGCCTTCCTCGACGAGGCCATCCACCTCGCCTCGGCGTTCCAGATCGCCGGCTTCCCGCAGGTCGTCGGCACCCTCTGGGAGGTCGACGACCGGCTCTGCGTCACCATCGCCGACCGCTTCTACGCCCACCTGCGCACCGCGGAGGGCGGCCTCGACACCCGTCGCGCGGCGCACGCGCTGCACCGCGCCCTCGTCGCCGTGCGCGACGGGCACGACCTGCCGGGTCCCGTCACCCGTGCGGGAAATCCGTTCCTGTGGGCGGCCCACATCCACGTCGGGGCGTGAACACGCGAGGCCGTCAGGGCCGAAAGGGGAGATCGCGATGCTGTTCGAACGCTTCCGGAGGAAACCGGCCGGGAGAACACCCACGCCGCCACCGGCGCACGAGCCGGAGGAGCGGCGGTGGAGCACGGTGCGGGACGGGCCCGACAGCGACGGGATGGTCACGCTCTCCGGCAAGGGCTGGGCAGGCGACCTGTGGCGCGAGAGGCCCGTACGCGTGCCCTGGCGCGTCGACGTCGGCGAGTTCCTCGGCCGGCGGCCGCTGCCCTACCTCTGGCCGGACGACGCCGAGTACCGGGCGTACGTCGACGCCGACGAGGATCCGGGGCGGCTGCTGAGGACCGGCTGGATCGACGCCTTCCTCCACCACCCCGACGACAGGGTCGTCGTCCAGTGCCTGCAGATCTTCACCGGCGAGAACGCGGTGAACCTCACCAGCATCGCCGACATCCTCGGCCACGCCTCGGCGCCGCAGGTGAAGCAGGAGGCCGCGAAGGCGGTCTGGCGCGCCGGCGACGCGGGCGTGCACTGGGTCTTCAACGTGCTGCTCTCCCGGGGGCTCATCCCCTCCGACTACGACGCGCTGTCGGTGCACGAGGCGATCGGGCATCTGCGCAGGGCCTGTCCCGCGGAGAGGATGCGGACACTCGAATCGGAACTCGGCGGTTCCGACGAGGAGGACTGAGGTGCCCGTCCGCTCCGTGCGCGTGCGGACGGAGCGGACGGGCACCCGGCCGGTCCCTAACGCTGCAGGACCGCCTGCATGACACTGCGTGCGATGGGCGCTCCGAGGCGGCCACCGGAGATGTCCTCGCGCGAGATGTCCATGTCGGTCGGGTCGATGAAGACGGCCACGGCGACGGAGGATCCGTCCTGCTTCTTGCCGTAGGAGACGAACCAGCCGTACGGCACCTGCTGGGCCACGTCGACGCCGCGCTGCGCGGTACCGGTCTTGCCGCCGACCGTGATGCCGTCGATCTGGGCCCGGCGGGCGCTGCCCTCCTTGGCGGTGAACTCCATCATCTGCTGGACCTTCTGAGCGGTGGCGGCGGAGACCGCCTGGCTCATCATCGCGGGCTGCGTCTTGTCCAGGGTGCTGAGGTCCGGGCCGCGGACCTCGTCGACGATGTAGGGCTGCATCAGCTTGCCGTCGTTGGCCAGCGCGGCGGTGACCATGGCCATCTGCATGGGCGTGCTGGTGAGGCTGCCCTGTCCCATACCGGTCAGCGCCGTACCCGGCTTGTCGAGGTTGTCCGGGTAGAGGCTCTTGGTGGCGAGCAGGTCGCCGAAGTCGTCGGAGTAGACGTCCTCGTTGAAGCCGAACTTCTCGGCCGTCTCCCGCAGCTTCTCCTGACCGAGTTTGGCCGCCGCGTCGAGGAAGACGTTGTTGCACGAGTACTGCATGGCCGTCTTCATCGACGCCTTGCCGCAGATCGCGTCGCCGGCCTCACTGCCGATCCTGTTGGTGGACTGCGGCAGGGGGTAGGGGGAGACGGCGTCCGAGGGTGCGTCGATGTCGGTGACGATCCCGTGCTCCAGCGCCGCCGCCGCGGTGAGGATCTTGAAGGTCGACCCCGGAGGGTACGTCTCGCGCAGGGCGCGGTTGGCCAGCGGCTTGCGCTTGTCCTTGTCGAGCGCGACGAACTTGTCGGACTCCTTGAACGTGTTGCCGGCGAACACCGACGGGTCGTAGGAGGGGGCCGTCACCAGGGCCAGCACCTTCCCCGTCCGCGGGTCCAGGGCGACCACGGCGCCCCGCGCACCCTTCAGATCGGTCAGCCCGTCGTAGGCGGCCTTCTGCGCCTTCGGGTCGATGGTCGTGACCACCGACCCGGGACGCCGCCCCTCTCCGGTGACGACGTCGGCGAACCGCTGGAAGGCCAGCCGGTCGTCCTGCCCGGTCAGGATGCCATCGTACGTCCGCTCCAGCAGGGTCATGCCCTGTGCCTGCGACGCGTACCCCGTCACGGGCGCGTACATGGGCCCGTCGACGTAGGTCCGCTTGTACTTGAGGTCGGTGCTCGGGGCTTCGGCGGAGCCGGTGACGGCCCGGCCGCCCACGATGATGTCCCCGCGGGGAGCGGCGAACCGCTCGATCTGGACCCGTCGGTTGTTCTGGTCGGTGGCGAGTTCCGGGGCCTTGAAGTGCTGCAGCCAGTTCGCACGCAGCAGCAGACCGAGCATCAGCAGCCCGCAGAAGATCGCCACAGCCCTCAGCGGCCTGTTCACCGGCGTCCTCCGCGAGCAGACGGAACCTCAACTGCCCTGGCCGGCACGGCTTCCGGTCTGCTGAGTCCGACGGATATGGAGAGGCGTCGTAGCAACATGTGCACACCCTAGACGACCGGTGAGTGCCCCTCCGCCGCCCCGGCGGTCGGCCACCGGCCGGGACCCGTGCCTCGAGTCGGTTCCTCGAAGGCCGCGGTCCGGCTAGTCCAGGCCGATGTGGACGGGGCCCGCGGTGGCCGACACTCCCCGGAGCAGGCCAAAGGGGACGCGGAAGACACGGCCGGGGGCCGCGGGCCGGGCGAGTGTGCGCCGGGTGAGGATCCGTCCGTCCTGGCGGACGGTCACGACGGGGAAGCGGACGAACTCCTCCGTCCACAGCAGCAGGCGGCCTCGTGGGGGCGCCGGGTCACCGGGGCGCAGGATCTGCGGGGCGACCCAGCGGAAGGGGGCGTCGGCGAGGAGACGGACGCCGCCGGCCGGCTGTCCGCCGCCGTTCAGGTGGGCCATGACGTGCCGGGCGACGTGTCTGCCGTCGAGGGCGGCCACGTCGGCGGTGTCGACCGGGTGCAGCAGGTTTCCGGCGGCGAAGACGCCGGGCCGGCTGGTGCGCAGCGCGGTGTCGGTCAGGGGGCCGAGGGTGCCCGGGTCGAGGGTGATGCCGGCGGTGCGGGCGAGTTCGTGGTCGGGGACCCAGTCGCCGGTGAAGACGACGGTGTCGCAGGCGACGGTGCGGCGGCGGCCGGTGTCGAGGTGTTCGATCTCGACGGCCTGGCAGCGGCCTTTGCCGAGGACGCGGGTGATGCGGGTGCGGGTGGCGACGGGGACGCGCAGCAGGGCGCGTCCGGCCGCGGTGAGGGCTGCGTGGGACTCCGCTTTCGGGTAACGGCTGATCATGAGCGCGGGGGTGCAGCCGGCCGCGCGGAGGGTGACGGCCGCGGACCAGCTGACGGGTTCGGCGCCGACGATGACGGCCCGTTCGCCGACGGGCCGGTGGTGGAGGTGGACGAGGTTCTGGAGCAGGCCGGTGGTGTAGACGCCCTGGGGGCGGTCGCCGGGGATGCGGCGTGCGGCACGGGGCCGTTCCCGGGCGCCGGTGGCGAGGACCACGCAGCGCGCGCGGATCTGCCGGCGGCCCTCAGGGCCGGTGATGTCGACGGTGCGGTCGCCGGCCCAGCCGGTGACCATGGTGCGGGTGCGGATCTCCGCCCCGGCCCGGGTGGCCTGCCGGACCAGGTGGCGGGCGTAGGCGGGGCCGGACATGACACGGCGCAGGTCGCGCAGACCGTAGCCGGTGTGGTCGCTGTGGCGTGGGATGCCGCCGGCGGTCTCCTCCCGGTCGACGACCAGGACGTGTCCGGCGCCGAGTCGGGCGAGTTCGGTGGCGGCGGTCAGGCCCGCGGGTCCGCCGCCGATGACGAGGACGTCGGGCGTGATCAGGGGCGGCTGGGTCATGGGCGGTCCTTCGGCCGGCTGCTGCAGACGTCGTGGGCGTGGTGCCGTTCGCGCAGGGCCGCGACGGTCGCGCCGCACAGGGAGCCCTGGCAGCGGCCGTTCATGGCGCGGGTGCGCCGGCGCAGTCCCTCCAGGCTGCGCGCGGGCACGGGGGCGTGGCAGGCGTCGCGGATCTCGCCCTCGGTGACCCGTTCGCAGAAGCAGACGATGGTGCCGTAGGCGGGGTCGCGGGCGATGAGGCCGGCGTCCTGGTAGGGGCGCGGGAAGGCTTCTCCGATGTTGGGCATCCGCGGGGGGTCGGGCAGGTCGTCGCGGGCGGTCAGGGCGAGGCCGGCCTCCTCCAGGAGGGCGCGGGCGTGTTCGGCGATGGCGAGTCCCGCGCTCAGGCCGGTGGACCGGATGCCGCCGGCGAGGAGGTAGCGCCGGTGCGGGTCGGCCTCGATGAGGTAGTCGGGGTGGTCGGTCGCGGCGCGCAGGCCCGCGTAGCCGGCGGTGACCTCCTCGGCCGTCAGACACGGCATGAGGCGTTCGCCCTTGGCGAGGAGGAACTCGTAGCCGTCTTCGGAGGTGGCGGTGTCGGTGCGGTCGGTGAGGTCCTCGGCGGTCGGACCGAGCATGACGTTGCCGTAGACGGTCGGGGCGATCAGGACGCCCTTGCCGCGGGAGGTCGGCACCGGAAGGACGATCCTGTCGGCCAGGGGCCGGGCGAGTTTGTCGAAGACCAGCAGCTCGCCCCGGCGGGGTGTGACGGTGAAACGGTCGTGGCCGAAGAGGCGGTCGATGCGGTCGGCTCCGAGGCCGGCGGCGTTGACGGTCCAGCGGGCCCGTACGTCACCGGCCGACGTGTGCAGGGTGGTCGTCCCCTCCCCTTGCTCGACGGCGGTGACCCGGTGGTTGAGGAGGAGGGTGGTGCCGCGCTGCCGGGCGTCGGTGGCCAGGGCGAGGTTGGTGGTCCAGGTGCAGATGATGGACTCGCCGGGGACGGTCAGTCCGCCCAGCACGCCCTCCGCGAGGTCGGGCAGGTCGCGGTAGACCTCCTCGGGTCCGATGACGCGGCAGAGCCCGTAGCCGTTGGCCTCGGCCTTGTCCTTCAGGCCGGGCAGGGCCCGGAGTTCTTCGTCGTTCCAGGCCACCAGCACGGCGCCGGTGTGTTCGACGGGGATGCCGGTGGCTTCGGCGTAGGCGTTGAGCAGGTGGTGTCCGCGGGCGACGAGCCGGGATTCGAGGGTGCCGGGCCGGGCGTCGAAGCCGGTGTGGAGGATCGCGGTGTTGGCCTTGCTCGTTCCGTCGCCCACGTCGTCGCGGGCTTCGAGGAGCGCCACGGAGACGTCGCAGCCGGACAGTTCGCGTGCGATCGCCGCCCCGACGATGCCCGCGCCGATCACGGCGACGTCGAAGACGCCCTGGTCCGGTCGTCCGGGGCCGGCGGTCATGAGTGCGCCCCCTCGGTGACGCGGGCCGCGGCGGCCTTCGCCCACCTGGCTCGGAACTCCTCGGCCCTGTCCTTGGACCAGCGGGGTTCGTGAACGGCGGCCGGCTGCCAGTCGCCGACCGCCTCTTTCAGCCCGAGCGTGGGGTCGAGGGCGCAGCGGGCCAGGGCTGCCGCGCCCAGGGCGGTGGCGTGGGCGTGGGGGTAGACGTCGACGGGGATCTGGGCGATGTCGGCCTGGGCCTGCATGAGAGCGGCGGAGCGGGTCAGCCCGCCGTCCGCGCGCAGCCGGGTCAGGGGGCGGCCGAGGTCGTGGGCGACCCGTGCGCCCAGCTCGGCGACCTGCGCGGCGATGCCCTGGAGCACGGCCAGAACTAGGTGTCCGCGGCGGGTGGCGAGGGTCATGCCGGTGAAGGACGCGGTGGCCTCCGGGTCCCACCAGGGGGCCGCGAGGCCGGCGAGGGCCGGTACGCACAGGACGCCTTCGCTGTCCGCGGCGGCCGACCGGTCCAGGTCGGAGGCGCTGTGCAGGAGGCCGAGGTCCTGGAGCCAGCGCACCGCGGAGGCGGCGGTGTAGACCTGGCCGTCGACGCAGTAGGGGGTCTGCCCGGCCGCCTGCCAGGCCACCGAGGTCGTCAGTCCGGCGCTGGAGCGCACAGGGTTCAGACCGGTGTTCGCCAGCAGGAACGCACCGGTGCCGTACGTGCACTTGGCGGTGCCCTGTTCCAGGCAGCCCTCCGCGACCAGGGCCGCCTGCTGGTCGACGACCAGCCCGGCCACCGGCGTCTCGCGGCCGAACGCCCGGGTGGTGCCCACGATCTCGTCGCAGGCGGCGATGCGGGGCAGCCGCTCCGCGCCGAGTCCGAACAGGTCCGCGAGCTCCGGGTCCCAGGCGGCGGTGTCCAGGTCCAGGAGCAGCGAGCGGCTGGCGGTGGCGGCGTCGGTGACGAACTCGCCCGTCAGGTGGTGCACCAGCCATGTGTCGGTGGTGGTCACCACTCCGTCGCGGGTGAGATTCCGGCGCAGCCAGGCCATCTTGGGCGCGGAGAAGTACGGGTCGAGGACGAGTCCGGTGCGCCGGGCGATGTCCTGGGCGTCGTCGGCGAGTTCCCGGCAGATGGTCTCCGCGCGCCTGTCCTGCCACACGATCGCCGGTGTCAGGGGTCTTCCGGTGGCCGGGTCCCAGGCCAGGACCGTCTCGCCCTGGTTGGCCAGGGCGACGCCCGCGACCGGACGGCCCGCCGCGCTCAGGGCGCGGCGGCCGGCGCCGAGGACGGAGTCGAGCAGTTCGTACGGGTCCTGTTCGACGCCTCCCCCGGTGAGGTAGGTGGGGCGGACGGTCTCCTCCGCGACGGCGACGGTTCCCTCGTCGTCGTCGACGACGAGGGCCTTGGTGCCGGAGGTGCCCTGGTCGATGGCGAGGACGGCGGTCATCGTGCACTCCCTCCCGTTGAGACGTCGGCGGGCCGGTCGGCGGCGTCGATCACGCACAGAACCATGGCGTACATCCGCCTGGCTCGGAAGGAGGCCTCGGGCCGGCTACCAGACGACGGGCAGGGACCTCGGTCCGCGGATCAGTCCCTGGCGCTGGAACTCGACCTCTTCGGCGGGTACGGCGAGGCGCAGCCCGGGGAAACGGCCGAGGACGGTCCCGATCATGACCTCCGCCTCCATGCGGGCCATGAGCGCGGCCAGGCAGAAGTGCGGTCCGTGCCCGAAGGCGAGATGCCCGGGACCGTCCCGGTCGAAGTCCAGCACATCGGGGTCGGGGAAGACGCCGGGATCGCGGTTGGCGGCGACGTAGGCGTTGTAGACGGCGTCGCCCTTGCGGATGATGTGGCCGCCGATCTCCACGTCCTCGGTGGCGATGCGCGGAATGCCGACTCCGTTGCGGTGGGGAACGTAGCGGAAGAGCTCCTCGACGGCCCTGGGCAGCAGGTGCGGTTCGCGGCGCAGCCGCTCGGCGTGCTCCGGGTGGGTGAGCAGCGCGTACATCATGGAACCGCTGTTGTTGCGCACCGCGTGACCGCCGCTGACGTAGATGGCCATGGCGAGGGAGACGGCCTCGTCGTCGCTGATCTCGCCGGCGGCGGTGGCCTGCGCCAGCACCCCCGCCAGGTCGTCACGGGGTTCGGCCCGGCGCCTGTCGAGGAGATCGACGACCCGGCCGCGTGTCACCTCCCGCGCCGCCCGGTTCCGTTCCTCCTCGTCCGCTTTGGACAGCAGCGCCTCGGAGTTGCCTGCCCAGCTGCGCCAGTCGTCCTCGTCGGCGCCGAGGAAGTAGCAGTCGACGGCGATGGGCAGGGGGGTGTGCAGATGTTCCATGAGGTCGCCCGGTGGGCCGGTCTCCTCCATGGCGTCGAGCAGTCGGTGCGCGGTGCGCTCGGCCAGGGGGCGCAGCCTGTCCATGCTCCGGGCGGTGAACGCCCGGGCCACGACCCGGCGCAGCCGGCTGTGCCGGGGCGGGTCGGTGTACTGCAGCCCCGCCGTCTGGGACGCCACGGGATGCGGGGCCATGCTGGTCACCCCGCACCCGACGACCTGCTCCCGGGAGAAGCGGGGGTCGGAGGTGACGAAGCGGACGTCCTCGTAGCGGGTGACGAGCCATGCGTCGCCGGATCCGTAGGGCAGCGTGATGCGGGTGACCGGCTCTTCGCGCAGGACCTCGTCCAGGAAGGGGTCGGGGTCGAGGGCGGGCACGTCGTCGACGGCCCACGGTCTCACTTCGGGTGGAGGCAGCGCGGACGCGGGCTCGGAGCAGGTCATCTCGCATCACTCCCGAATGTCTCGAATGCCGAGGCGAATGTCTCGCACACCGAGGGCGCACAGTGCTCGGCCGGGGACACCGGCACCCGCAATACCCTGCGGCCCGTCGCTCCTCGCTCGCGCTCTTCACCTTCCCTGACACCTTGTCGTAGCTTGTCCCGGCCTCCGGCGCGCCGCACGCCGGGTGCGTCCGGCCGAGGTCGCTCACGTGCCGACTGCGGTGGTGGCCGTGCGCGCCTTGGCCACCGGGCCCCCGCACTGGCATCATGACCAAGTGGAACCCTGCTCCGAAACAACCACGGGACGTCGTTCCGTTCGGCAGATCCGGCAGTGGAGGGAGCGGCAGGTGAAGGACAGCGGCGAGGGCACGGGGCAGGCGGCCCGGTCCAAGCGAGCGGACGCCCGGCGCAACGAGAAGACGCTGCTCGACGCGGCCGCCGCGGTATTCGTCACGTCGGGCGTGGAAGCGCCGGTACGTGACATCGCGGCCAAGGCCGGCGTCGGGATGGGCACCATCTACCGCCACTTCCCGACCCGGGCGGATCTCATCATCGCCGTCTACCGGCACCAGGTGGAGGCCTGCGCGGAGGCCGGTCCCGCCCTGCTGGCGAGCAGCGCCACTCCGCACGCCGCGCTGGGGCGGTGGATCGACCTCTTCGTCGATTTCCTGGTCACCAAGCACGGACTCGCCGCGGTGCTGCAGTCCGACAACGCCGGTTTCGAGACCCTGCACGCCTACTTCCTCGACCGCCTCGTGCCCGTGTGCGCCCAGCTGCTCGACGCCGCGGCCGATTCCGGCGAGATCCGGTCCGGCCTGGACGCCTACGAGCTCATGCGCGGTGTCGGCAACCTCTGCATCGGCGCGGAGAGCGATCCGCACTACGACGCGCGCCGGCTGGTCGGGCTGCTCGTCGCAGGGCTGCGCCGAACGGACTGACCGGAGGAAGCCGGCGGGCAGCCGCCGGCGGTGGACGGGCACCGTCAGTAGACGATGGACACGATCCGGCACGCGGCTTCGGCGAGCCGGCGCTCCCCCTCGACGCGGGCACGGGCGAGGGCGGTGGCGGGGTCGACACCTCGCGTGCACAGCCGCCAGGCGGTCTCCGTGTCCAGCGCCAGCGTCGCCGCCGGCCGGCCACCGGGCGGTACGGCCAGCGACCAGCCGTGCTCGGTGGCGGTGACGGTCCACGTCCCCTCCGCCGTCCCGGCGACGGTCACCCGTATCTGGGTTCCGGCCGGTGCCGTCGTCCGCCGCAGGGTGTGGGGCAGGGCCCGCATGAAGGTGTCCAGGACCACGGCCGCGGCGGGCGTTCGCAGGTCGGTGTCGCGGCCGACGGCATGGCGGATCTGCTGCCGGTGCGTCCAGTACTCGGTGAACTCCCGGGCGATGTCCAGCCAGGCCGGAGCCGGGTCGGCTCCCGCCCACGACACGCCCAGCGCCGGCGCGTCGAGGTCGGCGGTGGCGAATCGGCCGGCGAGCTGTGTTCCGGCCGACTCGAGGGCGTCGATCAGCGAGGCGGGGCTGTCGTCGGCGTGCAGGTCGACCCATTCCTGATTGGTGCGGTGGATGAACGCCTCAAGGGTCTCCCCCGGGGCGGGGGCACCCCGGTGCCTGCCTTCGGTGCTGCCGAGCCGGCCGTAGTAGTCACCGAGGACGTGGGCGGCGAGGTCGTGCACGGTCCAGCGCGGCACTGCCGTCCTGCCCCAGTCGGCCGGACGCAGACCGCGCAGGGTGTCGAGGAGCGCCCCCAGCTCGGGAGCGAACAGCGGGCGGGCGTCGATCGGGTCACCCAGCCAGGAGGTGCCGGAAGCACTTCGGAAGCGGAAACTCATGGTCGAAGCCTGTCAGCCGGCGGCGTCCGCCTACCAGGAATATCCGCCCGCGCCGATCGGAACGCGCCGCGCCCGGACGGGCCGCCCGTCGGCACCGGGCCGGATCGCGTGGCCCTCACACGACGGGCTCGCCGACACCCAGCAGGTTCCCCTCACTGTCACGGAACCAGGCCCCGCGCTCACCGCGTGCGCCCTTGCTCGGGTAGTTCCCCTCGATCTCGGCGATCCCGTCCCTCGTCCGGAGCCCGGGCACATCGACGTCTTCGAAGACCACCCCGCGCCCTCTGAGCTCCGACACGGTCGTCTCGATGTCGTCGACCTCCCACGCCATCTGGGTGAAGGCGCCGGAGGAGGCTCCCGTCGAGCGGAACACCACGAACTCCGCGCCCCCGCACCGGTACAGCAGCCCCCCGGGCCGCTCGTCGACGGGCTCCAGTCCGAGCTTCTCGGAGTAGAAGCGCCGGGCCCGCTCCAGGTCCCGGGCCGGGAGCCTGGTCGCCACGCGAGACCGGGCCAGGGTCTTGCTCTCGTCTTCGTTCACGTCTCCACTGTGCCGCGAGCGGTGGCCAACGGCGCGGAGGCGACGGGCGCGCCCCGCCGGCTTCCCCGGAGGAGTCCCGGGAGCCGGCGGACGCCGTACGACCACGTCACCCGTTCCCACCCGCTCGGAACCCTCTGGCTAGGGTTGGCCCGGCAGCACATCGCGAACCGGATCAAGGAGCACACGTGAGCGAGTCGGCGTCCATCGCCCTGCAGCAGGAGATCGCCCGGGAACTCCAGGTGGCGGAGACCTTCGACGCCGAGCGGGAGATCGAACGCCGTGTGGCCTTCCTCACCGAGCGGCTGACCTCCACCGGCCTTCGTTCCCTCGTGCTCGGCATCAGCGGTGGCGTGGACTCCACCACCGCCGGGCGGCTGTGCCAGCTCGCCGTCGAGCGGGCCAGGGCAGCGGGGCACGAGGCGCGCTTCCATGCGATGCGGCTGCCCTACGGGGTCCAGGCCGACGAGCACGACGCCCAGCTCGCGCTCTCCTTCGTCCGGGCCGACCAGGTGCTGACGGTGGACATCAAGCCCGCGAGCGACGCCGCGCTCGATGCCGCACTGGCCGCCGGCGTGAGCTTCCGCGACGCGCGGCACCAGGACTTCGTGCACGGCAACATCAAGGCACGGCAGCGCATGATCGCCCAGTACGCGGTGGCCGGCGCGCACGACGGCCTGGTCGTCGGCACCGACCACGCCGCCGAGGCGGTCTCCGGCTTCTTCACCAAGTTCGGCGACGGTGCCGCCGACCTCGTACCGCTCACGGGCCTGACCAAGCGCCGGGTGCGTGCCGTCGCCGAGGCGCTGGGTGCGCCGGCCGAGCTGGTGCGCAAGACCCCGACGGCCGACCTGGAGACGCTCGACCCGGGCAAGGCCGACGAGGACGCGCTCGGGGTCACCTACGAGGAGATCGACGACTTCCTGGAGGGCAGGCCGGTGGACGAGCGGACGTTCAAGACGATCGTCGACCGCTACCAGCTCACCGAGCACAAGCGCCGGCTGCCCGTCGCGCCCTGACCGGCCCGCCGCCGCGGGAGCGGGGGGTTGACCTTGTCGCAACGGCAACGTTTCTACTGGTGCCATGCGAATCGGAGAGCTCGCCGGCCTGGCCGGCATCACCACCCGCGCCGTGCGCCACTACCACCGCATCGGCCTGCTGCCGGAGCCCCCGCGACAGCCCAACGGATACCGCGAGTACTCGCTGCGTGACGCCGTCGAGCTCGCCCGCGTCCGCCGGCTGAGCGAGCTCGGCCTGAGCCTGGAGGAGATCAAGGGCGTCCTGGCGGACGACGCCGGCAAGGACCTCGTCGAGATCCTCACCGAGCTGGACGCCGACCTGGCCCGCCAGGAGGAGGCCATCCGGGAGCGCCGGGCCCGCCTGGGCCGGTTGCTCGAGCAGGCCGAGCGGACCGGGCGGCTGCACGCCGACGCTCCGGTCTCGCCCGAGCTCGCCGCTCTCTTCGACGACATGGCCCGCGTTTCGGCCCGGCTGCCCGGGCCGGAGCCCGCGATGGCGGCCAAGGAGCGGGAACTGCTCGCCTTTCTGGAGACCTGCTCGCCGGGCGGGGGCCGCGGCTGGCTCGACGCCATGGTGCACAGTCTCAGCGCCGACCCCGAGGCGATGCGGCGCGCCTACGAGGTCTACGCCCGGCTGGACGAGCTGGCCGAGGCCGGCGAGGACGACCCTCGGGTGGAGAGCACCGCCCGGGCCGTCGTCGACAGCATTCCGGCAGAGGCGGTGCAGGCGATGACGGTCCCGGACGACGCGGGCGGGACCGACGGTTTCGCGGAGGCCTTCTTCGCGGACTTCGCCCCCGCCCAGGCCGCCGCCGTGCGCCGGGCCATGGCGCTGCTGTGGGAGCGTGCCGGATGAAGGCGTTGAGACGGGCGGTGCGCTGGTCCTTCGCGGCTCTCGTACCCGGGGAACTCGTGGTCGTCCTCTGCGTGGGCAGCGGGGTGCGGATCGCCCCGGGCGCCCGGTCGGCGATGGAGCTGGTCCTGCTCGCGCTCGCGGCCGCCGCGGCCGTGCTGCTGTTCCTGGACCACCGGCGGCATCGCCGGGACGGGCTCGCCCCCTGGCCCGCCTTCCTCGCCGCCGTCGCCGACACCGTACCGGCGCCGGTGCGCAGGCTCACCGCCCACGAGGTGTTCCTGTCCACCAGCTTCCTGCGCTGGGTGTTCCGCCGGGGACCGCACGGCGTACGCGACGGCGACCTGCCCGTCCCGTACGCCCCGGGGCAGACGGCGGTCATGTACGGGTTCTTGTTCGTCTGCGTCGTCGAGACCGTGGCCCTCGCCTTCCTGATCCCCTGGCCGGTGGTACACGCCGTCACCCTCGTGCTCGACGTCTGGGGCTGCTACTTCGTCGTCGCCCTGCACGCCTCCTGCGTGGTGCGCCCGCATGTGATCGGGGCCGACGGATCGCTGCGTCTGCGCTACGGCGCCCTGCTCGACATCCGTGTCCCCGCCGACCGCATCGCCTCCGTCCGCCTGGACCGGAAGTTCCCGGACGGCAAGCTGGCCGCCGTGGACGACAAGGGCGTCGCCGACCTGGCCGTGGCCGGCCAGACGACGGTCACCGTCGAGCTCACCGAACCGGTGCGGTACGTACGGGCCCTGGGCAGGCCCGCCGAGGCCCGTACCTTCCGCTTCTACGCGGAGGACGCGGCGGCCGCGGTCGCGGCGCTGAGGGCGGGCGGCCCGTCCGCGGGTGCGGACGGGACCACCGGTACGGACCGGACGACCCGCACGGACCGGGCCACCGGTACCCCCGGCTGCCCGGTCACCGGGCCCGCAGGCGACCGGTGACCGGGTCCCGCCGGCCACCGCAGGCGGCCGGTGTCCGGGGTACCACCGGCCACCGCAGGCTCGCCGGGCGGCTCGGTCGGCCGTCGTCAGGCGGCTGACGGGCCGGTGGAGCCGCGTCGTACGCCGACCACCGCCACCACGGCGCCCACGACGCACAGCACGCCGGCGACGAGCACCGAGGTGTGCACGCCGTTCATGAAGGCCTGGTGGCTGCCCTCGACGACGGCGGTCCTGAGCTGGGCGGGCATCTCCCCCGAGACCGGGGCGACGCCCATGGCCACCGCGTCCCCGGCCTCGTTCAGGCCGGCTGCCGCGGGCGCGGGCACACCGGCGGTGGTCAGTTCTCCGGTGAGGGTCGAGCCGACCCGGCTGCTGATCAGCGACACCAGCACGGAGGTGCCGAGCGCGCCGCCGATCTGCAGGGCGGTCGCCTGCAGGCCGCCCGCCACACCGCCGTCCCTGACCGGAGCGTTGCCGACGATGGCGTCGGAGGAGGACGACATCACCATGCCGACGCCGAGGCCCAGCGCGATGAACGGCGGCCACATCGTGACGTAGGAGGAGTCGGGGCTCCAGGCGAGCATGACGAAGCAGGCGACGGCCTGGAGGGCCATGCCGAGCGGCATGGTGAGGCGCGGTCCGAACCTGTCCGTGAGCGCGGCGCCGAGCGGGGACGCCACGACCGAGGCGAGGCTCAGGGGCAGGGTGCGCACACCGGCTTCGACGGGCGTGAACCCGCGCACGTTCTGCAGGTAGAGCATCACGAAGAAGATCACGCCCAGCAGCACGAAGAAGTTCAGGGCGGTGATGACCGTGCCGATGGTCAGTGCCCGGCTGCGGAACAGGCGCATGGGCAGCAACGGGGCCGCGACCCGGTTCTCGTGGAGGCCGAAGACGAGCAGGACCACCACGCCGGCCGCCATGGCGCCCAGGGTGCCGCCCGAAGTCCAGCCCCACGTCTCGCCCTTGACGACACCGAACACGACGGCGAGCAGCCCGAGGGCCAGCAGCACGACCCCGACGATGTCGAACCTCTCGTTCGCCGCGGCGTCGTTCTTGCTCTGCGGCAGGACGCTCATGCTGAAGACGAGCGCGATGACGCCGATGGGAGCGTTGATGTAGAAGACGGATTCCCAGTTGACGTGCTGGACGAGCAGTCCGCCGACGATCGGACCGAGGGCGGTGGAGACCGAGGAGACCATGGCCCAGATGCCGACCGCCATGCCGAACTTCCTCGGCGGGAAGACGGCACGCAGCATGCCGAGGGTGTTGGGCATCAGCAGCGCGCCGAAGAAGCCCTGCAGCGCCCGGAAGGCGATGACGCCCTCGATGGATCCGGCCAGTCCGATGGCGACGGACGCGGCGGTGAATCCGGCGACACCGATCAGGTAGAAGGTGCGGCGCCCGAACCGGTCACCGAGCTTGCCGCCGAGGATCAGCGCGGCGGCGAGGGCCAGCAGGTAGGAGTTGGTGACCCACTGCAGGTCGGAGGTGGAGGCGCCCAGGTCCCGGCCGATCTCGGGGTTGGCGATCGAGACGACCGAACCGTCGAGGCCGACCATGAACAGGCCGAAGGCGACGGCGATCAGCGTCAGCCAGGGGTTGGCCCGTGGTCCGCGCGGCCGGGCCGCGGGCGGGGCGTGGTGCGGCGGGGCGGAGGAGTCGGTGGTGGCGGAGGGCATGACTGTGCCTGTCCTTCGTGTGTCTGGGGCGGACGTACTGTCCGGGGAGGAGGAGCGCTGGACGGGACCGGCCCTGTCCGGGGGACATGGCGGAACCGGCGGCCGGCCCGCGGGGGGGTCGGAACACCGGGCGCGAGTGGTCCGCCACGAGCGGCACCGGACCCCTGTGGGTCCGGTGCTCGTGGTCAGTGGCGGGACTGAAGGTGCCGGCCGAGTGCCGACAGCGCGTGCAGGGCCGAGCCGAGGGCGCCCAGTTCGCCCTCCGTCATGGCCCGCAGTGCCCGGGTGAGATGGGCGCCCATCAGGTGTTCCACCTCGGCGATCTGCTGCCGGGCGGTCCCCGTGAGGTGCAGGTGCGCGACCCTCTTGTCGGCCGGGTCCTGGCGGCGCTCCAGCAGCCCCTGCCCGGTCAGCTGGGTGACCAGCGCGCTGACGTTGTTCGGCTTCATCAGCAGGGCTTCGGCCGCCGCGCGCACGGTGACGCCGTCGTTGTCCTCGACGTGCCGCAGCAGTGCGAGCTGGGCCTCGGGGGGTTTGGGGTGCGCGTAGTCCTGCGCGACCTGCCGGTCGAGAGCCCGAGCCAGCCCCGGCAGGCACGCCACGAGCCCTGCGGCCACGTGGTCGATGTCCTGGACGGACGCGGTGTTCTCGGGCATGGCCCCAGCATGCCTATAGAGAAATACCTATGTCAAGGCACCTATCTGGCGCACCGGTACTCCGTCTCGCCCCGGGCCTTGGGCGACAGGCGGTAGGAGCCGGCCAGATCCCGCACCTCCACCGAGAGGACCGCCCCGGCCGCGTCGCGCACCGGGAGGTGTGCGGAGAGCAGGGCCAGGATGCTCTCGGACAGCCGCGCCTTGAGCGATTCGGAACGCCCCGGCATGAGACCGACCTCCACGTGCACGAACGTGCTCTCCTCGATCGTCCCGTTCCCGGCGTACGTCTCGGCCGGACGCAGGAACGTCTTGCACACGCCCGTCGAACCCGCCATGTCGACTACGAGCGGATGCAGTTCCTTCAGGAGAGCCACCCGGTCGAAGACATCGGCCAGGTGTGAGGAGTAGTCGATGGTGAGGTGCGGCATGAGGACCCTTCGCGCGGCCTAGTTTCTTCAGGCAACCATTTTCCACCTGCGCGGTCGCGCATCGCGCCACGGTCTCCCGGCGGTCGCCTGTCGGGTGGTTCGCGAACGGGGTAGTCGGTCCTCATCGACGGGAACACCGCCCTGCGGCTGCCCATGGAGGGAGCGCGACGGAGATGCCCCCAGGTGGAGCGCGATGGAGATGAAGGACCGAGGAGACGTCAGAGCCGAAGTCGCCGGAGAACACCGGTCGCTCGAACAGGCCATCGCCCGGATCAGGACGCTGCCGGCCGACGACCCTGGACGCAGGGTCTGCCTGAAGCGCATCGCCGTGACCCTGGCGGGTCATGTGGTCGCGGTGGAGCAGGTCCTGCATCCGGCCGTGCACAGCCACGTCCCCGAGGGCGACCGGCTCGCGCGGCAGAGCCTCACGGACCTGGTGCGCGCGGAGGAAGTGATGAAGGACCTGGAGTTCACCGACACGGAGAGCGGGGAGTTCGATACGCTCCTGCGCCGTTTGACCACCTGGCTGCGCCGCCACTCAGACTGCGAGGAGGCGTTCCTCCTGCCGCACCTCAGCGGTGCCGCGCCGCGCCCGGCGCTGGACGAGCTCAAGGACGACCTCCACACGGTGGAGGCCGACGCCGCCGCGCTGCGCGAGGCCGTGGCGCACGGCCGCCGCCCGGACGTGATCGACCGGGTCCACACGGCCCTCACCGAGCGGTACCACAGTGCGTCGGCGCCCGATCGGCGGCCGGCACGCTCCCCGGCGCCGGACGGGCCGGAGGACTGGCCGGCCCTGTAGCGGATGTCCGCTCCGGCGCGGGCGGGCCGCTCGCTCTCACGTGCGGGGGCGTGCGGGCTGAGCCGCGCATCCGCGCCCGGCGGGCCGGTTCAGCGGCCGCGGCGGGGAAACTCGAACGGCAGGAGCCGGCGCTCTTCACCGGCACCAGGCAAGGACGAGGACGAAGGAGCACGTGGTGGTCGCTCACGAACGTCTGACCGAGGAAGTCGCATCACGCGCGCATCTGTCCAAAGCGGACGATGCCGCACACACCGTGAGGGTCGTCGTGGCCGGACTGGCCCACCGGCTGGACATGCCGCTGCGGCAGCGGCTGCGCCAGGCCATGCCCGGGCCCGAGCGCGACGCCGCCTACGCCATCGTCCCTCCGGCTCATGACACGCCCGCCGGACTGCTGGAAGAGGTAGCACGCAATCTGCAGACCCCGCAGGAGAGGGCGGACCGTCTGACGCACGCGGTCCTGTCCGTGATCGCCGACGAGGATCCCGCCCTCGGCCGCGCCCTCAGGGAAGGACTCGCGCCCTCGTACGCCGAACTGTTCACCGCCCCGGAGTCCTCGCCCGAACGCCTGTCCGCGGCCGGGGACGCCCCCGCACCGCTCAGCAACGAGGAAGTGAGGACCGAACTACGGCGCCGTCCGCAGTGGAGCGGCGACAGCCACCGGCTGACCCGGACGGTCGGCCTGCCCGCCGACCGCACGGCGCCGCTGCTGCGGCAGGTCGAGAAGGACGCCCGGGAACTGCGCCACAAGGTGGACCACACCACCACCGGTGACGGCATCACCTTCACCCTCAGGACCCGTTCCGTCGACGCGGTCACCAGAGCCGACCTGGAGATGGCCGACCGCATCGACGCCGCGGTCGACGCCGTCGGCTCCGGCGGGCACCCCGGGTAGTGCGGCCCGGCCCCGCGTCACCTCGTCGGGCGTGTCACCTCGTCGGGCGGTGGCCGAGCGCCTCCACGATCTCGGTCACGTTGGCGTACGTGCCACTGTCCGGCAGGGCCGCCGCCTCGTCCAGCACGGAATCCGGCGCATGGTGCGCCCTCAGGACGTCCAGCACCGTCTCCCGGTCGGCCGGGAACGCCGTGCGTTCCAGGTGGCGCGCGAGTTCACGGAGCAGGGAGTCGGCCTCCTCCTGTGCGCGGGCCCTCTCCCGCTCCTCGCCGGGCGGCGGCACCGGTCCGCCGGTGTCGACGCGGATGTCGTCGTCCGCGGGCGGTTCGGGATCGTGCTCCTCCTCGACATGGGTCGGCCGGCCGGAGCGCAGACGCCCCTCCAGCTCGTGCTTCATCTCGTCGTCCGTACGCGGACTGACCTGGTTGCTGCCTCGCTCCACGTCCCACACCTCGCTTTCTCCGGCTGCCCCAGTACCCCGGGGCGGACCGCTCATTCGTCGGCGTGCGGGGACGAACGAACGGTCCGCCGTGAGTCCCGGCGCGGCCGGGGTCACTCCTTGCCCTGCCCGGCCTTCTTCTTCAGCCGCCGGCGCTGCCGGGCGGTGACGTCCTTCCGGCCGCTCTGCCGCAGATACGCTTCCTTGCGCTGTGTGTTGTCCATGGTCATACGGTTCCACCGCTGCTCACGGTCCAGTCCGGCCGTCCGGGTCTGCGACCCCACGGCCCGTGGGTGCGGCGCGGGCCGCGCGGAGCAGGGCCGCGCCGGCCAGGAAGACGGCGAGGGCCGCGGCCGGAAGCCCCAGCGGGCCGTGGTCGGCCGGTCCGGCGACGGCCACCCCGAGCAGACCCAGTACGGCGGCGGCGTAGCCGAGGGTGGTCACGGTGGCGCGCAACCGGGGCCTGCCGAGCGCCCTCGGTGTCCACCGGCTGCGGGAAGCGGCGGCGCCGCGCCGCGGGCCGCGCCTCTCGATCCGGCCGAAGACGGCCACGAACGCGCCGAGCACGACGCTGAGCACGGCCAGCCACGGCAGCTTCCACAGCAGCCACGCCTCCGTGGCTCCGGGTGGCCGGGGCAGCGGGAACAGACCGGTGGCGTACACGGTCACCGCGACGACGACGAACGCGCTCATGTGCCACAGCAGCACGGTCATGATGACCGTGTTCACCGCGATCACGGCCATCCACGGCCCCAGCCGTCGCAGCCTCCTCTCCCCGGCGTCGCGCAGCAGCAGCGCCAGCCCGAGCTGAGCCGTGGCCAACGCGAGCAGCGCGAGCGTCGGCGGAGAGAGGTTGCGGAACGACGTGCCGGGAACGTCGACCATGCTGACCGGATACGGGCCGGCCACCGTCAGCAGCACCGCCGCCGCAGCACCGCCCGTGAACAGCGGCACGGCCACCCCGGGCCGGACCGGCAGCGTCCCGTCCTGCCAGGCGAATCCGGTCTGGTGCACCGCCAGCCAGGCGAACAGGTAGTTCCCCAGCTGCAGCGCCGCCGCGTCGAACGCCAGCCGGGCGACATCTCCGGCGGCGACCAGTACGACCAGGACCAGCGGCACGGCCAGCCCCGCCCGCCGGTGCAGGCGGTGCATCAGCGGCGTCAGGAAGACCACCACGAGGTAGACCAGCAGGAACCACAGCGGAATCGAGGCCAGCCACACCGCGCGGCCCACCTGGGCGGGATCGACGCCGGCCGTCCGGGCGATCAGCGCGGCGGCGGCGAGCGTCACCAGCAGCGCGGTCGTGGGCCGTACGAGCCGCGCGCTGCGGTCGAGCAGCCAGTCGTCCACGGCTTTCCCGGCACGGGTGTGCGAGGCCAGTGAGGCGGCGTTGGCGAACCCGCCCACGATGAAGAACACCGGCATCACCTGGACCAGCCAGGTGATCGGACGGCCCCAGGACAGCACTTCCAGGGCGCTGAAGCCGTCCACGCCCCCGTTCGCGCCGGTGACCACGATGACCATCCAGTGGCCGAGCACCACGATGACGATGGCGACGGCCCGCAGCAGGTCGACATGGCGTTCCCGCCGTGGCGGTGTGCGCTCCGCGAGCTCGCGCAGGCCGGGCATCTGGTCATCATACGAACGTTCGTCGGCCGCCGAGACCGGTCACCACGTCGCGCCTACTCTGGACGGTGTCCAGATGCCTTGGCGGCAGGATAGGCATAGTGTCCGCATATGGGTGATGTTCGGTGTGGCGGGTGCCGTGCAGCCCTGCCGGGGCCGGCCTCCGTCCTGCGGGGTCGGGCGGACATCTGATGGACGCGGCCATGGCCGCCGTGGTGCGGGAGAGCGGTGCCTTCGGGGGGCTGCTGTACGTGCTGCCGCCGGGCGGGGACGCTCTGTGGCTGGAGCTGGTGGCGGGGGTGCCGCAGGAGATCGCCCTTCCCTGGAGGCGGGTGGCGCTGACCGATCCGATGCCGGTGGCGGACGCCGTGCGCGAGCGGCGGCTGGTGTGGGTCGGCGGTCAGGAGGAGATGGCGCGCCGGTACCCGCGGCCCGCGCTCGTCCTGCCGTACGACTTCGCGCTGTCGGCCGCGCCGGTCGCTTCCGGTACCGCGGTCCACGGCGGGCTGGTGCTCCTGTGGCCCGGGACCCACTCGTCGCAGCTGAGCTCCGACGAACGGGAGGCCATCGAGGCGGGCTGCCGCCGCCTGGGCGGCCTCCTGCGCCAGGCGATGGAGCGCGGCGACCCGCTGCCGACCGTGGGCCGGCCGCGGACGCTGCCACCGCCGGCCGGGCGCGCCCCCTCCCCCGCCGAGGCCGCCGCCGTCACCGCCTTTCTCGACCGGCTGCCGGGCGGGTCCTGCGCGCTGGACCTGAACGGCCGCATCACCTTCATCACCCCGGCCGCCGCCGACCTCGTCGGTGCCGATCCGGCCGCCCTGCTGGGCGCCCGGCCCTGGGAGGCGTTGCCCTGGATGGACGTCCCCCATGTCGAGGACCGCTACCGGGGAGCGCTCATCAGCCGCCGGCCGCAGGCCTTCACCGTGCTGCGCCCTCCGGACGTGTGGCTGTCCTTCGAGTTGTACCCGGACTCCTCCGGCATCAGCGTCCGCATCACCCGCAGCGACGAGAGCGCTCATGCGCCGCCGTCCGTGCCGCCCGCCGGTCCCAGCCGCGCCACCGTGCTCTACCACCTGATGCATCTGGCCGCCACGCTGACCGAGGCCGTGGGCGTGCAGGACGTGGTCGCGCAGGCCGCCGACCAGCTCATGCCCGCCCTCGGCGCGCAGGGCATGGTGCTGATGACCGCCCAGGACGGACGCCTGAAGATTCTCGGCCACCGGGGCTACAGCCCGGAACTCATGGCCCGCTACGACGCCATCCCGCTGAGCCCGGACATTCCCGGGGCCAGGGTGCTGGCCACCGGCGAAGCGGACTTCTTCGCGACCATCGACGACCTCCTGCGCGCCTACCCGCACACCGTGCACGAGGACGGGATGGCCGCATGGGCCGTACTGCCCCTGATCGCCTCCGGCCGGCCCATCGGCTCCCTCCTCCTCGCCTACGACCGGCCCCGCACGTTCCCCCCGGGCGAACGCGCCGTTCTCACCTCACTGGCGGGCCTGGTCGGACAGGCCCTGGACCGGGCCCGTCTCTACGACAGCAAGCACCACCTCGCCCACCGGCTGCAGTCCGCCCTGCTGCCGCACACCCTGCCCCACGTGCCCGGACTGAAGGTCGCCGCGCGCTACCTGCCCGCTGCCCGCGGCCTGGGCATCGGCGGCGACTTCTACGACCTCATCCGCCTCGACGAGCACACGGTCGCCGCCGCCATCGGCGACGTCCAGGGTCACAACGTGGACGCCGCCGCCCTCATGGGCCAGGTCCGCACCGCCGTCCACGCCCACGCCACGGTGGGCGCGTCCCCGGACGACGTCCTGGCCGGCACCAACCGTCTGCTCACCGACCTCGACCCCGGCCTGTTCACCAGTTGCCTCTACGTCCACCTCGATCTCGCCGGCCGACGCGCCTGCCTGGCCACCGCCGGCCACCCGCCGCCCCTGCTGCGCCACGCCGACGGACGCACCGAGCCCCTCCACGTCCCACCCGGCCTGCTGCTCGGCATCGAACCGGACGCCCGCTACCCGACGCTGGAATTCCCCCTGCCCCCGGGCTGCGTACTCCTGCTCTACACCGACGGTCTCGTGGAAGCCCCCGGGGTCGACATCGACGACGCCACCGCCGCCCTCGCCGGACTTCTGGAGCACCCGGAGCCGACCGACCTCGATGCCATGGCCGACACCCTCATCCGGCACGCCCCCACCCCCGGCGACGACATCGCCCTGCTGCTGATCAGCCCGCGGCCGACCGGGCCGTCTCAGTAGGCACGTGCCACGACCGGCGATGTTCCCCGGCCTTTGCCATGGCGCGCACGGCAGGGCGGGCGACGGACCGTGCGCCAACAAATTGGCGGTGTCCGGGGCGGGTGCGGGCGTCAGGCGATCACGGCCTCCCAGGTGTCGACGGCGTAGTGGACCGTCATGCCGTGACGGCCGTACAGCCGGGGAGCGCCCGTCGCGTTCGCGGTGTCCACGCCGAGCCCCACCGTGTCGCGTCCCCGGGCGGCGAACCCGGCGAAGGCGTGCCGGAGCAGGAAACCGCCCAGGCCCCGGCCGCGGGCCTCGCTCAGGACGCCGATCGAGCGGATCCAGCCCATGGCCTCGCGGTCGTCCCGGGCCAGCAGGAAACCGGCGTCACCGAGGTCGTCCGTGGCGGCGATCCACACCAGGGACCAGTCCAGCCGCTCGGCGTGGATGTCGCTCAGCCACTGGTGGTATCCGCGGGGCTGGAAGTCGAAGTGGGCGGCGAACGCCGACTGGTACAGCTCGTGCACCCGGACGCGGTCCGCCTCGGTGGTACAGGCCCGCACCCGCACCCCCGCCGGGGCCTCGGGCGGAAGGTCCGCCGCCGGGTCCAGGGGGCGGTGAAGGACGTGGTGGCGCCGGACGGTGCTCCAGCCCCGTGCCGCGAGCAGGGCGGTGTCGGTGGTGGGCCGGATGTTGAGGTGGAGGTGGACGACGGCCCGCTCGGCACCGTTCTCACGGGCCTTGGCCAGCGCGCGGGCTTCCATCGCCGTCAGGACGCGCAGCCCGGTCTGCTGGTGGTCCGGCAGCACGTAGTGGTCGATGTCGACGCGCTCGCCGCCGGACTCGTCCCACAGCAGTCCGTACGCCACCAGCCTGCCGTCGTCGAAGGCCACCCACGAGTCGCGTTCCAGGTCCGTCCCCCGGCGCTTCAGGTCGGCTTCGACGAGGTGCCGGTCGGTCTCGGGCCGGCCGATCTCGATCCGGTCGACCTCGTTGAGGAGTTCGGTGACGGCGGGGGCGTCGTCCAACGTGGCCGGCCGCAGGAAAGCTGGGGACATGGGCGCAAGCCTGGGGGCGCCGGCGGGCGGCCGCAACGGGTTTTCCGTGGCCGCCGCCCGCCGACGCCCCCGGGCGCCTCAGTCCTCCGCGATCGTCTCAGTCCTCCGCGATCAGGGCCGGCGTCGACCTGGTGAGCACCTCGCCCCGGAAGAAGGCCGGGCTGCGCCAGCGCATGACACCCATGATCACGAGACCGAGGGCGAGCAGGCCCACGCCGATCACGAAGACCGAGCCGACCCCGAGGACGGACGATCCGCTGCCGTAGGCGGGGTCCCACATGTCGGCCAGGGTCTTGGCGAACACGGCGGCGAGCAGCACGCCGCCGACGACCGGGAAGAGTCCCTTGAACAGCAGGTCGCGTCCGGACTTCAGCAGGTCGGCGCGGAAGTACCAGGCGCAGGCGAAGGCCGTCAGCGCGTAGTAGAAGCAGATCATCAGCCCGAGCGCGTAGATGGTGTCGACCAGCACGTGCTCGCTGACCAGCGTCATCACCGTGTAGAACACACCGGTGGCGATGCCCGCGGTCACCGTGGCGCGGCCCGGCGTCCGAAAGCGCGGATGGACCTTGGCGTAGGAGGCGGGCAGCGCCTCGTACGTCGACATGGCCAGGACGGTGCGGGCGACCGGGATGAACGTCGTCTGCAGGCTGGCCGCGGCCGACGCGAGGACCGCGACGAACAGCAGGATGCCGAGCGCCGGGCCCATCACCGGACCGGCGAGGGCGGCGAAGACGTTGTCGGAGGTGTCGGGATTGGCGAGGCCGAGGCCCTGGTCACCGGAGCCCACGACCATCTGCGCCGCGATACCCGTGGCCAGGTAGGAGCCGACGAGCACGACCATGGCGACGAGGGCGGCACGGCCCGGCGTACGGCTGCTGCCGCTGGTCTCCTCGTTCGCCGTCAGACAGGCGTCCCAGCCCCAGTACATGAAGATCGACAGCGACAGGCCGGCCGTGAACGCGGCGAACGACTGGACGGCGAACGGATTCAGCCACGACCAGGAGAACTGGGCCGAGGTCGGGAACTCGGCGCTGCCGGCCTTGGCGAAGGCCATCGCCACGAACACGGCCAGGACCAGGAGCTGGAGCGCCACGAGCGTGTACTGCACGCCCTTGGTCGCCGTCATGCCGCGGTAGCTGATCACCGTGGCGATCGCGATCAGGGCGAGGCAGGTGACGATGTGGACGGCCTTGTTCCCGTCCAGCGCGGCCACCGATTCGCTCCCGGTGATCTCGCCCGCCAGCAGCCAGAAGTACGAGGTCGCCACGCCGGCCAGGTTCGACAGCACGATGATCGTGGCGATCACCAGACCCCAGCCGCACATCCAGCCCACGCGGGGCCCGAAGGCCTTCACCGTCCAGGTGAACGAGGTACCGCAGTCCGGCATCGCCTTGTTCAGCTCGCGGTAGGCGAAGGCGACGAGCAGCATCGGCAGGAAGCCGGCGAGGAACACCGCCGGCATCTGCAGGCCGACCTCGCCCGCGGTGGAGCCGAGCGTGGAGGTGAGGCAGTAGACAGGGGCCACGGTGGAGACGCCGATGACCGCGCTGCCCAGCAGACCTACGGAGTTCCCGCTCAGGCCCTTGTCGCGCATGCCTTCGGCGGAGGCCCCGTCGCCTGTGTCTGTGGCCTGGGGCCGTACGTCCAGCTGAGTCATGAACGAGACGTTAAATCCTGCGGTTTCCGTGGTGAGGGTTCCCTGAGGTAACCCGCCCACCAACCCCTCCCCCACCCATTCAAGGGCCGTGGAGGGGCCAGTGCCTGCATTCCGAAGAAGAACGAGCGAGGTAGCCGAGGTTTCCAAAGAGCGAGCACAAGGTGTCCGATATTCGGTAATCGCAGCTCCGCCCGTTTTGGAATGTCCGAGACTTACCGTGTGATCTGCGTCACACTCGCCGACGTGATCGCGGACAGAAGCCGACCGCAAGGCTTTCTACGGTCGTTCCATGACTCAGACACAGAAGATCCTTGTCACCGGCGCCACCGGCACCGTCGGCCGCCAGGTCGTCGCCGAACTCCTCACCCGCGGCCACGCGGTCCGCGCCCTCACCCGGGACGCGGCACGTGCCGTCCTCCCGGACGGCGTCGAGATCGTCGAGGGCGATCTGACCGAACCGGACAGCCTGGCCCCTGCCTTCGAGGGCGTCACCGGCCTCCATCTGATCACCTTCGGCGGTCCCTACTTCGCCCCGCTGGAGAGCGGCCCGCGGATCCTGGAGCTGGCCCGCGCGGGCGGCGTACGCCGGGTCACCGTGCTGCACGGCGGCGGGCCGTCCCTGCTGGAGGACGCCGTACGCGCCGACGACGGCGTCGACTGGACCGTGCTCATACCGGTCGAGTTCATGGCCAACGCCCTGGAGTGGGCGGACTCGATCACGGCCTCGGACGAAGTCCATGCGCCGTTCGTCTCCCGGCTGAGCGCCATGGTCCACGAGGGGGACATCGGCGCCGTCGCCGCAGTCGCGCTCACCGAGGAGGGCCACGGCGGCCGGGAGTACGTGATCACGGGTCCCGAGCTGCTCACCGTCGCCGACAAGGTGGCGGCGATCGCCGGCGCCCGTGGCCGGGAGATCTCCCTGGTGGAGCTGACCGAGGAGCAGGCTGTCGCGCAGTGGCGGGCGGCGGGCCACTCGGAGGAGGTGATCGACTTCCTGCTGGAGGCGTACGGGAACACCCCGGAGGTGGGCCGCACGGTCGTCGACACCGTCGAGAAGGTCACCGGCCGGCCGGCCCGCACCTTCGCCCAGTGGGCCGCGGAACACGCGGACGCGTTCGCCCCGGCGGCCCGCGCGGAACAGCTCACCGCGTAGAACACGGGCCGGACGCGGAGGCAGCGCCCGTCACCCGTCGCGAGCGCCCCGCGTCCGGCCCCGCCCGGCGCAACCGGCCGCCCACACAAGCGGCACCGGCCGCCGACGACAACCCCCGTCGACCGGCGCGAACGTCCGTCGTGCATGATCGGTGAGGCCCCTCGACCTTCAGGGCGGGGAGGCGTCTCACCGAACGTGAAGGAGATGGCTTTGTCCATCTGGGAGTCACTGGCGGTCCTCGCCGCCGGCATCGGCGCCGGCACCATCAACACGATCGTCGGCTCGGGGACACTGATCACGTTCCCGGTACTGCTCGGCATCGGGCTGCCGCCGGTGACGGCCACCGTGTCCAACGCCCTGGGACTGATCCCCGGGTCCGTCAGCGGCGCCATAGGCTACCGGGAGGAGCTCAAGGGCCAGCGCCGTCTCGTCCTCAGGCTCGGTGTCGCCGCCGCGGCCGGAGGACTCGGCGGAGCCGTGCTGCTGCTGACGCTCCCCTCGACCGCCTTCGAGACGATCGTCCCCGTCCTCGTCGCGCTCGCGCTGGTCCTGGTCGTGCTCCAGCCCCGCATCTCCGCGGTCGTCCAGCGACGCCGTGCGCGGACGGGCACGGTCACGAGGACCGACGGCGGCCCCGTCCTCTTCGGCGGGCTGCTGCTCGCCAGCGTCTACGGCGGCTACTTCACTGCGGCCCAGGGGATCATCTACCTCTCCCTGATGGGCATGCTGCTCGATGACACCCTCCAGCGCCTGAACGCCGTCAAGAACGTCCTCGCCGCCATCGTCAACAGCATCGCGGCGCTCTTCTTCCTCTTCGTCGCCGACTTCGACTGGACCGCCGTCCTCCTCATCGCCGTCGGCTCCGCGGTCGGCGGCCAGCTCGGTGCGAAGGTCGGCCGCCGGCTCCCGCCGGTCGCCCTGCGGATCTTCATCGTCGTCGTCGGCACCCTCGCCATCGTCCAGCTGCTCCTGCCCTGATGCGGCCCTGTCCGCCCGCCCTGCCGGCCGCGGAGGGCCTGAAACCGACCCGCCGAGGGGTGCGTCCTGAAGGGCGACGACGAGCAGATGGGAAGCGATGGTGGAGCGCATGGCCCGGGGCACCGCGACGATGCGAGCCACGGTGCGCCGGTGGACACGGCGCCGGGCCGGCACACGGCCGGCGGACGCGCGGGGCCGGTCGGCCTGGACCCGGGGACGGGTGCTCGCCGCGGCGGCCGTCCTGACGGCCGCCCTGCTGACGTTCCACCGCGCGGTTCCCGACTCCCTGGGCGGGCCGGCCAGTCTGCTGGAATCCTTCCTGCCCTGGCTCGGTCTGGTCGTCGTGGCCCTGCTCGCCCTTGGCCTGCTGCGCCGGTCGGCCCTCGCGCTGGTGGCCCTGCTCCTGCCGGTGGCTGCCTGGACGTATCTCTTCGGCGGGCTGCTCCTGCCCGCTCCGGAGCCCGGCGCCGACGACCTGGTCGTGGTGCAGCACAACGTCAGCGACGAGAACACCGACCCGGCGGGCACGGCCCGCGCCCTGGCCGGCGCCGGCCCCGACCTGATCGCACTCCAGGAGCTGGTGCCCCCCGCACTCGCGGTCTACGAGAAGACCCTCGCCCCCGACTACCCGTACCGGACGGTGCAGGGCACGGTCGGACTCTGGTCGAAGCATCCCCTCACCGATGCGGGGCCGCTGGACATCAGGCCCCGGGACATCACGGAGGACTGGAGCCGCGGACTGCGGGCCGTGGCGCACACGCCGCACGGTGAGATCGCGGCGTACGTCGTCCACCTGCCCTCGGTCCGGATGGGGGCCGGCGGCCTCGCGTCCTCCCGGCGCGACGAGAGCGCCCGGCTGCTGGGACAGGCCGTCGCGGCCGAGGAGCTGAGCAGGGTGATCCTGGCGGGCGACCTCAACGGCACGGTCGACGACCGCGGGCTCGATCCGCTGACCGGACGTCTGAACGTGGCCGAGCGCGGCGTCGCCTTCAGCTTCCCCGCCGCCTTCCCGCTGGCCCGGATCGACCAGGTCATGGCCCGCTCGGCGACCGTCACCCGGATCCGCACCCTGCCCGCCACCGGCAGCGACCACCTCCCGGTCGCCGCCCGCATCACCCCGGACCGAAGCCCCGCCCAGGACGGACCCACGAAGGACACGGGCGACGCCGGGCCATGACCTCTGAGGTCATCGACCGCGGCGCGGCCGGGCAGCAGGATGGTGAACGTCGAGAGCCCGACCGGCCGGAAGGAACACCATGTCCGCCTACGTGATAGCCCACCTGCAGGAAGCCACCCCGCACCCGGAGATCGCCGAGTACATCGCGCGCATCACCGCCACCTTCGAGCCGTACGGCGGCCGCTTCCTCGTGCACGGCGCACGGCACGAGGTGGTGGAAGGCGACTGGCCCGGCGACGTCGTCATGATCGGCTTCCCCTCGCTCGCCGAGGCACGGGCCTGGTGGGATTCGGCCGAGTACCAGGAGATCGCGCCGCTGCGCTCGCGGCACATCGAGGGGGACATCATCCTGGTGCCCGGCGTGGCCGACGACTACGACGCGAGGGCCACCGCCGAGGCGATGCGGGAAGCGCTCGGCCGGTGACGGTACGCCTCTGCGAGAACCGGAGTCCGCCCGCCTACTCCGCGCCGCGGCCGGCTTCCCGGGCCACACGCTCCAGCCGGCCGCGATACTCCTCCCACCACTCGGAGTCGCCCTGCGCCATGCTGTCGTTGCCCCGGTTCATCCCCACGGCGCCGTCGGCGAGTTCCCGGATGATGTCGGCGTGCCCGGCGTGCCGCTGCGTATCGGCGATCACCCGCACGACGGCGTGATGCAACGTCACCTCGTTCCTGTCGCCCGGCCACCACGGCACCCTGCCGACCGTCTCCAGCGCCAGCGCCTCGATCGTCGCGTCGGCGTGCGCCCACGCCCGGCGGTACAGCCCCACGATGTCGTCCCGTGACTCCTCGGCCGTGGCCCACATGTCGGCGTTGGACTCGGCACCCTCTGCGCGCCAGGGCAGCGGCTCGCCGGAGGGCCGTCCGAAGGTGTCGCCGAGGTAGCCCAGCTCCACGCCGGCCACGTGCTTCACCAGGCCCAGGAGATTGGTGCCGGTCGGTGTCCGCGGGCGGCGGACCTCGTACTCGGAGAGCCCGTCGAGCTTCCACAGCAGGGCATCGCGGGCGGACTGCAGATAGCGGTGAAGATCGGCCTTGGGATCCGGTGCGGTCATGGAGCCAGTCTGCCGGTCGCGCGATCTTTGTCCACCGCCTTTCCGCATCCGGCGCGGAAACCCCGCGCCGGTGTCCCGGCGTCGCCGCAAGTGCGGCGGTGTGCCTACGGTTTGACGTCGTAGAGGACGTTGAAGGGGTCGTCCGCCGTGGACCGGACCACGTCGCTGAAGCCCGCCTCGACGCACAGATCGCGCACGACCGCCTCGGGCATGCCGCATGTTCCGAGGGCGGCGCCACCGTTCGCGAGGGACGTGGTCATGCAGTAGAACATGCTGAACCCGTAGAACATCGACGCGACGGGGCCCACGTTGTCCTCGGGGCGGTCCTTGCAGTTGACCTCGAGCATCAGGTAGTCGCCGTCGTCCTTGACCGCGGCCCTGATGGCGGCGAGGAGCCGCTTCGGGTCCACGGCGTCGTGGATGACGTCGAAGGTGGTGACGAGGTCGTAGCGTCCGGGAAGCCCCTGGGCGGCGTCGGCCGTCTCGAAGGTCACCCGGTCGGCGACACCGGCCTCCTCCGCGTTCGCCCGGGCGCGTTCCAGCTGGGCCGGGAAGTTGTCGAACCCCGTGAAACGGGACCGCGGGAACCTCTCGGCGAGCACGATCAGGGCACGGCCCGCCCCGCATCCCACGTCGGCGACCTCGATGCCCCGCTCCAGTCCTGCGACGACATGCGGGAAGGTGCTCAGCCAGTCGTCGACCATCGCGCTCTCGAACCAGCTGCCGGTGAACCGGCTCATGCCGTCCCACAGGATGTCCGGGTAGTCGCTCTGCCGTACGCCTCCCCCGGTCCGGAACGCCTCGATCAGGCGTTCGTAGGGCGCCAGCGCGGCGGGCATCATCTGGTACACGCCGCCGAGGAACATGGGGCCCGACTCGTCGGCCAGCGCGGGGGCGTGCTCGGGGGGAAGCGTGAAGCGGCCGGGCTCCGGTTCCTCGAGGTAGCCGGCGGCGGTGAGGCCGCGCAACCACTCGCGCACGTAACGCTCGTTCAGGTCCAGCCGGTCCGCGAGTTCCCGGCTGCCGGCGGGGCCGGTGGCCGCGAGTTCCCCGAACAGGCCCAGCCGGTCGCCGAGGTGGCACAGGCCGCAGGCCATCATCCCGCTGATGTCCCCGAGCGCCTTCTCCATGAAGGCTTCGACCTTCGCTTCGTCCAGTGCGCGCTGCGCCGCCACGATGTCCCTCCCGGCCGAGCGCGATCGCGGGGTGCGACCGGCCCGGACAGCAAACCACCGGGCGCCTGTCCCGGGTGGCCCGCCACGGCGGGCTGGGGCGCTCGGGCCGGTTCACCTCACCCGATCCGCGTACCGACGGCCCGTCGCGCTCGGCCGGCCGTGTGCCGTCACGGCGGTTTCATTCTGTATATACGAGATATGCGAGTTGCCCTAGATCGTCTTAATCTGTCGGAGGAGAGGTCCGGATAGTCGACGGCCGGTCGAGCCGGCGGAAGGTGAGCTTCCATGGCTGAGCGCCCAAAAAAGTCCGGCTTGATCGGGGAACTGTCGGCCGAATTCGCCGGCACGATGGTTCTCATTCTCTTCGGCTGCGGCGTGGTGGCCCAGGTGGTCGCGGGTGGGGCCCTCACCGACCCGGCGGGCGGCCTCGGAGACCACGACAGCATCTCCTGGGCCTGGGGGCTCGGAGTCACCCTGGGCGTCTACGTGGCGGCGCGGCTGAGCGGCGCCCACATCAACCCCGCGGTGACCGTCGCCCTCGCCGCCTTCAAGGGGTTCCCGTGGAGCAAGGTGGCGCCTTACGCGGTGGCCCAGACGGCCGGCGCCTTCGTGGCGGCCCTCATCGTCCGCTGGAACTACACCGAGGCGCTGGCGAAGGCCGACCCCGGCCATACCTTCAAGACGCAGTTCGTGTTCTCCACGCTCCCCGCCAACGGCAACACCAATCTCCCGGTCTACGAGTGGGGTGCCTTTCGCGACCAGGTCATCGGCACCGCCATCCTGCTGCTGCTGATCTTCGCCATCACCGACCTGCTGAACACACCGCCGGGTGCGAACCTGGCGCCCTTCATCATCGGCCTGATCGTGGTCGCGATCGGCATGGCCTGGGGGACCAACGCGGGCTACGCGATCAACCCGGCCCGCGACTTCGGGCCACGGCTGGCCAGCTTCATCACGGGGTACGACGGAGCATGGCGAGATCAGTACGGAAACCTCTACTTCTGGGTGCCGATCGCCGGCCCGCTGATCGGCGGCCTGCTCGGCGCGGCCCTGTACAAGGTTCTCATCGGCCGGTTCCTGCCGAAGGCGGAGCCCGAGCCACCGGGGCGCGTCCCGGCACCGAAGGGCTGACACCGGCCGGACAGGCGAGGAGAGGCGGCGCACATGGCGGACTTCGTCGGTGCGGTGGACCAAGGAACCACCAGTACCCGATTCATGATCTTCGACCACGACGGCAACGAGGTGGCGAAGCACCAGCTGGAGCACGCCCAGATCCTCCCCCGTTCCGGATGGGTGGAGCACGATCCGGTGGAGATCTGGGAGCGCACCAACTCGGTCATGCAGAACGCCCTGCGCTACAGCGGGCTGGCGGGGACCGATCTGGCGGCCATCGGCATCACCAACCAGCGGGAGACCACCGTGGTCTGGGACCCGCGCACCGGCCGCCCCTACTACAACGCCATCGTGTGGCAGGACACCCGCACCGACGCCATCGCCGCGAACCTCGAGCGCTCGGGCCGGGGCGACGTCATCCGGCGCAAGGCCGGACTGCCGCCGGCGACCTACTTCTCCGGCGGCAAGATCCAGTGGATCCTCGACAACGTCGACGGTGTCCGCGAAGCGGCCGAACAAGGCCACGCCCTCTTCGGCAACACCGACGCCTGGGTGCTGTGGAACCTGACCGGTGGTCCCGACGGCGGCATCCACGCCACCGACGTGACCAACGCGAGCCGCACGATGCTGATGGACCTGGAGACCCTCGACTGGGACGACGAACTGCTGGGCTTCTTCGGCATCCCCCGCTCGATGCTGCCCACCATCAACCCCTCGTCGCACCCCGAGGCATACGGTGTCGCCAGGACCTCCCGGCCGCTGCGTGCCGCCGTCCCCATCGGCGGGGTCCTGGGCGACCAGCAGGCGGCCACCGTGGGCCAGGTCTGCTTCACACCCGGCGAGGCGAAGAACACCTACGGCACCGGCAACTTCCTGGTGCTCAACACCGGCACACAACTGGTCCGCTCCCAGCACGGGCTTCTCACCACCGTGGCCTACCGGTTCGGCGACAGTCCGGTGGTCTACGCGCTGGAGGGCTCCATCGCGGTGACCGGGTCGGCCGTGCAGTGGCTGCGCGACCAGATGAAGATCATCAAGAGCGCGCCGGAGAGCGAGGACCTCGCCCGGACCGTCGAGGACAACGGCGGCATGTACTTCGTCCCCGCCTTCTCGGGCCTGTTCGCGCCCTACTGGCGCTCCGACGCCCGAGGGGCGATCGTCGGCCTCGCCCGGTACAACGACAACGCGCACCTGGCACGAGCGACCCTGGAGGCCATCTGCTACCAGAGTCGCGATGTCGTCGAGGCGATGGAACAGGACTCCGGGGTCCACCTCGACGTGCTCAAGGTCGACGGCGGGGTCACCTCCAACGACCTCTGCATGCAGATCCAGGCGGACATCCTGGGTGTCCCGGTCAGCCGCCCCGTCGTCGCCGAGACCACCGCACTCGGCGCCGCCTACGCGGCCGGACTGGCCACGGGATTCTGGCAGGACACCGAAGAACTGCGCAGCCACTGGAAGGAGTCCAAGCGCTGGGAACCCCAGTGGTCCGACGACCGGCGCGCCGAAGGCTACGCCGGATGGAAGATGGCGGTGGAGCGTACGCTCGACTGGGTCAAGATCCCCTGACCCGGCCCGTGGGTCACGTCCAGGACCCGTCACGCCGGCGCCGGGGCGCCGTCACTGCACCGGAGAGCACTCCATGAAGATCCACCTCACCAGCGTCTTCGTCGACGACCAGGCCAAGGCCCTGCGCTTCTACACCGATGTGCTGGGATTCGTGAAGAAGCACGACGTCCCGCTGGGTGCGGACCGGTGGCTGACCGTGGTCTCGCCGGAGGACCCCGACGGCACCGAGCTGCTGCTCGAACCCTCCGGCCATCCCGCGGTGCAGCCGTACCGTACGGCGCTGGTCCGGGACGGCATCCCCGCCGCCTCCTTCGCCGTGGACGACGTCCGGGCGGAGTTCGACCGGCTGCGCGGGCTCGGGGTGCGCTTCACCCAGGAGCCGGTGGAGACGGGCTCGGTCACCACCGCGGTTCTGGACGACACCTGCGGCAACCTGATCCAGATCGTGCACAGCGCGTAGGACTCCGACCCGGCGCGCCTAGCCGGCCGTGCCGCGGGGCGCGTGGAAGCGTTCCGCGTGCTCGGCCACCCACTGCGCGAACGTGCGCGCCGGACGGCCGGTCACCCGCTCGACGGTGTCGACGACGGTCGTGGAGGCTTCCGTGGGAGCGGCGTACCAGCCGATGACGTACTCGGCGTCCGCCCGGGACACGCCGGTGGCCATCAGCCTGTCGACGGCCTGTTCGTGCGTGATCGGGACGAAGGCGATGTCACGGCCGACCACCCGGGACAGCATCGCGATCCGTTCGCGCGGGGTCAGCGCCTCGGGCCCGGTCAGGTTGTACGCGCGCCCGGCATGACCGTCGTCGAGCAGGGCGGTCGCGGCCACCGCGGCGATGTCGGCCTCGTGGACGAGGGCGCTCGGGAAGTCGTACGGCTCGCGCACGACCGACTCGGTCCGCACCGACTCGGCCCAGGTCAGCGTGTTGGACATGAACTCCTGCGGTTCCAGGCGGGTCCACTCCACACCCGAGTCCGCCACGGCCTGCTCGACCGGACCCACCCAGCCGCCCCACACCAGGGTGATGCGCCGGACACCCGCGTCGACGGCCCGCCGCACCAGTTCGGGCCCGGCCTCGGCGAGTCCCGCCGTCACGGTGATGTGCAGCCGGCTGACGCCCTTCAGGGCGGTGTCCAGCCTCTCCGGTGCGGTGTGCGTGCCCTCCACCACCTCCACCTCGGCCGGAAACCTGCCCGCGGCCCCCTGCGGATCCCGGGTCAGTGCCCGGACGCTCTCACCTCGGCGGACCAGCTCCGCCACCACGTGCCTGCCGGTGTTCCCCGTGGCACCCGTCACCAGTGTCGTCACAGTCGGACTCCCTTCGTCGCCGACGACCCTAGAAACGCAACCGCACTTGAGGTCAACAGACATCCGCTCCCGCCGCGGCCCGCGACCGGCGGCGCGGGGGCCTCGGCGCGCGAGGGCGTGTCCCACGGGCCGGTCCCGGTCTGCCCGGCGGCGTGCGGCAGGATGGGGGCATGAGCGTAGTCAAGATCAACGTGCTGACCGTCCCGGCCGAGCAGCGGGAGACTCTGGAGAAGCGATTCGCCTCCCGTGCGCATGCCGTGGAGAACTCCGACGGGTTCGAGTGGTTCGAACTCCTCCGCCCGGTGGAGGGCACCGACACCTACCTCGTCTACACCCGGTGGCGTGACGAGGAGTCCTTCAACGCCTGGATGGAGGGCCCCATGAAGGAGGCCCACCAGGGCCGCGGCGGGGACGGCGGCGAGCGCCCGGCGCCCGCGGCCAGCGGCTCGACTCTCTGGTCGTTCGAGGTGGTGCAGCAGGCGGCGCCGAAGAACGCCTAGGGCGCCGGCCCTCTGGCCAACGCGCGTAGACCCCGCACTATCTGCACCACCGCACACCACCTGCACAGTCACCTCACGCCGACGAGGGCAACCACTGGGACGTCACCTAGTACAACTGCGGTGGCTGCTGAGCACGAACCGCGGGAAGCATGGGTGAACCCCGGCCTCACGGAGGCCGGGGTTCCTCGTCGGGCGTCACCGGAAAGTCGGTTCTCGTTCACCCCAACAGCGGGGACTTGTGGAACGCTGAGGCGCGGTCTTGGAGGGGGGCGTTCCAGGCGGCGCGGCATGAGCCAGGACCGCGGTGAACCGGCGTCCCAGGGCGACGAGTTCGGCGGGAGCATGACAGACGGAGGACGGGCGAGGCAGCGAGCGATGCCGGGGGCGGTGGTCGCCGCCGGAGTGGTCGGGGCGCTGGCCGCCGCCGCGCTCGCGCTGCGGCCCACGGAAGGCTTACTGCATCCCGGCAAGGGGCCGCTGGGCCAGTGGGGCATCGTCGCGATCGGGTCGTCCGTCGTCTGGACGGCGGGCGTCATGGCGGTCGTCGGCCGCATCCGCCTCCGCTTCAACGACTACCGCGCCGTACTGCCGCCGGGCGAGGAGCGGCTGCGGGAGATCGCCGCGCCGCTGCTGCTCGTCGGGGCGGGAGTCGTCGGCGTCCTGACTGTGGTCCTGCACCGGTTCTCCCGCGGCGCACGGTCCGCCGCACCGCCGATCGTCCCGACGCAGGCTCCCACCCAGCCGGAGCCGAGCAAGCCGCAGCCCGGGGACGGTTCAAGGGATGCGGCGCCCCCTTGGTCTCTGCCCCTGTCCGTCCTACTCGGCCTGCTGGCCGTGCTCGTCGTCGTGGTCGTCGCGGTGGCCGTCGTGCGGCGGCTGCGGCGGCTCGGCCTCAGGGTGCCGCAGCGTCCCGCCCTCGCGGGCACGGTGACGGAGGAGGACGACGCGCGTCTGCTCCTCTCCGCCGTCCGGTCGGGGCGCCGCGCTTTGTCCGACACGGGTGACGGTGACCCCCGTGCCGCCGTCATCGCATGCTACGCCGGGATGGAGGACGCCCTCGCGGCCTCCGGTCTGCCGCGACACGCCTCCGACAGCCCCGCCGATCTGCTCACCCGCGCAGTCGAGGCGGGCCTCGCCTCGGGCCCGGCCGCACCGCGCCTCACTGCCCTGTTCCGTGAGGCCCGCTACTCCTCCCACCCGATGGACACCTCGCACCGCGACGCCGCGGCCGACGCCCTGGAGGAGATCGCCTCGCTGCTCCAGACCCGGGAGGGCACCTCGTGAACCGGCCGGCCCAAGAGACTCCGGGCGCCGACATGCTCACCCTGGGACGGCTCGGGCTGCTCGGCAGCGCGGTCGCCGGCTCCGGCGTCCTGCTCGTTCTGCTCCTCGACGGCCCCCGGGCGGCCGGCGCCCTCCTGGCCCTGCTCGTCGCCGTGGTGCTGATCGTCGCCCGGTACGTCGCAGGAGCGGGTGCGCTCGACTCCGGGCGCCGGGAGGAGGACCGGCTGCTGTGGACGCGGGCGCCGGGCATGGGCGAGTGGCGGCGCAACGTGCGGACCGCCACGGGGCCCGACGGAGCCCTCTACTACCGTGCGGTGCTCCGGCCCGAGTTGCGCCACCTGTACGCCGCCGTGCTCGCCGAGCACCACCATGTCTCCCTCGATCACCAGCCCGAGCGCGCGGCCGAGTTGATCGGCCCCGAACTGTGGCCCTGGCTCGGGCCCGTGCCACCCCGGACCGGGCCGGACGGCGAGGTACCCCTCGACGTGCTGCGCCACCTCGTCGACCGGCTCGAAACGCTCGGCGCACCCGGCACCCCGCACTCACACCTGCGCACCGGTAAGGAACAAGCGACGTGACGACTGACCCCACGCCCCGCCTCCGCACCGCCGAGCAGGTCGGCGAGCAGGCCGGCGCCGTACTGCGCGAGATGGGACGCGCCGTGGTCGGCAAGCCCGACGCCCTCGAACTGGTGATGCTGGGAGTGCTGGCCGGCGGCCACGTCCTCGTCGAGGACCTGCCAGGTCTTGGCAAGACCCTCCTCGCACGGTCCTTCGCCACCACGCTCGGCCTCGACTTCCGCCGCATCCAGTTCACCCCCGACCTGCTGCCGTCCGACGTCACGGGAACGCCGCTGTACGACCAGCGCACCGGTGAGATGGTCTTCCACCCCGGCCCGGTCTTCACGAACCTCCTCCTCGCCGACGAGATCAACCGGACGCCGCCCAAGACACAGGCCGCGCTGCTGGAGGCGATGGCCGAGTCGCAGGTGACCGTGGACGGCGAGACGCGACCGCTCGCCGACCCGTTCCTGGTCGTCGCGACCGCCAACCCGGTGGAGCACGAAGGCACGTACTCCCTGCCCGAGGCCCAGCTCGACCGGTTCCAACTCCGTGTGCGAATGGGCTACCTGACCGCCCGCGAGGAACTGGCCATGCTGCGGGCCCGGATCGACCGGGCCGCGCCCGAGGCCGTTCTCGACCGTCTGGCGGGGCCGGAAGACGTCTTGGCGTGGCGGGCCGTAGTGGAGCGCGTGGAGATCGACGACGACCTGCTGGAGTACGCCGTCGCGCTCGTCGCCGCGACCCGAGACCACCCCCAGATCAGCATCGGCGCCTCACCGCGCGGCGGACTCGCCCTGGTCCAGCTCGCGCGCGCCCGCGCCGTGCTGGACGGCCGCGACTACGTCGTCCCGGAGGACATCAAGGCCCTCGCGGTACCCGCGCTGGCCCACCGGGTGTCGCTGCGGCCCGAGCTGTGGGTGCGTGAGGTGTCCACGGACGACGTGCTCCACGAGATCGTCGGCAGTATCGGTACACCGACGACGCGGCGTACGGCAGCCGCCGTGTCCTCGTGACCGCGCCCGCGCCCGCTCCCGCGCCGCCGCCGAACGCCGCCGTGGTCCGCGCGCTGGAGGGCCGCACCCCCCCGGCCCAGCCGCCACCCCCACCACCCGGCGGCCCGCGCCCCGGCGAGCGGACACTGCGCCTGCTGACCGTCGCCGTCGTCGCCCTGTGCGCCGCGCTGCTCACCGGGCACGCGTGGCTGCTGGCGCTCGCCGCGGTGCCGCTGGTGCTGCTCGCACTGGCGCTGCCCCGCACATACCCCCGACGCATCGAAACGTCGACAACGGTCGAACCGAGCCGCTGCTTCGAGGGCGACACCGTCACCGTCCGCGTCTCGGTGGCCCACGACGCAGGTGCCGTCCGCCTCGACCCCGGCGTCACGCTGGGCCCCGGCCTGCGGCTCGACGAGGTCGTGGTCGGCCCGTCCGCGGTGACGCTGCGCCACACCGCGCTGCACTGGGGCCGCTGGTCGCTCGGACCGGTGGACCTCGACGTGTACGACGCCGGGGGCACCGTGCGCCGCACCGTGCGCGTGGAGGCGGCCGAGGTGGCCGTGTTCCCGCTCGCCACGCAGGCGACGTTCACGCCGATCCCGGCGCGGCTGCCGCAGCGGCTCGGCGAGCACGCCTCACCCCAGCCCGGCGAAGGCGTCGAGGCCACCGGAGTGGGCCCCTGGGTGCCCGGGGAGCGCCAGCGGCGCATCCACTGGCCGTCGACGACCCGGCGCGGGTCCGTGCAGTTGCACCGCTTCGCGGCCGAGCGGGCCGCCGACACGGTGATGCTGCTCGACGCCTTCTCAGACGTCGTCGACCCGGCGACGGGAGTGTCGTCCCTGGACGAGACCGTACGGGCCGCCGCCGGCCTCGCCCGCGCCTACCTCCGCACCCACGACCGGGTGGGGGTCGTCTCGACCGGCGGCACCACACGCTGGCTGACACCGGGCACCGGGGACGCGGCGTTCTACCGCATCGTGGAGAGCGTCCTCGACGTCCGCAAGGACCGACGGTTCGACGGCCCCGGGATGGAGCGGGTGCCGCCGCCCGCGCTGCCCGAGGGAGCCCTCGTGTACGTGTTCACCCCGTTGAGCGACGCACGGATGCTCAAGGTGCTGCGGGATGTGCAGGCGCGTGGACACCGGCCGGTCGTCGTGGAGATCCCGAGCGGACACCCACGGGTCGGTCCCGGGGACCTGGCGGGCGAGTTGGGCCTGCGCCTGTGGCATGCCGAACGTGACGCGATGCGCTACGCCCTGCGGGACAGCGGGGTCCCTGTCCTACGACACGTCGTCGGCGAGCCTCTCGACCTGGCGCTGGCGCCGCTGCTGTCGGGACGGGTCGGTGGAAGGGGACGCGCGGGATGACGGTGCTCGATGCCCGGGTCGGCTTCCGGGAGTACCTGGTGTACTGGGCCGGCACCCTGCCGGTCCGGGTGTTCGGAGCGGGGGCTGTCGTCTTGGCCTGGCGGCCGTGGGCCACGATGAGCGGTGTGCCGGCTTCGGTCGGGCTCGGCTGCGCTGTCGTGTTCGCGCTATGGGCGGCGCCGCCGCTGGACCGACGGCCGACGCTGGAGTCCGCACGGTGGTCCTACCTCGTGCCGCGTTACCGGACGACTGTGCTGGCGGGTGGAGTCGTGGTGATCGCGGCGTTCGGGGAGCCGGCCTGGTGGGAGCGCGCCTGCGTGGCCGGACTGCTGGTCGCCTACCTGGTGACGAGTGAGACGTGGCCCTGGAGGTGGGGGCGCGGGGCCGCCCGCGTCTGTGCCGAGGCGATCGCTGCCGGCGCCGGGGCCGGTGTGGTGCTGGCAGCGGCGGCGGTTCCGGTGACCGGGCCTGGGGCCGGGATGGGGCGGGTGATCGCTGCTGGGGTGGTGATGGGCCTGATGGTGGTCGGTGGTGGAGTGGTGGGAGCTCGGTGGCGGCGAAGCCTGCATGAGTGACAGCGCGCACTCATGAGCTGTGGGATGGTCGGGTGCCGAGTGAGGTATCAGCGTCCTGGTGCGTTGCCGGAACGGCTGAGGTCCTGCCTTACCATCGCATCTAGGCGGTTTCGTTTGGATCAGTCAGTCGTTGGTCCGGGTGTGCCGTTGACTGGTGCGCAGTGGCGCGGATCGAGCCGTTGCTCCCGGACCGGACGCCGCAACGGGGTGGCCGCCGGCGGGACCACCGTGAGGTGATCGACGCGATCGCCTTCAAGTTGCAGACCGGCACCCGGTGGGTGCACCTGCCGGAGAAGTACGGCAACTGGCGGGGCGTCTACGACCGGCTGACTGACCACGAAGATCCACCTCGTGGCCGACGGCCGGTGCCGGCCACTGGCGTTCGTCCTCACCGCCGGCCAAGCCGGAGATGCACCCGTCCAAACGGACGTCATGGCACGCCTGCGCGTTCCCCGGCCTTTTGGACGGCCCCGCACCCGGCCGGACCTGGTCCTGGCCGACAAGGCGTACTCCTCCCGCGCGAACCGCGACCACCTCCGCAGACGCGGCATCCGCGCGGTGATCCCGGAACGGGCCGACCAGCAGGCCAACCGGCGGCAGCGCGGACAGGCGGGCGGCAGACCGCCGGCCTTCGACCGCGGGGCATACAAGCAGCGCAACACCGTCGAGCGGTGCATCAACCGCCTGAAGCAGTGGCGCGGCATCGCCCCCCGCTACGAGAAGACCGCGACCGTCTCCCTCGCCGGACTTCACATCGCGGGCATCTTCCTCTGGTCCGCCCGCTGATCCGAACGAAACCGCCTTGGGCTGCTCAGCTCCTGAGCGATGGGGAAGGCGGCCCGTGCTCGACGCGGCCGCCGACCACCACGGTCTCCGCGACGGTGCCGGGGATGTCCTCGGGCGCCGAGCGCAGGATGTCCCGGGACAGGACGACGAAGTCGGCCGCCTTGCCGACCGTCAGCGAGCCCCGGTCGTGTTCCAGGAAGTTGGCGTACGCCGACCCCATGGTGTAGCCGTGCACCGCGGTCTCCACGCTGATCGTCTCCTGGGGCGTCCAGGGCTCGCCTCCGCCCAGCGGACGCCGGGTGACGGCGGTGTAGATGCCGGCCATCGGGTCCATCTCGGCCACGTTCCAGTCGCTGGACAGGGCGAGCACGGCCCCCGCGGTGTGCAGGCTGCGCAGCGGCCACGCCTTGTGCCAGCGGCCGGCACCGACGTTCTCCGCCCAGTCCTTGCCGGGGCCCGCGACGTCGGGGGCCGCGTGCCGGGGCTGCATGCACGCGACCACGCCCAGTTCGGCGAAGCGCGGCGTGTCCTCGGGGTCGAGGCACTCGACGTGGACGACCTGGTGCCGGGCGTCGCGCGGCCCGTTGACCGTGCGGGCGTGCTCGACAGCGTCGAGGACGGTCCTGATGCCGCGGTCACCGGTGGCGTGGACGAAGCACTGGAATCCGCGTGCGTCCAGCTTCGCCAGCAGGGCCGCGAACTCCTCGGGCGGGTAGAAGGTGTCCCCGCGGTGGTGGCGGCAGCCCGCGTAGGGTTCGAGCAGGGCCGCCGTGCGCGGTTCGACGACGTCGTCGATGTAGAGCTTGAGGGGACCGACGCGCAGCCGGTCGTCCGAGTGCGCGCGGGCCGCGGCGGCGAAGTCGTCGAGGTCGGCGTCCGTGGTGCCGCGCGGATGGAACAGTGCCGCGACGATCCGGGACCTGAGCCGGCCCTCGGTACGGGCACGGACGAACAGCGCTAGGTCGTCGAGCGAGTTCTGCGGTTCGACGATGGTGGTGATGCCGAAGGCGATCGCGTCGTCCAGGGACGCGGTGAGCCGTCCGTACTGCCGGTCGGCCGAGGCCCACGGCAGGCCGAGCCGCTGCAGGGCGCGGTGCCCGTCGCGGGAGAGGCCCTTGACGGCGAAGTCCTTGACGAAGCCGGTCGGTTCGCCGGTGGCCGGGTCGGTGACCGCCTCGCCGAAGGGAAGCCGGGTGTGATGCCGGTCGATGCCGAGCCGCCGCAGGGCCGCGGTGTTCAGCCACGCGGTGTGGACGTCGTAGCTCAGGACGAAGGCGGGGACGTCGCCCGTGACCGGATCGAGGTCGGCGGTGGCGGGCATGCGGCCGCCGGGGATCGCCGAGTAGTCGAAGGCCTCTCCCTCGATCCAGGGTGCGTCGGGGTGGGCGGTGTGCCAGGTGCGGATGCGGTCGTGGATCTCGTCCAGGGTGTGGGCGCCGGCGAGTTGGACGCAGGCGTCGTCCGAGCCGAGCCGGACGTGGTTGTGCGCGTCGATGAACCCGGGAAGGACGAGCTTGCCGCCGGCGTCGATCACCCGTGTGTCCGGTCCCGTCCATGCCGCCGCGTCGTCGTCGGTGCCGAGCCAGGCGATCCGGCCGCCGGACACCGCCATGGCGCGGGCCTCGGGGAGCGCGGGGTCGACGGTGTGGATGCGGGCGTTGCGCAGCAGGAGGTCTGCGGGGTGTGCTGCCGGGGTCATGTGAGGAAACTCCAGTGGTGGGGCGGTGGTTCGGGGCGCGGTAGTCCGGGGCGGGGTGTTTGCGCGCGGAGCGGAGTGCGGGCCGCGGTGGCGGTTCACCCGAAGGGGGTGTGCGGGGCGACCGTGCGCCGGGCGAGGAGCCAGTACACGCCGCCGGAGACGAGGGAGCCGAGGAGGGTCAGGTCGGCTCCGCCCAGCGGGGCCACCAGCGGCCCGGTCCACAGCTCCGAGTCGCAGGTGAGCGCGGCGAAGGCCATGCCGGCGAGCAGAGCCGCCGTACCGGCGGGGTGGTGGCCGGACCGGTACCAGTAGCCGCCGTCCCGTCCCGCGTGCAGAGCCGGCGCGTCGTAGCGGCAGCGGCGCATCAGCATGTCCGTGAGGAAGACTCCGCCCCAGGGCGCGAACACGATGATGAGCAGGGAGAGGAAGGACAGCAGCGAGCTGGTGAAGTCGGTGAGGAAGAGCGCGTACAGCGACCCTCCCGCGGTGACGGCGGCGCTGATGACGATGGCCCGGGAACGGCTCCAGGGGATGCCGAGCACCTGGAGGTTCAGGCTCGACGAGTAGAGCGTGATGATGGAGTTGGTCACGGAGCCGCCGAGGACGAGGGCGAGGAACAGCGGCTGGAACCAGCCCGGCAGCAGTGCCTCGGTGCCCGCCACGGCGTCGGTCATGTCCGTCTGGGTGGCCGCGGCCACGCCGGCGACGCCCAGGGCGACGGACGAGACGAAGCCTCCCAGGGCCCCGTACCAGGTGAGCGAACGCAGTGAGGTCGTTCTCGGCAGGTAGCGGGTGTAGTCGGCGGGCATGGGGACGTAGCTGAACGGACCGGCCAGCATGACCACGAAGGCCAGGCTCCACCCCGAGGCGCCGGGTGCGGCGGTCGTGCCGGTGCCGGTGTCGGCGCCGGGGAGCAGGAAGACCAGGAGGACCGCGAAGCCGGCGGCGAGGACGTAGGCGATCCAGCGCTCGGCGAACTGGACCGTGGCGTGCCCCCAGAGTGCGACGGCGAACGTCAGGGCGAGCGTCACGGCGAGCGCGAGGGCCCGCCCGACGTCGTCCGACGCCCACCCGAGGTCGGCGAAGAAGGCCTCCAGAGCGAGGGCGCCGACGACCGTGTTGACGATGGTGTAGCCGATGCCGACCACCCAGTTGAGCATCCCGGCCGGCCAGTTGCCGCGCACGCCGAACGCGGCGCGGGAGACGACCAGGGTGGCGGTGCCGGTGCGGACGCCGCTCAGCCCCGCCGCGCTGATGGCGAAGAACGACAGGCCCCCGGCGACGACGACGGCGGTCGCCTGCCAGAAGGACAGGCCGAAGGCGACGGCCAGGGCACCGTTGATGACGTACGTGAACGTGAGGTTGGAGCCGAACCAGAGCCAGAAGAGGTCCTTCGCGCCGCCGTGCCGCTCCTCGGCGGGAATGGGGTCGATGCCGTGCTTCTCCACCTGGAAGACCTGGTCGGTGGAGGCGCTTCCGTCGGCTGGTCTCACGCTCGTGTCCCGCTGAGCCATACGGCCCACCCCTCATCCGTGTGCGTCACCGGGCGGCCCCGATAGTTTGAACGCCGTTCTAGAGTTAGAACGGCATTCAAGATGCGCCCTGGATGTCCGGCCGTCAAGACCTCTGCCGAATCCGGCGGCTAAGGTCGTCCCCGGCCGCAGCGAGGAGGAGGCGTGACGTGGCAGCGACGGCGCGACGACGCGACGGGCTCGACGCCCAGGAGCGGATGCTGAAGGAGGCGATGGCGGCGATCGCCGAGGACGGGCTGGCCACGCTCACCATGTCCGCGCTCGCCAAGCGGCTCGGCACCAGCGGCGGGCACATCCTGTACTACTTCGGCAACAAGGACCGCCTGCTGCTGGAGGCGCTGCGCTGGAGCGAGAGCACACTGGCCGAGGAGCGCCGGGCCTTGCTCACGCGCCGGGTCGCCGCCGAGCGCAAACTCGACCTCTTCCTCCAGCTCTACCTTCCCGTCGGCCCGCGCGACCCGCGGTGGACCCTCTGGATCGAACTGTGGGCACGCACGGGGTCGAACGAGGACTTGCGCGCGGCCCAGGCCGAGATCGACGTCGGCTGGCAGGAGGACCTGGCGTCGCTCCTCGCCAAGGGTGTGCGCCAGGGCCGTTTCGCCGCCGGACTCGACACCGGCGCCGTGGCATCCCAACTGCTCGCACTGCTCGACGGGTTGAGCACCCGTGTCGTGCTCGGCCAGCACGGCGCCGATCGTGACGGCGCGCTGGACATGGCGCGCGCCGTGGCGGCACGGCTGGTGGAAAGAGCCTGACCGGAGGCCCGTCGGCGGGGCATGACCGGAGGCCACGTCGGCACGGCATGACCGGAGGTCCGTCGGCGGGGCCGGGCCACCGGGCGGCACGGCGGCGGGACGGTCCGCCGGTCCCGTTTCTAATGTCGAGCATTAGTATGGGTTCATGGCACGGAGGTCCGGACCCGAGACACGGGAGAAACTGATCCGCGCGGCGGAGGAGCTCTTCGCCGCGCAGGGCGTCCACGGCGCGCAGCTGCGGGACGTCGTGGCACTGGCGGGGCAGGGCAACCCGTCCGCCGTGCAGTACCACTTCGGCTCCCGCACGGGACTGCTCGACGCCGTCATGGCCGGCCGCCAGAGGCGCACCGAGCAGGTGCTCGGCCCACTCCTCGACGCCGCACCGGACGAGCTGCACGCGCTCGTCGGAGCACTGGTCACCGCGGAGGCGAGTGAGCTGCGCACCGACCGGGGCCGGCGCTGTCTGCGGATCTCCGCCCAGCTCAGTCATGAGAGCGGAGTCCGCACCCGCACCCCGCATCCCACGCTCGCCGGCACGGCCTACTGGCGCCTGATCGAGCGGATCGAGGCGTGCCTGGCCGGCGACGGACTGCCCGAGCCCCTGCTCCTGGAGCGCCTGGACCTGGCGCTGACGGTGGTGGGCGCGGCCATGGCGGACCGGGCCCGGCAGTACCTGGACGGCAGCGAACCCCTCACCGACGAGGCGCTCTTCCTCGCCGATCTGGTCGGGACCACCACCGCACTCCTCCGAGCCGCACGGCCCGGAGCCTCCGAACACCCCTGAAAGGACTTCTCATGAACGATCTCACCGGCAGGACCGTGCTCGTCACCGGCGGCGCCCGCGGGCTGGGCGCGGAGGCCGCCCGGCAGGCGGTGGCCGCCGGCGCGAACGTGGTGGTCACCGACGTGCTCGACGAGGACGGCAAGGCCACCGCCGAGGCACTGGGCGAGCGGGCACGCTTCGTCCACCACGACGTGACCAGCGAGGAGGAGTGGGCGGCGGCCGTCTCGTACGCCGTGACGGAGTTCGGCGCCCTGCACGGCCTGGTGAACAACGCGGGCATCTCCACCGGCAGCCTGCTGGAGGCCGAGTCCGTCGAGCACTTCCGCAAGGTCCTCGACACCAACCTGACCGGCGTCTTCATCGGCATGAAGGCCGTCATACCGGCGATGAAGGAGGCGGGCGGCGGCTCGATCGTCAACATCTCCTCCGCCGCCGGCCTGATGGGCCTGGCCCTGACGGCCGGTTACGGCGCCTCCAAGTGGGGCGTGCGCGGGCTGACGAAGATCGGTGCCGTGGAGCTCGGCACCGCGAAGATCCGCGTGAACTCCGTCCACCCGGGCATGACGTACACGCCGATGACCGCCGCCGTCGGCATCGAGCGCGGCGAGGGCAGGTACCCCAACACTCCGATGGGCCGGGTCGGCGAGGCGCACGAGATCGCCGGCGCGGTCGTCTTCCTGCTTTCGGACGCCGCCTCGTACGTGACGGGGGCGGAACTGGCCGTGGACGGCGGCTGGACCACGGGTCCGACGGTGAAGTACGTCATGGGCCAGTAGGCCTGCCCGGCTGCCCCGCCCCGCCCTGCCCCGGGGACCGGCATGGTCCGTTCGGGTGCATCTGGTCCCTGTGCACCGCCACCGTATGCACCGCCAGGTGACACGGGGCACCCCTGTGGCCCGCGGGACGTTCTCACATGGCAGGCAGCAAGGACGCCTGCCGGCGCGGGCCGGCAGCGGAGAGGAAGACCTTGATGAAGCACCAGAAGGTGGGCGATCTGATGAGCGACGCGGTGGTCCGCGTCCAGGGCGGGACGCCGTTCAAGGAAATCGCCCACCTGCTGCAGGAGTACGACATCACCGCGGTGCCCGTCGTCGACGAGGAGGACCGGCCGGTGGGGGTCGTGTCGGAGGCCGACCTCCTGCAGAAGATGTGGGGCGGCGAACCGGACCCGTCCCCCGGGCACGGGGAGGAGTCCCTGCCCATCGGTGCCAAGGCGTTCGCCACGGACGCGGCGGGGCTGATGACCTCGCCCGCCGTCTGCGCCCGGGAGGAGTGGAGCGTCGTCGACGCCGCCCGGGCGATGGCCCGGTACGGCATCAAGAGGCTCCTGGTGGTGGATGACGGAGGACGGCTGATCGGCGTCGTCAGCCGGAGCGACCTGCTGCGGGTGTTCCTGCGCAAGGACCGGGCGATCCGTACCGAGATCATCGAGGAGGCGCTGGTCAAGACCCTCGGGCTGGCACCGTCGTCGGTGCAGGTGGACGTGGCGCACGGGCATGTCGTCCTCAGCGGCCGGCTGCCGGAGCACGTGTCCGCCCCCGTACTGGAGGAGCTGTGCCGGCGCGTCGACGGCGTGGTCGCCGTGGAGTTCAGACCGGCGGGAGAGGCCGACGCCCACGGCTCCGCGTCCGGCGGCCACTGACCGCCCCGGGCGCGAGCTGCCGCGCCGTCGATCGGTGCCGGCACCGGCACCGATCGACGGCGCGGCTCACGAGCGCCCCGTCCGCCGTTCCGCCTCTCCTCGGCCCGAGTCCGGGGCCGGGGCTGAGGCCGGGGCCGGGGCTGAGGCCGGGTTCGGGGCTGAGGCCGGGTTCGGGGCTGAGGCCAGGTCCGAGGGTGCGGCCAGGCCCGAGGCTGAGGCATGGTCTGGGGCTGAGGCCAGGTCCGGGGCTGAGGCCGGGTTCGGGGCTGAGGCCGGGTTCGGGGCTGAGGCCGGGTCCGAGGGTGCGGCCAGGCCCGAGGCTGAGGCCAGGCCCGAGGCTGAGGCCGGGTCCGGTGCCGGGTCCGGGTCCGGGGCCGGTGCCGGAGCCGGGGCCGGGGCGGGAGCCGGGGCCGGGGCCCGATTCCCCGCCTCGTCGCGCAGTCCTGACAGCTTGTCCGGGTTCGTGACGAGATAGACGCCCGACACTCGCCCGTCCTCCGGGGTCAGGTCAACGACCATGACGGCGTACGGAGAGTCGCCGGTGAAGACCACCGCGGCGGGGTCCCCGTTCACGCTGCGGTACCGGACGTCCAGGCCCTCCGGCGGCCGGGACGCGTAGCCCGTCAGGGTGCGTGCGACCTTGTCGCGGCCGTGGATCGGGCGCAGGGCCGCGCGCGCCTTGCCGCCGCCGTCCGTCCACAGCGTCACCTCGGGGGCCAGGATCTCCATCAGGGCGGCCACGTCGCCGCCGAGCGCGGCGGCCACGAACCGCTCGGTGACCTGCTGCTGGACCTGCGGGCGGGTACGGAAGCGGGGGCGCCGGGCGTGGACGTGCGCGCGGGCCCGGCGGGAGAGCTGGCGCACGGCGGCAGGGGTGCGGTCGAGGATGCCGGCGATCTCCGTGTGGGCGTAGCCGAACACCTCGTTCAGGACGAACACCGCCCGCTCCAGGGGGCTCAGGGTCTCCAGGACCACGAGCAGCGCCATCGACACGGATTCGGTGCGCAGCGCCCTCTCCGCGGTGCCGGCCTCGTCCGTGGTGATCAGCGGCTCGGGCAGCCACGGTCCCATGTAGGTCTCACGGCGCCGCCTGATGCCGGCCCGCCGGGCGAGCGCGTGGTTGACCGCGACGCGCACGAGGTAGGCGCGCGGGTTGCCGATGCCGGCGGCCGGCTCGCGGCGCCTCCTGTCCGCCCACGACAGCCAGGACTCCTGGAGCACGTCCTCGGTGTCCGCGACACTGCCGAGCATGTTGTAGACGATCGAGAACAGCAGCTCGCGGTGGTCGACGAACACCCGTGTCGCCGCGTCCAGCGCGCTGTCCGCCACCGGGTTCTCCGGTCCCTCGGGCATGGCACACCTCCTGTCTCGGGCACTCCCCCTGAGATGCGGGACACCGCGAGGAGTGTGACATCCGCCCGCAGACTGTGCTCCACATCACATTCGGGCCGCCGGTGTCACACTCGACGGCCCACGGCACCTCCAGAGCGGCGACGCCGGAACAACGGCACGACCGATCCGGGAGGAGAACCACATGAAGCTCGTCGTCTTCGGGGCATCCGGACCCACCGGCCGGCTGACCACCGAACAGGCCCTCGCGCAGGGGCACACCGTCACGGCCGTCACACGCCGGCCCGACGCCTTCCCGCTGGAGCATCCGCTGCTGCACGTGACGGGCGCGGACGTGCACGACCCGGAGGCGGTCGAGCATGCCGTGGCGGGACAGGACGCGGTCGTCTCGACGCTCGGGGTGCCCTACGGCCGCGCCCCCGTGACGGTGTACTCGGACGGCGTCACGCACATCGCGCGGGCCATGACCCGGCACGGCGTGCGGCGCCTGGTCTGTGTGACGTCGACCGTGCTCTTCGACGTGCCCGCGCCGGGCGAGGGACTGCTCTTCCGCAAGGTGCTGGAGCCCTTCATCACCCGCTTCGTGGGCCGCACGGTGTACGACGACATGCGGCGCATGGAAGCGGTGCTCGCCGGCAGCGGCCACGACTGGACGGTGGTCCGCCCCGCCGGCCTCTTCGACACCGAGGCCGTCAGCGACTACCGGCTCGCCGAGGCGCGGCTGCCCGGCCGGTACACCGCGCGGTCCGACCTGGCGAGCGCGCTGCTGCGCCACGCGGTGGGCGACCTGCGCGGCCGCCATCTGCGCACGTTCGTCGACGTGCGCACCACTCAAGGCGTTCCCGGTCTGTTCGCCGTCCTCAGGAAGGAGGCGTTCGGGTAGGGCCCGGCGGGCCCCGCCCCTCGCGTATCGGCAGAACAACCGATGTGCCGGACCGGCTCCGGCGTGCACAGTCGTCTCGGCCCCGGCTGGTGACCGCGTTCCGACGTCTCGCCGGCCCGGGCGCACACCCGCGTGTACGAAGGGACCCACTCGTGTCTACCCACCCGGACCTGGTCTTCCTCAACGGTTCCGTGCTCACCGTCGACCCCCGTTTCACCGTCGCATCGGCCCTGGCCGTCACCGGCGGCCTGATCAGCGCTGTCGGCGACGACGAGGAGGTGTCGGCGAGCATCGGCCCCGGCACCCGGGTCGTCGACCTGAAGGGCGGCACGCTGCTCCCCGGCATCAACGACGCCCATCTGCACGGCTGCGCCTTCGGGATGACGACGCCTCCGCTGGCCCTCGACCTGAGTCACCCGGCCGTGACGTCCCTGGCCGACGTGGCGAAGAAGGTCGGGGAGGCGGCCGAACGCCTTCCGGCGGGTCAGTGGATCGTCGGGAACGGCTGGGACACCGGATACCTCGACGAGTGCGTGGCCGACCCGTCCCGTCAGCCGACCCGGTACGACCTCGATGCCGTGAGCCCGCATCACCCGGTCCTGCTGCACTCCTTCTCCGGCCACGCCAGCTGGGTCAACTCGGCGGCGCTGGCGCTCGCCGGCATCGACCGGCACACCGAGGTCCCGCCCGGATCGGTCATCGTCACCGACGAGGCCCAGGAGCCCACCGGGCTGCTGTACGAGGGGGCGCAGGAACTCGTCCAGCGGGTCCTGCCCGCCCTCTCCCCCGACGCACGCGCCGCCGCGGTCAAGTCGACGCTGGCCACGCTGGCCCGCCTCGGGATCACCAGTTACACCGAGCCCGGCCTCGGTCCCGGCGGCGACACCCTGAATCGCGGCGCCCTCGGCACCAGCACCTTCGACGTCTACCGGCAGCTGCTCGCGGACGGCGAACTGACCGCGCGGGTCAGCGTGCTGCTGCTGCCCACCGGCATGGCGGGCACCGCCGAGCAGTTCATCGCGGCGCTGGACGGGATCGACACGGCGGTCACCGATCCCCGACGGCTCAACGTCATCGGAGTGAAGCTGTTCGCCGACGGGATCGTGCCCAACAAGACGGCCTGGATGCACGAGCCCTACACGGGCGGCGGTTGCGGCTCCCTGTGCGTGGGGGGCGACACGGACGACGACCGAGTCGCCGAACTCCGGGCGATGATCCGGCACGCGCACGCGGCCGGGTACCAGCTGGGGGTCCACGTCACGGGTGACCGCGGGATCGACACCGTCGTCGACGCCTTCGCCTCGGCGATGGCCGAGCACCCGCGCCGCGACCCGCGGCACTACGTGATCCACGGTGACTTCCTCGGCGCGCGCAGCATGAAGACCCTCGCGGAGCACGGGTTCGGGGTCTGCATGAACCCCACGATCAAGTGGACCGTGGCCGACATGGAGGTGGAGTTCGTCGGGGCCGAACGCGCCGCCTACGCCTGGCCCTACCGGGACGCCGTCACCGCCGGTGTCACCGTGACCAGCGGTTCGGACGCCCCCGTGACCTTCCCCGACTGGCGTCAGGGCATCGCGACGATGCTGCTGCGCGAGGCGAAGGCCAGCGGCCGGGTCAGCGGTCCCGACCAGCGGATCGGACTCCCGGAGGCAGTGCGCACCTACACCATCGACCCCGCCTGGCAGGACTTCGCCGACGACTGGAAGGGCAGCCTGGAGGTCGGCAAGGTCGCCGACCTGTGCGTCCTCGACGGGGACCTGCTGACAGCCGATCCCCACGACATCCCGCACATGCCGGTGCTGCTCACCGCCGTCGGCGGCGAGATCGTGCACGACGCGCTGAGCGACTGACCGCGAACGGCCGTTTGACTGCGAACAGCCGTTTGATCATCCTGGCGGCATGGGAACCGAGCGGAGCACGACCGATGTCCTGGACGCCGCCCTGCGGGTACGCCGGGCGGCGACGGAGACCTCGGGGCGGTCCGGCGGTGACGCCGGAGATGTGCTGGAGGCGTTGTCCGGCGTGATCGACTACGACCACGCCTCCCTGTCCCGCTGGGATCCGCTGCACCGGCGGCACGAGACGCTGGCGAGCAGCTATCCGCCCGACACCACGGCGTACATCGAGACACGGCTCCACGACGACCCGGTCTTCTCCTCGATCCGGCGCCGGGACGGGGGCCCGCTGTGGCTCCGGGACGTGCCGGGGCCCGTACGGCTGACCTCTCCCGGTTTCCGGGAGGAACTCCAGCCGCTGGGCATCGAGGACGGAGTGGCGCACTGCCTCTTCTCCCCGGACGGCAGGTACGTCGGCGTGCTGAACGTGAGCACGAGGCGGGTGCAGCAGCGGCGGCATCCGGCGCGGGCCGTGGTGCCGCTGCTCACGGAGTGCCTGGCGTGGGTCGCGGATCCGGTGACCGGAACGGGTGCGGACCCGGCGGCCGAGGCCGACGGGTCCGCGGCGGCGGTCTGCGCGGTGGCTCTGGCGGACGGCCCGCCGACCGCCCCGGCGCCGATCAGCGGGAGCGTTCCGCCCGAGCTGGCGGACGCCGACTCCCCGCTGACGAGGCTCGTACGGGACGCCGTGACCCGCCGCTCGCTTCCCGTGACGCTCCTGGTCCCGCTGGAGGGGAGGCTGCTCGAACTGCGGCTGACGCGCCGGAACGCGTCGACCGTCGTCGTCTGCCGCGAGGTCGCCTGCCACGCCGGGCTGTCCCCGCGCGAACTCCAGGTCCTGGCCGAGCTCACCCACGGCCGTACCAACCGGGAGATCGCGGAGCGACTGTTCGTCACCCCCCGGACCGTCGCGACCCACATCGAGCACATCCTCACCAAGCTCACGCTGCCCAACCGGGCCGCCGCCGCGGGCCGCGCCGCCTCCTGGGGCGTCGAGCCCCCGCCGTGATCGCGGGGTGCCGGCGGAAGGTATTCCAGGTTGTTCGTGTGCAGCGGCAACGCCGAATGGCTGCCGGCCCCGGCGAAGCCAGCGGTGACCCGGCCGACCGCGCCCTGGTGGGCGCCCGGCGGCGGTCAGCCGCACCGACCTGGTCGTCCGGTCGAAGAGCCTGACCCGGCCGTGCCACCCGGCCGCCGCGCTCCGTTCACACGGATGCCGCGAGTGCTCCCCCGTGCTCTCGTACCGCGATCCGGGCCAGCTTCGTCAGCATCATGCCGTTGCGGACCGCGACGAGGTAGTCCACGGGGAGACCGTGCATCCGGGTACCGGGCCCCCGCAGGGCGTGCCAGTCCAGGATGAACAGGGTGTGCTCGCCCCAGGGCAGCAGGTTCATGGCGATGCGGGCCGCGCCGAAGGGGTCGGCCTTCGCCTCCAGCTCCAGCCGGCGCCGCGGTTCGCAGATGCGGACGACGCAGGTGTCGTCGAGGGTCACGGGGCCGACCCCGACCCGGACCTGGAGGCGCGCGCCCACTTCGGGCCAGTGCGGGTCCGCCGCGAGGATCCGCTGGGTGCCCGACACCCATTCTCCGTAGCGGCGGCCGTCGGACAGCAGGTTCCAGACCTCGGCGGGTGAGCTCAGGATCAGACGGCGGTTCCTGGCCATGCTGAAACGCTCCTTCCGGAGGCCTGCGGACAGGGGGCGGTGCCGGCGGCGTGAGCGTCCCGTTCCGGACCGCTCACCTGCCCGGCGTGCTCCCGACACTAGCCGCGCGGTACGCCTCGGGCACCCGCAGCCGCTGGGCTGACCCGCCATGCGGGTCCCTGCGGCGGTTCAGTCGAATCGGGCGCGTTCGGCGGCCGCGACCACCTCCTCCCGTTCGGCCCGGCTCAGCAGGCCCTCGGCCAGCCACTGCCCGCTCAGCCGCCGCACCGCGCGGACCAGTTCGCCGTGCGAGGCGAAGGGTGACCGGGCCCAGAGCGCGTCCAGGAAGGTGCGCCCGCCGGCCGTGCGGCGGTTGGGGACGCCGGTCCTCTCGCCCCGGAAGACGATCTCCGGCTCCGACCGGCGGAAGTAGGCGTGGTACGGCGTGGTGTCACCGAGGTGGAACGGCGCCAGGGTCGTGCCGTCGAGGGTGAAGTGCAGGGGCTCGTTAGCCGGCCGGACCACGGCGGACAGATCGCCGCCGAGCGGGAGGCGGGAGTACAGCGAGACCTCGCGCAGTTCGCGTTCCCCGCTGTGGGCGGCGAGCAGCACGGGACCGTGGAAGAGGGACTGGACGTCCGGGTCGTCGGGCGCCTGCTCGACGCGCAGGCGCAGCGGCAGCGTCACGTCGACGACGTCGCCGGGCGACCACGTGCGGCGCAGGGAGAGGTAGGTGCCCGGCCTGGCCACCCCGCCCCGGCGGGATCCGTTGACCTCGACCGTGAACCCGTCCCCGGCCCACGACGGCACGCGCAGCCGCAGGTCGAAGCGGCCGCCCCGGCCGCCTATGGTGATGCGGCTGCTCCCCTCGTACGGGTAGCGGGTCTCCTGGGTGACGGTGAGACCGCGCTCCCGCCAGTGGAGGGTGGAGGCGAGGTACAGGTTGACGTAGAGCGCCCGGGCGTCGGCCGAGCGGAAGTACACCGACTCCTGGTACTTGGTGTGGTTCTCCATGCCGGTGCCGCCGCAGCAGGTGCCGGTGTTGCCGAACTCGCGTCGGGTGCCGGGGCCCTGGCCGACGAAGTAGGTCACGAGCGGGGACCGGGTGCTGTGGGTGTCCTGGCGTGAGCCGAGGATGTGGTTGTACAGACCGCGCTCGTAGAAGTCCATGTAGGCGGCGTCCGGCTCGTGCAGGAAGAGGTACCGGGTGAGCTTGAGCATGTTGTACGTGGCGCAGGTCTCGGCGTTGTTGTCGGCGAGGGTGGCGGCGATGGCGTCGCGGGCGCGGAACATCTCGCCCTGGCCGGTGCCGCCGAGGGCGTAGGTGTGGTGGCCCGTGACCATGTGCCAGAAGTTCTCCGCCGCCTCGCGGTACGGGGACGCCTCGGCCCGCGGGTCCTGGTCGTGGATGCGGAGGTAGCCGGAGAACTGCGGGATGTGCTGGTTGGCATGCTTGCCGTCGAGTGTGTCCCGGCCGTCCGCGCAGTCCTTGAGCAGCTGGGTGTTGTCGAAGCAGCGTGCCGTGGTGAGGTACTCGGGCTTGCCCGTGAGCGCGTGCAGGTCGGCCATCACCTCGTTCATGCCGCCGTACTCGCCAGCGATGTAGATCGACCACATGCGGTCCAGCTGTTCGCGCGGCAGGCGGGAGAGGCGGCTGTGCACCCAGTCGCCCATGCCGGTGACGATCGTCAGGGCCTGGGCGCTGCCGGCGAGGGTGTGGGCGTCCAGCAGTCCTCTCATGATCTTGTGGCAGGTGTAGTACGGGGCCCAGATGGTGGGGTAGGTCGTGTACTGCTCCAGGAGCTCGAACTGGGTTTCCGGGTAGGCGGCGAGGAAGCCCGGGTGGCTGCCGGCGCCGGACGCGGCCAGCGCCGCCTGGCACTCGCCGAGGCCGGTCACGAGGTCGTCCAGCTTGTCGCGGAAGAAGGCGTCGCCCGTGCTCGCGTACGCCTGGGCGATCAGGGTGAGGAAGTGCCCCGCGTAGTGCCCGCGCAGGTTTCCGTCCTCGGTCTCCCAGCCGCCGGGGGCCTGGGCGCCGCGGGTGTCGAGCCCGGCGTTGGCGCGGAACACGGCGAGGATCCGGTCGGCGGGGTAGGCGCGGGCGTACGCGAGCATCAGGTCGCGCTTGTCGCGGAAGACACCGGCTCCGAGTTCCACGGCGTTCAGGGGGAAGGGGTGGGCGTTCCACGTCGCGGGGGCGGGCAGGGACCCGGCGGGTGCTGCCGACGACGCCGCCGCGGACGCCGCCGCGGCGCGTGCCGGGCCGGCGAGGGGCAGGGCGGTCAGCGCGGGGGCCGCGGCCAGTGCGGTCGTGGTGGCCAGGAGTCGGCGGCGTGAGAGAGGGCTCTGCTCGGTCATCGTGCGGCTCTCCTTCGGTGTAGGGGGACCCGGACGGACGGCCTGGGACGTGGCCGTCCGTCCGGGCGTTCACGGGGGTGCTGCGGGGGGCTCGTGGGGCCGCTCACTCCGTCACGGTCACCGTCGCCAGTGCCTGCCGGTCGGTGCCCGCCACCGTGCCGGTGACCGGGAAGGTGCCCGGCTGTGCGTAGCTCTCGGGGTCGACGGGATCCCAGTCCACGGCGATCCGGCTGTCCTTGGAGCCGTCGTTGTAGGTGGCGGTGACCGTGGGCGGCAGCGGGGGCGGCGTGCCCGCGCGGGTGCGGACGGACTCCTCGGCGAGGCTGGTGATCTGCACGGCGTCGCTGACGCGCACCCACACCGTCGCCGTCACCGGCAGCGACGTCTGCCAGGCGATGCCCGTGACCTCGACGCCGGTGCCGCCCTGGGACACCTGCTCCTCGGTGATCTCCGGCCAGACGACCGGTGTGCGCAGCAGGGAACCGTCGGCGTACCGGAGGGTGACCTCGCCGGGGAGTGCGGGGACGGTGCCCCGGGGCGTCGGAACGTGTGTCTCGCGGACGGATTCGGCGGGTTCGGCGTTCACCTTCCACTCCTGGACGCCCAGGGACAGGCCGGGGTGGCCGGTGAGCAGCGCTCGGACCCGGGTGGTGGTGACCGGTTCGAAGGTGGTCGCGTTGTAGGTGTCGGCCTCGGTGCCGTAGTGGCTCGCGCCGTCGACGTCGCGCCAGCCCGACGCCGTCCCAGTACTGGATCTTCCAGGTGGCGGGCACCCCGACGCCGTCGGGGTCCCCGGGGGCGGCGTCGCGGAAGAAGTACATGTCGGAGCTGCTCACCCGCACCGGGTCGTCCCAGGTGTACTGCACCCACTGCGTGCCCTCCTCGGGCCAGCTGCCCCAGCGCGGGGTGTCGGCGGAGGACGCGGGTTCCTTGCCGTCGTTGACCGCGTCGACGGACTCCCAGCCCGAGGTGTGGGAGGCGGTGGGTTTCGCGAACGGTGCGAGGTTGAGTCCCAGGCGGCCTCGGAGAGGTACTGGGTGTAGCTGTTGGACCAGTTCTCCGGGTCACCCGGGTTGTCGGTGTACTTGCCGCTCCTGGAGACCTCGCCGGCCGAGACCCAGGGGCCGTACGAGTAGGCGGGGTCGCGCAGGTACTTGAGGTCCTCGGTGAACATGCCGACGGTGAGCGCGATGGCGTTGTTGTAGCCGAGGACGCCCTCCATGGAGGTGGGGAACTGGTAGTCGCTGCCCGGGATGTCCGCGTCGAGGTGGTTGTAGCGCAGCAGCCACCAGCGGTAGTAGACGGACTTCTCGATGTTGTCGTCGGGCAGGTCGGTGTACGGCAGGTTCTCCGCCCACCACCGGTTGTAGGCGCGTACGTGGGTGCGGAAGGCGGCTGCCGCCCCCTCGCCGCGCACCTTGCGGTACTCCGTCAGCGAGTGAGGCAGTTCCTCGGTGACGAAGCCCAGCTGCACCTTCGCGGTCGCGCCGGCGCCGGCGGGGACGGTGAGCGTGCGTGTCAGCGCGCCGCCGTCGGGCCGCATGCCGTCGCCGGACAGGCGGGGGTAGACGGTGGTGAGGTCGTTCTTCGCCGAGACGGTTCCGGTCAGTTCGCGGCCGTCCGCCGTCGTGGTGTAGGGGGAGGCGGCGGTGAGGGCGAAACTGCGCTCCGCCGTACCCGAGTTGGTGATGGTGAGGCTGGTGACGGCCACGTTCTCGTGGGTGATGAACTTCGTCTGGACCACCCGCAGGCCGCCGCTGCCGTCCTCGGGCAGGAAGGTGCTCCTCCAGTGACTCGGGGTCTGCATGCGGGCCCCGACGTCCTCCTTCAGAGCGACGCGGCGGCCGTTCTCGCTGAGGGTGAGGGTGTACGCGGAGCGGTCGTCGATGCTCTCCCAGTACGCCGCCTTCCCGGCGAAGCCGAGCTCGGCCGGGTCGTGTTCCTTCATGAACACCGAGCGGCCCCGGGTCATCAGCCAGTCGCCGGAGGGGTCGGCGCCGCGCCGGGCGAGCATGCGGTCCATGAAGAAGTCGGTGCCGTCACCGTGCTGGAGGTCGGCCTCGTACTGGGCCTTCAGGGTGTGGTGGGTGCGGAATCCCGCGGGGAGGCCGGGGACGGGGTCGGCGGTGCCGGCGTAGACCGGGTAGCCGATCGCGGAGTTGGGCCGGGTGGGATCGTCCGCGGCGGCCGGGGTGGCCTGCGCCGTCGTGAGCAGCAGGCCGGCGGCGACGGCCAGGGCGAGGCCCGCCCGGCGCGCTCTTCGGTGGTCGTGCACGCTGCCTCCAGGGGTGGGGTGTCAGGTGCGGGCCGGGCCGGTGGCGGGCAGCCACACACGCATGGTGGAGGGGCCGCGGCTGGCCCGGGCGTGGTACGGGGTCAGCAGGAGCTCCGCCTCCCGCAGGCGGGGTTCGGGGGCGTCCGCCGGCGCGGTGTACGGCCAGGGCGCGTCCGTGACGCCGTCGACGAGCCGGCCCGCGACGACGACGCTACCGTCGCCCTCGGCCGCGTCCTGGGGCGGCACGGTCCCGTCGACGGCGACCGCGTCCACGTCCCGGTCGTCGGGCAGGTCCACGGACTCCAGGCACAGCACCAGCGGACCGCGTTCGACGGCGAGTTGTCCGCGCAGGGCGTCCACGCGCCGGTCCGCCGTGGTCCAGCGTGGCTCCATGGGCAGGTGGAGCCGTATCTCGTCGCCGGGGGCGAAGGTACGGGTCACCTCGACGGTGCCGGGTGCGGCGGGGCGGCGGTGCCCGTCCGGTTCGGTGACGTGGGCGCCGTGCGCCCAGGCGGGGACGCGCAGGGTGAGGGTCCAGGGCCGGCCGGTGGCCCGCGTGACGCGGAGCGTGATCCCGCCGTCGTACGGGTAACCGGTGCGCATCTCGACGCCGACCCGCCCGGACCGCGGCAGTTCGGTGTCGAGGTCCGCGTCGGCGTACTGGTGGATCTGCAGTCCGTCCGGGTCGCGGGTGGCCACGCAGGTGCCCAGCGTGGCCAGGGTGCGGGCCACGTTGGTGGGGCAGCAGGACACCGCGAACCAGGGGGCGCGCAGGCCGGCGGCGGCCCGGGGGCTCTGCGCGGCCGCGTCCGGCTCGGCGCCACGGCGTCGCTGGTGGAGGGTGTTGGCGTAGAAGAAGGAACGTCCGTCGTCCGCGGGTGAGGCGGCGACGACGTTGTACAGGGTGCGTTCCACCAGATCGGCGTAGCGTGGGTGCCCGGTGGCCAGGAGGAGGCGCTGGGCCAGCATGACGGAGGCCACGCCCGCGCAGGTCTCGGCGTAGGCCCGGTCCGGGGGCAGGACGAAGTCGTCGCCGAACGACTCGTCCATGTGGTGCGAGCCCATGCCGCCGGTGAGGTGGGTCCGGCGGGCGACCGTCGCCTCCCACTGCCGTACGACCGCGGCGAGCAGTTCGTCGTCACCGCGTTCCACCGCCACGTCCACGGCACCCGCCGCGAGGTAGAGGGCCCGCACGGCGTGGCCCCGGAGGACGCCGGCCTCGCGGACGGGCGTGTCGTCCTGGAAGTAGGCGCGGCCGAAGGCGATGTCGGCGAGGGAGCGCCGGCCGCGCCGGTCGATGAAGAAGGCGGCCTGGTCGAGGTAGCGGGAGTCGCCGGTGAGCCGGGACAGTTCCACCAGGGCGGTCTCGATCTCGGGGTGGCCGCAGACCCGTTCGATGCCGCCCGGGCCGAAGACGTCGCGGACGTGGTCGGCGGCGCGCACGGCGATCCGGGTGAGGGCTCCCTCGCCGCGGGCGCGGGCCTGGGCGATGCCTGCCTGGATCAGGTGGCCGTAGCAGTACAGTTCGTGGCCCCATTCGAGGTCGCTGTACCGGGCGGCCTGTCCGGGGCCGCCGAAGGCGGTGTTCAGATAGCCGTCGCCCGTCTGGGCGCCGGCGATGACGGCGGTGACCTCGTCGACGACGGCGTCCAGGGCGGTGTCGTCGCGGCGGCCCGCCTCCCACGCCATGGCCTCCAGGAGCTTGTAGACGTCGGAGTCGGCGAAGACCGGGCCGCGCCGGTCACGGTGGGCACGGCCCTCGGCGGCGGCTCGGAAGTTGTCGATCCAGCCGCACTTGCGCACCCAGGCCAGGCAGTGGTCGAGCGTGGCGGTGGCGTTGACGTGCTGTCGGTGCGCCCAGAAGCCGCCGGTCAGGCGCACCTCGTCCAGACCGAGGGGGCGCAGCCGGCCGCGGCCGGGCAGCAGCGGGGCGGGGCGGGAGGGCAGGGGCATGCGGTGGGCCTTTCGCAGGGGGGCGGCGGACGTGCGCAGGGGAGCGGCTCGCCTGTGCGGAGGGCGGGAGGCGGGCCGGGGTCAGCCCTTGAGCGCGCCGGACATGAAGCCGCGTACGTAGTGCCGCTGGAGCAGCAGGAACAGCAGCAGGCACGGCACGGCGAGCACGGTGACACCGGCCTCGGTGGCGCCGTAGTCGATGGCGCCCATGCTCTGCTGGCGCAGCGTGGCGACGGCGAGCGGCAGCGGTGCCTTGGAGCTGTCGCTGATGAGGATCAGAGGGGCGATGAAGTCGTTCCAGGCGGCGAGGAAGGCGAACAGGCCGACGGTGATCAGTCCGGGCTTCACGGCCGGCGTCATGATGCGGGCCAGCGCCCGGAAGGTGCCGCAGCCGTCGACGAGGGCGGACTCCTCCAGTTCCCTGGGCACCGCCTCGAAGGAGATGCGCATCATGAAGGTGGCGAACGGCAGCTGGAACACGGCGAGGACGAGGCTCAGGCCGATCAGTGAGTTCTGCATTCCGGCCATGCCGAGCAGGACGTACAGCGGGATGAGCAGGGTCGCGTACGGGACCATCAGGATCGCCAGGGTCAGCAGGAACAGCAGGTTCTTGCCGGGGAAGTCGAAGCGGGCGAAGGCGTAGCCGCCGAGCAGGGACACGGTCAGGGTGACGGCGACGGTGAGCAGGGAGACGACGGCGCTGTTGGCGAGGTAGCGCCACAGTCCGGCGTCGTACTCCAGCAGGGCGCGGTAGTTTCCCAGGCCGTAGCCGGAGTCCTGGGAGGTGCCCGGGGCCGGTGCGACCGACGCCCAGGCGGACCACAGCAGCGGGAAGAGGAACAGGACGGCCAGGCCGCCTGCGAGGACGTAGTAAGGGGTGCGGACCGGGCCGGTGGGACGGCCGGGGCCGCGCGGTGCGCTCGGGGATGCCATGGCGGCGGTTCCTTCAGGATTCGTCGGAGCGGCGCAGACCGCGGAACTGGGCGGCGTTCAGGATCAGCAGGGCGAGCAGCACGAGGACGGAGAGGGCGGCGGCCGTGCCGAGGTCGAGGCGCTGGAACGCCTCGCGGTAGATGAGCTGCACGACGGTGACGGTGCTGTTGTCGGGGCCGCCCTTGGTGAGGACGAAGAACTGGTCGAAGGCGAGGAGCGATCCGGTGACCGACAGGACGAGGGTGAGGGCGAGGGAGGGGCGCAGCAGCGGCAGGGTGATGTGGCGGAAGGTCTGGCGGCGGCTCGCGCCGTCGATGCGGGCCGCCTCGTACACGTCGTGTCCGATGCTCTGGAGGCCGACCAGCAGGATGAGCATGTAGAACCCGGCGAACTTCCACACCACCAGGCCGACCGTCGACAGGAGTGCGGCCGTGGGGGTGCCGAGGAAGGAGACGGGTTCGTCGGTGAGGCCGAGACGCTGTGGCAGTGCGGCGATCGGTCCCGCCGAGGGGCTGTAGAAGCCCCAGAACAGCAGGGAGGCGGAGGCGAGGCCGAGCACGCTGGGCAGGAAGTAGGCGGTGCGCAGGAAGCCGACGCCGGGGCGGGCCTCCTGGACGAGGAGGGCCAGCAGGAGGGCGATGCCGATGAGCAGCACCGTGGTGACGGCGGTGTAGAGCAGGGTGAAGCGGACGGCCGGCCACAGCAGGTCGCCGTCGGCCAGTTCCGTGTAGTTGTCGGGGAGGTTGAGGCTCTGGTAGCCCGTGAGCAGGGGCCAGTCGCTGGCGGACATGCGGCCCACGAGCAGCAGCGGCAGCACGAAGAGGACGGCCACGAAGGCGGCGGTGGGCGTCGCGTAGCCGATCCCCTTCGCGGTGCGCGTCCGCCACCACGGCGGTCTGCGGCCGGGATCGGTCCGGGCGGCCGCCTTCGGTCCGGCGGCGCGGGCACGTGTCGGTGGGTCGGCGGCTCGGGTGGGCATACGGCTCCCTGGAGTGCGACGGCGTGCACGGAGCGGGCCGGGCGGGTCCGGCTATCGGTCGGCGGACACGGAGTGGATCGGGCAGGTCCGGGTCGCGGTACGGCGAACGCAGAACGGTCGGGCGGGTCCGGGTCGCAGTACGGCCGACGCCGAACGGTCAAAGCGGGTCCGGGCCGCAGTGCGGCGGCGTGCCGTGCGCGTCGCGCGGGGCGGCGGCGTGCCGTGCGCGTCGGGCGGTCCGCTCGGCGGACGCGCCGGTTCAGTCGGCCAACGACCGGCTGATCGCCTCGTTGTCGGCGCGGATGCGCCCCGCGTCGCCGTACACGGCGTCGCGCATCAGCTTCAGCCACGGCCCGTTCGGGTCGTTGAAGGTCTGGCCGAACTTCCTGGCGTACGGTGTCCGCCCCTTGGCGACGAGCTGGTTGACGGTGACCTGCCGGGGGTCGGCGGCCGCGTGCCTGTTGTCGGCGAGGTCGGTCCGGGCCACGACGTCGCCGTGCGCGGCGACCACGTCGACCTGGGCCTCGTCGCCGAGCGACCACTTCAGGAAGTCCCAGGCCTGGTCCGCCTTGTCGCTGGTGGCGGCGATGCCGATGGCGTCCCCGCCGACGAACGTGGACGTGCCGCCGTCGGGCCCGGGGATCGGGGCCACCCCGAAGTCGAGGTCGTCGGGCATCAGGCCGAGCGTGGTCGACGGCATCGGCATCACGCCGATGTTCCCCTTCGGGAAGCGGCCGGTCCAGGTGGCGCCGGTCTCCTCCTTTGCGCCGGCGGCCGCGATGCCGTCCTCGGCCCAGCCCCGGTAGACGTCGTAGACGGACCGTGCCGTCGGCGAGTCCAGGGCGGAGGAGGTGCCCTCGTCGTTCATGACCTGCTCCCCCGCCGCCCAGATCGACGGCCACCAGGTGAACACGCCGCAGCCGCCGCAGTTCCCGCCGAAGAACGTGCCGTCGACGCCGCCGCCGAGGGCGTCGACCGCGCGGGCGTGCCGGTCCCACTCGGCGAGGGTGGCCGGCGGCTCGCCGGGGTCGAGGCCCGCCTTCTCGTAGAGCGTCCTGTTGTAGAAGAGGACGGACAGGTCGAGGGTGTGGGGCACCACGTACCGCTTGCCGTCGTACGTGCCGGCCTTGATGTGGGACGGGGCGAGGTCGTCGGCGTACGGCAGTGCGTCGATGCGCCCAGACAGGTCGGCGAACAGGCCGGCGGCGGCGTAGTCCGGGGCGAACACCACGTCGGCGGCGAACAGGTCGGGCAGGTCCTTCGATCCGGCGGCCGTACCGACCTTGGCCTGGTAGTCGTCAGTGGGGATGACGGTCAGCTCCACCTTGTTCCGGTGGCCGGCGTTGTACGCCTTCACCAGGGCCTGGCTCTGCGCCTGGGTGGCCGCCCGGGTCCACATGGTCAGCGTCGTCCCGTCGTCGACGCCCCGGGTGCTGCCGGATCCGCCACCGGCTCCCCCGTCGCCTCCGGCGGCTCCCATGCCCTTGCCGCAGCCCGCGGCCAGGGTGGTCAGGACGGCGGCGGCGAGGGCCGCCAGGGCCATACGGCGGACCGGTCCGGGCGGTGAGGCGGCTCTCCTCATGGTGAACGCTCCCCTGATACGGCCGCGCACGGAGTGCGGCTCCGAAAGACTGGGAAAAGGCTTTCGGTTGGAACGTAGGGGGTGGCCATGTCACCGTCAATAGGTCTGCGACAGCGTGGAGTTGAAGAGGTGATGATCCGTCGCGCGACGACCGAAAACCTTTTCCGGGCGTCCGAAATCTCGACTACACTCGCCGCCATGAAGCCCGCCGATCCCCCGAAGCCGGCAAGCGGCCCGACCCGCGCCCGCGCCGCCACGCTGACCGACGTGGCGCGCCTCGCCGGGGTATCGGTGGCCACGGCGTCCAAGGCCCTCAACGGACGCAGTCAGGTGCGCGCCGAGACCCGGGTGCGGGTGCAGGAGGCGGCCGAGCGGCTGGCCTTCCGCCCCAACCCGCTCGCGCGCAGTCTCCTCGCCGGGCGCACCGGCACGGTCGGGCTGCTGACGAGCGACCTGGAGGGGCGCTTCAGCATCCCGATCCTGATGGGCGCCGAGGACGCGTTCGGCGCGGGCCGCGCCGCGGTGTTCCTCTGTGACGCGCGCGGCGACTCGATCCGTGAACAGCACCATGTGCAGGCCCTGCTGGAGCGCCGCGTCGACGGGCTCATCGTGGTCGGCTCCCGTACGGATCCGCGCCCGTCGCTCGGCCGCGGACTGCCGGTACCCGTCGTGTACGCCTACGCTCCCTCGTCCGACACGGACGAGGATCTGTCGATCGTCCCCGACAGCGTCGGCGCCGGGCGCATGGCCGTCGGGCACCTGCTCGCCTGCGGGCGCAGCCGCATCGCGCACATCACCGGGGACGTGAACTACCTGGCGGCCCGCGAACGCGCCGAGGGCGCGGCCCGGGCCATGGGCGAGGCGGGTCTGCACCTGCTCGAAGAGCCGCTGTACGGGAACTGGTCGGAGGGGTGGGGCAGGGCCGCGGCCACCATGCTCCTGGACCGCCACCCGGATCTCGACGCGCTGCTGTGCGGCAGCGACCAGATCGCGCGGGGCGCCCTCGACATCCTGCGGGAGCGGGGCCGCACGGTGCCGGACGAGGTGGCGGTCATGGGCTTCGACAACTGGCATGCCGTCACGGACGGCGCGCGCCCCTCGCTGACCAGCGTGGACCACAACCTCCAGGAGATCGGCCGGGTGGCGGCCCAGGCGCTGTTCCAGGCGATCGACGGCCGCATGCGGCGGGGCGTGGAGCTGCAGCCCGGGCGGGTGGTGATCCGGGCGTCGACGGTGGCCCTGGGCTGAGACCGCGGTGCCGTCGTCCCGTGCGCACTCGCCGCCGATCGCGTCACGGTGCGACCGGCTGCTCGTTCCGGTCCCCGGTGGGGTGGGGGCAGGAGGCCGCGACCACGAACGGCCACACCGACTGAGCGGTGGTCACGACGCGTTCGGCTACACCGGCGCCACCCTGCCGGTGCATCTCGATCAGGAACCAGGCTCCGCCGGCGGCCATCAGGGCCGTCACCGCGACCGAGGGCGCGAGCCGGAGGGCCCAGGGAGCGGCGTCGCCACCGCCCCCGGCGGCCAGGACCGGCCACACCGCCAGCAGGGTGAACCCGACGGCCACCACGGTGCCGTGACGCAGGGAGCCGCCGCTGCTCGGCGCCGGGATCAGCACCACGGCCAACGCCGACAGTCCGCCACCGGCCAACGCCAAACGTCCGGCGAGTGCGGCCGCCCGCAGGCCCCAGGCGGTCAGCAGGTGGCAGGCTCCCAGAGCGAGGAACGCCCCGGTCATCACCCAGAATCCCGAGGCTCCGTAGGCCCCCAGGACGCTGATGGTCTCGGTGGCCGGGTCGTAGACGGGCCCTTCGAGCAGCGCCGCGATCGTCCAGCCTCCGATCAGCAGGACGGGCGCGCACCCCGACGAGAGAAGGACCCATCTGGGAACAAGTCGCATCGATCAACCATAAAACGCCCGTCTTGCCCCCCGCCCGGCGCCGGGTCCGGGCGTTCGGTGTCTCCTGGACCGTCACCCGCCTGTCGCCAGCGCGCCCCCGAGGGAGGTCCGCTCGTAGACGACGTGCCGTCCGTACCGCCGGGAGGTGAGCAGTCCGGCTTCGCGCAGGACGGTGAGGTGTGAGGAGACCGAGGAGGGAGCGAGTTCGAGCCGGCGGGCGAGGGAGGTCGTGCTCGCGGGCGTGTCGAGTGCGGCGAGTACGGCGGCCCGGCCGCGCCCCAGCAGGCGTACGAGGGTGTCCGGGGTCCGTTCGGCGGGTTCGGACCACAGGTGGACGATGCCGCGGGCCGGATAGGCGAGAGTGGGCTGCCGGGGCGGCTCGAAGGTGCCGATCACCTTCGGCCAGATGAAGACGCTGGGCATGAGGACCAGTCCCTGTCCGTGCAGGTGCCGCTCGTGCTCGGCCCGCGCCGCGACGGTCAGCGTTCCGGCGTGCCAGGCGCAGCCGGCGCTGATCTCGGGGAGCAGTTCCCCCAGGCCGTGCTCGGCGAGCCGGCGGGAGCGGAAGGCGATGTCGGCCTCCAGCAGGGCGTGCAGGCGGGGCCAGTCCGGTTCGACGAGGTGGTGCCAGACCTGCTCCAGCAGGCCGGACAGGTCCCGGATCATCCGGTCCGGGTGCCCCAGCCAGGCCCGCTCGCGGGCGGCATCGAGTGCGCCCGGGGTGGCCGAGAGCGAGCGGACGGCGTCCGCGCGGACGGAGTCGGGGTCGGCGGCACGGACCGCGGCGATCTCCTGCTCGAAGGTGGCCGCCGGGCCGTTCGGGGGTGGGCAGAGCCACCCGGGTGTCGGACCGTGGAGCGGCATCAGCAGCCACAGGGGCGTGAGATCGAGGGCGGCCGCCCGCTCCCGGTTCCGGCGCAGCCACGGCCGCAGATAGGCCCTGCGGTCAGGGCGCTTGAGGGTGCGCGCAGCCTCCTGGGTCTCCCACAGCGGCGAGACGGCGAAGCGGCAGTTGAGGTAGTCGTCCTCGTCGAAGTGCAGGCGCGTCGGCATGTTCCCCCCATGACACGTCGGGCCGACGACGGGCGGGCCGGCCCGGGTCGGCTTCCACGGCCGCGGCCGCCCCGCCCGCCGGGACGAAGGCGCGGCCTCCCGTCTGCTTCCCAGCCCGCCATCTGTCATGCCTGGGTCATTCCGGCCATCGGAGGCGTCCGCCGGGGCGACGATTCGCCTCCGCCCGAATCTGTTGGCCTGCGGGTGCACGGCAGCCAGACTCACACCTCCCACAGGCCACCTCGGGCTGCTGCGGCCCCGGGACGCGACGGCAGGCGCTCTTCCGCCGTCCGGTGGCCGCCCGCACCGGCATCACTGACGAAGGGCATCGCATGAGCCGACTGTTGTCGCGCACACGCCTGGCCGCCGGCACGGCACTGGCCGGGGCGCTGATATCCGCGCTCCTCCCCGTCGGCGGCACGGCCCCGGCGACGGCCGCGGACGATCCCGTCCCGGTGCACGAGGGCATGCCCGACGACGGCTTCGCCGACGAGCACGAGGGCGAGCAGGACGACACGGTCGGCCCCGGCGGCACCCCTTCGGCCACCGCTCCGGCACCGGCCGATCCGGTGCCCGGCCGGCCGGGCGACTTCCGGCTCGCCGCGGGCTCCGACCTCACGGGGCTGGTGAACCGGCTGGACGCCGCGCTGCCCAAGCAGGGACTGACCGAGCTGATGGAGCAGGCCAACCGGTCCGCCGGCCGGGACGGCGACTGCGGCTCCACCGGCATCTACGGTCCCGACCTCCTGGTCACCGACCGGGTGTGCTGGGAGAACGACGACGCCACCTCCACGGAGTGGGTCCCGCAGGCGATCTCCGGCGTGTCCGACGCACAGGAGGACGAGGACTGGGGCACCTCGGACGCCGAGCCGATCGCGGTCGGCTCGTACGACGCGCGGAATCCCGGCCGCAGCGATCAGGCCTCGGGCCGGGAGGACTGCCTGGAGGCGAGCGCGTCCGACGCCTGCAACGAGAAGGGCGTCCGCGTCAGCTTCTTCAACCAGGCCACCAAGAAGTACCGGCACGTCCTGCTGGTCTGGCCGTACGTGAACTCCAAGGAGCACATCTCCTTCGACGCGCTGCACGCCCGGGAGGGCAGGTGCACCGGCACGGTCACCGCGAGCTGCAAGGCGCAGAACGGCATCCACGCCGGCGGCATGGTCTGGTACGGCAACCATCTGTATGTCGCGGACACGGCCAACGGTCTGCGCGTCTTCGACCTGCGCCGGATCATGGACCTCAACCCGGACGGCGACGCCGGGACCGACGACCCCACGCCGGACGGACTGGTCAGCGACGTGCAGGACAAGAAGCGTGTCGGCCGTCAGAGCAACGTCTGGTACGGCTACGGCTACCGCTATGTCATGCCGCAGGTCGCGACGCTGCGGTTCACCACGGCGCGGAACGCCGGCGACACGAGCAAGAACCAGTGCTACACCACCGGCCGCCCGAAGGCCTCGTACGTCTCCCTGGACCGTACCGGCACGGACCACATGGTGCTGGGCGAGTACTGCAACTTCAACGGCGGCACGAGTCCGGGCCGGGTGGGCACCTACCCCATGACGGCACTCACCGCGGCCGTGGAGGGCGCGCCCGGCACGGTCGCGGACGCCGACCTGGCCTACGGGCTGCCGACCGGAGGATCGTTCGACGGCGAGCCGTTGTGGCACAAGATCCAGGGGGCCCTGCGGTACGAGGGCAAGTGGTACTTCCACCGCAGCAACGCCTACGACAACGGCCGCCTGCTGCAGGCCACCCCGCGCACGGTCGACGGCACCGACCGGCTGGTCGGCACCGAGAAGGCGCTCCAGAGCTCCTTCGGACCGGAGGACCTGTACATGGCGCACGGGCGGGGCGACGGCCGGCCTCCCCGGCTGTGGTCGCTGAGCGAGCACGCGCCGAGCGCCTGCGGTCTCTGCGAACGGGAGGTGTACAGCTACGACATGGGTGAGGTGGTCGCCGGCTTCGGCTCCTGACCCTCCCCCTTTCCGCTTTCGCCGTTTCGCCGTTTCGCCTGCGTCCTGCGGGAGACCCCGGACAAGGACAGGACAACCCTGACGCGTCTGGGGCTCGCGGTCCCCCGCGGGAGCCCGCCGCCGGGTCGCCCGGCCCGTCGGCGGCGCAAGCGGGCGAACCCGCCCCAGGGCGCCTCCTCGCCCGAGGAAGGCGGACATCAGGTATGCGATTCCACGACCGCCGGGAAGCCGGCCAGGAGCTCGCCGCCCGGCTCACCGAGTGGGCGGCCGGCGGAGATCTCGTCCGCCCCGTCGTCCTGGCGCTGCCCAGAGGCGGGGTTCCGGTGGCGGCTCCGGTCGCCCAGGCCCTGTCCGCACCGCTGGATGTGCTGGTCGCCCGGAAGATCGGCCTTCCCGGACAGCCGGAGCTGGGGGTCGGTGCGATCGTGGGCGACGATCCGCCGCTGTTCGACGGGCGTACGTTCCAGATGCTGGGCCTCGACGAGGACAGCCTCGGCCCGCAGGTCGCCCGCGAGCGGACCGAACTGCACCGCCGTGAGGTGCTGTACCGGGGCGACCGGCCCGCGACCGACGTCACGGACCGGACCGTGATCGTCATCGACGACGGTCTCGCCACCGGCGTCACCGCACGCGCCGCCCTGCGCCACCTGCGCCGGCGGAACCCGGGCCGCCTGATACTGGCCGTCCCCGTCGGCGCTCCCGACTCCGTCGCCGCGATGAGCCAGGAGGCCGATGACGTCCTCTGCCTCTACCAGCCGCCGGAGTTCCGCGCGGTCGGCGAGTGGTACGTGAACTTCGACCAGACCGGCGACGACGAGGTGATCGACACCCTGCGGCGGCACAGCGCCCCGGCACCGGAGCGCTGAGGGCGCTGAGGGCGGTGCCGGGGGGCGGGGTCCGGGCCTGACGGGCGAGCCGTTGCTCTGCCTCGCAGACCGGCTACTACGGCCGGGTCACCGACCGCAACTGCTCGTCGCACCAGTCGCCGGCCAGCGCCACGGCCTCGTCGAGGGCGCCCGGTTCCTCGAAGAGATGAGTGGCCCCGGCCACCACACGGACGGCGTGCGGCGGCTCCAGTCGGCGGGCAGCCTCCTGGGTCACCCGCAGCAGGGCCGGCTCCTGGCCGCCCGCGATGAACAGCACCGGTATCCGGACCCGCTCGATGGCGTCCGCCTCCGGGTCGGGCCGTGCGCCGCACAGCACCACGGTCAGCACGCGGTCCGGCAGGTCCGCCGCGGCCTCGAGCACGGCGTTCGCCTGGGTGCCGGCCCCGAACAGGACGACCGGCAGTTTCCGTGTGGACGGTTGAATCTTTACCCAGTCGACCGCGGCCACGATGCGGCGGGGCAGCATGCCCGCGTCGAAGCGCCGTGCGCCCGTGTCCCCTTCGTCCTCCCTCTCGCTGAGCAGATCCACCAGGAGCGTGGCGAAGCCGGCCGTGTGCAGCTGAGCGGCGATGGACCGGCTCCGGGGGTTGTGCCGGACGGTGTCGACACCGTGCGGCAGCAGGACCACTGCCCGGGCCGACGCCGGAACGGCGAGGTCACCGTCGAGCGTCACGTGGTCGGCGGGCACCGACACCGTGTCGGAGATCATGGGCATCACCTGCTCTGGAGGTCACTGACTTCCCGGACGTACGTGTCCGATGTCCGGCGAGTACCCGCCGGAGGGGAACCGGATCGCCTCGGCTGCGGCGGATCACGCGGTCCGGCGGGCACCCGCGGCGTCCGCCCCCGTTTCCGCCGTTCCCGGGGCGGGAACCCGGGGCCGGCCCCGCAGAGGGGAAGCCCGTGCCGGCGATCAGGAAGGCGAGAGCCGTGAACCAGCCCCAGAACCCCGCACACCAGCATCCGCGGCCCGAGTTCCCCGCCCAGGACCAGCCTCATCCGGGCTGGACCGGGCCCATGGACCCGCCGCCGGACCACGGCGAGCAGTCCTACCGGGGCAGCGGCCGCCTCGACGGCCGCAAGGCGGTGATCACCGGCGGGGACTCCGGAATCGGACGGGCGGTGGCGCTGGCCTTCGCCCGCGAGGGAGCCGACGTGCTCTTCACCCACCTCGACGAGGAGAAGGAGGAGGCGCGCGAGACGGCCCGGTGGGTCGAGGACGCCGGCCGCCGTGCGGTCCCGGTCTCCTGCGACATCCGCGAAGAGGCCAACTGCCGGTCCCTCGTCGAGCGGGCCGTGGCCGAGTTCGGCCGCATCGACGTCCTGGTGAACAACGCGGCCTACCAGATGTCGCAGCCCGAGGGCATCGAAGCGATCTCCACGGAGCAGTTCGACCGCGTGCTGCGCACGAACCTCTACGGGATGTTCTGGCTGTCGAAGTTCGCCCTGCCGCACATTCCCGAGGGCGGCAGCATCATCAACTCCACCTCCGTGCAGGCCTACAAGCCCAGCCCCCACCTGCTCGACTACGCGATGACGAAGGGGGCGATCGTCACCTTCACCCACGGGCTGGCCCAGATGCTGGCCGACCGGGGCGTCCGCGTCAACGCGGTCGCGCCGGGACCGGTGTGGACGCCGTTGATCCCCGCGACGCTGCCGGACACGGTCGAGTTCGGCAAGCAGGCGCCGCTCGGCCGACCGGCCCAGCCAGCGGAGATGGCACCCGCCTACGTCTTCCTGGCCTCCCCGGAGGCGTCCTTCATCACCGCCGAGATCGTCAACGCGACGGGCGGCACCCCGCTGCCGTGATCACACCGGGGCGCCGGGAAAGGCGCCCCATTGGGTGGGTTATGTCCCGCTTCGGCAGGGGTACTCCGGGACGCATGGCCGGTATCGACCTCAGCAGCAGCGCATTCAGCGACCACACCCTCATCGCCCGGCGGTACGCGTACGAGGGAGAGAACGTCTCGCCCCCACTGACCTGGAGCGGCGTGCCGGACGACGCTGCCGAACTCGTGCTGTTGTGCGAGGACCCGGACGCCCCGTCCGGCACCTTCGTGCACTGGATCGTGGTCGGCATCGATGCCCGCAGCGACGGCGTCGCCGCGGGGCAGAGCCCACCCGGCGGCACCGAACTCGTCAACGGCTACGGCGAACAGGGGTGGGGCGGGCCGCATCCCCCTCCGGGGGACGAGGCACACCGGTACTTCTTCCGTCTCTACGCCCTGGCTCAGCTGTGCGTCCTGCCCGACGCGCCAACCGCCGACCAGGTGCACCAGGCGGTGGACGACCACCAGCTCGCGAGCGGCACCCTGGTGGGCCTCTACCAGCGCTGACACGGCCCGCCGGAGCCGGCCGGTCTCCTCAGGTCCGGTTCTGTTTCCGGTGGTCCATGGCCGCCTTGCGGCTGCTGGCCAGGTGCTGCATCACCAGGGCCTCGACCCGCGGCACGTCCCGTTCCGCGATGGCGTCGTAGAGCGCCTCGTGCTCCCGTGCGACGGCCAGCAGGTCGTCGTGCTGGCCGAGGAGCCAGCGCAGTCTGCTGCGCAGGACGCGTTCGAGCTCGGTCAGCAGTTCGTTGGCGGCCAGCGAGGTGACGGTCTGGTGGAAGTCCGCCGCCGCACGCCGCGCGCGCACCGCGTCACCGGCGCGCGCGGCGTCGAGTTCCGCGTCCACGTCGGCGCGCAGCCGCTCCAGCCCGGCCCGCGTGTGCCGCTGCGCGGCCAGCCGGAACGCCAGTGCCTCCAGAGCCGAGCGCACCTCGTCGAGGTCGGCGACGTCGCTGGGGGTGAACTCCCGCACGACCGCCCAGGTCCGTGGCCGCGGTGTCACCAGGCCCTCGGCGACCAGCACCTTCAGCGCCTCCCGTACGGGCAGCCGGCTCACGCCCAGCGCCTCGGCCAGTTCCCGTTCGACCAGCCGGCTGCCGGGCCGCCGCACTCCGTCGAGGATCTCGTCACGCAACTGCCGCGTCACCCGCTCCGACTCGGGTGCGAAGTCCCCTGACGCAGTCATCCCCGTCCTTCTTCTGTCGTCGACTCCCCGCGGTGCACCGTGGATTCCCCGTACGGTGCACCGTGAGCCGCGGGATCAGCGGCACAGCGACCTTAGCGAACGGCGTCTTCGGCGGCACACGCGGCGACGCGGTGCGCGGGGCCGCCGACGCCGCCCGGTCCGGGGCGTCCCTGCGGTGTCAGCCCGCCGCCGGCGGCCAGTTGACGATCCGCTTGGGCCGCGGCGGGGCGTAGGTGCGCACCTTGGACGTGGACAGGCCGAGGCGGACCAGTGACTCGGCGATCGTCACGGCGGCGGTCACCCCGTCGATGACGGGCACACCGGTGCGCTCGACGACGACGTCCGCGAGGCCGGCCATGCCTCCGCAGCCCAGGCAGATCACCTCGGCCCGGTCGTCCCGCACGGCGCGCAGGGCCTCTTCGGCGATGGCGTCGACGGCGGCCTTCTCGTCGCGCTCCAGGTCGAGCACGGCCAGTCCGCTGGCGCGCACGGAGGCGCAGCGGGCGCTGAGCCCGGCGACGTGGAGGCGTTCCTCGATCAGCGGGACCGTGCGGTCGAGGGTGGTGACGACGGAGTAGCGGCGGCCGAGGAACTGGGCGGTGCTCGCGGCGGCCTCGGTGATGTCGACGACGGGGACGTCGAGCAGTTCCTGCAGCCCTTCGCGGCCGTGTTCGCCGTATCCGGCCTGGATCACCGCGTCGAAGGGCCCGGGGTGGGCGCGGACGGCCTCCATCACGGCGACGGCGGCGAGGTAGCTCTCGTAGTTCCCCTCCACCGACTCCGCGCCGAACGCGGGGGTCAGCGGGACGATCTCGGTTCCCGGGGAGGCCACGCGGGCCGCCTGTGCGCCGATGGAGTCGGTGATGGACTGGGTGGTGTTGACGTTGACGACGAGGATGCGCATGGGTGGACCTTCGGCTCTGACGGGCGGTCTATTCGGCGTCCACGGCGATGGCTTCGCCGTCGACGTCGCGGATCGGGGTGGCACGGTCGGCGACGACCGTGTAGAGCCCGGCGGCGAGGACGGCTCCGACGAACCAGGAGAAGCCCGCCACCTCCTCGAACGCCGGCACCAGGGCGACCACGACGGCGATCGCCGCGCTGGGGAGGAAGGCGGCGACGGCACGCGGGTTGTAGCCGCGGCGGTAGTGGTACTCGCCCTGCGCGTCCTGCGTGTACAGCTCGGGGACGTTGACGCGGGCCCTGCGCAGCAGCCAGTAGTCCGCCATGATGACCCCGAACAGAGGGCCGAGCAGCGCGCCGAGGCCGCCCAGGAAGTAGTTGACCACGATCGGGTTGTTGTAGAGGTTCCAGGGCGTGATGACCAGGCCGAGGACGGCGCTCACGAGGGCGGCCCGCCGGAAGTTCAGCCGGCGCGGGAAGAGGTTGACGAGCGCGTAGATGGGCGCGACGAAGTTGGCCAGCAGGTTCACCGCCACCGTGAGGGCGATGAGCGCGAGGGATGCGACCGCCAGCAGGAACATGTTCGGGATCGTCCTGACGATGTCCGTGGGGCTGGTGATGACGCGGCCGTCGAGCTTGAACTGGGCGCCGCTGAGGACGGCCACGATGACGGCGAAGAAGAGCATGTTCACCGGGATGCCGACGACGTTGCCGCGGACGATGGAGGCCCGGCTCCGGGCGGACCTGGTGAAGTCGCAGAAGTTCAGCACGAACGTCCCGTAGATCACCACCCACAGCGCGGCGGCCTGCAGGATCTGCAGCCACATGGCGCCGCCGGTGAGCGGTGCGTCGACCGACAGGGAGATCGAGCCGTCGGCGCGGACGAACATCCACACGGCGAGGGCGCACATCGTGATCAGCGTGGTCGGTGCGGCGAACGCCATGTAGCGCCGGATCATCTGCATCCCGTAACTCACGATGAGCACCTGCAGCGCCCACAGGGCGAGGAAGGTGATCCAGCCGAGCGTGGACTGGCCGAGCAGGGAGTTGGTGTCCAGGCGGCTCAGCCCGGGGAACATCGCCACCAGCAGGGCGCTGAGGACCACGGCGGCGAGGTAGGTCTGGATGCCGAACCAGGCGATGGCGACGGCACCGCGCACCCCGGCCGGGATCCTGGCCCCGTTGATGCCGAAGGCGATGCGGCTCATGACCGGGAAGGGGACGCCGGTCTTGTGCCCCATGAACCCGGACAGGGTCAGCAGGAGGAAGAGCAGGACGGAGGCGACGGCGAAGGCGGCGAGGATGCCCCACACGCTCAGTCCGAGCGCGAAGAGACCGATGGCGAAGGCGTAGTTGCCGAGACTGTGCACGTCGTTGGCCCAGAGGGTGAAGACGTTGTAGGCGCCCCAGCGGCGCCCCTCTCGCTTCGTCGGGGCGAGGTCGTACGTGTAGAGGCCGGGGCTGACGGCGGCTCGGGTCTCCACGGGCGACTGGTCATCCAGGGCAGTCATGGGGGCTCCTGGGGTCGGGGGACGGGAAACAGAAGGTTCCACATATCGGAAATTCATTTCCGGTGCGCAGAACGTAGGTTTCGCCGATCGACGGAGTCAAGGGTCCTGCCAGGTCCTTCACCAGGCCTTTCACCGGCTCGGGGCGGCCCGGTTTCGCGGCATGCGGAAGCACCGCCCGGCCCCTTCGGGCACGGCCGGACGGCACTCCTCGCACGGGCGTGACGGTCCCCTCTCGGACTGTGGTGCGGATACGGACGTCGTGTCAGACGAGGCGGCCGTCGCGGGCCACGACGGTGCCGCCGTGCACCACCAGGTCCCGCTGCGGCATGTCGACCACCACCTGCGGCACGCACTCGCCCCGCACGAGGACGAAGTCGGCCGGGCTGCCGGGCGTGAGGCCGGCCCGGGGCAGACCCATGACGTCGGAGCCGCCGTGGGTGGCGGCCTCGTAGCAGGAGGACAGTTCCTCGTCCAGACGCATGTCCGTCACCCAGCCGAGGAGGTGCGCGCGGTGCATCATGTCCGCGTTGCCGAAGGGACTCCAGGCGTCGCGCACTCCGTCGGAGCCCAGGCCGACCTTGACCCCGTACTCGCGCAGCCGGGCGACGGGCAGGACGAGGTCGCGGCTGGGCGCCACCGTGGTCAGGGAGATGTCGAGGTCACCCAATTCCTCGGCCAGTGCTCCCAGTTCGGCATCGGACAGCCCGGGCAGGCAGAAGACATGGCTGACGGTGACCCTGCCCTGGAGGGACAGCGCCCGCGTGCGGTCGATGATGCCGCGCAGCACCGTCACACCCTTGGCGTCGGTGTCGTGGAGATGGATGTCCACGCCGGTGCCGTGACGGTCCGCCAGCCCGAAGACGAGGTCGAGCTGCTCCTCGAGGGCGTTGTCGAAACTGATCGGGTCGATGCCGCCGATGCAGTCCACGAGGCCGCTGCGCGCGGCCTCTTCGAGCAGGGCGGCCGTCCCCGGGGTGCGGACGACGCCGTGCTGCGGGAAGGCGACGATCTGCACGTCGAGCGCGTGCCGCAGCCGCTCGCGCGCCTCGGCGACGCCTTCCACGCCGGCCAGTCCGTAGGCGGGAGCGACATCGGCGTGCGCCCGCATGGCACGGGTCCCCCGCGTCACGGCGTGCGCCATGAGTCCGTAGGCCCGTTCCCCGACGCTCCGGCTCTGGCTGTCGAACAGTTCGACGTCCTGTGCCACGAAGTCCGCGATGGTGTCGGCGGGCCTGCGTGACACCCACGGGCCGCCCCATGACGTCTTGTCCGGGTGGATGTGCGCGTCGACCAGGGAGGGCAGGGCGATGCGGCCACCGCCGTCGATGACTTCGGCGCCCCCGGGGGCGGGACGGTCACTGATACGCCCGTCGACGACGGTGAGGTCCACGGGCTTGCGGGCCCCGAAGGGCCGTACGTTCCGGAAGACCACCGCCTGGCGGGGACGCTTGCGGGCGTCGGCCGCGGCCGGGGCCGTGCCGGCGGACAGCATCGTGCCGGTGGCGGCCACGGTGGCGGCGGTCGCGAGCACGGCGCGCCGGGACGGCGTGGAGGGCGCGGGCGTCATGGTGTACTCCTTCGGCGAGGGGGAGGAAAGGGAGGGGAGCCCGCCGGGGCCGGGTGCGCGGGCCACGGGGCGCCGGGGTGCGAGCGGGTGTTCAGCAGATCCGGCCGGCGCGCACGACACGCACGGGCCGCGACAGGGCAGAGACGTCGCTCAGCGGGTCGGAGTCGAGGACGACGAGGTCACCCGCGTACCCGGGCGCCGGCCGGCCGACGACTCGGGAGAGTCCGAGCAGCCGCGCCGCCTCGGTGGTGGCCGTGCGGATCGCGTCCAGCGGCGACAGCCCGGCGGCGTGCATGAGCTCGACCTCACGTCCGATGGGGGTCACCTCACCGCCGGACGAGTCCGTGCCCGCGGCCAGGGGCACACCTGCCTCGTGGGCGGCCCGGACGGCGTCCTTGAGGACCGGCAGATAGATGCGGCCCCGCTCGGCGAGCACCGAGTCGGGCGACTCCGCCAGCCCCGCGATGGCGGTGAGGGTGGGCGTGAAGTACGTCCCCCTGCCGCGCATCTCGTGCAGGGTGCGCTCGCCGACGAAGACGCCGTGCTCCAGGGACCGGATGCCGGCCCGGACCGCGTCGTGGCAGCCCTGCTCGCTGTAGCTGTGGCAGAGCACGCCCTTGCCGCCGCGCCGGGCCGCCGCCACGACCTCCGCCAGTTGCTCGTAGGAGTACACCTGGGTCAGCGGGTCCTGGTCGGGCAGCCCGGCCCGCTCGTTGACACGCGTCTTGATCACGTCGGCACCCCGGGCGAGGTTCACCTCGACCACGTGTCTCAGGGCCTCGGCGGAACGCACTCCGCCCTTCAGGCCCGCGAGAGCAGCCAGGTCGGGGTCGGCGAGCACCGAGTCGCCCATGTCGGGCGTGACGAACACCCCGGCGGCCCTCAGCCGGGGCGCCTGACCGGGGAGCCGGCGGGCGAGTTCCCGTACGGCGATGTCCTGGTAGAAGGTGGTGGACCCGCTCCGTGCGCTGGTGGCTCCCTTGGTCACCGCCTCACGCGCCTCGGCGACGGTGCCGAGGTGGATGTGGGCGTCGACCAGGCCCGGCAGCACCCAGTGGCCCTCGGCGTCCAGACGGGGAAGGTCCGCGGGGACGGCTCCCTGGCGGCGCGGGCCCGCCCGGTCCACCTTGCCCGAGCGGATCACGACGACCGCGTCCTCGGTGACCTCGCCCGTGGCCGGGTCGAGCAGCGTGCCGCCCTCGATCACGAGGTCGCCGTACGGGGCCCCCTCGCGCGCCGGGTCCGCCGGGCGTGCGGCGGCGGGGGCCGCGGTGGACAGGACGGCCGCGGTTCCCGCGAGAGCCGCGGCACCGGCGAGCACACCGCGCCGCGTGAACCGGCTCGGGGGTGGAGGGGCGGGCTCAAGACACATGACGACTCCGCTGTCCGGGGGAGATGCAACCAGGGGAGGTGCAACTGGCCCCCGTTTTGTATCCCAAATTTGCCCAGCCCAACAAGGGTCACGCTCTCCACGCTTCGACAAACCTGCCTGACATGCGGTTTCTCCGGACAAGATCTCCACGAGAGCGCAGCAGAGAACACCCGAGATGCGGTATCCCAAATGGTCTTCGCGCGGTGGCCGGGCCGGTCAGGCCACGGCGATTCCGGGCCCGTGGGCGGGCACGAGGTTGCCCGCCTTGCGGGCACCCACGTCGTTCACTGACGCCATTCACCCTTCACGACCAGGATCCATAGAGTCCAAGACTTGCCGTCGGTGTCTTCCATCGATCTCACCTATGGCTCTGGAGCTCGCTTTCGCGGCCGGCGGCGCGTGTCCGGATGTGACAGGGAATCGTCATTGCGGCCACAGGAGGCCGCGGCGAGGATGAGGGCATGCCCCTTGCACACCGTGTCGTCATCGCGGTCTTCCCGGACGTCGATCTCCTCGACGTCACCGGCCCGGCCGAGGTCTTCTCGCTGGCCAACCGGGAGACCGCGGGCCGCGCCGGCTACCGGGTCCGCCTCGCCGGGCCGGTCGCCGGCGAGGTCCGGACGTCGGCCGGTGTGCGCCTGGTCACCGACGTGGCGTTCGACGACGTCGGCGAGGAGGTGGACACCCTGCTGGTGCCCGGCGCGGTCGACATGACCGGCGACGGGCCCGTGGCCCGTATCGACGGCGAGGTCGTCGCATGGGTGAAGGAGACCGCTCCGCACGCACGGCGGGTCGCGTCGGTGTGTGTGGGCGCGCACCTGCTGGCGGCGGCGGGGCTGCTGGACGGCAGGATCGCCACCACCCACTGGTCGACGGCCGCCCAGCTCGCCGCCGACCACCCCGCCGTCACGGTCGACCCCGACCCGATCTTCGTCCGTACCGACCGCGGCCGGCTGTGGACCGGGGCCGGGATCAGCGCCTGCCTGGATCTCGCCCTGGCCCTGGTCGCGGAGGACGTGGGTGAGCAGACCGCGCTGGCGGTGGCCAGGCAGCTGGTGATGTACCTCAAGCGGCAGGGCGGTCAGAGCCAGTTCTCCGTGCCGCTCAGCCGCCCCGCCGCCGGCCGGCGGGACATCGACGAACTGCGGCTGTGGATCGCCGACCACCTGGACGCGGACCTGTCCGCGTCCGCCCTGGCCGCCCGGATGTGCCTCAGTGAGCGGCACTTCGCCCGCGTCTTCGCCCAGGAGACGGGCAGCACTCCGGCCGCCTACGTCGAAGCGGCCCGCGTAGAGGTGGCCCGGCGCCTGCTGGAGACCACCGACTGCCCGCTCGACCAGGTGGCGGCCGCCACCGGACTCGGTTCGGCGCAGACCCTGCACCGGGCGTTCCGGCGGCAGCTCGCCACCACTCCGGCGGCCTACCGCCGCCGCTTCCGCACGCAGGCCGGCTGACCTGCACGACCCACGGATCGTCCCCTCCCGGCGTGCCCGCGAGGCGGACGGCTCCGCCATGCCCCACCAACCCGATGAAAGGTCCCGAGATGAGCACGCATGCCCCGTCCACGACCCTGCGCGACGTGATCGGACTGGACAACCGGCCGCCCCGGCTGAGCGAGTCCGTCCTGGTCATGATCGACTTCCAGAACACGTACCGCACCGGCGTCATGGCCCTGGACGGTGCCGAGGAGGCCCTCGCGGCGGGCGCCCGCCTGCTGGCGCGGGCCCGGACCGCGGGCACCCCCGTCGTCCACGTCGTCAACGACGGCGGCGAGAACACCCCTTACGACATCCGCGCCCACATCGGGGCCATCAGCGACGAGGTCGCCCCGGCCGACGGCGAACCGGTCGTCGTCAAGCAGTTCCCCAACGCCTTCCACGCGACGGGCCTGGAGGACACCCTGCGCGAACTGGGCCACGCCCCCGGCAACGGCAAGGACCTCGTACTGGCCGGGTTCATGACCCACATGTGCGTCGCCTTCACCGCCCAGGGCGCCTTCAACCTCGGCTACCGGCCCACCGTCGTCGCCGAGGCCACCGCCACCCGCGACCTCGCCGCCCCCGACGGCACCGTCCTGCCCGCCGGAGACCTCCAGACCAGTGCCCTGACCACCATCACCGACCTCTTCGGCCTCGTCGTACCCGCCGGCGACGCCCTCCCCGACTGAGCGGGCTCCCCGTCGGACGTGCCGCGCGGATGATCAGGAGCGCCGCCGGGCCCGGCATGCCGTGCAGAACTCGCGGCAGATCCAGCAGCCTGCGGCGGCGACACCCGCCAGCACCGTGGCACCGACGACGAAGGGCGTGATCATGCCGTCAGCATGACAGACGTCCGCGGCCCCCTCCCCCCTGCCCCTGGCCCCTGGCCCCTGCCCAGGGCCTTGCGGCCGGGGGCCGCACCGCCCGGCGACAACACTGCTTTGCATGATCATGCGTGATGATGCATACTCTTCCTATGTCAAAGGTCCTCACCTCCCTTCCCGCCGGCGAGCGCGTCGGCATCGCCTTCTCGGGCGGCCTCGACACCTCGGTCGCGGTCGCGTGGATGCGCGACAAGGGCGCCATCCCGTGCACCTACACCGCCGACATCGGTCAGTACGACGAGCCCGACATCGCCTCGGTGCCCGGCCGCGCGAAGACCTACGGCGCCGAGATCGCACGCCTGATCGACTGCCGGGCGGCGCTGGTCGAGGAGGGCCTGGCCGCACTCACCTGCGGGGCGTTCCACATCCGCTCCGGCGGGCGCGCCTACTTCAACACCACCCCGCTCGGCCGCGCCGTCACCGGCACCCTGCTGGTCCGGGCGATGCTCGAGGACGACGTCCAGATCTGGGGCGACGGCTCGACCTTCAAGGGCAACGACATCGAGCGGTTCTACCGGTACGGCCTGCTGGCCAACCCGCACCTGCGGATCTACAAGCCGTGGCTCGACGCGGACTTCGTGACCGAGCTGGGCGGCCGCAAGGAGATGTCGGAGTGGCTGCTCGCCCACGACCTGCCCTACCGCGACAGCACGGAGAAGGCGTACTCCACCGACGCCAACATCTGGGGCGCCACCCACGAGGCCAAGACGCTGGAGCACCTGGACACCGGCGTGGAGACCGTCGAGCCGATCATGGGCGTCCGGTTCTGGGACCCCGAGGTCGAGATCGCCACCGAGGACGTGACGATCGGCTTCGACCAGGGCCGCCCGGTGACGATCAACGGCAAGGAGTTCGCCTCCGCCGTCGACCTCGTGATGGAGGCCAACGCCATCGGCGGCCGGCACGGCCTGGGCATGTCGGACCAGATCGAGAACCGGATCATCGAGGCCAAGAGCCGCGGCATCTACGAGGCCCCGGGCATGGCCCTGCTCCACGCCGCGTACGAGCGGCTGGTCAACGCGATCCACAACGAGGACACCCTCGCCCAGTACCACAACGAGGGACGGCGCCTGGGCCGGCTGATGTACGAGGGCCGCTGGCTCGACCCGCAGGCCCTGATGATCCGGGAGTCGCTGCAGCGCTGGGTCGGCGCGGCCGTCACCGGTGAGGTGACACTGCGGCTGCGGCGCGGCGAGGACTACTCGATCCTCGACACCACGGGCCCGGCGTTCAGCTACCACCCGGACAAGCTGTCCATGGAGCGCACCGAGGACTCGGCGTTCGGCCCGGTGGACCGGATCGGCCAGCTCACCATGCGGAACCTGGACATCGCCGACTCGCGCGCCAAGCTGGAGCAGTACGCGGGGCTCGGCCTGATCGGCACCGCCGGTCCCGCGATCGGTGCCGCCCAGGCGGCCGCGACGGGGCTGATCGGCGCCATGCCGGAGGGCGGGGCCGAGGCCATCGCCTCCCGCGGCGAGGTCACCGGTGACGACGAGATGCTGGACCGCGCCGCCATGGAGTTCGGCACCGACTGACCGGCCCGTCGGCCGGACGGCCCGGCACCGCGCCCCGGACGGAGTGCACCACCACGGAAGGCCGGCTCGACGCCTCTGGCGTCGAGCCGGCCTTCCGTATGTTTCCGCGTCTCCCAGAGGCTGCCGGGAGGACACCAACCGGCCGGAAACGTAAGCATCTTGACGTAAATTCAGCTGATCATGCGGTGATACGATCACCGCGTTTGCGGAGCGGTCGGATGGGTGAAAGACGGCATCCCCGACTTCAGGGACGGCCCGGGCGGCAACCCCGGTGCGGGCGGTCCGCCGGACCGCCCGCATGACGGGAATTCAGCAAGCTGGCGTCAGTCGCCCGAAGAGAGTCTTATGACGGAATACCTAGGGAACCCATTGGTCTGGGCCCTTCTCGTCGCCCTCGTTGCCGCCGCCGCGCTCGTCGTCCGCCAGCGCAAGGCAGTGCGGGCCCTGCGGCAGGAGACCCAGGGCCTCAGGGACCACTACGCGGAGCTGGAGAACGATTACGGAAAGTCGGTGCAGGCGGCCCAGGAGCGGGCCGAGGACGAGACGAAGACCGTACTGAAGTCCGCCATGCGGACGCTTCAGGGTCTTGCCGCCGAGCAGCAGCTGGTGCTCTCCCGGCTGCAGAGCAAGTACGGCGACTCGGCCATCCTGCAGGACCTGCTGGAGATCGACCACACGAACTCGCAGTTCGGCCGGCGCGCCCAGTCGATCGCGGTGCTGTGCGACGGCTGGCTCGGCGGCCGGCGCGACACCGCGTCGGTGTACGACGTGGTGCGCAGCGCCCAGGGACGGATCCGGCACTTCCGCCGGGTGGAGATCCTCTCCCAGGTCGACTTCGGCATCACCAGCCGGGCCGTCGAGCCCGTCGCCCTGGCCCTCGCCGAGCTGCTCGACAACGCCACCAGCTATTCCAGCCCGGACACCGTCGTCGAGATCAACATCCGGACCGTCCCCAAGGGCATCTGCGTCGTCGTGGACGACGCCGGTGTCGGCATGAGCGACGAGGAGCGCGCCCGCGCCGAGAAGCTGCTCTCCAGCGAGCGTGCCTCGGGTGTCGCGGGGCTCGGCAACCCGCCGCAGTTCGGCTTCGCGGTCATCGGCGTCCTGTGCGAACGCTTCGGCTTCGAGGTGTCGGTGGACTCCTCCTCCCCCTACGGAGGTGTCCGTGCGGTCGTTCTGCTGCCGCACGAGCTGCTGACCGCCATGCCGGAGAAGAAGGCGCCGGCCCCGGCCGTCCGGGCGGCGGCCGTGCCCGTCACGGACGGCGGGCCCGAGGCCGCCGCGCTCGCCGCGGCCCCCACCGCCGACGGCCTGCCCCGGCGGCGGCGCAAGCGGCCCATGGCGATCGTGCCCGGCAACGCCTCGGCCCCGCGGGCCGCGGGCCGCTCCGATTCCGAGCAGGCGCAGATCATGGGGGCCTTCCAACGGGGAACTCAGTCCGGCCGGGCGACGCAGCCGGAGGCCGGCGACCAGACGAGCAGCACACCTGGTGCAAGCAGCGAAGGACATGAGGACTCGTGAAAGACGATCTGTCATGGATGCTCGACAGCGCCCTGGAGATTCCCGGGGCCCTGCACGCGGTCCTGATATCCGCCGACGGACTGCTGATGGCCCGGACGAAGGACTTCGACAAGGACGACGCCGACCGGGTCGCCGCCGCGATGAGCGGCGTGCAGTCGCTCAGCCGCACCCTGGGGTTCTTCTGTGAGGACCCCGCCCAGCGGTGGCGGCAGACCCTCGTCGAGTTCGACGGCGGGTGGGTGTTCCTGATATCCGCCGGCGAGGGCGCCTACCTCGGTGTCTCCGCCTCCCCCGAGGTGGACATGGCGGACATCACCTTCCGGATGCAGCAGCTCGTCTCCCAACTGGGCAAGAGGCTGACGACGCCGCCGCGCGAGAATCTCGGCGCCCGCTCATGACGGGCCAGGACGGCTGGGAGCCGGAGGCCGCCGAATTAGTACGGCCGTACGTCATCACCAAGGGGCGCGAGCTGCCCGACGACGAGCAGCTCTCCCTCATCACCCTGGTCACCGTGTCACCGGACGACACACGGCGGCCCACCCGGCTGTCCCCGGAGGAGCAGAGCCTGCTGGACATCTGCTCCGCCGGCTATCTCTCGGTCGCCGAGCTCGCCGGACACACCCGGTTCCCGCTCGGCGTCGTACGGATCCTGGTGGCATCGCTCACGGAGGCCGGCCACCTCGTCACGCGCCCGCCGGTGGCCCGTGCCCGCCTCGCCGACAAGGAGATCCTGGAGGAGGTGCTCAATGGTCTCCGCGCCAAGTTTGGATGAGCAGGCCTACGTGCGCGGCGGGGCGACCCAGACCGCGGTGAAGATCCTCGTCGTCGGCCACTTCGCGGTGGGCAAGACCACCTTCATCGGGTCCATCTCCGAGATCGAGCCGCTGTCCACCGAGGAGACGATGACCCAGGCCGCCGAGTCGGTCGACGACCTCAAGGGGGTCCAGGGCAAGACGACCACCACGGTCGCCATGGACTTCGGGCGTCTCACCATCAGCGACCGGGTCGTGCTCTACCTGTTCGGGACGCCGGGCCAGCAGCGGTTCGTACAGATGTGGGAGGACATGGCCCGCGGGGCGCTCGGGGCGCTCGTGCTGGTCGACCCCGAGCGGCTGGCGGACTCCTTCCCCGTGATCGACCTGATCGAGCACTACGGACTCGACTATGCCATCGCCGTCAACCACTTCGACGGTGCGCCGCCCCGCGACGAACGGGCGCTGCGCGAGGCGCTGGACCTGCTCGACGACACCCCCGTCGTCACCTGCGACGCCCGCGACGAGAAGTCCTCGGCGGCCGCACTGACCACTCTCGTCCGCCACTTGCTGGACCACACGCGCTAGGAACAGAAGCAGACATGGACGCTCACGACACCGCTCCGGTGCCTCCCCCCGGGTGCCCGGCCCACGGCTCCGGCGGTCGCGTGCCGCTGTACGGGCCGGAGTTCGCCGCGGCCCCGCAGGAGTACTACGAGTACCTGCGCCACTACGGGCCCGCCGCGCCCGTCGAACTCGCTCCGGGTGTGGAGGCGACGCTGGTCACCGACTACGCGGCGGCCCTCCAGATGCTCCAGGACTCCGGGGCCTTCCGCAAGGACGCACGTCGCTGGCGGGCCTTCAACGAGGGCAAGGTGGGCCCGGACAGCCCGGTCGCACCGCTGCTGGCCTACCGGCCCAACTGCATGTTCGCCGACGGTGCCGACCATCTGCGGCTGCGGCAGGCGGTCACCGACAGCATGGCGCGCGTGGACACCCGCCGGCTGAGCCGCAGCACCGAGCAGATCTCCGGCTACCTCATCTCCCAGTTCAGCGCCCGTGGTTCGGCCGACCTGCTCGGCGACTACGCCAAGCAGCTGCCGCTGTTCGTGTTCAACGAACTCTTCGGCTGCCCGGCCGGCATCGGCGACCGGGTGCTGTTCGGCATCTCCGGCATGTTCGACGGGATCAACGCCGACAAGGCGACCGAGGTGCTGTTCCAGGCCGTGGGAGAGCTGGTCGCGCTGAAGCGGACCCGGCCCGGGGACGACGTCACCTCGTGGCTGATGCAGCATCAGGCCGGGCTGAGCGACGAGGAGATGGTGCACCAGCTCGCCCTGCTGCTGGGTGCCGGTGCGGAGCCGCTGCGCAACCTCATCGGCAACACGCTGCACCGGCTGCTCACCCATGACCGGTACGCCCGCGAGGGCGGTCTGATCGACGAGGCCCTGGACGACACGCTGTGGGAGAACCCGCCCATGTCGAACTACGCGCCGCACTACCCGGCCGCCGACATGGAGTTCGCCGGACAGCAGTTGCAGGCGGGCGACCTGGTGCTGGTCAGCTTCGCCGCGGCCAACACCGGGCCGGCGCTCAAGGCCTCGCGGCAGGCCGGCAGCAACCGCGCGCACCTGGCATGGAGCGCGGGCCCGCACGCCTGCCCGTCCAAGGAACCGGCCCGGCAGATCACGGTCACCGCCATCGAGAACCTGCTCAACGAACTGCCCGACCTCGAACTGGCCGTTCCCGAGGACAGCCTGACCTGGCGGCCGGGCCCCTTCAACCGTGCCCTGGCCACGCTGCCGGCCCGCTTCACCCCGGTCCAGCCCGCGCGGCGGCCCGGAGCGCAGCCGGGCCCCGCGGCGACCTCGCAGGCGGAGGCAGCCGGCACCGCACGCACCGGCGAACGCGGGGGCCTGTGGAGCCAGTTCCTCAACTGGCTCACAAGGTGACGTGTGTAACACCCACCCAACCAGCCCCTACCGCATGAAGGTTCAACAGCAGGGGTAGTCAGCAACGCGGTATTCCACTTGCTGACGAAGAAAGGGAGGTGCCATGGACCACATATCCACGGACACCGCTTTCCCGCCGGTGAACCCCCCGATACCCGCCCTGGCAGGCGGGTATCTTTCTGTGCGCCCGCGGCACGGGGTGGGCCGGTGAGCGGCGGCCCCACCCACGGCGGGAGGGCGGGCACACCGACCCTCGGCTCCTTCACGAGCGGCCAGTTGCGAAGACTCGGCGCGGTCGCGGGGCTGTCCGCGGCCGACGTCGAGACCTACGCCCACGTGCTGACCGAGTCCCTGGGCCCGGTCGGCGAACGGCCGCTGGATCTCCCGCCGCCCACCCGCACCTTCCTGTCCGACGACCACACGCCCGTGGAGTTCTCGCTCTCCTTCCAGCCGGGCGCGGCACCCTCCCTGAGGGTCCTTCTGGAACCGGGCTGCGGCGCAGACAGCCTGGCCCTCAGTGGCCGTGCCGGACTCGAGACCGTCCGTGCGATGGCCAGGCGCTGGCACTTCGCCACCGACCCGCTCGACGAGGTCCTCGATCTCTTCCTGCCTCCCTCCCCGCAGGGACCGCTGGCCCTGTGGTGCGCTCTGGAGCTGCGGCACGGTGGCGTGCCCGCGGTCAAGATCTATCTGAACCCGGCCGCGTCCGGCGCGCAGTACGCGGCCGCGACGGTGCGCGAGGCCCTGCACCGGCTGGGCCACCGGCGGGCCTTCGCGGCGCTGCCCGAGGCCGACGGGTACCCGTTCCTCGCGCTGGACCTGGGCGACTGGGACACCCCCCGGGTGAAGCTCTACCTGCGCCACGACAACCTCACGGCCGTACGGGCCGGGCGGCTGTCCCGCATGGACTCCGGTCCCCACCCCGCGGCGGTCGAGGAGTTCTTCCTCACGGCCGCGGGCGGCACCGGACGGCATACGACGCGGCTCGGCAGGCGGCCCGGACTGACCTGTCACTCCTTCACCGACACCGGCGCCGCGCGGCCGAGCGGATTCACCCTCCACATCCCCGTCAGGGACTACGCGCGGCACGACGGGGAGGCCCTGGCCCGCGCGACCGGACTGCTGCACCGCCACGGCATGGACGCCGCCGTGCTCACCCGCGCCCTGGCTGCCGTCACCGACCGGCGGCCCGAGGACGGTGTGGGGCTGATCGCCTATCTGGCGCTGGCCCACCAGCAGGGCCGTCCGCCGCGTGTGACCGCCTACCTCTCCTGTGAGGCGTACGCGGTCAGGCCGCCGGTCGTGGAGGCGGCCCGCCACGCGGTGGCGGCGCGCTGAGCCGGCCGCGGGACAGCACGAGGCTCCCGGTGGAATCCACCGGGAGCCTCGGTGCCGGGGCCGCGAATCCCCCCATCGGATGCGTGCGGCCGGGGCCGCGCCGGCGCTAGACCCTCAGGGCCTCCCGCAACTCCCCCAGGTACGGGCCCACGTCGACCTGGATCGAGGCGCCCCCGGTACGGCCGTACCGCCGGGCGATGCCGTCGAGGTAGGTGCTGATCTCCTCGCGCATCACCTCCGCCGGCGGCAGCTCCTCCTCGCGCTGCACGATCCCCGTCACCCACTGCGCCTGGGCCTCGACCAGCCGGGTGATCGCGCCCACGGGCCGGACGAGGCCGACGAAGTACAGTCCCCGGCGGTCGGGCGGGACGATCCGCTTGTACAGCTCGACCGAGCCGTCCGGTCCCACGGGACAGCCGGCGGGCAGGAACGGGAAGGCCATGCGGAAGCCGGTGCAGTAGATGACCGCGTCCGCCTCCACGGACGTGCCGTCGGTGAAGACGACACGGCTTCCCTCGAACGAGGCGATCGCGGGCTTCGGCGTCACGGCGCCGTGGCGTATCCGGCTGAGGATCTCGTCCGAGATGGTCACGGCGGAGGAGAACACCGGGTGGTCGGGCTCGGGCAGGCCGTAGTCCGCCAGTCTGCCCCGCGCGACGAGCAGGGCCTGCTCCACGAAACGGCGCTGCTCGGCGAAGGACATCTCGTTCCACCACGGGGCTTCGGCGATCTCGTCGACCGACATCCCGAAGAGCTGCTTGGGCACGATGTGCAGGCCCCGGCGCACCGAGAGCACGGTCTGCCCGGCGTGCCGGGAGAGGTCCGCGGCGATGTCCACCGCCGAGGCGCCCAGGCCGACCACGACGACGCGCTGTCCGGCGAAGTCGCTGCCGTCGCGGTAGTCGAGCGAGTGCAGAATCGTTCCGCCGAAGGAGTCGGAACCCGGCGGCAGGGGATCGGGCAGGGCGGGCTCCGTGTGGTGCCCCGAGGCGACGATCACATGCTCGAACCACCGGGAGGCCACCGCGCCGTCCGCGTCCCGGCTGACGACCGTCCACAGCCCCTCGGCGTCCGCGCGCACGGAGACCACCTCGGTGCGCGTCTCGACGTGGTCCAGCACGCCGGCCCACCGGGCGAACGACCGCAGATAGGCGGCGACCTCGCTGTGCCGGGGATAGAGCGGGTACGACTCCGGCATCGGGAAGTCGGTGTAACCGGTCAGCTGCTTGGCGGTGTTGAGGTGCAGTGAGAGATAGCCCGGGCCCCGCTCGCCCGCCTCCGGCTGACGCCAGACCCCTCCGACGTCGGGGGCCTTCTCCAGGCAGACGAACTCGACACCGCGGTCCCTCAGGGCGTGCGCCACAGCCAAGCCCGACAGACCCGCACCGATCACACATACGCCCACGGTTCTCCCCAGGACGATCACCTTCCTTCGCCGAACATGCATTGACTGCCCACACGCATCACCTCGCACACCAGTCACGGCATCGAACAGATGTGTCTGTCCTCACGTTTTGTGCTCCCCGGCTACCGCCACAGCTCCCGCAGCGCGGCGTTGACGGTGGCGGGGTGCTGGGTGTGCGGGTAGTAGCCCGGCACGCGCAGCAGACGGGCGCCGACGGCTTCGGCGACGGCCTCGGCACAGGCGATCAGCGGTTCGCCCGCGTAGGTCCGGTAGAGCTCCGGCGCGTCCTGCCAGATCCCGCAGATCACCAGCGTCGGCCACGGCGCGGACCTCAGCGGTTCCAGCGGTACCGTCGCCTCCCACACCGGGCGCTCCCGCATGGAGGTGGCCACGGCGCGCAGGCGCTGCGGGGTGGGGGCCGGCATGGTCATCCCGAGTCCCTCCGTGGAGGCGCGCAGGTACTGCTCCGGCATGACCGACTCCGGTACCGCGGGGCTGTTGCGCACCCGTTCGAGCATGGCGTCGACGGCCGGGTGACCGGCGGCCGCGGAGAACGCGGCGGGCTGGATCAGCGTCAGGGAGCGCACGAGGCCGGGGCGGCGCCCGGCGGCGAGCATGGCCGCCAGGCCGCCGTTGCCGTGGCCGACCAGGTGGGCGCCGCCGTCCTGCCGCGCCAGCAGGTCCACCAGGTCGTCGGCGTCGGTGTCGAAGTCGCTCCGGTCGGTACCGGGGCTGTGGCCGTAACCGCGGCGGTCCACCAGCAGCAGGCGGTGGTGCGCGGCGAGCGGCCGCTGGGCCGCGAAGCCGTACGCCTCGTCGCTGCCCCAGGTGAAGATGTTGTGCACGAAGACGGCGGGGGCGCCCTCGCCCCCGGTCTCGTCCCACACGGTCGTGTGAAGGTCGGTCATCGGCGGTCCTCCGTTCGCCTCGCGGTCCGACGTCGCGCGTCCCCGTCAGTGCTCCCCACGTCGCCGCCCGGACATTCACGGGACGTGGCCCCGGGCCCCTTGCCGCACGTCACCGGTTGCCTGGCCCTGCCGGTACGAGGGAGCCGTGGCCGTCCGCGGGCGCGCGGCGCACGGTGAGGACATGACCGGTCGCGCCGCCGGCGGCCGAGGACGCCGGCCTTCTCGACCCGGTGTTCCGGGCCGGACTCGCGGCCTTCGGAGCCCGGAGCCCCGAACTCGCCTCTCGCTACCGGGCCGGCTGAACCACCGGCCGTTGCGTGCCGGTCGGGCGCCCGGGCGGGTGCGGCCCTGTGGACCCGGTGGCGGGGTCGCGGGCATCCTGGATGCGGACGGAGGGGGTGCCATGGCGGAGCGGGTTCCGGAGGGTGTCGACACGAGCAGGCCCAGCATCGCGCGGGTGTACGACGCCGTTCTGGGCGGGGAGCACAACTTCCCCGTGGACCGGGCGATCGCGGAGGAGGCCCTGCGGATCGTCCCCGAGATCCGTGATGTCGGCCGCTACAACAGAGCCGTGCTCGGGCGGGGCGTGCGGTATCTGGCGCAGGCCGGCATCAGGCAGTTCCTGGATCTGGGCTCCGGGCTTCCGACCGTCCGCAACACTCATCAGGCGGCCGGGGACGCCGCGCCCGGCTGCCGTGTGGTGTACGTCGACAACGACCCCGCGGTGTCCGCGTACGGACGCGAGATCCTCGCCGCGGACCCCCTCACCGCCCTGCTCACCGCGGACCTGCGCGAGCCCGGCACCGTACTGGACCATCCCGTGGTGCGGCGGCTGATCGACTTCGACGAGCCCGTCGGCCTGATGCTGCTCGGCGTGATCCACCACCTCAACGACGACGAGGACCCCGCCGGCATCGTGCGGACGTACGTCGACGCGCTCCCCCGCGGGAGTCACCTCTTCCTGACCCATTTCTGCGCGTCCGGCCCCGACGCGGCGGAGTTGGAGCGAGCGATGCTCTCCGACCTGGGGACGGGCCGGTTCCGCACGCTGGAGGAGATCACCGCGTACTTCGACGGGTGCGAACTGGTCAGCCCGGGAGTGACCTATCTGCCGCAGTGGCGGCCCGACGAACCCGTCGGACTCCCCCTCACCGTGGGACAGCGCCTGATGGCCGGCGGAATCGCCCGCAAACCCTGAGCACGGCGCCGCCCGGGGGCCGGCTCAGGCGTCGTCGGTCTCGGCCGCCCTCTCCGGGACCGCGATCGTGCCCTGGGCCACGGCGCACAGGGTCTCCACCCCGTCGGCGTCCACGGACGAGATGTCGCAGCGGCACACCACCCGGGAGCGGCCGGCCCGCACGACCCGGGCGCGGGCCCGCAGCAGCGTGCCGGCCGCGGGGCGCAGGTAGTCGATGGTGAAGCCGGCGGTGAGCAGCCGGGTGCCGGCCACGGTGCCCGCGGCGAAGGTCAGCGTGTTGTCCGCGGCGTAGGCGAGCACGCCGCCGTGCACGAAGCCGTTCTGCTGGAGCAGTTCGTCGCGGACGTCCAGTTCGAGGGTCGCCTCTCCTTCGTCGAAGGCCGTCAGCCTGGCACCGAGCAGATTGCTGAACGGCTGGGCCGCCAGCGCCTTCTGGGCGACCGTCAGGTCCGGAACACTCCGCACACCACACCTCGGCTTCCGTGATCGGCCGGCGGTTCCGCCGCCGCGTGCGCGCCGGGACGACGACGACCGGCAAGGGACACTCACCAAACCACGAATGCGTGTGCTCCGCGGCGCGATGCCCGGGAAAATCGGCGCACATGAGCGAAGTGAAGACGTATTCCGGACCGTTTCCCGTCGACGAGGACCTCGTCCGGCGGCTGGTCGCGGGCCGGTTCCCGCAGTGGGCGGGGCTGACGGTGGAACGGTTCCCGTCCGGGGGCACGGTGAACGCCATGTACCGGCTCGGCGACGACATGGTCGTACGGCTGCCGTTGGTGGCGGGCGGGGCCCAGGACGTGGCCGTGGAGCGGGAGTGGCTGCCCCGCCTCGCCGCCCTGCTGCCGACGGCCGTCCCCGAGGTGCTGGGGGCCGGGGAGCCCGCCGAGGGGTATCCGTGGCCGTGGTCGGTGTACCGGTGGCTGGCCGGGGAGAACCCCGAGGCCGGGGCGCTCGGTGAGCCGGTGGGGCTGGCCGGGGACCTGGCGGGGTTCGTGTCGGCAATGCGGAGCGTCACCCTGCCGGGGGCGCCGCAGGCCTATCGCGGCGGGCCGCTCGCCTCGCTCGACGCCTCGACGCGGGCGGCGGTCGAGGAACTGCGCGGGATACCGGAGGAAGGTGTCGACTGCGATGCCGTGCTCGCCGTGTGGGAGGACGCGCTGCGGGCTCCGGACCCGGACGGGCCGCCGGTGTGGCTGCACGCCGATCTGATGCCGGGCAATCTGCTGGTCGAAGCCGGCCGGCTGACCTCGGTGATCGACTTCGGGTGCATGGGGATGGGCGATCCGGCATGCGATCTCTTCCCGGCGTGGAACCTGCTGCCGGCCGACGCGAGGCAGGTCTTCCGCGCGGCGCTCGACGTGGACGAGGCGACGTGGAGGCGCGGCCGCGGCCGGACGCTGTCCCAGGCGCTGATCGCGCTGCCGTACCACCGCAGGAGCAACGCGGCCATGGCGGACAACGCCCGGCACGTGATCCGGGCGGTGCTGGAGGAGGCCGGCTGAGACGCGGCGCCCCGGCCGCGTCACGGGGCCGCGTCACACCCCGGTGACCGTCCGCGGTGCCGCGCCCCTGCCGGGGGGCGTACGGGCACGCCGAGCGACGGTTGTCGCTCGGCGAGCCGGCTGACCTCCGGAGCGCTCAGGCGAGTTCCACCAGGAGGTCACCGCCCTCGACCTGCTGGACGCGGTTGATGGCGAGCCGGGCCACCGTGCCGGCCCTCGGGGCGGTGATCGACGCCTCCATCTTCATCGCCTCGATGGTGGCCACCGTGTCACCGGCGTCCACCTGGTCGCCCTCGGCGGCCACGAGCGTCACCACGCCGGCGAACGGCGCCGCCACGTGCCCGGGGTTGGCCCGGTCGGCCTTCTCGGTCACCGGGACGTCGGAGGCCGCCGACCGGTCGCGGATCTGGATCGGCCGCAGCTGGCCGTTGAGGGACGACATCACCGTGCGCATACCGCGCTCGTCGGCGTCGCCGATGGCCTGGAGTTCGATCAGCAGCCGCACGCCGGGGTCGAGGTCGACGGCGTACTCCTTGCCGGGACGCAGCCCGTAGAAGAAGTCCTTGCTGTCCAGGACGCTGGTGTCGCCGTAGGCCTGGCGGTGCGTCTCGAACTCGCGGGTGGGTCCCGGGAACAGCAGCCGGTTCAGTGTCGCCCGCCGCTCCTTCGCGAGGCCGGCACGGTCGTCCGCGGTCAGTTCCTGTACGGGCTTGGGCTCGGCACGGCCCTGCAGCGCCTTGCTGCGGAAGGGTTCGGGCCAGCCGCCGGGCGGCGTGCCCAGCTCACCGCGCAGGAAGCCGATGACGGAGTCGGGGATGTCGAACCGGTCGGGGGCCGCCTCGAAGTCCTCCGGGTCCACGCCCGCGCCCACCAGGTGGAGTGCCAGGTCGCCGACCACCTTCGACGAGGGGGTGACCTTCACCAGCCGGCCGAGCATCCGGTCGGCGGCGGCGTACATGGCCTCGATGTCCTCGAAGCGGTCCCCGAGGCCGAGCGCGACCGCCTGGGTGCGCAGGTTGGACAGCTGCCCGCCGGGGATCTCGTGGTGGTAGACGCGGCCGGTGGGCGAGGCCAGGCCCGCCTCGAAGGGGGCGTAGACCTTGCGGACGCTCTCCCAGTACGGCTCCAGGTCGCCGACGGCCTGGAGGTCCAGGCCGGTGGGCCGCGGGGAGTGGTCGGTCGCCGCCACGATCGCGGACAGCGACGGCTGGGAGGTGGTGCCGGCCATGGACGCCACCGCTCCGTCGACGGCGTCCGCTCCCGCCTGGACGGCAGCGAGGTACGTGGCGAGCTGGCCCCCGGCGGTGTCGTGGGTGTGCAGGTGCACCGGCAGGTCGAACTCCCGGCGCAGGGCCGACACCAGGGTCGCCGCCGCCGGTGCCCGCAGCAGGCCGGCCATGTCCTTGACGGCCAGCACATGGGCGCCCGCGTCCACGATCCGCTCGGCCAGGCGCAGGTAGTAGTCGAGGGTGTAGAGCTTCTCGGAGGGGTCGGACAGGTCGGAGGTGTAGCACAGGGCCACCTCGGCGACCGCCGTGCCGGTCTGGCGTACCGCGTCGATGGCGGGCCGCATCTGGTCGACGTCGTTGAGGGCGTCGAAGATGCGGAAGATGTCGATGCCGGTGGCCGCGGCCTCCTGCACGAAGGCGTCGGTCACCTCGGTCGGGTACGGCGTGTAGCCCACGGTGTTGCGGCCGCGCAGCAGCATCTGCAGGCAGATGTTCGGCACCGCTTCGCGCAGGGCGGCCAGGCGCTCCCACGGGTCCTCGGCGAGGAAGCGCAGGGCGACGTCGTAGGTGGCGCCGCCCCAGCACTCCAGCGACAGCAGCTGGGGCAGGGTGTGCGCCACCGTCGGGGCGACGGCGAGCAGGTCCTTGGTGCGGACCCGGGTGGCGAGCAGTGACTGGTGGGCGTCGCGGAACGTGGTGTCGGTGACGCCGAGGGTGGGTGACGAACGCAGCTCGCGGGCGAACCCCTCCGGGCCGAGCCCGGCCAGCCGCTGCCGGGATCCGGCCGGTGGCCGGCCGGTGGGCACCGCCGGCAGCTTGGTCGTGGGGTCGATCAGGTCGGGGCGTTCGCCGTGCGGCTTGTTGACGGTGACGTCGGCGAGGTAGGTGAGCAGCTTCGTGCCGCGGTCGGCGGAGTGGCGTGCGGTGAGCAGGTGCGGGCGCTGCTCGATGAACGAGGTGGTGACCTGGCCGGCCTGGAAGTCCGGGTCGTCGAGCACCGCCTGGAGGAACGGGATGTTCGTGGCGACGCCGCGGATGCGGAACTCGGCCACGGCACGCCGGGCGCGGCCCACCGCCGCGCCGAAGTCCCGGCCCCGGCAGGTGAGCTTGACCAGCATCGAGTCGAAGTGCGCGCTGATCTCCGTACCGGCGTGGGTGGTCCCGCCGTCGAGGCGGATGCCCGAGCCGCCGGGCGAGCGGTAGGCGCTGATCCGGCCGGTGTCCGGGCGGAAGCCGTTGGCCGGGTCCTCGGTGGTGATACGGCACTGCAGTGCGGCGCCCCGCAGGGTGATGCTCTCCTGGGCGAGCCCGAGGTCGGCGAGCGTCTCGCCGGCGGCGATGCGCAGCTGCGACTGCACGAGGTCGACGTCGGTGACCTCCTCGGTCACCGTGTGCTCGACCTGGATGCGCGGGTTCATCTCGATGAAGACGTGGTTTCCGTCGCGGTCGAGGAGGAACTCCACGGTGCCGGCGTTGCGGTAGCCGATCTGCCGGGCGAACCGCACGGCGTCGGCGCAGATCCGCTCGCGCAGTCCCGGGTCGAGGTTGGGCGCGGGGGCGAGTTCGATCACCTTCTGGTGGCGCCGCTGCACCGAGCAGTCCCGCTCGAACAGGTGGATGACGTCGCCCTGTCCGTCGGCGAGGATCTGCACCTCGATGTGGCGGGGTTCGACGACGGCCTTCTCCAGGAAGACGGTGGGGTCGCCGAAGGCCGACGCCGCCTCCCGGGAGGCCGCCTCGATCGCCTCCCGCAGGTGCGCGGGGTCGTCCACGCGCCGCATGCCGCGTCCGCCGCCGCCCGCCACCGCCTTGACGAACACGGGGAAGCCGACGTCCTCGGCGGCGCGGACGAGTTCGTCCACGTCGGTGGAGGGCGCCGAGGAGCCCAGCACCGGTACCCCGGCCTCACGGGCGGCGGCCACGGCGCGCGCCTTGTTGCCGGTCAGCTCCAGGATCCGGGCGCTCGGTCCGACGAAGGTGATGCCGGCCTCTTCGCAGGCCCGGGCGAGTTCGGGGTTCTCGGACAGGAATCCGTAGCCCGGGTAGACGGCGTCCGCTCCGGCACGGCGGGCCGCACGGATGATCTCCTCGACGGAGAGGTAGGCCCGCACCGGATGCCCGGGCCGGCCGATCTCGTACGCCTCGTCGGCCTTCATCCGGTGCAGCGAGTTGCGGTCCTCGTACGGGAAGACGGCGACGGTTCGGGCGCCCAGCTCGTAGCCTGCGCGGAACGCGCGAATCGCGATCTCACCACGGTTGGCGACCAGCACCTTGCGGAACATTGTCGATCCCTTCAGCCTGCCGGTGACGAAGACCATGGTGTCGACGGCACCCCCGCTACGCCATGTGAGCCGGGCCACTCCCGGTCATCTGCCCGCCACTGGCGGGGACATAACACCGTGTTATGGGAGATCGGTATTGGTGATCACGGATCCGGCACCGGAATCCTGAGGCTCCCCACACCCCACACACGCCGCCGTGCGTGTCAGCGGAATCGAGGAGCCTTGCGCATATCCAGACTGATCCCTGCCCTCATGGCCGTGGTGCTGTCCGTCCTCGCCCTCGCTCCGAGCGCCTTCGCCGCGGACCAGCGACCCGGCAGCGGCGGCCCCCAGCCGATCATCGGCGGAGGCTACGCGCAGAACGCCCCCTGGGCGGCGCGGCTGTTCTCCAACGGCACCCAGACGTGCAGCGCCACCATCATCGCCCCCACGTGGATCCTGACCGCCAGGCACTGTGTCGGCGGGGGCGGGCTGTCCTTCCGGATCGGCAGCCTCGACCAGAGTGCGGGCGGCACCGTCGCCAATGCCACCCAGGTCCAGACCCACTCCTCGGCCGACCTGGCGCTGGTGCGGCTGGACCGGTCCGTCCCGGCCTCCTACGCCCAGCTGGGTCAGCCGGGCACGGTGAGGGTCGGGCAGTCCGTGCAGGTCTACGGCTGGGGCGCCACCTCCCGGTGCGGCTCCGAGATCAACTGCCAGTCCCGGTACCTGAAGGTCGCCAACCTGAGCGTGACCGGCGGCTGCCGTGACGCCTACTACGGCTCGGCGATCTGCGCCCGCCCCGGTGACGGCATCACCGCGGGCGGCGACTCCGGCGGCCCGATGATGGCGGGCGGCGTCCAGGTGGGTGTCGCCTCGACCAGCGACCGGCAGACCACCACGGCCTACACGAACGTGACCGCCTACCGCTCCTGGATCCAGTCCATCGCGGGCGTGTGACCTCGTCCGGGCCGGCCCGCCCGCAGCACCGGAGCCCGCGGACCGTGTGACGAGACCGGGGCGAGGACGTCCACCGACGGGACGTCCTCGCCCCGGCGCGCTCAGAGCTGGTCCAGGGCTATCTCGCACCACACGGTCTTGCCGGCGCCGCGGGGTTCGATGCCCCACGAGGTCGCGAGTTCCTCGACGAGCAGCAGCCCTCGGCCCGAGGTGCACTGTTCCGTGGCGGCCCGGCGCCTGGGGGTGACCGGTGAGGCGTCGCTCACCGCGAGCCGCAGGCCCCGGCCGCCCCGGTGCACCGGCCTGGCCGTCAGTGTGGCGTCGCGGCCGGTGTGCAGGAGGGCGTTGGTGGCGAGTTCGCAGGCCAGCAGCTCCGCGGTGTCGTCGAGTGCCTCCAGCGACCAGTCGTGCAGTGCCGCGCGCAGGGCGAGCCGTACGGCCACGAGCGCGTCGGGGTCGGCGGGGGAGATCGTGGCTTCCATCTGCGGCACCGGATCCGGTCCGGCGGCCCGGGAGCGCTGCAGGACGAGGAGGGCCACGTCGTCCTCCTCACCGGTGTAGGCGGCCATGGTGTCCAGCAGGTGGTCGGCGAGGAATTCCGGGGGCCCGGGGCCGGTGCGGATCGCCTCCAGCAGCCGGGTGCGTCCCTGGTCGATGTCGCGGGCACGGGCCTCGATGAGTCCGTCGGTGCACAGCACCAGGGTGGAGCCGGGCTCCAGGACCGTCTCCAGGGCCGGGTAGGCGGGCTGGGTGCCGGGGGCGGCGAGACCCAGCGGGAGGCCGCCGGGAGTGGCGATCCAGACGCTGCTCCCGTCCCGCCGGCGCAGCACGGGCTCCGGATGGCCCGCGCGCACGATGGAGGTCGTCCCGGTGCCCGGATCCAGCTGGGCGATCAGGCAGGTGGCGAAGCGGTCGGTGTCCAGTTCGGCCAGGAAGGCGGAGGCGCGGGCCATGACGGTGGCCGGCGGGTGCCCCTCGGCGGCGTAGGCGCTCAGCGCTATGCGCAGCTGTCCCATGACGGCCGCGGCCGTCACGTCGTGGCCCTGCACATCGCCGACGATCGCGACGATCCTGCCGTCGGGCAGGCAGAGGGCGTCGTACCAGTCGCCGCCGATGCCGCCGCGGGCCCGGGTGGGCCGGTAGCGGGTGGCGAGGGCCAGGTCGGGCACCTGCGGCAGGCGGCCCGGGAGCATCGCGGTCTGCAGTCCGGCGGCGAGTTCGTGCTCCTGGTCGTACAGGATGGCACGCTGCAGGGACTGGGCGATGACCTTGCCCAGCGCCGTCAGGACCGTCCGCTCGTCCGGCGGGAACCGTGCACCGTGCTCGTAGACGAGTCCGACGGCGCCGATCGGCGTGTCCTGGGCGATCAACGGCAGGAAGGCCGCCGCCGCGGTCTCGGGGAACCTCTTCAGGTACGGCTGCAGCGCCCGGTAGCGCACCGCGATCTCCGCCCGGCCGGTGACGAAGACCGGCCGGCGGGTGCGGACGGCCTCGGCCAGGGGCAGGGGCGCGCCCAGCCGGGACAGGTGGAAGTCGCGGACCAGCTCCTCGGGCAGGCCGTTCGCCCCGACCAGCTCCATGCGCCCGTTGTCGATCAGGCCGAGAACGATGCCGGAGGCGCCGACCCGCTCCAGGAGGCGGCTGGTGGTCAGCGCCTCGGCAACGTCCTCCACCGTGACGGTCGGGACGAGCACGTCGCTGACGTGCCCCACGATGTCGGCCTGACGCCGGCGGTCGTCCCTGGCCTGGCGCAGTTGCTCGATCTGGTCGAGGGCCAGGAGTTCCTGACTGGCGTCCCGGATGATGCCGATGACCCGGACCGGGCGCCCCTGCGGGTCGCGGACGATGTGCCCCTGGGTGTGCGTCCAGCGCAGCAGGCCGCCGCGGTGCCGTACCCGGAAGTAGAGGCTGAAGCCGGAACGCTCCCGCAGCGCGCGGTCCACCAGTTCCCTGATCGCCGGCAGCTCCTCCGTCACCATGCGCTCCCCCAGGGTCGGCAGACGGCCGTCGAACTCGCCCGGGCGGAATCCCATCACCGCCAGTCCGGCATCGTCGTAGTGCATCACGCCCTCGGCGACGTCCCAGGTGAAAGTGCCCATGCCGTTGACCGCGAGGGCGACGTCGGCGGTGGTGACATGGGGGCTGCGGGCCTGCGGCGGGCCGTCCGGTGCGAAGAAGCGATGCATGACTTCCTCCCGGGCCGCACGCTCTCAGTGCCAGGTGATGCGCCGCGACTACGACAGCTCGGACGTGGCCACGCCTTCATTCTGCGCGGAATCGTGCGCGTGCGCCCGTCCGGCACCGGTGGGCCGGGAGGCCCCCCGGCGCCCGGTCGGCAGGGCGACACGCCGGGGCCGCCACCCGTTCGGCGGGGCCGGGCCGTGAGCGTGTCGGCACCTCCGCGTCTAGGGACACGCCCATCGCCTACGCCGGACGGGGGAGACACGCAACACGACATAGCACCTGGTTCCGGAAAAGCTGGGACGAACATGTCCGCACCCGGAGTCGGAGGATGTCATGCCCGTCAGGAAGACCGTGGTCTTCGCGATCAGCGCGGCCGTGTGCACGGGCGCGTTGGGGGGCGGCTGCACCCAGGCGCCACAGAGCCCCTCCCAGGACCACGGCACGCCCAGCAGCGCCGCTCCACGCCCCGCGCCACCCCGCCCCGCCGCTCCGCCCCCGCCGGTCCGCCTTCTCCCGGAGCTGGGGCCGGCCATGCAGGCCCGGGTCCCCGCCGACACCCGGCAGGCCCTGGTGGTCAGCGGCAGGACGCAGGAGGCGAATCGGGCGCGGGCCGCGCTCTACGAACGGGACACCGGACACGGCTGGCGTCTCGTCGCGGGCCCCTGGCGTGCGCACAACGGCCTGCGCGGCTGGACCAGTGACCACTGGATCGGCGACCTGCGCACTCCCATCGGGGTCTTCGGCCTCAGTGACGCCGGGGGCCGGCTGCCCGATCCGGGGACCAGGCTCCCCTACGACCAGGACCCGCTGTTCCGCGCCGAGGGCACCGGCCACCTCGGCGAACCGCTGGAAGGGTCGTTCGACTACGTGGTCGCCGTCGACTACAACCGGGTCACCGGCACGACTCCGCTGGACGAGACCAGGCCGATGGGCGAGGCGAAGGGCGGCGGTGTGTGGATCCACGTGGACCACCAGGGGCCCACCAGCGCCTGTGTGTCGCTGAGCGAGGACCACATGCGGGCGCTGCTGCGCGCGCTGGACCCCGAGAGGAAGCCGGTCGTCGTCATGGGGCCGCGGGCGGACCTGGCGCAGTAGCCCCGGCGTCGGCCGGGGCCCCTCCTCCGCAGCCCGGGGCAGCCGGCGTCCACCTCCCGTAGACACCCGGTGCGAAACGGCGGCGGAGCACTACGTCTTCGGGCCGAGCCGGGGGTACCGAATCGCCTCACGCGGACTTGACGGGGCGGAAGGGCACTCGGCCTACTGGAAGGCGCAGTAGGGGCGCATTCGGGGGACTCGTCCGGTGTCAGGCTGTATGTCGGCCCCCGCCGAACCAGGTCAGGAGTCCGGCAGTGCGGCATCGATGGGCGGCGGTGACGGTCCTGCTGGCCTGCGTGCTGCTGCGTCTGTTCGTCCCGGAGTCCGCGCCGGACCGGGTGGCGTCGGTGGAGGCCACCGTGGCGGTGGACACGGGAGCGCCCGCCGTTGCGGCCGGAGCCGGCACCGAGACCGCCGGCACATCGTCCCCGTGCGAAGAGGACCCGTCCGTCCGTCATGTCGCGGTGCGGCCGCCGAGGGCCGCGGGAGCGGCCGGGACGGGCGGCCAGAAGCCTGCCGGAACCCCGGCCCGGGCGGGCACCGTGGTGCGTGGCGCCGCGGAATCCGGCGCTCCGGGAACCGGGCACGCACCCGGGACGCGTGCTCCCGGCCCAGGCGCACCCGGACTGCAGACCTTCCGCTGCTGAGTGACGGCGGTACGACCCAGGGCCTGTGCCGTGCGGCCCGCGTACCGCCTGGTGCCGGGACGGGACACGGTGTCGAGCAGGCCCTCGTGTGTTCTCCATCGACGACGCAGGAGGCGACGGACGTGTCGGGAAAGCGCATTCTCGTGGTGGGACCGGGCGAGCTGAACGCGGACGACCGGAAGATCTGGCGCGACATCAGAACGGCTGCCGGAGCCCCGGCGAACCCCTTCATGGACCCGGCGTTCACCACGGCCGTCGGGCAGGTCAGGCCGCAGGCCAGAGTCGCGGTGCTCCAGGAGGACGGCTGCCCCGTCGGATACTTCCCGTACGAGAGGGGGTTATCGGGGCGGGGCCGGCCCGTCGGGGCGGGGGTGTCGGACAGTCAGGGTGCCGTTCTGCGCCCGGGAATCCGGCTCGACGCCCGCCGGCTGTTACGGGCGTGCGGACTGGCGTCCTGGGAGTTCGACAACCTGGAGGACGGTCAGCACGTGTTCGTGCCGCACGCGGTGGAGGAGCTGGCCTCCCCCGTCGTCGACATCGGGGCGGGGTTCGAGCGTTACACGGAGGGGCTGCGCCGCAGCTCGCCCGCCTTCCTCAAGCAGATCCTGGCCAAGGAGCGCCGGCTCGCCCGCCGGGTCGGCGAGGTGCGCTTCGCGTACGACGCGCGGGATCCCGGCGCGCTGCGGGCGCTCATGCGGTGGAAGTCCGCCCAGTACCGGCGGACCGGCCGGCGGGACCGGTTCGCGCAGGAGTGGATCACCCGGCTGGTGGAGCTGCTCGCACGGAGCGAGGAGCCCGAGTGCCGGGGGGTGCTGTCCGTCCTGTACGCGGCCGGCCGGCCCGTGGCGGCCCACTTCGGGCTGCGCTCGCAGACGGTGCTGTCCTGGTGGTTCCCGGCGTACGACCCCGCGTACGGCAAGTACTCGCCCGGGCTGGTCCTGCAGCTGCGGATGCTGGAGGCCGCGGCGGCCGACGGGATCGGGACGGTCGATCTCGGCAGCGGGCCGGCGCGCTACAAGGACTCGTTCAAGACGCGTGACCTGCGGGTGTACGAGGGTGCCGTGGTGCGTCCGGGGCCGGGTGGGGCCGTGCACTGGCTGGGCAGGGAGCCGGCCCGGGCCGCCCGCCGCTTCGTACGCGACCGGCCCCGGCTGGCCCACGCCGCCCGCAGGGTGCTGGCGGAGGCCGGACGCCTGCGGGACCGCTGAACGCCCGTGCACCCGCCGCAGCGACCCGCCACGGCCGCGGCTGCGGTGGCCGTGGCGGGCGGGCGCTGCGCGGCGGGGGGGTCAGGTGGCCGTGGCCCGCCAGCGCTGGCGGGCTCCCCCGTCGTCGGTCGCCTGGACGACGAGGCCGTCGGCGGTGGCGGTCAGGGAGAGTCCGCTGTGCTTGGCCCTCAGCGTCAGCGTGCCCTGGTCCTCGGTGACGGTCCAGCGCTGGTTGGCTGTGCCGGTGCAGGTGTACTGGACCACCTCGGCCCCGGACGCCTGCGAGCTCGCGGCCACGTCCGCGCACAGTCCGCTGCCGGCGTTCTTCAGCTGGTAGGTGCCGTCGTCGTCGCGGGTCACGTTCCACTTCTGGGCCGGCGACGTCGAGGCCTGCCCGATCCGCAGCCGGCCGGCGCCGGTGTCGCCGGGGGCCTCCAGCCGTCCGCCTCCCCCGGTGGTCGCCAGCGCGTACTGGCCGTCCGGCACCGGCGGCGGGACGATCTCCTCGTCGCCCACGTCCAGGGCGAAGACGTGCACGGCGCTGTTCGCCGGCAGGGTGACCGCGGCGACCTCCTTGCCGGGGTCGATGCGCAGGGTCTTGGTGTAGAGGCGGTACTCGACGGTCTCGTAGGCCGGTCCGGACGGGGTGTTCTTGCCCTTGGTGGTGATCGCCGTCTTCGCCCCGTACCGGTCGGCCGGCAGACAGCACCAGTTGGGAAAGCCCAGTTTGGCCTCGGTGGCCGTGCCGTCGGTGTAGTGCACGGTCGCCGTGCCCTCGGCGCTGCCGCTGGTGCCGGTGCCGAGGAAGGCAAGCGCGTTGCCCTTCTGCTGACCGGAGACCTTGATGGTCTGGCCCTTGCCCGTCACGTTGTCGGGGGTGCCCGGCTCGGCGTCGGGCCAGGTGAAGGTGAAGCCGTTCGCCGCCACGGTGGCGCCCGGCGAGACGCCCTTCGCCGCCAGCCGTTCGGCGATGAAGCTGGAGCCGCCGCCGTCGATGTCGCCGGGCGCGGGGTCGTCCTGCCTGGTCACGCCGACGTTGTCGGCGGCCGAGGCGAGTGAGGGGTGGGCCAGTGTGGTCCCGGTCCGGGTGCGCACGGTGTACTCCTTGTTCCGCGTCGCGTAGGACGCCGTGGCGGAGACCTCGTACTTCCCCGGGCGGGCCTCGTCGGCGGGTGTCACCGTGAAGCGCGCGGTGAAGGTGGCGCCGTCGGGCAGGTCCCGGGTGCCCGTCGGTCCGGCGGCGTCCGTCTTCCAGCCCTCGGGTGCGTCGACGGCCGTTCCGGTCACCGTCACGGGCTTGCCCGTGTCGTTGGTGAACGCCACCTCGACCTGCTGGGACCGGCCGACCGTGCCGACGGCCGCGGTGGTCGCGTCGAGGCCGACGGCACGGTCCTGGGGATGCGTGCCGCCGACGGAGCCGGCGCCGTCGATGCGCACCGTCAGCCGCTCGCCGGTGGGCACCTCGGCGGTCTTGACGTGGACGACGCCGGTGCGGCCGTCGTAGTACCAGCCCGAGGGCGCGGTGCCCAGTTCCCGCTCGGAGGCCACCTCGCGCAGTCGCTGTCCGGCGGCCCGCACTCCGGACGGGGCGGTGTCGGTGTGCACGGTCAGGCCGTAGCGGCGCTGGACGGGCTTGCCGTCGTAGGCGCCCCTCAGTTCGCCGATGCGGATCTCCACCGGGCCGCGACGGCGGGCGTCCGGCGCCGAGACCTCGATCTTCTGGGCGGCCGACTGGCCCGTGGCGTGGTCCCGGGTGCGGCCGTCGTCCTCGTGGAGCGTGAAGGAGGAGTCGCCCTCGGGGTAGACGTCGAGGTCGAGGCGCCCGGCCTTCTTGCCCTGCGCCCAGTCGGTGGTCCCCTCGGGGAACATCGGCACGATCGCGCCGGCGCGGACGAACAGCGGGAGCGTGTCCAGCGGTGCCCGGTAGCCGTCGAGGGTCCGGCCGCCCTCGTGGACGCGGCCCGTCCAGTAGTCGACCCAGCGGCCTTCGGGGAGGTGGATGCCGTCCCGGACGTCGCTGTCCTCGTAGACGGGGGCGACCAGGAAGTCGTCTCCGGCGAGGAACTGGTACTTGGCCCGGTCGCCCCATGTTGCGGGGTCGTCGGGGTAGTTCAGGTACAGGGGCCGGGTGGGGCCGACGCCGTTCCTCGCCGCGTTCGCCAGGTGGGTGGAGAAGTAGGGCAGCAGGCGCTCGTGGAGCAGCAGGTACTTCTTGTTGATCTCCGTGTACGGCTCGCCGTAACGCCAGGGCTGCTTGTCGCTCGCCGCCCAGCCGCTCATGCCGTACGTCATCGGCAGCAGCATCTTCCACTGCAGGTCGCGCACATAGGTCTCGGCGCTGCCGCCGAAGATGCCGTCGATGTCGCCGGTCGTCACGGCCTGGCCGGACATGGTGGCACCGGCGTAGGTCGGGATCTGCCAGCGGATGTAGTCCCACGAGCCCGACTGGTCACCGCTCCACATCGCGCCGCAGCGCTGGGTGCCCGCCCAGCCCTCGATGGTGAGGACGGTCGCCCGGTCGCGGCTGTGCCGCTCGATGCCGTCCCGGGCCTTCTCGCAGGCGTCGAGGGCGAAGCGGTAGCCGGGGCCGACCCAGGCGACGTCGGTCTTGCGCACCCGCACCCCGGCGGCGACCTCGGACTCCTGTTCCGTGAGGTCCGCCTCGGTCCACAGGCCGAGTTCGGCGCCGTGCCCGTGCAGCATGTCGCCGGTCTCGGGAAGGTCCTCGTAACCGCAGCCGTAGCCGTCGTTCACCAGCATCCAGCCGAGCGGGATGCCCCGCTCGGCATAGCCGGCGGCGATCTCCCGGGAGTCGCGCAGCGTCTCGCGTTCACCGCGGTTGGCGTTGTGCAGGTAGCAGTCGGCGTCGCCGATCTCCAGGGCGTACATCGGCAGCAGGGCGGGGCGGCCGGTCAGTTCGGTGTAGCCGTCGATGACGTCCTTGGCGTCGCCGACGAAGTAGTAGGCGTCGAAGCGCTGTTCCGCGTGTGTCGTCCGCACCGGCGCGCCGAAGTCGTACCGGCCCGGGGCGAAGGTGTTGCGCAGCACCCCGTAGCCGTTGCTGGAGAGGTAGAACGGGGCCGCGTTGGGGTTGCCGCCCTCGTTCCAGTCGTAGTCGCGGCTGATGTCGATGGTCTCGCCGCGGTGGCTGAAGCTGCCGTTCTGCATGCCGCCGCCGAAGAACTGCTCGCGCTCGCCCTGCCGGAGGGTCTGCACGGTGCCGTCGTCGGACCAGGCGAGCGGTGCGGTCTCCCGCCACAGCTGCCGGCCGTCCTCGTCGGCGAGCGCCAGGGTGACGGGCGACTTGGTGACCGTCAGCGTCGCCTCGTCGGTGCGGATGACGTAGGCGTCGTCGGTCTCGGTGTGGGTCGAACGCGCGCCCTGGTAGTCGTTCTTGACGACGATGTCGGCGTCGGGGGCGTCCGGGTCCTCGGGGTCGTCGTTGGCCGGATCGGAGAAGCGGCCGTCGGGTGCGAGGTGGACGCGGAAGAGGTCGTCGTCGGGGAAGCTGATGCGCAGCTCGGCGTCGCCCGCGGTCACGGTGTAGGTGTCACCGTCCGCGGTGAAGCCGGTGGCGTCGCCGAGCCGGCCGCCGGCGGCCTCGGACGTGCCGGACGGCTGGGCGGCCGCGTACGACGGCACCAGTGCCGCGACCAGCGCGGCGGCCAGGGCGGAGACGAGCAGTCGCGCTCGGGACTGACGGTTCACGGGGTCCTCCGGTGGACGAGCGGGGGAACGCCGGGGCCCAGGCCCTCGGTCCTGCGGGTGTGCGGCCGGCCGGCCGCGGTGCCGTCGTACGCGCACGGTGTTCAGCCGACGGGCGGCATGTCGGTGGGGGTCGAGTCGAGGCCCGGCCTCCGCTCACGCCAGGCGCCCCGGGTGAAGTCGGGTATCTCGACCGGACGGCCTCCCCTGGCCAGGGACGCGGCGCTCAGCGGTACCGGCGCGCACCAGGCCGCCGAGTCGTACACGTCGATGTCCGGCACCAGTCCCGCGCGCATCAGCTGGACGGTGCGCCACTGCAGGACGTAGTCCATGCCGCCGTGACCGCCGTTGTTCGCCGCGTCGTCGCCGACCTTCCGCCACAGCCAGTGGTCGTACTCCTTGCGGTAGTCGGCGAAGTCGCGCCATGTGTGTCCGCCGTGGTCGGGTTCGAGGTAGACCCGCGCGCCGGTCGGGGCGGGCCCCGCGTAGTCCTCGACGATCCCGCGGCTGCCGGCGAGGGTGTTGATCCGGCTGTAGGGCCGGGGCGAACTGACCTCGTGCTCGGCCCGGATGGTCCTGCCCCGCTCGGTCTCGATCATGCAGGTGATCAGGTCGCCGTTGATGTAGGTCTCTTTCCAGGACGGATGGTCCCGGGGGACGAAGCGTTCGCGGTAGTCGGCCAGTCCCCTGGGGGCGGTCGCGGTGGCGCTCAGGGTGGTCATGCGGTCGCCGCGGTTGATGTCCATGGCCGCCGCGATCGGGGCCAGTCCGTGCATGGGGTAGAAGGAGGCCGTGCTGCGGGTGTGCCACAGCCGCCGCCAGGAGTCGGTGTAGTAGGTGTCGGAGAAGAGGAGTTCGCGCAGGTCGTGGCAGTATCCGCCGTGGCCGTTGGTGATGTCTCCGAACAGGCCGGCGTGCGCCATCCTGAGCATGGCGAGCTCATTGCGGCCGTAGTTGCAGTTCTCGGACAGCATCAGGTGCCTGCGGGTGCGCTCGGAGGTGTCGACGAGGTCCCACAGCTCGCGCAGTTCGGTGGCGATGGGCAGCTCCACCACGGCGTGCTTGCCGCTCAGCAGCGCCGCCCTGCCGTGTTCGTAGTGGAACTCCCACGGTGTGGCGACGTACACCAGGTCGATGTCGTCGCGCTGGAGCATCTGCGCGTAGGAGTCGGCGGAGCCTCCGTACTCGGCCGGCCGGGGCTCGCCCTTGCTCACCAGCCGGTCGGCGGCACGTTTGGCGCGGTCGGCGCGGATGTCGCAGACGGCGGTCACGGTGCAGCCGGGGACGGCCGCCCAGCCCGTGATCATGCCTGCGCCCCGGTTTCCCAGGCCGATGACGCCGACACGGACGGTTCTGTGGGCGTCGTAGGGGACGCCGATCATCGACTTCTGGCCGGGTCTGCGGCGGGGCGCCGGCTCGGCTGCCGACGCGGTCGGGGCCGCGGCGGTCATCCCGGCCGCGAGCGCGCCGGTGGCGACGGCTCCCCCGAGGAGCAATCGACGTGAGACAGCGGGCATTTCGGACATGACGGCAACACTCCTCAGTGGGTGGCCTGCATCACTGTCGGAGCATGACTCTGCGGGCTCGCCAGTTACATGTCAATACGTGCTCGATATGAAGCCGTTCCGAGCAGTACCGAGCATCAAGGTCGCCGGCCGGCACGGCCCGGTGCCGGTGCGGTGCTGGCGCGCACAATCAGCGCGGGCTCCACGGAGGCGGGCTCCGGCGGTGCCTCCGGGTGCTCGACGAGCCGCAGCAGATGGGTCACCGCCAGCGCTCCCATCTCGGCGAACGGCTGGGCGACCGTGGTCAGCGAGGGCGAGCAGTACTCGGCCAGCGCGATGTCGTCCACGCCGACGACGGAGATGTCCTCCGGCACCCTCCGGCCGAGCTCGTGCAGGGCGCGGATCACCCCGAAGGCCATCTCGTCGCTGGCCACGAACACCGCGGTGACGTCGGGGATCTTGCCGAGGATCAGCCCGTTGCGGTAACCGGAGGCGGGCGTCCAGTCGCCCTCCAGCACCGGCGGGACCGACAGCCCCTCCGCCTCCAGCGTGTCGCGCCAGCCCTCGACGCGGCTGGCGGCGTCCAGCCACTCCTTCGGCCCCGCGACGTGCCAGACGGTCTCGTGCCCCAGCTCGATCAGGTGACGGGTCGCCAGACGCGCCGCCAGCGTCTGGTCGACGGCGACGACCTCGGTGGCGGCGGTCCGCGATCCGTCGACGGTGACGGTCGGCACCGAGCGGGTGAGCTGCTCGATCCTCGGGCTCACATGGACCAGCGGCACCGAGAGGACGACCCCCTCGACCCCCTGCTCCGCCAGCCGGGACATCGCCCCCTCGATCGCCGCGGTGTCCAGCGACGCGGTGGTCGCGGTGCTGACGGAGTACCCGGCCTCGCGCGCCGCCGTCTCGATGCCGAAGGTCAGGTTCGTGCGCGAGTAGAAGTTGGTCTGCAGGGTCACGACACCGATCGTCCGGCTGCGGCCCGAGGACAGTGTCCGCGCCGCGTTGTTCCTGCGGTAGCCGAGCTGTTCGACGGCGGCGAGCACCTTGGCCCGGGTCTTCGCCTGCACGTTGGGGTGGCCGGCCAGGGTCCGGGACACCGTCTGGGCCGAGACCCCCGCGAGCCGGGCGACATCGGTCATGCCGGGCTGCCGCGCGGCGCCGTCACCGGCCGTCCGCCCGGTGGTGCGCCCGAGTCCCTCGCCGGCTGCCGGTGTTCGCGATGCCATCGCTCGTTCTCCAGAGAAAAACCGCGGCTCTCGGCCGCTTCGTCGCAGGTGCTGCTCCCGCGAGGCAGTCTAGCCACGCGGGCCCTATTGGCATCGATAACATCCTCTGCCATAGTTCCGGCCATTGCCCGGGACCGGTTACGCGGGCTCCCGTGTGGGGAGCCGATGCCGACGAGGGGACGGAATCACAGCGAGATGGCATCGATAACATCACAGGGAGCCGCCACGTGAGCAGCACGCCGCCGCAGGATCCCCCGCCCGGGCCGGAGCCCGTCCTCACCCACGCCGACGGCCGGTTCCTGCGCTCGGGCCGGCCGCACCGCGTACTCGCCGGATCGCTGCACTACTTCCGGGTCCACCCCGACCAGTGGGCCGACCGGCTCCGGCGGGTCGCGGCCATGGGTCTCAACACCGTGGACACCTACGTCCCCTGGAACTTCCACGAGCCGCGCCCGGGACGGTACCGCTTCACCGGCGGACACGACGTCGAACGGTTCCTGCGCACCGCCCAGGAGACCGGCCTGGACGTGATCGTGCGCCCCGGTCCGTACATCTGCGCCGAGTGGGACAACGGCGGGCTGCCCGTGTGGCTGACCGGGCGGCCGGGGATGCGTCCGCGCTGCTCCCACCAGCCCTACCTGGACGCCGTGGGGCGCTGGTTCGACGAGCTGGTACCGCGCATCGCCGCCCTGCAGGCGTCCCGTGGCGGTCCGGTGGTCGCCGTCCAGATCGAGAACGAGTACGGCAGTTACGGGGACGACCACGACTACGTCCGCTGGGTGCGGGACGCCCTCGTGGCGCGCGGTGTCACCGAACTGCTCTACACGGCCGACGGGCCGACCGAGCTGATGCAGGACGGCGGGTCCCTCCCCGGTCACCTCGCGGCGGCGACGTTCGGCTCGCGCGCCGACGAGGCCGCCGCGCTGCTGCGCACGCGCCGCGGGGACGAGCCCTTCGTGTGCGCCGAGTTCTGGAACGGCTGGTTCGACCACTGGGGCGAGAAGCACCACGTCCGCACGGTGGAGAGCGCGACACGGACGCTCACCGACATCCTCGACGCCGGCGGCTCGGTCAGCCTCTACATGGCGCACGGCGGCACGAACTTCGGCCTGTGGGCGGGGGCCAACCACGACGGTGACCGGCTCCAGCCGACGGTGACCAGCTACGACTCGGACGCGCCGATCGCCGAGCACGGCGCCCTCACCCCCAAGTTCTTCGCGTTCCGGGAGCGGCTGCGTGCCGTCACGGGGGTCCCGGAACGCCCGCTGCCCCCTCAGCCGCGCCTGCTGGCCCCCCGTACCCTGCCCGTCACCGCGGGAGCCGGTCTGCCGGCAGCGCTGAGGGCGGTGTCCGAGCCGGTCCACTCGCCCCATCCGCTGAGCTTCGAGGAGCTGGACCAGGCCTCGGGGCTCGTCCTCTACCGGGCGCTGCCGCGGCTGCCGAACGGCACCCACACCCTGACCGTCTCCGGCCTGCACGACCGCGCCCAGGTCTTCGTCGACGGCGTTCCCGTCGGCGTCCTCGACCGGGAGACCGCCTCGCTCGGCCTGCCGGGCCGGGGTGAACGCGTCCGTCTGGAACTGCTGGTGGAGAACCAGGGACGCGTGAACTACGGGCCGCTGCTCGGCGCGCACAAGGGCATCCTCGGCGGCGTGTCGGTCGGCCGCCGGCTGGTGCACGGCTGGACGATGCACCCGCTGCCGCTCGACACCTGGACGCCGGACGACCTCGCACACGCGGTGTCGGCCGCGGCCCCGGACGGCCGCGCCGGGTTCGCGACGGCACGGTTCACGCTCTCCGAGCCGGCGGACGGCTTCCTCGCCCTGCCCGGTTTCGCCAAGGGCTTCGTGTGGGTCAACGGCACGCTGCTCGGCCGGTACTGGGAGATCGGCCCCCAGCGCACCCTGTACCTGCCCGCGCCGCTCCTCGTCCCCGGTGAGAACACCCTCACCGTGCTGGAACTCCAGCGGCTCGGCGACCACGTGGAGCTGCGCGACCGGCCCGAACTGGGGCCCGCCGAGGAGTACGTCGAGACCTTCTCCTGACCGCCCGTCACCACTTCACCACCGTCTCCCGCCCCTCACCCGACCCGAGGAGGAAGTACCAGGTGGAAACCATGACGTCCCCGCCGCCCCGCCCGCCCCGGCGCAGACGCGTGCCGCGTCCCCGCGCCGTGGCCGCGGCGCTGGGCCTGTCCCTGGGCATGCTGTCGACCGCCGCCGTCCCCGCCGGCGCGGCACCCCCGCACGCCGCTTCCGCCCCGGCCCCGGCGGCGACGCCGGTGGAACTGAGCCGGGGCGGACTGACCGTCACGGTGGCCAAGGAGTTCCCCCAGGTCATCTCCTACCGGCTGGGCGAGCGCAGCCTCGGCGGGCAGGCGGCCGCCCTGGACACCTTCACCGTCAACGGCACACCGCACCGCGCGACCACCACCATGGAGGCGGAGGGGAGCAGGGCGACCTACACGTCCACCTTCGAGGACCTGCCGGACCTCACGATCACCTCCACCATCACGGTGACCGAGGAGACGACGGTCGTCTTCGCCGTGGAGAAGATCTCCGGCGAGGCCGCCCCGACCGTGCGCACCCTCGCCGTCCCGGGCCAGTCCCTCGTCTCCGTCGACTCCTCCGACCCGGGCGCGAACCTCGCCCGGACCAGGATCTCCACGGACTCGACGACGACCGCCGACCGGTTCATCCCCATCACCGCCGGCACCGCCCCGGACAAGGAGCCCGTCGGCACGCCGTACGCGTTCGTCGGCAACGCCCAGCTGTCGGCGGGCATCATCACCAACGCGACCGAGGACTCGCCGCAGAACGACAACACCAACTGGAACACCCGCCTGCAGTCGCGCATCGTCGACACCGGCGACGGCCGGCGGCGGGCGGAGCTGTCGGCCGGCACCTACACCCACGCGCCCCAGGGCGCGACCGACCCGCGGGTGCGCACCTACGAACTGCCCCGGGCGACCGTCGTCCTCGCCGCCGACGCCAACGACGACGGCACCGTCGACTGGCAGGACGGCGCCATCGCCCACCGTGAGCACATACGGCGCCCGTTCGGCGCGGACCGGGTGCCCGAGCGCGTGGTGCAGCGGATCCCGTTCAACTTCGCGAGCCAGGCCACCAATCCGTTCCTGAAGACGCTGGACAACACCAAGCGCATCTCCATGGCCACCGACAACCTCGGGCAGTGGGTGCTGGAGAAGGGCTACGCGAGCGAGGGCCACGACTCCGGCCACCCCGACTACGGCGGCAACGAGAACGTCCGCGCGGGCGGGCTGAAGGACCTGAACAGGCTCACCTCGACGGGCGCCCGCTACAACGCCGACTTCGGCGTGCACGTCAACGCCACCGAGGCCTACCCGCAGGCGAAGACCTTCAGCGAGGACCTGGTCAAGGGCCAGAAGAACGGGTGGGACTGGCTCAACCAGGCCTACCACATCGACCAGCGCAAGGACCTCGGCACGGGCGCCGTCCTGGACCGGTTCGAGCGGCTGCGCAAGGAGGCGCCGGGCGTCCGGACCGTCTACGTCGACGCCTACTACTCCAGCGGCTGGCTGGCCGACGGACTGGCCGCCGCCCTGCGCAGGACGGGCTTCGAGGTCGCCACCGAGTGGTCGTACAAGTTCGAGGGCTCCTCGCTGTGGTCCCACTGGGCCGCCGACAAGAACTACGGCGGCGCCACCAACAAGGGCATCAACTCCAACATCGTCCGGTTCATCGCCAACTCCGACCGTGACGTGTGGAACGTCGACCCGCTGCTCGGCGGCGCCAGCATCGTCGAGTTCGAGGGCTGGACCGGCCAGGACGACTGGAACGCCTTCTACCGCAACATCTGGACCGACAACCTGCCGACCAAGTTCCTCCAGCACTTCCAGGTGATGGACTGGGACTTCGGCAGGTCCGCGAGGCTGACCGGCGGCGTGAGCGTGAAGTCCGTGGACGGCCGGCGGCAGATCTCCATGGGCGACGCCGTCGTCCTCAGGGGCGACACCTACCTGCTGCCCTGGGGCGAGGCCCGCGGCGGCAACGGCACCTCGTCGCCCGGCGACGCCGACAAGATGTACTTCCACAGCGCCTCCGGCGGCACGCACACCTTCGACCTGACCGACCAGTTCGCGGGGACCGAGAACTTCACCCTCTACCAACTCACCGACCAGGGCCGGGTGAAGACCGCCCGGGTGAAGGCCCACGACGGGCGGGTGACGCTGACCGGTGAGAAGGGACGGCCCTACGTCCTGGTGCCGAACGGCGGCAAGGCACCGCACGAGGACCCGCACTACGGCGAGTTCTCCGGGCTGTCCGACCCCGGTTTCAACGCCGGGAACCTGGACGACTGGAACCCGGGGGGCGGCGCGGAGATCGTCCGGGCCGGCAACGGCGACAACGTGGTCCGGCTGGGCAGCGGCGCCTCCGGCATCTCCCAGAAGGTCTCCGGCCTCGCACCGGGCAAGCGGTACACCCTCAGCGCCGACGTCGAGATCGGCCCCGGCGAGCGCCGGGCCACGACGCTCCGGGTGCGCGGCGGCGGCGACGGGGCGGTGAAGACCTTCGACATCACTCCGGCACTGAACAAGATGGCCGCCGACGAGAAACGCGACACCTACGCCCAGCGGGCCGCCGTGTCCTTCACGGCACCGCGCAGCGGCCGGGTCACCGTGGATCTCGCGGCCGTCGCGGGCACGCCCGCGGTCGTCCTGGACGACGTACGCGTCATGCAGGACACCACCGCGCCCCTCCCCCGCGGCAAGGACGGCACCGTGATCGCCCACGACGACTTCGAGGGCAACCAGCCGGGCTGGGGGCCGTTCGTCAAGGGCGACGCCGGCGGTGTCACCGACCCGCGCACGAGCATCAGCGACCTGCACGAGCCGTACAGCCAGAAGGAGTGGAAGAACACCTACTCCCCGTACGACACCGGCACGTTGAAGGGCAAGGCGGTCGACGACGTGCTCGCCGGGCGGCACTCGCTGAAGTCGCACGCGGAGAACACCGGGCTGGTCTACCGCACGACCCCCGCCACGGTGCCGTTCGAGGAGGGGCACAGGTACGCGGTCTCGTTCTCGTACCAGACCAACATCGAGGGACAGTGGGCCTGGGTGACCGGCGCGGACCGGATCGCGGACGGCAGGACCGGCACGCGGGACATCTTCCGGGACGTCCTGGAGCCCGCGCTGGACACCGCCACCTACACGCGTGAGATCGTCGCGGGCTGCGGGGACACCTGGGTCGGGCTGCGCAAGCTCGGCAGTGCCCGCGGCACCGACCTGGTGATCGACGACTTCACCGTGACCGACCTGGGCGAAGCGGAGAACGCCGCCGCCTGCGCCGACGTCACGGTCCCGCCCGGCACCGAGCTGAGCCCGGGGGTGCCCGGTGAGTACGTCACGACGTTCACCAACCACGAGTCGGCCGACGCCGTCGACGTCGGCGTCCGGCTCCAGGGGCTGCCGGAGGGCTGGAAGGCGGAGGTCGAGGAGAAGGACGGCAACCTCTTCGAGACCGTGAAGCCGGGCCAGAGCGTGCGCACGACCTGGCTCCTGACGCCCCCGGCGGACGCGGCCGGCACCTCCCCCGCCTGGAAGGCGACCGCGACGTACGACCACGCGGGGACCACGAAGACCGTATCGGCCGACGCGCGGGCCGCGGTGGCCACCGAGCCCGTGCTCTCCCCCGGCTCGATGACGGCGACCGCCGACTCGGAGAACCGTTCCTCGGGCCCCGGGGAGGGTCCGGTGTCCAACGTGCTCGACGGTGACGCCGGAACCATCTGGCACACCGACTACACCGACTCCCAGGCCCCGTATCCGCACTGGGTCACGCTGAAGCTCGGCGGCGCCGCCGACGTCGACGGCTTCGGCTACCTGAACCGGCAGAGCGGCGGCCAGAACGGGCGCGTCGCCGGCTACGAGGTCGCCGTGTCGGACGACGGCACGACCTGGACGACCGTGGCCAGGGGCACCCTGAAGGACGCCCCGCAGATGCAGCGGATCTCCTTCGACCGGGTCCGCGCCTCGCACGTGCGGTTCACGGCGCTGAACGCGCTCAACGGGCAGCCGTTCGCCGCCGCCGCGGAGATGCGCGTGTACGGCACGCCGGTGGACCTCCCGACGGGGTATCCCCCGGGCGAACGGCCCGCCGACCGCCGCTGAGCCGGCGTCCGCGGCCCGGCGCGCCCGGCCGCCGCCGCGTCGTGCGCGGTGGCGGCCGGGCGCGGCCGGTGTCCCGCCGGGCGGTGGGGCGGGCACCGGTCAGGGCACGGCGGGGCCGGTGATGGGCCGGCCGCTGGCGTCGTAGGGCCAGACGTTGACCTTGCAGCCGTGCAGCCCCTTGATCTGCTGCATCATCACCGGCGCGAGCCGGCCGGTGCCGGGGCAGGTCTCGTGGCCGTGGCCGAGGAAGTGACCGACCTCGTGGTTGATGATCAGCGCGCGGTAGGAGGGCACGTCGTCCGCGTAGTACTGGGTGGCCAGCAGCCACCGCTTGAGGTTGACCATGACGTTCTGTCCCACGTTGCAGTTGACCTCGCCGCCGGTGTCCAGGCCGTACTCGCCGCATATCCGGTCCACCGTCCCCGCCGTGGCGAGCCGCACCCGGAAGTCGGAGGCATCGCCGGACACCCGCCGGAACCCCACCTTCCCGTCGGCCGTCCAGCCGCGGGGGTCGGCGAGGATGTCCTCGACCTCGGCCGCCACCTCGTCCGGTGAGATCCCGATGCCGTCCTCCACCTCGACCCGGTAGGTCAGCATCCTCTGGCTCCCTCCGACGTGCCCGCTGCCGCCCCGGGCCGTGGCGAACGTCCCGGGTCCCGACGCCGGGATCGACGCGGTGGAGGCCGGGGCCTTCTCCTCGTCCTCCTCCTTCTTCTCGTCCTCCTCCATCTCGTCGTTCTTCTTCTCCGCGGACCCGCTCGGCGCCGAGCTCACGGTCTTGGCGGAAGCGCCGGGCGACGCCTCCCCCTGCACGGTCGACGTGGGTGCGGCGGCAGGGTCCGGGTGACCCGAGCCGGTCCGCCCCTTGAGGGCCATGCCGCCGGCCACGAGCAGCACGACGGCCGCGAGACCCACCCACAGGGCGGGCCTTCCGCCCCGTCTTCGGCGGGCGCGGCCCTTGCGGCGGCGCCGGTGGGCCGCGGCGGACGGCGGGGACGTCGATCGGTGCACGTTCATGATCATTCAGAGTGCCGCCGTCGTGTGATCGGCCGTGGACCGCTTTTGGACCGCTCTGTAACAGCCACCACCCGGCCGACGACCCGCGATCGTCTCCCCGCATACTGAGGTCCATGCCACGTGTCCTGATCATCGAAGACGACCGCGCGGTCCGGGAGGGGCTGCGGCTCGCCCTGCGCCGTCAGGGGCACGAGGTCGCGGCGGCCGCGACGGGCGAGGACGGCCTGGAACAGCTGCGGTCCTTCCGGCCCGACGCCGTGATCCTCGACCTGATGCTCCCCGGCATGCCCGGTCTGGAGGTGTGCCGCCGGATACGTGCGCACGACCAGGTGCCGATCATCATGGCCACCGCCCGCGGCGACGACACGGACGTCGTGGTCGGACTGGAGGCCGGGGCGGACGACTACGTCGTCAAGCCCGTCCGTGCCCGGGTCCTCGACGCACGCATCCGGGCGGTGCTGCGGCGTGCGAGCGGACCGCCGGCCGAGTACGGCGCACCGCCGACCGAGCACCACGGGGACCTCGCCATAGACCGCGCCGGGCTGACCGTCACCCACCAGGGGCGGCCCGTCGCCCTCGGCCCCTCCGAGCTGAGGCTGCTGCTCGCCCTGTCCGCCTCGCCCGGGCAGGTCTTCAGCCGCCAGCAGCTCCTGGAAGCCGTGTGGGAGCACAACTACCACGGGGACGCCCGGCTCGTGGACGCCTGCGTCAAACGCCTCCGGTCCAAGATCGGCGAGGCTTCGGGCAACCCGCGCTACATCCACACCGTGCGCGGCTTCGGCTACCGGTTCGGGGCCCGGTGAGAGCTCCGCGACTGCTGCGCGCGCTGAGCAGCCTGCGCGTCCGGCTGGTGGTGGCCTTCGCCCTCGTCGCCGCCGTGGCCACGGTGACCACCGGCGCGCTCACGTTCCGTGAGGCGCGCACCGGGGTGCTGCAGCAGAGTCAGGACACGGTGATCGAGGACTTCCGGGAGCGGGTCAACACGCTGGTGCCCAACTACCGGTTCCCGCCCGCCCGGCCGGACCTGGAGGCGTTCGCCGCCGACATCGCGCGCGGCGGACGGTCGGACAACTGGCGGGTGCTGGCCGTCTACCGTGAACTGAGCGCCACCTCCGTCCCCGCGGACTCCTTCCGGGAGCTGTCCCCGGCGATGCGCGAGGCGGTCCACTCGGGCAGCGCCACGGTCTTCCAGAGGGTCACCCGGGACGCCCGGTCCTCGCTCGTCGTCGGCATGCCCGTCACCTTCGCCGGGCAGCACGCCGCCGACCGGGGCCCGTCCGGGCTCGAGGTCTATCTCACCGTGCCGCAGACGGAGGAGCAGGGCTATGTCGACGCCCTGGTCACCGCCATCGAGCGGGCCACGGTGCCCGCTCTCGCCCTGGCCGTGCTCCTCGCCCTCCTGGCGGCGCGCGGGGTGCTGCGGCCGGTCAGGGCACTGCGCCGGGCCACCCGCAGCATCGCCGAGGGCCGTCTGGACACGCGGCTCAAGGTGCACGGCTCCGACGAACTCGCCGACCTGTCCCACACCTTCAACGAGACCGCCGCGGCGCTGGAGGAGTCCGTGGCCGAACTGCGCAGGATGGAGGCCGGTGCCCGCCGGTTCGCCGCCGACGTCTCGCACGAGCTGCGCACGCCCCTGGCGGCGATGTCGGCGGTGACCGACGTGCTGGACGAGGACGCGGCGGGCCTGGACGACGACACCGCGATGGCGGTACGGCTCATCAGCGAGGAGACCACGAAGCTCGCCGACCTGGTGAACGACCTGATGGAGATCTCCCGGTTCGACGCGGGCGCGGCCGCCCTCCACCTGGACGACATCGATCTCGCCGAGTCCCTGCGGCGCACCCTCGCCTCCCGCGGCTGGCTGCACACGGTGCACACCAGCCTTCCCGAGCCCGGTGTGCTGCGCGGCCGCGTCGACCCGCGGCGCCTCGACGTGGTCGTCGCGAATCTGGTCGCCAACGCCCTCAAGCACGGCGGACTCCCGGTCCACCTGCGTCTGTACGAACAGGAGGACGCGGAGGGGGGACGGCAGGCGGTCATCGAGGTCGCCGACAGCGGGGACGGCATCGAGGACGGCGTCATGCCGCATGTCTTCGACCGCTTCTACAAATCGGACACCGCCCGGACCCGCAGTGAGGGAAGCGGGCTCGGGCTGGCCATCACCGCGGAGAACGTGCGCCTGCACGGCGGTACCGTACGGGCGGCCAACCGACCGCAGGGCGGTGCCGTCTTCACGGTCGTACTCCCCCTGGAGCACGACGACGCGGCGCAGCGGACGGCCCGCCCGGGGAAGGGAGACCGGTCATGACGCCTTCGACGGCGAGGGGCGCGACGCCGGCCCCGGGACAGAGCCGCGGCGTCCGGCGCGGGCTTCCGCTCCTGCTGGCGGCTCTCCTCCTGCCGCTCTCCGCCTGCGGCATCCCGGCGACCGGTGTGGTGGGGGCGGGCGAACCCGCCACCGGTGTCCGGGACCCCGGCAGCACCGCCGTCCCGGACCGGGCCCCGAGCGCCGCGGTGCCCGTCAACTCGGTCCCGCTGTACTTCGTCGGGGACGGTGGCCTGGTGGCGGCGGCGCGGCCGGTGCAGGTCTCCGCCGAGCCCACGAGCGCCGTGCTCATGGTGTTCAAGGGCCCGAACCGCCGGGAGCGGGAGGAGGGACTGACGACGGAGCTGCCGCGGATCACCGTGGCGCCGACGATCCGCATCGACGGCGCGACGGTGACCATCGAACTGCCGCCGGAGCTGAGGGGACTGAGCGACACGGCCATCGACCAGCTCGCCTGCACGGCCGCGGCCGCCCGTCTCCGGCAGGATCCCGCGCTGGACACGGCGCAGGTCACGGTGGAACAGCCCGACGGCCGGCTGGCCGGCCGGTCCAGCGACAACTGCCCGGGCCTCGCGGGCACGCCCGTCGGCATCACGAGCCCACCGTCGTCCGGCTGACGCCCAGGGCTAGGAGGTCCGGATGCGGGCCCACTCGTGGTCCAGGATGGCGTGGACGACGGAGTCACGCCACGCTCCCGCCTTGCGGACGTGTTCGCGGATGGTGCCCTCCTCGGTCAGGCCGGCGGCCGCCATCGTCCGCGCCGAGGCTTCGTTGAGGGGGCTGCGCGCTCCCCACAGGCGATGCAGGCCCAGGTCGTCGAAGCCGAGGGCGAGCAGGAGACGTACGGTCTCCAGGCCGTGGCCGACGCCCCAGGCGTCCGGGCGGAGGGCGAAGCCGAAGGTGGCGGCCCGCGGCTGGTGCGGGTCCAGGGCGATCCTGCCGGAGCCGATCAGCCGGTCCGTGTCCCGCTGCACGACGGCGAGCGCGTACTCGCTGCGGGGTTCCGCCAGGGCCGCGGCGACGGAGAGGACCACGTACCGGCCGACCTCGTCGCGGGTGCGTGGTTCGAAGGAGAGGTGGCGCGTGGTCTCGGGGCTGCCGTAGACGGCGTGCATGGGGTCGATGTCCTCGACGGCGAGCTCCCGCAGTTCGAGTCGCGGGCCGGAGCGCTTGACCGGGTACATCCTCCGGACCCTACCCAGCGGCGCAGGGTCCGGACAGACGGCAGGGTCGGCGGCCCCGTCCTGCCGGGTGCTTGCGCCAACGGGTGACGGCGTCGCCGGCGCTCACGCCGCGCGGGCCCATCGCTGGACCGCGCGCGGGGCCGGACCCGGGTCGTGCGCCGCACGCACCCGGTACGTCGTCCTGCTCGGATCGGTGATCGCCTCGCCGAGGCTGATCCGGCCGGCGGCGTGCAGGGCGTCGCACGCGGCGGTGGGCAGCGCCACGTAGCAACCGCCGCGGCCGGTGCGGGAGTCCAGCGGCCGCCAGTAGCTGTACCGGCGCCGTCCGCTCGCGAACTCGGTGACGAACACGGGCGTACGCGCGTCGGCGACTATCCGCAGAACGTCCGCCTCGTCCTGGCCGAGCGGGGTGCAGGCGCGCACGGCGGGTACGCCGTGGGCCGGTGCTCCACGCCCGAGGCGGCCCGGGAAGCGGGTGTCGGAAACCGGCGGCAGGTCGGCAGTGAACGGCATCGGTCAGGGCCTTTCCAGAGCAGGGGTCGAGACCGCCTGCCGGGTCAGGCCGGTCATGATCTCGTCAGAGGCATTCTCCAATACCGCACTGACAGCCCGCCCACCTTTTCCTGTTGACGGCATGTCGCACACCGGCACCCGGACGCGGATCAGCCCCGGGGCGCCCCTGCGTCGCCTCGCGCACGCCGGACCGGGGACGGGTTGAGCCGGGCGAAGCCCTCCTGGCGCTCGTAGGGGAAGTGGGGGTACGGAGCCGTCCTGGCGCTCGCCGCGTCGAGCCTGGCCACCTGGTCCTCGGTCAGGGTCCAGCCGACGGCACCGAGGTTCTGCCGGAGCTGTTCCTCGTTGCGGGCGCCGATGATGACGGAGGAGACCGTCGGGCGTCGCAGCAGCCAGTTGAGGGCGATCTGGGGCACGGTCCTGCCGGTCTCCTCCGCGATCTCGTCCAGGGTGTCGACCACCCGGTACAGCAGCTCCTCCTCGACGGGAGGGCCGTAGTCCGCGGTGTCGTGCAGCCGGCTGCCCGCGGGCAGCGGGCGTCCCCGGCGGATCCGGCCGGTCAGCCGTCCCCACCCGAGCGGGCTCCAGACGACGGCGCCGACGCCCTGGTCGAGGCCCAGCGGCATGAGCTCCCATTCGTAGTCCCGGCCGACGAGGGAGTAGTAGACCTGGTGCGCCACGTACCGCTGGTGGCCGCCGGCGTCCGCCTCGGCCAGCGACTTCATCAGCTGCCAGCCGCTGAAGTTGGAGACGCCGGTGTAGCGGAGCTTGCCGGCCCGTACGAGATCGTCGAGGGTGGAGAGCACTTCCCTGACCGGGGTGCCGGCGTCGAAGGCGTGGAGCTGGAAGAGGTCGATGTAGTCCGTGCCGAGCCGGCGCAGGGCGTCGTCGACCGCCTTGACCAGGCGGGCTCGGGAGGTCCCGGCGTCCATCGGCCCGTCGCCGGTCGGCAGGCCGGCCTTGGTGGAGAGGATGACCTGGTCGCGGCGCCCCTTCACGGCGGCACCGAGGACCTCCTCCGACGCGCCGCCCGAGTAGACGTCGGCGGTGTCGAACATGGTGACGCCCGCGTCGAGGCAGATGTCCACGAGCCGGCGCGCCTCCCTCTCGTCGGTGCTGCCCCAGGCACCGAAGAGCTCTCCGCGCCCTCCGAACGTGCCCGCGCCGAAGCTCAGTGCCGGGACCATGAGTCCGGATGCGCCCAGCCGCCTGTGTTCCATGACCGTTTCCCTCTCTCCGCTGTCCCGCGAGCCGGGCCGGAGGATGACGACCCGACCCCACTCACTAACGGGACACAAGTTCCGTTAAGATGGGGCAGAGCCTAGCAGAGGCCGACGACTTAATGGAACAGGAGTGCCGTTATGACTGCTGCAAGCGCGGGACCCGGCGCTGTCCGCCCGGGCGGCCGTACCGCCCGGGTCCGGGCCGCCGTGCTCCGGGCCGCCGGCGACGCACTGGCGGAGGGCGGCCTGGCCGGCCTCGACCTCGCCGATGTCGCCCGTCGCGCGGAGGTCGGGAGGACGACGGTCTACCGCCGTTGGGGAAGTCCGGCCAACCTGGTCGCGGATCTGCTCGCGGACATGGCCGAACAGTCGCTCCCGCGCACCGAGACGGGCACGCTCGCGGGCGATCTGCGTGCCAACGCCCGGCTCGTGCAGCGCACCCTGGCCGACGCCCGTCAGGGCGCGCTCTTCAAGGCGATGATCGCCGCCGCCACCTGCGACGAACAGGCGGCCGCCGCCCTGCACCGCTTCTACGACACCCGTGTCACGGAGTGGGAGCCCTGCGCCCGTCAGGCCGTCGCCCGGGGCGAACTGCCCGAAGGCACCGACACCCGCGAGGTGATCCGGGCGGTCTCCGCGCCGCTCTACTACCGGCTGCTGACGACCGGTGAGCCCCTGGACGAGGCGGCGGCGGACCGCGCCGCCGACGCCGCGGTGGCGGCGGCGAAGGCGGGGGTCTTCGTCACGGCCCAGCCCTGAGAGGGAGACGGAATCGAGGGGCCGGGACGGAAGGGTCCGGGCCGGCCCCGCTCGGGCCGGCCCGGACCTCCGGTCAGACGAGGTCGAACCGGTCCAGGTTCATCACCTTGTCCCAGGCCGCGACGAAGTCGGTCACGAACTTCTCCTTCGCGTCGTCGCTCGCGTAGACCTCCGCGAGGGCGCGCAGCTCGGAGTTCGAGCCGAAGACGAGGTCGGCGCGGCTGCCCGCCCACTTGACCTCGCCGGTGACCGAGTCGCGGCCCTCGAAGGTGTTCGCGTCCGCGGAGGTCGCCTTCCACGTCGTTCCCAGATCGAGCAGGTTGACGAAGAAGTCGTTGGTCAGGGCCCCGGGCGTGGTGGTGAGAACGCCGAGCTGGGTGCCCTGGTGGTTGGCGCCGAGCACGCGCAGGCCGCCGACGAGGACCGTCATCTCCGGGGCACTGAGGGTCAGCAGGTTCGCCCGGTCGATCAGCAGGTACTCGGCCGGCAGCCGGTTGCCCTTGCCGAGGTAGTTGCGGAACCCGTCGGCGGCCGGCTCCAGCGCGGCGAACGACTCCACGTCGGTCTGCTCCTGCGAGGCGTCCACCCGGCCCGGCGTGAACGGGACCTCGATGTCGAAGCCGGCGTCCTTGGCCGCCCGCTCGACCGCGGCGGCACCGGCGAGCACGATCAGGTCGGCGAGCGAGATCCGCTTGCCGTCGGTCCGGCCGGCGTTGAAGGACTCCTGGATCCCCTCCAGGGTCCGCAGGACCGTCGCCAGCTGCTCGGGCTCGTTGACCTCCCAGCCGCGCTGCGGTTCGAGCCGGATGCGCGCGCCGTTGGCGCCGCCGCGCTTGTCGCTGCCCCGGAACGACGAGGCCGACGCCCAGGCGGTGGTCACCAGCTGGGCCACCGTCAGGTCCGAGGCGAGGACCTGGCTCTTGAGGGAGGCGATGTCGTCGGCGTCGACGAGGGCGTGCGTCACCTCGGGCAGCGGGTCCTGCCACAGCAGCGTCTCCGCCGGCACCTCCGGGCCGAGGTAGCGCACGACGGGGCCCATGTCGCGGTGGGTCAGCTTGAACCAGGCCCGGGCGAAGGCGTCGGCGAACTCGTCGGGGTTCTCGTGGAAGCGCCGCGAGATCGGCTCGTACACCGGGTCGAACCGGAGCGAGAGGTCGGTCGTCAGCATCGTCGGGGCATGGCGCTTCGACGGGTCGTGTGCGTCGGGCACGGTGCCCTGCCCGGCGCCGTCCTTCGGCCGCCACTGGTGGGCGCCCGCGGGGCTCTTGAACAGCTCCCACTCGTAGCCGAAGAGGATGTCGAAGAAGCTGTTGTCCCAGGTCGTCGGGGTGTCCGTCCAGATGCCCTCGAGACCGCTGGTGATCGTGTCACCGCCCTTGCCAGTGCCGAAGGAGTTGCGCCAGCCCAGGCCCTGCTCCTCCAGCGGGGCGGCCTCGGGGTCGGGGCCGACGTGGTCGGCCGGGCCCGCGCCGTGGGTCTTGCCGAAGGTGTGGCCGCCCGCGATCAGCGCGACGGTCTCCTCGTCGTTCATCGCCATCCGGCGGAACGTCTCCCGGATGTCGCGGGCCGCGGCGATCGGGTCCGGATTGCCGTTGGGGCCCTCCGGGTTGACGTAGATGAGGCCCATCTGCACCGCGCCGAGGGGGTTCTCCAGCTCACGGTCGCCGGTGTAGCGCTCGTCGCCGAGCCAGGTGGACTCGGGACCCCAGTAGACGTCCTCCTCGGGCTCCCAGACGTCCTCGCGGCCGCCGGCGAAGCCGAAGGTCTTGAAGCCCATCGACTCCAGGGCGACGTTGCCCGCGAGGATCATGAGGTCGGCCCACGACAGGCTCTGGCCGTACTTCTTCTTCACCGGCCACAGCAGTCGGCGGGCCTTGTCGAGGTTGCCGTTGTCCGGCCAGCTGTTCAGGGGCGCGAAGCGCTGCTGGCCGGCACCGGCGCCACCGCGGCCGTCGCTGATCCGGTAGGTGCCCGCGCTGTGCCAGGCCATGCGGATGATGAACGGTCCGTAGTGGCCGAAGTCGGCGGGCCACCAGTCCTGGGAGGTGGTCAGCACCTCCGCGATGTCCCGTTTCACGGCCGGGAGGTCGAGGCTCTTGAAGGCCTCGGCGTAGTCGAAGTCCTCACCGAGGGGGTTGGCCACGGCGGGGTTCTTGGCGAGGATCTTCAGGTTCAGCCGCTCCGGCCACCACTGGCGGTTCCCACCGCCCTGCGTCGGGTGCGGGGCGCGCCCGTGCGCGACCGGGCAGCCGCCGACCTCCTCGGTCTTCGCGTCGGTGACGATTGCGTCGTGGTTCTCGGACATGGGAATCCTTCCGGACCAAGCGGATCAAGGTGCTCAGGTACTGCGGGCTGTGGAACAGTCGGGGCACAGGCCCCAGTAGATGACCTCGGCCTCGTCGACGGAGAAGCCGTGGTCGTCGGACGCGGTCAGGCAGGGCGCCGCACCGACCGCGCAGTCGACGTCCGTGACCACTCCGCACGAGCGGCACACGAGGTGGTGGTGGTTGTCCCCGACGCGCCCCTCGAACCGGGCGGGGCTGCCGGGTGGTTCGACGCGGCGCAGGAGTCCCGCCGCGGTGAGCGCGTGGAGACCTTCGTACACGGCCTGCAGGGAGATGTGCCCCACGCGGTCACGCACCCCCGAGGCGATCGCCTCGGCGTCCAGGTGGTCACCGGCCCGTACCGTCTCCAGCAGCGCGACGCGGGCGGCAGTCACCCGAAGACCGGCGTCGCGCAGTACCTCGGCGGTGTTCGGCGCCCGGGATCCGGTCATGGCGGCGAACTTACCGCCCGGACACGAACGGCTCAAGGAAGCGAACGGTTCAAGTTCGGCGGGGTGTCCGGCGATAGCAGGCGTATTGTTGAATTTGAAAGTATCATGGGTGCCGGAGGTGTCCCGATGAGCAATGTGGAGACGGAACCCGCGCAGATGCGCTGCGGGCCCGAGGGCGGCGGCGAGCGGCCGGAGGGATGGCGGATCGACGTACTCACCCCGCGCGACGTGCCCCTCGGCGGCCCGCGCGCGATGACGGTGCGGCGCACGCTGCCGCAGCGCGCCCGGTCCCTGATCGGCGCGTGGTGCTTCGCCGACCACTACGGCCCCGACGACGTCGCCCGCACCGGCGGCATGGACGTCGCCCCGCACCCGCACACCGGGCTGCAGACGGTGAGCTGGCTGTTCAGCGGGGAGATCGAGCACCGCGACAGCCTCGGCAGCCACGCCTTCGTACGGCCCGGCGAACTCAACCTCATGACGGGCGGGCACGGCATCAGCCACTCGGAGGTGTCCACCCCGGGGACCACCACCCTGCACGGTGTGCAGCTGTGGGTGGCCCTGCCGGACGCCCACCGCCACGCACCGCGCGACTTCCAGCACCACGCGCCGGCGCCCGTGCGGACCGACGGCGCCGAGATCCGCGTGTTCCTCGGATCGCTGGCCGGCGACACCTCACCGGTGCGGACCTTCACGCCCCTGCTCGGCGCCGAGATCGTGCTCGACCCGGGCGCCTCGCTCACGCTCACCGTCGACCCGGCCTTCGAGCACGGCCTCCTCGTGGACCGCGGCGACGTCCGGCTCGCCGGCACCCTGCTGCACCCGGCCGAGCTGGGCTACGCGCCTCCCGGCGCGCAGACGCTGACGCTCCTCAACGAGTCCGACGGGCCCGCGCGCACCGTCCTGCTCGGCGGGCCCCCGTTCGAGGAGGAGATCATCATGTGGTGGAACTTCATCTGCCGTTCGCACGACGAGGTCGTGCAGGCTCGCGAGGACTGGATGAAGGGAACCCGTTTCGGCGAGGTGCACGGCTACGACGGGGCTCCGCTGCCTGCTCCCGAGCTCCCGAATATCCCGTTGAAACCGCGAGGAAACGCACGCTGACCAGCTCAAATGGAGTAGGCGAAGCCGTCGGGTGCCCCAGATGACCGCAGTGATCACCAGCAATACAAGGCTCCCGAGGCAGCCGCTCTGCTGCTGTGTGCTCGCATCGACGGAGGCGCCCACGTCGTGACGAGGCTGGCCGCGCCGTCTCTGCTTCTCTCTCCGTGCGGGCCCGGATTCCTTGTAGTCGCAGTCAGACGTGGCGGCGATGCCACCGACCGGCTCACACCTTCCCACGACTTCATGGTTCCGGAGCAGGCGCGTGCCGCGGTCACCAGGCGGCGACCCGGCATCTCCGGGCCGGCGGGCCGGCGGAGTTCGACGACGGCCATTCCCTGAAGGCGGGAGCCCGACGGGACGGGGCGGCTGCCGTGGACGCACTACCAGTGGCACCTATCACGTTGCGGATGGCGAACCGCGGCGGCCGGCGGACCGTTTCGGGCCATCAGGGTCTGTCTCTCGGACGAGCGCAGTTCAGCGGGCACCGGCTTCCTGGTCGGACTCCTCGCGCCTGGGGGGATGTGCGCGCAGTGAGCCGGGGTGGGCCTTGGCGGTCGGGTCGTGCCTCGTCTTGATCAGGCTTGCCACGGTGACGACCGCGAGTACCAGGGCGATCACGCCGAGGCTGATCGGGGTGGGAATCTCGGGGGCGGCCTCGTGCACGTCGACATGCGCCCAGTGAAGGATCAGCTTGATGCCGATGAACGCGAGGATCAGCGCGAGCCCGGCGGACAGATACACCAGCCGGTCCAGCAGCCCCTTGACGAGGAAGAACAGGGCGCGCAGGCCGAGCAGGGCGAAGGCGTTGGCGACGAAGACGATGTAGGGCTCTCTCGTGACCCCAAACACAGCGGGGATGGAGTCGAGCGCGAACAGCAGGTCGATGCTGCCGATGGCGAGCAGGACGATGAACAGCGGGGTGACCATCCGGCGGCCGTCGACGCGGGTGGTGAGCTTGCCGCCGACGTAGTCGTCGGTGATCGGCAGGAGCCGACGGGCAGCTTTGACCATGACGTTGTCCTCGATGTCGGGATCCTCGTCACGGTGGCGGAACAACTGCACGGCCGTGTAGATCAGCAGCAGGCCGAACAGCAGGAACATGAAGGAGAACAGCGCCAGCAGGGTGGCGCCCAGCGCGATGAAGATCGCACGCATGACCAGGGCGAGCATGATCCCGAAGGTGAGCACCTTGTGCTGGTGTTCCGCCGGCACGGCGAAGGTCGTCATGATGATCACGAAGACGAACAGATTGTCGACCGACAGGCTCTTCTCCACGATGTAGCCGGCGAAGTACTCGGTTCCGAACTCGCCGCCGTATCGCGCGGCGAACCAGACGCCGAAGCCCACGGCGACGAGGATGTAGAACACCGACCACGCGGTGGCCTCGCCGAAGCCGACCAGGTGCGGGCGCGCGGCAGCAAGGATCAGATCTAGGGCGAGCAAGGCGAGAATCAGGCCGACGGTGACGGCCCAGGTGAGTGCACTGACATCCAGCACCGGTCCTCCATTCGGTTTCCGGGTCGGTCTCAGTCGGTCGTCGTTCGGCGGGGGTGACGTGGTGGTGGGGCCGGTGCCGGCCTGGGCGGTGACCAGCAGGCGTTTCGCCTTCAACCGCAGCGTCTCCACCCGCGCCGGAGCACGTCGCCGGAGATTTGTAACTCTATGAGCTTGCAGACGGCTCCGCAGAGGGCGGCTCCTCGGACGACGCATAGCGTGTGCGCAGCTCGTGGACGAGGCCGAAGGCGGCGGCGGTGACCGGTACCGCAAGGAGCACTCCGACGATCCCTGCCCCGGACGCGCCTGCGGTGAGCTTCACCAGGATCACCACGGGGTGCATCCGCACGGTTCGGCTCCGGATCATCGGCTGCAAGACGTTCCCCTCCAGCACCTGAACCACGAGAACCACCCCGAGTGCCCACGGCGCGATGACGAGCCCTCGACCGGCCAGCGCCACCAGCACGGCCACGCCCCCGGAAACGAAGGCACCGAGGCACGGCACGTAGGCGCCGATGACGGCAATCGTGCCGAGCCCGAGGGCGCCCGGCACGCTCAGGATGAGCAGGCCGACGGTGATGAAGACCGCGTCGATGAAGGCCACCACGGTGGTGCCCCTCATGAACCCCCCGACGCCCTCAAAGGCCCGCCGGGCCATCGCCTCGACGGTGTCCGCGCCGCCGCGTGGGACGACCGGGCGCAGGGTGCCGGCGGCGCGGTCGGAGTCGCGCAGGAAGAAGAGACCAGCAGCAGCGCGAGCACCGCCATGCCGAAGGCCGGGGCGACGGGGCCGACCCCGGTGACGACACCGTAAGCGGCCGTCCCGCCGAATCTGCCCAGCGGTCCTGGGCGTCGTCGGCGAGATCCTCGACTATCGTGTCGGCCGCCCCGGAACTGATGCAGGCGACACCGGCGACCGACAGGTTCACGGCGCACCGGGCGGCAAGCCGACGAACAGGCTCCGGAAGCATCTGCACGCGCCCAGCCTTCGCACCGGCCGCACTGTCCGGAGCGAACGGCCCGCTGGGCAACAGAGCATCAGCCGCCGGAGCCACCGACTCAACGTGGTCCGACGGCACCGCGTCTCGTGCTGGCGTCATTGCCCAGAGAGTGAACTCGGAATGACCGCCCTTTTGGGGTGCAGTCTCAATATGGGGTGGTCGGCCTCTCGGATCCAGGTCGTGGGACTCTGGCCACCGACCTGCACGCGGGAGATGACGCCATCCAGATCATCGACCCCGACGGAGAGTTCCCACTGCGGGGTGGCGATGGGTTCACGCGTCGCGATGAATGCAGCAGCCTCCCACTGCCTGGGCAAGGTCGTTGGTGGCGGTGCAGGCGGCCTGGAGCTGGACCAGGAGCGCGAGCACCTGCTTGCCGAGCGCGTCCTCGATGAGGGCTGGTTGATGGGCGTAGTCGTCGCGACTGCGGTGGAGTCGCTGCGTGTACCTGGGTCGCGTCCTGCTGCCACTGCTGGACCAGGAGCCATGGCGTCGGGATCGCCGCCGAGAGCGGCTGCACTCCCGGGGCATTGACGTGGCGGTGGGGGAACGGCTCATGAAGGCCTTCGCGTCCTTGGCCGCTCACGCTGTCGCGGTGGACGCTTCCTTGTCCGCTTCAGAGTTCGAGACCCTGCCCCTGAGCGTCGTGGCCGACGCGGCGACCGGCAAGCAAGACTTCGAACTACTCGCTGGCCTCCCAGACACCTTCGCTGACGACCGCGACGACGTTGCAGTCAAGGTTTTCCGCTTGTACGCCGGTACTGACCTCTGCTCGTCGGGGTGAACCGTGGTGAAGTTCCCGAGGTGATGTCGTGCTGTCGGCGCCTCGTAGGCGTCCACTCCCGCACGATGTCATCCGCTCCTGAAAGCTTCGACACGCCGCCGGTGTCAGCCGGCTTGTAGACCGTCGAGAAGAACGGTCAGCACCAAGTGGTGACCGTGTGCGGGATCAGGCTCAAGTCCCAGCACACATCCCCGTACCGCTGGGGCGCCGGTCAGCCGCAGCACGTCCTGCCAGGCCAGATCCCGGCGAAGACGTCCCTGGTCCTGAGCGCGTTCGATGACCCTCCGGGTGAGGTCGAGGAGCTCGTGGCGCTGCTGGGCGACAGCGGGCCCGCCGTGCTGGTCCAGGGAGCCGGACAGTCCCGCGTTCTGAGCGGTGCGCAGGGCCAGGCCGGTGAAGAGCAACGAGAAGCCCTCCCAGGCGTCATCGCAGTCCAGAGCCTGGTGTGCGGTGTCGATCAGTTCGGTGAGGATGTCGCTCAGCACCGCCGCCATGAGCTGGTCGCGTTCGGGGTAGCGCCGGTAGACGGTGCCCACACCGACGCCGGCCTCCCGCGCGATCTCGTGATAGCTCACGTCCAGCCCGGCAGAGGCGACGGCACGACGCGCGGCCGCGAGAACCCGCGCGGCATTGCGCTGGGCGTCGACGCGCACAGGCATCGCCGTCCCCTGGGACGCCGCGGGCCGCTCCGTGTTCATCACCCCATCTTATCCATAAGTGGACAGCCTCTGTCCGCCTCCTCTACTCTCGCTGAAACGGACAAGATCGGTCCGTTTGTTTGGCTCGTGCGAGAGGTGCGAAGCATGGGGTCCCGCGTGTGGCTGGTCACCGGCGCGTCCGGCGGGTTGGGCCAGGCCCTGGTCAGTGAGGTTCTGCGTTCAGGTGAGCGAGTGATCGCGGTCACGCGCCACGACGAGCCGCTGCAACCGCTGACCGCCGCCTTTCCCGGGCGTCTGCGCACCGTGAGCGTGGACATCACCGACGCCGGTACCCTGCGTCCGGTACTGGATGACGCGATCACCAGGTTCGGCCGCCTCGACGTCGTCGTCAACAACGCCGGCTACGCGCTGGCGGGCCCCTTCGAGGAACTGGACGACACGGAGCTGCGCGCCCAGTTCGAAGTGAACTTCTTCGCCGCCGCCAATGTCCTGCGCGCCGCTCTGCCACATCTGCGCGCGGCGAAAGCGGGCCGTGTGCTGCAGATCAGCTCGCTGGCAGGGCAGATCGGCGCGCCGGGGATGAGCGCCTACACGGCCAGCAAGCACGCCCTCGAAGGTCTGAGCGTCTCACTGGCCGCCGAGCTCACCCCGCTGGGCATCCGGACGACGATCGTGGAGCCCGGAGCAGCCCGCACCGACTTCCGCGCCAACTGGTCAAGCCGGCTGCCCAGCGGCGCCGCCCTCCCCGATTACCTTCCCGTGCACGAAGCGCTGGCGCGCTCCGCCGGCGCCGTGGGAGGCCAGGTCGGCGACCCCGCCCGCATGGCCCAGGCCCTCGTCGTCCTCGCCGATATGCCGAGCCCCCCGCTGCGCCTTCCTCTCGGCAGCGACGCCCTCGCCGGCATAGAGCACGCCCGCAGCGACCAACTCGAACAGCTACGCCGATTCGCGACCCTGAGTGCTTCCACCGACCACACAAAGGCGATCTGACATGTCCGAGCACCGCACCACCAGCCGTTTCGCCGTCGTCACCGGCGGCAGCGAGGGCCTGGGCCTGGCCATCGCCGATGCCCTCGCCCACGACGGAGCGGACCTGATCCTTGTCGCCCGCAACCGCGGCAAGCTCGAGACCGCCGCCAAGGAACTTGGCCGGCACGGCACCACCGTGCACACTGTGCCCGCGGACCTCTCGGCGCCCGATGCCCCCGCCCGGATCGCCGCGCACGTCGGAAACCTGACCGACCGGGTCGACACCCTCGTCAACAACGTCGGCACCGCACACTTCGCCTCCCTTGCCGACACCACGGTCGACGAGATGAACACCATGTGGCACCTCAACGTCCAGGTGCCGCTGCTGCTGAGCCAGCAACTCCTGCCCGCCCTCCTGAACGCTCGGGGAAGCATCATCAACATCAGCAGCTACTGGGCCCGCAAAATGGTCGCCGGCCGTCATTCGGCCGCCTACTCCGCCACCCGCGGAGCGCTCAACTCCATGACCCGGGCGCTGGCCAGTGAACTCGGCCCCCAAGGAGTCCGTGTCAACGCCATCGCTCCCGGCGCCGTCCGCACTCCCAAGTACGAACGCTCCTATATCGCCCCCATGACCGCAGAGGAACGCACCGCACACGACGAGCAGATCGAGCACTCCTACCCCCTGGGACGCCTGGGCACTGCCGAGGACGTCGCCACCGCGGCCGCCTACCTGGCCTCGGCCCAGTGGACCACCGGCACCATCCTCACCGTCGACGGCGGCCTCACCATCCGCTGACTTCTGCAAGGTTCCTACCCTGCTCAACGCCGTGAATGACCAGGTCGCGGGCATCGGGCAGATGGTCGTGCCGGGCACCCCGCGCGACTCCCTGCACATCCTTGACACGCTGCTGAACCTGGACGCCGGAGTGAAGCCCGAGATGGTGGCCACCGACAACGTCTCGTACTCCGACATGGTCTTCGGCCTGTTCTCCCTGCTCGGCTACAACTTCTCCCCGCGCTTCAAGGACCTGGCCGGCCAGCGGTTCCGGCGCGCGGAGATGCCCGGCATCACCACCGGCGGCTACGGGCCGCTGGAGGGGCTGGCGCGGAACCGCGTGAACCTGAACAAGGTCGCGGTGCACTGGCCGGACATGCTGCGCGTGGCAGGCTCCCTGGTGAACCGCGACGACGCTCCCTCACTCAGGGAACGAAAAGCCCAGCTCACGCAGACGGGGCAAACACTCTGCGAGGCATTGCTCCACAGACGCGGCATCAGTTCGCACAAGGACGTCCTCGCGCAACGGGGCCCCACTGGCGACGAAGGTCCAGGGCCTGCGCCTCTCTGCCATCCGCTCAGCGTCGGCCTTGAACAGCACCGTTACGCCCTGCTCAGCCAGTGCTTCCATGATCGCGACGACGTCCACCGGCAGTCCCCCCCCCGAAGCGCCACCACTTGACCCTTGCCACCTGCTTCAAGCCGCTGCAATCGACAGCGCGCGGTGACGTCGGGTTCTGCGCGAAGATATGCCGGGGATACGTGCCTCAGCCGTGGTCCCGCACCGCCGCGAGGCACTGGTCGTAGAGGTCTGCCAGGTCGATCCGTCCGTCATGTCCGGCCCAGAGTTCGGTTGCCGTGTCGATACAGGCGAAGACCGTCGCGACGATCGCTTTGGCCTGCGTGTCGGGAGCCGGGCGGCCGGGGCCGCTGCCCAGCCGCGCCCGGATGACGGGGACGAGTTCGGCCTGCCAGCGCAGGCGCTTCTCGATGTAGCGGGCATGCAGCGAGGGCGTGTCGAAGATGAGGCGGGACAGTTCCAGCGCACGCTCCGGGGGGTGGTTGGCGGTCAGAATGACCTCGAATCCGGCGCGCAGGGCATCCCAGGCGGACATCTCGGCCGGTTGCTGCTCGACGGTCCGTTTCAGCAGCTCGCCCAGCGCCTCCTGGTCGCCGCAGACCAGGTCCTCCTTGGTTCCGAAGTAGCGGAAGAGGGAGCGCTGCGAGATCCCCGCCTCTCGCGCGATCTGCGCGATCGTCGTCTGCTCGTAGCCCTGCTCGGCGAACAGACGAACCGCCGTATCCAGGATCGCCTGGACGGCAACCTGCCGCGAACGCTCCCACAAGGTCGTCATGGACATCAGGGTACCCCTCTAGACAGCGACCGCCTACTTGGCATTAACTGCCAGAAAGGCAGCGACTGAAAGAAGGACGACCATGCCAGCCGTCGACTACCACGGACACACCACCCTCATCACCGGGGCCAGCGCGGGCCTCGGCGCCGAGTTCGCCCGCCAGCTCGCCGCCCGCGGCTCCGACCTGGTGCTGGTCGCCCGCCGCAGGGAACGCCTGGAGAAGCTGGCCACCGAGCTGCGCGAACAGCATCGGATCCAGGTGCACGTGGTCGAAATGGACCTGGCCACGGAACACCCCGGGCAGGCGCTGGCCGCGCAGGTGGCCCAGCTCGGCCTGCACGTCACGAGCCTGATCAACAACGCCGGGTTCGCCACCTTCGGCCCCTTCCACCAGGCGGAACCGGACCGGCTGCGCCGGGAGATCGCGGTCGACGTGACCGCGGTCGCCGACATCAGCCGTGCCTTCATCGACCAACTGCGTACCGCGGGCCGCGGGGTCCTGGTCAACGTGGCGAGCATGGCCGCCTACCAGCCCAACCCGCGCATGGCGCTCTACGGGGCGACCAAGGCGTTCGTACTCAGCCTCACCGAAGCGCTGTGGGAGGAGTCACGCGGCACCGGTCTGCGGGTACTGGCCCTGTCCCCCGGAGCGACCCGGACCGAGTTCTTCGAGGTCGTGGGCACCCCACAGGCCGCCGGAGGGACCAGGCTCGCCTCACCCGTCGACGTCGTCCGCACCGCGCTGGCCGCCCTGGACCGCAGGAACCCGCCGCCCAGCGTCATCGCAGGCCGCATGAACCGGGTGATGGTCTTCCTCGCCCGCCGCCTGGCCACTCGGCGCCAGGTCATCCGGGCCATCGGCCGGCTCACCGCCAAGGGGGCATGACGATGGGCGGAAAGGCCGTAGGGACTCCCGAACTCATGCCGGTCATCTCCGTCCCTGGGGCGTTGCCGTTCCGAGGGCGACACACGCCGGTCGAGCGAGTGGACAAGGCAGTGACGGGGCTTCCGGACCAGGCGCCTGGAAAGTCACATACGTTCGTCCGGCCGCGTGCACGGCGGCCCGGTTTCTGGATGCTGCCGCCGAACGCGGGGACGAACCTGTTCCCGCATCGTTCGAACACGCCCGCATCGCCTGGGTCCGCGATGGCTACGACATCGCCGGGCGGGTCGCCGCGATCCCCGTGCTTCCGCCGAAGTGCTGGGAAAGCCGAGCCATCTCGTTCATGTCCGAGGTCCGGTGGCACGGAACCGACTTCCTGCCGCAGGCCATCGCGTTGGACAACACGTTCCTGCTGCATCACGCCGCTGTACACACGGTCAGCGCCGGCGGGCGGGCCCTGCTCGCGTTGAATCGGACGCTCTTTCGCGGGCCGAGGTACCTCGACGCCACGCTCGCCACGCTGGACCGAATCCCGGACGGATACAGCAACCTCGCACGACAGCTCATCACCCAACCCAGCCGAGAAAGCGCCGACGCATACGTGCAGGCCCTGGAGGACTTTCACCCCTGGCCAGTGGATCCGGCGGCAAGTGCCTCGATATTCATCCGGGACAACGAACTCGCCTGGCTCACCGGGATACTCCCGCCGGAGCTCAGCTGAGCTGACCCCTCGCCACATCACATTCGCCACAGCTGTCGGCGAGCCGGGGAGGGCCGGATCGACGGATGTAGTGGTTCCCAATCGTCTGGGCGGCTATCCGGCTTCGTCGAGCAGGCGGGGTGGGTCGAGGACGGTAATGCGGCCGCGGGCGAGGCGGAGCAGGCCGCGGTCGGCGAAGTCGCGCAGGACCTTGGTGGTCGTTTCGCGGGAGGTGCCGGCCAGGGCGGCCAGCTGTTCGTGGGTGAGGGCGATCTGGGGGTGGCGCGGGCCCGGACGGAGCTTGCCGGCGGGAGCGTCGGTGCGGGTGGCGAGGGTGGTCAGGGTGGTGGCGATGCGCTGGGGGACGGACTTGAAGACGCTGTCGGACAGGCGTTGTTCGAGGTCGGCGAGGCGGCGGCCGAGGATCTCGGTGATACGGGCGGCGATCCGCGCGTCGGACAGCAGGAACTTGTGGACGTCGGCGCGGCTCATCACGCAGACGGTGACGTCGTCGAGGGCTTCGGCGAAGTTGTCGAACATGCGCTGGCCGAGCAGGGCCATCTCGCCGAAGATCGTGCCGGGGCTGATGATCGCGCAGGTCAGGGCGCGGCCGTCGGCGGAGACGCGGAAGATGCGGACCCGGCCGCGTTTGAGGATGAACAGTACCTCGGACGGCTGCGCCGGGGAGTGGAGCGGGGAGACGTGCGCGGTGGTGGTCATGATGGTGATCTCCTCTCCCTTCCGGTCGTTCCGCGTTCGCTTGTGACGCTAGGCGGTGGACCGGGGCACGTATGTGAGGGCGCTTACGTACGGGCCGGTAGCAGAGTGGGAGCAATGCTCCGTACCTGTGGATCACCGGTGGTGGCGGGCGGCGGTGCTGGTCAGGCCGTCGTGTCCGATGGGCCCACGAATCCGGCCTGATCCACACCAGGCTCGGCGACCTTGCCGCCGCTGACGGACTGGACTGCAGGAGGACACGGGCCATCGTGCTCGCCGACCTCGGCCATGTTCAGCACGAACGCGGCAACACCGAGGCCGGTCTGGCCAGCTGGAGCGAAGTGGAACCGTGGGAGGATTGCGAGAGTGACAGCAAGAACCAGTGATATCGAGAAGGCGACCGGTGTGCTGCGCGCCGGCGGTCTGGTGGCCCTCCCGACCGAAACCGTCTACGGTCTGGGCGCCAACGCCGAGGACCCCACCGCCGTCTCGCGCATCTTCCAGGTCAAGGGCCGTCCGCCCACCCATCCGCTGATCGTCCACATCGGCGGCGCGGAGCACCTGGGCGACTGGGTCCAGGACGTGCCCGCGACGGCGCGCCTGCTGGCCGAACGCTTCTGGCCGGGCCCGCTCACGCTGGTCCTGCGGCGCGGTCAACGGGTGCCCCTCGAAGCGACCGGTGGTCTGGAGACGGTCGCCGTGCGCGTGCCCGACCACCCCGTCGCACTCGCGCTGCTGTCGGCCTTCGACGGCGGTGTCACGGCCCCGTCCGCCAACCGCTTCGGCTCTGTCAGCCCCACCACGGCGGACCATGTCCGTGCCGAGCTCGGCGACGCCGTCGACTTCGTGCTGGACGGCGGCCCTTGCGAGGTCGGTGTCGAGTCGACCATCGTCGACGCCACGGGCGAGATCCCGAGCATCCTGCGACCTGGCGGGGTGACGCGCGAGGACCTCGAAGCGGTGCTGGGGTGCCCGCTTGCGGTCCCCTCGACGAGCCGGGTCCGGGTGCCGGGCCAGCATCCGTCGCACTACGCGCCGCGCGCACGGGTCGTCCTCGTCGAGCCGGAAAAGGTCGTCGCCGAAGCGGAACTGGCGCAGAAGCTGGGGCACCAGGTGGGCGTCCTTCTTCCTGCCGCCTTCGCCGACGCCACGGTGAAGGCCCACGCGGTGGTGACGCTCCCCCGTTCGACGGCCCTCTATGCACGCGGGCTGTACGGGTTCCTGCGCGAGCTCGACCAGCGGGGGTGCGACCTCATCGTCGCGTCCTTGCCGGTGGAGGAGGGGCTGGGGCTGGCGATCGCCAACCGGCTCCGCCGCGCCGCGGGGCCCCGGTCCACCGTGTGACCGGCACCGACGCCGTGCCCTTACTGCCCCCGAATGCGGGAGCCGGGCGGATTCGTGACAACTTCGGCTGGGCTCCCGCCGGTCCGGCAGGCCGGGCACAGCTCGTGCCACTCGTCGTCGGTGACGATCGTTCCCCACCCCCGGCCACCTCGCGGCCCTCGGCCCGCGCCAGGCCGGCGGGGGGCCGAGGGCCGCGCCAGGTCGGCGCGGGGACGGTGCTGGACGCGTGGTCGGCTCCGTGAGCCATCGGGCGGTGCCCCTGCGTGGATGACCGAGCGGCGAACCCGGTGGTTCCTCATCCACCTGTACGGGTCTCCTGCGGCCGGGTCAGATCACGCCGGGTCAGCCATGGCCGGGGTGGTCAGGACGCGGCGGGTACCGGCGCATCGAGGCCGCGGGAGGCGACGAGCTGTGCACTGCCGTCGGCCAGCCGGTAGGACAGGCCCACCACGCCGAGACGGCCGGCGGCCACCCGATCGGCCAGGACGCGGGAGCGTTCCAGCAACAGGTCGACGGTGTGCTCGATGTGCTCGGCCAGGATCTCTTCGGGCTGGTCGCGTCCGGCGGCGCGGGCTGCCAGCACGCTGGGGGTCACCCGTTCGACGACATCACGGACGAAGCCGGCGGGCACCCTGCCACCGTCGGCTGCGGCACGGGCGGCTGCGATGGCCCCGCACGAGTCGTGGCCGAGCACGACGACGAGCGGGGCGTCGAGCACGCTCACGCCGTACTCGATGGAACCGAGGACCTCTGCACCAGCGACATGACCCGCGGTGCGCACCACGAACAGGTCGCCCAGGCCGCGGTCGAAGATGATCTCGGCGGCCAGCCGGGAGTCGGAGCACCCGAACAGCACGGCGAAGGGCTGCTGGGCCGGGGCGATCTCCGTGCGGCGGGTGGCGTCCTGGTTGGGGTGCTCGGGGGTGCCGGCGACGAAGCGCTGGTTACCGGCCAGCAGCAGCTCGAAGGCGTCGCGGGGCGTCAGGTTCTGGATCTCGGTCATAGCCGCAGCCTACGATCCGGCACCAGCCGTCACACCGCCTGGTCCCGCCGGAGCTCACCGGATCGGGCCACACTGACGGCCTTGGCGGGCCTCAGGGCCCCCTGGCAGGCCGCTCCCGTCCGAACCGCGGAGCCGCCACCTCGGGGGCCCCGCAGCCGGGCGACGGGCTGCGGGGCCCCGAGGCTCATGGCGTCACGCACCCGTTGAGGGACGCATGCGGGTCGCTGTCTCTGCTGACGGGGCGGCCTATGCGCCGGCGGGCTCGGGGTCTGGCTGCACCAGCGCCTCGGCGAGCTGCTGCAGCTGGACCCCGCGGGACGCCTTGACCAGGACGACGTCACCGGCCCGGAGCGTGGAGCGCAGCAGGTGCAGCGCGGCGTCCTGGTCGGGCAGGTGTACGGCCTTCGCCCCGGCGTCGCGGGCGGCCTGCTGGATCCATCCGGCTTCGTCCCCTCCTACCGCGATGATCTGGTTCAGGCGCAGGCCGGCGGCGTGCCTGCCGACGTCCTCGTGCGCTGTGCGCGTGTCGTCGCCGAGTTCGTTCATCTGGCCGAGGACGGCGATGGAGCGCTGGTCGTGACCGCGGGTCATGGCTGCAAGCGCGTCGAGGGAGGAGCGCATCGAGTCGGGGTTGGCGTTGTAGGCGTCGTTGATGACGGTGACGCCGTCGGCCCGGGTGTGGGTCTCCATCCGCCAGTGGGACTGGGGGGTGGCAGCGGACAGCAGGTCGGCGGTCCGGGCGGCACCGAGGCCGGCTTCGCGGGCGACGGCGGCCGCGGCGAGGCTGTTGTGGACCTGGGGGCGGCCGACGAACTGCAGCCGCACCGGCGCGGTGCCCTCGGGTGTGTGCAGAGTGTAGGAGGGCCGGCCGTACTCGTCGAGGACGATCTCGGTGGCCCGGATGTCGGCGGCCTCGGCCAGGCCGTAGGTGATGACGCGGGCGGTCGTGCGTTCGGCCATGGCGTGCACGCGGGGGTCGTCGGCGTTGAGGACGGCGAGCCCCTCTTCGGGGAGGGCTTCGACGATCTCGCCCTTGGCGCGGGCGATGTTGTCCTGGCCGCCGAACTCGCCGACGTGGGCGGTGCCGACGTTGGTGACGACGCTGATGCCGGGTGGCGCGATCCGGGTCAGGGTGCGGATGTGGCCGATCTTCCTGGCGCCCATCTCCAGGACGAGGAAGCGGGTGGAGGGGTCGGCCGTGGTGATGGTCAGCGGCAGGCCGATCTCGTTGTTGAAGCTCTGCGGGGTGGCGACCGTGGGACCGGCGGCGGGCAGGAGCTGGGCGATGAAGTCTTTGGTGGAGGTCTTGCCGGCGGAACCGGTGATCGCGACGACCTGGGTGTCGGGGAGGGTATGGGCGACGAGATACCGGCCCAGGCGCGCGAACGCTGCGAGGACGTCGTCGACGACGATCGCGGGGGCGCCGACGGGCCGGGTGGCCAGCGCTGCCACGGCACCGTTCGCGGCTGCCTGCTCCGCGTAGTCGTGCCCGTCGCGGGTCGTGCCCGCAAGAGCGATGAACAGCGAGCCGGGCTTGGCCTGTCGCGAGTCGAACACGGCCGGCCCCGCGACGAGGGCTTCCGGGTCGGGGACGTCGGTCAGGCGGCCGCCGACGACCTCGGCGACAATCTGCAAAGGCAAGGGCTGCACAGTTATCTCCCAGCACAAGAGACTTGCCTTGAACGCTACCGGGCTGAGCCTGACAGGCGGTCGTGACAGGCCCGCAGAAGGCACGGGGGTGAACAGTCCGTCGTGCTTCAGCGGCTGCAGGGAGCTGAAGACGGCGGACGGACACGCCGAACTCGGCTGCGAACAGCCTGCACCGCGTGGACATGACTCCAGAACCTCTACCCGCGCACCACCGCCACCTGCCCGTACGCCGAGCTCGAAGAGCACAACGACGGCATCTGGACCTGACCGACTCCAGCGCCGGAGTCCTGCCACCGCTGCTGATCACCCATGAGGGCGACACACGCTACCTGGACGGAGGTCACGGCCTCCTGCTCGGCGTCGACCCCGATGCGCCCCGCCCCCCATGCCACCGAACGCCTGCCCGACCGGTCTACGCCAAGCCGGGAGTCGTCCCGATCGGCCTCTTTTTCGAGTCAACCGTCACCAGCCACCCTCCCTCTCCTGCGCCTGCTCATCACGCCTCCATCCGAAGGACCGGCCGCACCGCGTCCTCTCGCGGGCGGGCCGGCGCTCCGGACCACTTTTCCGGAGCGCTGAAGGAGAGCCGGACCTGGCGTGTCGGGCCCTGGGCGACGTCCGGCTCGCCAGAGTGTCCGGACTGCAGAGGGCTGCACTGAATCGAACTTGCGCTCTCAGCTCGGCAAGCGACGGCCCGCAGGCGCCGGCGTAGTCGTTGACCTGTGCTGACGCGACTCGGCGGCGGCCCCGGGAGAGCAGGTTCGTACCGCTGGTAACCGTTGTTGCTCGCCTCCCGGGCAGGCGAGCAGCGATCAAGAAGCACGGCTGTCGTGTCTGTTCTGCCCGGCGTGTCCGGACGGTAGCTTGGTGGAGAGGGCCCCTGAAGGAGGGCGATTCGATGCCGTGGTTCGTATGGCTGTTCGCTGCCGCGGCACTGGGTGTCGCGGAGTTCTTCACGCTGACACTGGTCTTCGGTTTGCTGGCCGGTGCCGCGTTGGTTGCCGCCATAGTCGCCGGTGTGGGCATCGGCCTTCTCGGCCAGCTGGTGGCCCTGGGCGCGGCAGCGGCAGCGGGCCTGCTCGTCGTCCGTCCCATCATGCGGCATATGGCACAGCAGCCCCTCCTACGCGAGGGCAGCGACGCGCTGATCGGGAAGCGGGCCGAGGTCGTGCAGGAGGTCACCGCGACCCGTGGCCTGGTCAAACTCTCCGGTGAGGAATGGTCCGCGCGCGCCCTCGACGAGAGCCTGGTCATCCCGGTGGGAGCGTTCGTGGACGTCATGGAGATCGAAGGGGCCACGGCCATCGTCCATCCCCGCGAACTCCTTCCTTGAACGGCTCTTTCGTCAACGGCTCCTTCCTTGAACGGCTGAACACACAGCAATGGAGGCACTGTGGATCCAGTTGTCATCCCCATTCTTGTGGCGGCCCTTGTTGTCGTCTTCCTCGTGGCCTCCACTGTGCGGATCGTCCCGCAGGCGCGCCGCTACAACATCGAGCGGTTCGGCCGATATCGCCGGACACTGCAACCCGGCCTGAACTTGATCGTGCCGGTGGCTGACCGCATCAACACCAAACTTGACGTGCGCGAGCAGGTCTATTCGTCCGACCCCAGGCCGGTGATCACCGAGGACAACCTCGTGGTGAACATCGACACCGTGCTCTACTACCAGATCACGGACCCCCGGGCGGCGGCCTACGAGGTCGCCGACTACCTGCAGGCGATCGACCAGCTCACCGTGACCACGCTCCGGAATGTCATCGGCAGCATGGACCTGGAGGAGACGCTCACCTCGCGTGAGGAGATCAACTCCCGGCTGCGTGCCGTCCTCGACGACGCCACCGGCAAGTGGGGCATCCGGGTCAACCGCGTCGAGATCAAGGCCATCGATCCACCGCACACCATCAAGGAAGCGATGGAGAAGCAGATGCGGGCCGAGCGTGACAAGCGCGCGGCCATCCTGCACGCCGAAGGGGAGCGACAAGCCAAGATCCTTACGGCGGAAGGCACGAAGCAGAAGGACATCCTGGAGGCGCAGGGCACGCAGCAAGCCATGATCCTGCGGGCGGACGGTGAGGCAAAGGCGGTGGAGCTCGTCTTCCAGGCCGTCCATCGCAACAATGCCGACCCGAAGATCCTGGCCTACAAGTACCTCGAGACGCTGCCGCACTTGGCGAGCAGCGACAACAACACGTTCTGGGTGATCCCGGGGGAGCTGACCGAGGCAGTCAGGACCGTCACCCGAGCGTTCGGTGATCAGTCGGCGGAGCCTCCTCACACGACTGCGCAACCTGAGGAAACGGCCACCGCCGGCGCCGACCACACGTCGGACGAAGGGCGGACTCCGGAGCTCGATGCGGGTGGGACGGCTTCGCTCGATGCCGCCGCGGCTGCCGACGAGGCCGGGAAACAGGCCGCCGCCGCGGTGAGCGACGCCAAGGCGGAGGCGGCGGAGGCCGCGAAGTCGCCCCGGACGCCGCGCCGGGGGCAGACGTCCGGTGGTTGAGACCACCGTGGGCCAGCGTCGGCGTCCGGCGAGCCACCGGCCTGCGCGTCGGGCACAGGACGGCCGCGAAGCCTGCCGTCGGCGCGTCCTGCCGCGTAGCGCGACCCTGCACGGCGGTCATCGTCGCCAGTTTGCGGAACAGCAGTGCCGGCGCCGCGGTGAGCAGGTGACGGCGCGATCGCGGCCAGGTCATGCGCCGTCCGCTTCGGTGCGCTGGTAGATGTCGGGAATGCCGTCGGCGTCCGCGTCGAGGTGTTCTTCCTCGGACAGGCGCCGGTAGACAGCGTTCCTGCGGCGCAGGAGCAGGGTGGCCAGCAGGGCGGCGGTGAGCGAGGCGATGAGGACGGCGGCTTTGACGTGCTCGCCGACGGCGGCCGTGCCGGGGAAGGCCAGCTCGCCGATGAGCAGGGCGACCGTGAAGCCGATTCCGGCCAGGGCCGCCAGGGCCAACACGTCGGCCCAGGCCAGGTCGGGATTGAGGCGTGCGCGGGTGAAGCGGGCCGCCATGTACGTTCCGGCGAAGATCCCGAGAGTCTTGCCCGCGACCAGCCCGACGATCACTCCGAGGGGTTCGGGGGTGGTGAACACCTTGCCCAGTGCGTCGCCGGAGACGCTGACCCCGGCGGCGAACAGCGCGAACAGCGGGACGCACAGGCCGGCGGAGAGCGGGTGCAGCAGACGACCGGTGCGTTCTGCCGGTGATTCCTCTTCGTCCCGGTCGCGGACCGTGCGCAGGATCAGGCCCATGGCGACTCCGGCGACGGTGGCGTGGATGCCGGCGTTGTACAGCAGCGCCCAGATCGCCACTCCGAGTGGCGCATACCACCACCAGCCCCGTACCCGCTGCCTCTGCAGCATGGAGAAGACGACCAGCCCGGCAATCGCCCCCGCCAACGCCCGGTGATTGATGTCCGAGGTGAAGAAGACGGCGATGACCAGGATCGCGCCGAGGTCGTCGACGACCGCGAGGGTGAGCAGGAAGGCCCGCAGGGCGGTCGGCAGGTGGGTGGAGATGACCGCCAGGACCGCCAGGGCGAAGGCGATGTCGGTGGCCATCGGCACGGCCCACCCGTCCCTGCTGCCTCCGCCGGCCGCGACCGTGACGGCGTAGAAGGCAGCGGGTACGGCCATGCCGCACACGGCGGCGATGACGGGCAGCGCCGCGGTGGCGGGGGTGCGCAGCGAGCCGACCACCATTTCCCGCTTGAGCTCGATCCCCACGACCAGGAAGAAGACGGTCAACAGCCCGTCGGACGTCCAGTGGCCGACCGACAGGTCCAGTCCCAGCGCGGGTATCCCGAAGTGGAAGTCGCGGATGGTGGTGTAGGCGTCGCTCAGCGGAGTGTTCGCCCATGCCAGCGCGACGACCGCGGCGGCCAGCAGGACGAGCCCTCCCACCGTCTCGGTGCGCAGGGCCCGGGCCACGGCCTGCCGTTCGGGCCAGGGCGGAAGACCGAGGAACGGGGTACGGGGTGGGGTGGCGGCCAAGGCGGCGAACCTCCAGGGTGTCGGAGAAATGGGCACACGGCCCCGCCGACGCCGACCAGACTTCCCGGCACACCCCGCGCCGTTCTTGACGCGTTCTTTACACCCTAACCGCAGCGGACCCGGCGGCCCAGCCCCACCTCTTCCGCCGCGCATCGGCCGCCGGCGAGGAAGGGGGTCGTCGGAGCGCGTACCCGGTGACGTACTGGAGCGAGGCACCAGTGGCGACGGGGTACACGCGTGGCCTGAGAGTGATCGCGTCGGGCAGGAGGTCGCAGTGACGCTTTCGGACGGGGTCTACCTCTGTCTGGGCCTGGGTGCGCTGGGGGCTGCTGTGCTGCCCCGGGTGGTGTCCAAACGGCCGTTGTCCCTGCCCATGGTCTTCCTTGCCGCGGGGGTTCTGATCGAGTTGCTGCCGGTGGGCGTGCCGGCTGTGGATCCCGTTCGTGAGCGCCTGTGGGTCGAGCACACCACCGAGGTGTGTGTGATCGTCTCGCTGATGGGCGCTGGGCTCGCCATCGACAGGCCCTTCGGGTGGCGCCGGTGGTCCAGTACGTGGCGGTTGCTGGGCATCACGATGCCGCTGACCGTGGTGGTCGTCGCCCTGCTGGCCTGGGGGCTGCTCGACTGGCCGCCCGCTGCCGCTCTGCTGCTGGGGGCCGTGCTCGCGCCCACGGATCCCGTGCTGGCCGGTGAGGTGCGCGTGGGCGAGCCGCTCGGTACCGAGGGCGACGAGGACGAGGTGCGGTTCTCCCTGACCAGTGAGGCGGGGCTGAACGACGGCCTCGCCTTTCCGTTCGTCTACGCGGCGATCGCCCTCGCTGCGGCGGCCGGGACGGGGTGGTCGGCGGACTGGATCGGTTCGTGGGCTCTGACCGACCTGCTGGGCAGGTGTGCTGTCGGGCTGGCTGTCGGGTGTGCTGTCGGCTGGTTGTTGGGGTGGATGTTCTTCCGGGTGCGCGCGTCGGTATTGCGCCTGTCCGAGTACATGGAGGGCTTCGTGGCGCTGGGGGCCACCTTCGTGTCGTACGGCGTCGCCGAGGTGCTCCACGGCTACGGTTTCGTGTCCGTGTTCGTGACCGCATGCGTCATCCGGGCGGCCGAGCGCAGCCACGGCTATCACAAGGTGCTGCACGAGTTCACCGAGCAGATCGAGCGGCTGCTCACGGCCGTGCTGCTGTTCCTGCTCGGCGGATACCTGGTGGCCGGTGCCCTGTCCGCCCTGACGCCGCTGGGCGCCGTGCTGGGCGTGCTGGTGCTGCTGGTCGTACGGCCGCTGACCGGGTGGTTGGCACAGGTGCGGACTGCCATGGGGAAGAAGGAGCGTGCCGTGGTCGCGCTGTTCGGGATCCGGGGCATCGGTTCGCTGTTCTACCTGTCCTACGCCCTGGGGCAGGACTCCTTCGGCGGGCTGGAACGGGAGCTGTGGGCGATCGTGGCCCTCACCGTGGTGGTCTCGGTGGTGCTGCACGGGGTCATGGCGACCCCGGCCATCGGTTACCTGGACCGGCGGCGCGACGGGGCGGAGCTCGACGGCCGGTCGTAGGTGGCAGGCGTACGGGCCCGTACCCACCAAGGCGCGAGGTGAGCACGGGCCCGTACAGGAGCCGGGCCGCGGCGGCGGTCAATGGTGCGGGGCCGGCTGGACTCCGGCCTCGGTCCGGTCCCGCAGTCGGCGCCCACCGGTGATGCCGAAACAGCCCACCACCTGGATGGGAACGTCGCGCCAGGCCACGCCCTTGCGCAGCACGTAGATGATGCCTGCCAACGCCACCCGGTCAGACACGGGAAGGCGGCCGGGGTACCGGTGCCGACGTTGCTGTCGCGGCGGCAGCGACGCAGCTATGCGGTCCCACGGTTCATCCGGGATGAGATCGGCAGACACACGCCAGACCCTGCCGGCAGAGCCCGTCGTCCCGACCGGTCAGCGCGGTTGGGGCCGGGCGGGCCGGGTGCGGTGGGTGACGGCGCTGCGGACTCCCGTCCCGGTGAAGGCCAGGGCCGCCAGGGAGACCAGGCCCAGCAGCACCAGGCCGATCGCGTACGAGCCGTAGGCGCCGTAGAGCGAGCCCATCACCAGGGGCGGCAGGAAGCCGCCCAGGCCGCCGGCGGCACCGACGACGCCGGTGACCGCACCGACCTGCTCGGCCGGGGCCAGCAGGGCCACGAGGGCGAAGACGGCTCCGCTGCCCGCGCCGAGCGCGGCCGCCATGGCGAGGAACGCGATCGTGGCGGTCGGCGCGAGCGACGGGGTCAGGGACTGGACGAACGCTGCGGTGATCACCACGGCCAGCGTGGCGGTGAGCACGCGTACCGGGCCGAACCGGTCCGACAGCCAGCCGCCGGCCGGCCGCATCACCACCGCCAGCAGGACGAACCCCGCCATCCGGTTCGCGGCGTCCGCCTGGGCCAGGCCGTAGCCGGTCTTCAGATACGTGGGCAGGTAGACGGAGAAGGCGACGTAGCCGCCGAAGGCCACGGCGTACAGGGCGGACGCCTGCCAGGTGATCGGCAGCCTGCAGGCCCTGCCCATCCGGCGGAGCAGCGGCTCGGCCGGCACGGTGCGTCCAGGTGCGTCCCGCAGCACCAGACCGGCGACGACGGCGTACGCGGCGAGTACGCCCGCGGTGATCAGGAATGGGTTCGCCATGCCGTGGGCGTCGACCAGGCGGACCGTCGTCAGCGCACTGATCGCGGTGCCGCCCATGCCCATGCCGAAGACGCCGATGGCCAGCCCGCGCCGCCGCGGCGGGAACCATGCGCTGACGAAGGGCACGCCGACGGCGAACGCGGTGCCGCCGACGCCCAGGAAGAAGCCGCCCGCCAGGAGCGCGGGGAGCGAGGAGTGTCCGAGCAGGCCCAGGTGGAGCACCGGGAGGGTGGTGACGGCCGACACGAGCGGGAACATCACCCGTCCGCCGAAGCGGTCGGTCAGCGCCCCGACGGGTACGCGCCCGAGCGACCCGACGATGACGGGCACCGCCACCAGCAACGACTGCTCGAACGCGGACAGTCCCAGACTGTCCTCGAACCGCGGGGCGAGCGGGCTCAGCAGCGCCCACGCCCAGAAGTCGACGGCGAAACCGGCCGTGGCCACACCCAGCATCAGCCACGCCCGCCCGGACACCCGCGCGCCGTCCTGCGCCGGCGGTTCCTGCTTCCTTCTCGACGGCTCCTGCATGCCGCCTGTCCCTTCGCTCGCGCTGTGGTCCGGCACGGGGATCGCCCCGGGCCGCGGGCTGCCCTTTCACCGACCCGGCAGCCCGCTGCCACTGTCCTCGGCCGGACGCGCGGGCCACGAGGGCCGGGGGTCCCGGCGGCCGGGCCCCACGGTCCCGCTCGCCGCACCGGGGGGCATACCGAATGCCCGTAGCAGGGGAACAAGGGGGCCGACCGGCCCTAACGGTGGGCGGGGCGGGCGGGGAGGATGGGGGGATGTTGGAGAAAGACGGCTTTCGCCCGCTGGACCGGCAGGAGTGCCTGCGGCTGCTGGCCAAGGTGCCGGTCGGCCGCGTCGTGTACACGCGCCAGGCGCTCCCCGCGGTGCTGCCGGTGAACTTCGCCCTGGACGCGGACGCGTCCGTGCTGCTGCGCACCTCGGCGCGGTCGGACCTGGTCCGCGCCGTCGACGGTTTCGTGGTCGCCTTCGAGGCGGACGAGTTCGACGCCGTGAGCCGGTCCGGCTGGAGCGTGGTCGTCACCGGACGGGCCACCGTGGTGACCGATCCGGGCGAGCACGAGCGGCTGCTGCGCACCGGTCCGCGTTCCTGGATGCCCATCCACGAGGACGTCTTCGTCCGGATCGAGTCGGAGATGGTCACCGGGCGGGAACTCACCGACCCGCACGGCACCGGATGAGCGGCGGCCGGCCTCGCCGGGGATGGGGCCGATGGTCCCCGACCGGGCCGGCAGGACAGGGCCTTCGGGGACCGGGCGGGGGGCGTTCGGCCCAGGGAACGCCCGGTGGCGGCCTCGTAGGTTTCCCGCCATGGAGAACGAAGAGAACACACGGCAGCGGGAGCAACGCCCGGAACGGGACTGGCCGTTGGCCGCCCGCCGGCTGCTGACCCGTGGCGAGGTCTCCGCCGACGGGCGGGCCGTGTTCGGCGAGAACGACGGCAGGTGGGAGGGCTTCTACCGGAGCCGCTGGGCCCACGACAAGGTGGTGCGCTCCACGCACGGCGTGAACTGCACCGGTTCCTGCTCGTGGCTGGTGTACGTCAAGGACGGCATCATCACCTGGGAGCACCAGGCCACCGACTACCCGTCGATCGGCGCGGACTGCCCCGAGTACGAGCCGCGCGGCTGCCCGCGCGGTGCCTCGTTCTCCTGGTACACGTACTCCCCCAGCCGGGTCCGCCACCCCTACGTCCGGGGCACGCTGCTGGAGATGTGGCGGGAGGCCAGGAACCGGCTCGGCGACCCCGTGGCGGCGTGGGCCGAGATCACCGGCGACCCGGCGAAGGCACGGGCGTACAAGCGTGCCCGGGGCAAGGGCGGCCTGGTGCGCGCCGGCTGGGAGGAGGTGACCGAGCTGGTCGCCGCCGCCCACGTCCACACCGTCAAGGCGTACGGCCCGGACCGGGTGGCGGGCTTCTCGCCGATCCCGGCGATGTCGATGGCGTCGTTCGCGGCCGGCTCCCGGTTCATGTCGCTGATCGGCGGCACGCTGCTGTCGTTCTACGACTGGTACGCGGACCTGCCGGTCGCCTCCCCGCAGGTGTTCGGCGACCAGACGGACGTGCCGGAGGCGGCCGACTGGTGGAACGCGGGCTACCTGGTCATGTGGGGTTCCAACATCCCGGTCACCCGCACCCCGGACGCCCACTTCCTCACCGAGAGCCGCTACAACGGCACGAAGGTCGTCGCGGTCAGTCCCGACTACGCGGACAACGTGAAGTTCGCCGACGAGTGGCTGGCCCCGCACCCGGGCACCGACGGGGCCCTGGCGATGGCCATGGGGCATGTGATCCTGCGCGAGTTCCTCGTCGACCGCGACGTGCCCTACTTCCGCGACTACCTGCGGACGTACACGGACGCCCCGTTCCTGGTGACGCTGCGGGAGAGCGACCACGGGCTGGTCCCGGACGGGTTCCTGACCGCGGCCGACCTGGGCCGTGCGGAGGAGCACGCGGAGTTCAAGACGGTGCTGCTGGACCGGGCCACCGGGGAGGCGGTGGTCCCCGGCGGCTCGCTCGGCTTCCGGTGGGGGGAGGCCGGGCAGGGCCGCTGGAACCTGGATCTCGGGGACGTCGAGCCCGAGCTGAGTCTTCTCGACTCGGCCGAGGAGAGGGTGCGGGTGGCGCTCCCCCGCTTCGACGAGGGCGCCACCGAGGGCGGCTCGGTGATGGTGCGCGGGGTGCCGGCGCGGCGCCTCGGCGGCCGGCTCGTCACCACCGTCTTCGACCTGATGCTCGCCCAGTACGGGGTGGCCCGGCCCGGTCTGCCCGGCGTCTGGCCGCTCGCGTACGACGACGCGTCCCAGCCGTACACGCCGGCGTGGCAGGAGACCATCACCTCGGTGCCGGCCAAGCAGGCCGCGCGGATCGCCCGGGAGTTCGCCCGCAACGCCGAGCGGACGAACGGCCGCTCGATGATCGCCATGGGGGCGGGCACCAACCACTGGTTCCACTCCGACACCATCTACCGGGCGTTCCTGGCGCTGACCACGATGACCGGCTGTCAGGGCGTCAACGGCGGCGGCTGGGCCCACTACGTCGGGCAGGAGAAGGTCCGGCCGCTGACCGGCTTCCAGCACCTGGCGTTCGCCTTCGACTGGCAGCGGCCCACCCGGCACATGGCGGGCACCTCCTACTGGTACCTGAACACCGGCCAGTGGCGCTACGAGGCCTTCGGTCCCGGGGAGCTGGCCTCGCCGCTCGGCGAGGGCAGGTTCAGGGGCAGGGCGTTCGCGGACTGTCTCGCGCAGGCCGTGCGGCTGGGCTGGACGCCGGGCCACCCAGGCTTCGACCGCAACCCGCTGGACCTGGCCGACGAGGCCGCGGCCCGGGGACGCGGTGTCGCCGAGCACATCGTGGACGAACTGAAGTCCGGGCGGCTTCGGTTCGCCGCCGAGGACCCGGACGACCCGGCCAACTTCCCCCGTGTACTGACCGTGTGGCGGGCCAACCTGCTGGGCTCCTCCGGGAAGGGCAACGAGTACTTCCTGCGCCACCTGCTGGGCACGGACGCGGCGGTCCGCTCCGCGGAAACCCCGCCCGGTGAGCGGCCCGAGGAGGTGGTGTGGCGTGAGGAGGCCCCCGAGGGCAGGCTCGACCTGCTGGTCACCATGGACTTCCGGATGACCTCCACCGGCCTGCTGGCCGACGTGGTCCTGCCGGCCGCGACCTGGTACGAGAAGGACGACCTGTCCAGCACGGACATGCACCCGTTCGTGCACGCCTTCACCCCGGCCATCGCCCCGCCCTGGCAGGCCCGCACCGACTACGACACCTTCCTGGGCGTCGCCGACCGGTTCAGCGAGCTGGCCGCAGAGCACCTGGGCACCCGCACCGACGTCCTGGCCGTCCCCCTCACGCACGACACCCCGGACGAACTCGCCCAGCCGGGCGGGGTGGTGCGGGACTGGAGGACCGGCGAGTGCGAGCCGGTGCCGGGCCGCACGATGCCCAAGCTGGTCGTCGTCGAGCGCGACTACGCCGCCGTGGGCGAGAAGATCCGCGCCGTCGGCCCGCTGCTGGACACTCTCGGCACCACCACCAAGGGCGTCACCGTCCACCCGGACCGGGAGATCGAGGAGCTGCGGCGCCGCTGCGGCACCGTGCCGTCCGGGGCCGGCGCCGGACGGCCCTCCCTGGCCACCGCGAGCGACATGTGCGAGGCGATCCTCGCGCTGTCCGGCACCACCAACGGCCGCCTGGCGACCGAGGGTTTCCGCGAGCTGGAGCGGCAGACCGGCAGTGAGGGCCTGGTGGAGCTGGCCGCCGAGCGCGAGGCCGAGCGGATCACCTTCGCCGACACCCGCACGCAGCCGCGCGCGGTGCTGACCTCGTACGAGTGGTCGGGCTCCGAGTCGGGCGGGCGCCGCTACTCCCCGTTCGTCATCAACGTCGAGCACAAGAAGCCCTGGCACACCCTCACCGGCCGCCAGCACTTCTTCGTCCAGCACGACTGGATGGCCGAGCTGGGTGAGCAACTGCCCGTCTACCGGCCCCCGCTGAACGCGATCCGGCACTACGGCGACGAGCACCTGCACGAGGACGGTCGCGCCGAGGTGACCGTGCGCTACCTGACACCGCACTCCAAGTGGTCGATCCACTCCGAGTACCAGGACAACGCCTACATGCTGGCGCTGTCCCGGGGCGGCCCGGTGATCTGGATGTCCACCGCGGACGCCGAGAGGATCGGCGTCACGGACAACGACTGGATCGAGGCGTACAACCGCAACGGCGTCGTCACCGCCCGAGCGGTGGTCACCCACCGGATGCCAAAGGGCACGGTGTACATGTACCACGCCAAGGACCGCACGGTGAACGTGCCGAAGACCGAGGTCAGCGGCAGGCGCGGCGGCATCCACAACTCGCTGACCCGTCTTCTGGTCAAGCCCACCCATCTGGCGGGCGGCTACGCCCAGTTCACCTACGCCTTCAACTACTACGGCCCCACCGGCAACCAGCGTGACGAGGTCACCGTCATCCGGCGCCGCAGCCGGCGAGTGGAGTACTGAGATGCGTGTCATGGCCCAGATCGCCATGGTGATGAACCTCGACAAGTGCATCGGGTGCCACACCTGCTCGGTCACCTGCAAGCAGACCTGGACCAACCGGACCGGTGTCGAGTACGCCTGGTTCAACAACGTGGAGACCAAGCCGGGCGTCGGCTACCCACGCCGGTACGAGGACCAGGACCAGTGGAAGGGCGGCTGGAGACTGGATGGCAGGGGCCGGCTGGTGCTGCGCTCCGGTGGCCGGGTCAGGCGGCTGCTGTCGCTGTTCTCCAACCCGGACCTGCCGTCCATCGAGGACTACTACGAGCCGGTGACGTACGACTACGACACCCTGGTCAGCGCGCCCGCGGGTCCGGACATGCCGGTCGCCCGCCCCCGCTCGGTCCTCACCGGCAGGCCGACGTCCATCACCTGGGGCGCCAACTGGGAGGACGGACTGGGCGGCGCGCCGGAGCACGCGGGGGGCGATCCCAACCTTCGCGGCGAGTGGGCCGAGAAGGTCAGGTTCGAGTTCGAGCAGACCTTCCTGTTCCATCTGCCCCGGCTCTGCGAGCACTGCCTCAACCCGGCCTGCGTCTCGGCCTGTCCGTCCGGCGCGATGTACAAGCGGGCCGAGGACGGCATCGTCCTGGTCGACCAGGACCGCTGCCGGGGCTGGCGGATGTGCGTGACGGCGTGCCCGTACAAGAAGGTGTACGTCAACCACGCCACCGGCAAGGCCGAGAAGTGCACGTTCTGCTTCCCGCGCGTCGAGGCGGGTCAGCCCACGGTCTGCTCCGAGACGTGCGTGGGCCGGCTGCGCCACCTCGGACTGCTGCTGTACGACGCCGACAAGGTGGGCGAGGCCGCCGCGACCCCGGACGAGCAGGACCTGCTGGACGCCCAGCGCGACGTCTTCCTCGACCCGCACGACCCCGGGGTGATCGCGGCGGCGCGGCAGGCCGGCATTCCCGAGGACTGGCTGGACGCCGCGCGCCGCTCCCCGGTGTACGCGCTGGTGTCCCGGTACAGGGTGGCGCTGCCCCTGCACCCGCAGTACCGCACCCTGCCGATGGTCTGGTACGTGCCCCCGCTGTCACCCGTCCTGGACGCGGTGGCCGTCGCGGGCGGCGACCGGGACGACCCCGACCATGTCTTCGCCACCGTCACCCGGCTGCGCATCCCGCTGGAGTACCTGGCGGAGCTGTTCACCGCGGGGGACACCGACGTGGTCGCCGGGGTGCTGATGAAACTGACCGCGCTGCGCTCGTACATGCGGGAGAAGACCCTGGGTCAGGCGGGCGACGAGGCCGTGCTGGAGGCCGTGGGCCTGACCCCGCGTGAGGCGCAGGACCTGCACCGCCTGCTGGCGGTGGCCAAGTACCGGGACCGGTACGTCGTGCCGGCCGCCCACAAGGAGGACGCGGCCGCGCTCACCGCCCTGGAGAACCGCTGCCCGGTGGAGTCCCCCGGCGGGCCGTCCGGGCGGAAGGTCATGCTCGGTCTTCCCACCCTGCGCCGCCGCACCCCCGAAACCCCCGCCGGAGGCCGCCCGTGAGTCCGCTGCCCGACACCGTGCCCGCCATCGTCCGCGCCCGGCTGCGGGCGGCCGTGCGCCGCCCGTCCCGGTTCACGCCCGAGGAGATCGCGGACCGCGCGCTGGTCCTGCGGCTGCTGTCGCTGCTGCTGCAGTACCCGGACGCCGAGCTGACGGCCGCCCGGCCCGCCGTGGCCGCCGCGGGCCGGGCGCTGCCGCCGTCCCCGGCCGCCACCGAACTGTCCGCGTTCACGGACTGGTTCACCGGCCAGGAGCCACAGGCGCTGGAGCGGCACTACGTCGAGATGTTCGACCTGCGCCGCAAGAGCAGCCTCTACCTCACCTACTACCTGCACGGCGACACCCGCCGCCGGGGCGTGGCCCTGCTCACCCTGGCCCGGAGTTACCGGGCCGCGGGCTGGCAGGTCGGCGGCAGCGAACTCCCCGACCATCTGCCGGTGGTGCTGGAGTTCGCCGCGCTGTCGGGTCCGGGCGCCGGCGAGGCGCCGCTGCGCCGGCACCGGCGCAGCCTGGAGCTGATCCACCGGGCACTGACCGACGCGGGCTCGCCCTACCGGCACCTGCTGGCCGCGCTGCTCACCCTGATGCCGCCGGCCACCGAGGCCGACCTCGCGGCCGTGGCCGAACTGGCCGCCGAGGGGCCACCGGACGAGGACGTCGGCCTGGACCCGTACGCGGGCGGCGGCTTCACCCCTCCCGGCGGCTTCACCCCTCCCGGCGGCTTCGCCCCTCCCGGCGCCTTCGCCCCTCCCGGCGCCTTCGCCCCTCCCGGCGCCTCCGTCCCTCCCGAGCAGGCCCCGCCCGCCCCCGTGCCGCCCTCCCCCTCCGCCTCCTCCCCGGATGGTCCTCGATGAACGCTTCAGGAACCGACCTCGTGCTGTGGGTCGCCTTCCCCTACGTCTGCCTGGCCGTGTTCGCCGTCGGGCACGTCCGGCGCTACCGGCAGGACCAGTTCGGCTGGACCTCCCGCACCAGCCAGCTGCTGGAACACCGCCGGCTGCGCTGGGGCAGCCCGCTGTTCCACCTCGGGGCCTTCACGGTGATCGCCGGGCACGTGGCCGGCCTCGCCGTGCCCGCGTCGTGGACCGAGGCCGCCGGCATCAGCGAGCACGCCTACCACACCACCGCCGTGTGGGCGGGCTCGGTGGCGGGCGTCGCCATGGTCACCGGGCTCGGCATGCTGTGCGCCCGCCGGCTGCTGACCCGGCGCATCCGGCTCGGCACCGACCGCAGCGACAAGGTGCTCTTCCCGCTGCTGTCCGCGACCGTGCTGCTCGGCATCCTCGCAACGGCCGCGCACAACGTCTTCGGCGGCGGCTACGACTACCGGGAGACCGTCTCGGTGTGGTTCCGCGGCCTGTTCACCCTCCAGCCGCAGCCGGAGGCGATCTCCGGCGCGCCCCTGCTGTTCCGGCTGCACGCGCTGAGCGCCTGCCTGCTCTTCGCGGCCTGGCCCTTCACCCGGCTCGTGCACGTGTGGAGCGCCCCGATCGGCTACCTCGCCCGCCCCTACCTGGTCTACCGGCGCCGGGCCGCCACAGCGCCGCCGGTGGCCCACGGCAGCGCGCCCGACGAGACCTGACGGCCCGCACCACCGATGAAGCCCCTGGCGACCGCGTCCGGCTGCCAGGGGCTTCGCGTATCCGTGTCGTGGCGTGGGTGGGGTCAGTCCTCGGCGCGGGCCAGCCACAGATCCGGGCCGAAGACCTCGTAGCGGATGCGGCGGGCGGGCACGCCGGCCCGGAGGAGCTGTCCGCGGACGGCCCGCATGAAGGGCAGCGGACCGCACAGGTACACGTCGGCGTCGGCCGGCAGTCCGAGGCCGTCGAGGTCCATCAGGCCGCTGCGGGCGCCGGCTTCGCCGTCGGCGTCCTGCTCGTACCAGAAATCCGCCTGGGCATCGGTCAGTTCGTCCACCAGGCGACGGGTCTCGGCGCGCAGGGCGTGGTCGGCGGGGCTGCGGTCGGCGTGCAGGACCCTGACCTCACGGTCGGAGCCGCTGGCGGCGAGGTGTTGGAGCATGCCGACCATCGGGGTGCAGCCGATTCCCGCGGAGACCAGCAGCAGCGGTGCGTCGGAGTCGTCGAGGACCACGTCTCCGAACGGGGACGACAGGGTCAGCTCGTCACCGGCGCGGACGGTGCGGTGCAGGTGGTTGGAGACCTCGCCCTCGGGGGTCCCGGCCGCACTCGCGACCCGCTTGACGGTGATCCGGCGCATCCGGTCGCCGGGTGCGCCGGACAGGCTGTACTGGCGCAGTTGGCGGACGCCGTCGGACATCAGGACCCGGACGCTGACGTACTGGCCGGCCTTGGCGGGCGGTACGGGTTCGCCGTCGGCCGGGCGCAGCAGGAAGGACACCACGTCGTCGGTCTCCTGACGGCGTTCGACGACGGTCCACTGCCGCCAGGGGTGGCGCGGGTCGATGCCGGCCTCCTGGTAGAGGCGGGCCTCACGGGCTATGAGGGCGCCCGCCATCCGCCAGTACACCTCGTCCCACGCGCCGGCCACCTCAGGGGTGACCGCGTCCCCGAGGACGTCAGCGATGGCCCCGAACAGGTACTTGTGGACGATCGTGTACTGGTCCTCGGTCACACCGAGGGCCGCGTGCTTGTGCGCGATGCGGGACAGCAGCGCCTCCGGGCGGGCGTCGGGGTCGGCGAGCAGCGCCTGGGCGAACGCCGCGATGGACCCGGCCAGTGCCCTGCGCTGTTCCCCGCTCGCCTGGTTGCCGCGGTTGAACAAGCCGTCCAGCAGCTCGGGCCGTTCGGCGAACATCGTGCCGTAGAAGCGGGACGCGATCTCGTCGAGCGCTCCGCCCACGGCGGGCAGGGTGGCACGGACGACGGCGGCTGACTCGGTCGAGAGCATGGGTCTCCTCGGGAGTATGTGCTGGTGGGGGTGCGGCTCACGGAGTGCCGCTGTTCACCTGCCTATCAGCCACGAGGCCCGCTCCGGGCCCCCGGCGGCCCGATCGAGGCCGAACGGCCGTGGGGGTCGGGCCGGTCGGTCCCGTCGGCGCGGACCGGCAGGGGCCGTACGGCCCTACCGGCGGCGTGCGTCGCGTGGTGGCCGTTCCCCTCGCTCGGCCACGACGGGGCCACCCTCCCCCGTCACTGGCCGGGCGGGGCCTTCACGTCGCTCACCGGTGCGTGCCACACCAGCCTGGTTCCCCCGCCGTCGGGCGTGGTCAGTTGCAGGTCGCCGCCCAGTCGCCGGGCCCGCTCCGCCATGTTGGCCAGGCCGCTGCGGCGGCCCCCGGGCGCCGTGCCCACGCCGTTGTCGGCGACGGTCAGCCGTACGGTCCTGCCGTCCGTCTCCAGCGCCACTTCGGCCCGGTCGGCGTGCGCGTGCCGGGCGATGTTCGTCAGCGACTCCGACAAGACCGCCACCACGTGGTCCGCGGTCTCCCTGGTCACGTGCGTGTCGAGCAGCCCTTCCATCCGCACACTGGGCGCGAACCCGAGCACCCTCGCGGACTCCCCGACGACCCGCACCGCACGCGCCCGCAGGCCGGGGGCCGCGTCGTCGTCACGGGCGCGCAGGCCGAAGATGGTCGATCTGATGATCTTGATCGTCTCGTCGAGGTCGTCCACCGCCCGCAGGACGCGCTCCTTGGCACCGGCATGGTCGATCAGACGGCCCGCGCTCTGCAGCGTCATACCCGTGGCGAACAGCCTCTGGATGGCCAGGTCGTGCAGGTCGCGGGCGATCCGGTCCCGGTCCTCCAGCACGGCGATCTGCTCGGCGTCCCGGCGCCGTTCGGCCAGCTCCATGGCGAGGGCGGCCTGCGCGGCGAAGCTGCTCAGCGGCTCCAGCTCCTTGCCCAAGAAGTCTCCGGCGCCGGTCTCGCGGGCCAGCAGGACCACTCCGCGCACGTTCCCGCCCGCGCCGATGGGCACCGCAACGGCCGGCCCGAGACCGGCGAACCGGGGCGGACCGGCCGTGACCCGGTCGTCGTGCGCGACATCGGGGCTGGTCACGGGGGTGCCACTGGCGAACGCGGCGCCCGTGAGCGTGCCCTCGACGGACAGGACCAGGCCGCGGTGCGCGTCCGCCTGGTGCCCGATGGCCAGTTCCACGGTGAGGGTGTCGGTGTTCCGCACCGGAGTGGACAGCGCGGCGAGGGCGGAGCCGGTGATCTCCCGCGCGCGTTCGGCGATGAGTCCGAGGACCTCCGCCTGCGCGGCACCGGACATCAGGCTCTGGGTGATCTCCGCGCTGGCCCGGAGCCAGCGCTCGCGCAGCCGCGACTCCTCGTACAACCGGGCGTTGTCGATGGCCACACCCGCCGCCACGGCCAGCGTGGACAGGACCGACTCGTCCTCCTCGTCGAAGGCGAGACCGCCCCGCTTCTCCGTGAGGTAGAGATTGCCGAAGACCTGGTCGCGCACCCGGATCGGGACGCCGAGGAAGGTGTTCATCGGCGGGTGGTGCGCCGGGAAGCCGTACGACGACGGGTGCTCGGACAGCTTCGCCAGCCGCAGCGGCTCCGGGTGCCTGATCAGCTCCCCGAGAATCCCGTGCCCCTCCGGGAACGGGCCGATCCGGGCGATCTGCTCCTCGCTGACGCCGACGGTGTGGAAGGCCGACAGCAGTCTGCCGTCCGAGCCGATCACCCCCAGCGCCGCGTACTCGGCGTCCACGAGGGTCGCCGCGGCCTCCACGATGCTGCGCAGCGCCTGTGCCAGGTCGAGTTCGCGGCCGACGGAGAGCACCGCCTCCAGCAGACTGTGCACCCGGTCCCGCGTGCCGCGGGCCGCGTCCAGGCGTGCCTGCAGCTCCTCGAGCAGCTCGTCCAGCCGCAGCTGCGGCAGCCGTACGACGGCCTCCCCCGGCTGCTCGGAGCCTCCCACCGCTGATCCTCCAAGCCCCACGAAGTACCGATAGCCGTTCCGCTCGCGAGCAACACTAACGGCAGCGGTACGCGCACGGCAGTGCGGCCCCGGACGCGGGGGCACAGGGGGCGCGGGAGAGCCCGGGTCAGCCGGCGTCCCCCCGCGGCCGCTGTCCGGCCTGGGCGGCGATGACGGCGGCCTGGATGCGCCGTTCCACGCCGAGCTTGGCGAGCAGACGGGAGATGTGGTTCTTCACCGTCTTCTCGGCCAGGTAGAGGCGCTGACCGATCTGACGGTTGGTCAGACCGTCACCGATCAGGGCAAGGATCTCCCGCTCACGGTCGGTCAGGCCGGGCAGCGCGTCCGGCGCCTCCTCCTGCTGCTGCCCGCCCCGCAGCCGGGCCATCAGCTTCGTGGTGGCGCTGGGGTCGAGCAGCGACTGGCCCCGGGCCACCGTGCGCACCGCCGAGACGAGGTCCGAGCCCTGGATCTGCTTCAGCACGTAGCCGGAGGCACCCGCCATGATCGAGTCGAGCAGTGCCTCCTCGTCGTCGAAAGAGGTCAGCATCAGACAGGCCAACTCCGGTACGCGGGAGCGCAGCTCACGGCAGACGGTCACGCCGTCCCCCTCGGGCAGCCGGACGTCGAGCACCGCCACGTCCGGGCGCAGGGCGGGTACGCGGACCAGGGCCTGCTCGGCGGTGGCGGCCTCGCCGACCACCTCGATGTCCGGTTCGTCGTTCAGCAGATCGTGCACCCCACGCCGTACCACCTCGTGGTCGTCGAGAAGAAAGACCCGGATCGGGGTGTCGGGGCCGGCCTGCTCACGGTCCGCCATCGGTCGCTCCTTGTGCTGTTCTCGGTTTCGAAGGCAATCATTGTCCGGGTGCCGGGCCGCAACGCCAGGGCCGGTCGGCCCTCCATCCGGGCCTGTCAGCCCACGGACGGCGGCTGACCCGGCGTTGAAGAGTTCCGTCACGGGCCGGTCGCCTGCACCGGAGTCCGGCCGGCCCTGGAGCGCTGGGACCGCACCGGCGCGCGTACGGTGCGAAGAGAGGACTGCCCGGAAGTGATCGCAGTTGTGGGACACCCCGATCTCACCACGTCCACGTTCGCGTCGCTGGAGGAGGAACTGCGCTCCCGGCTCGCCGGATTCGCGCGGGCGGGCAGGGCGGCGGTGGTGCGCGCGGGGCAGGGACTCCCCGTCGTCGTCGGCCGCGCCGCCCGCGCCGCGGGGCTCGCCCTGGTGACGGTCCTGCCGTCGAGGAACGGCGTGCCCGCGGCCCTTCGGGAGGCCGACCGCAAGGCCGCCGGGGAACTGCTGTTGCTGTCGGAGCGGGTGCGGCTGCTGGAGTACGACCCCGCGGACCGGGACGCCTGCGTCGGCGCCGACGAGCGGCTGCTGGACGGCTGCGAGCGGCTGCTGGCCGTGTGGGACGGTTCCCCGTCGAACGGCCGGGACGCCACGGCACACCTGGTCGCCTTCGCCCGCGGTCGCGGCATCGGCGTCGAGGTGGTGTGGCCTCCCGGCGCCTCGCGGACCGCCGGACTTCTCCGGGGCTGCACCGCGGCCGGCTGATCACCGGCGGTGCAGAGCCGGTGTCCGGCAGCCGTGCGCAGCGACGGCCACACCTGGCCGGTCTCGTCCCAGTGGTGCAGCGCCCGAACCGTCACGCCCGGAGAAGGGCTTCGCCGCGGTGAGAACGATGCGTGCGTTGTCCGGGGTGATCACCGTCATGGTCATCCGAAGGGGGCCGAACGTCCCGGTATCGGGTCCGGGTGGCCCGTCGCCTCGCCCACCACTCGGGGGCAGGCTGAGGTCAGCAGGCCCCAGGGACCGCAGGCGGCGGTGATGCGGCGTCCCGGCGTCCCGGGGACGCACGGTCCGGCCGTTCGCCGACCGCCTGCACCGAGAGTACGAAGGGAGCCCGAGCGATGACCTCCACCACCACGCTGACCGCAGCCCTCCCGGCCGGCCACCGCGAGCGACTCACGCGGATCGCCCGCGAGGTGTCCGTCGACGAAGGTACGCGGCTGTTCGACGAGGGCCGGCGAGCCGACCGGTTCTGGATCATCCGAACGGGAACCGTGACGCTCGATCTGCGCGTCCCCGGGCGCCGTGCCGCCGTCATCGAGTCGCTGGGCCACGGCGAACTCGTCGGCTGGTCCTGGCTTTTCCCTCCCCACCGCTGGCACCTGGGCGCCGAGGCGATGAGCCCGGTGCGGGCCTGGGAGTTCGACGCGGACACCGTGCGGGCCATGGGAGCCCAGGACCCCGAGTTCGGCCGCGCGGTGGCCCACTGGGTCGGCAACGTGGCCGCCCGCCGACTGCACGCGACCCGGGTCCGGCTGCTGGACCTGTACGGCCCGTGCGGCAGCGGGAGCCGGCTGTGAGCAGCCGGCTCCCGGCTCGGTGCGGTGGGCTTCCGCCGGGGTTCACATGGGCCAGCCGGTGACCTGCCGTGTGCTCGGCCTGGACGCGCCCACTCCCTCGATGTCGCGTTCGGCGGCGTCCAGCAGCTGCTGGGCGAGGTTGTTCATGGCCCTGCCCGCCGCCAGCTCGTCGCCGATCTCCGGCAGGTACCTGTCCGCCGGATGGCAGTGGGCGGACCCGTGGCCGGTGAGCGCGGTGGCACCGGTGTCCAGCACCACGCGTGCCTTCGTCGTTCCCTCGTCGTCCTCGAAAAGGTGGAGACGAACCTTCCATTCCACCGTGTGCGGCATCCTTCTCCTCCTCACGTCGGGCAAGCGCTGCCGGCCTGCTGGGAGAGGTTCCCCGGTGACCGGCTTCCCCGCCCCCGTCCTGCCGAACGCCGCGCCCGGCACGCGCCGCGAGCCCGGTCCGGTTCGGTTCGGTTCGGTTCGGGGAGCTCGACGTCGCCCGGTTCGAGCTCGCGCCGCTGGCGGGCGTCACGGCGGGTGCCCCTGCCCGCCGCCGGGAGCGGCTGACCGGGCAGGGGCTGGTCTGAGCGAGGCGGTCACCGTCGAGCTCACGGCTCCCGGCGGGGCCGACCTGCTGCTCGACGTGCCGGCCCCGGCACCGGGCGCGCTGAACCGGTTCGTCACGGAGCGTCCGGCTCTGCTGCCCGACGTGACCGGGGCGGAGTGCCTGTCCGCCACATCGCTGTACACGGAGGGCAGCCGCCGGCGGAGCCGGCCCACCGCACCGGCTCCGGGGCGGCGACGTTCCGCTGCGACGTGGCTCCGGCGCCGACCGGCCTGCCGGTGGCGGTGACGTTCCGCGGACGGGCGCCGGCCCCGGCGGCCGCGCCTCGCGTGGTCGCGCCTCGCGTGGTCGCGCTCGTCGGGCGGTGCGACGCTGGGATGGAGAACGTCCGAGGAGGCAACCCCGGGAGGGCCGATGGGACGGGACGTCCCGGCGCTGGTCTTCACCCGCGAGGACCGCCGCCGCTACCGGATCAAGATGCAGGAGTGTCTCGACGCGTTCGCGCAGATGCTGCGCGAGTCGCGGTTCGAGGCCGAGCGGCCCCAGGTGGGGCTGGAGATCGAGCTGAACCTCGTCGACGGCGCGGCGGAACCCGCGATGCGCAACAGCGACGTGCTGGAGGCCATCGCCGACCCGGCGTGGTCGACCGAGCTGGGCCGGTTCAACCTGGAGATCAACGTTCCGCCGCGCCGTCTCACGGCGGGCGGTCCCGACGCCTGGGAGACCGAGATCCGCGCCGCGCTGAACCACGCCGACCAGCGCGCCAGGTCCGTCGGCGCCCATCTGATCATGATCGGCATCCTTCCCACGCTCAGGCAGCAGGACGTCGGCGAGGCCGCGCTGTCGGAGAACCCGCGCTACCGGCTGCTCAACGACCAGGTCTTCGCGGCCCGCGGCGAGGATCTGCGCATCGAGGTGGACGGGGTCGACCGGCTGCGCACCTACGCGGACACGATCACGCCGGAGGCCGCGTGCACCAGCACCCAGTTCCACCTGCAGGTGTCACCGGAGGAGTTCGCCGACTACTGGAACGCCGCCCAGGCGATCGCCGGCGTACAGGTCGGGCTCGCGGCCAACTCGCCGTTCCTGCTCGGCAAGGAGCTGTGGCACGAGACACGCATCCCCCTCTTCGAGCAGGCGACCGACACCCGTCCGCAGGAGATCAAGGTGCAGGGGGTGCGGCCCCGGGTGTGGTTCGGCGAGCGGTGGATCAACAGCGTCTTCGACCTCTTCGAGGAGAACCTGCGCTACTTCCCGGCGCTGCTGCCCCTGTGCGACGACCAGGACCCCGCGGAGACGCTGGACCGCGGCGACATCCCCGAACTCGGCGAGCTGACCCTGCACAACGGCACGATCTACCGGTGGAACCGCCCGGTGTACGCCGTCGCGCACGACAAGCCCCACGTCAGGGTGGAGAACCGGGTGCTGCCCGCCGGCCCGACCGTCGCCGACACCCTCGCCAACGGCGCCTTCTACTACGGGCTCACCCGCGCCTTGGTGGAGGAGGACCGCCCGGTGTGGTCGCGGATGTCCTTCTCGGCCGCCCAGGACAACCTGCACGAGGCGGCGCGGCACGGCATCGAGGCACGGCTGTACTGGCCCGGCATGGGCGAGGTACCGGTGCCCGAGCTGGTCCTGCGGCGCCTGCTGCCGCTCGCGCACCGGGGGCTGGAGCGGTCCGGCATGGACGAGGCCTGGCGGGAGCCGCTGCTCGGCATCATCGAGCAGCGGTGCGTCACCGGCCGCAACGGTGCGGTCTGGCAGAAGGAGATGTTCCACCGCCTGGACGCCTCCACCCGTTCCGGGCGGCACGAGTCGCTGCGCCGGATGACCCAGATGTACATCGACTACATGCACCTCAACGCCCCCGTCCACACCTGGCCGGTCGACTGACGCCCGGTCCGGGAGGGGAGGTGGCGGCGAGCGGCGGACCGGTGCCGGGAGGCGACGGAAGATGTGCCGATGGCTCGCCTACTCGGGTGCGCCCGTGCTCCTCGACACCATCCTCTACAAGCCGGAGCACTCGCTGATCGACCAGAGCCTGCACGCCCGCATGGGCGTCGAGACGACGAACGGGGACGGGTTCGGCGTGGGCTGGTACGGCCCGCACATGCAGACCCCGGCGGTGGTCCGGGAGATCGGTCCGGCCTGGAGCGACCGCAACCTCCGGGAGATCGCGGCCCACGTCCGTTCGTCCCTGTTCTTCGCCCACATCCGCGCCTCGACGGGCAGTGCCGTGCAGCAGACGAACTGCCATCCGTTCCGGCACGGCCGCTGGATGTGGATGCACAACGGAGCGATCGCCGAGTTCCACCTGAGCCGGCGCGACCTGGCTCTGGCCGTCGACCCGAGTCTGTACGCCTACATCGAGGGATCGACGGACTCGGAGATGATGTTCTTCCTGGCGCTCACGCTGGGGCTGGAGGACGACCCTCCGCGGGCCGTCGCCCGGATGGCGGCGATGATCGAACGGACCGGTCACGACCACGGCGTCGAGTACCCGCTGCAGATGACGGTCGCCGTGACCGACGGGCTGCGGCTGTGGGCCTTCCGCTACTCCAGCCAGGGCGCCTCGCGGTCGCTGTACTACAGCACGCGGGTGGACACCCTGCGTGCGCTCCACCCGGACCTGGGGTTCCTGAGGGACATGTCCGAGGACACCCGCCTGATCGTGTCCGAGCCCCTGGGCAGTCTGCCCGGCGCCTGGAACAAGGTCCCGGAGAGCAGCTACGGCGTCGTCCAGCCCGGTGAGGACGTCATGCTCCCCTTCGCACCGCAGGCCGACTGACCTCGCGGTACGGCGGACGGGGTGCGCGGGCGCCCGCACGGACGTACGGTGGCCCGCATCGGTGACGTGGTGGGTCACCGCCGGCGGGCTCAGCGGGTGGAGGCGGCATGGCCGGCAAGAAGGCGGCGAAGCTGCCGCGGAAGGTGTACGAGAAGGAACTGCGTAGGCTCCAGACGGAGTTGGCGAGGCTGCAGGAGTGGGTGCGGGCACAGGACGCGCGCCTGGTCGTCGTCTTCGAGGGCCGGGACGCGGCCGGCAAGGGCGGCACGATCAAGCGGGTCACCGAGCACCTGAACCCGCGTGTCGCGCGGATCGCGGCCCTGCCGAAGCCCACCGAGCGCGAACGGACGCAGTGGTACTTCCAGCGGTACGTGCAGCATCTGCCGGCCGCCGGGGAGATCGTGCTGTTCGACCGCTCCTGGTACAACCGGGCCGGGGTCGAGCATGTGATGGGCTTCTGCACCAAGGAGGAGCACCAGCGGTTCCTGCGCCAGTGCCCGATCTTCGAGCGGATGCTGGTGGAAGACGGCATCCTGCTGCGCAAGTACTGGTTCTCGGTGAGCGACACCGAACAGCAGGAGCGCTTCCGGCGCCGTCTGGAGGACCCCCTGCGCCGCTGGAAGCTGTCGCCGATGGACCTGGAGTCGATCACGCGCTGGGAGGCGTACTCGCGGGCCAAGGACGAGATGATGGTGCACACGGACATCCCCGAGGCGCCGTGGTACGTGGTGGAGAGCGACGACAAGCGCCGGGCGCGGCTGAACATGATCGCCCATCTGCTGGACTCCGTCCCCTACCACCACGTGTCACCGCCGGTCCTGGAGCTTCCCGATCGGCCCGCCTCCACGGGGTACGAGCGCACGCCGCGCGAACTGCAGACCTACGTCCCCGACCACGCGGCCGGCCTGTGAGGCGGCGGCCGTCAGGTGAAGGGGCTGATGGGGCTGCGTGTGCCCGGGCTGTCGGGGCGGGCCGTGTGGTCGGGATGGTTGCGGGTGCGGCGGGCCTCCTTCAGCTCCGCCTCGTACAGGTGGTCGCGGCCGTCGGCCAGCTCCTGGACCGCCGCGTGCTCCAGGTCCTTGAACGCCTCGTAGTACGTCCGGTCGTACGCCTCGACGACCTGGAACGTCCAGTGGCCGGGGATCACGTTGCGGCCCAGGATCTCCCTCTCCACACGGTCCGCCCACGCCTGGTGCCCCGCCCTGCGCAGCAGTGCCACCGTACGGTCCAGTTCCAGGTCGGCCGTGCCGGTCAGCTGGTGGAAGGAGTACAGGTGCCCGCGGGCCCGCTCGGTCGTCTCCAGCGCCTTCGACAAGGACCCGAGCGCTTCCACCGTCAGGTCGCTGACACCCTCGGGACGCCGGTACGGGTCTTCCCTGCCGTCCTCCCCCGGTTTCTTTCCCTCTCCAGGGCTCTTCGCCATCTCGGCACTCCCTCGCACACGAGCGGTGGCATCCGGCATGCTGCTCCCTACAGCCTGAGGGTCGTGCGGCCACTTCGCAGCTCAAGGTCCGGGCGGGCATCGCCACGGGTGAGAGGAATACGCTTGTCGTGTCTCGGCCACTGCTCTACCTCGACGTCGACGGCCCGCTCAATCCCTACGCGGCGCAGCCGCAGCGGCGTCCCGAGGGGTACTCCACCCACCGGATGAAGCCCGAGGGATGGGTGGCCCAGCATCCGGGGACACCACGGGCGTACGTGAAGCCGCTGCGTGTCTGGCTGAACCCGGAGCACGGCCGCAGGCTGCGGAGTCTGGGCGAGCTGTACGACCTGGTGTGGGCCACCACGTGGGGGCGGGAGGCGAACCTCTTCATCGCGCCGGTCCTCGGCCTTCCGGAACTGCCCGTCGTCACGTGGCCGGCGCCATGGGGCACGGAGCCGGACGGCACCTTCTGGAAGACCCGCGGTCTCGTGGAGCACGCCGACGGCCGTCCCTTCGCCTGGGTCGACGACGAGATCGGCCCTGCCGACCGGGCCTTCGTGGCGGCGCACCACGACGGTGCGGCGCTCCTGCACCGCGTCGACCCGCGGCTGGGTCTGCGCGACGGCGACTTCGGGGTCCTCGAGGCGTTCGCCCGCGCGATCGTGTGACACCGGTCCCCCGGGCGGCCGTGCGCACCCGACCTCATCGGGCACAGGATGTCGGGTCCGGCAGGGTGTGCGGTGCCTAGCGTGGTGATCGCAGATAAGGAAGGGGACCTGGCGTGCTGGAGCGGCTCAACCAGACCATGGAGTACATCGAGCGCCATCTCGACCGGTCCATCGACGTGGCAGGGCTGGCGCGTCTCGCGGCGACCTCCGAGTACCACCTGCGCCGGATGTTCTCCGCGCTCGCGGGCATCCCGCTGTCGGAGTACATCCGGCGCCGGCGTCTGACCGTCGCCGGCGCGGAGGTGCTCGCCGGGGACGTTCCGCTGCTGGACATCGCGGTGCGCTACGGGTACGGCTCGGGCGAGGCGTTCGCCCGTGCGTTCCGCGCCATGCACGGTGTCGGGCCGGGCGAGGCCCGGCGTACCGGCGCCGCGCTCGTCTCCCAGCCACGGCTGACCTTCCGCCTCACCCTCGAAGGGAGCAGCAGCATGCGATACCGCGTAGTGGACAGGCCGGCCTTCACCGTCGCCGGCTTCAAGGCCCGGGTGCCACTGGTGCATTCGGGGCCGAACCAGGCGATCATCGACTTCGTGCGCGGGATCGGGCCGCAGGAGGCCGAACGCCTGGAGGAGCTGTCGGATCTGGAGCCGCGGGGCGTCGTCGCTGTCTGCGACGACCTGGACCCGAGCCGCGCCGAGGGAACCGAACTCGACTACTACCACGGGGTGATCACGTCGATGGCCGCACCGGACGGCCTGTCGGTCCTGCCCGTCCCGGCCGGGACCTGGGCCGTGTTCACCACCTCGGGACCGGCTCCGCAGGCCATCCAGAACCTGTGGCGGGACGTGTTCACGGAGTGGTTCCCGTCCAACCCGTACCGCAGCCGGCCCGGCCCCGAGATCCTGCGCAGCCGTCTGTCGGCGGACGGGACCGAGGCCGACGCCGAACTGTGGCTGCCGGTGGAACGGGAGCAGGGCACGTCACGCTGAGGTGCGCCGCACCGTGGGAGCGCTTCGGTTTCCGGTCCACCGGTCAAGTGGCCGAACAGGTGCGCTACATTTTGCATCGCCTTGACCGCGATCACCCACGATCCCTCACGCTACGGAGCCGGCTACCCCATGAGCGACATCGTCAACGGACTCGGCCGGGCCACCGCCTACGGCGCCCTGGGCCTGGTCCTGCTGGTCCTCGGCATCGTCCTGGTCGACGTGCTGACGCCCGGCAAGCTCGGCCGGCAGATCTGGGAGCAGCGCAATCGCAATGCCGCCGTGCTGCTCAGCTCGGCGCTGCTCGGTATCGGCGGCATCGTGTTCACCTCGATCTGGACGACGTACGAGGACTTCGGCAAGGGACTGGTGTCGACGGCGGCCTTCGGTGTGCTGGGGCTGGTGATGATGGCCGTGGCGTTCCTGGTGGTCGACCTGATCACGCCGGGGCGCCTGGGCGCGACGCTGGTCGACCCGGAGCCTCACCCGGCGGTCTGGGTGACCGCGTCGTGCAACCTGGCCGTGGCCGCCGTCGTGTCGGCGTCCATCGCCTGACCCGGCCCCGAAGCAGCGCCGCCGACCGAGTCCTCGTACGCCTGACTGGGCGTCAGGCCCCCGTGTCGGCGGCCAGGTAGGCGCTCAGGCCGTCGAGCAGCATGTTGCTGCCCTGCTCCGCCAGGTCGCGTTCCTCCGCGCTGTCACAGGTCTGGCGGAGCACGATCCGCGTGCGTCCGGCGTCCGGCTCGTCGAGTTCCATGGTCATGACGGCGGGCGAGGTCCGGCCCGGTACGTCCATGCCCGTGACCAGGAGACGGTTCTCGGTGACGTCGAGGTAGGAGCCCGTGAGCGGGAACTGCCCGCCGTCGGGGGTGACCATCGTGGACTTCCACGCTCCGCCCGGCCGCACGTCCATCTCGACCGAACCGGCGGCGGCGTGAGCCCACTGCTCGTACTGCTCGGGGGTGGTCCACGCCTGCCACACCCTGACCGCGGGGACGTCCAGCGTGCGGGTGAGTGTGTAGGAGTAGCCGTCGCTCATGTTCCTGCTCCTCGTGTCCGTAGGTAGGCGGTTGGTCGTCAAGGTAGACGGCCGCGCGTGCGGAAGCTCATCGGTCTGCCGAACTCTTCCGCCGGCGGGTGCGGCGCGCCACAGCGGGACCATCGGCGCCCGGCCCGCCGGACGGTGACTCGGCCGCCAGGGCGGCGGTTTGTTGCGGAAACATGGCGCACCGACGAAGGTGTCGTTGCACTGGCCCGTCGGCCGACTCCATTGCCTTGACCGGTATTTGACGCATGGATAGCGTCCACGGCATGCCCGAGACCCGGCGGTTCCGAAAGAGGCGAGCCATCGATCTGATGCGCGTCGCCACCGCGGTGTGTCGCTGAACTCCACCGCTCCACTGCCCGTCCCGCCCTGTTTCCGTGTCATGCGATCCGGCACGCCGCACTTTTCTCCTGGGCGAATTCCCTCTTGGCGAAAGCTATTCCTGTGAAGGCCGTCATGACCTCCCGCACACGCATATCCGGATTCCGGCGTCCGACCTTCCCGGCCGTCGCATTGACCGTCTCGTTGGCCCTGACCTCCTGTGTGGACACGGCGCAGTCCACCGCGAGCAAGGACGTCTCCGGCGAGAAGATCCCCGCCGCGGTCTCCCCCGACACCACCCTCACGGTCGGCGCACCGGACCTCAAGGTCGCCCTGGAACTGTCGGGGCAGACCGACAAGCTGCCCTTCAAGGTGAAGTGGGCCAACATCAGCGGCGGCCCCCAGTGCTCGGAGGCTTTCCGGGCCGATGCCCTGGACATCTGCTCCGCCGCCGAGATCCCGTCCATCAACGCCCACTGGACGGGACTCGACACCAAACTGGTGGCGGCGAAGTTCCGCGAGGATCCGCTGAAGAACCCGATCTACGAACTGGGCATCGCTCCCGGCGCCGGCATCCGCACCCTCGCGGACCTGCGCGGAAAGAAGATCGCCTACAGCCCGGGGCAGGCCCAGGGCGCTCTGGTCCTGCGCATCCTGGACAAGGCCGGACTCACCCAGCAGGACGTCGAACTGGTCGAACTCGCCAGTACCGGCGACGTCTATCCCACGGCGCTCGGCAATCACCAGGTGGACGCCGCCCCCATCGCGGACGTCAATATCAAGCGCTATCTGACGAAGTACGGAAAGGAAGGCGCCACCACCGTCAAGCACGGCCTCCGGGACGACCCCGCCCACCTGTGGGCGCTCACCGAGTCGGTCGGCGACCCCCAGAAGTCCGCCGCGATCAGGGAACTCGTCAAGTTCTGGGCGCGGGCGCAGATCTGGATCGACAAACATCCGCAGGAATGGGTGGCGGGCTACTACGTCGAGGATCAGGGACTGAGCCGCGAGGACGGCGAGTACCTGGTCCGGCGGGCCGGTCACCCGGACATCCCCGCGGACTGGACCGAAGCCATCCGCCGCCAGCAGCAGACCATCGACCTGCTGGCGAAGGAGCAGGACCGCGAGCCCTTCGAGGCGGACCTGCTCTTCGACCGCCGCTACGAACCGGTGGCCGCCGCGGCCATCGCCGGCGAAGGGACGTCATCATGAGCACCACCGCCCTGGACGAGCAGGCGCCACCGGCGGTCGGGGCACCGGCGGCGCCGGTCCGGCCGCGCCGCCCGGGCCGCAAGCGGCTCGGCCCCGGCAGGCCCGTGCCGTACGGCTGGGCGATCGGCCCGCTGCTGCTCCTCGCGCTCTGGGCGGCGGGCTCCGGCCTCGGCCTCGTCGACGCGCGCAGTCTGCCCGCCCCGTGGACCATCGCCGGCACCGCCGGGGACCTGATCGACAACGGCAAGCTGCAGTCCCACCTGGCCACCTCCGCCCAACGCGCCCTGCTCGGCCTGCTGTTCGGCGTCGCGGCCGGACTGGTCCTCGCGCTGGTCTCCGGGCTGAGCCGGCTCGGCGAGGCGGTGATCGACGGTCCCGTGCAGATCAAGCGGGCCATCCCGTCGCTGGCGCTGATACCGCTGCTGATCCTCTGGTTCGGCATCGGCGAGACGATGAAGGTCGTCACGATCGCCCTCGGCGTCTTCGTACCGGTGTACATCCACACGCACAACGGGCTGCGCACCATCGACAACCGCTACGCCGAACTCGCCGAGACCGTGCGGCTCGGCCGGCTCGCCTTCGTCAGGCACGTCGTGCTGCCCGGCGCCCTGCCCGGCTTCCTGCTCGGCATGCGCTTCGCGGTGACCGCCGCCTGGCTCGCGCTGGTCGTGGTCGAGCAGGTCAACGCCACCAGCGGCATCGGCTACATGATGGAGCTCGCGCGGACGTACGGGCAGACCGACGTCATCATCGTCGGCCTCGTCGTGTACGGACTGCTCGGCCTCGTCTCCGACGCCCTCGTACGCCTCGTGGAGAGGAGGACCCTGACATGGCGGCGCACACTGGCGGGCTGACGGAGACCGGCGGGCGCACGACGGTCCGGATCGAGAACCTGGTGCGTTCCTTCGGCGAGCGCCGGGTGCTGGACGGACTGGACCTGTCCATCGCGCCGGGCGAGTTCGTCGCCCTGCTCGGGCGCAGCGGGTCCGGCAAGAGCACGCTGCTGCGGGCGCTGGCCCGGCTCGACCACGAGGTGGCGGGCAGCGGCGGGCTGACGGCTCCGGACCACGTGTCCGTCGTCTTCCAGGACGCACGGCTGCTGCCCTGGAAACGGCTTCTCGACAATGTCGTCCTGGGCCTGGACGGGCCGTCGGCGCGGGAGCGCGGCAGGGCGGCCCTCGCCGAGGTCGGGCTCGCCGGGCGTGAGCGGGCCTGGCCCGTCGAGCTGTCCGGCGGCGAGCAGCAGCGCGTGTCACTGGCCCGTTCCCTCGTGCGGGAGCCGCAACTGCTGCTCGCCGACGAGCCGTTCGGTGCGCTGGACGCGCTCACCCGGATCCGGATGCACGCGCTGCTGCGGCGCCTGTGCGAGCGGCACCGGCCCTCCGTGCTCCTCGTCACGCACGACGTCGACGAGGCCATCGCACTCGCGGACCGGGTCGTGGTGCTGGACCGCGGCCGGATCGCGGCCGATCTTCCCGTGGACCTCCCGGCACCGCGCCGCCACGGCAGCGGCGAGTACGCGGCCCTGCGCGGCCGGCTGCTCGCCCGGCTGGGAGTGGACCTCGCCGAGGAGGAGGACGCGGCATGAGTGCCCGGGAACTGCACCTGAACCTGTTCGTCTACCCGGGCGGTCACCACGAGGCCGCCTGGCGGTACCACGGCACCGATCCCGGCCGGCTCCTGGACATCGGCTTCTACCAGGACCTCGCCCGCAGGGCCGAGCAGGCCGCGTTCGACGCCGTGTTCTTCGCGGACGGCCCGTCGCTGGCCGACAACGTGCGCTACGCCAGCCGGTTCCGGCTGGAGCCGTTCACCTGGCTGTCGGCCGTCGCCGCCGCCACCGAGCGGATCGGCCTGATCGCCACCGCGTCGACCACCTACACCGAGCCGTACAACCTGGCGCGTCTGTTCGCTTCGCTGGACCATCTCAGCCGGGGCCGGGCGGGCTGGAACATCGTGACGACGGGCGCGCCGCAGGCCGCAGCCAACTTCGGTCTCGACGCGCACCCGGTGCACGCCGAACGGTACGACCGCGCACGGGAGTTCGTGGACGTCGTGACGAAGCTGTGGGACAGCTGGGAGGACGAGGCGCTGGTCGCCGACCAGAAGTCCGGGCTGTTCGCCGACACGGACCGCATCCACGAGATCGACCACGCCGGCCGCCATCTGAAGGTGCGCGGACCGCTGAACCTGCCCCGCTCCCCGCAGGGCCGCCCGGTCTACGTGCAGGCCGGGTCCTCCGAGGACGGCCGCGCCTTCGCGGCCGCGTACGCCGAGGCCGTGTTCACCGCGCACCAGACGCTGCGCAGCGGCCAGGAGTTCTACGCCGACCTCAAGGCGCGGGCCGCCGCGCTGGGCCGGGATCCGCAGCGGGTGATCGTCCTGCCGGGCATCAGCCCCTTCATCGGCTCGACGGAGGCGGAGGCACGCGCGCTGCACGAGGAGTTCAACGAACTCACCCAGCCCGAGTACTCGCTCCACCTGCTCCAGCGGCTGCTGGGGCTGGAGCTGAGCGCCGACGAGCTCGACGGCCCCGTGCCGCGGGCCCTCATCGAGACCCGGGGCGAACGCGGCAACGGCAGCCGCTTCCAGCTCGTCCTGGACATCATCGACCGCGAACAGCCCACGGTCCGGCAGCTCCTGCACCGCCTGGCCGGCGCCCGCGGCCACCGTGTGGTCGCGGGTACGCCGGAGCAGGTCGCCGACGAGATCCAGGAGTGGTTCGAGCACGGAGCCGCCGACGGCTTCAACATCATGCCGCCCTGGCTCACCGGCGGATTCGACCTCTTCACCGAACACGTGGTGCCGATCCTGCGGGCGCGCGGCCTGTTCCGCACCGCCTACACCGGCGCCACGCTCCGCGAGCACTACGGGCTGCCGCGCCCCGCCGCCGCCCCCGTCCCGTCGAAGGAGACCGCGTGACACCGCCCCTGTCCCGTCCCAGCCGCCGCACGTTCGTCGCCCTCGGCGCGGCGGCCCTGCTGCCGGCGTCCGTCGCCGCCCCGCGGGCCGTCGCGGCCGACCGCCGCTCGGCGGTGCTCACCTGGTACGACACCACGGCCGAGACGATCGCGGCGGCCGGAGCCGCCACCCAGGTCACCAACAGCCGTACGTGGGCGATCGCGTGGCTCGCCGCGGCCCGCGCCGTCCGGAGCGTGCCCGGGGGTGTCGACCGCGCCGCCTACCAGGAGGCCGCTCTCGTCTCGGCCGTGCACCAGGCGCTGGTGGACCTGGTCCCCGGCCGGGCCGAGCAGCTGGACGCCACGTACCGGCAGAGCCTGGACCGCGTCCCGGGCGGCGAGGCCCGCAGCCTCGGCGTCGCGGCGGGGCGGCGCGAGGCCGCCGTCGTGCTCGGCTCGCGCCGCGACGACGGGCTCGATCCCGCCTCGGTCAACGCCCCGTACCCGGTACCGGCTCCCGGGCCCGGGGTCTGGCAGCCGACGCCACCCTCGTACGCACCGGCGACCCAGTACGGCAACCGGCTCGCCGTGCCCTTCCTGCTCAGGACGCCCGACCAGTTCAGACCGGGTCCGCCGCCCGCGCTGGACTCCGACCGCTATGCCGCCGACCTCGCGGAGGTCCGTGCGTACGGCTCCGTGGACAGCCCGGTGCGCAGCCCGCACCAGACCGAGACGGCCACCTTCTGGCTGGGCTCCTCGCTCACCCTGTACACCGAGCCGCTGCGGGTGGCGCTCTCCCGCACCCCGCGGGGGATCGCCGAACAGGCCCGGCTGGTCGCCCTGTTCCACGTGGCCCTGGTGGACACGCAGATCGCCACGTCCGACGGCAAGTACGCGTACGAGCGGTGGCGCCCGGTCACCGCGATCCGCACCGGGGCCGTCGACCCCGACCCGGGCTGGACCCCGCTGCACACCACGCCCGCCCACCCCGACCACCCGAGCGGCCACAACACCTACTCGGGGGCGGCGGAGGCTGTGCTCACGGCGTTCTCCGGTGCGCGCACCGCCCCGTTCGCACTGACCAGTCCCACCGCACCCGGGGTGACCCGCACCTACACCACCTGGAGGCAGCTCACCGACGAGAACGTCGAGGCCCGGGTCCTGTCCGGCATCCACACCCGGTCGGCCGACGAGGCGGGCGTCGTCCTGGGCAGGCGGGTGGCCCGCTTCGCGCTGGAGCACGCCGGGGAGCTGTTCGGCTCCGCGTGAGGGGTCAGCCCTGTTCCAGTGCCGTGCGCAGGGCCAGCGGCGTGGCGGCCGCCCAGGCCTGCGGCGAGCAGGCGTGCGGGTACGGGACGGGTCCGGCGGTCGCCGCGCGGTCGTAGCCGGCGATGACCTCGGGCAGCCGGTGACCGTGGTGGGCCGCCGCCGCGACGAGGCCCCCGGCGACCGTACGTGCCTCGGCGGCGAGGCCGTGGCGGGCCAGGCCGAGGGCGATGACGGCGTTGTCGTGCGGCCAGGCGCTGCCCCGGTGGTAGGACAGGGGGTGGTACGGCTTCTGTCCTGCCGCCAGGGTGCGGATCGCCCAGCCGGAGAAGAAGTCGGGCTCCAGCAGCCGGCGGCCCACCCGGCGGGCGCGGCCCTCGTCGAGGATGCCCGACCAGAGCAGGTGCCCGGCGTCCGACGCCAGGGCGTCCACCTGTCGCCCCGCACCGTCCAGCGCGAGGGCGGGGAAGCCGGCCTCCGGCATCCAGAAGTCGGTGAGGAACCGCTCGCGCAGCCGGCCGGCGGCTTCGCGCAGGCGCCGTGCGTACGGCTCGTCCCGCCAGACCTCGTCGGCGAGTTCGGCCGTGCGCACGAGGGCGTCGTAGGCGTAGCCCTGTGCTTCCGACACCGCGATCGGGCCCTGGGCCTGGGTGCCGTCGCGGAAGCAGACGGCGCCCGCGGAGTCCTTCCAGTTCTGGTTGACCAGTCCGCCCGGGTCCGGGGTGTAGACGAGGTAGCCGTGCTCCCGCAGTCCGCCGTCGGTGAGCATCCAGTCCACGGCCTGCCGTGCGTGCCCCTCCAGGCGTGCCGCGAGCGAGGCGTCGCGGACGGTCTCGTAGTGGGCGTGGAGCAGCACCAGGAAGAGGGGCGTGGCGTCGACGGCGCCGTAGTACCGGCCGTACGGGACCTGCCGGAAGTGGGCGAGTTCGCCGTGCCGGGTCTCGTGGACGATGCGGCCGGGCTGCTCCCCGCTGAAGGTGTCGTGGCGCCGCCCCTGCGTGGCGGCGAGCGCGCTCAGGACGGCGGCGGCCGTCGCGGGCCGGTACGGCAGCAGGAAGTACGACGTCAGCAGGGAGTCCCGGCCGAACAGGGTGAGGAACCACGGGATGCCGGCGGCGGGTATGCGCACCTCCTCGCCGTCCACGCCGGTGACCGGGATCGTCAGCAGGTCGATGTCGGCGAGGCCGCGCTCGCAGGCGCGGGTCAGGTCGTCCGTCCCGTCCACCGCCGCGGGGCCGCGCCGGTGCGGGCGCGGTTCGGCGGGGGCCGTGAGCGGACGGCCGTGGGGGCGGGCGCGGACGGTCAGGTGCAGGTCGGCCTGTCCGTGCGCCGCGAGGGACAGCCGCCAGGTGAGCGTCCGTGCGGTGCCTGGCGGATCCGGGGGCGTGGTGGCGGCCGGGTCCGGCGCGGGACGGCAGGTGACGGAGGTGGCGGAGTGCCAGTCGGATCGCCGGTAGTCGAAGCGCAGTCCGTCGGCCGTGTGGTGGACGTGGCCTTCCGCGCCGGGTTTGGTGTAGTGGCGGTCGTCGGCGCGCAGTTCGAAGAGGTCGGCGAAGTCGGCGTCGACGGTGAGGTCGAGGCGTGCGGTCACCGGGTCGGGGCGGTTGCTGACGATGCGCAGGTGTTCGGTGAACGTGCCCGCGCCGACGCTCTGTGTGCGGAAGACGGTGTACGGGGGCGGGTTGTCCCGCGTGCCCTCGGGCGTCAGGACGCAGGCGGCCGTGTCGTCCGTCTCCGCGGTCGCCGGCACGAGGGCGACGGGTGCGGTGCCGTCGACGGTGAGCTGCCAGCGGCTGAGGTGACGGGCGTCGCGGGCGAACAGTCCGTCGGGGGCGGATCCGCGGGTGCCGCTGATCTCCCCGTCTGCGCCGAGGCGTACGAAGGTGGCGTCGCGCACCAGTTGGACGCGGTGGTCGGCCGCGGTCATGGCATGGGTTCCTTCGGGTCGGCGCACAGCAGGTCGAGCGTGAGCGCGGCGGTCCAGGAGAACTGCCGGGTGCCGCGGGCGGCGCCGGTGGACGGGTCGACGTACTCGGCGAACCCGGAGCGTCCCGCCTCGGCGAGGAAGCCGTCCCGCAGGCGTGCGGCGCCCTCCTGGAGGCCGTGGGTGCGCAGTCCGCGCTGGATCAGCCAGGCGGTGTTGAACCAGGCGGGGCCGCGCCAGTACCGCGTGGGGTCGAAGGCGTGGCCGGTGAGGTCGTAGCTCGGGACCAGGCGGGTGGCCGGGGCGTCGAAGTGCGGGCCGTCGAGCGTCGTGCACAGGTGCCGGACGACGTCCGTCGGCAGGCCGGGCACGACGAGCGGGATCAGCCCGGAGACACCGCGTTCGTCGACGAGGGTGTCGGTGTGCAGGTCGCGCGCGCGGAACAGGCCGGCGTCCTCGTCCCACAGCCGGGTGACCATCCGCCGGGTCAGCCGGGCGGCGCGTGCGGTGTGCGGTTCGCCGTTCGTGCCCAGTTCGCGGGCGATGGCGGCCAGGGCCAGTTCGCTGACGACCAGCAGGGCGTTGAAGCAGGGGTCCTCGACGGCGAACCGGTGCGTGAGTCCGCGGTCGTCGTAGCCCGCCTCGCGGTAGTCGGTCGCCAGCCGCACGTAGCGGCCGTAGTCGAGGTCGGTGGGCCGGTCGGCGGGATGGCCGTGGTCGAGGTCGGCGCGCCGGAAGGCCCCGGGCGGCGTGGGTTCGACGCGTTCCAGGGCGCGGTCCCAGCAGGGGCTGTTGTCCATGCCCGGTTCCCACGGGTGGACGACGGCGGCCAGTCCGCCGCCGCCGAGGTCGCGGCGGGTGAGGAGGTAGTCGTGCCAGGCCGCGAGCCGTGGCCGGAGGCGGGCGAGGAAGCCGCGGCGCCGGGACTCCGCCGGGTCGGCCCGGTGCACGAGCCAGGCGGCCAGGGCGTGCACCGGGGGCTGGACGATGCCGGAGGTCTCGGGAGACGGGGGTGCGCCCGCGGTCCGGCCGGCCCGGGAGGACTGCCAGAAGTCGGGGCTCGGGAAGTAGGCGTCGTGCGGCAGGGCGGGGTTGAAGACGATGTGGGGGACGCGTCCGTCGGCCCACTGCCCGGCCAGCAGGGATTCCAGCTCCCGCTGGGCGCGGCGCACGGAGAGGTGGCGCAGGCCGATGGCGATGAACGCCGAGTCCCAGCTCCACTGGTGGGGGTAGAGGGTGCGGGAGGGGACGGTGGAGGTGCCGGTCCAGTTGCCGAGGAGGACCCGCGCCGCACCGCGCCGCAGTGTCAGGTGGTCTGCGGGCGCGGTGGGCGCGGGCCGGTCGAGGAGGTCCAGGGGGGATGTCACGCGCCCGACCTCTTCAGGAAGGCGGGGACGGAGCGCACGGCTTCGACGGGGTCGCCGGTCAGGCGGCACTCCAGGGCCAGGTGGCCGTCGTAGCCGATGGTGTGCAGGGCGCCGAGCCAGGCGGGCCAGTCGAGGTGTCCGGCGCCGGGCTGGAAGCGGTTGGAGTCGGAGACCTGGGCGTGGCCGATGACGTCGGCGTGGGCGAGGATCGCGGCGGCGGGGTCGGTCTCCTCGATGTTCATGTGGTAGCTGTCGATGCCGATCCGGATCGAGTCCAGGCCGGTCGCGCGGATCAGGTCGGCGGCCTGTTCGAGCCGGTTGACCATGTGGTCCTCGTAGCGGTTGAGCGGCTCCAGGAAGAGCGTGACGCCCTCCTTGCGGGCGTGCTCGCCGAGTTCGGTGAGGCCGGCGAGGAGCACCTCGCGGTCCTCCTCCTCGGTGCGCGGGGGCTCGAAGGGGGGCAGGCGCCGGGAGAACATGCCGTACGAGGCGGGGGTCTGGGCGCCCACGCCGCCGATCTCGGCGATGACGGTGAGCTGGGACTTCATCTGGGCGACGGCGTCGCGCCGCAGGTCCTCGTCGAAGGCGCCGAGGAAGTGCAGCATGTCGACGCAGACGGTCGGCATGACGACGCCGTCCTTGGCGGCCTGCTTGAGTTCGTCGAGCCGGGAGGCGAAGTGGAGGTCGCCCTTGCCGCGCAGTTCGACGGCGTCGTAGCCGGCCTGCTGGGCGAAGTCCCACTTGGCCTGGAGGGTGTCTCCGGGCAGGAGTTGTTCCTGGACGGCGGTCTTGAGCATGGGGAGGGGGCCTTTCGGGACTCTCAGAATTCCAGGACGACCTGCAGCGCCTCGGCGGGGCGCTCGTCCAGCAGTACGTAGGCGTCGGCGGCGTCGGCGGCCGGGATCACGTGGCTCACCAGGGAGGTGACGTCCACCTGGCCCTCGGCGACCAGGCGCAGGAAGGTCTGCTGGAGGCGCTCGACCGTCCAGCGGTTCGACAGCTGCGGGGGCACGCCGCCGATCTGGGAGCAGATCAGCTGGACGCGGTTGTGGTGGAACTCGTCGCCGAGGCGCAGGCCGATTCCGTCGCCCTGGTAGAAGCCGGAGGCGACCACCCGGCCGCCGGCGGCGACCGAGCGCAGGGCCTCGTGCAGGGCCGGGTAGGCGCCGCTGATCTCGATGGCGAGGTCGGCGCCGAGGCCCGCGGTGGCCTCGCGGATCCGTTCGGCGACGGCGTCGGTGCGGGCGTTGAGGGTGTGCTGGGCGCCGTAGCGCTTCGCGGTCTCCAGGCGGCCGTCGAGGGCGTCGACGGCCGTGACGCGGGCACCGCTGAGCTGGGCGAGGCGGGTGGTGAGCAGGCCGATGACGCCCTGCCCGAACACGGCGACGTCCTCGCCGAGGTGGATGTCGCCGGCCAGGACGGCGTTGTACGCGATGGCGCCGACCCGGGCGAAGGCACCGGCCAGCGGCTCCAGGCCGGCCGGCAGGGTGTGGCCGGTCATGCGCTCGGCGGGGACGATCCCCTCGCTGCGGTGGCCCCAGATGCCCCACACCAGGTCGCCGACGGCCGGCAGTCCCGGCGTGCCGGCCAGCTCCGGGGAGATCTCGACGACCTCGCCGACCTCCGAGTAGCCCCAGCCGGCCACCGGATACTCGATGCCGGGCGCGCCCTCGCGGAACAGGCGTGCCTCGGGGTCCCAGGTGCGCGTCAGATACGGGTTGGTGCCGCGGTAGGCGGTGAGCTCGGTGCCCGCCGAGATGCCCGAGTAGCGGGTGCGGACCCGCAGATGGCCGGGCGGCAGTTCGGCCCGGACGTGCTCGGCGACCTCCACCTGACGGGGGCCGGTGAACTGAACGACGCGTTCCACGGATGAGACGGACGACACGGGCGACACGGACGGCTCCGGATGGTTGCTGGTGCGGTTGCGTCGACAATATCCACAACTTATGTCTTGTCAACACGCAAAACTGATGCTGAGATGCGTGGCGAGTAGACGTAAGCCGGAACGAGGACACGCAATGCGCATCATGACCCTGCGGTCGAGGATGACCGCGGTCGGCGTCACGGCAGCCCTGGCGACAGGGCTGCTGTCGGGCTGTGCCGGCAGCACCGGACCCGGCACACCGGACCGTGAGATCACGGTCTGGTCCCAGGAGAACCTTCCTGATCGCGTCGCCGCGACGCGGAAGGTGATCGACGGGTTCGAGAAGGAAACGGGGATCAAGGTCCATCTCGTCGGGGTCGACGAGGGCCAGATGCCCCAGCTGATCATGTCGGCGGCGGCCTCGGGCACGCTGCCCGACGTGATCGGCGCGGCGCCGATGGGCCAGGTCTGGCAGATGTACACCAACGGCCTGCTGAACACCGACATCCCGAAGCGGATCGTGGGCGAGCTCGGGCGCGACACGTTCAACGCCAACGCGCTGGAGCTGACCTCCGACGGCGCCACCAGCCTCGGCGTGCCCTCCGACGCCTGGCTCCAGCTGCTGGTGTACCGGAAGGACCGGTTCGAGCAGAAGGACCTCCCGGCCCCGGACACCTACGGGAACGCGCTGGCCGCCGCCAAGGCCCTCACCACCAAGGGGTACGACGGCGTCTCGGCGGCCACCGACCCGAGCGACGTCTTCACCTCCCAGAGCTTCGAGAGCATCGCGCTCGCCAACGACTGCCAGCTCGTCGACGACCGGAGCGAGGTCGCCCTCGACTCCCCGCAGTGCGAGACCGCGTTCCGCGCCTACGACCAGCTGGCCCGCACCTACGGCGCCCCGGGCACCCAGACCGTGGACTCCACCCGCGCGACCTACTTCGCCGGCCGCTCCTCCATGATCATCTGGTCCTCGTTCCTGCTGGACGAGCTGGCCGGCCTGCGCGAGGACGCCCTGCCCAGCTGCCCCGAGTGCAAGAAGGACCCCCGGTACCTGTCGGACAACAGCGGCATCGTGACCGCGATGAAGGGCCCCGACGGCAAGGAGGCGGCCCAGTTCGGCGAGATCACCTCCTGGGTGACCACCAAGACGGCCGAGACGGCGGCGTCCCGTGAGTTCATCGAGTACATGATGGGCACGGGCTACGAGTCCTGGTTCGGCATGGCGCCCGAGGGCAAGATCCCCGTCCGCACCGGCACCGCCGCCGACCCCGGCCGCTATCTCGACGCCTGGCGGCACAGCGACATCGGCGTCGACACCCGCAAGCCCCTCGACGAGGTCTTCCCCGCCAGCCTGCTGAACCAGCTCGCCGACGGCGTCGGCAACATGCGGCGCTGGGGCATCACCCAGGGCGAAGGAACCCTCGTCGGCGCCACCAACGGCGAACTGCCCGTGCCCAAGGCCATCGGCGCCATGACCAGCGGCCAGAGTTCGCCGTCCGAGGCGGCACGCGAAGCCGACGACGAGGTCGCCGCCCTGAAGAAGTCCCTGCAGTAGCCGCCCGCCTGCACGTCACGAAGGTCCCCTCATGACTACAGCCCCAGCCGGCGCCCCAGAGCGCCGGGACTCCGGCCCCCGGCCGGCGGACCCGTCCGCCTCCTCGGGCCGCCGCCCGATGACCGCGAGCCGGCGCGCCAACCGCGCGGGCCTCGCGTTCGTCTCCCCCACCTTCCTCGTGGTCCTCGTGGTGGTCGTGCTGCCCATCGCGTGGACCGTGCTGCTGGCGTTCCAGGACGCCAAGCTCGTCGACATCCAGGGCATGGGCCTGTTCGGCAACTGGTCCCTGGACAACTTCACCCAGGTCTTCGACTCGGCCGGCTTCTGGTCCAGCCTCGGCACCACCCTGCTGTACACGGCCGGGTCCACGCTCGGCTCCGTCGTCCTCGGCCTGGCCGCCGCGCTCGCGCTGCGCAAGCCGTTCCGGGGGCGCGGGCTGCTGCGCGCGGCGATGCTGCTGCCGTACGTCGCACCCGTCGTCGCCGTGGCCTTCGTCTGGGAGGTCGCGCTCAGTCCGCAGTACGGCGTCGTCAACGACTGGGGCCGGCGCCTGTTCGGCTGGGACGACCCGATCGCGTTCCTGTCCACCCGCGAGTACGAAGTGCACCTGCTCGGGCTGCACTTCGAGATCCCGCTGGCGCTGCTGACCGTCATCGCCTTCGAGTGCTGGCGCTACTTCCCCTTCGCCTTCCTGTTCATCCTGGCCCGGTTGCAGGCGGTGCCCGACGGGCTGGAGGAGGCCGCGCTCGTCGACGGGGCCACCCCCACCCAGCGGTTCCGGCACATCCTGCTCCCCCAGCTGATGCCGGTCATCGCCCTGCTGTGCGTCCTGCGGTTCATCATGACGTTCAACAAGTTCGACGACGTCTACCTGCTCACCGGGGGCGGCGCGGGCACCGACGTGGCGGCCGTGCGCGTCTACGACTTCCTGACCGCCCGCTACGACGTGGGGGCCGCCGCCGCCCAGGCCCTGGTCCTGGCCGTCTCGCTCATGATCCTGCTGGGCTGCTACTTCAAGTTCTTCGGCAACAAGGTCCAGGAGGAGTCGTGATGACCCGCGCCCAGTTCGAGGAGAGGTTCTTCGGCGTCCTGCGCCGGGTCGTCATCGCGTTCCTCGCGGTGATCACCGTGCTGCCCTTCTACTACATGGTGCTGCTGTCGCTGAAGCCCATCGACGCGCTGCTGCTCGACCCGGGGTCCCTGTGGGTCTCGGCCAAGGACTTCACCGTCACCACCTACCGCGACGTGCTGCGCTCCGCCGACTCCGGCGGTCAGGGCTTCCTGAAGTTCCTGCTCAACTCCGCGCTGGTGTCCCTCGGCACGGTGGTGCTCACCCTGGTCGCCGCCGTGCCCGGCGCCTACGCCGTGAGCCGGCTGAAGTTCTTCGGCCACCGCCAGGTCAGCGCGCTCTTCCTGGCCGTGTACCTGTTTCCGGCGACGCTGCTGGCGGTCCCGCTGTTCGTCATCTTCGCGAAGATGGGACTGTCCTCCAGCCTGGTCGGCCTCGCCATCGTCTACGTCGCCCAGACCGTGCCGGTGTCGATCTACATGCTGAAGAACTACCTGGTCACCATCCCGTACTCCATCGAGGAGGCGGCGGCGCTGGACGGGTGCTCCCGGCTGCAGACGGTCCGCAAGGTGATCCTGCCGCTCGCCCTGCCGTCCCTGATGGCGACCGGTCTGTACGTCTTCATGATCGCGTGGAACGAGTTCCTCTTCGCCCTGCTCTTCCTCGCGGCCGACCCCGACAAGTGGACCGTCTCCCTCGGCCTCGCCCAGCTCTCCAACGGGATCGAGGTGCCGAAGACCGTCCTGATGGCCGGTTCCGTGGTGTTGACGATCCCCGTGGTACTTCTGTTCTTCGCCGCCGAACGCCTGCTCACCGAGGGCCTGACCAGCGGCGCCGACAAGAGCTGAGCTATGGGGGCCTCCATGATGACGTCAAGCCAGGTAAGCGCGGGAGAACTGCTGCAGCTGATCCGCAGCGGCCGCGCCAACACCCGGGCCGGCCTCCAGCGTGCCACCGGGCTGTCCCGCTCCACCGTCGGGCAGCGCCTCGACCTGCTCAACCAGGCGGGCTGGCTGCGTCACACGACCGGCACCTCCACCGGCGGCCGGCCGTCCGACCGGATCGTCTTCGACCCCACCCACGCCTCGGTCATCGCCCTCGACCTGGAGACCCGGCACGCCCGCGCGGCGGTCGTCGACCTCGCGGGCACCATCCTGGCCGAGCACACCGGTCCGATGGACATCAGCGAAGGCCCCGAGCCCGTGCTGGACCGTCTGGCGGGCTGGTTCCCGGACCTGATCGCGGCCGCCGGTGTGCCGCCGGCCCATGTCTGCGGCATCGGGCTGTCCGTGCCCGGTCCCGTCGACTGGGAGTCGGGCCGGGTGATCGAGCCGCCCATCATGCCCGGCTGGGACCGTTACCCGATCCGCGAGCGCCTGCAGAAGGCGTACGCGCACCAGATGGGAACCGGCCCCGAGGACGAGGCCGTTCCGGTCCTGGTGGACAACGACGCCAACCTCATGGCGCTGGCCGAGCACCAGGCCAACCACCGTGACTGCTCCGCCTTCCTCCTGCTGAAGGTGTCCACCGGCATCGGCGCGGGCGTCGTCATCGACGGCAACCTCTTCCGGGGTGTCGACGGCGGGGCCGGCGACATCGGGCACATCCGTCTGCACGACCGGCCCGACGCCCTGTGCATGTGCGGCTCCCCCGGCTGCCTGGCCGCCGTCGCCAGCGGCCGGGCGATCGCCAGGGAGCTGTCCGCCCTGGGCCACGACACCACTTCCGGACGGGACGTCAAACGGCTGCTCAACGAGGGTCACCCGGACGCCATCCGCCTGGCCCGGGAGGCCGGACGCCGGGTGGGCGAGGTCCTGGTGACCGTCGTCACCCTGCTCAACCCCGGCGTCCTGATGATCGCCGGCGAACTCTCGGGAGTCCCCTTCCTGACCGGCGTGCGTGAGCTGCTCTACCAGCGCGCCATGCCGCGTGCCACCGCCAACCTCCAGGTCGTCACCTCGCGGCTGGGCGACCACGCCGGGCTCATCGGGGCCGCCGCCATGGTCGTGGAGTCCCTCTACTCCCCCGCCCGCGCCGACGCCCGGCTCGACCGCCTCGCACGGTGACCGCCGTGCCGCCCTCCCACAGACAGGAACACCGTGACCACTGCCTCCCCCGCCCCGTGGACCCACCGGCCCGTCGAGGTCGGGCTCGTGGGCGCCGGGCCCTGGGCCAGGGCCATGCACGCCCGCGTCCTCGCCGCCGGGCCGGAGACCCGGCTCGCCGCGGTCTGGGCCCGCCGTCCGGAGGCGGCCCGTGAGACCGCCGCCCCGTACGCCGCCCATGTCGCCGCCGGCTTCGAGGAGCTGCTGGACCGCTGCGAGGCCGTGGCCTTCGCCGTTCCCCCTGCGGTCCAGGCCGAGTTGGCCCCGCTGGCGGCGAAGCGGGGCAAGGCCCTGCTGCTGGAGAAGCCCCTCGGCCCCGACCTGCCCGCGGCCCGCCGGGTGGCCGACGCGATCGCCGAGGCGGGAGTCGTCTCCCAGCTCGTCCTCACCAAGCGCTACCACCCCGCGACCCGTGCCTTCCTGGAGGCCGCGCGCACGCTCGATGTCCGCGGCGCCCGCGCCTGCTACCTCCACGGCGCCTTCCTGGAGGGCGAGTTCGCCACCGGCTGGCGCCTCGAACACGGAGCCCTGCTCGACCTCGGACCCCATCTGCTCGACCTGCTGGACGCGGCGATCGGCCCCATCACCGCCATCCGCGGCACGGGCGACGCACGCCGGTGGTTCGAGCTGACCTGCGAACACGAGAACGGCGCGGTGAGCCAGGCCTCCCTGTCCGGCTCGGTCGCCGTCCCGCACACCCTCACCCGCGTCGAGCTGTTCGGCCCCGCGCTCCCCCTCGTCTACGACACGGCCGGCATCGACCACGAGGAGTGCTGGCCCGTTCTGCGCCGCGACTTCGCGACCGCCGTCCGCACCCACACGCCGGGCCCGCTGGACGCCGGGCGCGGTCTGTATCTGCAGACCTTGCTGGAGCGGGCCGCACACCACTGAGCATTTCGTGCTCATGACAGGTTTGTTGACAAGTCCTCAACTCCCTTGTTCCGCAGTCACGGACGGCCGACGCTTGATCACGGCCCGGAGCGGAACGCGATGCTCCCGGTCGTGTGCGCGATCACGCGCACACCCCCCACAGACGCGCGCCCCACCCGGGCGCGCGCCGTCCGGAGGAGGACTCCCTCGTCATGGCACGACTGCGGAGCAAGAGATTCCGGTTCGCCGCACTGGCCGGCGTGGCCACCACCGCCCTCGCCGGCGGGCTCACCGCCGTTCCCGCCCAGGCCGCTCCCGCGGAGGGCACCGTCCTCGCCGCCGGTTCGCCGACGGCGGTCAAGGACAGCTACATCGTCACGCTCAAGAAGAGCACCGGCCTGAAGGCGTCCTCGGCCGCCGGCAAGGACGTCGTCGAGGAGTACGGCGGCACGGTGAAGAAGACGTTCCGGAGCGCCCTGAACGGCTACGCCGTCACCCTCTCCGCCACCGAGGCCAGGCGGCTCGCCGCCGACCCGGCCGTGGCCTCCGTCGAGCAGGACCAGCGCGTCCGCCTCGCCGACACGACGCAGTCCAACGCGCCCTGGGGCCTGGACCGCATCGACCAGACGTCGCTCCCGCTCTCCGGCACCTACACCTACCCGGACAGCGCCGGCAGCGGCGTGACGGCGTACGTCATCGACACCGGCGTACGCATCACCCACCAGCAGATCAGCGGCCGTGCCTCCTACGGCTACGACGCCGTGGACGGCGACACCACCGCCTCCGACGGCAACGGCCACGGCACCCATGTGGCCACCACGATCGCGGGCACGACCTACGGCGCCGCCAAGAAGGCGAAGGTCGTGGCGGTCCGGGTGCTGGACAACAACGGCTCGGGCACGACCGCCGGCGTCATCGCCGGCATCGACTGGGTCACCGCGAACCACTCGGGCCCCTCGGTCGCCAACCTGTCGCTCGGCGGCGGGGCGTCCACCACCCTGGACAGAGCCGTCCGCAACTCCATAGCCAGCGGCGTCACCTACGCCGTCGCGGCGGGCAACAGCGGTGCCAGCGCCTCCTCGTACTCCCCCGCCCGGGTCACCGAGGCCATCACGGTCGGCGCCACCACCAGCACCGACGCGAAGGCCGGTTACTCCAACTACGGCTCGGTGCTCGACCTCTTCGCGCCCGGCTCCTCCATCACGGCCGGCTGGCACACCGGTGACACCGCCACCAACACCATCTCCGGTACGTCGATGGCGACCCCGCACGTCGCGGGCGCGGCCGCGGTCTACCTGGCGAACCACGCCACCGCCACCCCGGCACAGGTCGCCACCGCCCTGGTGAACGGCGCCACGACGGGCAAGGTCACCAGCCCCGGTACGGGCTCACCGAACCGCCTGCTGAAGATCGTGCCGTGACACGGTGACACCATGACACGCTTCACACCTTCGGCCTGAAGCAACCGTGCCCCGGGGCTCCCCACACCCCGGGGCACGTCCGCGCCCGGCCCCGCTCCGACGGGGTGGCGCAGTACTCCTCACTGGGTGTCAGGCAAACCAGGAGCAATGGGCATTCGGGTTGAAGGACCGAGGGATATGCCATCATCCTTCCGTCATGTCTCTCGCGTCTGCCGCCCCCGACCTGTCCGACCTGCACGACTACGCCCATGACTGGGCGTTGGTGGACGTGGAGACCTCGGGGCTCGTCCCACGCCGTGACCGGGTGCTCTCCGTTGCCGTGGTGACGCTGGGCCCCGACGGTGGGCAGACCGGGGAGTTCTCGACGCTCCTGGACCCCGGCTGCGACCCGGGGCCGGTGCACGTGCACGGTCTGACGGCCGAGCGGCTGCGCGGGGCGCCCACCTTCGAGCAGGTGGCCGAGCGGATCGGCGGCATGCTGCGGGACCGGGTCCTGGTCGCGCACAACGCACAGTTCGACTACGACTTCCTGGCCCACGAGTTCGCCCGTGCCGGCGTCCCGCTGCCGGTCACCCGACGGCTGTGCACGCTCGCGCTGAACCGCCGCGTCGATCCGCCGACCGACGACCTGAGACTCGGCACGCTCGCCGCGCACTACGGCGTCCCTCAGGTCCGGGCGCACGACGCGCTCGACGACACCCGGGTACTGGCCGGCGTGCTGCGCGCCTCGCTGCGGGAGGCGGCGCAGCTCGGCCTGCCGCTGCCGCTGGTGGCCTGCCCGCCCCGGCAGGATCCGCGGTTCGCGCCGAAGCCGCCGAAGGCGGTGTGCGCCTTCCGCAATCCGGGGCGGCTCACGGCGGGCGGACCTCTGGTGCAGGGCATGAAGATCGCCATCACCGGGGAGACGCGGACCGCGCGGGCCGAACTGGTGAGCCGGGCCTCCGCAGCCGGACTGAACATGATGACGACCGTCAGCCGGCACACCAGCGCCCTGGTCACCAATGACGCCTCCACGGGCTCCGCCAAGGCCCGGCGCGCCCTGGCCGAAGGTGTTCCGGTCATCGACGAGCCGGCGTTCCTGCGGCTGCTCGGTGATGTCCGGCCCGGCACCCGCCACGACGGCACGAGCCCGCGGACCGCCGCCGGCCCGTCCGCCACCGGCCCGTCCGCCACCGCGCCCGTACCACCGGCCGTTCCGGCACCGCGCGAGCCGTCGCCCGAGGCCACCGGGCCTGCGGCGCGGACGGAACCGGAGGCGGCGCACCGCCCACAGCCCGTCCGGCGTCCGGCCAAGCCGCGCGGGCCGCTCTCCGGGCGGCGTGTGCTCGTGCTCGGCGGCACCCACCCCGACGCGGTGGCCGCTCGCACCCGCGTCGTGGAACTCGGTGGAGCCGCGGCCATCAACCTGTCCGCCGGTGTCACCGACGTCGTCCTCCTCGACGGTGGCCACGCCGACCGCCGCATGGCCCGCATCACCTCGTTGCTCCTGCCCACCCACGACGCCGCGTGGCTGATCGCCCCTGTCGTCGCGGAACAGCCCCGAGCCGGTGACCGGCGCGCGGCCGCCCACGTGCTGCCGTGCGGTGGCGTCGTCGACCTGCCGCTGCCCGACGGACGAGGGCCGGCGCCCCGTTGGACCGTCACCGCGTCGTGGGCGCAGCAGACGGTGTGCGAGATCGACGTGGTCGCCTTCGTGCTGGACGAGGACGACCAGGTCGCGTTCGACGAGGACTTCGTCTTCTACGGCGCACCGGAGAACCCGGGCGGCACGGTACGGCTCCTGAGCGACGGGCCGACCGAGCAGACCGTCAGCGTGGACCTCGCCACACTGCCGCCCTCGGCCCGCAAGGTCGTCGTCGCGGCCGCCATCGACGGTTCCCCGGCCTTCGGCGACGTCGGTGCCCTGCACATCAGCTCCGGCCCCGGCTCCAGCGCGGCGGCGCTCGTGCAGGCCACCCTGGACGCCGCCACCACCGAGCGCACCATGCTGCTCGCCGAGATCTACCGGCGCGGTGACAGCTGGCGCCTGCGGGCCGTCGGCCAGGGTTACGACCACGGGCTGGAGGCCCTGGCCCGGGGGTACGGCGTCGACATCGCCGACTGAGCCGCGTCACGGCATGGAACGGCCCGGTCCCGCCGCTCACGGGACCGGGCCGCAGGGACCGTGACGCTTCTCAGCCCTGGCGGGCCTTGAAACGCGGGTCCTTCTTGTTGATCACGTAGGTCACGCCCCGGCGGCGCACCACCTGTGCGCCGGGCCTGGCCTTCAGTGAGCGCAGGGAATTGCGAACCTTCATGAGATCTCCTCGCTCCGGCCTGCCGTTCAGCGTTCCTCGCGGAAGGGGACGTGCTGCCCGGCCACCGGGTCGTACTTGCGCAGGACGAGCCGGTCGGGGTCGTTGAGCCGGTTCTTGCGCGTCACGTAGGTGACGCCGGTCCCGGCGGTCGACTTCAGCCGGACGACCGGGCGTGCGGTGCTGCGTGCCATGGGTGCTCCTCTCGACCGCCGCGCGGCTGCGGTTCTGACCCGCGCATGTCAGTCGCCCCAGTCAACACCGTCCGCCGCCGGCGCATTCCCGGGCCGTTTCAGCAGCCCTGCCACAGCCGGGTCATCACCCGCACCCCGAAGCGCAGGCCCTCCAGCGGTACCCGTTCGTCGACGCCGTGGAAGAGGCGGCCGTAGTCGAGGTCGTGGGGCAGCTTCAGGCCCTTGAAGCCGAAGCAGCGGATGTCCAGCTTGGTGAAGGCCTTGGCGTCGGTGCCGCCCGGGTTGCAGTACGGCACCGGGTGGCCGTCGGGGTCCTCGGCGCGTACGGCGGCGCACATGGCGTCGACGAGCGGGCCGTCGAAGGTGGTCTCCATCGCGATGTCGTGGTTGACCCACCTCCGGGAGACCGAGGGCAGGAGCAGCGCGTCGATCGTGTCGATCAGCTCCTGTTCGTGGCCGGGCAGGAAGCGGCCGTCGACGCGGGCCGTGGCCTTCCCCGGGATCACGTTCGTCTGGTAGCCGGCCGAGAACATGGTCGGGTTGGCCGAGTTGCGCAGCACGACCTGCATGAAGTCGGTCACCGGGCCCAGCTTGGCCAGCTCGGTGTCCAGGTCCTCCGCGTCGAGGTCGACGTCGACGCCCTGGAGGCGGGCGGCCTCGGCGAGCAGGGCCCGCACGGGTTCGATCAACCGGACCGGGAAGGTGTGGCGGCCGATGCGGGTGAGGGACTCGGCGAGGTCGGTGACGGCGTTCTCGTCGTTCGGGGAGGAGCCGTGCCCGGCCCGCCCGGTGGCCGTCAGCTCCATCCACGCCATGCCGCGCTGGGCGTTCTCGATCGGGTACAGGCGCCGGGTGTCGTCCAGGGCGTAGCTGAAGCCGCCGCCCTCGCCGATCGCCTCGGTGACCCCGGCGAACAGTTCGGGCCGCTGCTCGACCAGCCAGTGGGCGCCGAACCTGCCGCCCGCCTCCTCGTCGGCGAGGAAGGCGAGGACGATCTCGCGGGCGGGCCGGGTGCCGGTGCGGGCGAAGTGCCGGGCGGTGGCCAGCATGACGGCCACCGTGTCCTTCATGTCGATGGCGCCGCGCCCCCACAGGTAGCCGTCGCGGATCTCGCCGGAGAACGGCGGCACCTGCCACTCGGCCGGGTCGGCGGGGACGACGTCCAGGTGACCGTGGACGAGCAGGGCGCCGCGCGCCGGGTCGGCGCCGGGGATGCGGGCGATGACGTTGGCGCGGCCCGGGGCGCTCTCCACCAGCTCGGAGGCGATGCCCACCTCGGCGAGACGGGCCACGACCCAGTCGGCGCAGGCCCGCTCGTCGCTGGTGGGGTTGGAGGTGTCGAAGCGGATCAGCTCCGCGCACAGCTCGACGACTTCGCGCTGCGCCTCCTCGGAGGCGGGGACGAGGGCGGTCGGGACGGTGGTGCTCATCATGCTCCTACGGTGGCCGTGCCGGGGGCGGCCTGGGACGGGACGGTGCCGGCGTCGTCGTCGAGGGTCGTGGTGCCGTACGTCCTGATCCAGCCGGCGTAGCCGAGGACGCAGTAGAGGACGAACGCGGCCAGCAGGGAGTTCAGGGCGGGGATGCCGCCGTCGTAGAACTTGCCGACACAGAACGCGACCGCCCAGATGACGAGGGACATCGGCACCCAGGTCGGCGAGGTGGCGGGCAGGGTCCCGGCCTCGCGGGTGGCGTCCAGGGGCGCACGCGTGCGGCGCACCACCCAGTACTCGGCGACGATGATGCCGCCCACCGGCGGGATGGCCACGCCCAGCACGGACAGGAAGTCGGTGAAGTGGGTCATGATGCCGACCGCGGACAGGACGGTGCCGGCGACGCCGAGGGCGATGGTGACCGCGCCGCGGTGCAGGCGCTTGCCGAAGACGACCTGGAAGAAGTTGACGACGCCGAGCGAGGAGCCGTACAGGTTCCAGTCGTTGATCTTCGCCGTGGACATCAGGACGACGAGCACGCCGAAGACGCCGGAGGTCGAGAGCACGATCTGCGAGACCTGGCCGCTGCCGACCATGTGGCCGAGCAGGACGCCGGTCAGGCCGACTATGTACTCGGACAGGATCATCGACGAGGCGCTCTGCAGGAAGACGTGGCTGCCCTTGCGGTTGTAGCGGGTCATCTCCGGCGAGACGATCGCGCCCGTCATGTAGCCGCCCGCGATGGCGGTCGCGGCGACGGCGAGCGGGATGCTCTCCCCGGGCGCCGGGGAGTGGATCAGCTCGGACAGCGAGTGGTCGCTCAGGGCGTCGGTGACCGACCAGGCGACCATCGCGAAGAACAGCGGGGTGACGATCTTCGCGAAGACGGCCATGTACCGGAAGCCGAAGATGACCAGCACGGTGATCGCCACGCCGGCGACCGCGCACCACAGCCAGGACGGCCCGCCGACCAGCGAGGACACACTGTCGCCGAAGATCGTGTTCTGCACACCGAACCAGCCGACGAGGCTGATGGAGATCACCAGGCTGACCAGGGCCGAGCCGTTGCGGCCGAAGCCGACCCAGCGGGTGAGCAGCGGCGTCGCCAGGCCCTCGCGCATGCCGGCCAGGCCGATCGCGAAGATCACGACCTCCAGGATCACCGCGCCGAGGGTGAACGCGAGGAAGGCGTCCCCGAAGGACATGCCCACGCCGATGGTGGCGCCGAGGGTGAACTGCGAGATCGAGCCCGACTGGGCGAGCCACTGCAGCAGCATCGTCCAGAAGCCGAGCCGCTTCTCGCGCGGGACGCGGGACAGCGCGTAGTCGTCGCTGCCCACCGCTCTGGCGCCGCCGGTCTCCGGGGCGGCGTCGGTGTTGTAGTGCGCGGCCATGATCACGACTCCCTGGGGGCGCGGCCGAAGGTCTGCAGGTGTGCCAGCGAGCCGTAACGGGACACGAGCGAGTCGAACTCCTGGGCATCGTGGAACTCCAGGCGTCCGCCGCCGTAGGCCTTCGCGGTCTCGACGGCGAACCGGGCCGCGGCCGCGATGTCGGTCTCGTGGCTCGCGCCCGTCTGGCAGCCGGGCACCGCCGCCGCGGAGGTGATCGCGAGGCCGACGACCGGAGCGGCCGTCGCCGTGGCCGGCTGCAGGATCGAATTGATGTGGTGTACACCGTTACCGTACGGGGTGATGTCCTGGGTGGTCACCGGGTACGTGACCAACGGCTCACCGGTCACGACGGCCAGCAGCTGACCGAGCTGGTCGCTGACCTTGAGCACCCAGCCCTCCTTGACGGTGGGCGACAGGGCGAGGCCCTTGTGGTTGATGATCCGGTTGCCCTTGGTGGTGTCGATGGAGAGCACCGCCTCCATCTCGCCCGTGACCTCGTGCCGGTTCATGGTCGCGATGTCGACCGGCGAGTCCATGAACGGCACCGGGTCGTGCGGTGCGGTCGGGGCGTCCGGGCAGATGTGCGTCGCGACGACCACGTCGCCGTCGAGCACGTCCCCGCGGCGGCGCATGTCGAGCAGCTTGGCGGCGGTGGCCAGCGCGGCCACCGCGCCGTCGGCGTCGGAGACCAGGCCGGTCATCTCCGGGCGCGCCCCGACGCCGCCCAGCCGCCCCACCACACCGAGGGTGCGGGCCGGGCCGCCGCCGGTCCGGCCGTTGCGGCCCGGGATGCGGACGAGCACGAAGTCCGTCGAGCCGCGCTCGCCGGTGACGGTGGTGACCTCCGCGCCGGAGCCCTCGGGCCCCGCGACGGAGTCGAGGTGGGCCGCGACGCGCTTGCCGTCGACGTCGGGATCGTCCAGCAGATCCACGATGTCCAGGACGTACTTCAACATGGGGCAGTTCTCCTGATCCGCACCTGGGGCGGTGCTGACAGCAGGTTCGTGATCCGTTAACGTTCTCCGCAACTGTTTCCCGTTATCTGCAATTCAGGTCTGAATGGCGAGATGCGCGGGACAGTGGCGACCGAGTGAGAGGAGCTGCCGTGACCGGTCAGCCCGTGCAGCCCGCCGACCGGAAGACCCCGGCCGGGGCGTTGCAGACCGTCGACCGCGCCCTGCTGGTGCTGCTGGCGTTCGAGCGCACCCGGCCCGACTGGGGCGTCACGGAGATCGCCGGCGAGTTCGGCTGGGACACCTCGGTCGCCCAGCGCCTGCTCTCGACGCTCGCGGGACGCGGCTTCCTGGTCTCCGACCCGGCGACCCGCCGCTACCGCATCGGCCCGGCCGCCCTGCGCCTGGGCCGCCTCTGGGAGCGCTCGGGCTCCCTGGAACTGCTCGCGGAACCGGTCCTGCAGGAACTGCGGGCGGCGACCGGCGACACGGTGCTGTTCTGCCTGCCCGACAGCTTCCACATGCGCTGTGTGGCGGCCGTCGAGGGCGAGGAGGGGCCGCTGCGCTACTACCCGCTGGTCGGCGAGCTGTACCCGGCGCACGCCGGTGCGACCAGCAAGTCGTACTACGCCTTCCTGCCGGACGACCAGCGCCACCGGCTCTTCCACGGCCGTCCCATGGCGCGCTTCACGGAGCGCACGGTCACCGACCCCGACCAGCTGGAGCGCGAGTTCCGGCAGGTGCGGGCGCAGGGCTGGGCCTGGACGGTCGGCGAGTACGACAGCGGCATCGGCACCGTCGCGGTGCCGGTGTTCCTCGGCTCGGAGCCGTACGGCAGCCTCAGCCTCGGCGCCGCCAAGGAGCGCTTCCCCGACGGGCCCGAGGACCGGCTCGACGTGCTGCGCCGCGCCGCCCGGCTGCTGGAGCAGCGTCTGACGCACCCGCCCCAGCACCACCGCCGCCCGCGTTCCCCCCGTACAACCTGACGCACCGTCGCACCCCCGACCCGACGCACCGATCCACCCCGCTGATGAGGACCGCCCCGTGAAACTGCTGCTCCTGTCCAACTCCACCCAGTACGGCCGCGGCTACCTGGAACACGCCCTCGACACCGTCACCGGCTTCCTGCCGGCCGGGGCCCGGCTGGCCTTCGTGCCGTACGCGCTCGCCGACCACGACGCCTACACCGCCAAGGTGCGCGAGGCGCTCACCGGGCACGGCATCGACGTACGGGGCGTGCACGACGGCGGCGACCCGGTGGCCCGGCTCGGCGAGGCGGACGCGGTGTTCGTGGGCGGCGGCAACTCCTTCCGGCTGCTCAGCGCGCTGTACCGCACGGGGCTGCGGGAGGCGCTGATCAAGGCGGTCGGGGACGGGCTGCCCTACATGGGCGCCAGCGCGGGCACCAACATGGCCGCGCCCTCGCTGCGCACCACCAACGACATGCCGATCGTCCAGCCCCCGTCCTTCGAGGCGCTCGGGCTGGTGCCGTTCCAGATCAACCCGCACTACCTCGACCCGGACCCGGACTCGACGCACAAGGGCGAGACCCGCGAGGAGCGGCTGACGGAGTTCCTGGAGGAGAACGACGTGCCCGTGCTCGGCCTGCGCGAGGGCTCCTGGCTGCGGGTCGAGGGCGACCGCGCCGTCCTCGGGGGTGAACGGGACGCCCGCCTGTTCCGTCGGGGCTCGGCCCCGCGCGAGATCCCCGTGGGCTCGGACGTGTCCGAGCTGCTGCGGATCACCGCCGAGTTCGACACGCGGGCGTAGACGCGGCGACGCCGGAGGCACCCACCGGCCTCCGGCGTCACACCCGGGGGTGCGTCAGCGCTTGATCTCCTTGATCTTCAGCATGCGCGTGATGACCTTGTCCAGCTCCTCGTCGTCGAAGACCTTCTTCCAGTCGTCGCGGACGATGGACTCGCGCCCGTAGTCCATGGCGATCAGGCAGGCGTCCGAGAAGGGGTTGGAGCCCTTCAGGGTGTTGGCCAGGGCGACCTGGGTGTGACCCAGCAGCATCGCGCGGGCGGCCTTCTCCGGGACGCCGACGGTGTGGACGGTCTCGTGCAGGGCCTCGGTGAGCAGGGCGCCGACCATGCAGGCGATGGTCTCGACGAGGGTGGGCTCCAGCACGGCGAGCTGCTTGACGGTGACCCAGTGGACGTCGACCACGGGGGCGTACATCACGCGGATGACGGCCTCGGCCAGCTCCTGCCTGCCGGCGTCCCCGCCCTCGTACGCGGCGACGACCTCCTGCGGGGCGGCGATGCCGCCGAAGGTGTCCTGCCACTCCTCCTTGGTGGTGCGCTCCAGGAACACCGACGGGTGGCAGGGGTGGGCGCAGGCGTAGTGGATGTCCTCGCGTGCGAAGAGCAGACCGGCGTAGGCGGCGGCCGGGTCGAGGGTGAGGACGATCGTGCCCGGCTTCATCAGCGGCACCAGTTCCTCGGAGACCTTGCCGAGGACGACGTCCGGGACGGCGAGGATCACCACGTCGGCCTCGGCGGCGGCGTCGGCGGACTCGGTCAGCTCCCGGCCGAGGCCGCGGATCAGGTCCTGGCCCTTGGGGGACGCCTCGCTGAAGAGCACCCGGAAGTCGCTCTTGACCAGGTTGTTGGAGACGCGCTGGCCCATCTTGCCGGCGGCCCCGATGACGGCGACGGTCTTCACGCCGGCCTGGGTCTGGATCTCGGTGGCCATTTACTTGCTCCTCAGAAGAGTGGTGATGCTGTGCTGCGTCCACTGGTGTTCGAGCCGGGCGGTGGCGTCGTAGCCCTCGTCCTGCCACGGGAGCCAGTGCTCCACGATCTGGTTGATGCCGCTCTCTCGCGGGCGTACGGCGGCGATCATGCCGTCGTAGTCGAGCAGGCCCTCGCCGAGCGGGCAGCCGGCGTAGGTGAAGCCGACCCAGCCGTCGCGGCGGGTGAACGCGAAGTCCTTGACGTGGATGTTGACCACGTGCGGCGCGGTGGCGGCCACGACGTCCGCGGGGCGTTCCAGCCGGGCGACGCTGTTGCCGGGGTCCAGGACGACGCCGAGGTGCGGGCTGTCGACGGCGCGTACGACGGTCATCAGGTCGTCGGTGGCCACCTGCTCGTAGGTCTCCAGGCCCAGGGTCACGCCGGCGTCGGCGTAGCGGGGCACCGCCTCCTTCAGCAGGGCGACCGCCTCGGTGGTGTCCGGCCGGTGGTCCGCCGTGTTGAGCATGGAGCGCACCAGGGTGACGCCCAGCTCGCCCGCCATGTCCAGGTACTTCCGCAGGTGTCCGGGGCGGATGCCGCGGGTGCCGAGTTCCAGGCGCAGGCCGAGGCCGTCGGCGGTGGCGCGGAGGTCGGCGAGCTGCTCGGTGTCGTAGGACTCGATGGGGGCGTAGTCGCAGATCTGGAAGACCTGTCCGCCGAGGCGGGCGGTGTCCGTCAGCATCTCGGTGAGGGTCATCGGCCGCGGTGCGCGGGCGGAGATGCGCCAGAAGTAGGCGTAGGTGCTGATGCCGTACGCCATCACGCCACCGCCGGCGGGGTGCGGATCTCGTCCAGGATCGCCTCGACGTTCGCCGGGTCGTGCGCGAACCGGCCGAGGAAGAGCCCTTCGGCGGTGCCCTCCAGGCGGGTGAGCAGGCCGGGGCCGGCGCTGCCGCCGTAGATGACGGTCGAACCGGGGTGCCCCGGACGGCTGTCGAGCCAGTCCCGCAACGCGGTGCAGACGGTGGCGATGTGCTCGGTGGAGGCGGGCTCGGGTGCGCCGATGGCCCACTGGGGTTCGTAGGCGAGGACGACTGCGCCGTCGAGTCCGTGCAGCAGGCGCTCGGCCTCGGCGACCGTGCGCCGCGCCGCCTCCTCCGGCGGGACCTGGTCGCGTTCGCCCACGCACAGCACCGGCGTGAGTCCGTTGCGCAGGGCGGCGGCGGTCTTGGCGGCGACGACCATGTCCCCCTCGCCGTACAGGCGGCGGCGCTCGGCGTGGCCGACCTCGGCGTAGCGGCAGCCGATCTCCTTCAGGAACGGGCCGCCGACCTCGCCGGTGTAGGGGCCGGTGTCCTCGGTGGCGATGTCCTGGGCGCCGAGCGCGATGCCGTACGGGGTGAGGATGCCGGCGGCCGGGACGATGGCCGGGAAGGCGGGGAGGACGAACAGGCGGGCGGCGCCGGAGGTGACGGCGGGGTGCCGGTGGGCCAGGCCGGCGACCTTGCGGGCCCAGTTGAGGGTCTGGTGGTGGCCGAAGTACATCTTCAGGCTCACCCCCAGCAGGACGGGGGGTGTGGCGGGGCCGGACATCAGGCGGCGGCCTCGCCGTTCTCGTAGTCGCACATCAGCTGGACCTTGGCCGCCGACGCCGAGGACTCGTCGAAGCGGTAGGTGAGCCACTCGGCGGCCAGGCGGCGGGCGAGTTCCAGGCCGATGACCCGCTGGCCGAAGGTGAGGATCTGCGCGTTGTTGGAGAGGATCGCCCGCTCGACGGAGAAGGAGTCGTGGGCGGTGACGGCGCGGATGCCCTTGACCTTGTTGGCGGCGATGGCCACGCCCAGGCCGGTGCCGCACACCAGGAGGGCGCGGTCGGCGTCGCCGCGGGCGACCATCTCGGCGGCGGCGATGGCGACCTTGGGGTAGGCGGTGTGGCCGTCGGCGTCGACGCCCACGTCGGTGACCTCGGCGACCAGGGAGCTGTTCTGCAGGTCCTGCTTGAGGGCTTCCTTGTACTGGTGGCCGGCGTCGTCGGATCCGACGACGATGCGGAGCTTGTCGGTCATGTCGGCTTTCCTCAGTGGTGGTTGAGCAGTACGCCGTGCACGGCGCGGGTGATCAGGGCGAGCGAGTGGGCGCCGGCGTCCGGCGTGCCGAGGGACTTCTCGGCGTGCGGCCGGGCCCGGCCCTTGCGGGGCAGCAGGCCGGCGGTGGCGGCGGCCGCGGCCTCGGCGGCACCGGCGGCGCGGTCCCAGGCAGTGGTGAGGCGCAGGCCCTCGGAGACGGCGGCGGCGAGGGTGTCGGCGAAGGGGACGAGGACGTCGACCATCGTCTTGTCGCCGACCTCGGCCCCGCCCAGCCGGCGCACGGCGGCGGAGGCCTCCGTGACCCCTTCCGCGACGCGGGCGGCGGTGGGGGCCTCCTGGTCGCCGAGGGCGTTGCCGACGGCGCGCAGGATGGTGCCCCACAGGGCGCCGGAGGTGCCGCCCGCCTTGTCGGCCCAGGCGTCGGCGGCATGCGCGAGGACGGTGCCGGCGCCCGCGCCGAGTTCGTGGGCGTCGGCGGCGGCCCGGCGGGCGGCGGTGGAGCCGCGCTGCATGCCGATGCCGTGGTCGCCGTCGCCGGCCACGGCGTCGATGCGGCCGAGCTCGTCCACGTGCGCGTCGACGGTGACGGCCACGGCGTCGAGTGCGGCCAGGACGGCGCCGGCGGCGTGCCGGGAGGCTTCGGACGCGGCGGGGATGCCCGCCTCCGGCGCCTCATCGGCCGCGCGGACCGGGCCGGAGGCGGGCGCCTCGGGCTCGCCGAGGGCGCCCTTGCGGTAGGCGGGGGTGTCGGCCGGGGCGCGCCACAGCTCTTCCAGGCGGTCGTCCAGCCAGGTGAGGGTGAGGGAGACGCCGGCCATGTCGAAGCTGGTGACGAGTTCCCCGACCTCGGGGTCGACGATCTCCACGCCGGCCTCGTCGAGGAGGGCCGCGACCTTGCGGTAGACGACGAACAGTTCCTCGTACTTGACCGAGCCGAGGCCGTTGAGGATCACGGCGGCGCGCCGTCCGCCGGGGCGCCCGACGTCCTCGGGGAGTTCCTTCAGCAGCGTGCCGACCAGGAGGCGGGCCGCCTCGTCGGCGGTGGGCAGGGGCTCCTCGCCGATGCCCGGCTCCCCGTGGATGCCGAGGCCGACGGCCATGCGGGCCTCGGGGACGGTGAACAGGGGGTGGTCGGCGCCGGGCAGGGTGCAGCCGGAGAACGCGATACCGAAGGAGCGGGTACGGGCGTTCGCGCGTTCTGCGACGGCCAGCACCTCCTCCAGCGGCAGGCCCTGTTCGGCCGCCGCGGCCGCCGCCTTGAAGACGGGCAGGTCGCCGGCGATGCCACGCCGCTTCGCGGACTCCCCGGGGGCCGCGCTGGAGATGTCGTCGGTGACGGCGAAGGTCCGTGCGTCGATGCCGTCGGCGGCGAGCCGCTCGGCGGCCTGCCCGAAGTGCAGGACGTCGCCGGCGTAGTTGCCGTACATCAGCAGCACACCGGCGCCGCCGTGCGCGGCCCGGGCCACGGAGCGGATCTGCTGGGCGGAGGGGGAGGCGAAGACGTTGCCGACCGCCGCGCCGTGCGCCAGGCCCCGGCCGACCAGCCCGGAGAAGGCGGGGTAGTGGCCCGAGCCGCCGCCGATCACCACGGCCACCTGACCGGCCGGGGTGGCGCCGGCCCGGACGACACCGCCGGTGACGGGCCGGACCCGGCGCCGGTGCGCGGCGGTGAAGCCTTCCAGTGCCTCGTCGGCGAAGGCGGCGGGGTCGTTGAACAGACGGGTCATCGAAGGGCCTCCAGGGACTGGTGCTCGGGCTCGGGGGCCGGTTCGCCGGTGCGGTGCCGGGTGGCGAGCCAGATCATCAGGGCGGCCGACAGCAGCATGAAGAAGCCGACCAGGTAGAGCGGTACGTAGTAGGCGCCGGTCCAGTCCTTGAGCCAGCCGGTGATGTAGCTGGAGGCGAACCCGGCGATGTTGCCGGCCGTGTTGATCAGGGCGATGCCGGCCGCGGCGGCGGCGCCGGTCAGGAAGCGGGAGGGCACGGACCAGAAGACGGGCAGGGCGGCGAAGATCGCGCAGGCGGTCACGGTGATCACGGCGACCGTGGCGGTCGGGGAGCCCATGTAGAGGGCGAGGGGGATGGAGAGGCCGCCGACGACGGCCGGGCCGGCCACGTGCCAGGTGCGGGTGCCGTGGCGGGTGGCGTGCCGGGTCCAGAAGAAGAGGACGACGGCGGCGGGCAGGTACGGGATGGCGGTGATCCACGCCTTGTCCATCACGCTGAACGTGGTGTCGTACTGCTCCTGGAAGCCGTTGATGATCGTCGGCAGGAAGAAGGCGAGCGCGTAGAGGCCGTAGACGAATCCGAAGTAGACCACCGCGAGGATCCAGACGCGGCCGCTGGTGAAGGCGGCCTTGAGGTCGCCCTTGGCGTGCTTGCCCTCGTGGCCGGTCTTGCGGGCGTTCTCCGCGGCCAGTTCCCGGGTCAGCCAGTCCCGCTCGGCGGACGTGAGCCACTTGGCGTCCGCGGGCTTGTCGATGAGGTAGAACCAGGCGACGACGCCGAGGACGATGGCGGGCAGCGAGACGAAGAGGAACATCACGCGCCAGCCCTCGAGGCCGAACAGGCCGTGGCGTCCGATGAGCCAGCCCGCCAGCGGGGCGCCGAACACGGTGGTCAGCGGCTGGGCGAGATAGAACAGGCCGAGGATCTTGGTGCGGTGGCGGGCGGGCACCCACTGGCTGAGGAACAGGATCGCGCCGGGGAAGAAGCCGGCCTCGGCGACACCGAGCAGGAAGCGCAGCGCGTAGAGCTGTTCGCTGTTGCTGACCCAGGTGAACAGCAGGGAGACGATGCCCCAGGTCACCATGATCCGGGCCAGCCAGCGGCGGGCCCCGAAGCGGTGCAGGGCCATGTTGCTGGGCACCTCGAGCACGATGTAGCCGAGGAAGAAGATCCCGGACGCGAAGCCGAACTGGGCGGCGGTCAGGGCAAGGTCCTGGCCCATGCCGTTCGGTTCCGCGAACGAGACGGCCGTGCGGTCCAGGTAGTTCACGAAGAACATCAGCGCCACGAACGGCACGAGGCGGACTGAGACCTTCTTGATGGCAGTTCTCTCGACTGCCTCGGATGGCGCGTGGGCACCCATGGCGACTCCTCGGCTCGCCCGGACAACTCCGTCCGGGGTGGGTCACACCAGGCGGTCCGCCATTCTTCGGGCGTCCGACCGGTTCGCCCTCACGCTATGCCCCCGATCCAAATTGGTCACCAATTTACCAGTGTGGCGACGATCATAGATTCCGTGGTGACCCAACTCTTGACAAACCACACCCATGGGATGGGTGAACCCGCTGGCCAGTCGGGTGACGACGGCATCTGGTTGACTGGTGACCGTGACCAGTCAGCCTGATCAGCACAGCTCCGCCACCGCGCCCGACCTCGCGCAACTGCTGCGCCCCGTGGTGCGCGAGTCCTCCGTGAGCGAGGTCGCCAAGCGGCTCCTCGACCACCTCTCGGCCGGGGACATCAAGCCCGGCACGCGGCTGCCCGCCGAGCGGCAGCTGGCCGAGGCCCTCGGGGTCGCCCGGTCCAGCGTGCGCGGCGCACTGTCCGCACTGGACGTCCTCGGCATCATCGAGATCCGTCCGGGCTCCGGCTCCTACGTGCGCGAGGGCACCTCGGAGTTCCTGCCCCGCGCGATCAACTGGGGCCTGATGCTGGGCCAGCGGCGCACCCAGGACCTGGTCGAGGTGCGGACCTACATGGAGGGTGTGTCCGCCCGTCTGGCGGCGGAGCGCGCGACCGACGAGGACGTGGCCCGGCTGGAGGAGCACCTGCGGCACATGCGCGACGCGGGCGGCGACGTCACGGCCTTCATCGACGCCGACATCGCCTTCCACCTGGAGACGGCCAGGATCGCGCGCAACAGCGTCCTCAGCGACATCCTGCACAGCATCCGGGCGCTGCTCCAGGTGTGGATGGAACGGGTCAGCGACATCGAGGGCACGGTCAGCGGCACGCTGTGCGAGCACGACGCGGTGCTCCAGGCCATCCGCGCCCGCGATCCGGAGGCCGCGGACCGGGCCATGGCGGAGCACATGCGCATGGCCAGCGCGCGACTGCGCGCGTCCGTGGCCGGCGAGGGCTGAGCCCTGTCCGTGGCCGGGGAAGGCTGAGCCCGGTCGCTCCCGGCCCCCGCGCGGCACAGCCGGACCGCCGCGTCTTGCACCTGACGGATCGACGTGCGCGAAGATGAGCACGTGGCCGGATCTCCCGGTCATGGCAGGCACTGCCCCGGGAAGGGACCGGCACCGTGATCATCTTCGGCACCAAGGGATACCTGTACCAGCTGGCCATACTCACGCTGGTGTGCGGACGCTGCGGCAACCCCTCCGCTCATGCGCTCAGGAAGCGCGTCACGAAGTTCACCCTGTTCTTCGTGCCGCTGTTCCCGTTCTCGACGAAGTACGCGACGCAGTGCACGTTCTGCGGAGCGGAACAGAGGGTCACCAAGGAGCAGGCGGAACAGCTGCAGGCGCAGGAGGCGGCCGGATCGCAGGGCAACCCGTACGGGCAGCCCCAGCAGCCGTACCGGTCCTGATCTCCGGCGGCCTGTGCGGCGGCCCGGTGTCCGATCAGTTCAGCAGGGAAGAGACGATGATTCGCGACCTGTACAACGTCCGGCTGCAGCCTGCGGACGACGGCCCCGCTCCCCTCACCGGGGAGGAGGAACGCCGGTACCAGGCCATCCTGTTCACCGAGCTCGGCAACCGGATCGCCGACCAGGGATGGGCCCGCTACCCGGCGTACACGACGGAGGACCGCCGCCGACTGGTCGCGGTCGCCCACCGCCTCACCGCCTACTGGGGCATGGAGGTCCACGTCGAGGCCGAGGACCTGTGCGGAATGCGGCTCAGTCTCGCCGGACGAGGCCCGTCGGACCCCGTATCCGCTCCCTAGCCGGGTGAGGGCCGGCCGCGGTCATGCGCCCCAGTGGCGCACGAGTTCCCGGGCGAACTCCCGCACGGCCGGTGCCGCCCACCGCCGCCGGTGCCGGGCCAGCCGTACCGACACGTCCGGGAAGGGGGGTCCGCCGGCCTCCGCCAGCCGGCCCCGGACCAGCTGTTCCGCCACGGTCGTCCGGGGCAGCAGGGTCAGCCCGAGCCCTGCCGCCACGCAGGAACGCACGGCGTCCACGCTGCCGAAGCGGGTCAGTCGGGGCCGGGCACCGGGCACGGCGAGCAGCCCGCGCGCGAACGCGTCGCTGTAGGAACAGCCCTCCTCCAGCAGGAAGAAGCTCTCCGCCGCCAGTTCCTCCCAGGTCACCTCGTGGTCCGCCGCGGCGAGGGGGTGGCCCGGAGCGCAGACGAGGACCAGCGCCTCACGGGCGACCGGTTCGGTCGTGAGATCGGGGTACTCCCTCTCCTCCTCCCACATCAGCGCCAGGTCGAGGCGTCCGGACCGCAGTCCCTCGACACACTCCGCGGGCCCGGCCGCGTGCAGGTGCACGTCCACCTCGGGATGGCTGGTGCGCAGGCCGGCGATCACGGCGGGCAGCCGGGTCGCGCACAGCGACTCGGGGGTGCCGACCACCACCCGCCCCGACACGGCCCCGTCCTCGGCGCAGCCGGCCCTCAGCCGGGCCACGGCGTCGAGGACGTCCTCGGCTCCCTCCAGCAGCCGGCGACCGGCCTCGGTGAGCCGGGCGCCCGTGGGGAGACGGTCGAAGAGCCGGACCCCGAGGTCCCGTTCCAGGGTGCGGATGTGCACGGTGACCGTGGATTGCGCCAGGTGCAGCTCGGCGGCGGCAGCGGTGAAACCGCCGGTGCGGGCGAGCGTGGTGAAGGTCGTCAGCAGTCGGGTGTCCACGGCCGCAGGCTATGCCAGTCCATGCACATCATCGATGGGCGCAATCACAATCCATCGTTGGACACGATCGGCAGGTGATGACAGCGTTGAGCCATGACCAGTGACGTGACGGGAACGAGCCGCGGGGAGCACCTCCCCGATCCGCTGACCGGGACCGAGATCCTGCGCTACTCCGCCTTCACCGGCGACCCGGCGGGCGGCAACCCCGCCGGTGTCGTCCTCGACGCCTCCGGACTCGACGACGCGGCGATGCTCGGGATCGCCGCCGAGGTGGGCTACTCCGAGACGGCCTTCGTCACGGGCGGGGACCCGGCGGCGCGGCGCTTCCGGGTGCGCTACTTCAGTCCGCTCGCGGAGGTGGCGTTCTGCGGTCACGCGACCGTCGCGCTGGCCGTCGCCCTGGCCGAGCGCCTGGGCCCGGGAGAGATCGTGCTGGACACCCTCGCGGGCGAGATCCCCGTGTCCACCGCGGCCGACGGTGCGGGCGCGGTGCGGGCCACGCTGACCAGCGTGCCGACCCGGTCCCGTCCCGCACTCGCCACGGAACTCCACGACGCACTGACGGCGTTGCGCTGGAAGCCCGACGATCTCGACCCCGCGCTCCCCCCGCACGTGGCGTTCGGCGGCAACGACCATCTGGTGCTCGCCGCGGCCTCGCGGGCGCGTCTGGCCGACGTCGACTACGACTTCGACGGACTCGCCGAGGTGATGCGGCGGTACGGATGGACGACGGTCGATCTGGTGTGGCGCGAGTCGCCGGAACGCTTCCACGCCCGTAACCCGTTCCCCGTCGGCGGTGTCGTGGAGGACCCCGCGACGGGTGCGGCCGCCGCGGCCTTCGGCGGTTACCTGCGTGCCCTGGGCCTGGTCACCGCGCCCGCCACCATCGCGATCCGCCAGGGCGAGGACATGGGCCGCCCCAGCGACCTGCTGATCGACGTAACACCGCAGGACCCCCGCACCCGGGTCAGCGGCCAGGCGGTGCCGATCCCCGGGCAGGGGTAACGGCCGCCCGGGCAGGGGTAGCGGCCGGCCCGGGCAGGGGTAGCGGCCGGCCCGGGCAGGGGTAGCGGCCGCCCGGCCCGTGGGCCGCTCCCCGGGGCAGCAGGCCCGTGCCGAGCTCCGGACAAGGTGAGTATCGCCGGCGGGAGTCCGACGCGCTCGCCCAGTTCAGCGCCTGACCTGCAAACCAGCCCGAGCACGAGCTCGCGGACTGCCTGTGGTCGGTGCTCGTCCTGGCTCACCTGTATGACGTCGATCTGGAAAGGGCCTTTCGTCGCACGATGAAGACGCTCGACACGAAGCTCAGAGCACGGCTTGAAGAACCGGGAGCACCATCGTGATCCGAGGCGAGCGAGCCCAAGTGGGACGGGTGGGACCGGCGTTTCCGGAGATCGTGGCCGGGACCGTGCAGTTGCCGGATGCGACCGCGATGGAGGTGTTCGCCGCTGGTGGTTCGGGGAGCCGAAGAAGGAACACGGCCGTGCGGCCGTCAGCGCGGCGCAGATAGCCTGCGCGAATGAGGCGGATTCAGCGGACCGCCGGCGCGGTCGTCGGCTCAGCGGTGGGTGACGCCCTGGGCGGCCCCTTCGAGTTCGGTCCCCAGGGAGCGTTCTCCGCGCGGTTTCCCGCGCCTGGTGCCGGTGGCGAGATGTGCGGAGGCGGTGGCTGGGACCCCGGCGAGGCCACCGACGACACACAGATGGCCGTCCTGGTCGCGGAATCGCTGCTGAAGCGGGGCGGACTGGACCTGCCGGACATCTTCGCCCGCTTCCAGCGGTGGGCAGCATCGGACCCCAAGGACATCGGCCTGCAGACCGAAGACGTCCTGACCAACGGCATGCCCTGGGATCTCGCCGCCGCGACCCATTTCCAGGTCAACCAACGAGCAGCCGGAAACGGCTCCTTGATGCGGGCATCGACCTCCGCAGTCCACTTCGCGGCCGCCGGCCAGGAAGCCACCATGGACGCGGCCCGCCGCATCGCTGCCCTCACCCACGGTGACCGCGCGGCCTGGGAAGGCACCGCGATCTTCCACGAACTCATCCGCGTCACGTTCGAGGACACCGACCCCCTCGCCGCGCTCCCGGACATCCTGGCTCATGTCCACCCCGACCACCGCAGCCGCTACGCCACCGTCCTCGCGGCCGACTGGCACCCCGATCAGGCAACGGAGTTCAACGGCGCCGTCTGGCCCTGCCTGGGTTCCGCCATCTGGGCCCTGCGCACCACCACCAGCTTCGAAGACGCGATACGCGCGGCAATCGACCTGGGCGGTGACACGGACACCGTCGCCGCAGTCACCGGGGGCCTCGCGGGGGCGTACTACGGGCTGGACGCAATTCCCGCCCGCTGGACCCAGCCACTCCATGTCCCCCTCCCAGGCTTCGACGGACGGGTACTGCACCTGACGGATCTGCTCGACCTTGCACACCGCCTCGGCGGCTGAACCGGGTGCTGCTCCGCGATATCGCTCTCCACGAACTCCAACCCTCAGCAGCAGTCACCTGACCAGTGGCTCCGCAAGCTGACCACAGCAGGTCCGTACCGGCGAGGCGGCGGCCGTGAGCAGTCAGCCGCGCCGCCAGGCGGATCAGCCCGCCCGGCTGGGACGCCGCGGTCGCCTCGCGTTCGAGCGGTTGCAGAACCGGCTTGGCCCGCGTGGTGCCGGAGCTGCCCGGGCGGCGCAGGTGTGGCCGCCCAACTTCGTGGCGTTCGACCTGCTCAGGTCACCGCGAACCCCAACCTCACCACCCTGGCCCTCGCCGAACACTGCGCCGCCGCCCTGACTGCCCGGCGGCAGTGATGCCGGGTGACCGGTGCGGTCGTCGCTCGTCGAGTCCGGCTGAGCCGGCTACTGTCCCGCTTCCGGGGGCCGCCGCTTGCGCGGCACCGATTCCAGGACGAGGTCGTAGGAATAGCCGACGAGGTCTGGCACGGCGGGGTGTTCCGCCGTGCCGGCCGGTTCGCTGGGTGGGGCCGGGGGGTCAGCAGCCCATGGCCCACCTGTGGGAGTCGCCGCGGTCGTTGGCGACGCCGTTCCAGTTGACCTCCTGGCCGGGGGCGAGGCAGATGGTCATGGCGCCGCCCTGCCAGGCGTCCTCGAACACCTGGACATGGGCCGGGATGCCCGGGCCCACGATTCCGTGGTTGGCCCAGGAAGAGTCGGTGTCGGCGATGTAGCTCTCCCACCAGCCGTCATCCCCGTGCCAGTTGGCGCGCTGCCCCCGGAAGTCGGTGTGCTCCCACGCACAGAACTGGCCGCTGGGGCAGTCGGCGGCCGACGCCGTGGTGCCGGTGGCCAGGGGGGTGCCGGCGGCGAGGACCAGCGCGGCGGCCAGGAGGGCGGGCTTCTTCATCGTGAGGTGCCTTTCTCGTGTGCGGACTGGAGGATGGTCCGGGCGGTGCGGACGGCGTGCGCCCGTAGTTCCCGGTAGGCGGTCCGTTCGCCCGCCGGGGCCCTGTTCTTGAGGTTGTTGACGGTGGTGGAGGCGCGGAACCAGCGCTCCTGGTCGCCGTAGAGGCGCTGCTGGGCCTGGGCCAGGCAGCCGTCGGTGTGCTGGCGGATCTCGTGGCCGCTGGGCAGGGTGAGGGACAGCTCGGCCCGGCCGGTCCCGAACAGCGCGTCAGTGACCCGGCGCTGCTCCTCGGAGTCGGACGGGCTCTGTCCCGGGCGCGGCGGGGTGAGGCCCTGACGGGTCAGGCACCGGTCGGTGAGCAGGGCCTGGGCGGCCCTGACGGTGTCGTCGGCGCTGAGCGACGGGGTCTTCGGGGCTGTGCAGGCGGTCACGGCGCACAACGGGGCGAGCAGTGCGACGGCCGCCACGCGGCGCGGGTACGTGGGCATGGAAGGGTTCAGCCCGTCCGGCGACCCGTCGGGGTGACGGCCATCAGGGGGAAGATCATTCGCATGATCAGCACAACGACGGTGGACGGGCCGCAGGACACGGCGAGGGCCGGTCGTTCACTCCGGAGAGCGGCGCTCCGTGGTCAGCACCCCGCGCGGGCCCCGGCTTGGCGCCCCACTCACGCCCCGAGGCATCAGCGACGCCCTTGACGCTCAACGCCGTGAGGTCAAGGGGCCGCCCGGGCTTCGCCGGCCTGTCGATGCTGCGAGGCACTACGACGGCAGGACGGTCGGTCCCAGGTGAAGAAGGACGCCCACCTAGGCACACGGCCAAGGAGGGCGGAGGCAATCACGCTTCGCGGTGCCCATCAGTCTGCCGCGGCACCGGAGCCGACGGTCCGGCGAGCGTATCGGCAGGTGAGCTCGGCCAATGGTCGCGCGGTGGGTTCACATGTGCCCGTCGGGAGCCTGGAGGGAGTCGAGCCAGCGCAGGAGACGGGCTCCTTCGCGAGTCATGATGTCCGGGTCGCGCAGGGCGTTGGCCAGGAGCGACATGCCCTGGTAGGCGGAGACGAGGGTGAGGGCCAAGTCGTCCGGGTCGCAGAGGCCCAGTTCGCGGAACTGGCGCCCGGCCCAGTCCAGCAGTCGCCGGATGACTGCGCCGGCTTCGGCATCGAGGGTCCCATCGGCGCGCTTGTCGAGCTCGACGGCCAGGGTTCCGGTGGGGCAGCCGTAGCGGGCGGCGACGTCGCGCTGGTCGACCCACGCTGCGATCAGCGCCTTGAGGCGGTCGCGCGGGTCAGCCAGCTGTTCCAGCCGGCCGGTGAGTTCGTCCAGGTGGGCGCTGTGCTCGGACAGCGCGGCCTGGACCAGCTCGTCCTTGGTCTTGAAGTAGTAGTACACGTTCCCGACAGGGACCTCGGCCTCGCGCGCGATGTCCGCGAGGGTGGTGCGTTCGACTCCCTGCTCATGGAGGACCCGAGCCGCCGCCGCCGTCAGCCGCTGACGCTTCTGCGAGGCCCGCACCCGCCGATTCACTGAGTTGGTCACCCAACTGACTATAGACAGCCGCTGGTGGGCGTTGCTAGCTTCCATCTAAGTCAGTCAACTAACTAGCTTTCTTCGGGAGTCGCAATGATCACCGTGACAGGCGCAACCGGCAACATCGGGCGGACCTTGGTGGAGCTGCTGACAGAGGCGGGCGAGGAGGTGGTGGCCGTGTCGCGGCGGCCCCGGCCCGCCGGGCCTGCGGCCGATGTCCGGTGGGTCCAGGCCGATGTCCGGTGGGTCCAGGCCGATATCGGGACCGCCGCAGGCCTGCAGCCCGCCCTCGAAGGGGCTCGCGCCCTGTTCCTGCTGCTGGGCGGCGAACTCAACAGCCGAGGCGAGAACCCGACCACCCTGCTCGACATGGCAACGGAGGCCGGGGTCGAGCGGATCGTCCTGGTCTCGTCGCAGGTCAGCGCCACCCGCCCCGAAGCGCCCTCGCACGCACGCCTGCGGGACTTCGAGACGGCGGTGCGCGAGTCCGGGCGCGACTTCACCATCCTGCGCCCCGGCGGTTTCGCCTCCAACGCGTTCGCCTGGGCCGACACGGTCCGCACCGAGCGCACGGTCTTCGCCCCGTTCGCAAATGTGGCATTGCCCGTCATCGACCCGGCGGACATCGCCGCAGTTGCCGCAGCCGCACTGCGCGAGGACGGCCACAGCGGCCAGGCATACGAGCTGACTGGCCCCGAGCTGATCAGCCCACGCCGGCAGGCCGCTGTCATCTCGGAGGCCCTGGGTGAGGAAGTGACCTTCGTGGAGCTCTCCCGCGGGGAAGCTCATGCACGCATGGCGCAGTTCATGCCGGAGGAGGTCGTCACCGGCACTCTGGATGTGCTCGGCGTCCCACTCCCGGCAGAGCAGAAGATCAGCCCGGACGTGGAGGCCGTCCTCCACCGCCCGGCCGGCTCCTTCGGCGCATGGGTGGCGCGCAACCTGCCGGCGTTTCGGTAGGCCCCGTCCCGGGCGCACACAAACCCGTGCGCCCGGGACGGACCACTGACCCCCTGCACCACGGCAAGGGACATGACCCCGTCGCGCGGCGCAGGGCGGGCTCTGCGCCGGCCCGTCCGTGCGCGTCCCGCCCGCTCACCTGCGGGCATGGAGGCGAACTGCCTGCCGCGCACTCATGCGCTGTGAGATGGTCGGGTGCTGAGTGAGGTACCAGCGTCCTGCTGCGCTGTCGGAACAGTCGATCAATGGGTAAAGGACACCGCGGAATATGGCTGAGGTTCTGCTCTACCATCACGTCCAGGGCTTGACCGACGGGGTCCGGGCGTTCGCCGACGACCTGCGACAGGCCGGCCACACCGTACACACTCCGGATCTGTTCGAGGGCCGCACCTTCGGCAGCCTCGAGGAGGGCATGGGGTTCGCGCGGGAAATCGGGTTCGGCATCCTCAGGGAACGTGGTGCGGCAGCGGCCGAGGACTTCGGCCCGGAACTGGTGTACGCCGGCTTCTCGTTCGGCGTGACGATCGCCCAGAAGCTCGCGCAGACGCGGCCCGGCGCACGTGGAGCACTGCTGATGCACTCCTGCATCCCCGTCACCGAGTACGGGGAGTCCTGGCCCGACAGTGTGCCGGTGCAGATTCACGGCAAGGAGGGCGACGAGTTCTTCGACGAAGACCTGCCCGCGGCGCGCGAGCTGGCCGAGTCCGCATCGGCTGCGGAGCTGTTCGTCTACCCCGGCGAACAGCACCTGTTCACCGACTCCTCTCTTGAGGACTTCGACGCGGAGGCGTCCAAGCTGCTGCTGGAGCGCGTGCGAACGTTCCTCGCCTCGGTATGAACCTCGCCGTGAACCGGTGGCCGGTCCCGTGCCGGACTCTGCGTGAACCGCGCCGGAAGCGGGCGCCCGCTTCGGCGAAAGTCTCAGCAGGAGCTGCTTGAGTCGGTCGGGGAGATGGCCGCCGCCGAGACCGACCCGGCTCGACGCGAGTTCCTGGAGTTCCCGGAAGGCTTCGGGCTGATCGACGATGGGTCTTGAGCAGTTGAGGGGGCAGGGGCGTGATCGTGCGTGTGGTCTGCTGTCCGGCTGGGCCTGAACCAACGGCGGACGAGCGCGATCAGGGAAGGTCCTCCGCGGAAGCACCACAGCGCGATGACCGGATCGCAGATCGCGCATGCCATTGACGAGTCGTGGTGGAACGGCAGGATCGGATTGCCCTTGAGGTGGTGGGCCATGTCCCATGCGGTATGGAGCAGCCAGCCGATGCCGATGAAGGTCCAGGACTCCAGGCCGCGGTAGGCGACGTAGGCCATGAGCGCGACGAACGGGAGCTCCCATGGGCCGAATCCGCCCCCGCTCAGATAGGCGGCGCCGGCTCCCCCCACCATGATCGCGTTGAAGCGGCGTCGGTGCGGTTCTTTGATCAGGGACATCAGCAGGCAGTAGATGATGCCGACGATCACCGGTGACACAAGATTCATGAGGGGATGACTTCTTCCGCTTGGGCGCGGGCCGAATCGCCGCGGTCGAGCTGTCGCAGCGCGAGCAGCCCGCCGACGCCCGGCACGAGGGCCAGGACCTTGACGGCGGCCGGGGCCTGCTCGAGGCGACAAGTCGCGATCACGACGAACAGGTAGGCGCAGCCGTGAGTGGGGCCCATCAGGGACGAAATGGGTTTGAGGTGGACGGTGAACAAGTTGGCCAGCATCACGATCAGGGAGATCAGCTCGGTGTGAACCGCGATGCGCAGATGGCGCGGAGACCGGATGCGCACGGTCACACTCCCGTGGTGGAGCCGGGGCGGATGATCATCAGTACGGTGACGGTGGCCCACAGCAGGTTGAAGACGCCGGTGAGCATGGCCAGTCGGCCCGGTCTCACGGGGGCCGGCGCCGATGGCGCGGGGGGACCCGCCGCCTCGGCCAGGGCACGGTCCTGGGCGGGCAGGATGAGCAGGGCCAGAACGCCGGCGGCGGCCGCGGTCAGCAGGATCGAGGTGATCAGCCAGGCGTCGCCGAGGACGCCGAGGCTGCTGGCCGTGGCGAAGCCGAAGAGGGGTACGGCGATGCCGATGCCGGCGTAAACCCGGCAGATGCGGTGCAGTGTCCGCAGGGTCGTACGGGCGTCGCCGGCATCGGCCTCGCCGAGGGCGCGGCGCAGCGTCGCCGGGAACATGCTCGCGGCGACGGTGACGGGGCCGACGGCGATGATGGCGGCCAGGACGTGCAAGGACAGGAGGATCTTGGTCATGCCTGGCGCTCCGGGGCGGTCCGGCGCTCGCCGGTGACCTTCGAGGCCGGAAGGCGGCCGGCCCTGGAGGTGCCCCGGAGGGTGTCGCCGTCGACTGTCACGTCGAACGCCAGGTTCAGCCGCATGGGCTTGGCGATGGCCTGCTTCCAGGTGAGCCGGTCGCCGTCGAGGGTGATGTCGCTGAGCGGCACTTCCTCGCCGGCCCCTCGGGCGACGCCGGTCAGAACGGCGTCCTGCTCACGGAGTTCGACCACGGCCTTCATCTTGCCGATGGGGGTGGAGATGGACAGGTTCCAGATGCCTTCGGCGGACATGCTGATGTTCTTCCTGACTGTGCTACGCGGATCGGTGGTGGGGATCGGGGGGTCAGAGAGTGGCGGGGGCCATGCCCTGGGCGCGCCAGACGGTGCCGCGCCGCTCGTGGGCGAACAGTTCCTCGACGGCGTGGGCGATGCGCGGGCCCAGTTCGCGCTCCAGCAGGTACAGGCCCAGATCCAGCCCGGAGGTGACACCGGCGGCGGTGATCAGGTCGCCGTCGTCAACGACACGGGCGCGGACCGCGTGGGCGCCGGTGGCGTCCAGCACGTCCAGGCCCAGGTGGTGGGTGGTGGCGTGACGCCCCTCCAGCAGGCCCGCCATGGCCAGGACCAGCGAGCCGCCGCAGACGGTGGCGACCGTGATGTCCGGGTCGTCCATTGCCTGCTTGAGGAGCGCGGGGAGCTCGGTGGACAGCGTGCGGCCCAGCAGCACCGGGATGAACTCGTCCTGCTTCCACTCGCCGGCGCCCACCTCTTCTTCCGGGACCTCGCCGGGTTCGCCCACGCGGCCGGAGGCGCCGGGCACCAGAAGCATGTCCGCGCGCTCCAGGTCGAGGGCGCCGGCGGCGCGCAGCGACAGTCCTCCGGTGCCGCTGATCACCTCACGCGGGCCTTCGGCGGTGACCAGCTCGACGGTCACCGCGCCGTCCGACGCCGAGCCGCCGGCGTACAGCACCTCATAGGGGGCGATGACATCGAGCGGGTCGAAACCGTCGAACAAGACAACCTGGATGTGCATGGAGCGTTCCTTCGGGAGCGATTTCTCTTCGACGCACCGAAGTCAACCTTCTGCCGGTCCGGCCACCCAGTGGCATGAGTGACAGTTTTCAACGGGAAATTGCCAGAGGCTTTCGAGGGCTTCGGAAGTGGGATGACATGGGGATGTCCGGATATCGGGCCGGGTCCGTCATGCGGTGAGGAGGTAGGTTCTGGCCATGCACACCGTCGCCGTTCTCGCGCTGGACCAGGTGATCCCGTTCGACCTGTCCACCCCGATCGAGGTCTTCTCGCGGACCCGCCTGCCCGACGGGCGGCCCGGCTACCAGGTCCGGGTGTGTGCCGAGCGCGACGAGGTCGACGCCGGAGCCTTCGCCCTGCGTGCCCCCTGGGGTCTGGAGGGCCTCCAGGGCGTGGACACGATCATCGTGCCGGGTGTCACCGATCCCACGGCCCCGCTCTCCCCCGCCGTACGTGACGCGCTGCGGTCGGCCGCCGCCGACGGCACCCGGATCGCCTCCGTCTGCGCGGGCACCTTTCCCCTGGCTGCCACCGGGCTACTCGACGGGCTGCGCGTCACGACCCACTGGAGGGCGGCCGGGCTTCTGGCCGCCCTCCACCCGGACGTCGACGTCGACCCGGACGTCCTCTACGTCGACAACGGTCAGTTCCTCACCTCGGCGGGCGCGGCCGCGGGCATGGACCTGTGCCTGCACATGATCCGCCGGGACTACGGATCGGCGGTCGCCGCCGATGCCGCCCGCCTGTCGGTGATGCCGCTCGAACGCGAGGGCGGTCAGGCGCAGTTCATCGTCCACGACCACGCCCCCGCACCGCAGGGCTCCGAACTGGAGCCGCTGCTCACCTGGCTGCGGGAGAACCTGGCCCGCGACCTGACCCTGGCCGACATCGCCGCGCAGTCCGGGACCAGCACCCGGACCCTGATCCGGCGGTTCCGCGAACAGATGGGCACCACGCCGCTCCAGTGGCTCCACCGGGCCCGCATCCGCCAGGCGCAGCACCTGCTGGAAACCACCGACCACTCCGTGGAGCGCATCGGCGGCCAGGTCGGCTTCGGCTCGGCCACCACGTTCCGCGACCGCTTCAAACGCACCACCGGCGTCACCCCGCAGACCTACCGACGCACCTTCAGCTGAACCAGTGACTCGGAGCCACCGTCGGTCCGATTACTTACTTCATCGCTCCAGAATGAGGTGCCAGCCCGTGGCGCGCGGCGCGGCCTTCACCGCCCGCGCGGCCAACGGCGATCAGCGGAGCCCCCTGCGGACGCAGGGGGCTCCGGACACCGCTGGACTCCGTCGGCTTCACCTTGACGCGGCCGGGACAAGGCGCACGGCGCGCTGCCCCGCACCGCGGTGCCGTCGAGTCGATCGCGCTCAGCCGGGTGTGATGCGGCCGCGCCAGGCGCCGGACTCGTCCCCCTGCTGCTCGATGAAGTCCTTGAAGCGCCGCATGTCACCCTTGACGCGCCGGTCGATCGTGCCCAGCATATCCGCGGCCTTCTCCGCAACTCCGCTCGGTTCGACATCCATCACGAGTTCCACTCGGGTGTGGGTGTCGTCCACGCGCTGGAAGCGGACCGTGCCCTTCTGCTGGATGTCGCCGCTGGTCGTGCGCCAGGTAATCCGCTCGTCGGGGAACTGGTCGACGATCTCGGTGTCGAACTCCCGCCGCGTTCCACCGATCTTGGTGATCCAGTGGTTGTGCCGGTCGTCGAGCTGTGTGATCTCCTCGACGCCCTCCATGAAGTTCGGGAACTCCTCGAACTGGGTCCACTGGTTGTAGGCGGTGCGGACGGGTACCTCGACTTCCACTGCTTCCTTGACGGTGCTCATGTCGGACCTCCTTTCACGCTGCGGCGAGTACCCGGAAGGGACGTCGTCTACCGGAGCGTCGGGCGCAAAACTGCCTTCAGTCCGGCATCCGGCCCTTCGGTCGGGCAGGACCGCCGCGCGGAGGCCGGGCCGCCATGTCGGGGCGGGCCAGGGCACGCCATGGCCCGCCCGACGAAGCGGATCGGCTGCTCAGACGCGGCCGTTGTAGTAGGTGATGTCCCAGTGGCTGCCTTCCCGCGCGTAGACGTTGCCGGCGGCGGACTTGTACATGGTGGCGCCGTCGCCCCGCTTGCCGGCGTTCTTGAAGTGGCTGGTGATGTACTTGTTCACGCAGCTGTTGAGGGCGATGTCGACCTTGTAGCCGTTGTAGTGGCTGTAGGTGCCGGAGGCGTGGCCGCGCTCGGTGCCGCCGGTGATGCGGACAGCGCATTTGCCGGCCTTCTTGAAGGCCACGATGCCGGAGACCGTCGTCTTGTTGATCTTCGTGAACGAGGTGCAGTTGGTCTTCTCGCGGTTGGAGCAGCCGCCGCTGGACGACCAGGAGATGCCGGCCCGCTTCAGGACCGCCGCGGCCTCGTTGTGGGTCTGGTACTTCGCCGGGGGCGCAGCGGCTCCGGCGGACACCACGGGCCCGCTGACGATCGTGGCGGTGGCGAGAGCGGTCATGAGGGAACGGCTCAAGGACTTGCTGAACACGATGTCTCCCGAAGGACGAGGACGCGCGGAGGCGTCATGAACAAGGAGGATGCTGCCGTGTCCTGAGCGGCCGGCAGCGAGGTGCAGGAGGAGGACAGGACCGCGGGCCGTCTGCCGCGTCCTGTCCTGGACAGGGCGCGGCACCACAGCGGCTGTGGCGACGAGCTCCGGGTGTTCCTCCCGACGTGGTCCGAGTGTTGCCACGCCCTTGGGTGAAGTACAGGGTTTTCCGGGTTTCCTGCTGGTTGAGGGGACGGGGAAACCCTCACTGACCTGTGCTGATGCGCGTGGGGGTGAACAGGGTCTCCGGTGCGCGCCCGGCGGGTCCGTTGCCGTGTGAGGCAGGCTTGGAGGAATGCGTGCCCCGCATCGTCGGTCCGACGGCTGCTGATCCCTGTAGGTCTCGGCGCTCAACGAGCCAACTGACCACGGCCGTTGCTCGCGCGCTCACTGCACTGAGCGTTCCAACGCACCCCGGTGATCGGAAACCCATTGGTAGGCCGTCCGAACCTGCCTCACCGCCCCAGCGTCACGGAGCCGGGCCATGGCGACGTCACCGGCATCAGCCTGGGACTCGATGCCCCGCCAGCACCGGTCCTGCCACCACAAGATCGTGGACACGAGACATTGCCGGTCCGACAACTCGTAGCTGTCAACGATCAGCCTCATGCGCCGGGCCACCTCCTCGACGTCGGTGACCGAAGGGCCCAGATCGAGGTACTGCCAGCACACATGAGCGATGTCATGGATCCGTGCGCCCGGCGCGGCGAGGTCCCAGTCAATGAAGGCCGCCGGCCGAAGCTCGCCCCCGCACAGCTGGTAGACCGTGTTCTTGGGCGACAGGTCGTTGTGACACACGACCTCTTGGTCACCGGCCAGCGGGGTCCCAGCCGTCAGATCGTGGAACCCACGCACGAGCCGGGCGACCGTCACCAGACTGTCGTCGGATGACACAGCAGCAGGTTGTCGCGGCTCCCACGCCACATGGCCCTCGAGGTAACTGAGGACTTCACGGCCCTCGTCGTCCACACCGAGGTACCGCGGGGCACCGCCCCAGCCGCCGGCTTCGAGCAATCTCAGCAGATCACCCACGAACCTCGTGCGGGCCGAGGCCGGACGGCGCACCGTGTTCCCGACACGAACGACCGCATTGACGAAACCTCCGGGCAAGGGCGAGTCATGCATCCGTCCACCCTGCCCGATCCCTGCGCCGGCCCCGCAACCTACGATCACCCGGTACGGCTACTGGAGGGGGCGGGAATGCTCGAGGACATCGAGGACAGGCAAGCGGCAGTGATGCGCCTCGCGGGAGGTGCGCCGCTTCGGAGCGTGCTCGATGGCGCCGATCCCAGTGACTGGCTGGCCCTGGACGCAGGAGTGCGTGAAGTGGCCTGGTACCGCCCGCAGTTCCTTCCGGAGTGGGAACAATCCGCCCCGCTGCCCGCCGACCTGACTCAGCTCGGCGAGTCCCGGCTCGCGCTCGCCCTCTGTCACCGCGACGGGCGGATCCGTGAGGAGGCGGTGCGCCAAGCGGCCCGGTACCCCTGTCTGCTGCCGTTGGTCGTGATCCGCTGCGCCGATTGGGCCGGTCCCGTACGCGAGCGTGCCCGGCAACTGCTGCGCGAGGCCCTGGATGCGGACTCTGCCCTCGGCCTCGCGGCCCTCATTCTCCGCTTCGGCCGCCGCGACAGAGGTGCCTACGGCGTCGATGTGCTCGGTCAGATCCTGCGCGGGGCATCCCGCGGGCAGCTCGGTCGTCTCTTCGCCGATCCCGACCGCATCGTCCGGCGATTCGCTTATCGGCTGGCCGTCGAGGGCCGGCTGCTCCGTCCCGCCGAGCTGGCTCGCGCGGCCGCCCGGGACGAGGACACCGTGGTCCAGGACCTGTGCGCCACGGCGGCGCTCGCGGCTCCGGGGGATGAGGAGGCGTACGAGGATGTGCTGCCTGAGCTGCTGTCCGCGCGCAACCCGCGTACCCGCTCGGCCGGCGTCACCGGGCTGCGACGGGCGGGGCTGCCAGAACAGGCGGAGCCGTTTCTCAGCGACCGGTCCGCGCTCGTGCGCGCTTGCGCCCGGTATGTCGTACGACAGCAGGGCGGTGATCCAGTCGCCTGGTACCGGGATCGGTGCACGGCTCCGGACGACCCCGCGTTGAAGCCCGGTGCGGTCATCGGGCTGGCCGAGTGCGGGAACCGCGCGGACGCCGGGCTGCTGTGGCCGCTGCTCGCACACCCGGCCGCCGGGGTGCGGGCGCGGGCGGTGGCGGGGCTGCGGACACTGGACTGCGTAGATGCGGAAGCAGTTGCTGCCGCTCCTCGACGGCCCTGCCGCCGGTGTCGTCCGCGAGACGGCCGTCGCCCTGCTGCCCTCGGCCAAGGACCTGCCCGCCGACTGGCTCCTGGAACGCACCGGCTCCGAACGTCCGCGGCACGTCCGCATCGCCGCGTTCCGGCTGCTCGACGCGCGCGGCGGCATCGCGGGGCTACGGGCCGCGGTCGGTCTGCTGGAGGACCCGGATGCGAAACTGCGCACCTGGGCCGGGCAGTCCGTGCAGCGCTGGCATCCGTCGGCGAACGTGCGGAGCTGCGGCGCGGAGGTGGGCGAACTGCTCGACCGGAGTCGCCACCTCTTCAGCGACTACGTGTTGCGCCGGCGCAAGTGGGAGGCAGGGGTGGACTGCTGAGTCCGGCAGCGTCTACGCCGGATGCGCTGTGAGTTGACGGCCGCCTCGCATGTCACACTCACGGGATGATCGTCAGAATCGCACAGGAGCACGACTTCCCCGGTTTCCTCCGTCTGGCGGGCCAGGTGGAGCACTGGTTCGGGCCGATGGTCGAGGAGCCGGGATTCCACAGCGCCGTGAAGGAACACATCCGGCGGTCCATGGCCCTCGTCGCCGTCTCCCCCTCGTCGGACCGCCCGCTCGGCGGTCTGTTGTTCGGAGCGGAGGCGCCGGCCTACCACGTCCACTGGCTCGTCGTCTCCGAGGAGGCACGGGGGCTGGGCGCCGGCCGTGCGCTGATGGCGGACGCCGTACGGAGGTTCGTACGGGAGCCCGGCGTCCTGGAAGTGGTGACGTTCGGGCCCGATCATCCGGGTGCGGTCGCCGGCGGCGCACGGGTCTTCTACGAGCGCCTGGGCTTCAGCCCCGCCGAGGCCACCGATCCGGGACCGGAGGGCGGTTCCCGGCAGATCTACCGGCGGCCGGTGTCCGGCCCGGAGGACATCCGTCCCTGAGAGGACATCCGTCTCTGACAGGTCATCCACCCCGGAGCGGTCGCCCGCCCGGGTGCCGGTGACGCCGTCTGGCCGACTGCGGGATGCGACGCGGCCCGACAGCGGCTCGGATGGGAGTCATGCAGATACCCACAGCCGCGGCCTCCGGCCGCTCACGCCTGCTCACCTCGGGCGTCGCCCTCGCCGCCCTGTCACTCCTGCTGACGCTGCACGCCGTTCCGTCGGCGGCCGACGACGACACACCCGCTCGTGGTACCGCCTCCATGGGCAGCGGAGTTCTCGCCCACGAGGGCGTACACGGACAGCCCGCCGCCACCGACAGGACCACCCAGACGGAGGGCGTGGACGTCTCCAGCCACCAGGGCGAGGTCGCCTGGTCCACCCTGTGGAACAGCGGCGTCAAATGGGCCTACGTCAAGGCCACCGAGGGGACGTACTACCGGAATCCGTACCACGCCCAGCAGTACAACGGGGCGTACGACGTCGGCATGATCCGCGGTGCGTACCACTTCGCCACGCCGGACACGGCGGGCGGCGCCGCCCAGGCCGACTACTTCGTCGACCGCGGCGGCGCCTGGTCGAAGGACGGCAGAACCCTGCCCGGCGTACTGGACATCGAGTACAACCCCTACGGAGACACCTGCTACGGGATGACGCACAGTCAGATGGTCGGCTGGATCCGCGACTTCCTCGACCGGTACAAGGCCCGCACCGGCCGCAACGCCGTGATCTACACCTCCACCAACTGGTGGCAGCAGTGCACCGGCGACTACAGCGGCTTCGCCTCCACCACCCCGCTGTGGATCGCCCGCTACGCCTCGACCGTGGGACCCCTGCCGGCCGGCTGGACGTTCCACACCATGTGGCAGTACACCTCCACCGGGCCGGTCGTCGGCGACCACGACAAGTTCAACGGAGCGCTGGACCGCGTCAAGGCGCTCGCCGAGGGCTGACCGCCGTCCGTCGCCGGCAGGGCGCCGACGAGTCAGCCCAGACCGCCCGCGACCTGCCGGCGCAGCACGTCGCGGGCCGGGGCGGGCAGGGCGCCGACGTCCCCGCGTTCCAGGGCTTCGAGGATCCGGTCGGCGCCGCCGTCACAGGGCACGGCGTCGCTCAGCACCTCGTAGCCGTCGCGGACGGCGACCCGGAGCACCCGCCCTCCCTCGCCGTCGGCGTGCACGGCGGTGGCGACGACCAGCGGCGGCGGCCCACCTGCGTCGCCGGGCTCCTTGTGGTATCCGCTGGATATGGGGGTGCGCCAGCGGATACCGAGGAGCAGATGCCGCTTGGCCACCACCTCGGCGAGGTCCGTCTCGTAGGGCCCGTCCGAACCCAGCACCGTGGCGCGGGCGTCCAGGACGAGGGCCGCGGGCAGCAGGCAGCGCAGTGTGCTGCCGACGATGTTGCCGCCGACCGTGGCGGTCCGGCGTACGGCGCCGGTGCCCACGGAGCGCGCCGCCCGGCGCAGCACCTCGGGCACGCGGTCGTCGATCTCGTTCAGCACGACGGCCGCACCCAGCGCCTCCGGTTCGACCACGGTCGCCTCCGGGAGACTGCGCAGCGACATGGCCTGCTCGGGGAAGCCCTCCCGCTGCCACAGGGCCCACACGAGCGTGGCGCCGCCGATGGGCACCGCTCCCTCGGCCAGGCACTCCTGTGCTGCGGACACGGACGTGGGAAGACGCAACAGCACGGCAATCGACCTGCTTTCCCCGGGAGCCGGCGGTTGGACGACGACGCTCATCCGCCGCGTGATCACGGTCACTGCGCATTCTCCGCACCTCCGCGGGGGCGCGTACAGGGCTCATTCCGCCACCATGTGCGCCCTTCGCGCGCCCGGGTACCACGCGAAGAGCGTACATTCGTACACTTCATGTTGTACGGTCGTCCGCATGGTTGACTACTTCGCCGGTGACCCCCGCAGCCACCACGAACGCATGCTCGCCGGAGACCTCTACATCGCCGACGACCCCGCCATCGTCGAGGCACAGCAGCGCGCACAGCGACTGGCCGCCGCCTACCGGCAGGCGTTCACCGAGGACCCGGCGCAGGCCCGGAAGATCCTCGCGGACCTGCTGGGCGGGGTGGGCGAAGGGACCGAGGTACGGCCGCCGTTGTACGTCGACTACGGCAGCCACCTCAGCATCGGCGCGCGCACCTTCGTCAACTTCAACCTCACGGCGCTGGACGTCGCCGCCGTCCGCATCGGCGACGACTGCCAGATCGGCCCGAACGTGCAGCTGCTCACGCCCACCCACCCCCTGGAGCCACAGCCCCGCAGGGACAAGCTGGAGGCCGCCCGCCCCATCACCATCGGCGACAACGTGTGGCTCGGCGGGGGCGTCATCGTGCTCCCGGGCGTGACCATCGGCGACGACAGCGTGATCGGCGCCGGCTCGGTGGTCACCAAGGACATCCCCGCCGGAGTCGTCGCCGTCGGCAATCCCGCCCGTGTGGTCCGGTCCCTGTACGCCGACGAGGACGCCGGCGCCCGGGCCGCGGAGGGGTAGTGGCGCAGCGGCACTCCGACGCGGCGACCGCTGCCTGAACCGCCGCGTCCAGCACCGCCGCGGACCGCCCGTCCGGCACCGGCTCCTGACACCGGTGCCGGGCGGGCCCCGGCGTTCAGCAGGCGCCCAGGAACTCCAGCAGGGCGGCGTTGAAGCGCTCGGGCTGCTCGGCACCGGGCAGATGACCGGCCTTCTCGATCACGGTCAAGGTGGCGTGCGGGACGAGCCGGTGGATGGCCTCGGCCTCGGAGACGGGCGTGTAGACGTCGTCCGCTCCGACGACGATCAGCACCGGAGCGTCCACGGTCGCCAGCACCTCCCGGTAATCGGGGCGTTCGGCACGTCCCCGCAGTGCCGCCGCGGCACCACGCGGATCGGTGGCGCGCATCATCGCCAGCACCCGTGCGGCCACGTCGGGCATCGCGGTGACGTTGTAGTCGGCCAGCATCTTGCCGATGACCTCGTGCGCGTAACCGTCCATGCCCTCGGCCAGCAGCCTGTCGGCCAGACGGTTGCGGAACAGCCTGCCCTCGTCGGTCTCGGCGGGCGCGGAGGTGTCGGACAGGACGAGGCCCCGCACGCGCCGCGGGTGCCGGCGCTGGAACTCCATGGTGATCTGGCCGCCCATGGAGACACCGCCGACCACTGCGCGCTCGATGCCCAGCCGGTCCAGGAGCGCCGCCAGGTCGTCCGCGAAGTCGGCGAGCAGCACCTTGCCGGGGGTGACGCTGCTGCGGCCGTATCCGCGCAGATCCGGGGTGACGACCCGGTGACCGGCCTTCGTCAGTGCCGTGACCTGGGGCTCCCACAGGGTGCGGTCGAAGGGGTGCCCGTGGACCAGGAGGACCGGCAGCCCGGTCGCGGGACCGAGGTCGTCGTAGTCGATGGTGGCACCGCGCAAGATTGTCGAGGTCATGCCGAGCAGCCTAGGGCCCGTCTGGCCATTCCCGTCGTCGCCCGGAGGGCGGCCCAGGCGGGAATTGTCAGACAGGCCCTAGGGTCTGTCCGCCGGCCGTCGTGCGAGGAAGACGAATTCGCGGCCCGGACGGTCGGGCGCCCCGCGGACCTCCTCGACCACGAATCCCCGGGCGGCCAGATCGGCCTCGACCTCCTCCCGCTCACGGAACCGCAGCGTCGAGTCCGACGTGAGCACTTCTCCGTCCGCCGCGAAGACGTAGGTCCACCGGAAGCTGACCAAGGGTCCGCTGACGTCGACCAGCCGGACCCAGGTCTCGACCGCCCCGACGCCGGGGATCTCGGTCACGGCGTGGGAGTCCTCACGGTTCCACTCCTCCCAGGCCCGCGCGGCCGGATCCCGGGTCTCGAAGACCAGGACCCCGCCGGGCCGGAGTGCTTCGTAGGCCCCGCCCAGGGTCCCCCGCCAGGCCTGCGGGTCGGTGATCTCCTGGGCGGCGTTCGCCGTCATGGTCGCCATGTCGACGCGCAGCGGCGGCAGCGAGGTCGCGTCGCCGTGGATCCAGCGCACCCGCTCGCCGCCCGGCTTGGCGCGGGCCACAGCGACGGAAGCCGCCGCGGGATCGACCCCGACGACCTCGATGCCGCGACGGGCCAGCAGCAGGGCGAACACGCCCGTTCCGCAGCCGATGTCCAGTACGCGTCGTGCCCCGAACTCCTCGGTCATGCGGACGTACGCGTCGAGGTCGCCGCGGTCCGGGTCGAGCGCGTCGTAGACCGCTGCGAGCCGGGGGTGCCGGAAGCACTCGTCAGCCATGCGGCAGAACGTAGGGGAAGTCGCCTCCTGACGCCACTCAGCGCCGCGCGAGCCGGCGTTCGCCGCCGCTGCCCTGTGCGTAAGGCATGTCGTAGTGGGCGAAGATCGCGCCTTCGGCGTCGGCCAGGAGCTCGCCGTCCGGGTCGATCCCGGGCGCGTCCTTCACGACCCCCTTGTCGTACGGCACCTTCAGGTAACCGGGTCCCACGGTGGCCTTCTCCACGGGGACGAACACCAACCGCCGCCGGGTCGGCAGACCGACCGTGACCGCGGCGAACGAGGGCCGGTCGGTGACGGTGTCGACATAGATGGACTCCAGGGTCCCGATCTTGCGGCCGTCGGCGTCGACGACGTCGTGGTCGCGCCACTCGCGGATGTTCTCAGCCTCGAACATTGCCTCGTCATCCCTTCTCGGAACGCCTTTATTGGCTTGTTCCCCATTTCCCCCACAGTCGCATGATGTGTCCGGTCAGGCCGCGGTGGTCTTCTTCCGGCGGCGTCCGGTTCCCGCGAGGGCGTCGACGAGTTGGTCGCGGCTCATCTTCGAGCGCCCGGCGATGCCCTGTTCGGTGGCGCGCTGGTACAGCTCCGCCTTGCTCAGTTCTTTCAGCGCCTTCTTGTCCTCGCCGCGGCCGCGGGCGGCCGTCTTCGTGGTCGCCCGCCCGGCCGGGGTCTTCCGTCCCGTCGAGGGCCGCTCCCCGCCGCCGGCGCCCCGGGCCCGGTCCAGGCTGCCCTGCAGGACCTCCATCAGGTCGATGACGTTGGTGGCCGCGGGTGCTTCCTCGGCCACGGCCACCTCCTTGCCCTCGGCCTTGGCCCGCACCAGTTCGCGCACCTTCTCCTGGTAGGTGTCGTGGTACCGGGCGGGATCCCAGGGGCCGCTGAGGGCGTCGACCAGTTGCAGCGCCATGTCCAGCTCCTTGCCCCGGCTCGCCCGGCCCGACGGCAGCTCCGGAAGCTCCTGGGCCGGGTCGCGGACCTCGTCGGCCCAGTGCAGCGTCTGCAGCACCAGGACCTCGTCCTCCGCCCGGAGAGCGGTCAGGTACTGCTTGTTCCGCATGACGAAGGTGGCCACGCCGGCCTTGTTCGCCTCGGCCAGTGCCGTATGGAGCAGTTGGTAGACCTTGAGGTACTCCTTGCCGCGGGGAGCGACGTAGTAGGTGCGGCCGAAGTAGACCGGTTCGATGCCCTCCAGGTCGACGAAGTCGCTGATCTCGATGGTCTGGGAACGGCCGGGCGCGATCTCGTCGAGCTCGTCCGGCTCGACGACGATGTACTCGCCCTCGCTCACCTCGTAGCCCTTGACGATGTCGCCGGGGTCGACCTCCTCGCCGGTGCGCTGGTTGACGCGGCGGTTGCGGATCCGGTCCGAGGTGCCGCGCTGCAGCTGGTGGAAGTGGACCGTGTGGTCCTCCGTCGCCGTGTACAGGCCGACGGGTACGGTGACCAGCCCGAACGTGATCACGCCCGTCCAGATCGCCCGTGCCATGGCCGTCCGCTCCGTCCTGCCGCACCACCGAGCCGTGGGGGGCTCGTCTCTCCTGCCACCGTCCCACCGCCGAGGCCGTGGCGCCGGGTGAGGGGCTCGCCGCTGAGCTTCACCGGTCAGCGCTTTCGCTCTTTCGGGTGATCCGTCGACCGGGCTCCGACGGCGGCGGACGGCGCCGTGACGAGTGAGCGCGCGCCGGCCGCGAGGGCTGGCACACGGCGGGCAGCGGGGTTGCGGGGACGGCACGGCACACGTCCCGTGAGGGAGGGACACCACCTGTCGTGCCTCAGCAGTCCCGCGCACCGATCAAAGGAGCACCGCTCATGAGCCGTCGCCTGGAGACGATCACCCGCGAGGAGCATCTGCGCTTCGTCTCGGCCCTGCCTTCCGTGAGTCACCTGCAGGTTCCCTCGTGGGGAGACGTGAAGCCGGACTGGCGGGCGGAGAGCGTCGGCTGGTACGACGAGGCGGGCCGTCTCGTCGGGGCCGGGCTGGTGCTGCTGAGGCCGCTGCCGAGGCTGCGGCGGTACCTCGCCTACCTGCCCGAGGGCCCGGTCATCGACTGGGCGGCGGCGGACCTGGAGCAGTGGCTGGAGCCGATGCTCGACCACCTCAAGCGGCGGGGCGCCTTCTCCGTGCGGATGGGGCCGCCCGTGGTGACGCGCCGCTGGAGCGCCGGGGCGGTCAAGGCCGCGATCGCCGATCCCGGGGTGCACCGGCTGCGCGACGTGAAGGCCACCACGCAGCAGCCGGAGGCATCGGAGCTCGCCGCCCGGCTGCGCCGGATGGGGTGGCGGCGGACCGAGCCCGGCGGCGAGGACGGCTTCGCCGCGGGCCAGCCCCGCTACGTGTGCCAGGTCGCGCTGGCCGGGCGGTCGCTGGAGGAGATCGAGGGGGGCTTCAACCAGCAGTGGCGGCGCAACATCAAGAAGGCGGAGAAGGCCGGCGTCAAGGTCGTCCGGGGCGGCTACGAGGACCTGCCCGACTTCCACCGGCTCTACCTGGAGACGGCCGAGCGGGACGGGTTCGTTCCCCGCCCGCTGCCCTACTTCCAGCGCATGTGGACCGCGCTGACCGCCGAGCACCCCGACCGCATGCGCCTGTACCTCGCGCATCACGACGGAGAGGTGCTCGCGGCGGCCACCATGCTGACCGTGGGCGAGCACGTCTGGTACTCCTACGGCGCCTCCACCAGCCGCCGACGCGAGGTGCAGCCGAACAACGCCCTCCAGTGGCGCATGATGTGCGACGCCCATGAACTCGGCGCGGCCGTCTACGACTTCCGCGGCATCACCGACACCGTGGAGGAGGACGACCACCTGCTGGGACTGCTCCGGTTCAAGGTCGGTGCGGGCGGGGAGGCGGTCGAGTACCTCGGCGAGTGGGACTACCCGCTGAACAAGGCGCTGCACACGGCCGTGCGGCTGTACCTGTCCCGGCGCTGACCCCGGCGACGCCTCACTCGGCGGGTTTCTCCCAGACGGAGACGTGATGGCGGCTCTCGTGGGTGAAGGGTGCCCGTGTCCACCCCTCCCACCGGTGGCGCAGGCGCAGGCCGGCGAGCCTCGCCATCAGGTCGAGCTCGGACGGCCACACGTACCGGAACGGCACGGACGTGTGCTCGGCGTGTCCGTCGACGACGGTGATGTAGTGGGAGCTCATCGCCTGGGTGACGGTGTCGTAGGTGTCGAAGGCCCACTGCGTCGGGCCGGCCCGGAACGGCACGGCGGACTGTCCCGGCGGCAGCCGGCGCAGTTCCGGCACCCCGACCTCGATGACGAACGATCCGCCGGGCGCGAGGTGGGCGGCGGCGTTGCGGAAGCAGTCCACCTGGGCGTCCTGCGTCGTCAGGTTGTTGATCGTGTTGAAGACGAGGTACGCCACCGTGAACGTGCCCGGCACCCGGGTCGTGGCGAAGTCCCCGATGGTCACGCCCACGGCGTCGCCGCCCGGCTTGGCGCTCAGCCGGGCGGTCATGGCGCGGGACATGTCGATGCCGTGGACCGGGACCCCGCGGCGGGCCAGCGGCAGCGCGATCCGGCCGGTGCCGACGCCGAACTCCAGCGCCCCTCCCCCGCCCGCCAGTTCGGCCAGCAGGTCGACCGCCGGGTCCACCGCCTCCGGCCGGAACATGTCCGCCGACGACTCGTCGTAGGTCGCGGCGATGTCTTCCCCGAAGTGACCGTCGTCGTCCACCATGCCGGGACCGTACCTCCGGCGGCGGTCGCACGCCCGGGGTTTTCCGGCGGGCGGGGTCACGCACGGGCGGGGGCGGGTCCGCCGTTCAGGCGCGTGAGGAGCACGTAGAGCAGTGAGGCGACGACGATGCCGGCGGGGAGGGCGAGGTCGATGCCGCCCAGGGCCTCGGCGATCGGCCCGGTGTAGAGGGTGTCGACGCACAGGGCGGCCACGGCGACGCCTCCCGCGAGTGCCAGGGCACCCGCCGGGTTGACGCCCGCGGTGTACCAGAAGGGGCTGTCCCTGGACTCGTCCGTCAGGGCGGGGCCGTCGTAGCGGTTGCGGCGCAGCAGGATGTCCGTGGCGTAGACGGCCATGGCGGGGCCGAGCAGGACGACGGTGAGCTGGAGGACGTTGCTGACGGTGTCGAGGAAGTCGGAGACGAGGAGCCCGTACAGGGTGAGGGATACGGCCGCGGTGCCGTCGGCGATCACGCTGAGGGAGCGGCGGATGCGGATGCCGACGGCCTGGAGGGCGAGTCCCGCGCTGTAGGCGGTCAGGGCGTTGATGGCGATCGTGCCGAGGACGAGGGCGAGCAGGAAGACCGGTTCGAACCAGCCGGGCAGGATCGTGCCCAGCCCGGTCTGCGGGTCGGTCATGTCGACGGCGGTCGCGGCGAGGGCGCCGAGGGAGCAGACGACGACGCTGGGCACGAAGCCGCCGAGCGCGGTCCAGCCGATGATCGCCTTCGGGGACGTCGTGCGGGGCAGATAGCGGGAGAAGTCGGCGCTGGTGGTGTAGGACAGCGGCCCGGCGCCGATGAGGGCGACCCCGGCGAGCACCACCGCCAGGAGGTCGGTGCCGGTGAGCGGTTCGGCCGGTACGTAGGAGAGGTCGGCGTGCCGGAACACGCTGACCGCGACGACGGCGAACGCGGCGGCGAGGACCAGGGTGATCGGGAGGTACAGCTTCATGATCATGGCGTGCCCGTAGACACCGATGGCCAGGGTGAGTGCGGCGATCACCATCACGACGACGACCTTGACGCCGGTGCCGGCCGTGATGCCGGTCTTCTCGACGAGGGAGAAGGCGGCGGTCGCGGCGGCGGCCAGGTTGAGGGCGAAGTAGCAGACGGAGATCAGCCAGCCGACGATCGCGTTGTTGACGCGGTTGCCGCGGATTCCGTAGATCGCCCGCGTGATCACTTCGCTCGGTGCGCCCGCGGCGGGGCCGGATATGGACAGCAGCCCCGTGAGCACCCAGAACAGGTTGCCCACCACGATGACCGCGAGGGCCTGCCAGAGGGTCAGGCCCATGAGCACGAGGGCGCCGCCGACCACGAGGCTCAGGTAGTTGACGTTCGCCGCCGCCCAGACGGAGAACAGCTGCCGCGGGTGGCCGTGGCGTTCCGCGTCGGGGATGTGGTCGATGCCGTGGGCCTCGATGCGGCCCGCCCGGTCGGACGGGGGCTGCGGTTCCGGATGTGCGGCGCGGGAGCCGGACTGCGGGTCAGGGATCGTGGACGCCATGGGGCCCCTTCCGGGTGCTGGTAACCCACCTGCTTGCTCATTGGTCGCACACTCAATAGCATCGATTCCATGCCGTCAAGCGTCCAGAACAAGCGAATCCGCAAATCTCCCGCGGCCAGACGTGCGGAAATCGTTGCGGCGGCCGCGGCCGTCGCACTGACCGAGGGGCTGGAGTGCATCACGCTCCGGCGCATCGCCGAGGAGCTCGGCGTCCGGCCGGGACTGATCAGCCACTACTTCCCGGCGGTGGAGGATCTGGTGGCCGAGGCGTTCGGCGACGCCGCCGGCTCCGAGCTGGACGCACTCCTGCCCGCCGACCGCGGGGACGCCACCCCCATACAGCACCTGGCGCGGTTCTTCGCCCGGACGAGCGGGGAGGCCTACGACGACATCAGCCGGCTCTGGCTCAACGCCCGGCACCTGAGCCGCTACCGGCCCACGCTGCGCGACCGGGTCGCCGTCCAGGAGGCCGCCTGGCGCAACCGGTTCGAAGCGCTCGTCCGCGACGGCGTCGAGCTGGGCGAGTTCCGCACCGCGGATCCGCTCCTGGCCGCCATCCAGATCCTGGTCGTCCTCGACGGCCTCGGCATGCTCGTCAACAGCGTCGACACCGGCGACGACCCGCCCGCGGTCCGGCACATGCCCGTCACCACGGCGGAGCGCGAACTCGGCCTGCCCCCGGGCACCCTGACGACCGCCGCCCCCTCGAACTGACCGCCCCCAAGGAGCCTCAACGTGCGCACCTCTGTCATCCTGCTCTCGGCCCGTCTGCTCGACCCGGCCACCGGCGAGTTCCTGCCGCACACCGCGCTGGCCGCGGCCGACGGGCGGATCACCGCCCTGGGCGACGACCGGGAGGTCCGCGCGCTCGCGGACGCCTCGACGACGGTGATCGACGTCAAGGGCGGCGTCGTCACGCCGGGCCTGGTCGACGGGCACACCCATCCCGTCTCCGGCGCCGACCTGACGCACGGTCTGGACCTGTCGGGCTGCACCGGTCTGGAGGACGTGCGCGACGCGCTGGCCCGCGCGGTGCGGGACCTCGCCCCCGGCGCATGGCTGCACGGCTGGGGTCTGGACCCCAACGTCTTCGGCGACGGCCCCGTCGGGACGGCGCCCTTCGACGCCGTGCTCGACGGCGTGCCCGCGTTCCTGCTGCTCTTCGACGCGCACTCCGCGCTGGCCAGCCGGCGCGCGCTGGAACTCGCCGGGGTGGACGGGCCGCGTTCCTTCGCCCAGGCCACCGCCGAGGTGGTGTGCGACGCGGACGGCAGGCCCACCGGTCTGCTCCTGGAGGACGCCGCCTGCGAGCTGGTGGAGCGCGTGGCCCCGCAGCCCACCCGTGAGGAGCGCCGCGAGCGGCTCGTCGCCGCGCTGCGCGCCATGGCCGCCACCGGTCTCACCGGCGGACATGTCATGGACGCGAACGGCGACAGCCTCGCGCTCTACGGGGAACTGGACGCGGCCGGGCGGCTGCCGCTGCGCCTGCGGGTGGCGCCCTGGTGCCAGCCCGGCACCGACGCCGACGGCGTCCGCGCGCTCATCGAGCAGCAGGGCACGGGCGGACGGCTGTGGCGGACCGCCGGCGTCAAGATCTTCATGGACGGCACCATCGACAACGGCACCGCGTGGCTGGAGCACCCGGACTGTCACGGCGAGTCCCGGCACGCCTTCTGGCCGGACCCGCAGGAGTACACCCGCATCGTCGGCGAGCTGCACCGGGCCGGCGTGCCCACGGCCACCCACGCGATCGGCGACGCGGCCGTACGCCATGTCCTCGACGCCGTCGAGAAGGCCCAGGCCGACTCCGGACGCGGGGTCCGCCACCGGGTCGAGCACATCGAGACCGTCCCCGACGACACCCTGCGCAGGTTCGCCGGACTCGGGGTCGTCGCCTCCATGCAGCCCACCCACTGCTGCGACTTCACCCGGGCCGACCACACCGACAACTGGTCGCGCCGACTCGGCGAGCAGCGGGCCTCACGCGCCTGGCGCTGCCGCGACCTGCACGACTCCGGTGCCGTCGTGGCCCTCGGCTCCGACTGGCCGATCGCCCCGTACCCGCCGCTGGGCGTCATGGCCGGTGCCCGGCACCGCCGGCCGACCCGCGACCTCACCCAGGCCCCGCACGGCCCGGAGCAGGCGCTGACGGCGCTGGAGGCCCTGCAGGGCATGACCGTCAACGCCGCCTACGCGGCCGGCGAGGAGCACGAGGCCGGCCGGATCGCCGTCGGCCACCGCGCCGACCTGACGGTCCTGGCCGCCGATCCGCTCACCACCCCGGCCACCGAGCTGCCGGACGTTCCCGTGCTGCTCACGGTCCTCGACGGCGACCCGACCCATCGCGACGCCGCCCTGTGACCCGAGCGCCGGCCGGTCCCCCGCGGGTTCCGCTCCACTCCTCCGTGGGCAGGGACAGTGAAGGTCGTCCGAGGCGCTGATCCGAGACGAGGGGTGGGCGGGTGGCACAACTGCTGGTGGTGCAGAACGGCCGAAGCGGCGGGCCGGGCCGGTTCGGTGACTGGCTGGCCGAGGAGGGTGTGACGCCCGACGTGGTCCGCGCCTACGCCGGGGCCGCCCTCCCCCACAGCCTGGAGCCGTACCGGGGGGTGATGGTTCTCGGCGGCGGCTACCTGCCGGACGACGACGACCGCGCGCCCTGGCTCCCGCGGACGCGCGCGCTGGTCGCCGAGGCCCTCGGGCGCGGTGTCCCGGTGTTCGGGATCTGCCTGGGCGGACAGCTCCTCGCCCAGGTGGCCGGCGGCACCGTGCGGGGCCGGTCGGGCACACCGGAGTTCGGCAGTACGCCGCTGACGGTGCGTGCCGAGGCCGGTACGGATCCGCTGTTCCGTGGGCTGCCGGGGCGGGTCACGGGCATCGAGCACCATGTGGACGCCATCACCGCCCTGCCCGCGGGAGCCGTCTGGCTGATGGAGAGCGCGCACTGCCCGTACCAGGCGTTCCGGGTCGGCGACCGGGCGTGGGGCGTGCAGTTCCACCCCGAGGCCGACGCGGAGCGGGTCCGGTCGTGGGACCCGGAGCGGCTGCGGGCCGAGGGGGTGGATCCCGGGGAACTCCGCCGCACCGCGGAACGCGACGAGCCGGCGGCCACCGGGGTGTGGCACCGGGTAGCCCGTCGCTTCGCCGCCGTCGTGCGCGGCGGATCACCGACCGGATGACTCCCGCGGGCCGTCGGGCGGGGGACCCCCGGCACGTCCCCTCGCCCTCCACCGGGAGCCCGCCCAGCCGGCGCCCACCAGCGCGGTGACGGCGGCGAGAACGGCGTACGAGACGGTGTACGAGGTCGCGGTGGCGACCCCGCCGGCGGCGAGGGCGCCGAGCCCCGTTCCCGCGTCGAAGCCGACGTTCCACGCCGTCCCGGCGGACGATCGGGCCCGTTCGCCGGCGGCGGCGAAGGACTGTACGAGGGTCAGGTTCTGCAGGCCGCCGTAGGCGACGCCCACGGCGAGCATGCCTCCGACCAGGAGGACCCGCCCGGTCGTGCCGTGGCCGCTCGCCGTGCCCGCGCCGATCGCCGCGAGTCCGGCGGCGCCGGCGAAGAGCAGCGGTGCGATCGCCGGGGCGGCGCCGTGGCGGTCGGCGAAGCCCCCGAAACCCCAGCGGCACAGCGCCGCCGTTCCGGTGAACACCAGCAACGCCACGTACACGGTGACCGGGTCGGGGTCCAGGCGTGGCGTGAACGTGAGCACGGCACCGCCGGCCGCGGTGATGGCGAGCAACGCGGCGATCGGCCCTGTCAGGGCGCGGCGCAGTCGGGCGGTGTCGCGCCGCTCGGCGGGCCGGGCGGGGTCGGCGGGCGGCCCGTCCGAGGCGTGCAGGGCGCGGGCCACGGGCCCGGCGAGCGGAGCTGCGAGCAGCGGAACGACGGCGAACGTGAACACCAGCCAGAACCCGGCCCGTTCGGCGAGCCAGGGCGCGAGGGGGACGAGCAGGAACTGCGGGGCAGCGACGGCGACTCCGTAGGCCCCGACCGCGCGACCGCGACGAGCGGGTTCGACGAGAGCGGCGACCCCCATGGCACCGCAGACGGTGATGATTCCGAAGCCGAGTCCGCGCACCGCCGCGAGTGCCGTGACCGCCCACACGTCGTCGGTGAGCAGGTGCAGGGGGCCGGGAGCGCCGAGCAGGCACGCCCCGAGGACGAGTGTCCGGCGCCAGCCGAGGCGGCCGAGGGCTCTTCCCACGAGCAGCTGCGCGATCACCGTGCAGAGCATGAGGACGCCGTTGACCACTCCGGCGCCCAGCTCGTCGGCCCCGCCGTCGAGCACCCACAGCGGTGCGACCGGCAGGAGCAGCGCCAGGCCGGCGAAGCCGAGCGCGGTCGAGCCGAGCAGGGACGGCATTCCGGGCGCCCGCCAGACCGACGAGGCGGCGCGGGCGCGGCCGGTCACGTCGTTGGTCCCTCCATCCAGCATCGGCAGATGGTATACCAACGGGTTCGCAGGGGCCCTACGCCGGCGGAGCGGAGTCCGCGAAGACACCGCCGGCGCCGAAGGCGAGCTCGGCGAAGCGTTCGCCGATGCGCCGGTGGGCCGCGGCGTCCGGGTGGAGCTGGTCGGGCAGTGGCAGTTCGGCGAAGTCGGCCGCGCCGTAGAGGTCGCGGCCGTCGGCGTAGTGGATGTTCGGGTCGTCGGCCGCCCGCTGTGCCACGATCCGGGCGAGTTCCTCGCGGATGGCGTTCAGGGTCAGCTTCCCGCTCGCGCGTTCCGCCGGATCGCCCATGGCCCGGAAGCGCAACCGCCCCTCGCCGAGTCCGGAGAAGTCGGGGGCGCTGGGGCCCGGGGTGTCTTCGTGGATGGGGCACAGGATGGGCGAGACGACCAGCAGCGGTGTGGCCGGATGCCCCTCGCGGATCGTGTCGAGGAAGCCGTGGACGGCGGGGGTGAAGGCCCGCATGCGCATGAGGTCGGCATTGACCAGGTTGATGCCGATCTTCAGGCTGATCAGATCGGCGGGGGTGTCGCGCAGGGCCCGGGCGGTGAACGGGTCGAGCAGGGCGCTGCCGCCCAGCCCCAGGTTGATCAGTTCCACGCCGCCGAGCGAGGCGGCGAGCGCGGGCCAGGTGGTGGTGGGGCTCTCGGCGTCCGAGCCGTGGCTGATGGAACTGCCGTGGTGCAGCCACACCCTGCGGCCCGGGTCCGGGGCCGGCTCGACGGGGGCGTCGGTGCGCAGGGCGACGAGTTCGGTGGTCTCGTTGTGCGGCAGCCAGATCTCGACGTCCTTGGTGCCGACGGGCAGACCGTCGAAACGGAGGGTGCCGGGCGGTCCGGGCCGGGTCTCGAACGATCCGGTGGTCATGTCGATGGTCAGGGTGTTGCCGCCCGGCACACTGCCCCGGCCGGCCGGGCGGCCGTCGACGAGCAGGTCGTACACGCCGTCCGGGCGGGGCGGGGCGCCCACGTAGACCCGTTTGGTGGGCAGCGCGTCCAGTTCGACGACCGTGGCCCGGGTACGGAAGACCAGCCGCACGCCGGAGGGCTGGGCCTCGGCCATGGCCAGTTGTCCGTCGGAGCACTGGGCGCGGGCCCGGGCGGGCAGCCGGTGCGGCAGCACGCCGTGCTCGGTGCGCTCCACGTCGAGGGCCCCGCGGAGGAGGTCTGCGGTGACCGGCGTGGTGATCCAGTCGTCCTTGGTGTGCATGGTCTGTTCGTCTCAGTCTGTGGGTCGGGATGTACGGGTCGTGCGCCGGCGCGGGCCGCTCACGGGGCGGGCCAGTTGCGCAGCAGGGCGTCGAGGGCGTCGAGGATCCGTGCCCAGGTCTCCTGGGAGTCGGGGGCGCTGTGGCTGAAGCCGCCCGAGGACTCCAGGCTGACGTAGCCGTGGAAGACGCTGCCCAGCAGGCGGACCGCGTGGGTCTGGTCGGGTTCGGTGAGGTCGTAGCCGCGCAGGATCGCCCGGGTCATCTGTGCGTGTCTGCCACCGGCGCTCGCGGCCGCCGCCTCCGGGTCGAGGCGCAGTTGGGCGGCCGCGTAGCGGCCGGGGTGCTCGCGGGCGTAGTCGCGGTAGACGTTCGCCAGGGCGGTGAGGGCGTCCTTGCCGGCCCGTCCGGCGAGCGCCGAGGCGCCCCGGTCGGCGAGTTCCTCCAGGGCGAGCAGGGCGATGCCGGTCTTGAGGTCGTGGGAGTTCTTCACGTGCGAGTACAGACTCGCGACCTTGACGTCGAACCGCCTGGCGAGCGCGGAGACGGTCACCTGGTCGAAGCCGACCTCGTCGGCCATGTCCGCCCCCGCCTGGACCAGGCGGGCCGTGGTCAGCCCTGCGCGCGCCATCATCACCCTCTCGTTCACCTGAGCCGATTATGCACTTGCCTAATACCTTTAGGCAAACAACTAATCGACACCCGGCCCGGCTGACAGGGGAATGTCCGGTCGGCGGGCGCTCCGGGCGCCGGCCGTGGAGAGGTATCTTCCGGCCATGCACACCGTCGCCGTCCTCGCGCTGGACCAGGTGATCCCCTTCGACCTGTCCACCCCGATCGAGGTGTTCACCCGAACCCGGCTCCCCGACGGACGTCCCGGCTACCGGATACGCGTGTGCGCGCAGCGGCCCGAGGTCGACGCGGGTTCCTTCACCCTGCGCGCACCCTGGGGCCTGGACGGGCTGCGGGACGCGGACACGGTCATCGTGCCCGGCACGGCCGTCCCCGGCCCGCCGTCCCCGGCGGTCCGCGAGGCGCTGCGCGCGGCCGCCGAGGCCGGTACGCGCATCGCCTCCATCTGCTCGGGCACCTTTCCGCTGGCCGCCACCGGGCTCCTCGACGGCCTGCGAGCCACCACCCACTGGATAGCCGCCGACGCCCTGGCCGCCGCGCACCCGGCTGTCGAGGTCGACCCGGACGTGCTGTACGTCGACAACGGGCAGATCCTCACCTCGGCCGGCGCCGCCGCTGGACTGGACCTGTGCCTGCACCTGATCCGCCGCGACTACGGCTCCGCGGTCGCCGCCGACGCCGCCCGGCTGTCCGTGATGCCCCTCGAACGCGAGGGCGGGCAGGCACAGTTCATCGTCCACGACCACACACCCACGCCCCAGGGCTCCGCCCTCGAACCCCTGCTCACCTGGCTGCGGCAGAACCTGGACCGCGACCTCACCCTCACCGACATCGCCGCCCACGCCGGGATGAGCACCCGGACCCTGATCCGCCGGTTCCGCGAACAGACCGGCACCACGCCTCTGCAGTGGCTCCACCGCGCCCGCATCCGCCAGGCCCAGCACCTGCTGGAGACCACACAGCACTCCGTCGAGCGCATCGCGGCCCAGGTCGGCTTCGGCTCGCCCACCGCCTTCCGCGACCGTTTCAAGCGCACCACCGGCGTCAGCCCGCGCGCCTGCCGGCGCACCTTCGGCTGACGGACGGTGAGCCCGTCCGGCCGGTCACGGCCGCTCCAGGTCCCCCGGTCGCGAGGTGGCCCGCCTGACCGTAGACAGGAGTCACGGGCGCAGGCGGCGGGGACCCCCGCACGCGGCGGTCAGCCGTCGCGGACGTCGCCGTGGAGGCCGAGGAGCATGCAGCGCAAGGACACGGGCAGGCGGCGCGGCCGTACCGGGTACGACGTGGAGTCGGTGCTGGACGAGCTGTACGCCACGCCGCCGACCGACTTCGTCTCCCGCCGTGAGGCGCGGGCCGCCGCCGCCAGGACGGCCGGGCACGACGAGGACGCCCGCCGGATCCACGCCGCCCGCCGGCCCACACGGGCGGCCTGGGCGGCGAACCTGCTGCTGCGCTCCCGGCCGGAGGAGAGCACGCGGTTCCTGGAACTGGGACAGGCCCTCCGCGAGGCCCACCGCACCCTCGACGCCGCCGGCCTCAAGGAGCTCTCCGCGCAGCGCCGGAGCATCGTCTCCGCCCTGTCGCGCCAAGCCGCCCGGCTCGCCCGCGACGCCGGGCAGCCGCTGTCGGACGCGGCGCAGCGGGAGGTCGAGTCGACCCTGCGGGCGGTCCTCGCGGACCCGGACGCGGCCGACCGGTGGGCCGCCGGACGCCTGGAGAGCGCCCTCACACCGCCGTCGGCGTTCCCCTCCGGCACGGACGCGTCCACCGCCTCCGCCCGCAGGCGGCCGTCCCGGCCGGCGGCTCCGTCGGCGGCGCGCGGCACACGGTCCCGGGACGAGCTTGCCGAGCGCCGCCGCAGGCGGCGGGAAGAGCTCGCCAGGGCCGAGGAGGCGGCCGAGGCGGCCTCCCGGCGGCTGCGGGACAGGCACGCCGAGCACACGGACGCCGACGCGTCCCTGCGGCGGACGCGCGACGACCACGAAGAAGCGCGGCAGCGGGTGTCCGACGCCGAGCGGCGGCTGCGACAGGCGCAGCAGGAGCTCGAACGGGCCGATCGGGAACGGCGGGAGGCCGAGGAGCGGGCACGGACGGCCGCGGACGCACTGGCCGAGGCCGAACGGGAGGCACGCGAGGCGGCGCGGAAGGTGGAGCGTCTGGCCGCACGCGTCACCTGACCCGGCACCTTCGGAACCGGCCGGCCGGCCGCCTGCCACGCGGGCCGGCGAGCGGCCGGCGGGTGTCCGGGCGAGGATCGGTGAATGGGTTTCGTGCTGCCGGTGCTCTTCGCGCTCCTCGCCGCGTTCAGCAACGCGCTGGCCACCGTGCTGCAGCGGCGTGCCGCACTGAGCGTGCCGCAGTCCCAGGGGTTCCGCCCGGGTCTCCTCGTCGACCTCCTGCGGCGGCCGGTCTGGATCGGCGGCATGCTGGCCGTCGTCGTCGCCGGCCTCGGGCAGGCGGCGGCCCTGGCCACCGGTCCGCTCTCACTCGTCCAGCCGTTGTTCGTACTGGAGCTTCCGCTGGCTCTGCTGCTGGCCTCGCTGATGACGGGCCGGCACCTGCCCGAGGTCATGTGGCTCGCCGTGGCCGGCGTGGTCGTCGGGCTAGGGATCACGCTGGCGGCGGCGGCACCCGACCACGGCCGGACCGACGTGTCCCTGGCCCGCTGGGTGCCCGCGCTGTGCGCCTGCGCGGGAGCGACCGTCCTGCTGGCCGCGGCCGGTCTGAGACGCCCCGTCGGCAAGGCCCGCGCCGGCTGTCTCGGCGCGGCCACGGCGGTGTCCTACGCCCTGACGGCCGGGCTCATGAAGGACTCCATGCGGGTCCTGGACGCCGACGGCCTGGCCGGATTCCTCACCGCGTGGCAGACCTACGCCTTCGCCCTGGCCGGGGTGTGCGCCGTACTGCTGCTGGAGCACGCCATGCAGGGCGGCCCCCTGGTCGCCTCCCAGCCCGCCCTCACCCTGGGTGACGCCACGGTGAGCCTCGTGCTCGGCGTGGTCCTCTACCGGGAGCACGTACGCACCGACTGGTGGCTGGTGCCGCAGGCGCTCGGTGTCGCCCTGGTCGTCGTGGGCGTCCTGACCCTGGCCCGTCGGGGGGTCGATCTGAGCACCGGCCGGTGAGCCGCGGCCCGGCCGCGCCGGCCGCCCCGCGCGGGCATCACTCGCCGTCGTGCAGCGCCTGCTCGGCCCACAGGACCTTGCCCGTGCCGGTGGGGCGGACACCCCACCGGGCGGCGAACTGCGCGACCAGATAGAGGCCGCGGCCCCCCTCGTCCATGGTCCGCGGATGGCGCAGCTGGGGCGCGGCCGCGCCGTCGTCGTACACCTCGCAGGTCAGTACGTCGGACAGGACCAGCCGCATGCGCACCGGCGGTGCCCCGTAGCGCACGGCGTTGGTGACGAGTTCGCTGGCGAGGAGTTCGGTGCCGCGCGCGGTGTCCTCGTCGATGCCCCAGGTGGCGCACTGTTCGCGGACGATGCCCCGGGCCTCGGCCGGGCTGGTCCGCTCGTACCCGAGCTCGACGGTGACCACGTGGTCCCGGGGCAGCGCGCCGGTACGGGCGAGGAGCAGCACGGCTCCCTCTTCCAGGGCCTCGTCGGGCAGGGCGTAGACCATCGCGTCGCACAGCTCCGGCAGCCGGAACTCCGGCCGCGCCAGGGCACTGCGCAACTGGGCGTCCGCACTTTCCGTGTCCCGTACGAAACCCCCGGCGCGCAGCGCCAGTACGCTGCCCTCCGCGACGGTGACGACCGACTTCGCGAGCGGGCCGAGGTCGGGCGATCCCAGCGCCGGCCCCGGTGCCACCTCGGGCGCCCACACCCTGCCCTCCGGAGAGACGATCAGCGGCGGTGCGCCTCCGGCGCAGGCCGTCGCGAACTGCCGGGTCGAGGGGTCGTAGACGGTGTACACGCAGGCGGCGGTGAGCGGTTCGCGGTGCAGGGGATCGCCGGGTGGGAGCGCCGCCCGCTCCTTGGCCAGCCGGGCGGCGCTCTCGTGCAGCCGGGCCAGCAGTTCGTCCGGTGGGAGGTCGAGCTCGGCCAGCGCCCTGACGACGAGGCGCAGTTGCCCCATAACGGCCGCGGCCTGGATGCTGCCGCCGGCCACCGCGCCGACGACCAGCGCGGTGCGGGCGCCCGGCAGGGCGATGCTGTCGTACCAGCAGCTGGTGTCCGGGCCGACGCGGTGCGCGTGGGCGGTGTCCAGGGCCACCTGCGCCCGGGCGGGCTGCGGGAGCAGCCGGCGCTGCACGGTCGCGGCGATCGTGTGGTCGTGCTGGTAGCGGCGCGCGTTGTCCATGGTCAGCGCGGCGCGTGCCGCCAGGATCGCCGCCGCGTCGAGGTCTGCCGCGCAGAACGGTTCGTCGCCTCCGCAGCGGTAGAGCGTGAGCATGCCCAGGACGGTGCCGTGCAGGGTCAGCGGGGCGATGAGCAGGGAGTGCGCGCCGGCGAGCCGCACGGCCCGGTTCCATTGCGGATCCGCGTCCAGCCACACGACCTCCGACTCCAGGTCGACCAGACGCGGGTGGGCGTCGGCGAGGGCCCGTCCGAACGGGGTCCGCGGCGGCAGGTACCGCACGTCCACCGAGGCGTGTGCGGGCAGGGGCACCGCGCTGCTCATGGCCGCCCGTCTCAGTGGCCGTCCCTCCACCTCGGCGGCCGACGGCGGTTCCTCGCCGTGCAGGACGTCGATGACCAGGTCCACGGCGGCGATGCCGGCGTAGTCGGGCACCAGGCACTCGGCGAGTTCGCGCGCGGTGGCCGTGGCGTCCATCGTCCTGCCGACGGAATCCCGTACGGCGGCCACCGCGGCGGCCCGGCGGCTGTCCCGTTCGCCCTCCGTCACGTCGTCCACGGCCACGAGTACGCCGAGCGGCGCGCCGCCCTCGGGTCCCTCCAGCCGCTGTGCGGTCAGCAGCAGGCTCCGCGAGGGCCCTTCCTCCGCCGTGCGCCGGCCCTTGGTGCGCAGCAGGCGCGGTTCCGGACCCGCCCGGGCCTCGCTGAGCAGCGCCTCGAAGGCCGGCGGGTCGTCGAGCAGGAAGCCCTCGCCGAAGCGGTCGCCGATGCGGTGCCGGGGCGTCGCCCCGTACGCGCCGTGGGACCACAGCACCCGCAGCGCGTCGTCGAGGACGACGAGCTCCGCGGCGGACCGCGCGAGCAGGGTGGTCAGCAACGCCCCCTCCAGGGCGTCCCCGTGCCCTGCCGCCACGCGCCCCGGCGGGTCGATGTGCTGCACGGTCCCTCAGCCTCCGCCCTGGTGCCGGTCGGGTGGGGCCGGGCCTGGCCCGGCCGTCGGGCGACTCGTTCACCATCGCGCACCGGCCGTGATGACGCACCCGGAGAAGTGCGGTCAGCAGCTCATGGGCCACGTTCGAGGCGGATGGCGCCGCATGACCTGCCCACCGGCACGGGCTCCGGCGGCCGCTAACGGCCCTCCGCCGTGGCCGACTCGATGCGGCGGGTGCCGGCCAGCCAGCGGTGCAGTGCCGTGTGCACGCTGCCGGGGAGCCTGCTGAGCTGGTCGATGGCGTCATGGTCCCCGGGCGACGGGGCGATGCCCGCCGCGGTCAGGATGGCGTGCAGGTCCAGCCGGCGCAGATCGACGGGGTCGATGCGGCAGGGGACGCGCTCGGCCGGGTTGGGCGGCTGGAGGAGGTAGTCGTCCTGGGCGTCGCAGGAGCGCGTCGGGCCGGCGGCGGACGGGGAGGTCATCGTGTGCATCCCGCTCTCCTTCACATGGTGGTCGCCTCTCTTGGTGGCATGAGACACCGGTCCTGCGGCCGTGGTTGCGCCGCAGGCGGCCGACCACACGGTGGATGCAATCGGCGCGTTATCACACGAACGGGCACGGAACAGACGAACCCATCCCTGCTGTCGCAGGAACGGGGTTCGTCCTCGGAGCGCCGGGCAGGCCCGGCTACTCCGTACGAGTGGTGCATTTCCGGACACGGCCTTAGCGTCGGAACCGGGAAGACGAGAGCGGAGACAACCGACCACGAGTGAGGCAGCGGGACGGCCTCCGGAAGACGGGCGGGAGCAGACATGGGCACACACCCGATGAGGACAGCGGTCACACTCTGTGCCGCCGCCGCGCTCGCACTGCCCCTGGGCACGGCAACCGCCGCGCCGTCGGCGGAGCGGACCGGACACGGGCACGGGCGAAACCCCGTGCTGGTCGACTGCCTCTGGAAGCCCGAGGTACGCCCCGGCGCGTTCCTGCTCGCCTGCGGGGACGGCAACAGCCGTCTGGAGTCGCTGCGCTGGTCGCACTGGAACTCCAAGTCGGCGGTGGCCCGGGGAATCAACTGGCTCAACGACTGCAAGCCCGACTGCGCATCCGGCACGTTCCGCTCGTACGCCGTGATCATCCGTCTCGACCAGCCGCGGACCTGGGAGAAGGACCCGGACCTGAAGCAGTTCACGCGGATGAGCCTGACCTACACCGACGGCAGGCCCGAAGGATACGCCCGCACGGAGACGTACGACCTCTGGGGCTGACGCCCCGGCACCCGGACCGGCCGCCGCGGGTCACTCCGGGAGCACCAGCCGGCAGGTGTCGCCGGGCCGGAGCCGGACGGCACGGTCCGGCAGCCGGACGTCGAGCGGCGGGCGGTCGGACAAGGGTACGGCGATCTCCATCCGCCCGTGTTCCAGCCGGAGTCGTACGCCCCAGTGGCCCTGGTAGCGGACGGAGAAGCCGTACGAGGACAGCTCCGGCAGCGGCACGGGGTCCAGCCACAGCGCCCCGGCGCGGGTCTCCAGTCCGGTCAGTCCGCGCTGGACGAGGTCGAGGGTGCCGGCCATGGCGCCGAGATGGATGCCTTCGCCGGTGGTGCCGCCCTGCACGTCGGCGACGTCGCCCTTGAGCGCCTCCTGGCAGAACGCCCATGCCTCGGCGCGGCGGGCCCGGGCGAGGATCCAGCCGTGGACGAGGCCGCTGAGGGTGGAGCCGTGGCTGGTGCGGGCCAGGTAGTAGTCGACCGTCCGCCGCCAGGTCTCGTCGTCGAGCCGGTACCCCAGCCGCTCGAAGAGCCACGAGAGTTCGGACGGGGAGAACAGGTAGCCCAGCATGAGCACATCGGCCTGCTTGGAAGCCTGGTAGCGGTTGACGCTGTCGCCCTCGGCCTCCAGGATCCGGTCCAGCCGACGGATGTCGTCGTACCTCCTGCGGTAGTCCCTCCAGTCCAGTTCGGCAAGGTCGGCGTACCCCTCGAACTGGCTGATGACGCCCTCGTGGAAGGGCACGTGGAGGGTGCGGGAGACGTCCTCCCACTGTTCGAGTTCGCCGCCGTCCAGGCCGGTGCGTTCGACGAGTTCGCGCCGCCGGGGTGCGGGCAGGGCGTGCATGACCTCCAGGGTGCGGGTGAGGACCCAGGCCGCGGTGACGTTGGTGTAGGCGTTGTCGTCCAGGCCCGGCTCCACGACGCCGGGGTAGGCGTCGTGGTACTCGTCGGGGCCGACCACGCCCCGGATGCGGTGCCTGCCCAGACGCTCGTCCCAGGAGGCCGAGTCCGCCCAGAAGCGCGCGATCTGCAGCAGCATCTCGGCACCCTTGGTGTGCAGGAACTCGGCGTCGCCGCTCGCCTCGCAGTACTGCCACACGTTGTACGCCACGGCCGAGCCGACGTGCCGCTGGAGGTGCGAGTGGTCCGGCAGCCAGCGCCCCGAATGCGGGTTGAGGTGGAGCTGCTGGGTCTCCTCGCGTCCGTCGCTGCCGCTCTGCCACGGGTAGAGCGCGCCGCGCCTGCCGATCGCCCGGGCCGCGGCGCGGGCCCGTTCCAGCCGGCGGTGCCGGTAGTGCAGCAGGGCCCGGGACACCTCGGGGAAGTGCAGGTTGAGGTAGGGCAGGACGAACAGCTCGTCCCAGAAGACGTGTCCCCGGTAGGCCTCGCCGTGCAGTCCGCGGGCCGGCACGCCCACGTCGAGATCGGCGGTGTTCGGGGAGAGGGTCTGCAGCACGTGGAAGAGGTGCAGGCGCAGGATGCTGCCCGCCTCTCCGGGCACGTCCAGTTCGGCCCGGCGCCACAGCTGGCCCCAGGCCGTCCGGTGGGTCACCAGCAGCTCGTCAAAGACAGGTGCGTCCGCCACCCGGTCCACGGCCGCCTGCAGCGGGTCGCTGATCGCCGGGTCGTGCGAGGTGTGCAGGGCCACGGTCTTGTCGACGGCGAGGGTGCGGCCGGGCTCCAGGTGCAGGGTCGTGCGCTGGGTGACGCGCAGGTGCTCCCGCGCGGGAGACACCGGGGAGTCGGCCGCCGTCCGGGCCGCCAGGCCGATCCGGATGTCGGAGGTACGGGTGCGGCAGCGCAGCCACGCCGTGCCGTCGTCGGCGCTGCCGGTGTGCACGTGGGTGAGGTGGCGGCCGTCGAGTTCCCGGTAGCGCGGCACACCGGCGTTGGTGACGCCGCCGTCGAGGGCCGCCTCGACGTCGAGCTCCGTGCTGCCGCCCTCCGCCGTGAACTCCGTGCGCATGGCGGCCAGATGGGGGTCGGCCATGTGCACCAGGCGCAGCTGGCGGACGGAGAGCACGCGTGCGTCGTCGAGCCGGTAGCGGGTGCGGCGCTCCAGGGTGCCGGAGTCCAGGTGCACGGTCTGGCGGTGGTCGAGCACCGGCGCGGTGTCCGGCGTGAGCCAGTCCCCTCCGGCGGGCCTGAAGCGCAGCGGCAGCCAGTTGGGCAGGTTGACCATGTCCTCGTTCTCCACCTGGCGGCCGGCCACGGTGGAGGTGAGCCGGTTGTAGCAGCCGGCCACATAGGTGCCCGGGTAGTGCACGTCGTCCGCGGTGCACTCGGGCAGCGCCCCCCGGGTGGCGAAGTAGCCGTTGCCCAGGGTGCACAGCGACTCCCTCAGCCGTTCCTCCGCCGGGTCGTAGTGGTCGTAGTCCCAGGTCGATGGGGTTGCGGTCACTGCGGTGGTTTCCCTTCGCGCGGTTCGCCGACGTCCCCGCGCCGGCCGTCGGCCGTCAGCCGTCCCAGGACCAGTCGGCCACCTCGGGCAGGTCGACGCCGTGCTCGCGGATGTGGTCGTGGTGGCGCAGCCGGGCGTCCTCCATCCGCTGGCGCACCGCCGCGGCCCGCACGGCGAGGCCGGGTACCCGGTCGATGACGTCCATGACGAGCCGGTAGCGGTCCATGTCGTTGCCGACCACCATGTCGAACGGGGTGGTCGTGGTCCCGATCTCCTTGTAGCCGCGCACGTGGAGGTGCGCGTGGCCGTGGCGCCGGTAGGCGAGCCGGTGGATCAGCCAGGGGTAACCGTGGTACGCGAAGATCACCGGCTTGTCGGCGGTGAACAGGCCGTCGTACTCGAAGTCCGTCATCCCGTGCGGGTGTTCCTCGCTGGGCATCAGCCGGGCGATGTCGACGACGTTGACCACGCGGACGGCCAGTTCGGGCAGGTGGCGGCGGATCAGCTGGGCGGCGGCCAGTACCTCCTGGGTGGGGACGTCGCCGGCGCAGGCGAGCACGACGTCGGGTTCGCGGCCGCGGTCCTCGGTGCCCGCCCAGTCCCACACCCCGGCGCCACGTGCGCAGTGGACCCGGGCCTCGTCCATGGACAGCCAGTCGAAGCAGGGCTGTTTGCCTGCGACGATCACGTTGACGTAGTCGCGGCTGCGCAGGGCGTGGTCGGCGACAGAGAGCAGGGTGTTGGCGTCCGGCGGCAGGTAGACCCGTACGGCCTCGGGGCTCTTGTTGAGGATGTGGTCGACGAAGCCGGGGTCCTGGTGGGAGAAGCCGTTGTGGTCCTGCCGCCACACGTGGGAGGTGAGCAGGTAGTTGAGGGAGGCGATGGGGGCGCGCCACGGCAGCCGGCGGGTCACGCGCAGCCATTTGACGTGCTGGTTGACCATCGAGTCGACGATGTGGACGAAGGCCTCGTAGCAGGAGAACAGTCCGTGCCGGCCGGTGAGGAGGTAGCCCTCCAGCCAGCCCTGGCAGGTGTGTTCGGACAGGATCTCCATCACCCTGCCGTGCCGGTCCAGGTCCTCGTCGACGGTGAGGGTCCGTTCCTGCCATGCCTTGCCGCTGGCGGCGTAGACGGCCTGGAGGCGGTTGGAGGCGGTCTCGTCGGGGCCGACGAGCCGGAAGTCGCGCCGGTCGGCGGTGGCGGCCATGACGTCCCGGAGCAGGTCGCCGAGGACGCGGGTGGGTTCGTGCAGGGTCGCGCCGGGCTTGTCGACGGGGACGGCGTACCGCTGGAGGGGCGGCAGGGGCAGTTCGCGCAGCAGGAGTCCGCCGTTGGCGTACGGGGTGGCGCCGAGGCGGCGGCTGCCCTCGGGGACGCAGGCCAGGACGTCGGGGCGTGGGGCGCCGCGCTCGTCGAACAGCTCCTCGGGCCGGTAGGAGCGCAGCCACTGCTCCAGTTGCCGCAGGTGCTGCGGGTTGTCCCGGACGGCGGACAGGGGGACCTGGTGGGCGCGCCAGGTGTTCTCCACGGGCAGGCCGTCGACCTCGGCCGGGCCGGTCCAGCCCTTGGGGGTGCGCAGGACGACGACCGGCCAGCGGGGCCGGTCGGTCGCGCCGTCCTGGCGGGCGGCGCGCTGGATCGCGGCGATGCGGTCGAGTGCGGTGTCCATGGCGCGGGCCATCGCGCGGTGGACGGCGGCCGGATCGTCGCCGGTGACGTGGAGGGGGTCGTGGCCGTATCCGCGCAGGAGTTCGTCGAGTTCGGTCCCGGGGAGCCGCGCCAGGACCGTGGGGTTGGCGATCTTGTAGCCGTTGAGGTGGAGGATCGGCAGGACGGCGCCGTCGTGGACCGGGTCCAGGAACTTGTTGGAGTGCCAGGACGCGGCCAGCGGGCCGGTCTCCGCCTCGCCGTCGCCGATCACGCAGGCGACGACGAGTCCGGGATTGTCGAGCGCGGCGCCGTAGGCGTGCGAGAGCGAGTAGCCGAGCTCACCGCCCTCGTGGATCGAGCCCGGCGTCTCGGGGGCGACGTGGCTCGGCACGCCGCCGGGGAACGAGAACTGCCTGAAGAGGCGGGCCATGCCGGCCGCGTCCCGGGTGATGTCCGGATAGGTCTCGGTGTACGAGCCCTCCAGCCAGGAGTTGGCCAGTACGGCGGGCCCGCCGTGGCCCGGGCCCCAGATGCACAGGGCGTCCAGGCCGCGCTCCTTGACGACCCGGTTGAGGTGGGTGTGGACGAGGTTGAGGCCGGGTGAGGTGCCCCAGTGGCCGAGCAGCCGCTGCTTGACGTGCTCCGGGCGCAGCGGCTCGGTGAGCAGGGGGTTGGCCGTCAGGTAGATCTGGCCGACGGAGAGGTAGTTCGCGGCGCGCCAGTGGGCGTCCAGGGCGGCGAGCTCCTCGTCCGCGAGCTCGGAGGGCGCCTGTCGCGTGTCGACGGACATCCGGGGTCCTTTCCGTGTCGGGACAGCGGTCGGGCCGGGCGGGCGCCGCGCGGATGCCGTACGGCCGCCGGGCGGGTGTCGTACGGACGCCGTGCGGGCGCGCCGGTGCACATCCCACCACCCTCCGCGGACCGGCCGGGTACCCGAAGGGGCCGTTCGGGTCACCTCCGTTCCCGAACGGGGCCGACGGGCCCTCCGGGCGGGACGTGGGGCCGGTCACGCCGTGGCCGGCGAGCGATGTCCCGGCGCCGTGCGGCCGGGGCGGGCCGAGGAGGGCCGGTGCTTCTCCAGCCGTGCAGCTGGGGGCAGGCCGAGAAGAAGCGGCCCTTCCAGGCGTGCGGCCGGGGGCGGGCCCGGAAGAGGCGGCGCTTCCCCAGCCGTGCGGCCGGGGGCGAGCCCGGAAGAAGCGGCGCTCCTCCAGCCGTGCGGCCGGGGG
>NZ_JACVQF010000201.1 GCF_014534645.1 Streptomyces griseicoloratus
GGCCTCAGCGCTGCCCGCCGCTGCTCCGCCCCGTGCCTCGGTGCCGCCCACGGCTGCCCGGCCTCCGGTCTCGCTGCCGCCCGCCGCTGCCCGGCCCCCGGCCGCGGCGCTGCCCACCGCTGCCGGGCCCCCGGCCTCGGCGCCGCCCGCCGTGCCGTGGTCCGCCGCTCTCGGGGCCTCTCCCGCCCCGGCCCCTCTCGTGCCCTCGTTCATCGTGCCCCCAGTCCGACCGTGCGCAGCGCCCGGCGGGCGCGCAGGTAGCCCACGGGGCCGTACAGCATGCCCCGGCGTTGCAGACGCGACAGGCGTCGCGGCCACGGATGTGTGCGCGCGTCGTGCTCGCCCGGTACGCCCGCCCCGGAGGCGCCCTCGGCGTCCCGGACGGCGGTCAGCGCACGGGCGTGGGCCAGGCCGCGCGGCAGCCGGGCGAGGAACGCCGGCAGCAGCGCGGGACGGTTCACCAGGATCGCCGTCAGATAGGCGGTGAGGCCCGCGCCGTAGCCGTACGCCTGGGTCTCCAGGTCACGCCACGTCTCCCGGTGGTGGTGCCAGACCAGGGCCCCCGGGGTGTACCGCAGCCGGTGCCCCTCGGCGAGGACCCGGACGAAGCCGTAGAGGTCGTCGCCGCCCCGCGCGCGGGTGCCCGCGCCGGTGGCCGGGTCGAAGCCGTCGACGGCACGCAGCGCCGACGTACGGAAGGCCATGTTGGCGCCGGAGCCGAACCGTCCGGCGGTGAAGGGGAACAGCGGCTCGTCGGAGGGCGGCCGCTCCGGGTCGTAGGTCCGCGGTGCGAAGCCCTTCGCGAAGCCGCCGTGGCTCTCCAGCAGCACCTGCGCCGGCGTGCGCAGCCGCGCCGGCAGGATCAGGCCGGTGGCGCACCCCAGGCGAGGGTCGGCGGCGAACGGCGCGGTCAGTTCGGTGAGCCAGCGCGGGTCGGCGACGACGTCGTCGTCGGTGAAGGCGACCACCTCGCCCCGTACGGCGGCGAGCCCGCGGTTGTGGGCGATCGCGAGGCCGGGGACCGGTTCGCACACGTACCGCACGCGCTCGCCGTACTTGCGCTCGACCAGCTCCCGCGTCTCGTGCGTCACCGGCGCGTTGTCGACGACGACGATCTCGAAGTCCGGATGGTCCTGCGCGAGCAGGGAGTCGAGCGCGCGGGCGAGCTGGCCGGCGCGTTCCCGCGTGGCGACCACGACACTGGTGGACGGCGGCCCGGGCGGCGGCTCGGGCGGCGCCCCGCGGGGCAGCTCCCGGGCGAGAGCGGCCAGCACCTCCGTGGGATCCGCTCCCTCCGGCACGTTCCCGAGCACGGTGCCGACGGGCCGGCCCTCCCTCCTGACCAGGGCGAACACCGCGCCGGACGTGACCGGTGGGCTGCCCGGCCCCGGTCTGAGGGCCCCCTCGCCCTCCTCCCCGAGATCCAGCTCGGCGACCTGCACCGGCTCGATGCTCAGAAACCGCGCGATCTCCTGTCGTGTCTCCTGCCGCGCACGTGCTGTACGGGACATGCGCCCGCCCCCTCACTCGTCGCCCCTCCGTCATGCCGGACCCGTCACGAGCGGCGCAGCCGGGCCGCGCCCTTCAGGGTCCGTACCGCCAGCGACGCCAGCCGCGGCCGGTCGCGCACGAAACTGTGCGCGCGGCGGGCCGGCTCGCGGCCGAGCCAGTGCAGCGCCGCGCCCGCCCCCGGACGCGTCGCGGCCCCTTCGTACACGGGCAGTTCGCCGGTCTTCAGCGAGTCCTTGTACTCGGCCGCGCCCCGCCCCATGTCGAGCATGCCGATGCCCTCGGCCGCGGCGGCCTCGGCCATCCGCAGGTGCAGGACCAGCCCTGGCGAGTACTTCGCGAAGTCCGGGTCGTACGCCGGGAACCAGCAGGCCAGCACGGTCGCCGAGCGCAGTCCGAAGTGCGCGGCGACGGGCCGGCCGCCGGCGTAGAGGACGGACAGCGTGCCCGTGCACTCCCGTGCCCGGGTCTCGGTGAGCCGGGCGACCAGCCGGGCGATCCAGTCCTGCGCGAACCGGTCCCTGCGCCCGGTCCTGCGGTACTGCGCCGACTTCCAGTCCATGAGCGTGCGCAGCGCGGCCGGGTCGCGTTCGTCGAACACGAACCGCACGTCCCCGACCTGGCGGCCGAGCCTGCGCTCCTTGGCCAGCGTGGTCTTCAGGAACTTCGGCGACTGGGTGCGCAGGACGCTCTCGTACGCCTCGTACCCCTTCTCCACGTCGATGACGTAGGAGGTGTGCTCCTCGGCCGCGTACGGCACGAACAGACGCTGCTCCGCCTCCAGGTTGTCGAAGGCGAAGCTCGACAGGGAGCAGGCCCGCAGCAGTTCGCGGGTGTCCGGGATGAGGCCCTGGCGGAGTACCGCGCCCTGGCAGTCCGACACTCCGAGCCCGATCGCCCGGCCCTGGCCCAGTGGCCCCCGCTCGTGCGGCAGGAAGCCGGCCGGCTCGCCGCCGTCGTAGACCACCGCCACCCGCGCCCGCGGCCGTACCCGGCCCACGACGTCGGTGAACTCCGGTTCCATGAACGGGTTGCGCGGTGCTCCCGACTTGGCGCGCAGCTCGCGCCAGTGCTCCCGTTCCCCCTCGCCCAGTTCCTCCGGCACCAGCACACGAATGCGTCCGCTGCTCAACTCGACCCCCCGATCAAGTCCCCCTGAACAAAAGGAAGGTACCCCCGGGGACGCCGGGAGGGTAGGTAGCGGACCATGTTGTTGCCAACCGGTGCACAGGCCTTTAACTGCCTTTAGCCGGTGATGTGCCAGCTTTCGGACATGTACGCCCTCGTGCGCGAGCGTTCCGCGGGTGAGTCGGGTGGGTCCCGTGTCCGTATTCTCTGATCATGAACCGCACCGCGTACTCACTCGTCGCCACCGACCTCGACGGAACGCTGCTCCGTGGGGACGACACCGTCTCGGAGCGGTCGCTGGCCGCGCTCGCACGGGTGGCCGAGGCGGGTGCGCGGCACCTGGTGGTGACGGGCAGGCCGGCGCCGCGGGTGCGGTCGCTGCTGACGGGCCTCGGCTGCACGGGGCTGGCGGTGTGCGGACAGGGCGCGCAGGTCTACGACGCCGGCGCGGACCGGCTGCTGTGGTCGGTCACCCTGGACCGGGAGCTCGCCGAGACCGCGCTCGGCAAGATCGAGGCGGAGGTGGGGGAGGTGTACGCCGCGGTCGACCAGGACGGCGTCGACGGGCTGACGCTCATCGAACCGGGCTACGTGATGCCCCATCCGACGCTGCCCGCGGTGCGGGTCGGTCGGCGCGACGAGCTGTGGAGCGCGCCCATCAGCAAGGTGCTGCTGCGCCATTCCGGTCTGTCCGACGACGAGTTGGCGGCGGCCGCGCGCTCGGTGGTCGGTTCTCTCGCGACGGTCACCATGTCGGGTCCGGGGACCGTCGAGCTCCAGCCCTGCGGCATCACCAAGGCGACCGGCCTGGCGCTGGCCGCCGAGCGCCTGGGGGTGAGCCCGCGGGGGACGATCGCCTTCGGGGACATGCCCAACGACATCCCCATGTTCCACTGGGCCGCCCGTGGCGTCGCCATGGCGAACGCCCATCGGGAGCTGAAGGCGGTGGCCGACGAGGTCACCCTGTCGAACGAGGACGACGGCATCGCCGTCGTCCTCGAGCGACTGTTCGGCGGGGACTAGTGGCCCGCCCGCGTGTCCGGGCTCCGGGCTCAGTACGCCCCGAAGACGTTGTCGATCGAGCCGTACCGGTCGGCCGCGTAGTTGCAGGCCGCGGTGATGTTGGCGACCGGGTCGTACGGGTCCCAGGAGGTGCCCGGCACGTGGTACGCGCGGAAGGTCGGGTCGATCACCTGGAGCAGGCCCTTGGACGGGGTGCCCTTGACGGCGTTGATGTCCCAGTTGTTGATGGCGAACCGGTTGCCGGACGACTCCCGCATGACGTTGCGGTGGATGCCGTGGTACGTGCCGGGGATGCCGTGCTGCTTCATGATGTCGAGCGACTCGCGGATCCAGCCGTCGAGGTTGTTCGTGTACGCCGCCTTGGCGGTGGTCGTCGCGGTGGCCGGAGTGGCCGCGGAGGCGCTGGTCGCACCGATGAGCGGCAGGGCGAGCACGGCGGCTCCGGTGCCGGCCACGGCGAGCTTGCGGGCGAGGCGGGCGGTACGGGCGGGACGCTGCTGACCGTTCGCAGACATGGTTGATCCTCTCCTGCGCCTGCGAGGTGAGCTGTCGGGTTCGGGCGGGGAGGTGCCCGGCCGTGCCCTGACGGGTACGGCTTCACCCCAAGCCGCTCCGGTGTGGTGCCCGGTGCGGCGACTTACCTGGGTCCCCCGCTCCTGCCTGCGAGTGTCGAGTGGATGACTGGTGCCGAGGCGGTGGCAGGATTCGGCGTCCGCCTGACAGGCCGGGAACGTATGCGAGAGCACATGTCCGGAACAAGTGCAGGAATCACCCGACGCGCATGTTGACCTTGGTCTGGGGTATTTGGGGTGCTTGATCCTTTGCGGCTGCCAATGCTCAACTCGCCTACTGCGCAAAGCGGTGGCGGCCGGTGCGGCGTCGAGGGGTGGCGGGGGCCGGGGGAGGGGCGGAGTGAGCCAACTCACTGACGTCAACAAGGGTGATAAATCGGGCAACAGGGCCAAGTGGGGGCCAATCGGCCGTCGCCCGGGTGGCGGTGGCGGTGACGGCCGCCGGGAGGGGCGGGAGGGGGCTGTCGTAGAGGGGTGGAGGGGAGTGTCGCGGAGGGGGCGAGGGGGTGTCGTAAGGGTGACGTTCCCGGGGTGCGGGGCGTTGGGAGGGGTGGTGGGATCTTGGGCGGCGGTTTCCGGCCTGTCGCGCGCCGGGTCGTACCCGGCGCCGTGTTCCCCTGGCGATGTCGATCAATGTCTGCTCATATCACCTGATCAAAAACATACCGCGCATGATCCGATACCGACCGGCCTGTAACGGTGGGCGCTATCGGTGATCGAAACGTGACCGGATACGCTGACTTGAGTGGTGGCAGCGACCTATCGACAAACCGTGTAACCGCCAGTAGACACCAGCAGACAGGAGACCCCTCGTGACCGTCGTCGGGCCGTTCGGGCTGAGCGTGCGGGACCAGGCTCTGGAAGCCGATGTCCAGGCTGGACTGGCGGCTGTCGAGGAAGGGTTGCTTGAGGCAACCAAGAGTGAGGTGCCCTTCATCACGGAGGCCGCCCAGCACCTGGTGCGGGCCGGCGGCAAACGGTTTCGGCCACTGCTCGTGATGCTCGCGGCTCAGTTCGGTGACCCGTACGCGCCCGGGATCGTGCCCTCGGCCGTCGTCGTGGAGCTGACCCACCTCGCCACGCTGTACCACGACGACGTGATGGACGAGGCCGCGGTGCGGCGCGGTGTGCCCAGCGCGAACACCCGCTGGGGCAACTCGGTCGCCGTCCTCACCGGCGACTTCCTGTTCGCCCGCGCCTCCCAGATCCTCGCCGACCTCGGGCCGGAGGCGGTCCGGGTGCAGGCCCTGGCGTTCGAGCGGCTGGTCACCGGCCAGATCCTGGAGACCGCGGGGCCGCAGGACGGGCGGGATCCGGTCGACCACTACCTGGACGTCCTGGGCGGCAAGACCGGATCGCTGGTGGCGGTCTCCTGCCGGTTCGGCGCGATGATGTCCGGCGCCGACGAGACGGTCGTGGACGTGCTGACCCAGTACGGCGAGCGGCTCGGCGTCGCCTTCCAGCTCGCGGACGACGTGCTGGACATCGCCTCCGACTCCCACGAGTCGGGCAAGACCCCGGGCACGGACCTGCGCGAGGGCATCGCGACCCTCCCGGTGCTGCGGCTGCGCGAGCGGGCGGCCCGGCTGGGGCTGCCCGAGGACATCGCACTGTGCGAGCTGCTGGACTCCGACCTGAGTGACGACGAGCGGCACGCCCGGGCGCTGCGCGGACTGCGCGCCCACCCCGCGCTGGAGCAGGCCCGCCGGGACACCGTCCGGTACGCCGAGGAGGCTCGCGCGGCCCTGGGCCCGCTGCCGCAGTGCGACGCGAAGACCGCGCTGATCGAGCTGTGCGACGCGGTCGTGCACCGGGCCGGCTGACACACCGGCCGCCCTCCGGCGGCCCGGGACGCGTGCGGTGAACCGGCCGATCGGCGCGCATGATGACTTGTCGGCCGCAGTATGACGCCCCGTCGGGTCCGGCGCGTGTGACTCCCGGCAGCCGGGTGCGCGTGACGTGAGTCACCTGCGACCCCTTGCCGGTGCCCCAACGGCCCCTCGACCCCTACTGGTCGGGGGAGGATCCACCTCTCCGTGTCATCCCGCAGAAGTACGTGGAGTTGAGTCCGCGGGCTGACGCCTCCGCCCGGCCGATTTGGTCAGATGGACACCACGGAAATCACCAAACCTCACCGATTCGGGTGAGAATGGCGGCTCACGGGTGGACGAGTGCGAGGTCGAGAGAGAGCCGCCGCCGACACGGAGGGCACACATGGCACCGTACGAAGCCGACGACAACACGACCGGCAAGCAGGACGGGGACCTGCGGGTGCGGCGACGCAGGGCCGCGCGGTACGTCGTCCCGGTGGCGGTGATGGGCGTGGCGGCCGCCACGATCGGTCTGGTCCCCGCGCTGGCCGACTCCGGGGACCCCGACCTCCCGGAGATCACCGCACAGCAACTCATCGAGAAGATCGCCCGGTCGGACGTCCAGCAGCTGTCCGGCACGGTCAAGATCAGCACCGACCTGGGACTGCCGGACCTCGGCGGACTGGAGAGCGGTCTGCTCTCCGGCGGCCCGGCGTCGGGCGACGACGAAGCCGGCTCGTCCGCGGACCCGTCGGCCAAGCTCACCGAGCTGGTCACCGGCACGCACACGCTGCGCGTCGCGGCCGACGGCCCCGACCGGCAGAAGCTCTCGCTGCTGGAGGACGCCGCCGAGTACAGCCTGATCCACGACGGCAAGGACGTCTGGGGCTACGACAGCCGTTCGAACGAGGTCTACCACGCCACGGCGTCCGAGAGCGCCGACCAGTCGGCCAAGGAGGTGCCCGCCACCCCGAAGGACCTCACCGACCAGGCCCTGAAGGCGGTCGACGACACCACGTCCGTGACCGTCGACGGCACCGCCCAGGTGGCCGGCCGGGACGCGTACCGGCTCGTCATCAAGCCCAAGCAGTCCGGTTCCACGGTCGGTGCGATCAGCGTCGCCGTCGACGCGAAGACCGGGATGCCGCTGAAGTTCACACTGACCCCGGCGAGCGGCGGCGCCGCCGTCGTGGACGCGGGCTTCACCCAGGTCAGCTTCGCGAAGCCGGCCGCGTCGACCTTCGACTTCACCCCGCCCGAGGGGGCCAAGGTCACCGAGGCGGACGAGACGGCGGCCAAGGCGCCGGAGCACGGGCAGAAGTCGCAGGAGGACCTGGCCAAGGGCCTCGAAGGTCTCAAGGTCATCGGCGAGGGCTGGAACGCGGTCGCCACCTTCGACACCGGCGCCCGGGGCGGCCTGCCCACGGCCTCCGCCGGCGGCGAGCTCGGCGACCTCGGCGGCTTCCTCGGCTCCTTCGGCGACCAGGTCAAGGGCGACTTCGGCTCGGGCACGGTCTTCAAGACCCGCCTGGTCAACGCCCTGATCACGGAGGACGGCAAGGTCTACGCCGGTGCCGTCACCAAGGACGCGCTGGTGAAGGCGGCCGACGCCGCGAAGTGAGCGGGTCCGTTCCTGTCCGTACGAAGAAGTGAGGGAGCCGATGGGCGAACCGTCCGCCACGGAGCCGGGCCAGGGGAGCGCGGAGGGCGTTGAGGGCGCGGAGGACGCCGTCATCGCGACCCGTGCGCTCACCAAGCGCTACCGCGGCGGACAGCTCGCCGTCGACGGACTGGACCTGACCGTCCCGGCGGGCAGCGTCTTCGGCTTCCTCGGCCCCAATGGCTCCGGCAAGACCACCACCATCCGCATGCTGATGGGTCTGATCGAGCCGACTTCCGGCACGGCGCGCGTGCTGGGGCGTCCCATGCCGCGCGCCGCCCGCGCCGTACTGCCCCAGGTCGGCGCCCTCATCGAGGGCCCGGCTCTGTACGGCTTCCTCTCCGGGCGCGACAACCTGCTGCGCTACGACGCCGCCGACCCGACCGCCGACCCGCGCACCCGGCGCGACCGCGTCGCGGCGGCGCTGGACCGGGTGGGCCTCGCGGCCGCCGCCGGCAAGAAGGCGAAGGCGTACTCGCTCGGCATGAAGCAGCGGCTCGGGCTCGCGGCGGCACTGCTCCAGCCGCGCCGGCTGCTCGTGCTGGACGAGCCCACCAACGGACTCGACCCCCAGGGCATGCGCGAGATCCGGGCGCTGGTGCGCGAGTTGGCGTCCGACGGCACGACCGTCTTCCTCTCCTCCCACCTGCTGGACGAGATCGAGCAGGTGTGCACGCACGCCGCCGTGATGGCGCACGGCCGGCTGATCACGCAGGGCGCGGTCGCCGACCTGGCGGCCGGGGCGCGGGGACGGCTGGTGGTGACCACGCCGGACGCGGGCGAGGCCGCCCGGGTGCTGAAGGAGCAGGGAGCCGGGGACGTCGTCGTCGCCGAGGACCGGGTGACGGCGGAGCCGCCGGAAGGCGACCCCGCCGACCTGAACGCCGCGCTGGTCGCCGCCGGCGTCCGGGTCCGGGGCTTCGGGGTGGAGCGCGCCTCCCTGGAGGACGCGTTCGTGGCACTGACGGGGGAGGGGTTCGATGTCGCAGGCTGAAGGGCTGAAGGAACTGCGCGGGCCGAGCCCCCTGTGGTCGTTCGGGCTGCTCCGCAGCGAACTGCTGACCACCTTCCGGCGCTGGCGCACGCTGGCCCTGCTGGGCGTGCTGGCCGCCGTGCCGGTCCTGGTGGGGATCGCCGTCAGGATCGAGACGAGCGACGGATCGTCGTTCGGAGGCGGTGGCCCGGGTGGAGGCGGCGGAGGCGGCGAGGGCCCGGCGTTCATCGCGCAGATCAGCAACAACGGCCTGTTCCTGGTCTTCACCGCCCTGGCCGCGACACTCCCGTTCTTCCTGCCCATGGCCATCGGCGTCGTCGCCGGCGACGCGATCGCGGGCGAGGCGAGCGCGGGCACGCTCCGCTACCTCCTCGTCGCCCCGGCCGGGCGCACCCGCCTGCTGCTCACCAAGTACGCGACCGTGATCGCCTTCTGTCTGGCCGCCACCCTCGTCGTCGCCGTCACGGCGCTGGCGGTCGGGGCGCTGCTGTTCCCGGTCGGCGACCTGACGACCATCTCCGGCACCCGGATCACCTACGCCGAGGGGCTGGGGCGGGCCCTGCTGATCGCCCTGGTCGTCGCCGCGTCGCTCGTCGGCGTCGCGGCCCTCGGCCTGTTCGTCTCGACGCTGACGGGCAGCGGCATCGCGGCGATGGCGACCACGGTGGGGCTGCTGATCACGGTCCAGATCCTCGACCAGATCCCCCAGCTGGACGCGCTCCAGCCCTACTTCTTCTCCCACTACTGGCTGTCCTTCGCCGACCTGATGCGCGAGCCGGTCTACTGGGACGACCTGGTGAAGAACCTCGGCCTCCAGGCCCTGTACGCGGCCGTCTTCGGCTCGGCGGCCTGGGCGCGGTTCACGGCGAAGGACATCACGGCGTGAGCCGGGCGGCGGGCCGGTCCTCGCCGGGGGACTCCTCCTCGTAGGGGAACCGGGCGAGCGGCGGCTCCTGGTCGAAGAACGTCTTGGCGCGGGCCAGGGCGTCGGTGTCCCGGAGCACGTCACCGGGCTTGCTGCCGTTGCCGAGCAGTACTCCGCCGAAGCGCATGCCCATGTAGGCGGCCGAGTTCCGCAGGCTGCCGATCAGCGGGTCGGCGACCTCCAGCTCCTCGTGCGCCAGCGCGGTGACGCCCCACAGGGTGCGGCCGGCCAGGGCCGCCTTGAAGCCGAGGCCGGGGGTGCGCAGCCAGCCCGACCAGTGGTCGAGGTAGTGCTTGGTGTGGGTGGACAGCGAGTACCAGTACAGGGGCGAGGCGATCACGATGTCCGTCGCGGCGAGGGTGGCGTCGAGGAGCAGGGCCGCGTTGCCGTCCGTGGGGCGTACGTGGTCGCTGTCGTGCCGCAGGTCCTGGAACTCGGGCAGCGGGTGGTCGGCCAGGCTGATCCAGTGCTGCTCGACGTCCTCGGGCAGTTGTTCGGCGGCACGGCGGGCCAGCAGTTCGGTGTTGCCGTCGGGACGGCTGCTGCCCAGCAGGAAGAGGAAACGGCGGGTCATCGGTGTCCCCCGGAAGGTCGGTGTTTGCACGTGCCTGCAGTATATGCACGTGCATTTAACTGTCCAGGGAGTATCTGTCCGGGGAGTATTGGTCCGGGGAGTACCGGGAGGAGGGGCACGGGAGCGCGGCCCGGGCGGGCTCTCGCCGACGTCCGGCGCGCGGCGCGATACGGGCGTGACCTCCTGGAACGAGCCTGTGACACCGCGGTGACGTGAGAATCGCGAGCGAGCGGAGAGACTCGACGGTAGACGTACGACGACAGGCTCTTGACGGCAGGGGAACCGGAACCGCCGACGGAGGCCGCCGATGAGTGGGGGGACGATGTCTCGACTCGGCCGCGACAAGCAGCGGAACCAGGAGCGCACCGAGCTCTCGGCCGCTCCCGCGGCGACGCCGATCGACGTGCGGGTGCCGGGAGGCGGGCCGGCCGGTGCCGGTCCTGCCGGTGCCGGCGAGGCGTCGGTCGACGGGGTCACGGTCGTCGCGGCTCCGGGCGAGGAGATCCAGCACGCCGTCCTGGACCGCCTCCACCGCATCGCCCTCGCCGCCGGCCGGCCGGTCCTCGCCACGGTCCACGACGAGCGCATCGGCTACGTCGTCCCGCTCCGGGTCGATCCGGACGGCTCCAGCCACCTCGCCGCGGAGGCGGTGCCGGCGGCTCGGCCGGAATCCTCCGCCCAGGGCGCGATTCCGGACACGGCCACGCAGTTCCTGCGTCCGGTGGAGCCCGTACGTTCAGTGGAGCCGGTAGGTCCGGTGGAGCCCGTACGTTCGGTGGAGCCCGTACCTGAGACCGAGTCCAGCCGGCCGGCGGCACCCGAGCCGCCGCGGTCGCCGGCCGGCGAGTCCGCGCCGACGTTCACGCTACGAGCCCTGCCGGCGCCCGGCACGGTGGCCCCGCCGACGGGGGTGTTCGGCCCGCCCCCACTGATGGACGCGCCCCCCGCGACCGCCACCGGCGAAGCGCCACACACCCCGGAACACGCCCCGGGCGACCGGCCCACCGGACCGACCTCCACTCCGCTCAACGCGCCGGACCCGGAAGGGACTCCCGCGCGGCCGTTCCCGGAGCCGGCTCCCGCGGCGGGCGCGGACCAGCCTTCGGGGCCGGTCCCTGCCGTGTCGCACGAGTCGTCCTCGGAGCGGATCCCCGCCTCGGGCCCCGACTGGTCCACTGAGTCGGGCCCCGACCGGTCCACTACCTCGGGCCCCGACCGGTCCACTGACTGGGGCCCCGAGCGGACCCCGGATTCCGTCCCCGACGCGCCGCACGGCCCGGTCACGGAGCCGGCCGCCGCGTCCGGCCCTGAGCCGACTGCCGGACCGGCCCCCGAGCCGACCCCCGGACCAGCTCTCAGGCCGGTTCCGGAGCCGGCCCCCGCCCCGCGCTCCGAGCCGGTCCGCGACGTCGATCCGAAGCCCACGCCTCCCCGTGGCTTCGACGCCGTCGCGGAGGCCGTGCTCGGGGACGGGCCGCTGACCGCCCCCGGTGACGGCGACGCCCCCGCCCTCCTCGCGGAGCCGACGGCGCGCATCAACGACGCCGTCAAGGCGGGGCGGACCGACACGGCGACCCGGCTGGCCGAGCAGACCCTGGCGGAGGCCACGGAGACGCTGGGGCCCGAGCACCCCGAGGTGCTCAGGCTCCGCGAACTCACCGCGTACATCGCCTACCTGTCGGGCGACCCGGACCGCGCCTTCCGCCTCTCGCTGGACCTGGCCCGGATCCACCGCCGCGCGGGCGACGCGGAGGCCGCGTACGGCAACGTCCAGAGCGCGGCCACCGCCTGGCGAGCCGTACGCGACCCGGCACGGGGTCTGGAGCTGGGGCAGGACCTGGTCGGGCTGTGGTCCGGGCTCGCGGCCGAGGAGGGGCCGGCCGCCGACGACGCCGAGCAGCTTGAGTCGGCGCGCGCCCGCATGGAGCGCCTCGCCGAACGCGCCCGGGCGCAGAGCGGCTGACCGGGCCCCCGGCCGCTACTGCGACAGCTCCCACATCGCGTACGCGATGGCGTCGCTGTTGCGGTTCAGCGCCGTGTCGTTGATGTTGGCGGTCGTGTCGCAGGAAGAGTGGTAGCAGCGGTCGAACGGCTGGCCCGCCGTGCCACCCCACTTGGCCGCCTGCGTGGACGTCTTGCGGTAGTCGGCCCCGCTGAACAGGCCGCCGACGGGCACGCCCGCGTTCTTGAAGGGAGCGTGGTCCGAGCGGCCGTCACCCTCGGTCTCGATCTCCGTGGGGATGCCGAGGCCGGCGTAGTAGTCCTTGAAGGTCTGCTCGATGACCGGGTCGTCGTCGTAGACGAAGTAGCCGGGGTTGGGTGAGCCGATCATGTCGAAGTTCAGATAGCCGCTGATCTTCGCGAGGTTGGCGGAGCCGAGGCTGCTGACGTAGTAGCGGGAGCCGACCAGTCCCAGCTCCTCCGCGCCCCACCAGGCGAACCGCAGGTGCTTGGCGGGCTGGTGACCGGACCGGGCCACGGCGAGCGCGGTCTCCAGGACGGCCGCCGAGCCGGAGCCGTTGTCGTTGATGCCGGGTCCGGAGGAGACGCTGTCCAGATGTGACCCGGCCATGACAACCTGGTTCGGATCGCCGCCGGGCCAGTCGGCGATCAGGTTGTAGCCGGTGCGGCCGGAGGCGGTGAAGCGCTGGACCGTGGTGGTGAACCCGGCCGCGTCCAGCTTGGCCTTCACGTAGTTGAGCGAGGCCAGGTAGCCGGCGCGGCCGTGGGCGCGGTTGCCGCCGTTCGCCGTGGCTATCGACTGCAGCTGTGTCAGATGGGCCTTGACGTTCGCTATCGGTATGTCGGGCGCGGCGGCCGCCGCCGTGGGCTCGGCGGCGGGTGCCGCGCCGGCCACGGATCCACCGGCCACCAGCGTGGCGACCGCGACGGCGCCGGCCGCCGTCGCGCGCCAGGAGAAGGGGAGCTTCATGTGGGGGGCTCCGAATTCCTAGGGTGTCCCCGGGATCCCCCGGGACACCACAGTGAATGGGGTGCCTGGATGGTGCGGGCGTGGCTGACTCCCCGTCAAGACCGCTATTCGGCCAGTGTGTTGCGCATATCGGAAGCCCTCGGTGAAGCCCCCCGGCTCACCGGTCCTAGTGCACGCAGAACTCGTTCCCCTCCGGATCGGCCATCACGACCCACTCCCCGCCGGGTTCCTTCACGTGGCGCAGCACGTCCGCGCCCAGCCCCTCCAGCCGCGCGACCTCCTCGTCGCGCCGCCCCTCGCCGGGGTGCAGGTCGAGGTGGATCCGGTTCTTGCCGGTCTTGGCCTCCGGCACCCGCTGGAACAGCACCCGCCGGCCCAGCCCGGTTCCGCTCTCCTCGTCGTAGGGGTCGTCGGGGTGCCGCACCGCGACCAGGTCACGCCAGGCGCGCCGGCCGTGGGACTCGACGGTCAGGTCGGCCGGCGCGGCGCCGAGATCCAGCAGCTTCCCGATCAGCGCGCTGTTGTCCTCCACCTCGTAGTGGAGGGCGGCGGCCCAGAAGTCGGCCTGGGCGTGCGGGTCGTTCGCGTCGATGACGATCTTGAAGTGCAGCGGGGCGGGTTCCGAGGTCGATGTCATGTAACCAGTTATAGTGGTTACGTGAGTGAGCGGGCGATGGAATCGCCGAAACCGTCCCCCGGTCTGACGCTGACGTCGCGCGAGGGCAAGCCGTACCGCTTCGACCCGGGCGCGCTCTGCCTGGAGCTGCTGACGACGGGCGGACCGGGTGCCTTCTCGCGCTGGGAGGTGCTGCACGAGCCCGCCGACCTGGCTGCCTGGGCCGACCGCAGCCGGCTGCCGGACGGCCTGGAACTGGCCGTGGACCGGACCGACGTGGAGCGGGCCCGCGCCCTGCGCGACGCCCTCTTCCTGCTCGCCGCGGACCGCGCGCACGGCCGCCCGCTGCGGCCCGACCTCCTGGACGCCGTCAACGCCGCCGCGGCCGAGCCGCCTCTCGTCACCCGCATCGAACCGGACGGCACCCGCGGCTGGGCCCCGGGCGCCACGGGCACGCGGCTGCTGTCGACGGTCGCCCGTGACGCGATCGACCTGTTCACCGGCCCGTACGCCGACCGCATCCGCGAGTGCGGCGCCCACAACTGCTACTTGCTCTTCGTCGACACCTCACGGCCCGGCCGCCGCCGCTGGTGCGCGATGGAGCACTGCGGCAACCGGGAGAAGGCGCGAGCGCACCGCGCACGGCGGGCGCCCGAGAAGGGGTGAGCGCTCGGGCCCGTGGCGCATCCGGTGCGCGGCCGACAACACGGGCCCGGGGTGGATCTAAGGCTTGGTGGCGGGTGCGTCCAGCGGTTCCGGCCCGCGGGCCGCGGGAACCGGCGTGCCGGGATCGGCGGGGTCCGCCGCACCACCCGGGTCGGCAGTGGCCGGCGTGCCCGGGCCGGCAGTGCCCGGCGTGCCGGAGGCCACGACGCCCGCCCCCCGCCCGGCACCGCCCGGGACCGCCTGCACCCCCGCGTCGGCCGCCCGCTCCGCCTGCGCCCTCAGGGTCCGGGCGGTCCGGTGGGCGTTGCGCAGGGCGTCCCACGTGAGCAGCGTGAGCGCCAGCCAGACCAGGGCGAAGCCGGCCCAGCGCTCGGGAGGCATGGCCTCGCCGAAGTAGAAGATGCCGAGCAGGAACTGGAAGACGGGGGCCAGGTACTGCAGCAGCCCCAGCGTGGACAGCGGCACCCGGATCGCCGCCGCGCCGAAGCAGACCAGGGGGAGCGCGGTGACGACGCCGGTCGCGGCGAGCAGGGCCGAGTGCCCCACGCCCTCGGTGGTGAAGGTGGAGTCGCCGTGCGCGCTCAGCCACAGCAGATAGCCGAGCGCGGGCAGGAACTGGATCGCCGTCTCGGCGGCCAGCGACTCGACGCCGCCGAGATTGACCTTCTTCTTCACCAGGCCGTACGTGGCGAAGGACAGGGCGAGGCAGAGGGAGATCCACGGCGGACGGCCGTAGCCGATGGCGAGCACGACGACGGCCGCGAAGCCGGTCCCGACCGCCGCCCACTGCACGGGACGCAGCCGCTCCTTCAGCAGCAGCACGCCCATCGCGATGGTGACCAGCGGGTTGATGAAGTACCCGAGCGAGGCCTCGACGACATGGCCGCTGTTCACGGCCCAGATGTAGACGCCCCAGTTGACGGTGATGACCGCGGCGGCCACGGCGACCAGCCCGAGCCTCCGCGGCTGTCGCAGCAGCTCGCCGGCCCAGGCCCAGCGCCGTACGACGAGCAGGGCGACGGCGACGAAGACGAGGGACCACGTCATCCGGTGGGCGAGGATCTCCCCGGCCCCGGCGGGCTTCAGCAGCGGCCAGAACAGCGGTACGAGCCCCCACATCCCGTACGCCGCGAAGCCGTTCAGCAGTCCTATTCGCTGCTCACCCCTCGACGACCCGGCCACGGGCACCTCCTTCTCACGTTCGGCATGCCGGGACGGATGCATGCCAGGACGAAGGTAGCGCCGCACACCGCCGCCTGTCATGCCCGTATCGCCATACGGTCATGACAGACGGCGGTGGTGTCCGGAGACCGGACCGTACGGGGCTCAGTCCTTGAGCGCGGCCGCGATCGCCTCCGCGAGCGGGGTGGCCGGGCGGCCCGCCAGCCGGGCCAGGTCTCCGGTGGAGACGACCAGCTCGCCCTTCTCGATGGCGGCGTCCACGCCCGCGAGGACGGCGGCCAGCGGCTCGGGCAGCCCCGCGCCGCGGAGGATGCCGCTGTACTCCTCGACGGAGACGGGCCGGTAGGCGATCTCCCGGCCCGTCTGCCGGCTCAGCTCGGCGGCGTACTCGGCGAAGCTCCAGGCCACGTCGCCACCCAGCTCGTACGCCGTGTTCTCGTGCCCCTCGCCGGTCAGTACGGCGACGGCGGCCGCAGCGTAGTCGGCGCGGGACGCGGAGGAGATCCGGCCCTCGCCGGCCGCCTGCACGACGGCGCCGTGCTCCAGGACCGGCGAGAGGTTCTCCGTGTAGTTCTCGTGGTACCAGCCGTTGCGCAGCAGTACGTACGGCACGCCGGAGGCCACCAGCACCTCCTCGGTGGCCCGGTGGTCGTCGGCGAGCGCGGCCGTCAGGCTGCTGGGGGCGCTGGTGTAGGCGAGCAGGGCGACGCCGGCCTTCGCGGCCGCGTCGATCACGCCCTTGTGCTGCTGGACGCGGCCCTTGTCGAACTCGTTGCCGGAGATCAGCAGCACCCGGTCGCCGGCCGAGAACAGGCCGTCGAAGGTCTCGGGGGAGTTGTAGTCGGCGACCGCGAGCCGCACTCCGCGGGCGGCGAGGTCAGCGGCCTTGTCGCGGTCGCGCACGACGGCGGTGACCCGGTCGGCCGGGACCTTCTCCAGCAGCTGCTGCACGACGTGACGGCCGAGGTGTCCGGTTGCTCCGGTGACGACGATGCCCATGGTTTCAGAACTCCTTGTGGGGGTGCGATGCCACCAACCCTAAGGAGAGCGCTAACTAAACGAAAGTACCCACTTTCAAGTAAGGTACCCACATGGCGGTAAGTGACCCTCGGGCCGGTGAAGCGATGTGCCCCTACCGGCTCGTCCTCGAACACGTCACCAGTCGTTGGGGAGTCCTGGTGCTGATCCAGCTCCTCGACGGCCCCCACCGGTTCAGCGAACTGCGCCGGGCGGTCGGGCGGGTCGGCCGGGCCGTCAGCGAGAAGATGCTCACCCAGACCCTCCAGACCCTCGAACGCGACGGCCTGGTCCACCGCGACGCCAAGCCGGTCATCCCGCCCCGCGTCGACTACTCCCTGACCGACCTCGGCCGCGAGGCCGCGGAACAGGTGCGCTCCCTGGCCGAGTGGACCCGGGAGCGGATGGCGGACGTCGAGAAGGCCCGCCTGGCGTACGACGAGGCCCGGCAGCCGTAGGCCGGGCACGGACGAGGACGAGGCCCGGGCGTCTGCGTACCGGGCCTCGTGCCATCACTCGTTTGTCATCACTCGTTTGTCATCGGCGGCGGCAGCGGCACCGCCGGGCTCAGCCGATGACCGTCCAGGTGTCGCCGCCGGCGAGGAGGGCGGCGAGGTCGCCCTTGCCGTTCTGTTCGATGGCGGTGTCGAGCTGGTCGGCCATCTGGACGTCGTAGACGGGGCGGTCGACGGAGCGGAAGACGCCGATCGGGGTGTTGTGCAGGGTGTCGGGGTCGGCGAGGCGGGAGAGGGCGAAGGCGGTGGTGGGGGAGGGGGAGTGGGCGTCGTGGACGAGGACGTCGGCCTCGTTGTCCGCGGTGACGGTGACGACCTTGAGGTCGCCGGTGTCCCGGTCGCGGACGACGCCCTTCGATCCGTCGGTGCCGAAGCGGATCGGCTGTCCGTGTTCCAGGCGGATCACGGCGTCCTGGGCCTGCTGCTTGTCCTTGAGGGCGTCGAAGGCGCCGTCGTTGAAGATGTTGCAGTTCTGGTAGATCTCGATGAGTGCGGTGCCGGGGTGGGCGGCGGCCTGGCGCAGGACCTCGGTGAGGTGTTTGCGGTCGGAGTCGACGGTGCGGGCGACGAAGGAGGCTTCGGCGCCGATCGCGAGCGACACGGGGTTGAAGGGGGCGTCCAGGGAGCCCATGGGGGTCGACTTGGTGATCTTGCCGACTTCGGAGGTGGGGGAGTACTGGCCCTTGGTGAGGCCGTAGATCCGGTTGTTGAAGAGGAGGATCTTGAGGTTGACGTTGCGGCGCAGGGCGTGGATGAGGTGGTTGCCGCCGATGGACAACGCGTCGCCGTCGCCGGTGACGACCCAGACGGACAGGTCGCGGCGGGAGGAGGCGAGGCCGGTGGCGATGGCGGGGGCGCGGCCGTGGATGGAGTGCATCCCGTAGGTGTTCATGTAGTACGGGAAGCGGGAGGAGCAGCCGATGCCGGAGACGAAGACGATGTTCTCCCTGGCCAGGCCGAGCTCGGGCATGAAGCCCTGAACGGCGGCGAGGATCGCGTAGTCGCCGCAGCCGGGGCACCAGCGCACTTCCTGGTCGGACTTGAAGTCCTTCATGGACTGCCGGCCCTCGGCC
>NZ_JACVQF010000202.1 GCF_014534645.1 Streptomyces griseicoloratus
AGGTGGCCGGGGGTGAGTTTGATGAAGGAGAAGGGCCCGGCCTTGGTCAGTGCGGTGCCGAGGTCGGTGAGTTCGCCGTTGTGGAGCCAGGTGCGCTGTCCGGCTGCGAGGGGGGCCCATACGTTCGGGATGACCAGGTCGAAGGCGACCGACGAGAAGACGGGTGCGCCGCCGGTGCCGGCGGTGGTGAGGTCGCGTACGGCCCAGTCGATGTGGTTGACCAGGTTGCGGTGGGAGACCTGCACGCCCTTGGGGCGGCCTGTTGAGCCGGAGGTGAACACGGTGTAGGCCACCGAGTCCAGGTCCACGGGCACTTCGGGTGCGGTGTCCGGCAGGTGGGTCAGGTCCCCGTCCACTCGTACGACCGGTACGTCGAAGCGGTCGGTGTACGCGGTGGACGTCACCGCCACCTGCACGCCGGCGTCTGTGACCATGCCCGCGATCCGGCCTGCGGGCAGTACCGGGTCCATGGGCACGTAGCCGGCCCCCGCACGCCATACCGCCAGCAGTGCCACGACCAGGTCGGCCGACCGGTCCAGCAGTACCGCGACCGACGACTCGGGCCTCACGCCCGCCTCACGCAGCCGGTGGGCGAGACGGTTCGCCCGGATGTCCAGTTCCGCGAATGACACCGCCGTGCCGCCCGACTCGACCGCCACCGCGTCCGGGTGCCGTGCGACCTGGTCCGCGATCAACTCGGGCACGGAGCGCGGCGGCACCGGGACTGCGGAGTCGTTCCAGGTGGTCAGTACCCGCTCGCGTTCGCCTGCCGGGAGGAAGGTCTCGCGGGCGTCACCGTCCACGCCGGCGGCCATGGACTCCAGCACCGCCCGGTACATCGCCGCGAGCCGGTCCACCGCCGCCCGGCCGAGGACCGCCGGGTCCGCGGTGAGCAGCAGTCCGCTGCCGCGGGCGGCGACGGCCAGTCCGAACTCGGTGGCGCCCTCGCCGTCCCCGGAGTCCGCGTCGACGAGGTCGCTGTCGGCCTGGGCGTCGGAGAGGTCGAGGTAGCTGAAGCGGACGTCGAGGAGTCGCGTACCGTCGCCCAGCTCCCGCTGCATCACCGGCATGGGGAAGCGGCGGTGCGGCCACAGCTCGGTCTCCCGGTCGAAGACCTGGTGGATGAGTTCGGCCCAGGTGCGGGCGCCGCGCCGGTGGGCGAAGGGGACCGTGTTGAGGTACATGCCGTAGACCTTCTCGGCGCCCTCGACCTCGGGCCGGCCGCTGGAGACGAGGCCGGTGCAGAAGGAGTCCTCGGCGGTGAGCTGGCTCATCACCTTGAGGTGGGCCGCGTGCAGGACTGCCTTGAGTGAGGTGCTCGTGGTGCGTGCCGCGGACTGCAGTGCCGTGGTGAGGTCACCGAGCGGCACCTGCACGGTCACCGCTCGGCCGGCGGGCTCGGCGTCGCCCCAGCCGGCCGGGAGTTCGAACTTGGCGTGGTCGGCGAGGACGCCGCGCCAGTAGGAGCGGTCCTCCTCGGAGTCGAGCGATGCCTGCTCCGCCGCGACGAAGTCCGCGTACCGGACGCCGGGCACCGTGGCTTCGCGCAGCTCCTCGCCGGCGCGAAGGCGCAGGTAGCCCTCGACGATGTCGCTGAGGAGGGTGCGGTGGCTCCAGCCCTCCGTGATCGGGTGGCAGACGCTGACCGACAGCCACCACGCCTCGTCGGACTCGACCAGCGCCGAGACGCGGAGCAGCGGGGCCCGGTCGAGCTGGAAAGCGGTGGCCCGCTCGGTGATGATGTGGGCCCGGCGCGCCTCGGCCTGCTGCTCGAAGCTCTTGCCACGGAGATCGAGCACGGTGACGGGGAGTTCCGCCGTCGCATGGATCAGCTGAAGAGGCACCGAGAAGGCGTCGAGGTCGAAGGACGCCCTCAGCATCTCGTGCCGCTCCACCACGGACCGTCCGGCGCGGCGGAGGGCGTCCACGTCGAAGGGCCGGCCGTCCTTGATCCGGAACGTCGTCGTGTTGTGGTACTTGTTCCGCCCGTCGTCGGCGAGCATTTCGACCAGCATGCCGAGCTGGACCTGCGCCAACGGGTAGGCGTCGACGAGTCCGTCGGGCAGGCGCTCGCGGTCCTCGTCGGCGATGAGGGCGAACGGTTCCACGGGCCGGTAGGCATCGGTGGGTTTGCCGCCGGCCGTGAGGGTGGCGGCGAGGTTGGCGACGGTGCGGTGCTGGAAGACGTCGCGTACGGCGGCTTCGAAGCCTTCGGCGCGCAGGGCGCCGACGAGGGCGATGGCCTTGATCGAGTGTCCGCCGAGGTCGAAGAAGTTGTCCTCGACACCGATCCGTTCCACGCCGAGCACCTTGCTCCAGATCGCGGCGATGCGTTCCTCGGCGGGGGTGCGGGGGGCGACGTAGGTGTCCGTGGCGGTCTGGTCCGGGTCGGGCAGGGCGCGGCGGTCGAGCTTGCCGTTGGCGGTGAGCGGGATCGCGTCCACCTGCATGAAGACGGACGGGATCATGTAGTCCGGCAGGGCGTCGGCCAGGTCGGGGACCTCGCCGACGACGTAGGCGATCAGGCGCTGGTCCTGCTCGGACACGATCACGGCCGCGTCGGTGATGCCGGGTCGGGCGACGAGTGCGGCGCGCACCTCGCCGAGTTCGATGCGGTAGCCGCGGATCTTGACCTGGTCGTCGATGCGGCCCAGGAACTCGACGGCTCCGTCGTGCCGCCGGCGAGCGAGGTCGCCGGTGCGGTACATGCGGCTGCCCGCCGGACCGTATACGTCCGGGACGAACTTGTCGGCGGTGCGGGCCGGGTCACCCACGTAGCCGCGGGCCACGCCGGTGCCGCCGACGAACAGTTCGCCCACGGCGCCGACGGGGACGGGCTGGAGGTGGGTGTCCAGGACGCGCATGGTCATGTTGGGCAGGGGCCGGCCGATGGGTACGACGCCGTCGAACTCGTCCACGAGCGGGAAGACGCAGGTGCCGACGGTGGCTTCGGTGGGCCCGTACTCGTTGAGGACCTTCCCGTCGCCGAGGATCTGTCGCCAGCGTTCGACGAGGGCACCCGGGAGTGCTTCGCCGGCGACGACGACCTTGCCGGCCAG
>NZ_JACVQF010000203.1 GCF_014534645.1 Streptomyces griseicoloratus
GTGACGGCGGCCTGGTTGAGTTCGGGTACGGCGTCGGCGGTGATCTGGCCGCTCCGTCCGCCCCGGGGCGCCTGGACGGCCTCCGCCTTGGTGATCTTGCCGTCGGCGACGGTGATGCGGACCTGGACCGGGCCGTACTGCGTACGGGCCACGTCGCCGACGACCGTGCCGGCGCCCGCGCCCCGGCCGCCCTGCGGCGACTGTGCGGCGACGGGCGGGGCCGCGCCGCCCGCCGCGGCGGCGGAGCCCGGGTCGGAGGCCGGCTTCAGCGACAGCAGCAGCACGATCGCGGAGACGGTCGCGGCGCCCGCGAGCACGGCACGCCGCACGGGATGGGTCTTCCTCATCTGCCCTGAGCTCCTGATTCCCGCTCACATTGCGAACGACTCGTGGTGGATGCGGCGGGCGGGGACCCCCGCACCGCGCAGCGCCTCGTACACCGACTGGGCGAAGCCGGGCGGCCCGCACAGGAAGACGTCGTGGCGGTCGATGTCCGGGATCTTGCGGCCCAGCGTCTCCGCCGAGATGTCCGGGCGCTCCCCGTCCGGGCTGTTGACCGCGTACATCAGCCGGGCCCCGCGCTCGTCGGCGATCCGGGCGAGCTCGTCCCACAGCGCCAGGTCCTGGGTGCTGGTGGCCCGGTAGAGCAGCGTGATGTCGCCGGACGCGCCGGGCAGCGTCTCGAACAGCGCCCTCATCGGTGTGATCCCCACCCCGCCGGCCACCAGCAGCACCTTTCCGCGGCTGCGGCGCTGCGCGGTCAGCGCCCCGTACGGCCCCTCCGCCCACACCCGGGTGCCGGGCTCCAGCTCGCGCAGCCGGGCGCTGTGGTCGCCGATCGCCTTGACCGTGATCCGCAGCATGTCCGGGCGGGGCGCCGCCGACAGCGAGTACGGGTGCGAGCTGAACCGCATCCCCGGCGCCAGGAACCGCCAGCGGAAGAACTGCCCCGCCTCCGCGCCCATCCGGTGCAGCCGGCGCCCGCCGATCAGCACCGACACGATCCCGGGCGTCTCCTCGATCACCGCCTCCACCCGCATCCGGTGCCGCAGGTTGAGGCGGAGCGGCGTCAGGATCCGGTACCAGAGCACGAGTGCCGTCACCGAGCCGTACAGCGCGTACCAGACGGTCTTGGCGACCGGCTCGACGGCGAAGTCGTTGCCGGTGGTCAGCTGGTGCCAGAAGGTCAGGAACACCGCCGCGTAGGTGAGCAGGTGCACGTGGTACCAGGCGTCGTAGGGGATCCGCCGGCGGGCCGGGCCGGCCGAGAGCAGTCCGATGACCACCAGCAGTCCGGTGCCGATGGCGGCCTTGCCCATGTCCGGCAGCTGCTGGACCGAGTCGATCGTCTGCCCGACGATGTCGCCGAGGCCCCTGCCCGCCTGCGCCGCGTAGCCCCACATGATCAGGAAGACGTGGGCGAGGACCAGGCAGAGCGTGTAGCGGCCGGTCATGGCGTGCCAGCGGGCCACCCGGTCGGATCCCACCCGCCGCTCCAGCGCCGGCACCCGGGCCATCTGGAGCACCACGAGCGCCATCAGGTACCCGGCGAGCAGACCGGTGATCCGTCCCGCGTTCAGGATGCGGCCGGTGTCGTCGGAGATGGCGGGTGTGTTGCGCCACCACAGCCACAACACACCCGCCGCGCCCGCCCACACGGCGAGCAGCAGGGGGACGGCCGGGGAGCGGCGCGGACGGATGCGGCGCATCGTCTGGCGGCGGGCGGCACGGCCGCCGGCGAGCGTGGTGGTCACGGTTCCTCCGTGGGACTCGGCCCTTGGCCCACAGATACGCGCCCCACCGCGCGAGCGTTCAGCCCGCCCCGCTTCTCAGTAGCGCGTGATCGCCGTCGCCCCGCCCGCCGTGCCGATCGCGATGTGCGGCCCGGCGGCCGGCTCGGCCCAGGCGAGGATCCGCCGCATCGCCTCCGCCGGCACGGACACACAGCCGGCCGTCGCCCCGCGGCCGTCGACGTGCAGGAAGATGCCCGCTCCGCGTCCGCGCACCGGGCGGTGGTAGTTGAAGCCGATGACCAGGGCGTGCGCGTACTGCACCGGATAGGTGATCAGATGCTCGGCCTCGGCGGCCCGGCAGTCGGCGGCCCTCGGCTCCGTCCAGCGGTTGTAGGAGCGCGAGCCGTTGTCCTGGCACCACCAGGAGTCCTCGCGCACCGGGCGGTACCGGTACGCCGTGCCGCGCGGCGGCGCCTGGATGCCGAAGGCGTACGGCAGGTCGTACAGCCCGGTGGGGGTGGTGTCCGTGCCCTGCCTGCGCTTCGCCCCGTCCACGGTCCCCCCGGCCCCGAAGCGGGCGGGCGCGGACCCGGCCTTCACCCAGCGGCCGCCCCTGCGGTCCCACCAGGTCACGGTGCCCTTGGTGGAGCGGGCACCCGGGGCCACCGCGGTGATCAGCTGGGTGCCTCCGCCGGTGTCCGCCATCCGGGCCGGCAGCGGCCGGGGCGGGGGCCCGCCGGCGGGCGCGGCACCGAGCACGAGGACGGAGGCGGACAGGAGGGCGGCGACACGGGGGCGCATGGCTCAGACGGTAGACGGGGGCAGGGGCAGCGGCAGCCCGGGCAGTCCGTCCAGGCTCGTGGCGATGTACTCCTTCTTGGTGAAGTACTCGTTGAGCGAGGCGTCGTCCTCGCGCGCGAAACGCTTGCCGTGCAGGTCCCGGTCCGTCTCGTACGCCATGAAGGGCACGGCGTATCCGCAGGTGTCGCGGATGAGTTCGGCCGTGACGACGATGATCGCGCGCAGGCCGTGCGGGACCGGGTCGATGTCCGGGAAGCGGGTGAGCAGCTCCGGGAAGCGCGGGTCGTCACGGAAGACCGGCTCGCCGCGGCCGTGCACCCGGACGATGTTCGGCGGCCCCTGGAAGGCGCACCACATCAGGGTGATCCGCCCGTTCTCCCGCAGGTGGGCGATGGTCTCGGCGTTGGAGCCGGCGAAGTCGAGGTAGGCCACGGTGTGTTCGTCGAGCACCGCGAAGGAGCCGGTGAGGCCCTTGGGGGAGAGGTTGACCGTGCCGTCGGCGGCCAGGGGAGCGGTGGCGGTGAAGAAGAGGGGCTGCGCCTCGATGAAGGTGCGGAGCCTGCCGTCTATGCGTTCATAAGTCTTTCCCATGTCTAACGATTATGAGTGCCGGGCGTCCCCCTGTCCGGGGAATCGCCGCGGGTCCCGGCATGCGGACGGGCCCGAGCCCGCGCCGGCCGGGACCCGGCCCGAGATTGACGAATCATGCAGGGCTCTGCATACTCATGCATGCCAACCTGTCGTCGGAGATCACGGCCAAGCGGGACCTGGCACAGGCGTAACCTCGCGTACCACCGACCGACCCTCCCTAGGAGCGACGCAAGTGAGCAGCAACAGCGGTGACGTACGGCTCTGGGGCGGCCGTTTCGCCGACGGTCCCGCCGAGGCCCTGGCGAAGCTGTCCGCGTCCGTCCACTTCGACTTCAGGCTCGCGCCCTACGACATCGCCGGTTCGCGTGCCCACGCGCGCGTGCTGCACAAGGCGGGCCTGCTCACCGAGGACGAGCTGACCCGGATGTTGGCCGGGCTCGACCGGCTCGAAGCGGACGTCGCCTCGGGCGACTTCGTGGGCACCATCGCCGACGAGGACGTCCACACCGCCCTGGAGCGCGGCCTGCTGGAGCGGCTCGGTCCCGACCTCGGCGGCAAGCTGCGCGCCGGCCGGTCCCGCAACGACCAGGTGGCGACGCTCTTCCGGATGTACCTGCGCGACCACGCCCGGACCATCGGCGGCCTGATCGCCGACCTCCAGGACGCGCTGATCGGCCTGGCCGAGGCCCACCCGGACGTGGCCATGCCCGGCCGCACCCACCTCCAGCACGCCCAGCCCGTGCTCTTCGCCCACCACGTCCTCGCCCACGTCCAGGCGCTGTCCCGGGACGCCGAGCGGCTGCGCCAGTGGGACGAGCGCACGGCGGTGTCGCCGTACGGCTCGGGCGCCCTGGCCGGTTCCTCGCTCGGCCTGGACCCGGAGGCGGTGGCGAAGGACCTCGGCTTCGAGCACGGCAGCGCCGGCAACTCCATCGACGGGACGGCCTCCCGCGACTTCGTCGCCGAGTTCGCCTTCATCACGGCGATGATCGGCGTGAACGTCTCCCGGATCGCCGAGGAGATCATCATCTGGAACACGAAGGAGTTCTCCTTCGTGACCCTGCACGACGCCTTCTCCACCGGCTCGTCGATCATGCCGCAGAAGAAGAACCCGGACATCGCCGAGCTGGCCCGCGGCAAGTCCGGCCGCCTGATCGGCAACCTCACCGGCCTGATGGCCACCCTCAAGGCGCTCCCGCTCGCGTACAACCGCGACCTCCAGGAGGACAAGGAGCCCGTCTTCGACTCCATCGACCAGCTGGAGGTGCTGCTCCCGGCCTTCACCGGCATGATGGCCACCCTCACCGTGCACCGCGAGCGGATGGAGGAGCTGGCCCCGGCCGGGTTCTCGCTCGCCACCGACATCGCCGAGTGGCTGGTCAGGCAGGGCGTGCCGTTCCGGGTGGCGCACGAGGTGGCCGGCGAGTGCGTGAAGGTGGCCGAGGCGGAGGGCAAGGAGCTCGACGACCTGACCGACGAGCAGTTCGCGAAGATCTCCCCCCATCTCACCCCCGAGGTCCGGTCCGTGCTCAACGTCCCCGGCGCCCTCGCCTCCCGCGACGGCCGCGGCGGTACGGCGCCCCGTGCGGTCGCCGTCCAGCTCGCGGAGGTGAAGGCGGACGTGGCGGACCAGCACGCATGGGCCGACGCCAAGAAGGACGCCGGGAAGTAGGAGCGGGGAAGCAGGCCCAGGGAAGTGGCGGACACGCGCGCGTGCGGCCGGGCACGCCGTACGCGCGCGTACCGCACGGCCGACGTCCACGCGCGCGTGCACCCGGGGCATCCCGGTTAGGTTGTTCCTTGAGTCTCAATGGGTCCTTGGACATCAGTGGGTCCCGAGCCTCGACGAGCCGACCGAACGGAGCCCGCGATGCCCTTCGCCCGACTGGCCACTGCAACGACCCCGACCTGCCACATCGGCCTCGGTCTGGCCGCCGTCGGCCGCCCGGGCTACATCAACCTCGGCCGGGACCGGGACCTCGGCGAGGACCGCAGCGTCGAGGCGATGCGCGAGCGGACCCACGACCTCCTCGACGCCGCCTACGCGCAGGGCGTCCGGTACTTCGACGTGGCCCGTTCCTACGGCCGGTCGGAGGAGTTCCTCGCCGCGTGGCTCGCGGCCCGCCCCGACGCCGACGACGTGGTCGTCGGCAGCAAATGGGGCTACACCTACACGGCCGGCTGGTCCGCCGAGGCCGAGCGGCACGAGGTCAAGGACCACGGCCTCGCCACGTACGAGCGCCAGCGCGCCGAGACCGACGCCCTGCTCGGCGACCGGCTCGACCTCTACCAGATCCACTCGCTCACGCCCGACAGCCCGGCCCTCACCGACAAGGAACTCCACGCGAAGCTGGCCGAGGCCGCCGAGCGCGGCCTCACCGTCGGCTTCTCCACCAGCGGCCCCGCCCAGGCCGACACCATCCGCGCCGCGCTCGCCGTGACAGTCGACGACAAGCCCCTCTTCCGCACCGTCCAGTCCACGTACAACGTGCTGGAGACCTCCGCCGGGCCCGCGCTCGCCGAGGCCCACGACGCCGGTCTCACGGTGATCGTCAAGGAGGGCATGGCCAACGGCCGGCTCGCCGAGCCGCACGCACCGGACGTCCTCAAGGGCGTGGCCGAGGAGACCACGCAGGGCTGCGACGCCGTCGCCCTCGCGGCGGTCCTGCGGCAGCCCTGGGCCGGCGTCGTCCTCTCCGGCGCCGCGACCGTGACCCAGCTCGGCTCGAACCTGCACGCCACCGTCGTGGACCTCGACGACGACCAGCTGACCCGCCTCGGCACGCTCGCCGAGGATCCGCGCGCCTACTGGGAGCGGCGCGGCCGGCTGCCCTGGCACTGACCCGGAGATCGACCCCCGGGACGTACAGCGAGCGCCCCGGGCCGGCCATGAGTGACCGAGTGGTGTGAGCCACACATGCCTGACGTGAGACATCTTTGTCTCATCTGGGCTATGGTTGTCTTATGGCCGTCGATCGAGAACAGGTACTGCGCAGCGCCGCAGCCCTGCTGACCCGCAAAGCAACCGCCACCATGGACGAGGTCGCCCGGGCCGCCGGGATCAGCCGCGCCACGCTGCACCGCCACTTCGCCGGACGCGACGCGCTCGTGCGGGCCCTGGAGGAGCTGGGGATCGCCGAGTGCGAGGCGGCCGTGGACGCGGCCCGCCTGGACGACGGCCCGGCGGCCGAGGCGGTACGCCGGCTCGTGCGCGAACTGGAGTCCGCGACAGGTCTGCTCGCCTTCCTCTACACCGAGAACCAGCTGTTCGAGGGCGAGGAGCAGAACGAGGGCTGGGCCCGCCTCGACGCCCGGCTCACCGCGCTGTTCCGCCGGGGCCAGGAGAGCGGCGAGTTCCGCATCGACCTCACCCCGGCCTGGCTCACCGAGGCGCTGTACGGCCTGCTGGCAGCCGGCGCCTGGGCGGTGACGGAAGGCCGCGTGGCCCGCAACGACTTCGCCCACATGGTCGTCGAGCTGCTGCTCGGCGGCGCACTGAGAAGAGAGGGACCATGACACGCACCCTGCAGTCGGCGAACACGACCGAGGCGGTGAAGCGCCCCGGCCGCTGGATCGCGCTGTCCGTCCTCGTGCTGGCCGTGCTGCTGGTGGCCGTCGACGCCACCGTCCTCGGTCTCGCGACGCCCTACATCAGCGAGGACCTGAGGCCGTCCGGTACCCAGCTGCTGTGGATCGGCGACGTCTACTCGTTCGTGATCGCCGGTCTGCTCGTCTCCATGGGAAGCCTCGGCGACCGCATCGGCCGCAAGCGGATCCTGCTCCTCGGTGCCACGGCGTTCGGCGCGATATCGGTCCTCAACGCCTACGCGACCACGCCCGAGCTGATGATCTTCGCCCGGGCGCTGCTCGGCGTCGCCGGCGCGACCCTGATGCCCGCCACCTTCGCTCTGATCCGCAACATCTTCCACGACCCGCGCGAGCGCAGCGTCGCCATCGGCATCTGGGGCGCCACCGCCTCCGCCGGTACGGCGATCGGCCCGGTCCTCGGCGGTTTCCTGCTGGAGCACTTCTGGTGGGGCTCGGTCTTCCTGATCAACCTGCCCGTGATGGCCGTCCTCGTCGTCGTCGGCATCAAGACGCTCCCCGAGTCCCGCAACCCGAACCCGGGCCCCTGGGACCTGGCCAGCGTCACGCTGTCGCTGGTCGGCATGGTCGGCGTCGTGTACGCGGTCAAGGAGGTCGCGGCGCACGGGTTCGCCTGGACGACCCTGGCCGTCGGCCTGCTGGGCGCCGCCGCCCTCTACGGCTTCGTACGCCGGCAGCTGACCATGCCGATCCCGCTGCTCGACATGCGGCTCTTCCGCAGCCGCGGTTTCAGCGGCGCGGTCCTGGCCGACCTGCTGACCATCCTGGGCATGTCCGGGCTGGTGTTCTTCCTCTCCCAGTTCCTGCAACTCGTCCAGGGCAGGCCGCCGTTCGAGGCCGGCCTCGCCGAACTGCCCGCCGCGATCGGTGCGGTGGCGGCCGGTCTGATCGCGGGCCGCGCGGCCCGGCGCTTCTCCGTCCGCGCCGTGGTCTCCGGCGGACTCGCGGCCATCGGTCTCGCACTGGCCGTGCTGACCGTCATCGGCGAGTCCACCGGCTACCCGCTGCTCGGCGCGGCCCTGCTCGTCGTCGGCGTCGGTGCCGGGTTCTCGTTCACGGTCACCGCCGACGTGATCCTCTCCAGCGTGCCCAAGGAGCAGGCGGGCGCCGCGTCCGCGGTCTCCGAGACGGCGTACGAGCTCGGCGCCGCCCTCGGCATCGCCGTGCTCGGCTCGATCGTGACCGGCGTCTACCGGGACTTCGCCGGCCCGGCGGGCACCCCCGCCGCGGCGCACGAGTCGCTGGGCGGTGCCGTGGAGGCCGCCGCCGCCCTGCCCGCGCACACGGCCGAGGCGATGCTCGCCGCCGCCCGGCAGTCCTTCGTCGACGGGCTGACCCTCGCGGCCGGCGTGGGCGCGGCCGTGCTGCTGGCGGCCGCCGTGGCGGCCTGGTTCCTGCTGCGCGGACAGCGTCTGGAGGACGGTGTGGCCGAACACCCGTGACCCCGCGGCCGGTGAGTGCGCCCGGCACCAGGTCACCGACACGCCGACGGCGGGCCGCTTCCGCAGCGGCCCGCCGTCGGGAGGTCCGGCGGCGTTACGCCGCCTTGGCCTTGCTGGCGTACATGTCCACGTACTCCTGCCCGGAGAGGCGCATCACCTCGGCCATGACGGAGTCGGTGACGGCCCGCAGGACGTAGCGGTCGCGGTCCATGCCCTCGTAGCGGGAGAACTCCATGGGCTCGCCGAAGCGGACCGTGACCTTGCCCGGCCGGGGCAGGCCCGCGCCGCCCGGCTGGAGCTTGTCGGTGCCGATCATGGCGAACGGCACGACGGGCGCGCCGGTCATCAGGGTGAGCCGGGCGATGCCGGTGCGGCCGCGGTAGAGGCGGCCGTCGGGGGAGCGGGTGCCCTCCGGGTAGATGCCGAAGATCCTGCCCTCCTCCAGCACCCGGCGGCCGGTCATCAGCGCCGCGACCCCGCCCCGGCCGCCGTCGCGGTCGACCGGGATCATGCCGACGCCGGTGAAGAACCAGGCCATCAGGCGGCCCTTGAAGCCCTTGCCCGTGACGTACTCGTCCTTGCCGATGAAGAAGACCTGACGGTCGCAGACCAGCGGCAGGATCATCGAGTCGATGAACGTCAGGTGATTGCCGGCCAGGATGACCGGACCGTCGCCCGGGATACGCTCCGCGCCCTCCACCTGTGGGCGGAACATCAGGCGCATGATCGGTCCGAGCACTGCCTTGATGAGCGCGAAGCGGGACAACGGGCCCTCCGGTGTCGGGATGCGGTATGAGTCTGTGCAGGTGAGGACATTACTCGCGGCCCAGGGGGTCGCGCACGTCGGGTTCACCGAGGTCTTACTCAGTGTTGACGCGTGTTCACCTGCGGTGCCGTGGTGTTGCGCGGCCGTAACGCGGACCCGGGGATGTGAGCCAGGTCGCGTCCACAGGGACCGGCGTCGTCGGTCCGGTGGTGCGGACACGGCCCGGATCGAAGCACGCGCGGCGCGCCGACGCCGGGAGGCGCGCCGCAGCAGCCGCGCCGCCGGCCCCTTCCGTACGGCCGCGGCCCGCAGGAACCGTCACCACGACCGCGGCCATGACCGTGTACCCCGTGCGCCCGCCCCGAAGCCGACTGGACGTCAGACGTCCAGTCCCACAGGCCCCTCCGCGCCCATACGCCATCCGGCGGCACCCGCGTGTTCCGCCCGCGGTCTCCCGTTCGTCATGTACGCGCCCCTACGATCGGGCCGCACTGACGGGCCAACGCAGGAGGTCGCTCATGGGAACGCAGGAGTCGAACGAGCAGGCGGGCGGGACCGGACGGCGGGCGCTCCTCGGCGCCGCGGTGCTCGGCGCGGGCGGAGCCGTACTCGGCCTGTCCGGCACGGCGAGAGCCGCCGACGCCCGGCACGGGAGAGGACCGGGCGGCCTGGGGGACCTGCCCGTCCCCACCGTCATCGGGCACCGCGGCGCCAGCGGCTACCGCCCCGAGCACACCTTCGGCGCCTACGAGCTGGCCCTGGACATGGGCGCCGACATCGTCGAGGCCGGCGACCTGGTGCCCACCAGGGACGGTCACCTCGTGTGCCGGCACGAACCGGAGATCGGCGGCACCACGGACGTCGCGGACCACCCGGAGTTCGCCGACCGCAAGCGCACCAAGCTGCTCGACGGGGTCTCCACCACCGGCTGGTTCACCGAGGACTTCACGCTCGCCGAGCTCAAGACCCTCCGCGCCACCGAGCGCATCCCGGCCAACCGCCCGCACAACACGCTCTACGACGGCCGCTGGGACATCCCCACCTTCGAAGAGGTGCTGCGCTGGCAGGACGAGCAGACCCGCAGGCGCGGCAAGCAGGTCTGGATCTACCCCGAGCTCAAGCACCCCACCTACTTCCGCAAGCTGGGGCTCGGCACCGAGGAACGCCTCGCCAAGCTGCTGCGCAGGCACGGCAAGGACAGGAAGAACTCGCCCGTCATCATCCAGTCCTTCGAGCCCACCAGCATCCAGCGGATGAACAAGCTCGTCGGCAACCCGCTCGCCGTCCTGCTGTCCGGCGCGAACAGCCGCCCCTGGGACTTCGTCGAGACCGGCGACCCGCGCACGACCGCCGACCTCATCACACCGGCCGGCCTGAAGGAGATCGCCTCCTACGCCCAGGGCATCGGCCCCACCCTGGACCTGATCATCCCCCGGGACTCCGCAGGCAACCTCACCGAGCCCACCACCCTCGTCCGCGACGCGCACCGGGCGGGCCTGATCCTGCACCCGTACACCATGCGCAACGAGAACCCGTTCCTGCCCGCGAACTTCCGCGAGGGCAGCGACAAGGACGCCTACGGGGACGTCTTCGGCGCCTTCCAGGCGTACTTCGCCACCGGCATCGACGGCGTCTTCACCGACCACCCGGACACCGGCCTGCTGGCCCGCGACGAGTTCGTCAACCGCTGAGCCGGCCAACCCCGTTGGGGTGACCTTCGGCCGCCCGGGCAACCCGCCGCCCGGGCGGCCGCGTCGCCCTGCATATGACGCACGACCTGGTCACCACCCTCCGGCCGCTGCTCACCGCGGAAGCCTTCGCGGAGGCACATGCCACCGGAACCGAGCCGGGCGATCTGGAGCAGGCGGTCTGGTTACGCCTCCTGGAGCGCCTGGAAGCCGACGGCCCGCCGCACGACCCGCACCGCTGGCTGCGCAGCGCCGTCCGCACCGAGGCCCGCCGCACCCGTCGCACCGCCCGGATCGAGCGGCCGTACGCGGCCGAACCCGCCGACGCCGCCGAGCGCGAGCCCGAACAGCTCGCGCTCGCCGCCGCCCGCGGCCGGGCCCTGCGCGAGGCCGTGCGCCGGCTGCCCGGCCGCTGCCCCCGGCTGATGGAGGCCCTGTTGTCCCCGAAGGACCTGACATACCGGGAGATCGCGGGGGAGTTGGGTATCTCACAGGGCAGTCTTGGCCCGGAACGTTCCAGATGTCTGGGTTGTCTACGGCGATTGCTGACGCCGGAGGTTGCGGCCCGCTGAGGACGGGGATAGGAGTGGGGGACCACAGGTGATCAGGTGAGCGGGAGGCATGCGCACATGGGCATGAGCGTGACCATCTCGGCGGCGACCGAGCAGGATGCCGAGCAGATCTTCCGGCTGCAGTACCTCTGCTTCCAGAGCGAGGCGGCGCTGTACGGCAACTACCGCATCGACCCGCTCGTCCAGACCCTCGACTCCGTCCGCGAGGAGGTCGCCGCCGACTGCGTCTTCGTGGCGCGGCTCGGCGACGAGGTGGTCGGCTCGGTGCGCGGCCGGGTGGCCGAGGACGGCGCCGCGTCCATCGCCAAGCTGTGCGTCCACCCCCGCCTCCAGGGGCACGGCATCGGCGGGCGGCTGCTGCGCGCGGCCGAGTCCGCGCTCGCCGGGGAACGCGGCGCCAAGCGCTTCCGCCTGCACACCGGCCACCGCAGCGAGAGCAACCTGCGGCTGTACCGGCGGGTCGGCTACGAGACGGTGGGGACCTCCCGGGGCGCGGACGGCGTCCTCATGATCGTCCTGGAGAAGCCGGCGGAGACCTACGCCACCACGGCCTGACGAGGCGTCACCCGCTAGGCGGTGCGGGCCCGGCGCAGCCAGTACAGGGCGGACAGCGGCAGCAGCACGGGAATGAAGAGGTACCCCATCCCGTAGTCCGACCACACGGTCGCGTCGGGGAAGGCCGACGGCTCCACCAGCGTCCAGGTGCCGACCGTCAGGACCCCCACGAGCTCGGCGGCGCAGCACACCAGCGCCGCCTTGCGGGCGGTCTCCCCGCCGCGCACCAGGGTGTACGTGATGAAGCCGTAGACGAGTCCGGCGACCGCCGACAGCGCGTAGGCGAGCGGCGCCCGGTCGAACTCCGTGGCGATCTGGTAGACGGACCGCGAGACGGCTCCGACGACCATCACCCCGTACAGCCACACCAGCAGGATCCCGGGCCCGCCGATCAGCCGCGCCCGGGCCTGCTTCTCCTCGGTCGCCGCCATCTCACCCTCCCCAGATGTCATACAGCCGCACTTCGAGGACGGCGAGGACGACACCGCCGGCGGCCACCGTCACCGAGCCCCAGCGGGTGCGCTCGGCCAGCGACATGAACCCCGCCGCCGGGACGCAGGCGAAGGCACCCAGCAGATACGCCACGAAGATCGTGGTGCCCTGCTCCGGGTCCTCGCCCCGCGCCAGCTGCACGATGCCGATCACCAGCTGGACCAGGGCCAGCAGCGACACCACGGCCATGCCGATGAAATGCCAGTCCTTCGTCGGCTGGTCACGGTAGGCGGCCCAGCCGCACCAGGCGGCGAGCAGCAGCGCGGCGACGCCGGTCACCAGCGTCAGGACGTCAAGCATGGCAGCGACCCTATTACGGGCCAAAAGACCCGATGCGCGCGGCCCCGCCGTAGGGTCGAGGGCATGAAGATCCACGCGCAAGCCCTCCTGTTCGACAACGACGGAACCCTCGTCTCCACCCTCGAATCCGTGCGCCGCTGCTGGACGCGGTGGGCCGGCGAGTACGGAATCACGGCCGAGGAGTTCGCCCGGGTCGAACTGCACGGGCGGCCCGCCGCGGAGATAGCCGCCGACCTGCTGCCCGCCCGGGTCGTGCCGGAGGCCGTCGCGCGGATCGAGGAACTGGAGGTCGAGGACGTCCCCGACGGGGGCGTGCACCTGCTGCCGGGCACCAGGGACTTGCTCGACGCGCTGCCCGCCGACCGCTGGGCCGTCGTCACCTCGGCCACCCGCCGGCTCGCCGAGGCCCGGCTCGGCGCCGTCGGCATCCTGCCCAAGACGCTCGTCGCCGCCGACGACATCACGCGCGGCAAGCCCGACCCCGAGCCCTACCTGCTCGGCGCCCGCGCCCTGGGCGTCGACCCGGCCGCCTGCGTCGTCTTCGAGGACGCCCCCGCGGGGCTCCAGGCCGGCCGGGCCGCCGGTATGACCACCGTGGCGTTGGCCACAACGCACCCGGCCGGCGAACTCGACGCCGACCTGGTGGTCGGCGACCTCTCGGCCCTGTCCGTACTGGTCACCGACGGGGGAGTGGAGATCTCCCTCCGCGGCTGACCCGCGCCTGCGGAACCGGCCACCGTCCACCGCTGTCCAGTATCCGGACAGCGGTGACCGGTCAGGACCATACGTCTGCTTTACTGATCGCATGACCACGACGAGCGACCGCACCCCTGCGACCGAGGCGACGACCACGCCCGGTGCTCGTTGTATGTGTCGAATGTGCGCCTTCTAGAGGGCCCCTGCACCACCTGAGCCTCGCGCCCCGAAGCGAGCGCCCGCTCATGTCCGCCGTAGCGCCCCGCGCACGCGACTGAGCCACGCCCCGCGCACACGTTTCTCCCCGGTTCCATCGCCACCGCGAGAACCGTGCCGCGTTCCGAAGGACCCCAAGAACCCCGAAGAACAACGCCCCCGTGCCCGGCGCACACATCCGCGCCGCGCACTCGACAGTGACGGAAACCCACGTGATCACCACATCGGGCCTCACCAAGGTCTACCGCTCACGCGGCCGCGAGGTCACCGCCCTGGACGGCGTCGACCTGCACGTCCGCGAGGGCGAGGTCTACGGCGTCATCGGCCAGTCCGGCGCCGGCAAGTCCTCGCTCATCCGCTGCGTCAACCTCCTGGAGCGCCCCACCTCCGGCACGGTCACCGTCGCCGGCCAGGACCTCACCGCGCTCGCGGGCCGCGGCCCCCGCGCGAGCAGGGAGCTGCGGCAGGCGCGCAGCCGTATCGGCATGGTCTTCCAGCACTTCAACCTGCTCTCCTCGCGGACCGTGCAGGACAACGTCGAACTGCCCCTGGAGATCCTGGGCAAGTCCGGGAAGGAACGTTCCCGCAAGGCGCTGGAACTGCTCGACCTGGTCGGCCTCGCCGACAAGGCCAAGGCCTATCCCGCACAGCTCTCCGGCGGCCAGAAGCAGCGCGTCGGCATCGCCCGCGCCCTGGCCGGCGACCCCAAGGTGCTGCTGTCCGACGAGGCCACCAGCGCCCTCGACCCGGAGACCACCCGGTCCATCCTCCAGCTGCTGCGCGACCTGAACCGCCGGCTCGGCCTGACCGTCCTGCTCATCACCCATGAAATGGACGTCGTCAAGAGCATCTGCGACTCGGCCGCCCTCATGGACAAGGGCCGCATCGTCGAGTCCGGCACGGTCGGCGAACTCCTCGCCACCCCGGGCTCCGAACTGGCCGCCGCGCTCTTCCCCGTGGGCGGCGACGCCACCGGCGACGACCGCACGGTCCTCGACGTCACCTTCCACGGCGAGGCCGCCACCCAGCCCGTCATCTCCCAGCTGTCCCGCACCTACAACATCGACATATCGATTCTCGGCGCCGCCATCGACACCGTCGGCGGCCTCCAGATCGGCCGGATGCGCATCGAACTGCCCGGCCGCTACGAGGACAACGTCGTGCCGGTCGGCTTCCTGCGCGAACAGGGACTCCAGATCGACGTCGTCGAACCGGCCGCGCAGCCGTCCGCACTGGTGAAGGAAGGTGCCAAGTGACCTGGTCCGAGATGCAGCCCCTGCTGGAGCAGGCGTGTCTGGAGACCCTGATCATGGTCGGCTGGTCCACCCTGATCGCCGTGGTCGGCGGGCTCCCGCTCGGCGTCCTGCTCGTCCTGACCGACAAGGGCGGCCTGCTGCAGAACACCGTGGTGAACAAGGTCGTCGGCCAGGTCGTGAACGTCGGCCGCTCGCTGCCGTTCATCATCCTCATGGTCGCGCTGATGAACTTCACGCGCTGGATCACCGGGACGACCATCGGCAGCGAGGCCGCGATCGTGCCGCTCGCCATCGGCGGCATCCCCTTCTTCGCGCGCCTCGTCGAGACGGCCGTCCGCGAGGTCGACGGCGGCCTGGTGGAGGCCGTACAGGCCATGGGCGGCAACACCTGGACCGTCGTCCGCAAGGTCCTCGTCCCCGAAGCCCTCCCGTCCCTCATCGCGAGCACCACCACCACGATCATCGCCCTGATCGGCTACTCCGCCATGGCCGGCACGGTCGGCGGCGGCGGCCTCGGCGACCTCGCCGTCCGCTACGGCTACAACCGCTTCGAGACCGGCCTGATGTGGGTCACCGTCGCGATCCTCGCCGTCGCCATCTCGCTCATCCAGTTCGCCGGCGACTACGCGGCCCGCGCCCTGCACCGCCGCGGCGGACGCTCGGGCGCCGCGCCCAAGCTGCGGCTGCTCAAGGCCAAGGAGCCCGCCGCGGCCGACGTCGGCAAGGTCGCGTAACCAGCCCAGGTCGCGTAACCAGCCCAGGTCGCGTAACCACCCCAGACTCCCCGTACCACCCGAGACGGGGTCGCACCACCCATCAGGAAAGGCACTTTTCGTGCGTAACACCGCCAAGATCACCACCGCCGTCCTCGCCGCCGGAGCCCTCACCCTCGGGCTCAGCGCCTGCGGGTCGGACAAGGACGCCGCCTCCGACACGTCCGGGCCGCTGGTCGTCGCCGCGACGCCCGTCCCGCACGCCGAGATCCTCACCTACGTCAAGGACAACCTGGCGAAGAAGGAGGGCCTCGACCTGCAGGTCAAGGAGTTCACCGACTACGTCACGCCGAACACGGCGACCGAGGACGGTTCGGTCGGCGCCAACTACTTCCAGACCGAGCCGTACCTCGAGGACTTCAACAAGAAGAACGGCACCCACCTGAAGTCCGTCGCCTCGGTGCACCTGGAGCCGCTCGGCCTGTACTCGAACAAGGCCGACAAGGCCGGTGACCTGAAGAACGGTGCGACCATCGCCGTCCCCAACGACAGCGTGACCGAGGCCCGCGCCCTGCAGCTGCTCGCCGCCAACGGGCTGATCACCCTCAAGGACGGCGTCGGTACCGCGGCCACCACCGCGGACATCACCAAGAACCCGAAGAACCTCAAGTTCAAGGAGCTGGAGGCGGCCCAGACCGCGCGCTCCCTGAACGACGTCGACGCCGCGGTCATCAACGGCAACTACGCCCTGGAAGCCGACCTGAAGCCGTCCGAGGACGCCATCGTCCTGGAGTCCGCCGAGAACAACCCGAACGTCAACCTGCTCGTCGTCAAGGAGGGCCAGGAGGACGACCCGCGGGTGCAGAAGCTCGCGAAGCTCCTCACCTCTGCCGAGGTGAAGAAGTTCATCGAGGACAAGTACTCCGGGTCCGTGATCCCCTCCTTCTGATCCGGCCTCCCGCCACGCACGGGGTCCGCTCCGCACAGGAGTGGACCCCGTGGTGCGGTTGAGTGCTTTCATGCTGCATGCTGGGCAGTTCAGCAGGCCCTGACGGTTTCGAAGGCTACGGAGCGGCGCATGACGAGCACCTTCCCCAACATCTCCATCAGCACGGAGCGGTTGGTGCTGCGTCCCCTCGACGAGGACGACGCCGCCGCCCTCGCCGCCATGATGAACGACGAGCAGGTCGCCGCCTGGACCGACGTCCCCCAGCCGTTCACCGAGCAGGGCGCCCACACCTGGATCACCGAGCACGCCCCCGCCGAACGCGAGGCCGGCCGCGGACTCGACCTCGCCGTCACCGAGTTCCTCACCCAGCGCCTGGTCGGCATCATCCAGCTCTCCAAGACCAACTGGCACGTGCGGTCCACCGAGCTGTCGTACATCGTCGCCCCCTGGGCGCGCGGCGAGGGCTACGCCTCCGAGGCGGCGCTCGCCACCGCCCAGTGGCTCTTCGGCGATCAGAAGTTCGAACGCATCGAGCTGCGCACGGCGGCCGACAACACCGCCTCCCAGCAGGTCGCCCAGAAGATCGGCTGCATCAGCGAGGGCGTCCTGCGCAACGCCTGCATAGCCCACGTACGGACCGACGACGGCACCTGGACCGACGTACGCACCGACTTCATCGTGTGGAGCCTCCTCCCGGAGGACATCGAGGGCGCGGCGGAGCAGCTGGCCGACACCGGCGGTTTCACCGGCTTCACCGACTGGAACTGATCCCAGGGGCGGCGACACCCCCGCCGCGCCACGAGCCCGCACCGGGTACTCTCACGGAGCCCGCCCTCGTGGCAGCCCACCGAGCACGACCTGCGAAAAAACCTGGAGACTGACGACGATGGCCGACCGGGTCACGGTGATCGGCTGGGACGGTTCGCCGCTGACCGCCGCGGCGCGCGCAGCCCTGGGCGCCGCCACGCTGGTGGCCGGCGCCGCCCACCACCTGGCGCTCCCCGAGGTGCCGCCCGCCGCCGAACGCATCCGCCTCGGCAGCATCGCGCTCGCCGCCCGCCGCATCGCCGCCCACCGCGGCACGGCGGTCGTGCTCGCCGACGGCGACCCCGGCTTCTTCGGCGTCGTACGCACCCTGCGGGCCCCCGAGTTCGGCCTGGAGGTCGAGGTCGTCCCCGCCGTCTCCTCCGTCGCCACCGCCTTCGCCCGGGCGGGGATGCCCTGGGACGACGCCCAGGTGGTCGTCGCCCACCCCCGCACCCTGCGGCGCGCGGTGAACGTCTGCCGGGCCCACACCAAGGTCGCGGTCCTCACCTCGCCCGGCGCCGGACCCGCGGAACTCGGCCTGCTGCTGGAGGGAGTCCACCGCACCTTCGTCATCTGCGAGGAACTCGGCACCGGCCGCGAACAGGTCACCGTCGTCACCTCCGACAAGGCCGCCGACCACACCTGGCGCGACCCGAACGTCGTCATCGTCGTCGGCGGCACCGTGGGACCGGGCACCGCGGCCGACGGCGGGGGGTGGATCGCCGGCCGCGACCCCGCCACCGGGCCGCGCGGCTGGTCGCTGCCCGCCGAGACCTACGGCGGCGAACTCGGCGAGGGCGAGACCGAACTGCTGCGCACCTCCCAGCTCGCCCGGCTCGGACCGCGCCCCGGCGACCTCGTGTGGGACATCGGCTGCGGCAGCGGAGCCTTCGCCACCGAGGCCGCCCGCGCCGGAGCCGCCGTCATCGCCGTCGACCGCGACGCGGACGCCTGCGCCCGCACCGAGGCCACCGCCCGCCACTTCGGCGTCCAGCTCCAGATCGTGCACGGCACCGCCCCGCACGTCCTGGAGAACCTGCCCGAACCGGACGTCGTCCGGGTCGGCGGCGGGGGAGCGGCCGTGGTCTCCGCGGTCGCCGACCGCCGCCCGCAGCGCATCGTCGCCCACGCGGCCACCCGCGACGCGGCCGAACTCGTCGGCCGGGACCTGACGGAGCACGGCTACCGGGTGGAGTGCGCCCTGCTGCAGTCCGTCGGGCTCGACACCCGGGCCTGGACGGAGACGGAACGGAGTGTCGCGTTCCTGCTCAGCGGGGTCCTTCCGGACCGCGCCCCGTGATCGGATTGTCGTACCGCGCGGGGTAGGCTGGCGGATCGTTGTACCGCACGCGGACACCCGGCGCTTCGTTGGTCGATGTCCGTAAAAACCCGCCCCTTCCGGGCTGGGTGTGGTACGGCAGAACCGGAGGACGCGCAACGTGGCGCAGTCCACAGCGGGCCGTCGCGGGATCAAGCTGTCGTGACGGGGGAACGACCGCGACAATGCCACTCAATGGCTTTGTCGTCTTTTCCGGCGGGTCGTTCGTGCCGCTGGGCACGCACGCTCGTTCTTCCTACGGGGCGGTCGGTGCGCCGTCCCGGGCGAGCTGGTCGTAGAAGCACTAACCGATGGGCGAGGGGTTACGCATGACCGACACCGGCCAGATCCCGGGCGAGGGGCTGCCGGAGAACGCAGGCATGGTGGAGCAACCGGGTGTCCCCGCGCCCGGCGCGTACACCTACCTCTCCGAGACCACCGCCGAGGACGAGGACCTGTTGCTGCTGCCGGGCGCCCAGAGCGCCTGGGGCAACGAGGTCGCGCCGCCCGCGCCCGAGCCGGTCGTCGAGGCCGTGCACGAGCCCGGGCCGCACGAGATGTCCGGCCGTGACAGCGGCTCGGTCGACCTCAGCGGCGTCCGTCTGCCGGGACCGGCCGTTGAGCCGTCGGCGGCTCCGGCCCCGCCGCGCCGGCCGCTGCACCTCGGCCCGCCGGTCCCGGACACCTCCGCCAGCCCGGTCCGCTCCCTCGCCGACCGCGGTCCCGCCGACGCCCCCGCGCGGTACTCGGGCCCGCCGACCGCCGGCCCCGAGTACCTGGACGTGCCGCAGACGGCCGAGGCGGCCCCGCAGGGGGCGGCGCCCTGGGGCGCGCAGGCGATGGCGCAGGCGCCGGTGAGCGCCGGGGCTGCGCCTGCCGAAACGGTTGTCCCGGCAGCAGGCCCTGCGCCCCGGCCGGGCGACGCCGCGCAGGCCGTCGTGACCCGCGTGGCGGCGCAGGCCGTCGCCGCGACGGGCGGGGTACCCGCGGAAGGCGCCGGGCCCGGCGGTACCGACGGGGCCGGGGTCCCGGCCGCGGGCTTCGGCGGAACGGGTGCCGAACCGGGCGCCGGTGCCGCCGAGTTCGCCGTGTCCGGGGCCGCCGCCGCTCCGCAGCCCGCGCCGGCCGGCGGCCACGGGGCCGACGCGCACCCTCGGACCGGCGAGCCGGAGGCCGCCGACGGTTCGGCGCCGGAGGCGGTGTCTGGGCCTGAGGCGGTGCCTGGACCGGAGGTGGCCCAGGCGCCGGACGTACCGCAGGCCGAGGCCGACCGGGTCTCGGCGGCTCCGTCCGCCCAGGACACCGAGGCGGTCCCCGGCACCGAGAGCCTGCCCGCCGACGCGGACGTGCCGGCAGCCGAGGCCACGGCGGCGGAACCCGAGCAGGTCACCGGGGAGGCACCGGAGCCGGAGCCGGAGGCCGAGGCCGTACCGGAGCCTCACGAGCTCTCCGCGCCGACCGCGCAGGAGGAGCCCGGTCCCGCCGAGTCTGCTGAGGAATCCGGGACTTCGGAGTCCGGTGAGATGCAGGGGACCGCCGGTGGGACGCACGAGTCTCCTGAGGCGCCCGCGTCCGAGGGCTCCCAGGCCGACGGCGTTCCCACACCACAGGAGGAGGCCGGGCTTCCCGAGTCGGCCGCTCCCCAGGCTGTTCCGGCACCCGAGGCGTCCGGCCCGGAGGCCGGCGAACCCGCGCCGTCCCCCGCCGCCCCTGCGGCAGCGGCCGGTGCCGTGGCCGCACAGACCGCCGCCGAGCCCGCACCGGAGGGGCCGGCACCGTCCCTGCCGGACGCGCAGGCTGTTGCGGAGGCGCAGCCTGCCGTAGACGCGCATCCCGTTGCACAGGCGCAGCCTGCCGTTGACCCGCAGGCCCCGGTGGAGGCCCAGCCTGTCATTGACCCGCAGGCCGTCGTTGACCCGCAGGCTGTCGTGGACGCGCAGTCCGTCGCGGAGGCGCCGGCCGTCGTTGACCCGCAGGCTGTCGTGGACGCGCAGTCCGTCGCGGAGGCGCCGGCCGTCGTGGACGCGCAGCCCGTCGCGGAGGCGCAGCCCGTGGCCGGGCCGCAGCAGCCCGCCCAGGGACCCCAATCGTTGACGGGCGCCCCCGGGCCCGTCGTGGCCGACCCGGCGGCGGCCGCCGGCACCGGTGTGCCGCAGGAAGCCGACCTGCCGCCGGCCGCGCCCGAGCCCCTGGAGGCCGGTCCGCAGCCGGCCGACGCGGGTGTTCCGGCGCCGGCGCCGCAGCCCCCGGCCGCCGTGGAGCAGCCGCCCGCCGGCACCCCGGCCGAGGAGCCCGCCGCCCCGGCGGCCACCGCGCCCACGGAGCACACCCAGCCCACGGAGCCCGTCCGGCCCCCCGCACCCACGGACACCGCCGTACCGGCCGGGCCCGACGCCCCCGTGGCGGCCCCCACGGGCCCGCAGGCCCACCCGGACCAGCCCACGGGCCGGTTCGTCCCGGTCGACGGCCAGGTGCCGACCACCCCGCACCTCGCCCCGACCCCGCCGCAGGCCCTCGTCCTGCCCCCCGAGGGGCCCGGCGCGGCTCCGGAAGCCGCCGCCGTCCCCGCCCCGCGCGAGGCCGCGCCCGGCGAGGCGGGGACGGAACCAGAGGCCGCACCCGAACTCGTACAGAACGCGGACGACCTGGACACCCAGGGCGCCGACCCGCACGACCAGGAAGACCCGCACGACGTGAGCACGGCCGCAGTGGCAGAACCCCAGCAGCCCACCGGCCCGGCGGCGCCCGCCTACGACGACGCCGAACGCGAGGCCGTCCTGAAGGTCATGCGCGAACGCCGTGACATCCGCAACGGCTTCCGCAGCGACCCCATCCCGCACGAGGTGCTGCTGCGCGTCCTGGAGGCCGCCCACACCGCGCCCTCCGTCGGCCACTCGCAGCCCTGGGACTTCGTCGTCATCCGCTCCGCCGACACGCGCCGCGCGATGCACGAACTGGCGATGCGTCAGCGCGACGCGTACGCCAAGTCCCTGCCCAAGGGCCGGGCCAAGCAGTTCAAGGAACTGAAGATCGAGGCCATCCTCGACACCCCGGTCAACATCGTCGTCACCGCCGACCCGACCCGCGGCGGCCGCCACACCCTCGGCCGGCACACCCAGCCGCAGATGGCGCCCTACTCCTCCGCGCTCGCCGTCGAGAACCTCTGGCTCGCCGCCCGCGCCGAGGGCCTCGGCGTCGGCTGGGTCAGCTTCTTCGACGAGCGCGAGATGGTCCGCGCCCTCGGCCTGCCCGAGCACCTCGAAGTCGTCGCCTACCTGTGCGTGGGCTACGTCGACGAGTTCCCGGACGAGCCCGAGCTGATGCAGGCCGGCTGGTCCAAGCGCCGCCCGCTGTCGTGGGTCGTGCACGAGGAGACGTACGGCCGCCGTGCCCTGCCCGGCGAGGACCCGCACGACCTGCTCGCCGAGACCGTCGCGCAGATCCGCCCGCTGGACGCCAAGGCGCTCGGCGAGGCCTGGGAGCGGCAGAAGCGCATGACCAAGCCGGCCGGCGCGCTCGGCATGCTGGAGATCATCTCCGCGCAGCTGTCCGGTCTGTCCCGGCAGTGCCCGCCGCCCATCCCGGAGCCCGCCGCCGTCGCCGTCTTCGCCGGCGACCACGGGGTGCACGCCCAGGGCGTCACCCCCTGGCCGCAGGAGGTCACGGCCCAGATGGTGGCCAACTTCCTGGGCGGGGGAGCGGTCTGCAACGCCTTCGCCACCCAGGTCGGCGCCGAGGTCTGCGTCGTGGACGTCGGCGTCGCCGCCGACCTGCCCGCCACGCCCGGCCTGCTGCCCCGCAAGGTCCGCGCGGGCACGTCCGACATGACCACCGGGCCCGCGATGACCCGCGAGGAGGCCAAGCAGGCCATCGAGGTCGGCATCGAGACCGCCCGCGACCTGGTGGCCGCCGGCAACAAGGCCCTGCTCACCGGTGAGATGGGCATCGCGAACACCACCGCGTCCGCGGCCCTCATCTCCGTCTTCACCGGCGCCGACCCGGCCGAGGTCACCGGCCGCGGCACCGGCATCAACGACGAGACGCTGGCCCGCAAGACCGAGGTCGTCCGCCGCGCCCTCGAACTGCACCAGCCGGACCCGGCCGACCCCATCGGCGTCCTCGCCGCGATCGGCGGCTTCGAGCACGCGGCCATGGTCGGCCTGCTGCTCGGTGGCGCCTCCCTGCGGACGCCGGTGATCCTGGACGGCGTCAGCGCCGGCGCCGCCGCCCTGGTGGCCCGCGCGATCGCGCCCGAGGTCCTGGCAGCCTGCATCGCCGGTCACCGCAGCGCCGAGCCCGGCCATGTCGCCGCGCTGGGCAAGCTGGGCCTGCGCCCGCTGGTCGACCTCGACCTCCGCCTCGGCGAGGGCACCGGCGCGCTGCTGGCCCTGCCGATGGTGCAGAGCACGGCGCGGGCGATGCACGAAGTGGCGACGTTCGACTCGGCGGGCGTCACCGAGAAGTAGCCCCGGCACGGGCAGGGGCGGCCGGCGATCCGTCGTGGCCGCCCCGCCCCGCCGTACGCTGAACGCACCTCCTTTAAAATCCCCACATCTTTCCGAACCCGCACGTCAGGGCTGCTCCAGAGCCGCAGCGCCCACCCCCCCGCCAGGACGAGGAGCCCACCCTCATGGCCGAACACCCCGCCTACCCCGTAGGTCTCCGCCTCACCGGCCGTCGCGTGGTCGTCCTCGGCGGCGGACAGGTCGCCCAGCGCCGTCTGCCCGCCCTGATCGCGGCGGGCGCCGACATCCTCCTCGTGTCCCCCGAGGCGACCCCCTCCGTCGAGGCGATGGCGGACACCGGCGAGATCACCTGGGAGCGGCGCGCCTACGCGGACGGCGACCTCGCCGACGCCTGGTACGCCCTGATCGCCACCAGCGACCCCGAGGCCAACACGGCCGCCTCCGCCGAGGCCGAACGGCACCGCGTCTGGTGCGTCCGCTCCGACGACGCCGACGCGGCCACCGCCTGGACCCCGGCGACCGGCCACAGCGAAGGCGTCACCGTCGCCGTCCTCACCACGAACGCCCGCGGCCGCGACCCCCGGCACACCGCCGCCATCCGCGACGCGGTCGTGGAGGGCCTGCGCGACGGCACCCTCGTCGCCCCGCACCACCGCACCCGTACCCCCGGCGTCGCCCTGGTCGGCGGCGGCCCCGGCGACCCCGACCTGATCACCGTGCGCGGCCGCCGCCTGCTCGCCGAGGCCGACGTCGTCATCGCCGACCGGCTGGGCCCGCGCGACCTGCTCGCCGAGCTGCCGCCGCACGTCGAGGTGATCGACGCGGCGAAGATCCCGTACGGCCGGTTCATGGCCCAGGAGGCCATCAACAACGCCCTCATCGAGCACGCCAAGCAGGGCAAGTCGGTCGTACGCCTCAAGGGCGGCGACCCCTTCGTCTTCGGACGGGGCATGGAGGAGGCGCAGGCGCTGGCCGAGGCCGGCATCCCGTGCACCGTGGTCCCCGGCATCTCCAGCTCCATCTCGGTCCCGGGCGCGGCCGGCATCCCGGTCACCCACCGGGGCGTCGCCCACGAGTTCACCGTGGTCAGCGGCCATGTCGCCCCCGACGACGAGCGCTCCCTGGTCGACTGGCCGTCCCTGGCCAAGCTGACCGGAACCCTGGTGATCCTCATGGGCGTGGACAAGATCGGCCGGATCGCCGAGACCCTCGTCGCGCACGGCAAGTCCCCGGACACCCCGGTCGCCCTCGTCCAGGAGGGCACGACGGCCGCCCAGCGCCGGGTCGACGCCACCCTCGCGACGGTCGCCGAGACGGTCGTCGCCCAGGAGGTCAAGCCCCCCGCGGTGATCGTCGTCGGCGAGGTCGTGACCGTCGGCCCGGACGGGGCGGTGTGACATGGGCGAGCTCATCACCGTCGAGGACCCCGACGACCCGCGCCTGCACGACTACACCGGCCTGACCGACGTCGAACTGCGCCGCCGGCGCGAACCCGCCGAGGGCCTGTTCATCGCCGAGGGCGAGAAGGTCGTCCGGCGGGCGGGCGAAGCGGGCTACGCGATGCGCTCGATGCTGCTGTCGGCCAAGTGGGTCGACGCCATGCGCGACGTCATCGCGGAGGCACCCGCCCCGGTGTACGTGGTGGAGCCGGCGGTCGCCGAACAGGTGACGGGCTACCACGTGCACCGCGGCGCCCTCGCCTCCATGCAGCGCAAGCCCCTGCCCACGGCGGCGGACCTGCTGCGCACGGCCCGCCGTGTCGTCGTCATGGAGTCGGTCAACGACCACACCAACATCGGGGCGATCTTCCGCTCCGCCGCCGCCCTCGGCATGGACGCCGTCCTGCTCTCCCCGGACTGCGCCGACCCCCTGTACCGGCGCAGCGTCAAGGTCTCCATGGGCGCGGTCTTCTCCGTGCCGTACGCCCGTCTGGACACCTGGCCGAAGGGACTGGAGACGGTCCGCGAGGCGGGCTTCACGCTCCTCGCCCTCACCCCCGACGAGCGGGCCGAGGCCCTGGACGAGGTCGCCCCGCACCGGATGGAGCGCGTGGCCCTCATGCTCGGCGCCGAGGGAGACGGCCTGTCCCGGCGGGCGCTTGCGGCCGCCGACGCGTGGGTGCGCATCCCCATGTCCCACGGCGTCGACTCGCTGAACGTGGGCGCGGCGGCCGCCGTCGCGTTCTACGCGGTCGCCACGGGGCGGCCGACGGCGTAGCCGCCGGGAGCGGGGTCAGAGCCCGAACGCCGACCGGCCCGGGGCACCGTCCCGTACGTGCTCCTGCTGCGTCCGTACGCCGCCGTGGTCGTCGCCGAGTCCCCGTGACGGTCCCTGGCAGCCCTGTGCCGCGGCGATGCCGAGCGCGACCAGGAGCGTCACGACGACGAACACGAACAGCCGCTGCCGCAGCAGCCGCGGATTGGCGGGCCGCCGCCCGCTCCCGTTGGTCCTGGGCGCGGGCCGGCCGGCGCCATTGCGCGGTGCTGGCCGGCCGCCGCTGCCGGGGCGGGTGTTCCGCCCGGTGTTGCGGGGGGTCGGAGTGGGGCGCCCCCCGGACCGGGACCCCGCCGCCGTACCGCCGGCGCGCGAGCCGTTGCCGCCCCGGGAGGGGGAGCCGGTGCGTGGGGGCGGGCCCCCGCGTGCGGGCGTGCCACCACGGGGGGCCGGGCCGCCGCGCGCCGGGGTGGTGCCGCGGGCGGGAGTGGCCCCGCGGGAGCCTGCAGTGCCGCGCGGCGTGGGGGTGCCCTGCGGTCCTGGTCCCGGTTGCCCGTGCTGTCCGCGCGGGCGCCGGGGGGCGCGTTCCGGGTAGGTGTCGGGGAGCCGACCCGTGGGACGGTCCGCCTCCCCGACGCGCGGCGCGGGCGGCCGTACGTCGGTCAGGCCCTGGGCCTCCCGGGCGGCGATCTCCTTGAGCCGCAGCGACAGTTGCAGCGTGCTGGGCCGTTCCTCGGGGTCCTTGGCCAGGCAGGCCCGGACCAGCGGTGCGAGCGCGTCCGGGACGCCGTGCAGCTGGGCCTCCTCGTGCACCACGCGGTACAGCATCACCTCGGAACTGCCGTGTCCGAAGGGCGAGTCGCCCATGGAGGCGTACGCGAGCGTGGCACCGAGCGAGAACACGTCCGTGGCCGGGGTGACGGCCGCCCCGCGCACCTGTTCCGGCGCGAGGAAGCCGGGGGAGCCGACCGCCGTGCCGACGTGGGTGAGCGTCGAGGCACCGGTCGCCCAGGCGATGCCGAAGTCGATGATCCGCGGCCCCTTCGGGGACAGCAGGATGTTGGACGGCTTCAAGTCGCGGTGCACGACCCCGGCCTCGTGCACCGCGACCAGCCCCTCGGACAGGGCGGCACCGACGGCGGCGACGTCGGCCGCGCCGAGCGGTCCCTCGTCGACGACCTTGTCGTGCAGGGAGGGGCCGGGCACGTACTGCGTCGCGAACCACGGCCGGTCCGCCTCCAGGTCCGCGGCGACCAGCCGCGCGGTGCAGCCGCCCCGGATGCGCCGGGCCGCGGAGACCTCGCGTGCGAAGCGTGAGCGGAACTCCTGGTCCTCGGCCAGATCGGGGCGGATGACCTTCAGCGCGACGCGCTGCCCCTTCTTGTCGGAGCCCAGGTAGACCACGCCCATTCCACCCGCGCCCAGCCGCCTGTGAAGCCTGAACGAGCCGACGACGCGCGGGTCCTCGCGCCTCAGGCGCATCATCGCCATGTTCATCCCCGCTGCCCGGTCCCTGTGACGTGCCACAGCTTACGTTTCCACGGCCGCCTGCGCGCAGAGGCCGCGCCCTCTGCTCCCGATCGATTGTCAGTGCCCGGTGGGAGAATTGAAGGGTGGTCAGAGAGCGTGCGGGCAGGGCGGCTTCGTGCCGCCGGTGACCGCAACGAGCTGTCGCAGAAGGGGGATTGGGCCCGTGAAGGGTGACCGTGTGGAGATAGTGGTTGACGCCGGGGACACGACGCGCACCTACGAGGTGGTGGCGAGCAGGGCGGGCCGCCGGGTGGAGACGGCGGTGCGCCGGGGGGTGGTGGAAGTGAGCGAAGTCACCAGGAGCGGGACGGTCGTGCGGACGGCTCGTTTCATGGCGAACCGGGTCCTGGCGCTGGTCGAGCAGCCGGTGCCGCGCGAGGACGGCTCGGAGAAACCGGGTCAGAGCGGGCGGCCCTTCCGGGAAGACCCCGAGACCTAGGACCTGGTCTCCACCCAGGGGAGTACACCGCAGGTGGTGGCTCATCCTCCGGGAGGCCCGGCAATCGGTACGAGGGCATGACGTCCGGCGAGTGCCGGACGCCTAGATTTGAGGTCAAGCGGCGGGTGCAGCACTCGTCCCCCGAGGTCAGACGCCCGCCGCTGCCAGAGACAACCACAACGGTCAGGAGAGGGACCATGGCCCAGACGGCACCGCGGACGCTGGTCCGCACACGGGAGCACCGCCGTCAGGGCCGCCGCCACCCCCTGGTGGCGACGGTCATGGCCCTGCCCCTGGCGGTCCTGCTCCTCCTCGTCTTCGACGGGTGGGAGACAGTGGCCACACAGGCGTCGTCCGTGGGTGTGATGCTGGGGCGCTGAGCGGCGACCCCAGGCCCGGAAGAGCGGTCCGGGCGGGGACATCCATCCATGAAACCCCGTGGGGACGGGGGTGCGGCGGACGGCACAAATGCCGGCGCAGCTGGGGAGCTGCGCCGGCATTGCTTTTCCCCGCGGCGCCCGCGCCCACCCCCACCACTCACCCCGGCCCACCCCGCCGTCCCGTCATCGCCGCGGGCATACCCTCGCCCCGTGACAACGGACACCCTCCTCCCCGCCCTGGCGGCTCGCGCCCGGGCCGCCGCCCACGCCCGTACGCCGGCGTGTCCCTGCGGCGCGGCCACCCTCGCCGACCGCCCCGACGCCACCGTCGTCCGGCACGCCGGCACCGTCGCCAAGGCGCACGCGTCGGACACCGACCCCGCCGAGCTGGCCCTCCGTGTCACCGTCGCCGCACACCTCCCCGGCATCCTCGTCCCCCCGCTCGGCCCGACGCCCGTCCATCTGCACGGACGGTGCGTGACCTACTGGCCGTACGGCACCCCCGTGGACCCGGACGACCCGGACGCGGCGCCCTGGGAGGCCGCGGCCGGTCTCCTCGCCCGCCTCCACCGGGCCCCGGCTCCCGTCACCCTGCCCCCGATGCGCGGCCCCGCGAAGGCGGCCCGTGCCATAGCCGCCCTCCGTGCCGGCGCAGCCGACCACCCGGGCACCGCCCCCGTACTGCGCGCCTGGGCCGCCCTGCCCGCCTGGGCCCGCGGCGAGGCCGCCATGCCGGATACGACCACGCTGTGCCACGGTGACCTCCACCTCGGCCAGCTCGTACGCCACCCCGCCCCCGACGGCCCGTGGCTCTTGATCGACGTCGACGACCTCGGCGCTGGCGTCCCGGCCTGGGACCTGGCCCGCCCGGCGGCCTGGTACGCCTGCGGACTGCTCCCGCCGGACGAGTGGACGCGGTTCCTGTCCGCCTACCGCGCGGCGGGCGGCCCCGCCGTCCCGCCGGACGGCGACCCCTGGCCGGCCCTGGACGTCCCGGCCCGGGCCCTGACCGCGCAGACCGCCGCACGGGCCGTCACGAAGGCGGTCGCCGCGGGCCGTTCCCTGGACGAGGTGGAGTTGTCGCTCGTCGACGCCTGTGCGCGCATGGCGTCCGTCGCCCTCCCTTCCCCGCGCGGTTGAACCGCAGGTTCGCGAAGTAGGGTGCAACCGACCGCAGCCGGACAGAGTCTGTCCTGGCGATACGCGAAGCAGGACCGACCGGCGAGGAGTTGAGCCGACACATGCAGTGTCCCAAGTGCCACGCACCGATGCACACGTACAACCGCAACGGCGTCCAGATCGAGCAGTGCAGCGGCTGCCGCGGGATCTTTCTCGACTACGGCGAGCTGGAGGCGCTGACCCGCCTGGAGGCCCAGTGGTCGCAGCCCGCGCCACCGGCCCCGCCCGCCCCGCAGGCGTACCCGGCCGCTCCGGCTCCCGCCTGGGGCGCCCCGCACACCGGCCACGGCCACCACGGCCACCACCGGCACAAGAGCTTCGGTCACATGCTCTTCTCCAGCTGATCCGCTCAGGCGGAGGGACGACGAAGCCCCCGGCCGTACGACGGCCGGGGGCTTCGGTCTGTGTGGACGATACTGGGATTGAACCAGTGACCTCTTCCGTGTCAGGGAAGCGCTCTCCCGCTGAG
>NZ_JACVQF010000204.1 GCF_014534645.1 Streptomyces griseicoloratus
GCGGTGGCCCAGTCGCGGGGTTTGAGCTGGTACTTCTCGGAGTCGAGGTATTCCTCGGAGCCTTCGCGCAGGGGGGTGTTCTCGCACAGTTCGTAGCCGCTGTAGATGCCCCAGGCGGGGGAGAGGGTGGCGGCGAGGACGGCGCGGGTCTCGAAGGCGGGGCGGCCGCCGTGCTGGAGGTAGGCGTGGAGGATGTCGGGGGTGTTGGCGAAGAAGTTGGGGCGCATGTAGGAGGCGGCGTCGCCGGTGAGTTCGGTGAGGTACTCGGTGAGTTCCTGTTTGGTGTTGCGCCAGGTGAAGTAGGTGTAGGACTGCTGGAAGCCGATCTGGGCGAGGGTGTGCATCATCGCGGGGCGGGTGAAGGCCTCGGCGAGGAAGATCACGTCGGGGTCGGTGCGGTTGATCTCGCCGATGACGCGTTCCCAGAACACGACGGGTTTGGTGTGGGGGTTGTCGACGCGGAAGATCCGCACGCCGTGGCCCATCCAGAAGCGCAGCACGCGGACGGTCTCGGTGACCAGGCCGTCCATGTCGGCGTCGAAGGCGATGGGGTAGATGTCCTGGTACTTCTTCGGCGGGTTCTCGGCGTACGCGATCGTGCCGTCGGGGCGGTGGTGGAACCACTCGGGGTGTTTGTGGACCCAGGGGTGGTCGGGGGAGCACTGCAGGGCGAAGTCGAGGGCGGTCTCCAGGCCGAGTGAGGCGGCCTCGGTGACGAAGTGGTCGAAGTCGTCGAGGGTGCCCAGGGCGGGGTGGACGGTGTCGTGGCCGCCTTCGGGGGAGCCGATGGCCCAGGGGACGCCGACGTCGTCGGGGGTGGCGGAGAGGGTGTTGTTGCGGCCCTTGCGGTGGGTGGTGCCGATGGGGTGGATCGGGGGGAGGTAGACGACGTCGAAGCCCATCGCGGCGATCGCGGGCAGGCGGCGGGCGGCGGTGCGGAAGGTGCCGTGGGGCTGTTCGGGAGTGCCCTCGGAGCGCGGGAAGAACTCGTACCAGGAGCCGTACAGGGCGCGTTCGCGCTCGACCAGCAGCGGCAGCGGATCGGAGGCGGTCACCAGCTCCCGCAGCGGATGCCGGGCCAGCACCGCCACCACCTGGGGCGTCGACGCCGCCGCCAGACGGGTGGCGACGGGCAGCGAGTCGTCGCGCAGCGCCGCCGCGGCGGCCAGCACCACGGCCCGCCCGGCGTCCTTCGGCACCCCCGCCGCGGCCCGCTCGTGCAGCTCGGCCCCCTCCTCCAGGACGAGGCCCGTGTCGATCCCCGCCGGGACCTTGATCCCCGCATGACGCCGCCAGGTGGTGACCGGATCGCTCCACGCCTCCACCTGGTAGGTCCACCTGCCGGGTGCGCCCGGGGTGACCTCGGCGCCCCAGCGGTCGGTGCCCGGCGCCAGCTCACGCATCGGCGTCCACGGCCCCGGCCGGCCCTCGGGGTCCCTCAGTACGACATTGGCGCCCACCGCCTCGTGCCCCTCGCGGAACACGGTGGCGGTGACCTCGAAGGTCTCTCCCGCCACCGCCTTCGCCGGGCGCCTGCCGTTCTCCACCACCGGGTGGACGTCCCGGACCGGGATACGCCCGATCTGCCCAGTCGTACTCATCCGTTCTCACCTCCGCCGTGCTCGAAGCCGGGCTCAGGGCCCGGTCACCTGGGTCAAGCCGCGCCGGAGGGGGTCTTCCGCCCCGACGGTGAACGCCGGTCCGCCACCGGCGGGCCGCGCCGGACCGCCCGGACCGGACGGGGCAGCTCGCTCTGCTCCTGCATGTAGGCCACCAGACTCGTCCGCAGATACCGTTCGGCGGCGTCGGCGGCCTCCCGTGCGCACCGCTTCCCCATCAGTACGCAGAGGGTGTAGCCGGAGTCCTCGAAGGTGGCCCGGACGCCCACGTCCGCGGGAGAGGCGAGCATCATCCGTTCCCACGCCCGGTAACGCCGCAGCTGCCGGGCGACTTCTGTCTTCGCAGGTAGCAGCATGGTGCCGTGCCGCCTTCCGGGACGGTCCGTTACGGACGATCGAGTTCTTACACATGGTGCACGGACGATCACTCGCCGTCTTGTTGGAACTTCAACCATCCGGGTCGGTTTCCGCTCGTGTTGCACGAATGGACTACTGATCCCACTCTGGAGTGACTCAGAAGCGATCAACGCTCACGCTTCGTGTTCGGGGAGTCCGTCCCCCACGGGACGGGGAGGAGCGAGAGCTTTCGCGGTGAGGAGCCACGACGATGAAGACGGCAGTGCCCTGCTACTACCACCTCGACGTGGAAGTCAGCCCGGAACGGGTCGGACAGGTCAGGCGCATCCTGGCCGCTCACCTCCGGTTCTGGGACCTGGAGAACCTCGTCGAACCCGTCTGCGGCGCCGCAGAGATGCTGCTGCGAGCGATCGACCGGCACGCGAGCGACAAGAACACGTCGATCGAGATGTGGTGGAACCACCAGCACCTCATCACGGCCGTAGGGGGCAACGACCACGCGCTCCGCCCCGACCAGGACCTGCGGAGCTGTCTGCAGCACCTCGCCGCCACCAGTGACGGCTGGGGCTGCTGCGCCACCGAGGCCGGGGCCAGGGTCATCTGGTTCTCGCAGCGCGCCCGGGCCGGCGAGCGCATCCCGCTGGTGCCGACGGCGCCGGAGCCGATCACCCAGGAGGGTCTGGAGGTGCCGCGCGAGGTCATGCCGGTGGCCCGGCTGGCCGGCCCGGCGAGCACGGCGGGCGGCGTCCTGGTGGAGGAGAGCCGGTGACCGCCGCGAGGCCGAGCTGGAAGGGGTCGCCCGTGTGGAGCGGGCACCCCTATCCCCTGGGGGCCGCGTACGACGGACAGGGCACCAATTTCGCGCTGTTCAGCGAGGTCGCCGAACGCGTCGACCTCGTCCTCGTCGACGACGACGGCACCCACAGCACCGTCCCGCTGCCCGAGGTCGACGGCTTCGTCTGGCACTGCTACCTGCCCGGCGTCGGACCCGGGCAGCGCTACGGCTACCGGGTCCACGGTCCGTGGGCCCCGGCCGTCGGCCACCGGTGCAATCCGGCCAAGCTGCTCCTCGACCCGTACACCCGGGCCGTGGACGGGCAGGTGGACAACCACCCCTCCCTCTTCGAACGGGCCCAGGGCCGGCCCGACCCGGCCGACAGCGCCGGGCACACCATGCTCGGCGTGGTCACCGACCCCTTCTTCGACTGGGGCGACGACCGCCCGCCCCGGCGGCCGTACGCGGACACCGTGATCTACGAAGCCCACGTCCGGGGCCTGACCCGTACCCACCCCGACGTGCCGGCCGAACTCCGCGGCACCTACGCCGGCCTGGCGCACCCGGCGGTCGTGGAGCACCTCACCTCGCTCGGCGTGACGGCCGTGGAGCTCATGCCGGTGCACCAGTTCGTGCACGACGGGGTGCTCCAGGACCGGGGCCTGTCCAACTACTGGGGCTACAACACCATCGGCTTCTTCGCGCCCCACAACGGCTACGCCGCCCACGGCACCCGCGGCCAGCAGGTCACCGAGTTCAAGGCGATGGTGAAGACCCTGCACGAGGCCGGCCTCGAAGTGATCCTCGACGTGGTCTACAACCACACCGCCGAGGGCAACGAGAAGGGCCCCACCCTCTCCTTCCGCGGCATCGACAACGCCTCCTACTACCGCCTGGTGGACGGCGACTGGCAGCACTACTACGACACCACCGGCACCGGCAACAGCCTGCTGATGCGCCACCCCTACGTGCTCCAGCTGATCATGGACTCGCTGCGGTACTGGGTCACCGAGATGCACGTCGACGGCTTCCGCTTCGACC
>NZ_JACVQF010000205.1 GCF_014534645.1 Streptomyces griseicoloratus
GACCGGGTCTACGTCGCCAACGGCAGCTCGGGCACGGTGGCGGTGATCCCCGTCTAGAACACGCCGCACGACAGGGACCGGACGGACCGGCTGCCGGCCGCCGCACGTTTCCCCGGGCCTGCGGCCAGGCCCCGGGCGGCCACTGACGTGACACGTTGCGGCACCGGCCGTTTCACGGCCCCGCCGGGTGCGGTGCCCCCGCGGGACCGGGCACGGCCGCGGGACCGGGCACGGCCGCCTCACCTCACGGCGGGGTACAGCCCGGCGGATCCCAGACGAGCGTGCCGTCCTCGCCGTAGTGGTAGTCCGTGCAGGTCCCATGGGGCGCCGCGCTCGGCGACTGCACCGTGGCCGGCGTCGTACGAGGCACCGCCTCGGCGCCCGCCACGCCCGCCGTTCCGGCGAGCAGCGCAGCAGCGCAGGACGCACCGGCAAGGTGCCGAAGGCGCCTATGGGCACGTATCGCCATGATGATCTCCCTTCGGGGGTGGATGAGTTGCTTACCCACCAGCCTGAAAGGCCGGTCGTGACGGCGTCAACGGACCCGAAAGGCTTGTCACAGGATCGGGACATTCCATGGCATTCAGGATTTTCCGCAGGTCTTCCCGGGCGGTCGGGAAGCCGTTTCCCGGCGGAGCGGCGGCCGGGCGGCCGCTGCACGCCCCTTGCGGACCGGGCATCGTGCGACGGTCCAAGTCCCCGGCCGGCGGGCGGGGTTCGGCGGGGCCCTTCCGGGAGGGCCGGGTGGCCGGCGGCCCTCGGCGGGCTCGTGTCCCGGTGAGCCGCGCATGCGCCGGCGCAGGCGGCCGGCCGTCACTGCGCGTCGGCGTACTGCGGCATGATGACCGTCATGGACACCGGGATACTCGCCGGCGTCCGGCAACGGCTTCTCGCCGGCCCCCGCAAGCCCGGGTGCCGGAAGACCGTGCGGGGCAGGCCACCGGGATCCTCAGGGAGTTCGGTCCGGTCCATGCGGCCTCACCGGCGGGCGACGTCGCGTCCTGGCCGGCGGGAAGGTGTCACAGCCCGAGGGCGATGGCCAGCCGCATCAGTTCCGCCGTGCTGGTGACGTCGGACTTGGCCCGGATACGGCGCAGGTAGGCGTCGACGGTGTGCCGGGAGAGACCCATCCGGCGGGCCGTCTGGGCGTAGGTGCGCCCTGCGGCGATGTGCCGCAGGACCTCCCGCTCCCGCTCAGTCAGCGGGACGGGGACGGGGACGGGGGCTTCGGGGTCGGGATACGGCGTGGTCGTGGTGTTCATGGGATGACGGGGGCTTTCGTCCGACGGGCCGGCTCGGTCGTCACCGCTCGCACCCTCGAAAGCGGTTGATACGCGCCGGATGTCGTTATTGGTGTCCTTCACGTGGAGGGCTCGGGATGCGGTTCCACGCCGGATGCACTTTCTGAAGATTTTTCCGCGCCGTCTCGCCCCGTCTCGTTCCTCCTCGTTCCGCCCGCCCCGCCCCCGCCCGCCCGGGGCGGGGCGGGGCGGGGGTGTCTGCCGCCTGAGGGGTGGACGTCCGGCCTGGAGCCCTCGGGCGGCGTTGCGTTGGTGCTGCGTGCTTCGCAGGATCATGCTTGTCAGTAGAGCCCTGGCCGTGCAGGTCCCGTGGTGGGGACTGCGGGGAAAAGGATCTACGAGGGCGAGATGAGCGGCGATGGAGCGACTTCCCCCACCTCTGGGTGAGCGGCACGACAGGGCGGACGACATCGGCGAGCCGGCGTACACGGCCGCGGCCACCGTCGATGCGCGGGGCATCGTGAGGGGGTGGAGCGAGGGGGCGCGGCGGCTGCTCGGCTACGAGCCCTCGCAGGTGGTGGGGCGCCCCGCCGCCCGCCTCCTCGCCGACGCCCCCGACACCCCCGGCGCCCGCCTGCTCGCCGGCGCCCTCGACGCGCCCGACACCCCCGGCGTCCTCGACGCGCCCGACACCCCCGGTGCCCCTGGCGCGCCCGGCGCACTCGACGCGCCCGGTGTGTCCGGTGTGCCGGGCGGGGGCGTGCGGGGGGATCGGCCCGGGCGGGACAGGTGGAGCGGCAGCGTGGCGGTGCGGCACCGGGACGGCAGCCGGCTGCGGCTGCGGCTGCTCGCCAACCGGCGCACGCACGGCGGGCAGGGCGGCGAGTGGCTCGTGGTGTCCGCCGTGGCTCCCCGGCCCGCAGGGCCCGGGCAGGAGGCCGGGCCCGGCGGGCGCGGGCAGGAGGCCGGGCCCGGCGGGCGCGGGGTGGGGGAGGCGCCGCTGGGGGAGTGGGCGTTCATCCAGTCGCCGTGTGCTCTGGCGGTCTTCGGCACGGATCTGCGGCTGGTGCGGGCGAACGCCGCCATGGAGCGTGTTCTCGGGTTCGCGGAGGCCGAGATGCGCGGGCTGTGTCTGCCGGAGATCGCGCCGCATCCCGTGAGCGAGGACGCCGACCGCAGGATGCGCCTGGTGGTGAAGACCGGCGAGCCGCAGTATCTGCAGGCCGGCATCCGTCCCGCGGCGCCGCCGGGCCCGCAGCACGGCCGGCCTGCCTCGCTGGCCCCGATGAAGGATTCCGGCGGCCGGGTGCGCGCCGTGTGCCTGGCCACGCACCACGGGGTGCAGGAGCCGCCCGCCCGGCAGCACACGACGCTGCTGAAGGACGCCGGCGCCCGCATCGGCACCACCTCGGACATCTCACGCACCGCGCAGGAACTGGCCGACGCCGCCGTCCCCCGTCTCGCCGACTTCACCGTCGTCGACCTGCTTGACGTCCCCACCGGCGGCGAGGTGCCCTCCGCCCCGCCGGCCGCGGTCGTCACCCTGCGCCGCACCGCGGTGCGCTCGGTCCTCGACTCCCACCCCGAATCGGTGGCCGCGGCGGGCGAGACGACCGCCTACCCGGCACTGTCACCCGTGGCCGAGTGCCTGGCCCGGGGCCGTGGCGCCCTGCACACGACGGCCGACGCCGCCGTCGCCCGGTGGGCGGGCGAGGACCCCCAGGCCGCCCGGCTGCGCGAGGTGGGCACGCACTCACTGATGGTGGTGCCGATGCGCACCCGGGACATCACGGTCGGCGTGGCCCTCTTCGGCCGCCACCGCAGCCCGGAGCGCTTCACGCCGGAGGACCTGTGGCTCGCCGAGCAGCTCACGGCCCGGGCGGCCGCCGGCATCCACGACGCCGGGCGGCACATCCGCGAACGCACCACCACCATGACCCTGCAGCGCAGCCTGCTCCCGCAGACACTGCCCGACCAGGCGGCCCTCGAGATCGCCTCCCGCTACCTGCCCGCCGACAGCCGGGCCGGCGTGGGCGGCGACTGGTTCGACGTGATCCCGCTGTCCGGCGCGCGGGTGGCCCTCGTGGTGGGCGATGTGGTCGGCCACGGCATCCGCGCCTCGGCCACCATGGGCCGGCTGCGCACCGCGGTGCGGACCCTGGCCGACGTCGACCTGCCGCCCGACGAACTGCTCACCCACCTCGACGACCTCGTCATCCGCCTGTCCACCGACGTGGCCGTCACGGGCGGCGACGCCGAGACCGCCGGGGGCATCGGCACCACCTGCCTGTATGCGGTCTACGACCCGGTCTCCCGCCGCTGCACCCTCGCCCGGGCCGGCCACCCCCCGCCCGCCGTGGTCACCCCGGACGGCGCCGTGTACCTCCTCGACGTCCCGGCCGGCCCGCCGCTGGGCCTGGGCGGCCTGCCGTTCGAGACCAGCGAGACCGAACTGCCCGAAGGCAGCCTCCTCGCCCTGTACACCGACGGTCTGCTCGAAGTCCGCGACCGTGACATCGACGACGCCCTGGACAAGATGTTCGCCGCCGTCGCCCGGCCCGCCCAGAGCCCGGAGTCGGTCTGCGACCAGGTCCTCGCGGACCTGCTGACCCACCGCCCGGACGACGACATCGCCCTGCTCATCGCCCGCACCCGGGCCCTCGACTCCGACCGGGTCGCCGCCTGGGACCTGTCCAGCGACCCCGCCGACGTCGCCCGGGCCCGCCAGCTGGCCACCGGCCGGCTGGCCGACTGGGGACTCACCGAGGCCGTCTTCGTCGCCGAACTGATGGTCAGCGAACTCGTCACCAACGCCATCCGCTACGGCCGGCCGCCCATCCAGCTCCGGCTCATCCACGAGAACAGCACCCTCATCTGCGAAGTCTCCGACTCCTCCAGCACCACCCCGCACATGCGGCGGGCCCGGATCTTCGACGAAGGAGGCCGCGGCCTGCTGCTGGTCGCCCAGCTCGCCCGCCGCTGGGGCACCCGGCACTCCCTCGTCGGCAAGACCGTGTGGGCCGAACAGTCCCTGACCGGCAGCTGAGCAGGAACAGAGGAACCGAGCAGGAACCGAGCAGGAGCCGAGCAGGAACTGAGCGGGAGCCGAGCGGGAGCTGAGGACCGAGGGGGAACCGAGCGGGCGTCGAGCGCCGGGCCCGGCCCGCGCGGCCATGCCCCGTCAGGCTCACAACGGCCTCAACTGCCCCCCAGCCGCCCACGACTCCTTCTAGGCTGGCCTTCCCCGACCTCCGGGAGAAGGCGAGAGGGGTCCTCATGGCGGCAGGCCCGGAAGCAACCGTCGTCGCGAAGGCCGCGGGCACCGTGCTGCGCGGACTGTCGGAGCGCGCCACCGCGACACCGGCATGGCCCGGCATGCACGAAGCGCTGCTGGAGCTCCACGAGATCCTCGACGACTGGTGCCAGGCCGCGCAGAGGACCGGCGAAGCACTGGAGCGGCTCAGGTCCCAGCACCTGACCCGCAGTTACGTCGCCTACATGGCCGGCGTGGGCAACGGCGGCGGCCGTTCGGTGCGCTTCCTCGGGATCCCCCTGCGACAGGGATACATCGAGACCGCACAGCGCGACATCAGAGCGATCATGGAACCCCCCGCCCCTGTGGCACAGCGCTGGAGCCCGGCCCGGCGCCGCCAGGCAGCCCGGCGTACGCTGCGCAGACTGATGGGCATCTACTGCCCCGACCTGCTGGAGAGCTTCCACCGCGCAGTGGAAGGCCGCGTCGACTGGGTGACGCGCCACCGCCACGACATCGACCACGCCCTCACACACGGACTGCAGCCCGGCACCCTGGCGGACATGATCCGCGAAGCCACGCGGACGACCACGGCGCTGGCCTCGGCACGCGACGACATCAAGCGTCTGATCCTGGAGCGCTACCCGATGGGCACCGCGACCGCAGGAGGGGACACGGCCTGAGCCCGCACCGGGCCCGGCCACCGCACGGCGCCCGCCACCGCGGGACGGCGCCCGCCACCGCGGGACGGCGCCCGCCACCGCGGAACGGCGCCCGCCACCGCGGGCGCGGGCCCGAGCGGTGACCGCCTCCAGCCGGTCCCGGCGCCCCTGCCCCGGCCGGCCTGCACCGTCGGCCCCGCCGCGACCGGCCTGCACCGCCCCGGCCGGCCTGCACCGTCGGCCCGCCGCGGCCGCCACGCCCTGCCCCGCCGCGGCCGCCCTGCCCCGCCCCGGCCTGCGCCGTCGCCCCGCCGCGGCCGGCCTGCACCGTCCGCTGCGGCCTCACGGCGCCCCGGCCCGGACGGCCTCGGTGTGCCGGCCGCTGTTCACGTCCGGCGGCAGCGGGCCCGGCCGGCCCGGACCGCAGCCGGAATCCTCCTCCCGCGCAGGGCCACGGGAAACGGCAGACAACAGCACAGCTCCGCCGGGCCGCCGCCGTGGCCGGCCGGCCTCCCGCCCCGCGCCGGCGGGGCGCGGTTCAGGCGGCTCTCACCGGTCCGAGGGGGCGGAGCCGCCGGTCAGGACGGCCGCGGTCCGGGTGAGGTGCCGGATCAGCACCTCGGCCGCGGTGTCGGCGTCGCGGGCCAGCACCGCCTCCTCCAGCAGGCGGTGTTCCTCGGCCCCGTCGCGGCCGGGGTTGCGGTGCGCCGACCAGCGGCGGGCCAGTTCACTCGCGGTCCACAGCCGGTCGAAGGTCTCCAGCAGGACGGGATTGCCGCACCCCTCCAGCAGGGTGCGGTGGAAGTCCCGGTGGGCCTTTGACCACGCGCTGCTGTAGTACTCGCCCTCCTCCGGCACGTACGCCGGGGTGCGGGCCAGGCGGTGGTGGGCGGCCCGTACCCGGGCCTCCCAGTCGACGTCGCCGCGCTCGACGGACATGCGCAGCACGACCGGTTCGATGGTCCGGCGGGCCTCGGCGATCTCCTGCCAGCGGCGGTCGGAGAAGGCCGGCACGGCGAAACCCCGGTTGGGCAGCCGGTCGGCGAGGCCCTCGCCGACCACCCGCACCAGCGCCTCCCGCACGACGGCCAGGCTCACGCCCTGCTGCTTGGCGATGTCCTGCGGTTTGAGCGCGTCACCGGGGGCGTAGTCGCCGCGCATGATCGCATCCCGCAGGCGTGCGTAGACCTGCTCGGAGAGCATCTGCTTGCCCGCCGGGGCCGTGGCCGGGGCCGGGGTGGGGACCGTCTGAGTCATGCCCCCACCATAGACGACCCGGCAGATAATCGATTATCCGTGGTACTGTCGATTCAGTGGTCGGGTGGGTGACGACGGCGCGGGCTGCGCAGCGGCCTCGATGCTGCGATCCGCCCGCCGCATGCGACCGACCCCGGCCGCCCCTGTCCGGCACTGCCTGAAAGGCAACGACACGATGCACGCCAACGACCCCTTCGCCCGCCTCCCCGAGGCGGCGTCCTTCACCGTCACCAGCACCACCGTCACCGACGGCGCCCCCTGGCCGCCCGAGCAGTTCGCCTCCGGCGTCCCCGGCGGCAGGGACGTCTCCCCGCAGTTGTCCTGGAGCGGCGCCCCGGCGGGCACCAAGAGCTACGCCGTCACCGTCTACGACCCCGACGCCCCCACGGGGTCCGGGTTCTGGCACTGGGCGGTCGCCGGCATTCCCGCCACGGTCACCGAGCTGCCCGAGGGCGCCGGCGACGACACCGGCTCGGGCCTGCCCGAGGGCGCCTTCCAGCTGCCCGGCGACACCCGCGCGGCCCGCTTCATCGGCGCCGCCCCGCCCCCCGGACACGGCCCGCACCGCTACTTCGTCGTGGTCCACGCCCTCGACGTCGCCTCCCTCGGCGTCCCGGCCGACGCCACCCCGGCCGTCCTCGGCTTCGCCATGTCCGGCCACACCCTCGGCCGCGCGGTGCTGACCGCCACCGCCGAGACCCCCGCCTGACGAGCGGCATGTCCCACCTCATCGACACCACGCAGATGTATCTGCGCACCGTCCTGGAGCTCGAGGAGGAAGGCGTGGTCCCGCTGCGCGCCCGCATCGCCGAGCGCCTGGACCAGAGCGGTCCCACCGTCAGCCAGACCGTGGCCCGCATGGAACGTGACGGTCTGCTGCACGTCGCGGGCGACCGGCGCCTGGAGCTGACGCAGGAGGGCCGGCGTGCCGCCACCCGGGTGATGCGCAAGCACCGGCTCGCGGAGTGCCTGCTCGTCGATGTGATCGGGCTGGAGTGGGAGCAGGTCCACGCCGAAGCCTGCCGCTGGGAGCACGTGATGAGCGAGGCCGTCGAACGCCGCCTCTTCGCGCTGCTGCGGCACCCGGCCCGCTCCCCTTACGGCAACCCGATCCCCGGCCTGGAGGAACTCGGCGGCGCACGGACGGCGGACCTGCTCCCCGACGACACCGCGGTCAGTCTCAAGGACCTGCGGCCCGGGCCGGACGGCACACGCGTCACCGTGCGGCGCATCGGGGAACCGGCCCAGACCGACTCCCGGCTGATGCACGCCCTGCGGCACGCCGGGGTGCGGCCGGGCGCGGTCGTCACCGTGACGCCGTCGCCCGGCGGCGTCACGGTCGCCGCCGCCGGCAGGGCGGCCGAACTCCCCGCGCAGAGCGCCGCGCACGTCTTCGTGGCCACGCCCTGACCCCACCCGGGGCGCCGCCCCTCCCCGGCGCCCCGGGCCACGCCCCGCCCGCCACGGCCGTGATGCCGGCGCCCGGCCTCCCACCGCGCATCCCGCCGCACCGCATCCCGCCGCAGCGCCCGTGACCGCGGGCGGCCCCAAAGCCGACGGGCTCGGTCCGGTGGTGCGGGTGAGGAGGCCGCCGGGCGTGCGGTGACCCGGCCGGTCATGGCGGGCCGGAGCCGGGCCGACCGGTGCAGCGGCGGCGGGGAGGGCGCGACACCGGCGTGTGCATGGGCAGGCCGCCTGCGGCCCCGCCCGGGCGCAACGGGACCCTGGTCCCCGCCCGGCCGCAAGGGGCACCGGGGCGGCCGGCGGCCTCCCCTCCTTGCCGGCCCTCCTGCGGCGGGCCGGCAAGGACCTTGCGGCCCTCGGCGCGGCCGGCGGTCAGTGCGGCCGGCGCAGTCCTGCGACGAGGAGGCCGACCAGCCGGCGTGCGTCGTAGCGGGGATTGCTGCCGGCGCCCGCGCACAGGCCCCCGACGCCGCGCATGAGCTCGTAGGCGTCCAGGCCGGACCGGATCTCGCCGCAAGCGGCTGCGGCGTCGAGCAGCCGGGCGCACACCGGCTCGAGCCGGTCGAGGAAGTAGGTGTGCAGCGGGTCGAAGCAGGGGTCGTCGGACTGCAGCACGGCGGCGAGCCCGTGTTTGGTGACCAGGAAATCGACGAAGAGGTCGATCCACCGCCCCAGCGCGGCGTGCGGTGACGCGCTGCCGGCCAGCAGGGAGGGGCCGGCCTCGGCGAGCGCCTCGACCTGGTGCCGGTAGACGGCGATGATCAGATCCGCCCGGGTCGGGAAGTGCCGGTAGATCGTGGCCGTCCCGACACCGGCCTCGGCCGCGATGTCGCGGACCGGCGCCTCCACGCCCGAGGCGACGAACACCGCCGCGGCCGCGTCGAGCAGCGCCTGCTCGTTGCGCCGCGCGTCCGCCCGCCTCGGCCTGGACGTGCCTGCCGCGCCCTGTTCCCTGCCGCTCACCGCACCGTTCCCTCCGCTACCGGCCTTTGCTAAACGGGACACTGTCCCGTATCTTCAACCGGGACAGCGTCCCGTTTCTCATGGTGCCAGATCAGGGACCCGGGAACCACACCGCGCACGGCCGGCCCGATGCGGCCAAACCCCGGTGCGCGTCACCAGGGCGGAGCGAGAGCCATGTCGACATATCTGCTGGTGCACGGTGCCTGGCACAGCGGGCAGTGCTGGGAGCGGGTGGCCCCGCTGCTGGCCTCGGCCGGGCACCGGGTGCTGACGCCGTCACTGACCGGCTACGGCGACAAGGCGCACCTGCTCAGCCCCGAGGTCGGCCTCGACACGCACGTCGACGACATCGTCGGGCTGATCACCGGCGAAGACCTCACCGACGTGGTGCTCGTAGGACACAGCTACGCCGGGCTGGTCATCTCCGCCGCGGCCAACCAGGTCCCGGACCGGATCGCGCATCTGGTCTACCTCGACGCGATGGTCCCCGAGGACGGCGAGAGCGCGGCCGATGTCCAGCCCGCGACGAGGGCCCTGATCGACCTCGCCCTCACGTCCGCCGGCGGCTGGCGGGTTCCGCCGCTGCCCGAGATGCCGCCGCCCTTCGGCCTGTTCGGGGTCACCGACCCGGCGGACGCCGCCTGGCTGCGCACCATGCTCTCGGACCAGCCGGTGCGCTGCCTGCAGCAGCCGGTCCGGATGGACAACCCGGCCGTGAAGACGATCCCGCGCACGCACATCCACTGCACCGTCAAGCCGGAGGGCATTCCCCGGCGGCCCGTCCCCGCGGTACAGCCCGACGGCACCCCGGCACGGGTGTGGGAGCTGCCGACCGGCCACGACTGCATGATCACCATGCCGGCCGAGCTCGCCGGACTCCTGCTCAGGCTCGGCTGACCCGTCCGCCCGGCACCCGCGGGCTGCGCGCAGCGGCGGGCCTCACCGGAGGCCGGCCGGGACCCGGGCCCTCCTCCGTCGCGGTCCTGCGCGTGCTGTGACGGCGGTGTCCGGGAACGGGCGGACGCCGGCGGGCACGGGGGAGGGGGGAGGGGCTGCGGCCGGAGGCCGATGGGTCATCCCGCGAGGGCGTGCGCGAGGAGGGTTTCCGCTGCCGTCCGCGCGTGCCGGCCGTAGTCCGCATCGCCCAGCACCATGGCCCGGCTGGCCGCCCCGTCCGCGAGGGTGACCAGCTGTTCGGCGAGCGCGGCCGGCTCGCGGCAGCCCAGCTCCGTCACCAGCGCGGTGACCAGCCCCACCATCCGCAGTTTCTGCTCGCGGGCGTAGGAGTGGACCGTGCTGTCCGGGTCGGGGAACTCCGCCGCGGCATCGATGAACGGGCACCCGCGCACCGGTGCCGCCTCCGGCACGGGCGGGTCGAACAGCCCGAGGATCCGCTCCCGCGCAGGGATGTCCTCGCGGGTCAGCACGCTCTCCAGGGTCGCCCCCGACGAGGCGAGGTCCTGGAGGTGGGCGATCACCAGGTCGCTCTTGGTCCGGAAATGCGCGTACAGCGTCCGCTTGGACACCGGTGCCGCCTCCGCGACCTGCTCCATACCGGTCGCGTTGATCCCCTGGACCGCGAACAGCCGGGCGGCGGCGGCCAGGATGCGCTCCCGCCCGCCGCGCCCGCGCCCCCCGGAGGCCGTAGTCGTCGCACTCATACACCAAGTATACGGCAGCGTTTACCTCGACGGACAACGTCTGCTAGGGTCCCGCCGTACCCGCAAGGTAAACGGATTCGTTTACATTGTTTGCTGTCGAGGAGTGTTCCATGAGCCTGCTGGTCCCCACCGAGCTGAGCGGCTGCGCCGAGAAGCTGATACGCGGCCGTCACGCGACCCGCGCGTTCCGTCCGGAAGCCGTGCCCGAGGACACGATGCGCGCGATCTTCTCGCTGGCCGGCGCCGCGCCGTCCAACTCCAACGCGCAGCCGTGGCGGGTGGAGGTGGTCAGCGGCGCCGCGCGTGAGCGCCTGGCGGACGCCTTGCAGGAGGCCCACGCCGCACACCGCACCTCGGCCGACTTCCCCTACTCCGAGGACATGTACGCGCCGGTGCACCAGGAGCGCCGGGCGGCGTTCGGCGCCCGCCTGTACGGAGCGCTGGGCATCGGCCCCGACGATCACGAGGCGCGGGCGGCCTACGACGCGCAGAGCCTGCGCTTCTACGGCGCGCCGCACGCCGCGTTCCTGTTCGTCACCGGGGACGGCGGGCCCCGGCTGGCCGCCGACGCCGGCGCCTACCTGCAGACGCTGCTGCTGGCGATGACCGCGTACGGCGTGGCGAGCTGCCCGCAGGGGCTGCTGAGCTTCTACGCCGACACGGTCCGCGCCGAACTCGCCGTCACCACAGGGCGGCTGCTGGTGGGCATCTCCTTCGGCTACGCCGACGAGGCCGCGCCGGTGAACCACGTCACGACCGAGCGGGCCGCGCTCGAAGAGGTCGCGATCTTCCACGGCTAGCCGGCCCGGCCGGTGCCGCCTGACAACCGGTCAACTGGCCAACCGATTCAGCTGGTCAGGATCACGCGGTGGTGTGCTGCCGGGCGGGTCCGGAACGGCAGGCCCGTGCGCGGCCTCACAGCCGCGCGAGGAGGGCGTCGAGCGGGGGCGGTGTCCCATCCGGGGCGAGGGCCTCGACCAGGAGGCGGCCGTAGCGGATCTTGCGGCCCTTCTTCGTGCCGAGGAAGCGCCGCACCTGCTGATGCCGGGGCCGGCCGTGCTGTGCGGGCTGGCGCTGGAAGGTCTGCCAGGCGCGCAGGTCGCCCTCGGCGCGGATGATCTCCTCGACCCCTGCCGTGCCGAGCGCGCGGATGAGTTCGTCCTCCAGGTCCGCGGCGCATACGCAGATGTCCTGGAGCGGTGCCTGCGCCCGCGTCAGGCCGCGCTCGTAGTAGCCCTGTTCGCGCTCGTCGCACAGTCCCGTCAGGCGCAGGCCGAGGCCGGGCGGCCCGAGGAGGCCGGCGTAGCGGCCGACGTTCATCGCCCCGCCCATCGCCACGACACACACTCCCTCGGCGGCCAGGTCCCGGCCGCGCCGGGCGGCCAGCGCCTCGACGGCCGCGAGATCGCTCAGCCCTTCCAGGAGCACCGCGGTTCGCACCCCCAGGCTTTCCGCCAGCTCGCGCGCCGGCCCGCCGGGACCGCCCGCCGCCCAGACGGTGACCGCATCCTGGAACGCCCTCATGTCCGCCATGAGGCGAGTCTGCACGTCCGCCGGTGGCACGGCACGGGATTATTCGCAGGTCCCCAAAAGATGCGGCAGCCCTCGGGCCCGGCCGCCGCGGGCCCGCACAGCCCGCAGCGGCCCTCGCCGTCCCGCCGCTGCCGACCACCGAGGCCGGACAGAGGCCGAACGGAGCGCCCGTACTGCCGTCGGGGCGGCCGCTGACCGACGTGGACCCGCTGAGCCGTAAAGCACGCCCGGGGCGGGCCCTTGGCGCGGACGCCGACGGGGCGGAGCCCGGCGCCGCTGGCCGGGGCCGCCGCCGTTGCCGCAGGTGCTCCCGGGCCGGAACCGGGTCCGGGTCCGGCGATTCGGCGAGGCGGGAAGCCGGGGCGCCCGGTGCAGGCCGCACCCGAAGGCCCCGTCCCGGGTACCGCCGGGTCTGGCCCGCGGGCCGTGCGTGCCGGCGGGAGCGGCCGTGGTGAGGGAAGGCGGTGGTGTTCCGGGCGGAAACGGTCCTGCCCCCGGCAGCGGTGCTGCGGCCACGGCCGCCGGGGGCGCAGCAGTGCGGCCCGGGAGCGCCGGGTGCCCGCCCGCGGCGTCGTCCGGTCAGCGGCCGGCCGGCCCCACGAGCCCTGCCACCAGCCGGCGCGCGTACGCGGTGTCCAGCCCCTGTGGGCGGAAGAGGATGCGGTACATCATGGGGGCGACGACGCGGTCGAGGACCGTGTCGACGCCGGGTGCCTTCTCCTCGCGGCCGGCCGCGCGGTCGAGGATGACGCCGATCTGCTCGGCCGCGTAGGCCGAGCACTGGCCGGCATTGCTGCCGTCCGGGTCGCCGAGCAGGGCGTCGCGGATGTAGGCACGGCCCGCGGGGGCGGACATCTCCTCCAGGAACTGCTCGGCCCAGGCCTCGAGATCGGACCTCAGGCTTCCCGTGTCCTGCGGCTCCGTCTCGGGCCGCAGGCGCTCGACCGCCACGTCCGACAGCAGCTCCTGCAGGTCGCCCCAGCGGCGGTAGATCGTGGACGGGGTGACTCCCGCGCGGGCGGCCACCAGGGGGACGGTCAGCGCCTCCCGGCCCGCCTCCGCCTCCAGCTCGCGCACGGCGGCATGCACCGACGCCTGCACCCGGGCGCTGCGCCCACCGGGGCGCACCATGGTCTTCCGGCTCATGAAAACCACCTTAAAGCAAATATCTTGCTTCAAGTGTCCGTCCCGGCCCCGGGTGCCGGCCGGTGCGTCATACCGTCGCCGTGCGGCGTGCGGGCTGGGTCTGCTCGTAGGCGTGGCCGACCCGCAGCAGCACCGGCTCGCCGAGGGGCCGGCCGAGCAGCTGCATGCCGATGGGCAGGCCGGCCGTGTCGTGGCCGACGGGGACGGACAGTGCGGGCACTCCGGTGATGTTGGCGGGGGCGGAGAGGCGCACATAGGCGTCGGAGACGCTCTCGGTGGTGCCGTCCGGCCAGGTGATGGTCTCGTCGCCGGCCTTCACCGCGGTGGCCGGGACGGTCGGGGCGGCGATCACGTCGGCCTCTTCCAGCAGGCGTCCCCAGGCCTGCCGCATGAGGGTGCGCGCGCGCTGGGCGCGCAGGTAGTCCCCGGCCGGCATCAGCTCGCCGGCTTCGAGGAGGATGCGCACGTCGGCCTGGTACAGCTCGGGCACGGTGCGCAGGGTGCGCTCGTGGTAGGCGGTGGCCTCCGGCACCATCAGGCCCCACTGGGTGGCCTGGATGTAGCGGGTCATGGGGATCTCGACCTCGACGAGCTGTGCGCCGAGGCTCTCGAGCCCGGCCAGGGCGCGCCGGACGGCGGCCTCCACCTCCGGGGCGACGTGGTCGAAGTAGTAGTTGCGCGGCACGCCGATGCGCAGTCCCGTCAGGTCCGTGGCGCCGACCGGCCGGTGGTCCGGGCCGCAGGCGGCGAGGGAGGCGGGGTCGCGGGGGTCGTGGCCGGCCAGGGCGGTCAGGGCCAGGGCCGCGTCCTCGACGGTGCGGGTGATGGGGCCGACGTGGTCCAGCGACCAGGACAGGGACGTGACGCCGTGGCGGGGGACGAGGCCGTAGGTCGGTTTGAGGCCGACGACGCCGTTGAGCGCGGAGGGCACCCGGATCGATCCGCCGGTGTCGGTGCCCAGCGCGAAGGTCGCGGTGCCCGCGGCGACGGCGACGGCGGACCCGCCGCTGGAGCCGCCGGCGACCCGGTCCCGGTCCCAGGCGTTGTGGGTCTGCGGGGTGGTCAGGCCGTAGGCGAATTCATGGGTGTGCGTCTTGCCGACCAGCACCGCGCCGGCCGCGGCCAGACGGGCGGCGACCGTGCTGTCGGCCTGCGCGCGGTGGTCCGCACGGACCCGGGAGCTGGCCGTGGTGGCCGCGCCGGCCACGTCGATCAGGTCCTTCAGCGCCAGGGGGACGCCGTGCAGCGGGCCGCGCAGGCGGCCGGCCGCGACATCCTGCTCGGCCGCGCGTGCCGCCCGGCGGGCCTGCTCCGCGGTGACGGTGACATAGGCCCCCAGATGCGGCTCGGCCTGCTCGATGCGGTCGAGGACGGAGTCCACCAGCTCCACGGGGGACAGCGTCCGCGCCCGGATCGCGTCAGCGGCCCGGGCGAGGGACAGCTCATACGGCTGCATCGTCGTTCTCCTCTCCGGCGCGGTAGGCGGCGGCGGGCGGGGTGTCCGCGAAGTCCAGCTCCCGCAGGACCGCGACGACGGAGTGGATGTGGTTGGCGGTGGCGGCCACCGCGGCGTGCCGGCCGGCCGGCACCGGGAGCCCGGCGCGCGCGGCCCACAGGGCCGCCTGCGGTGGCGTGAGTTCGGCAGCGGACATGACGGTTTCTCCCCTGATCGGGCGGGGGCGGCGGAGCACCCCCGAGCCAAAAGCTAACAGTTTGCTTTAACCGCACAGTAGGACCTACGGTGCCTTAAAGCAAACCGATTGCGTTTAGCGGAGGAGTTCCATGTCCAGCGCCACGTCAGACACAGCCGCGCCATGCCCCGGCCCCTCCTCCGCCGCCCGCACCCCCACGGCGCACCGCACGGCACACGGCACGGCACACGGCACGGCGGACCGTGCGGCGAAGCGGACGGCGAAGCGGACGGTTTCCTTCGCCCTCGGCGTGTCGGTCCTGGCGGCCCTTCTGGCCGCCTCCAGCGCCCCGACCCCGCTGTACCCCCTCTACCAGGACCAGTGGGGCCTGACCGCCCTGACGATCACGGTGGTCTTCAGCGCCTACGCCCTGACGCTGCTGGTGGCCCTGCTCACCGTCGGAGCGCTCTCCGACCACCTCGGCCGGCGCCCCGTCCTGGCGGGCGCCCTGGTCCTGGAGGCGGCCTCCATGCTGCTGCTGGCCCTGGCGGACGGCGCCGGAGCGCTCATCGCCGCCCGCATCCTGCAGGGAGCGGCCACCGGCGCCGCCACCAGCGCCGCGGGCGCCGCCCTCCTCGACCTCGAGGACCCCCGGCGTCCCGGCCGGTCCGCCCTGGCCAACAGCATCGCCCCCGTCGCCGGCATGGCCGCCGGCGTCCTGGCCGCCACCCTCCTCGTCCGTTTCGCCCCCGCCCCCACGGCCACCGTGTACGCGCTCCTGGCGGCGCTCTTCGTCGCCCAGGCGATCGCGGTCGCCTTCACCCCGGAGACGGCCCGCCCGCACGCCGGCGCGCTGCGCTCCCTGCGTCCGCGGCTCGCCGTGCCGCCCCCGGCACGCCGCGCCCTGACGGCGGCCGGCACCGCGGTCGCCGCCGTGTGGGCGCTGGGCGGCTTCTACTCCTCCCTCGGACCGGCGCTCGTACGCCTCGTGGCCCCCGGCGCCCCGCTCGCGGCCGGCGGCATGGTCTTCTTCACCGTCAGTGCCGCGGCCGCGCTCACCGTGTGGGCGCTGCGGCGCACGGCGCCGTTCGCCGCCGCCACCGGCGGGGCCCTGGCCGTCGTCCCCTCCGCGGCCCTGAGCCTGCTCGGTCTGCACGGCGCCGGCCTGCCCGCCGTCCACGCCGGCGCGGCCCTGGCCGGCGTCGCCTTCGGCGCCGTCTCCCAGGGCGCGCTGCGCATGATGCTCGCCCCGCCCGGCGGCGAAGGGGACCGCGCCGCGACCCTGGCCGCCTACTACGTCGTCAGCTACCTGTCCATGAGCCTGCCCGCCATCGCCGCGGGCGCCGCCACCCAGCACGTCGGACTGCGGACCGCCTCCCACACCTACGCCCTGGCCGCCGCTGTCCTCGCCGTCGCGGCGGCGGCAGCACTCACCGCGTCCCGGCGCACGGCACCGCACACCGCGGACGGCCGCCTCTGCCGGACACCACGTGAAGAACCCACCGCGTGAAAGACAGAAAGACAGAAGGACAAAGGAACAAGGGCCCAAGGGCCCAAGGGACCGAAGGAAACGACCGACCGTGAACACTTCACCGGCCACCACCACCCCCTCCACCCCCGCCACCCCGTCCTGGACCGTGGGCGCCGTCACCGTCCACCGCATCGACGAGGTGCCCCTGCCGCCCGAGACCGGGCCCTGGCTGCTGCCGGACGCCACCCCGGACGTGGTCAAGCGGCAGCACTGGCTGCACCCCGACTTCGCCGGCCCCGACGGCATCCTGCACATCGACAGCCACAGCTTCGCCCTCACCGTCGGCGGGCTGCGCGTCCTCGTCGACACCGGCATCGGCAACGGCAAGGAGCGGGCCAACCCCGCCTGGCACGACCTGCACACCGACTTCCCCGAGCGCCTCACCGCCGCCGGTTTCCCCCCGGACTCCGTCGACCTGGTGATCCTCACCCACCTGCACGCCGACCACGTCGGCTGGAACACGCGGGAGGTGAACGGCGAATGGGTCCCCACCTTCCCCCACGCCCGCCACCTCACCTCCCGCGTCGAGCGGGAGTTCTGGGCCGCGTACGACATGGAGGAGGCGCGCAGGCAGATGTTCCGCGACTCCGTCATTCCGGTCGAGGAGGCGGGGCTGCTCGACCTCGTCGACGTCCCGGCCGACGGGCTGGAGATCGCACCGGGCCTGCGCCTGCTGCCCACGCCCGGCCACACCCCCGGCCACATCGCCGTCGAGCTGACCAGCCAGGGAGAGAGGGCGCTGATCACCGGCGACTGCATCCACCACCCGGTCCAGCTCGCCCACCCCGCCATCGGCGCGTGCGTCGACATCGACCCGGCACAGTCCGAGGCCACGCGCCGCAAGCTGCTCCGCTCCCTCGCCCACACCGGCACCCTGGTCCTCGGCACCCACTTCGCGCCGCCCACCGCCGGCCGCGTGGTCACCCACGAGAACGCCTACCGGCTCGCGCCCGTCCCCGCCACCCCGCGGACCGTCCCGCACTGACCCGCCGGCCGGCCCTTACCCTGTGCGGGGAGAACCGCCGCCCTCTTCCGGGCGCGGCACGGAGAGAGGGAGCGGATGTCCGGTGACGCGGGGCCGCGCCCGTCCGGAACCGGCGAAGCCGAACGGCGGTTCGTCGAGCACCGGGGGCTGCTGTACGCCGTGGCCTACCGTGTGCTGGGCAGCGTCACCGACGCCGAGGACGTGGTGCAGGACGCCTGGCTGCGCTGGAGCCGTCAGGACACGGCCGGCGTCGCGGACGCCGAGGGCTACCTCGTCCGCACGACCACCCGGCTGGCGATCGACCGGCTGCGCAGCGCACGCGTGCGCCGCGAGGCATACGTGGGCCCCTGGCTGCCCGAGCCGCTGCTGACCGGACCGGACGTCACCGAGAACGTCCTGCTCGCCGACTCGGTCTCGACCGCGATGCTGGTCGTCCTGGAGAGTCTGTCCCCGCTCGAGCGCGCGGTGTTCGTGCTCGGCGAGGTCTTCGGCTACAGCCATGCCGAGACCGCCCGCTGCGTCGGGCGCAGCGATGCGGCGGTACGGCAGATCGCGCACCGTGCGAAGAAGGCGGTCGAGGCACGCCGCCGCCGCTACGACACCGATCAGGCGACCCGGCTGCGCGCCACCGAACGCTTCCTCGCCGCCTGCGCCGGCGGCGACCTGCGGGCCCTGATGGAGGTGCTGGCGCCGGACGTGACGATGGTGAGCGACGGGGGAGGCCTCACCGGCGCGCCCCGCAAGCCGGTCCACGGTGCCGAGCGCGTGGCCCGCGCGGTCACCGTCCTGTTCCGGCGCAGGCCCGACGGTGCGACCGCGCGGGTGGTGCCGGTCAACGGCGGCCCCGGGATCGTCGTCCTCGCCGCAGGCACCCCCGTCCTGGCGGGCGTCCTGCACCTGGTGGACGGGGCGGTCGCAACGATCCACATGGTCAGCAACCCGGAGAAGCTGGCAGGCGTCGCGCCGTGACGCAGCCCGGGCCGTGACCGCGCCCCGCTCCGGCCCGCCGCCTCACCGGCACGCCTTCGCCTTCCGGCCGTGTCCTGCACGCCCGCGGCGGCCGGCGTCCTCGACCGCCGCCCACGCCCTCTTACGGCCCGGGCGGCGCCGGGCAGCTGTGAGGACAACGGGCGCACGGGCCGGGCCGGATCCGGCAGCCGCAGCCCGGCGGGGAACGCGCCGCCGGTGACGACTGGTGACGACCGGGTGCCGGCCGCCGCGCCTGCCCCTGCCGGACACGGTGCCGGGCCTTTCCTGTGCCGGCCCCCGGGCGCTCGCCCGCTCGGCGACCAGCCGGCCGGCCCGGCCGCGTCACACTCCGCCGCGCTGCCTCGTCCGTGAGGCGAACCACCAGCACCTCTCACACCAACGGAGACACCCGTGTTCGCTCTCTACCTCACGGTCACCCTGATCGCCGCGTTCCTGTGCGGCTGGGCCGGCGTACTCGGCCTGATCGGCCACGACATCCCGAAGAGCCAGGCGGAGAAGCTGGGCGTGCCCGTGTCCTGGACACCCGTGATGGGCACCCTGCTGGCGGCGGGCACGCTGGGACTGCTCGCGGGGATCGCCGTACCGCTGCTCGGCACGCTCGCCGCCGCCGGCTTGGTGCTGTACTTCATCGGCGCCTTCTACGTCCATGTGCGGGTGCGTGACTACGACTTCACCTTCTGGTCGGTGTTCTTCGCGGCCGTGGTGGCGGCCCTGGCCGTCGCCCTCGCCCACTACGGCCCGGACGGCGCCTGGCAGCTGTGAGGACAAGGAACGCGAGACGGGCCGGGACCAGACGCCTGCCCCCTGCTGCACGGCCTCCGCCACACCTGCCCGGCCTGACCGCCGGCCCCGCCTCTCCTCCACCGCGAAAGCAGACGGGGACCGCCCGTCTGGGCGCGGCCTGCTGCTGCCGGTGAACAGCCGGTCCGGCAGACGGGCGGACGGGCACAGTCCCGGGCGGAGCCGCCGCGAGGCGTGCACATCGGCGGCGACGCGCCCGGCCCTGTGCTCGGCACGGCCGGCGGGGCGGTCGCCCGGGGGACGGCCGCGCCGGGGCCTCGCGGACGGGTGTCGTGTCCGCCGTCACTTGGGGGCGGACGGGTTCACCGTGCTCCAGTCCTGGTTGCCGCGTCCCTCGGCGAGCGCGGCGGTGAACACGGCGAGGACGCTGTCGAGGAGCGGGTGGTGGTCCTGGCCGGCGTCCTGGGCCAGGCGGGCCGCGTAGGCGAGGTCCTTGTGGGCCCAGGCGGCGGAGAAGTTCAGCGGCTCGGGCGGGGTCAGGTAGCTGTCCCAGGCGAGCCGGGTGACCGCGCCTCCGGGGCGGTCGAGCAGGGCCTCGCCGACCTGACGGGCATCCAGGCCCGCCGCTTCGGCCAGCCGCAGCGCCTCACCGAAACCCGCCAGGTGGATGGCCTGCAGGGCGTTGAGGACCAGCTTGAAGCGGGTGCCCGCGCCCGCCGGACCGAAGTGCCGTACGTCCCGGGCGACCGCGTCGAGCACCGGCCGCAGGGCCGGCAGACCGCTCGGGTCGCCGCCCGCGAGCAGGACCAGGTTGGTGGTCGGCGAACTCGCCGTCAAGAGCACCGAGTTCGCTGCCCTGTGGCAGCGGTACGAGGTACGCAGCCGCACCAACGGGCGCAAGGACTTCACCCATCCCGCCACCGGGGCCATGTCCTTGAGCTACGAGGCGTACGAGGTCGCCCGCACCGACGGCCACCGGCTGATCGTCTACCAGGCCGAGCCCGGCAGCCCCGACCATGACGCGATGCTCCTGCTGGGGCACGCGGACGCGGGCGCGGTGCGCGAAGACGCGGGCCGGCGCCCCGGGTAGAGGCGGAGTCCGGACGGCAACCGCGGTGCGGTCATCCGCGGTTGACCGCCGGCGGCCGGGGCGTGTGCGTCCTCACGGACGGGCGTGCCGGGGCAGGGTGAGGATCTCGGCCCCGTCGTCGGTGATGGCGATCGTGTGCTCGCTGTGGGCCGTCCGGCAGCCCGTCGCGCTGCGGAGCGTCCACCCGTCGGCGTCGGTGACGAGCCTGGCGGTGTCCGCCATGACCCACGGCTCCAGGGCCAGCAGCAGCCCGGGGCGCAGCGTGTACCCGCGGCCGGGCCGTCCGGTGTTCGGAACGTGCGGGTCCTGGTGCATCGTCGATCCGATGCCGTGACCGCCGAACTCGGTGTTGACGGGGTAGCCCGCTTCGCTGAGGACCGTGCCGATGGCATGGGAGATGTCGCCGATGCGGGCCCCGGGCCCGGCGGCGGCGATCCCCGCGGCCAGCGCGCGTTCGGTCGCACTGATCAACGCGACGCTCTGCGGGGGCTTCGCGTCGCCCACGAGGAAGCTGATGGCGGCGTCCGCGGCTACTCCGCCCTGCAGGACGGCGAGGTCGAGGGTGAGCAGATCGCCGTCGGCGAGCGTGTAGTCGTACGGTCGTCCGTGGAGCACGGCGTCGTTGACGGCCGTGCAGATGTAGTGGCCGAACGGGCCGCGTCCGAAGGACGGCGCGTAGTCGACGTAGCAGGACCGCGCCCCCGCCTCGGTGATCATGGCCTTGGCCCACCGGTCGATGTCCAGCAGGTTCGTGCCGACCGTGCTGCGGCTTTTCAGCGTCTGCAGGATGTCGGCGACCAGGGCGCCCGTGTCTCTTGCCCGGTCCAGCAGGGTGGGGTTCAGGATCTCGATCATGCGGCGCCCTTCTCGCGCACCAATAACTATACCGTCATTACTATACCGGTGCGGGGGGTCGGGGCCATGGCGGGGCCGCCGCGCGGCTCGCCGCCGGGACGTCACCGCCGCGGCCGGCCCGGCCGGGCCGTTCGACGAGGCCGTTGCCGAAGTGATGGTCAACGGGCGTTGCTGCGGGAGAAGATGGGGGCCATGACGGAAGGCTCCTCCATCGACCCCACCAGGCCCAGCATCGCCCGCGTCTACGACTACCTGCTCGGCGGCAAGGACAACTACGCCGTGGACCGGGAGATCGGCGACGTGTTCAAGCGCGACCTTCCGGGTTCGGTGGCCATCGCCTTCGCCAACCGCGCAGCCCTGACCCGGGCGGTCCGGGAGATCGCGACCACCACCGGCGTACGGCAGTTCATCGACCTGGGCAGCGGTCTTCCGACCGCCGACAACGTGCACCAGGTCGCGCAGCGGCACGCTCCCGAGTCCCGGGTCGTCTATGTCGACACCGACCCCCAGGTGCTGGTCCACGGCCGCGCACTGCTGGAGGAGAACGACCGGACCCGGGTCGTCCCGGTCGACGTACGCGACCCCGAAGCCGTCCGCACCCACCCCGACACCCTGGAACTGATCGACTTCGACCGCCCCGTCGCCGTCATGTTCAGCGCGATCCTCCACCACGTCAACGACGAGGAGGACCCGGCCGCAATCGTCCGCTACTGGCGCGACCACGTGCCCTCGGGAAGCTGCTTCTTCGTCAGTCACTTCCGCTGCGGCAACAACCCGGAGACGGAGGAGGCCGAGCGGATCCTCCAGAAGACGTTCGGCCGCGGCCGGTGGCGCACCGACGAGGAGATCGCATCCCTGCTGGACGGCCTGGAGATCCTCGACCCCGGGATCGTCCCCGCGCCCCTGTGGCGTCCGGACGCGGCGGACGGCCCGTGGAACGGCGGCGCCAGGGAACTCACCGTCTGGGAGCGCCTCATCGTCGCCGGGCTGGCCCGGAAGGCCTAGGCCGCGTCCGCCAGCGGCCGGCGCCTTGGTCCGCGTCGCCGTGAGCCGGCCGGGCCCGCAGGAAGCCCGACTCGGTGTGGGTCAGGCCCGGGGTGGGGCGGGGCGTTCTATGGCGATCATGACGGCGTCGTCGTCCAGGTGTCCGCCGACGTGGTGCAGCAGGTCGCGCCGGAAGCGGCCGAGGAAGGCGTCGCAGTCGTTCTCGGTCCAGCCGGTGATGCGCTCGGCGAGCGGGTAGCAGGTGCCGGTGGAGTCGCGGGCCTCGGTGACACCGTCCGTGTACAGCAGCAGAAGATCTCCCGGGTCGAACGGGAAGCTCTCGACGTGGTAGCGCGGATCCGCCAGTTCGCCCAGCCCCAGCGGAGGCGCGGGATGCAGGGCGTCCATCGTCATCGGCCGGCCGTTGCGGAGGACGACCGGCGGCGGGTGCCCGCAGGAGACCATCTGGACCCGGCCGTCCCGGTCGGGGATGTCCAGGACGGTGGCGGTGATGAACGTTTCTCCGTAACGGGCCGCCTCGCCCGGCTCCATCAGGTCCCAGCACACGCTGCGGTCGAGGTAGGCCACCAGCTCGCCCAGGCCCGCCTGGCGGTGCGCCGCGACGCGGAACGCCCCGAGCAGCAGTGCGGCGTCACTGACCGCGGTCATCCCCTTGCCCCGCACGTCGCCGACGATCAGCCGGGTGCCGGAGGTGGTGCGTGCCGCCGCGTACAGATCCCCGCCGATCTGGGCCTCGGCCTCCGCGGCGAGGTAGAGGGAGGCGGCGCGCAGCGGTCCGAGCTGCCTGGGCAGAGGAGGCAGGACCACACGCTGGGCGGCCTCGGACACGTACCGGACCTGCATCAGCTCTTTCGCGCGGCGCTCTCGCAGTACGCAGAAGATGACGAGGCTCGTTCCGACCAGCACGAGGGCGATGATCTGTGCCTCGTGGTTGGCCGAGAGCAACTCGTCGGGATCGCGCAGCACCCCGATGACCGTCTGCGCGATCACCGCCAGCGCGGCCACCACCCCCACCGTCCGGGGCCCGCCGAAGGACGGCGTGACCGCCGGGGCCGCGACGAGCAGCGGACCCAGATGAATGTGGGGCGGCGCAAGAACGTCGATGGCGGACACCGCGACTATCCATGCGACCGGGATGACGATCAGCGCCCGGCCCGCTCGCACCGGCCGGCGAAGTCCGTCGGGACCTTGCGACATGACTCCTCTCTACACCGCGCCCGACCCGCTCGCACCGGCAGAGGACGGGCATGCAGGCGCCCGCCGGAGCCGTTGCCGGCTCACCCTGACCACCCTGACACCCGCCGGCCTGCCGGGCACTGCCCTCGGCGCCCCGCCTAGGCCCGCGCGCCGGCCGGGCGCTCCGGGAGCGCCCCGGCGCACGGACCGGCGTCCGGCAGGTGGGTCTTCGCCCACGTGGCCAGTTCCCTGAGCGCGGGCTCCAGGGCGGCGCCGGCCTCGGTCAGCCGGTAGGAGACGCGCAGCGGCGGGCCCTCGTCGACCTCGCGCAGGACGAGGCCGGCGGCGCCGAGCTCGGCCAGCCGGTCGGACAGCATGCGCTCGCTGATGCCGGGAACCGCCCGGCGCAGGTCGGCGAAGTGCGCGGGCTGCTCCACCAGCACGGCCACGATCGGGCCGCTCCAGCGCTTTCCGAGCAACTGGAAGACCCGGGTGATGCCCTCGTCCACCCGCTTGCACGCCGCGCCGTCGTGGTTCTGCTCCGCCGCCATGTGATCAGGGTACTACCTCGCCGTAGGGGGATGAAAAAAAGTAAGCACCTATGTTAGATGTAGTTCAGTACGAAACCTCAGCAGCCCGTCCTTCGCTGGTGCCGGGCTGCCTCATCCGTTCTTCTGGAGACACCCATGGCCACCCTGCTGCACATCGACTCCTCCGTGTTCCCGGGCGAGGCATCGGCGTCGCGCGCCGTGACGGCGGCGTTCCGCGCGCACTGGCAGGAGCAGCACCCCGAGGGCACGGTCGTCTACCGCGACCTGGCGGCGCAGCCCGTCCCGCACATCACCGCCGAGGCGCACACCGCCGGCTTCGCCGACCCGGCCTCGCACACGCCCGAACAGGCCGCCGCCTTCGCCGGGCGCATCCGGCTCATCGAGGAGCTGGAGCAGGCCGACGCGGTGCTGATCGGTGCCCCGATGTACAACTTCACGATCCCCTCGACCCTCAAGGCCTGGTTGGACAACGTGATCCTCATGGGTCGCACCGCGGGCGAGTCCCCCTCCGCCAAGGGCACACCGGTGACCGTCGTCGCCAGCCGGGGCGGCTCCTACGCGCCCGGCACTCCGCGCGAGCCGTACGAGTACGTGCAGAACTACCTCACGGCCGCTCTCGGCGACGGCCTCGGCCTGGCGGTCGACTTCATCGTCCCGGAGCTGACCATGGCCCCGCACAACCCGGCGATGGCCGAACTGGTCCCGCTGTTCGAGGCCTCCCGTGACCGTGCCCTCAAGGAGGCCGCCGCGAAGGCGAAGCAGCTCGCGCAGCGCTCCGCGGCCTGAGGTCACCGGGCGGCCCGGTCAGCCGTGACCGGCCCAGGTGCTGAGCCTGATCCTGACCTGGTGGTTGTGGCCGGTGTGCCAGACGACTTCGCCGCTGACCCGCTCTCCCGGCGCCGGAAGGCTCGCGCCGGCCGGCATGGAGCCGATGTCCGCCATGCCGACCGCATGGGGCACGTGGTCGATACGGATGAAGACGCCGAAGGGCCGCCGTGCGGTGACCCGGCCGGTGATGAGGGTGCCCACGGGGAGCGCGGACACGGTTGCCGGCCAGTGTGCAGCAGGATCGCCCCCGTCGCCGGTTCGGGCGTGGTCAGGCATGTTCCCCCTCCTGTCCGGCGGCGGCCATCGTGTGATGGCCGGACTCCATCCTGGAGCACGTCTGCGGCCGGCGGTGTCCCGGGCTCACCCGGGCGATGCGCCGGGCGTGCGTGGTGCACCGCCGCGTTCTAGCGTCGTAGGGCCTTGCGTTGACAGGACTGCAGGGCCCGGGCGGCCCCGCACTGTGCGCCCTGGACGGGGCCGCCCACATTCCTCGGCCGGCCGGCCGGGCAGCCCGCCTCATCCGGCCGGCCGGCCCCCGGCGGGCCCCGTCCGTGCCCCGGCCCGCGACCCGCCGGAGCCGGGGCCTGCGCCCATCACGCGGAACATGCCGATCGAGTCGTGTGCGGCGGTGTCGGCGAAGCCGAACTTCTGGTACAGGAACCGCGCGGGACCGTCGGCGATGAGCGAGACGTAGGCGGTGGCCGGTGCCCGCCGCTCGAGTTCCCCGGTGAGCGCGGCCATGATGCGGGTGCCGAGGCCGCGTCCTTGGTGCGCGGGATGGACGCAGATGTCGACGATCTGGAATGCGGTACCGCCGTCGCCGATGATGCGCCCCATGCCGATGGGCTCCCCCTCGTGGTGGAGGACCACCCCGTACCACGTGTTGAGCAGGGCGGGCGCGACGGCTTCGGGTGCCTTGTCCGAGAGGCCGGCGTCGGTGCGCAGGCGCCGGAAGACCTCGACGGAGGGCACGCCGGCGCGCAGCTCGTAGGAGTCGTTCGGGCTAGTCATCGGCGGACGGTACCAGCCACGCCGCGATGAGGGCGGAGCCCGCGGCGACGCCGGCGGCGACGAGGAACGCGTCGTCGAAGCCGGAGGCGGCCCGGGCCGCGGTGTGTGCGGTGATGCCGGCGGCCGCGGCGCTGGAGACGGCCGCGGCGCCGGCCGAGGCGCCGAACTCGTGGAAGGTGCTGACGATTCCGGAGGCCACCCCGGCTTCGTGAGGGGCGACGCCGCCGAGCGCGGTCGCCGAGGCGACGACGAACAGGGCACCGAGTCCGGCCGCGGCGATGCTCACGCCGGTGACCATGGCGGCGGTGCCGGACCACAGCACCGGCACCAGGAATCCGCCGGCCGCGACGAGCAGGGCCGCCGCGGCCGGCGACCGCGCCCCGGTCAGGCCGATCACGCGGCCGGCGGCGGTGGCGGCGGCCATCGTCACCAGCGCCACCGGCAGGAACAGCACGCCGGTCGTCAGCGCACCGTGGCCTTGGTGGTTCTGGAGGTAGAAGGAGCCGAGGAAGAAGACCCCCACCATCAAGGCGGTGGCCACCGCGATCACGAAGATGCCCGCCACGACCGGGCGCCGGCCGAGCAGACGCAGGTTCATCAGCGGTGCGGACGCCCGGCGCTGCCAGGCGGCGAAGACGGCGTACGCGACGGCGGCGCAGGCCACGAGCGACAGGGAGACCGCGTCGAGCCAGCCGTGGTCCCCGGCCCGGATCAGCGCGTAGATGAGGGCACCGGTCCCCGCGGCGACCAGGGCGGCGCCCGGCACGTCCAGGGAGCCGCCACCCGCGCGGGGCAGCACGGGCAGAATCCGGGCGAGCACGACGAGGACGGCCAGCCCGACGGGGACGTTGACGAAGAAGACCCAGGCCCAGCCCGGCCCGGCCGTGATCAGCCCGCCCAGCAGCACGCCGAGGGCGGCGCCCCCGCCGCCGAGCGCCGACCAGATCCCCAGCGCCCGGTTGCGTTCGTCGCCGTCGAACAGCCGCACCACGACGGACAGCGCGGCGGGGGAGAGCAGCGCGGCGCCCGCTCCCTGGACGACCCGGGCGCCCAGCAGCAGCGGTGCGCCGGTGGCGAGCCCGGCGGCGAGGGAGGCGGCGGTGAACAGGGCGAGGCCGGCCAGCACGATCCGCCTGGCGCCGAACAGGTCCGCGGCCCGGCCGCCGAGCAGCATCAGGCTGCCGAAGGCGAGGGCGTAGCCGCTGACCACCCACGTCAGGGCGGCACGGTCCAGGCCGAGTTCGGCGCCCATGCCGGGCAGCGCGATCGCGACCACGGTGATGTCGAGGATCAGCATCAGCTGCGCCAGCCCGAGCAGGCCGAGGACCGGCCAGCGCCGTGGGTGGGGCGCTTGCGGTGCGTGCGTGCTTGTGGCTTCCGTGTCGCTCATGGCGCCCACCCCTCATCCATAACTCATACAGGTGTGTTCAGGTTAGAGCAGTGAAGGCCGTAACCCAAACAGTGCTGTTCGGATTGGTCGGGTAGGGTGGGGGCATGGGCAGCAAAAGCACCGCCAAACGCGCCGACGCCCTGCGGAGCATCGACGCGATCGTGCAGGCCGCGGCCGAGTGCCTGGGACGCAACCCGGAGGCGAGCCTCAGCGAGATCGCCCGCGCCGCGGGCGTCGGCCGGGTGACGCTGTACGCGCACTTCGCCTCCCGGGCGGAGGTCGTCGACGCGGCGATGAGCCGTGCCATCGACCGGGGCAACGAGGCGCTGGACGCCGTCGACCTGACCGGGGATCCGCTGGTCGCGCTGGCGCGATACATCGAGGTCGGCTGGCATCTGGTGGACCAGGCGCGCGCCCTGCTCGCCGCCGCCCAGCGGGAGCTGCCCGCCGGGCGCATCCGTGAGCTGCACAGCGGCCCCGCCGCCCGCGTCGAGGGCATCATCGCCCGCGGCCGCGCCGAGCAGGTCTTCCGCACGGACCTGCCGATCGCCTGGCTGGTCAACGTCCTGCACTCGGTCATGCACAGCGCCGCCGACGAGATCCGCGCCGGCCGCCTCACCTCCGGCCGCGCCGCCGACCACATCACCGCCACGGTGCTCGCCGCCTTCACCCCGCCCGGCAAGCCGGTGCCGGAACCCGGCGCGGGGGAGTGAGCCGGACGTTCGCCGCCGGTGCTGCGCCGCGGTATAGTTGATCTTGGTGATGCGGTCCGCTCCGGCGGCTGTGTCCGTGCGTTGGTGGTCCAAGGAAAGACGCCCCGCTTCCTGCGGGGAGATGCAGGTGCAAGGCCTGCCCGGCGCTCCGCGTAAAGAGCCCTTGTTCCCCGCCGTCCGGCCGGGAACAAGGGCTCTTCGCCGTCCGGTGCCCTCCCTCCTCCCTCCCTCCCTTGCTTCCTTTGTCTGCGGGGCGGGGGCGGCGGATCAGTGCCGGTGGCTGGTGCCGCCGTGCGCTTCGCCGGCCGCCGGCTGCGGTGTGCTGCCGGGCGCGGTCGTACCGGCGTGGACGGTGCTCCTGGCGGCCCGGCTCTTCGCGGCTGCGGGATCGACCGCCGTGCCGGCTCCGTAGGCGGTGCGCCGAAGGTGGCCGCGAGCGCGGCAGCGAAGACAGTGATCTTTTACTCCGGTGTCCATGACGCACCTCTCTCGCCGGCGTCGCCGCTTCTGTGAACCGACCCCCGGACTGCAAACCCCATAGGGGTATGACTGTGCGCCCTCCGGGTTTGCCAAACATACCCCGAGGGGGTATACCTGTGGAACGTCCCGCCGTACCCCTGGGGGGTACGCGATCGTCTCGTCTAGGAGGAACCATGTCCTGCTGCACCCCTGACGGCAGCTGCTCCACCGGCACCGCCACCGCCACGGTCACCGCGGGCGTCACCACCGTCTACAACGTCTCCGGGATGACCTGCGGGCACTGCAAGGCCACGCTCACCAAGGAGATCGGTGCCCTGGACGGGGTCCTGGCGGTCGACGTCGACCTCGAGGCCGGCCAGGTCGCCGTCACCACCTCGGACGAGCCCGACGACGCGCTGCTGGCCAAGGTCGTCGACGACGCCGGCTACGAACTCACCGGCCGCGCGGCCTGAAGGGCCCGCACACGCCGGGCCCGCCCGCGGGCCCGGCCGCCCTTCCCCTCCCCTCCCCATGTCCTCCGAACAGCCCAGGAGCAGTGATGGCCACCACGGTCCCCGACACAGCAGAGGTGGAACTCGCCATCGGCGGGATGACCTGTGCCTCGTGCGCCGCCCGGATCGAGAAGAAGCTGAACCGGATGGAGGGGGTCACCGCCACGGTCAACTACGCGACGGAGAAAGCCAAGGTCAGCTACGGCGCCGGGGTGTCCGTGCCGGAGCTGATCGCCACGGTGGAGGCGACCGGGTACACCGCGCGCGAGCCCGAGCCGGCACGGCCCGAGCCCGCGCCGGGAGCGGAAGCCGCCGAGGAGGCCGACGAGCTGCGGCCGCTCAGGCAGCGGCTGGTGACCGCGGTGGTGCTGGCCGTGCCGGTGATCGCGATGGCGATGGTGCCGGCGCTGCAGTTCACCTACTGGCAGTGGCTGTCGCTGACGCTGGCCGCGCCGGTGGTCACCTATGCGGCATGGCCCTTCCACCGGGCTGCCGTGACCAACGCGCGGCACGGCGCGGCCACGATGGACACACTGATCTCGGTCGGTACGGCGGCGGCGTTCGCCTGGTCGCTGTGGGCGCTGTTCTTCGGCACCGCGGGCACGCCGGGCATGACGCACCCCTTCGAGCTGACCATCGCCCGCAGTGACGGCGCCGGGAACATCTACCTGGAGGCCGCCGCCGGCGTGACCGCCTTCATCCTGGCCGGCCGCTACTTCGAGGCGCGGTCCAAGCGCAAGGCGGGTGCCGCGCTGAAGGCCCTGCTGGAGCTGGGCGCCAAGGACGTCACCGTGCTGCGCGACGGCGGCGAGGTGCAGATCCCGGTGGCGGAACTGGCGGTCGGCGACCGGTTCCTGGTACGCCCGGGCGAGAAGATCGCCACCGACGGCACGGTCGTCGAGGGCTCCTCCGCGGTGGACGCCTCGATGCTCACCGGCGAGTCGGTGCCGGTGGAGGTCGGTGCCGGGGACGCGGTGACGGGGGCGACGGTGAACGCGGGCGGCCGGCTGGTCGTCGAGGCCACCCGGGTCGGCGCCGACACCCAGCTCGCGCGGATGGCGAAGCTGGTCGAGGACGCGCAGAACGGCAAGGCCGCCGCCCAGCGGCTCGCCGACAAGATCTCCGGCGTCTTCGTCCCCGTCGTCATCGCCCTCGCGCTGGCCACCCTCGGCTTCTGGATCGGCAACGGCGCCGGACTGACCGCCGCGTTCACCGCCGCCGTCGCGGTGCTGATCATCGCCTGCCCCTGCGCCCTGGGCCTGGCCACCCCGACCGCGCTGATGGTCGGCACCGGACGCGGCGCCCAGCTCGGCATCCTCATCAAGGGACCCGAGGTCCTGGAGTCCACCCGCCGGGTCGACACCATCGTCCTGGACAAGACCGGCACCGTCACCACCGGACGCATGACCCTGCTCGCCGTCCACACCGCCGACGGGACCGACGAGACCGAGGTGCTGCGCCTGGCGGGCGCCCTGGAGCACGCCTCCGAACACCCGATCGCCCGCGCCGTCGCCGACGCGGCCGCGGCGAAGCTGGGGCCGCTGCCCGCCCCGGAGGACTTCGCGAACGTCCCCGGCCTCGGCGTGCAGGGCATCGTCGACGGACACGCCGTCCTGGCCGGCCGGGAGCAGCTGCTCGCCGAGTGGGCCATGGCCCTTCCGGCGGACCTGGCCCGGGCGAAGGCCGAAGCGGAGACGGCGGGCCGCACCGCCATCGCCGTCGCCTGGGACGGCGAGGCCAGGGCGGTCCTGGAGGTCGCCGACGCGGTCAAGGACACCAGCACCGAGGCGATCACCCGGCTGCGCGCCCTCGGCCTGACCCCGGTCCTGCTCACCGGGGACAACCGGGCCGTGGCCGAGTCCGTCGCCCGTGAGGTCGGCATCGGCGCCGAGCACGTGATCGCCGAGGTGATGCCCGAGGACAAGGTCGACGTCGTCAAGCGCCTGCAGGCCGAGGGACGTTCGGTGGCGATGGTCGGTGACGGCGTCAACGACGCCGCCGCGCTCGCCCAGGCCGACCTCGGGCTGGCCATGGGCACCGGCACCGACGCCGCCATCGAGGCCGGCGACCTCACCCTCGTCCGCGGCGACCTGCGCGCCGCCGCCGACGCCATCCGGCTGGCCCGCAAGACCCTGGGCACCATCAAGTCCAACCTCTTCTGGGCCTTCGCCTACAACATCGCCGCCCTCCCCCTCGCCGCGGCCGGACTCCTCAACCCCATGATCGCCGGAGCCGCCATGGCCTTTTCCTCCGTCTTCGTCGTCGGCAACTCCCTACGACTGCGCGGCTTCAAGGCCGCAAGCTGAGAGCACATCCCAGGAGGGTGGGGGCGGGCCGCCGGGCCCGCCCCCACCCTCTTTCGGCCGCCCGTCTCCCGCACCGCGATACGGCATGGTTGGTCACCCTGCCCGGGCAGCCGGGCAGCCGGGCAGCTGGGCGGCCGGGGGGCCGGGGAGCCCGGCCGGGCACCGGCAAGTGCCGGGCGGGCTCAGCCCCGCAGGACCTGGACCGCGTAGAGCGTGCCGATTCCCGTGGCGACGGCGCCCAGGAGCAGCCGGAGCGCGGTCTCGGGCAGGTGCGGCTGGAGGCGGGCACCGAGACAGCCGCCGATCAGGCCGCCCAGGCCGCAGGACAGGCCGAGCAGCCAGTCCGGGGCGATGTCGCCCGGGGCGGCCGGCGACAGCAGCGCGTAGGTGGCCGCGCCGGCCACGGACGTCACGAAGGTGGAGGCCAGGGCGGCGGGCGCCACGACGGCGACCGGTACCCCGCGGCCGGCCAGGATCGGCCCGAGCAGGGAGCCGCCCCCGATGCCGTAGATGCCTCCGGCGATGCCGACGGCCACGGCCGGCGCGGTGGTGGCGCGGGGTGAGGGCTGCCCGGTGCGGCGGCTCCGGCCGGCCGCAGGGTACGCAGCCACAGCCATGACCCGAGCGGCAGGAGCAGGGTGGCGATGAAGAGCCGGAAGACGTGCGGGCCCGGGACGGCGAACACGCGGATCACCGCGCCGGCGACCACTCCTGGCACGGTGCCCGCGATCAGCACACGGGCCAGCGGTCCGCCCAGGCGTCCGGCCCTGTGGCGGCACAGCAGCGCGCTCGGGCCGGACACGACGTTGAACACAGGTTCGTCGGCGTCACCGCCGGGCTCGGCACCCCGAGGACACTGACCTGCACGGGCAGCATGAACATGGCACCGGAGAACCCCCACGGGAGCCGTCGCGACGGAGATCAGCAGCCCTGCGGCGAATCCGAGCAGCCCCGTCGACCACGTCACGCCAAAGGCCCCCTCCCCCCAGAGCAAAGCCTCCAGTATCGGCGGCGACCGCTGCCCGCCGGGCGCCCCCGGTGCCGTAAAGACGGGACGGGGCCGTTGCGCCGACGTCGTCGGCATGCAACGGCCCCGCCGGCTGCCAGGACGCACCGGCAGCCCATGGATCAGGTGTTGACGGATGCGCTGTCCGCAGCCGCGGGCTCCTCGGCGCCGGGCGCCGTCCGCCCGCGCATCAGCACGGCCGTCAGCAGGCCGCCCGCGGCGGCGACGGCCGCGGCGCCGAGGAAGGCGGCGCTGAAGCCGTCGGTCAGGGCGGGCAGGTCACCGGTCCGGTCCGCGCCCTGCGAGGTGGCCAGGGCGGTCAGGGCGGCGAGGCCGAGGGCGGAACCGGCCTGGTAGGTGGTGTTGACGATGCCGGAGGCCAGGCCGGCCTGTTCCTGCGGCACGCCGGAGACCGCCGACATCATGGCCGGGATGTAGGCGAGCGACATGCCGGTCGCGGCGACCAGCGAGGCCGGCAGGACGTCGACGGCGAAGGTGCCGGTGGGCTCGGCCGCCGCCAGCCAGACCAGGCCCGCGGCCAGCACGAACAGGCCGCCCGAGATCAGCGGCCTGGCGCCGAGGCGGCCCAGCAGGCGGGCGGTGACAAGGGTCATGAAGACCATCAGCAGGCCGGTCATCGGCAGCAGGGCGGCGCCGCTGGCGAAGGCTCCGTAGCCCAGCACCTGCTGCAGGTAGAGGTTGAGGAAGTACCACATCGGGATCCAGGCGGCGCCCAGCAGCGTCATCGCCAGGTTGGAGACGCCCAGGCCCGGGGTGCGCCACACGCGCAGCGGCATCAGCGGTGTCCGCACCGACTTCTGCACGACGAGGAACAGGGCCAGCAGGACGGCGGCGCCGAGCAGTTCCAGCACCGTCCGGCCGGCGCCCCAGCCGGCCTCGGGCGCGCGGACCACGGCGAACACGGCGAGCGCCAGGCCGGCGGTGGCGAACACGGCACCGAGGACGTCGACCGAGCCGCGGCTGGGCGCGACGGCGGGCAGGAGCCCGGTGGCGGCCAGGGTCGCGATGCCGATGGGGACGTAGATGATGAAGACCCAGGGCCAGCTCGCCCACTCGGTGAACACACCGCCCAGGAAGACGCCCGCGGTGCCTCCGGCGGGGGCGGCGGCACCGTAGAGGGCCATGGCCTTGCCGAGTTCCCGGGGGTTGTGGCCGAAGAGCATCATCAGCAGCGTCATGGAGGCGGGTGCGATCAGCGCTCCGCCCGCGCCCTGGACGGCGCGGCCCACGACCTCCACCCAGGCCGTGCTCGCGGCGGCGGCGACGACGGATCCGGCGATCAGCACGATCCAGCCGCCGGCGAAGACCCGCCTGGCGCCCAGCAGGTCGGACAGCCGGCCGCCGAGCAGCAGCAGCCCGCCGAAGGCGATGACGTAGGCGTTGAAGACCCACTGCAGGCCGCCCTGGGAGAAGCCCAGGTCACGCTGCATCTCCGGAAGGGCCACCCCGATGATCGAGGTGTCCATGATGACCATGAACTGTGCGGCGGCCAGCACCACCAGCGCCCACCAGCGCCGCGGATCGACGGTTGACATCGCTAGATCCCTCCCAAACGCAAATACCCCATGGGGGTATGCTTTCCGAAGCCCGAACGATATACCCCAGGGGGGTATTCTGGAAGGGGGGAGGGGGTGCGAACGGATAACCGGTTGCCTGCCGCTGGTGACGGTGGATCAATGTCCGGCATGAGTACGCCACCATCACCGCCGCCGCCCGCAGCCGAGCGGACCGACGGGTCAACCGTCCGGATCGGCGCCCTCGTTCCGCTGACCCGGCCCGGCTGGGCCGAGGCGGGCCGGCACCTGCTCGCCGGACTCGAGCTGGCCGTGCGCGAGGTCAACGACACCGGCGGGATCACCGGAAGGCCACTCGAACTGGTCGTCCGGGACACCGCGGCCGATCCGCACAGGGCCGCGGCGGCCGTGGAGGAACTGGCCCGCCTGGGCGTGGCCGCCCTGGCGGGGGAGTACCACAGCGTCGTCGCGCGTGCCGCCGCCGCCCGGGCCGACGCCCTCGGCCTGCCGTTCCTGTGCTCGTCGGCGGTCCTCGACGCGCTCACCGAACAGCCGACGCAGTGGGTCGCGCGCCTGGCCCCCGCGCAGTCCCACGGCTGGCGGATCTACGCGGACTTCCTCCTCGGCGCGGGCCACAGCCGCATCGCCGTGGCCACCCAGCCGAGCGTCTACTGGGCGTCCGGGACCCGCATCCTGCGGGACCACCTCGCCCCCCGCGGCGGCACCGTCGTCGAACTCGACATGAACGCGCTCACCCCCGCGGCCGTGTGCGACGAACTCGTCGGCAGCCGCGCGACGGCCCTGCTTCTCCTGGCCGGCCACCCGGAGCCGGCGGTGTCGATCGTGAGGTCCGTGCGCCGCGACCGGCGCCTCGCCCAGATCCTGATCGGCGCTCCGGCCGGGCAGCCGGAGTTCACCGAATGGGCGGCGCTGCTGGGCGACGACGGCGCCGCGGTCCCGTTCCTGCGCTACCTGCCCGAGCGCCCGACCCCCCTCGGCGCACGCGTCGAGACGGCCCTGCGCGAGCGGCTGGCCCAAGCGCCCTCCTTCGTCGCCTTCGAGGGCTACGACACGATCGCCGTCCTCGCCGAAGCACTGCGCTCCCACGGCAGCACGGACCGGGCACGTACCGCCGGGTCCTGGCCGCGCGTGGCGGTCGAAGGCACCCGCGGGCAGATCCGGTTCTCCCGCACGCCGGGCACCGGCGTCCGGCAGTGGGCATGGCCGCCGGTCCAGGTCGCCGACCGGGACCCGGCGCACCCCGACCGCTTCCGGATCTTGCACACCGGCTGAACCGCAACAGCCGCCCTGCCGCCGTCCGGTGCCGCCCGGATGCCGTCCTGACGACTGGGCGCAGGCCGAGAGTTCGGCGCGATGAGGTGGTCGGCGCCGGTCGTCGCGGCGGCGAGCGGTGAGGCGAGATACGCGACGAGCGCCGCGACCTCGTCCGGTTCGACGAACCGTCGATGAGCATGCCCATCGCCGAGGGCACCCCGGCCGGCAGCTCGGCGTGAGACACCCGTGTTCACGCGCACGCCCCGCGGGCCGAACTCGTGGACGAGCGCCTTGCCGAACGCGGTGAGCGCGGCCTTGGCCGTCGTGCAGGCGATGGGCCCTCCGTGCGGGACGCGGGCGCCGATCGAGACCGGCCTGCTCCGGCCCGACACCGACCCCGACTGGGCACGGCGCGTCTACTACGCCCTCATCCACGAGGCAGCGGCCGGGGCACCGGACACCGACGCCGCCGTGGACGCGGCCGCCACACGCGTCGTCGACACCCTGCTGCACGGCATCGGCGAACCGGCCGCCCCCTGACCGGGCGAAGGCCCACAGCTGCCGAACCGGCCGAGCCGCCAAGGGTGCCCACTGGATCCCCGGGGCCGGGAATGAACGGGTGTGCGGCCCGGTTGTACGAAGCGGTCGCAGTTTTACTTGTGTGTTTGTGTCAGTCGCATGCTCGCAGAGAACGATGTTGCGGGCGCGAAGCTTGTCCTCCAGGCCGCTGGAGCAGGCCGCGTCGTGAACCGGCCGGGAATACCGCACGGTGCGGATTCCTCACACCAGCCCCTGTAAGGAGCAGCAATGACTCAGGGCACCGTCAAGTGGTTCAACGCCGAGAAGGGCTTCGGCTTCATCGCCCAGGCCGGCGGCGGTCCGGACGTCTTCGTGCACTACTCGGAGATCGACAGCTCGGGCTTCCGCAGCCTGGAGGAGAACCAGCACGTGGAGTTCGACGTCGTGCAGGGTCCCAAGGGCCCGCAGGCCTCGCGCGTCCGCGCACTGTGAGGACAGCGGCAGGCCGAAGCCGCCGCACCTGATCTGACAGAGGGCCGGCACCTTACGGGGTGCCGGCCCTCTTCGCGTCGCGGTCAGCGGCCCGGTTCGTGGTGGCTCAGCGAATGAGACCGATCGCCTCGATCTCGATCATCCACTCGGGATCGGCGAGCGAGGAGACCTCGACGAACGACTCCGCGAGGTGCGGCTTGTCCGGGAAGTGTTCCGCGCGCAGTCGGGCGAAGACGTCCTGCTGCGTGATGTCGGTGACCCACACGGTCGCCTTGACCGTGTCGGCGAGGCTGGAGCCCGCGTTCGTCAGCACCGTGGACAGATTCGCGAGCGCCTGACGGGCCTGGGCCTCGAAGTCCCCCACGCCGACCGTGGCCCCTTGGGCGTCGATCGGGGCCTGTCCCGATGTGAAGACCAGGTTCCCGACGCGGATGCCGAGCGAGATGCCGGCCGACTCGTACCAGTCGGGCTCCGCGGAAACACGCACACGTTCGACCGCGGGCTGTGTATCGGACACGATGCTGACACTCCCTCAGAATTCGCCAATGCCGAGAGCCGCAACCGCCGCCCCGGCGTGATCCACACTCGACAGCCACGGCAGGCCGTGATCCATTCCCGAAGGCGGGGCGAGGGCTGCCCCGGGTACCCGCTGCGCCCCGGCCCCGGTATCCGGAGCTTGGCCCGAACGAACAGGCCCTAGGGGCGTGTGGCGAGCCGCTCCAGCAGGGCGGCGCTGCGGGCCAGCAACGCCTGCTCCTCGTCCGTGAGTTCGGCCTCGATGGCCTGCGCGAGCCAGCCGACCCGGCGGCCGCGCTCCGCTTCGAGCGCGGCCCGGCCCGCGTCCGACAGCTCGACCAGCGACTTGCGGCCGTCCGTGGGGTGCGCCCGGCGCGTGATCAGGTTCTGTTCCATGAGCAGCCCCACCGCCCGGGCCATCGACTGGGGCCGTACGCGCTGATCGGCGGCGAGGTCGCTGGTGGTCATGGCGCCGTTGCGGTCGAGTGCGCCGAGCACGGCGACCTGGCCCAGCGGGATGCGGTCCTCGTGTTTGACGCGTCGGGTGAGCTTGCTCATCGCGGTGCGCAGTTCGGCGGCGATGGCGGCGGCTTCCGGGGTGGGCATAGGGCACTTTACCTCGCTGGTCAGCACAACTGTGCACCTGACCTGCACAGCAATGCTGCACAGCAATGCTGCACAGCAAAACTGAGCAGCATTGCTGTAGGGTTTGGCGTTGTCGGGCTCAGCGCCAGCGTTGTCGCAGCCAGGGCCACGGCACACGACAACGGGAAGGACCTCCCCATGTCCGCAAAGGCAGCCGGAACCGTCGACGCCGCCATCGAGACCGTCACCGCCCGCCGGATCATCGACAGCCGGGGCAACCCCACGGTCGAGGTCGACGTCGTCCTGGCGGACGGATCCCTGGGGCGCGCCGCCGTCCCCTCCGGCGCCTCCACCGGCGCCCGGGAGGCCGTGGAACTGCGCGACAAGGACCTGGCGCGCTGGCACGGCAAGGGCGTCGACCGCGCGGTGGCCCACGTCAACGGGGAGATCGCGGCGTCCGTGCACGGCCGGGACGCGGCGGACCAGGCGGGCCTCGACGCCGCGCTGATCGCCCTCGACGGCACCGCCACGAAGTCCCGGCTCGGCGCCAACGCGATCCTCGGCGTCTCCCTCGCCGCCGCCAGGGCCGCCGCGGCGGCCCACCGCCGGCCCCTCTACCGCTACCTCGGCGGCGCCGACGCCCACCTCCTGCCGCTGCCGATGATGAACATCGTCAACGGCGGCGCCCACGCCGACAATCCGCTGGATTTCCAGGAGTTCATGATCGCGCCCGTGGGCGCGGACACCTTCGCCGAAGCCGTCCGCATGGGCAGCGAGGTCTTCCACACCCTGCGCCGCGATCTGCTGGCCGCCGGGCACTCCACGGGCGTCGGCGACGAGGGCGGCTTCGCACCCGCGCTGCGTACCGCCGAGGAGGCGCTCGACTTCGTGATGAGCGCCATCGAGCGCACCGGCTACCGCCCCGGCACGGACATCGGCCTGGTCATGGACCCGGCGTCGTCGGAGTTCTTCCGCGACGGGATGTACGACTACGCGGGCGAGGGGGTGCGCCGCACCCCCTCCGAGCACGCCGACTACCTGGCCAAGCTCATCGACGCCTACCCCGTCGTCTCCATCGAGGACCCGATGGCGGAGAACGACCTGGACGGCTGGCGCGAGCTGACCGCCCGCGTCGGCGACCGCTGCCAGCTCACCGGCGACGACGTGTTCTGCACCAACGAGACACTGCTGCGCGAGGGCATCCGCACCGGCGTCGGCAACTCGGTCCTGATCAAGGTCAATCAGATCGGGACCCTCACCGAGGCGCTGGCCGCGGTGGCCACGGCCCACCAGGCGGGCTGGACGGCCGTCATGTCGCACCGGTCGGGCGAGACGGAGGACACCACCATCGCGGACCTGGCGGTGGCGACCGGCTGCGGCCAGATCAAGACCGGCTCGCTCTCCCGCTCCGACCGCACGGCGAAGTACAACCAGCTGATCCGGATCGAAGAGGAACTGGGCGACTCGGCACGCTTCGCGGGCCGCTCCGCACTGCGCCGGGCGTGACCAGCAGGCAGAGACAGAGACCACGCGGGCCCCTCACGGCCGCGGGCCCCCGTCACGACCGGGGGCCCGCCTCGCGTGCCGGGCCGGCCGGCCGGGTGCCGGCGCAGCGCGGCGTCACCGGTGGCTCACCGTCCACGGCCGCAGCTTCCCGGGGGTTGCGTACGCCCCAGATGCGCGTGATCCGGTCGCCTGCGACGGCGAACGCGTACACGGTCACGATGACGCCGTCCTGCTGGGCGACCAGGCCGGGCTGCCCGTTGACGGTGCGTTCCAGGATCGTCAGCCGGGCCGGCTCAACTCGTCGGCCGCGTGGGCGCAACCGCGGGCTGGGCACCCGGCGACGGCGCGGCGCCCGGGGGACGGGATGCGTCCGCCCGGGCGCGGTGATGTCACAGCGCGGTGAGCAGTGCGCCGTGGGCGACCCGTCCGTCCTGGAGCGGGCGGAGGGCCAGCCGTATCAGGGCGAGGGCGTTGTCGTCGCCGGCGATGCGGTTGGCGCTGAGCTCGTCGCAGGACAGGCACTGGTGGATGATCATCCATTCGCCGTCCGGTCGTACGGCCAGGCTCAGAGCCTCCATGCGGCCGTGGCAGTCCGAGGCGCGGTCGCCGGGGACGCGGTGGTCGACGTGGAGGCTGGTCAGGCAGGTCGGGCAGTGGTTGCGGTGCGCGGTGCCGGGGGCGTCGAGCGGGACGTCGAGCCGGCAGCCCACGCACCGGAAGTCGTGCCCCCGGTGCCGGCCGCTGCCGTGCAGCACGTCCTTGTGCCGCTGCGGCCGGCGCTGCTGCGAGGGTTTGCGTCGCGGCATGGCTGAACCGTCCTTTCCGTGACGGGTGCTCACAGCGATCCGAACGCTTCGAGCGGGAAGGGAGGTTCGGCCAGCGGCCGTACGGCCATCCGCATCAGGATGAGCTGGTTGTCGTCCCTGCAGACCGGGTTCGAGGTCAGCTCGTCGCAGCCGACGCAGCGGTGGATCAGCATCCAGTCGCCGGTGCGCAGCACCGCGATGGAGATCGGGCTCATGCGCGAGCCGCACGTCGAGGCGCCGCCCTCGACATGGTCGAGGACATGCCGGGAGTGAAGGCAGGACGGACAGTGGTTACGGCGTGGGCCGTCGGGCGCGAGCGCCGGCACGGTGAGTCCGCACCGGATGCAGGTGAAGGTCTCGGTGCTGAGGACGTGGTGTGCGGTGGTGTGCTGAGGGCCGGTGTTGTTGCTGGACACCCGGGGTGCTCCTTGCTGAGGGAGGTACGAGGACAGCAAGAGCAGGCCGAGCGGCCTCGGAAGCACCCGGACGCCCGGCAGTGGCGGACGGTCTGCGTCCACCCCTTTGGGGGTTTTCGGGCGGCTGCGGAAACACCGGGATGCCGTCCCGGGAATCCGCCGCGCGACGGGCGGCGAAAGGGACGGTGATCACGCGGTGCGGGGAGGCGCGCTCGGCGCGATCCGGGGCACAAAAACACCTCTTCCATGGCACAGGCGCCCGTGAGCGATGAAGCAGACCTCTGGAACGTAACACGGGGGTGCGGCGAGCTGCCCGGGTATTTTGACCTGCACTGATGCCGGACGTGCCGGGAACCCGCAACGGGACGGCCCGGCATCGCGGGCACTACGTCCCTACGGCGAAGGGATTGCCGTGCCCGGGAAGCCGCCCGCCCGGTGGCAGATACCGCAGCCGCCCCCTCCCGTCGGTCACCGGTGTGAACCCGGCGGCCTGCAGGAGGGCGGCGTACTTGGCCCGGTAGCGCCGGTTGACGGCGAATCCGACGGGCAGGAGGGCCATCAGCGCGGCCCAGACGGCACCGGCCAGGACAACGGCGGTGGCACCCGTGCCGAGCTGGAAGCCGATGGGCACGGCCAGCGGAACGGCACCGACACCCGTGAGCACGATCCGCTGCCTGTCGGTGTACCGGGTGGTGATGTCGAACGTGATGCGGGCCTTGAGGAGTTCGACCTCCTCGGGCACCAGGGGCGGCAGCGCGCCGCCGTCGCTCGCGTCCGGGTACTGCGCCCGGTTCCGCGCGGCCCGCGCGCGGGCCTGCGGACGGGGGTCGGGCACGAGCAGCATCACGAACCCGTTGCCCTGCGGCCCGCCGCCCTGCCGTATGTCTGCGTACTCGTACCCGAACTGCTGGGCGATGAAGGCGAGTCGGGCGAGCTTCCTCAACGTCGCGATGGCCGGGGCGACCTCGAAGGGCTCCCCGCTCGCCGTCCGCCGCAGCATCTTGCGCACATGCCGGTCACTCATCGAATCCCCCCGTCACTCACACGGCGGCCTCGGCGGTCGCCGCGGTGCCGTCATGTCCCGTGGACGCCCACCAGCTTGCCGATCATGGACTGCCGCCGCAACCGGCGGACGCACCGGGCCGGCCGGGGCTGATCGCGGCCTCGATGTGGGCGAGTTGGGCGGCGAGGATCTCTTCGAACGCGGCCCGGCGGTCCGCCCCGAGGGGACGGACGTCACGGGCGAAGTGGGCCAGGGCGGGGAAGCGTTCGGGGTCGGCGCCCAGGACCGCGACGCGGAACAGCTCCATGCCCTGTTCGTACTCCTCGGGGGTGATGGTGCTGACCCCGGCCTCCGAGGCGATCAACGCGGCGATGAGGACCGCGAGCCGGTGGTAGCGCGCCGGGATCTCCTCGTCGGGCAGCCCCGACGCCCGCAGGGCCTGCAGCACCTCCTCCATGACCAGCCGGGAACCGGCGCCACCCGACGCATAGCGTCCCCAGACCGCGGCGAGCTGGGGCTGCTGACCGAAGGCCTCCCTCAGACGCAGGGCCAGGGCGGTGATGCGCTGCTTCCAGTCGCCCTCGGGGCGGTAGCCGTCCATGGCGGCCACGAGGATCCGGTCGGCGACCGCCCGCAGCAGTTCCGTCTTGCTGCGGAAGTGCCGGTAGAGGCTGGAGGAGTCGGTCCCGAGGGCCGCGGCAAGCCTGCGCACGCTGAACGACTCGGCGTCGCCCGTGCGCAGCAGCTCCGCCGCCGCATCCAGGATCTCCTCGGTCGACCAGCGCCTTCGGCCCGCCATCCCACTCCTCTCGCCGGAGCTCAGCCTAACCCATGCACTTGGTGTTGCACGCACCGCGTGCATAATGAGGGCATGAGCGTGCCGAGAGGCCCGGCAGCACGCAGTGCCGTGCCCCTCGTGCCCTGGCACCCGGGCCGGGCGTCCGACGCGGCGCTCACCCCGGGACATACGGAAGGACGCGTGCCGTGAACAGCCCACTGGATCCCGCCGAGCTCGACGCCGCCCTCGAAAACGTCCACCGCGCCGGAATGCCGGGCCTGTTCGCCGAGGTGCGCGACGGCGACCAGGTCTGGCGCGGCGCCGCCGGGGTCGCCGATGCCGCCACCGGCCGCCCCGTCACCGCCGGCATGAGGCACCGTGTCGGCAGCATCACCAAGACCTTCACCGCCGCCGCGGTGCTGCAGCAGGCCGACAGCGGCCGGATCGCTCTCGATGCGCCGATCGGCCGGTACCTCCCGGACCTGGTTCCCGGCGGACGCGGTGACGCGATCACGGTCCGGATGCTCATCAACCACACCAGCGGCCTCGCCGAATACCTCCCTCACGCCTACCCCTCCCTCAAGGCGTTCCCCGCCCTCGCGGACACCGGGCCGCAGAGCCTGGACGACAACCGGTTCACGCGGTTCCACCCCGCCGAACTGATCGAGATGGGGGTCACCGCACCCGCCGTCGGCGCGCCGGGCGGCACACCGGGGGTGTACTCCAACACCAACTACCTGCTCCTCGGCGAACTCCTGGAACGGGTGACCGGCATGACGGCCGAGCGCTGCATCACCCGCAACGTCATCGAGCGCGCCGGGCTCCGGGAGACCGAACTGCCCGCCGGACCGTACGTCGGCGGACCGCACTCGCAGATCTACGAGGCGTGGTTCGGCATGATCGACCCGCCGCGCGACTACAGCGTCTACGACATGTCATGGGTGGGGCCGGCGGGCTCGCTGATATCGACCGTCACGGACCTCAACCGCTTCTTCGGCATGCTGCTGGCCGGCGAGATCGTCAGCCCGTCGTCACTGGCGCAGATGCAACGCACCGTCCCGGTCGTCTCCCAGGAGGGAAGGACGATCGACTACGGCCTCGGCCTGCACCCGATGGAGATTCCCGGGCAGGGCACCTTCTGGGGCCACGGCGGCACGGTCTGGGGCGCCGGAGCACTGGCCATGACCCGTGCCGACGGCACACGGCAGATGGCCGTCGCGGTGAACCTGCAGAGGTGGAACGGGCTCGACTCCTCGGGCAGGCCGCAGCCCCATCCCCTCGACGACGCGCTCGCGGCCTTCTACCGCGCGGCGATGTCCGGCTGACCGGGCCGGCAGGAGCCGCCCGCCCCGGACGCCCGGCCGTCACAGTCCCAGGGAGATGGCCAGCCGGGTGAGCTCGGCCGTGCTGCTGATGTTGAGCTTGGCCCGGATACGGCGCAGATAGGCGTCGACCGTGTGCTTGGAGAGCCCCATGTGCCGGGCCGTCTGCTGGTAGGTGCGCCCCTCGGCGATGTGCCGCAGTGTCTCCCGCTCACGAGGAGCCAGAGCGGGTGCGGGGGCTTCGACGTGCGGCGTGGTGACGGTGAGGCTCATGGGATTTCCTCCGGCGGATCGGCTGGGGCACCACTGCTCACACCCTCGGAAGCAGAAGACGTATGACCGAATAGTGCTTTTTGCCCTCTTTTCACAAGGTTGCCGGGGTGGCTTCACGACGGTGTCCGCCGACTGTCACGGATGTGTCACGGGTCACACCGGCCGGTGCGCCGCAGCACGGTCACAGGGCGATGCGCCGCCGGAGGCCGCCGGGCCCGGCCGGACGCACGGGGCCGTTGTCGGTGGCGGCTGCCACAATCGGCCCATGATCGAGAACCGCTTCGACTGGCAGCAGTTCCTCGGCCGTTGGCAGCAGGAATGGATCCCGGACGAGGACGACGCGGAGGAACTGGCGGAGGGCGGCGTCACCCCCGACGACCTGGCGCTGGCCGCCCCGCCCGCGGCCGAGGCGGAGATAGCCGCCGCCGAGGAACGCCTGGGCACCCGGCTCCCCCCGTCCTACCGGCAGTTCCTCAAGGCCAGCAACGGCTGGCGGCTCGACCAGGGCTCCATCTACCGGCTGGGCGCGGCCCACGAGATCGGCTGGTTCGGGGATCCGTTCGGCATGACCGCGATCTACCAGGAGGGGCTGACCGAACGCTCGACCGAGCAGGAGGTGCTGCTGGCCGGGATGTGGCGGCGGGCCCTGCAGCTGGAGACCGACTCGGACATGTCCTACGCCCTGCTGGACCCGGGCGACACCGACGAGGACGGCGAGTGGGCCCTGTACGTCTACAAGGGGTGGAGCGGCGAACTGCCGGACCGGTATCCGTCGTTCCGCGCCTACATGCAGCGGATGTACCAGGACTTCCACTCCGCCCGGGCGAACAGCCCCGGCTTCGTGAACGACACCACCCGCGCCCTGGACGCCGGGGTCGAACGCGCACGGCAGGAGGCCCTGAGCGGGAGGTGGCGGACCGCCCGGGAACTGCTCACCGAGGCGGAGCGCTACGGACGGCCCCGCGCCCGCGGCATGCTGCGGCAGCTGGAGGCGCTGGCGCACGGCAGCGGCCATCACGGCTACCACGGCTTCGGTGAGCTCGTCGCCGATCCGCGCTGCACGGGCGAGCTGGTGCCCGTGATGGCCGCCGCGCACCTGCGGGAAAGGCGCCCCGGCGCCTTCCCCGACCGGTTCGTGCTGGGCACCGAGACCGACGACGGCGTCACGGCGGCCGCGGAGGCGATCCTCGCCCAGGTGCGCGAAGGCTCCTACCGCTATGCGCCGGACGGCGCCTTCGGACAGGCGGTGGCCGAGGCACGGGAGTCGGCGAGGTGGGGCGACACGGACGCGGCGTGGCGGCTGATCCGTGCCGCGCTGCCCTCGTGGTCGCCGCCGGGGCCGGACCTGCTGGCACCGCTCGGCCTGCTGGCGGACCCCGTCCTCGGCCCGGTGGTGACGCGGGAGCGCGGCCTGGAGCTGCTGGCCACGCCCCGGGCCGGCCGGCCGGGCCCCGCGCCCGACCCGGTACCGGACCTCGATCCGCCGGGACTGAGCTGGCTGGCGGACACCCCGCGGTGGAACGCCCCGCACGACTCCTACCGGTGCCTGTGGGTGGAGGGCGTCGAGCCGGAGGCCCTGCCCGGCCTGGTCGGGGAGGACGGGGGCGCTGGTCTGACCGCTCCGCCCGGCCGCCGGGACGGGTGGTTCCACCACGGCCCGCACCAGCGGGACGATCTGGCGCCGTGGGAGGACCGGGCCGTGATGTCGGTGGGCCGGACGGCCTCCGGGTGGGCGTTCGGCTGCGACGCGGCCCCGCGCACATCGGCGGCCGGCACCTTCTTCGTCTCCCCGGCCGCAGCCGCCTCGCGCGGCGGACGCGCGGTGGTGCTGTGGGCGCGCAGGACCCGTGACGGCGGCCTCGCGGTGTTCCACCTGTCGGTCGCCGAGCGGGGCGAGGAACGGTACGCGTACACGCTGCGCGGCACGGACGTCCAGCGCTCGGGGCCGGTGCCCGAGACCCTCGATCCGGAACGGGTCCTGCACGGCGCCGGCGAGGCGGACCGCGAGCGGTGCCTGCTGGCCGCCGTGCAGGACGAGTTCGGTCTCGCCCTGCCCCGGCTCGCCCTGGCCGAGGGCATCCTGCCGCAGCTGACCACACGGTCCTGGAACCGCGCGCCGCGGGAGGGCGAGGCCTACGCGTACGCCACGATCCGCGTCGTGCGGTGACGACGACACACGCCCCCCGGCGCGGCCGGCCGCATGTCCGCGCTGTGCGTGAACGACCGCCGGCGTCATCCCTGCCTCGTCCGAAAGCCGGCGAGAAAGAAGAGGAAGGGGGGGAAGAACCCGGCGCGGGGATTCCGGCGCGGGCAAGAACCCGGCGGGGGAGAAGATCCCGCCGCGGGGAAGGGAACCCCGGCGGGGGAGGGGCGGCACAGGAGAAGAACTCGGTACGGGGGAGGAACCCGGCAGAGAGAAGCATCCGGCAGGGGAGAAGCACCCGTGCGGGAGCTACGCGCTGAGCGCCCCGTCGCCTTCGCCGAGGGCGTGCATCTCCTCGACCTGCCGCACCAGATCGTCGGCCAGCCACCGCCACATCCCGGCGTATCCCTGAGCGAGCTGCGCCACGGACTCCTTGCAGTGCGCGGGCACCGTCTCGGTGATCTTCTGCCGGTCCTGGGTGACCAGTGCGCAGGCGTCGAGCAGGCGCAGGAGGGAGCGCCCCGAGGCGTTGTGGCGCAGCGAAGGGTCACGGGCCAGCATGGTGATGAGCTTCCGGATGTCCTCCAGGGCCATGCCCGGGGTCTTCTCGTCGGCGCGGGCCCGCTGCCCCGTGGCAGGCAGCCGGGTGACGGTGGCCCCGGCCGACGGCGCCCGCACCAGGGCCATGTCCGCCGCCGACGTGTGGGGCGCGGTCTGTGCGGTCCGAGCCGTGCGGCCCCGTGCGCCGCTGGGTACCGGGCTCTCGCCGCGCTGGATCCGGTTGCGCACGTCCGCGACGGTCGCCGGGGCCAGTCCCACCTCCGCCGCGATCTGCCTCAGGGAGAAGCCGGGATTGCTCCGGATCAGCTCACCGGCGCGTTCCCGTCTGCGTGCGGAGTCCACGGGCCGGACCCGGCCGTCCCGCCCGACCCGGCAGTCGGACTGCGGCAGCACCAGCTCCTTGCGCAGACGCGCGATCTTCTTCGGCGACAGACCGGTGACCGCCGCGACGGCCCGGTCGGACCACCGGGGATGCGCGGCGAAGATACGCATCGCGGCAGCCGCGCGGTCGGTCCTGGACAGCGGCCGCCCGTGCGTGATGTTGGCCGCCACCGCCAGGAGCCGGGCGTCCTCCTGGTCCCCCTCGAAGAAGCGCGCCGCGATGTGCTCGGCCCCCAGGAGCTCGGCCACGCGCAACCGGTGGACGCCGTCGATGACGGTCATGCTCGCGCGGTGCACGAGGATCGGCGGGAGCTCCTCGGCGGTCTCGGCCAGGAGCCGGACGTGATCGGCGTCCTCACCGTGCACCCGGGGAGAGAAACCCGTCCGGAGCAGCCCCACCGGAACCTGCTCAACGGGCAGCTCTCTGAGGCCGGCTTGCAGTTTTGTCACATACTCTGATTCTGCTGGGTCCATGGCCATTCCCGTCGTACGAAGCCGATCCGATTCACGAGTGGTCGATTTCACTGCCATCCGTGGTCGTCCGGGTTGGCCGGAACCGTGTCCGAGTAAACGGCCTGCGTATGAACTTCCAGGGCTCGGGAATCAGCATTCCCGCCCTGGGCGGAAATTCCCGCCGTCATCGCAATGACACCGGCCAGGACCATGTTTCCAAAGACGCTGCGCAGAATCACACGGGACATTGGGTTCCCCTTCACCGTGGCTGGGTCTCGCCGACAGGAAAGAGATTGGCGCCGGCCCTAGGAGAAGGAAAGTGGGAAGGCGGGAGGTAAACCGGCCATGACCTACTCCGTCCATCCCAGCCCGGGGAGCGGACCGGTCTCCAGGTCGGGCCTGAACAACGGGACCTCGGCACGCGTCGGCTCCCAGGCCTGCAGCTCCACCACCGCGGAGCTGGCATGGCCCCACAGGGACAGCGCCGCGGACTCGGCCTCCTCCAGCGAGCCGGCCTGCACGTAGAAGCCGACGACCGGGTGGGGGAGCGCACTCGGGTGCACGCTCACATGCTCGAAGCCGTCCCGGTCGGTGCAGGACCGGGCGATGGACTCCGCGGCCGAGGGAGGCATTTCCGCGGCCGGCCAACGCGGCTGCAGAGATATGTGCACGAGGAACATAGATGTCATTGCCATCCGAATACCTGGTTCCGGACGATGTGATTCCGCAGTCACCGGGGGCCGGTCCCGGCCGCCGCCTGCGACCCCTGACAGTACACAGCTGGGCCATCTGGGGAAAATCAATCAACTCTGTTCAACTCGGGCAGCTTCTTGCCTCGCCGTATCTTGGGCAAATAGGATCGCTCAACCGGTCGGGTATAGCTTGAAATGCGTCGGGGCGGGGGCGGCATGGCTGACACGGGGGCGACCAGTTCAGGTGCTCTGGGCATGCTCGGCCTGGAGCCTCTCGTCGAGTCCGTCTACATCGCTCTGCTTGAAGGAGCAAATAGCGTGGCCGGCATATGCGGCCGCCTGGACCTGCCGGAACACGTCGTGCGGGGCGCCCTGGACCGCCTCAGCGAGCTGTCCCTGGTGCGCCCCTCCGCCGATTCCCCCCATCGCCTGTACGCGGTCAGCCCGCACGTGGGCATGGAGATCCTGATCGCCCAGCAGCGCACCGAGGTCGCCGCGCAGCAGCAGAGGCTGGAGGCGGCGCAGGCCGCGGCGGCCAGGTTCATCCTCGACTACGACGGACGCCAGGCCCCCGGCGGCTCCGAAGCCGAGGTCAAGTACCTGTCGGGGCTGGACGCCATCCGTGACCACCTGACCGTTCTCAACGACCAGGTGGCCGAAGAACTCCTCACGTTCGCGCCCGGCGGCCCGCAGAAGCCGGAGAACATGCGGGCGTCCCGGCCGCTCAACCAGCAACTGCTCGGCCGCGGTGTGCAGATGCGTACGATCTACCTGGACAGCATCCGGCACGACCGGCCGACGATGGATCACGCGCGCTGGCTGACCGAGCAGGGATGCGAGGTGCGCACCGTCCCGTCGCTGCCCAACCGGATGATCATCTACGACCGCAAATTCGTGATGATCGCCTCCAACGCCGACGACACCGCGGCCGGAGCCGTCCAGGTGAGCTCCCCGGGGATGGTCACAGCGCTGCACAGCCTGTTCGAGAGCGTGTGGCGGTCCGCCGAACCGCTCGACGCACCGCAGCACCCGGCTCCCGGCCAACTGACCGCTCAGCAGGCCGAGGCGCTCAGGCTGCTGGCGCTCGGCCACACCGACGAGGCCATCGCCAAGCGCCTCGGGGTGTCACCGCGTACCGCCCGCCGCATCGCCTCCAGCCTCATGACCCACCTGGGCGCGCGGAGCCGCTTCCAGGCCGGGGTGATCGCCATACGGCAGGGATTCCTCCCCTCCGACGCCGACTGAGCAACCGGTACCGCGTCCCCGCCCGGTGTCCAAGTGATGCCGGGATTCGCTTGAACGCCTCGACGCGTTCGACGCGTCGAAGGGCCGTCCACATCCTCCGCGTTGACGCTCCCGAGCCGTTTCTGGTCTGGTGGTGCACCACAGCAGCAGATCTCCGACCAGCGGCAATTCAGATGCCGCGGAGAACTTTTCCAGAGCTGGGATTCCCGCTTTTCCCGCGCTTGCAGAGAACCGCCCCGGACATGATGCGGAGTCGAACCAGATGCGTGATGCGTTTTCCCTCCACGGGCGGTTCCGCCGGCAGGCCGGGCGTACTCCACACGCGGTGGCGGTGCGTTCCGCGGGGCGTGAGCTGACGTATCGGGCGCTGGACCGGCGGTCCGATGCGCTGGCGCGGGTCCTGACCGGTCTGGGAGTGGGCCCCGAGACGCCGGTCGCGGTGCTGACCGACCGCAGCGTGGACGTCACGGTGGCGTTCCTGGGCGTGCTCAAGGCCGGCGGCTGCTACGTGCCCCTGCACACCGGGTTCCCGGCCGAGCGCATGGAACGGATCATCCGCCTCACCGGCGCACGGGTCCTGCTGACCGATGCGGTCATGGCCGCCCGGGGGCTTCCCGGGGGCGACGTCACCGTCGTGCGGGTGGACGGGCCGGCCACCGCCGAGACCGGCACCGGGCCCGGGCCGGCCGAGGCGGTGTGCACGCCGGACCAGCTGGCGTACGTGATGTTCACCTCCGGCTCCACCGGGACCCCCAAGGGCGTCGCCGTCAGCCACCGCAACGTGCTGGACCTGGTGGACGACACGCTGTTCGACACCGGGCACCACGACCGGGTCCTGATGATCGCCCCGTACGCGTTCGACGCCTCGCTGCACGGCCTGTGGATGCCCCTGCTGCGCGGCACCACCTCGGTCCTGTCCGCGGCCGGCGACGTGTCCGCGCCCCGGCTGCGCGAGATGTTCGACACGGAGAAGATCACCAGTGTGGAGATGACCGCCGGCCTGCTGCGGACCATCGCCGAGGCCGCACCGGAAACCTTCCGCGGCCTGCGCGAGGTGTCCACCGGCGGCGACATCGTCTCCCCGGTCGCGGTGCGCCGGATCCTGCGGTCCTGTCCCGGCACGGTGGTACGCGCCACCTACGGCCCCACCGAGACCACCCTGTACGCCACCCAGCACGCCTACACCGACGCGGCCCAGGTCGCCGACCGGGTCCCCATCGGCCGCCCGCTGGACGGCATGCGCACCTACGTCCTGGACGAGCAGCTGACCCCGGTCCCGGCCGGCACCCCCGGCGAGCTGTACATCGCGGGGGCGGGACTGGCCCGCGGCTACCTCCGCCACGCCGCCCGTACCGCCGAGCGCTTCGTCCCCGACCCGCACGGGCCGGCCGGCAGCCGCATGTACCGCTCGGGCGACATCGTGTGCCGCAACCGCGACGGCATGCTCGACTTCCTCGGCCGCGCCGACGACCAGGTCAAGATCCGCGGTTTCCGCGTCGAGCCGGGCGAGATCGAAACCGTCCTGTCCGGGTTCCCCGGGCTCACCCAGGCCGTGGTCACGGCCCGCGAGGCCGAGGGCGGCAAACGCCTGGTGGCCTACTACGTCGGCGACGGCGACCTCGACGCCGGCGCCCTGCGCGACCACACCGCCGCCGCCCTGCCCGACTACATGGTCCCCGCCGCCTTCGTGGCCCTGGACGCCTTCCCCCTCACCCCCAACGGCAAGGTCGACCACCGGGCCCTGCCCGCACCGAAGTTCACCGCGACCGCCGCCTACCGCGCCCCGCGCACCGCGGACGAGGAAACGCTCTGCGCGCTCTTCGCCAAGGTCCTCGGCACCGAGCGGGTCGGCGTCGACGACAGCTTCTTCGACCTCGGCGGCCACTCCCTGCACGCCACCCGGCTGATCGGCGAGCTGCGGACCGCCTTCGGCACGGACGTGTCGATCCGGCAGCTCTTCGACGCCCCGACGGCTGCCGCACTCCTTCGCCTCCTGCACGCTCGGGCCCCGCGGGAACGACGCCCGGTACCCGCCCGCAGCCGCCGCCCCGCCCGCATCCCGCTGTCCACCGCCCAGCACCGGATGTGGTTCCTGCAGCAGTGGGGCGGCCCGTCCCCGCTCTACAACCTGCCCGTCGTCCTGCGGCTGCGCGGCGACCTGGACCGCGACGCGCTCGAGCAGGCCGTCCGGGACGTGACCGCCCGGCACGAGAGCCTGCGCACCGTCGTGGGGCAGGAGGACGGAGTGCCCCACCAGGTGGTGCTCGATGCGGCCGGCCTCCACCCCGACCTGCCCGTCACGGCCGTCGACGAGGCGGACCTCGACACCGCGGTACGACAGGCCGGCCGCCGGCCGTTCGATCTGACGGCCGACCCGCCCCTGCGCGCCGAACTGTTCGCCCTGGACGAGCACGAGCACGTCCTCGTGCTGACGCTGCACCACATCGCCTCCGACGGATGGTCCAAGGCACCGCTCAGCCGCGACCTGGCCACCGCCTACGCGGCCCGGCGCTCCGGAAAAGCCCCCGCCTGGGCCGAGCTGCCCCTGCAGTACGCGGACTACACGCTGTGGCAGCACACACTCCTCGGCGACCCGGGCCGCCCCGGCAGTCTCGCCGCTCGACAGCTCGCCTACTGGAAGGACGCCCTGGCCGGCGTGCCGGACGAGCTGGCCCTGCCCTTCGACCGGCCCCGTCCCGCGGACAGCGGCCACGACGGCGCCGCCCTCCCGCTCCACCTCGACGCCGGACTGCAGACCGCGATCGGCGCGCTGGCACGCCGACACGACGCCACACCGTTCATGGTGCTCCAGGCCGCACTCGCGATGCTGCTGCACAGGCTCGGCGCCGGAGAGGACATCCCCCTGGGCAGCGTCGTGGCCGGACGCGGTGACGCGGCACTCGACGACCTGGTCGGCTTCTTCGTCAACACCGTCGTCCTGCGCACCGACCTGTCCGGAAACCCCTCCTTCACCGAACTGCTCGCCCGGGTACGGGAGACCGCCCTGGCCGTCTACTCCCACCAGGACGTGCCCTTCGAACAGGTCGTGAGCGCCGTCAACCCGGCCCGCTCGCTCTCCCGGCACCCGCTGTTCCAGGTCATGCTCGTCCTGCAGAACGTCACCGGCTACGCGTTCGAGATGCCCGGCCTCGACGTCACCGTCGTCGAGGAGGCCACCTCCACCGCCAAGTTCGACCTGCTCATCAGCGTCACCGAGCACTACGACGACGACCGGCGCCCCGCCGGCATCACCGGCTACATCGAGTACGACACCGCCCTGTTCGACGCATCGACGGTCGAGCGGATCGGCGAGCGCTTCACCGCGCTCCTCGCGACCGTCGTGGCCGACCCCGGACACCGGGCCGCCGCCCCCGACGAAAACAACGCCGTACCGGCCTGACCCGAACCGGAAAGAACGCGTTTCACGACACCGCCGGGACGGCGCGGGAAAAGCACTCGGACGACTCATCGGAATTCAGGGGAGTTTCATGCCAGGAAACACCGCTACCACCGACACCCGTTCACGGGACTGGCTGGACATGGCAGAGCTGCATGGCAGTGTTTCCGAGCCGTTGCTCGACACCATGAACTTCCTCAACGAGATCACCCACCGCTACCCGGACGCGATTTCCTTCGCACCGGGACGGCCCTACGACGGATTCTTCGACCCCGAACAGGTCATCGCCCACATCCGCCGGTACATGGACCACCTGGCACAGCAGGGCGGCACCCCGGACGACATCCGCACCGCCCTGTACCAGTACGGGCCGACGGCGGGGCTGATCCGCGGCATCATCGCCGACTCGCTGCGCGCGGACGAGGACACCGACGTACCGGCCGAGTCCATCGTGGTGACCGTCGGCGCCCAGGAGGCCATGCTTCTGGTGCTGCGCGCCCTGATGGCCGGCCCCGACGACGTGCTGCTGGTCTCCAGCCCCTGCTACGTCGGCATCACCGGCGCCGCCCGGCTCCTCGACGTGCCCGTACGCCCGGTACCGGAACGCGAGGACGGCTTCCGCGCCGCCGACCTGGAGGCCGCGGTGCGCGAGGAACTGGCGAACGGCCGCCGCCCGCGGGCGTTCTACGTGGTGCCCGACCACTCCAACCCCTCCGGCACCACGATGGGACCCGACGCCCGCGAGGAACTGCTCAACCTCGCCGAGCGGTACGACTTCCTGGTCCTGGAGGACAGCCCCTACCGGCTGGTGAGCCCGGGCACACCCCTGCCGACCCTGAAGTCCCGGGACCGCACACGCCGGGTGGTGCACCTGGGCTCGTACTCCAAGACGGTCTTCCCCGGCGCCCGCGTCGGCTTCGTCGTCGCCGACCAGCGCGTCCGGGACGCCCAGGGCGGCGAGCACCTGCTGGCCGACGAACTCGCCAAGATCAAGAGCATGGTCACCGTCAACACCTCGTCCCTGAGCCAGGCGGCCGTGGCCGGCGCACTGCTCGGCGCCCGCGGCCGGCTGTCGCAGCTGAACGCCCGGGCGGCCGCCCGCTACGGCGACGCGATGCGGCAGATGCTGCGGCAGCTCGACGCCCGGCTGCCCGCCGACCGCCGCGCCCGGCTCGGCGTCAGCTGGAACGAGCCGACCGGCGGGTTCTTCCTCACCATGCGGGTCCCGTTCCGGGCCGACAACGCCCAACTCGTCCGCTCCGCGGAGGACTTCGGCGTGATCTGGACGCCGATGAGCCACTTCCACCCCGGCGGCGGAGGCCACCACGGCATCCGGCTGTCCACCAGCTATCTGACCCCTGCCGAGATCGAAGAGGGCACCGCGAGGCTCGCGCGCTTCGTCGAGGCACAGAGCACCGCGCTCTGACCAGCAGTGCAGGCAGCGCCATTCTCAGCGAGAGAGGACATACACGTGTCCGGACCAAGTCGGCACCGACGACCGCGGAGCAAGCCGCGCATGTGGGGGTGGACGTTCCGATGACCCTGGCAGCCGAGCTGCGGCCCCGCGCCCTCGGCGTGGGCACGGCGGTGACACCCACGTCGTACACCCAGCAGGAGGTCCTCGACGCCTTCCGCATCACCGACCCCAAGATCCGGTCGGTCTTCCTCAACAGCGCCATCGAGCGCCGCCACCTGACACTCCCGCCGCCGGACGGCGCGGGCGGCCGCGTCCACGAACCGCAGGGCGACCTGCTCGACAAACACAAGGCCACAGCCGTCGAGATGGGCGCCGAGGCGTTGCGCACCTGCCTCAAACGGGCCGGCGCCGAACTGTCCGACCTGCGCCACCTGTGCTGCGTGACGTCCACCGGACTCCTCACCCCCGGACTGAGCGCCCTGCTCATCAAGGAACTCGACATCGACCGGCACTGCAGCCGCTCCGACATCGTGGGCATGGGATGCAACGCCGGCCTCAACGCCCTGGGCGTGGTCTCCGGCTGGGCCGCCGCCCACCCGGGCGAACTCGCCGTCGTCCTGTGCACGGAGGCCTGCTCCGCCGCCTACACCATCGACTCCACGATGCGCACCGCCGTGGTCAACAGCCTCTTCGGCGACGGCGCCGCCGCCATCGCCATCCGCTCGGGCCCGGACCCCGCCCAGGCACCCGCCCCCGAAGGACCCCGCATCCTGAAGTTCGCCAGCTGCCTCATCCCCGACGCCGTCGACGCCATGCGCTACGACTGGGACCGGGACCAGGCCCGCTTCAGCTTCTACCTCGACCCGCAGGTCCCCTACGTCGTCGGCGCCCACGCCGAACAGGCCGTGGACCGGCTGCTGGCCGGCACCGGCCTGCGCCGCAGCGACATCACCCACTGGCTGGTGCACTCCGGCGGCAAGAAGGTCATCGACGCCGTCGCGCTCAACCTCCGGCTGACCCGGCACGACGTACGGCACACCACCGGTGTGCTGCGCGACTACGGCAACGTGTCGAGCGGCTCGTTCCTGTTCTCCTACGAACGGCTCCTGGACGAAGGAGCCGCCCGGCCCGGCGAGTACGGCGTGCTGATGACCATGGGCCCGGGCTCGACGATCGAAACGGCGCTGGTGCAGTGGTGAATGCGGAGGACGTCATGGAAGAAGCACTGACTGTGGTGATCGACGGCACCCGGCCGCCGTCGGCGGAGACCGTGCAGGCCGTGCACGCGGTGTGCGACGCGGCCGAGGACCGGGCCGGCTCCGGCACCCTCGCCGTCCACGTCACCGGTGTCCCGGCCGAGGGATGGACCACCGGCCTCGACGTGACGAAGGTCAGCAAGTGGGAACGGGCGCTGCGCCGGCTGGAACGGGTCCCGCGCGCCACCGTGGCGGTGGCCTCCGGCGACTGCGGCGGCGCCGCCCTCGACGCCTTCCTCGCCTGCGACATCCGGGTCCTCACGCCCGGCACCCGGCTGCTGGTGCCCAAGGACACCACCGCGACCTGGCCCGGGATGGCCGGATACCGGCTCGTCCAGCTCGCCGGGCCCGCCCCGGTCCGCCGCGCCCTGCTGTTCGGGCAGCCCATCGAGGCCGCCGACGCCCTGCGGACCGGCCTCGCCGACGAGCTGACCGACGACCCGGCCGGCGCCCTCGCCGCCGCCGCCCGGCTGGCCGGCACCCTGGCCGGCGAAGAGATCGCCATCCGCCGGCAGCTGCACTTCGACGCCGCGACCACCAGCTTCGAGGAAGCCCTCGGCGCGCACCTGGCCGCCTGCGACCGGATGCTGCGGACACCCGCGAAGGCGGCGTCATGAGCATTCCGGTCTGGTCGTCCCTGCAGGCGGCGGCCGCACACGTCGACAAGCTGGTGGCAGCACAGCCCGAACCGGGACAACGGCTGCCCGGGGAACGGGCGGAGCTCGCCGCGGCCAAGGACACCGCACGGGCACTGCGGACGCGCTTCCTGGACACGCACGCCGACGCCGTGTACGACCGGCTGACGGACGGCGGCACCAAGAGACTGCGGATCGCGGAACTCGTCGAGGCCGCCGCCGCCGAATACCCTGTGCTGGTGCCGACCGCCGAGCAGCTCGCCGCCGACCGCGGCCGGCGGCAGGCGGACAAAGAGGGCTACGAGATCGACCAGGGCATCTTCCTGCGAGCCGTCCTCGGATCCCCCCGGGCCGGCACTCACCTGCTCGACACGATGCTCCAGCCCACCCCCCGGGCGCTGCAGCTGCTGCCCGACTTCCTGCGCACCGGCGTCCTCACGACACGCTCGGTCCACCTGGAGCGCCGCGACGGCACGGCCCACCTCACGATGCACCGGGACGACTGCCTGAACGCCGAGGACGAACAGCAGGTCGACGACATGGAGACCGCCGTCGACCTGGCACTCCTCGACCCGCAGGTGAAGGTGGGCGTGCTGCGCGGCGGCACCATGACCCACCCCCGCTACCGGGGCCGGCGCGTCTTCAGCGCCGGCATCAACCTCAAGAGCCTGCACAACGGAGACATCTCACTCGTCGGGTTCCTGCTGCTGCGCGAACTCGGATACATCCACAAACTCGTCCGGGGCATACGCACCAAGGACGCACCCTGGCACTCCCCGACCGTCGAAAAACCCTGGATCGCGGCCGTCGAGACCTTCGCCATCGGCGGCGGCACACAGCTGCTGCTCGCCTTCGACCACGTCCTCGCCGCATCCGACGCCTACCTCAGCCTGCCCGCCGCCCGCGAGGGCATCGTCCCCGGAGCCGGCAACTTCCGGCTCGGCCGGCACACCGGGCCCCGCATCTCCCGGCAGGTCATTCTGCAGGGCCGCCGCATCCGGGCCACCGAACCCGACGCCCGGCTCCTGATCGACGAGGTGGTCGAGCCGGAGGACATCGACACGGCCGTGGCACGCGCCGTCGACCGGCTGAGCGGCCCGGCCGTCGTACCCAACCGGAAGATGCTCAACCTGGCCGAGGAACCGGTGGACGAATTCCGCCGCTACATGGCCGAGTTCGCACTCCAGCAGGCCCTGCGCCTGTACGGCGAGGACGTCATCGGCAAGGTGGGCCGGTTCGCGGAGAAGGCCTAGGCATGCCCGCGCCGGCCGAACACGGACTCCGAGCAGAAAGAGGTGACCCGATCATGGTTCGCTCCACGGCGGTCGAGTGCGGTGCCACCGTCTGGCTGACCGGCCTGCCGAGCGCGGGCAAGACGACCGTGGCACGCGTCCTCGCCGGGCGGCTGCGCACGGAGGGCCGGCGCGTCGAGGTCCTCGACGGCGACGAGATCCGCCGCTTCCTGTCGGCGGGCCTCGGCTTCAGCCGCGAGGACCGCCACACCAACGTGCAGCGCATCGGCCTGGTCGCCGAAGTCCTCGCCCGCAACGGCGTGTTCGCCGTGGTGCCCGTCATCGCCCCGTACGCCGACAGCCGCGAAGCCGTTCGCAAACGGCACGCCGCAAGCGACACCCCGTACGTCGAGGTGCACGTGGCCACACCGGTCGAGGTGTGCAGCGAACGTGACGTCAAGGGCCTGTACGCCCGGCAGGCCGCGGGCGCGCTGAAGGGCCTGACCGGCGTCGACGACCCGTACGAGCCGCCCCTCACCCCCGACGTGTACCTGCCCACGCAGCACCAGACACCGCAGGAGTCCGCGGACGCGGTGTACACGGCGCTCGCCGAAAGGGGACTGCTGTGAACGACTCCCCGTACGCCCTCTCGCACCTGGACGCCCTGGAGTCCGAGGCGGTGCACATCTTCCGCGAGGTGGCGGGTGAGTTCGAGCGGCCGGTGATCCTGTTCTCCGGCGGCAAGGACTCCATCGTCATGCTGCACCTGGCGCTGAAGGCGTTCGCCCCCGCGCCGCTGCCGTTCGCCCTGCTGCACGTCGACACCGGGCACAACTTCCCCGAGGTCCTCGACCACCGCGACCGCGTCGTCGCCGCCCACACACTCACGCTCCACGTGGCCCGCGTGCAGGACTACATCGACCGGGGGGTGCTGCGGGAACGCCCGGACGGCACCCGCAACCCGCTGCAGACGCTGCCCCTGACGGAGAAGATCCGCAGCGAGAGGTTCGACGCCGTGTTCGGCGGCGGCCGCCGCGACGAGGAGAAGGCCCGCGCCAAGGAACGGGTGTTCTCGCTGCGCGACGAGTTCTCCCAGTGGGACCCGCGCCGCCAGCGCCCCGAACTGTGGAACCTGTACAACGGCCGGCACGCCCACGGCGAGCACGTCCGCGTCTTCCCGCTGTCCAACTGGACCGAGCTGGACGTGTGGCAGTACATCGCCCGCGAGAACATCGAGCTGCC
>NZ_JACVQF010000206.1 GCF_014534645.1 Streptomyces griseicoloratus
GGCCGAGGGCCGGCAGTCCATGAAGGACTTCAAGTCCGACCAGGAAGTGCGCTGGTGCCCCGGCTGCGGCGACTACGCGATCCTCGCCGCCGTTCAGGGCTTCATGCCCGAGCTCGGCCTGGCCAGGGAGAACATCGTCTTCGTCTCCGGCATCGGCTGCTCCTCCCGCTTCCCGTACTACATGAACACCTACGGGATGCACTCCATCCACGGCCGCGCCCCCGCCATCGCCACCGGCCTCGCCTCCTCCCGCCGCGACCTGTCCGTCTGGGTCGTCACCGGCGACGGCGACGCGTTGTCCATCGGCGGCAACCACCTCATCCACGCCCTGCGCCGCAACGTCAACCTCAAGATCCTCCTCTTCAACAACCGGATCTACGGCCTCACCAAGGGCCAGTACTCCCCCACCTCCGAAGTCGGCAAGATCACCAAGTCGACCCCCATGGGCTCCCTGGACGCCCCCTTCAACCCCGTGTCGCTCGCGATCGGCGCCGAAGCCTCCTTCGTCGCCCGCACCGTCGACTCCGACCGCAAACACCTCACCGAGGTCCTGCGCCAGGCCGCCGCCCACCCCGGCACCGCACTCATCGAGATCTACCAGAACTGCAACATCTTCAACGACGGCGCCTTCGACGCCCTCAAGGACAAGCAGCAGGCCCAGGACGCCGTGATCCGCCTGGAACACGGACAGCCGATCCGCTTCGGCACCGACGGATCGAAGGGCGTCGTCCGCGACCGGGACACCGGCGACCTCAAGGTCGTCACCGTCACCGCGGACAACGAGGCCGACGTCCTCGTCCACGACGCCCACTCCCCCTCCCCCACCACCGCCTTCGCCCTCTCCCGCCTCGCCGACCCCGACACCCTGCACAACACCCCGATCGGCGTCTTCCGCTCCGTCGACCGCCCCGTCTACGACGTCCAGATGGCCGACCAGCTCGACACCGCCATCGAACAGAACGGCAAGGGCGACCTCGCCGCCCTCCTCGCCGGCGGCGACACCTGGACCGTCGCCACCGCTTAAAAACCGCGAGACCGGTTTGTTAAATGCCGGTTCTCTCCCGGTCCACATGTCCCCCGTTTCCCTGTCACCTGCCCGAGGAGGACCGATGAGCGCCCCCACCGCCCTCGTCCAGCAGCACGGTCTCGCCTGGCTCGAAGCCGTCGTGGGCGACGGCTTCGCCCGGTCGCTTCAGGAAGGCCTCCATCGTTCGGCCTACGGCCGGGCGAGGCGGACCGGCGGGGACTGCGACGCCCCGGTCCGGCTGGAATCGGTGCCCGCGGTGCGTGACCACGGCGACCTGGTGTGGCGGGAGCGGCGGCTGCTGGCCCGCACCGTGCACGACGAGCTGGGGACCGCCCTGTCGACCGCCGCCCGCAGGATCGAGCAGCACGCCGCGGAGCCGGCGGCGTGCTCCCACCTGGATGCGGCCCGCGAGGCGCTCCAGCAGGCCATCGACATCACCCGGCGGCTCACCGGCGGCCTCCACGCGCAGACCGTGCTGCCGCCGCTGGTCGAAGCGCTGGAGGAGTTCGCGGACACCGTCGGGCCGGGCACGGCGAAGGTGCGGTTCCGGGCGACCGGGGACGAGCGGCTGCTGGCCGACGTCTGCCGCAGGGAGCTGTTCCTGGCGGCCCGCGAGGCCCTGCACAACGCGCTTCGCCACGCGGGCGCCCGCCAGGTGACGGTGACGCTCCGCTTCACCCGGCGCTGGGCGCACCTCGGCGTCGTCGACGACGGGGCGGGCTTCGACACCGCGGCGGTCCTGGCGGCGGGCCACCGCGCGCCGGGCCTGCGGTCGATGGCGGACCGGGTGGAGGACCTGGGCGGCCGCCTCACGGTGGAGAGCACACCCGGCGAGGGCACCCGCGTCGACGTCCACCTGCCCCTGCGGCCGCACCCATGACGGGACGCGCACGGCGGAAGGGGCCCCGCACGGGACGGCGGGGCCCCGGGTGTGCCGTCCGGCGGACCGTGCGGCGCACGCGTCACGCGATGCGCCCTTCCCGACAACCTGAAGCGTGCGTGGGCGCCCCCTGCACAGGGGCGCCCACGCACACCGGGAGTTTCAGGCACGCGACGAGGACGCTCATCGCGGCGCCCGTCCGGCCGGGTCCGTCAGGCGAACGCCGCGGCGTGGTCGGCCGCCCAGTCCCGGAAGGTCCTGGCCGGCCGGCCCATGAGGTGGCGCACCGTCGGCAGGACGGTGGCCTTGGCGCCGGCCCGCTGCCGCTCCGCGCTGGCGAGGAACGCCTCGGCCACGGGGCGCGGGTGGCGCCGCAGCAGCCGCTCCTCGGCCTCGCCCCGGGTGAGCTCCACGAAACGCAGCGGGCGTCCGACGACCTCCGCGAGCTGGGCGGTCTGCTCGGCCGCGCTGATGGCCTCGGGTCCGGACAGGGCGTACGACCGGCCCTCGTGCCTGCCGGGTTCCGTCAGGGCGCGGACCGCGACGCACGCGATGTCGCGCGGGTCGACGCAGGCGACACGGGAGGTGCCGTACAGGGCTCGGACGACGCCTTCCGTGCGGATGCCGTGGGCCCAGGACAGCGTGTTGGACATGAAGGTGCGGGCGCGCAGGAACGTCCAGTCGAGTCCGGAGTCGCGGATGACGGCCTCGTTGCACCGCTGGGTACGGGTGATGAGGTCGTCGGCACCGGATTCGGTGACGGCGAGCATCGACAGCTTGACCACGTGCCGCACACCGGCCTCGCGCGCCGCCTGTACGAAGCGTGCGTCGTCCGGATCGGTGACGCTGTTGGTCACCAGGAAGGCGGCGCGGACGCCGCGCAGGGCCTGGTCGAGGGAGGCGTGGTCGGCGTAGTCGGCGCGGACGGTCTCGACTCCGGGTCCCGTGACGCTCACCCGCCCGGGGTCCCGGGCGAGGATGCGCACGGCCGGCTCCCCGCGCAGGAGGTGGGCGACCTCTCGGCCGACCGGGCCCGTCGCCCCGGTCACGAGGATCATGACTCTCCTTCCGGGGTGCGGTCAGGGCGCGGGGACGGTTCCGGACAGGGTGGCGGTGAAGACGCTCTCGGCGTCCTGCTGTCCGGTGACGCGGACGGTGGTGGTGCCGGGGCGGGTGTCGGTGAGCACCGTGGCCCTGATCCAGCAGGGGCGGTCGAACTCGGCGTACCGGTCGAAGCGGGTGACGCCGGCGGTGGGGACGAACCGTTCGCCGGCGGTGGCGGCGCAGGCGGCCTGGCGGGCGGCCTCCAGCAGGAGCATGCCGGGCACGTGGTCCTTGGGTCCCTGGAAGAGGGTGCCGTGGGAGGTGTCCACGCGCAGTTCCCAGAGGTTGTCGTGGGGCGTGGAGGACAGCAGGACGTCCTCGGTGCGGGTGCGGCCGGCCAGGGCCGTGGGCAGCGGCCTGGAGGTGGCCCGCCAGGCGCGGGGCTGGGCGTGCTCGCCGCGCATCCGCCGGTAGACGGACGGGGCTATGAAGCGGGTCAGGCCGGTGCCGGTGGCGACGAGCCGGCCGTCGCGGCGGACGAGCCAGTCGACCCGGCCCCGCACGAGGCTGGTGCCGCGCCAGGCGAGATCGGAGCAGATGGTCTCGATGTCCAGTTCGGCCGGTTCACCCCCGGCCCCGAGGTGTTCGGGGTAGCAGACGTGGTCCAGGCCGGACATCAGGAAGTGGTGGCCGACCGGGACGCCGTACCCGGCGTGGAAGACGAGCATGGCGGACTGCCGCATCGTCTCCATGAGGAGCAGCGGATCGTGCCGGTCTCCGTGCACGGGCGCGAAGAACGGGTGGTCGTGGGGCAGTCGTGCGGTGACCGAGAACCGGTTCTCGTCCGTGCGCGTCCAACTGTCCGCGAAGGCGTCTCCTGGTTGCGTCCGGTGGACCAGCTCCAGGGGAACCGGCAGGCCGGTTCTGGTCTGCGGCCTGGTGGCTACGGCTGGTCGCGGCAAAACGATTTCTGGATACATGGGTCCCCCCGGGCACATGGCGAGCGAACTGATCGGTGGTGCGCGCGCACTGATAAGATACAGACTAGGCGGTTTTTTTTCTAGGGTGACCAGTCCGGACCGGATGTGGTCGCCGAGCGAGATGCAATGACTGAGGAGGCAGGCGTGGCCAAGCAGGACCGCGCGATCCGCACCCGCCAGACGATCCTGGAGGCCGCAGCGGTCGTCTTCGAACGGCAGGGGTACCAGGCGGCGACCATCACCGAGATCCTCAAGGTGGCCGGCGTGACCAAGGGCGCTCTCTACTTCCACTTCGAGTCCAAGGAGGAGCTGGCCCTGGGCGTGTTCGACGCGCAGGAGCCGCCGGAACAGGTGCCCCCGCAGCCCCTGAAGCTCCAAGAGCTGGTCGACACGGGCCTGTGGTTCATCCACCGGCTGCGCACCAACCTGCTGACGCGGGCGGGGGTACGGCTCTCCATGGACCAGCAGGCGCACACCCTCGACCGGCGCGGACCGTTCCTGCGGTGGAGGGAGATGCTGCTGAGTCTGCTGGACCAGGCCCGGGAGAACGGCGAACTGCTGCCGCACGTGGACACCTCCGAGTCGGCGGACCTGATCATGGGCGCCTTCACCGGCATCCAGATGGTGTCGCAGACCCTCAGCGACTACGCGGACCTGGAGGAGCGCTACATCTCCATGCAGCGCCACGTCCTGCCCAGCCTGGCGGTGCCCTCGGTGCTCGCCGCGCTGGACCTGTCACCGGGCCGCACCGAGCGCATCACGGCCGAACTGGCCGCCGTGCAGGACTGATCCACGCGTACGACCGCGGGGGCGGACCCGCACGCGCGAGCCACCCGGTCCCCTCCCCCGTTCCCCTCGACCCGAGCCCGCCCCGGCCCCGTTCCCCCACGGCGCCACCCGGCGGGCCTCGTCACTTCCGTGGCAGCGGCGGGGCGATCACGAGCCGTGGCACGTCCTGCTGCCCCGCTCCCGCACCCCGGCCATGCCGTCCTGCCCGCCCGCGGCGACAGGGCCGCGTCTCCGCGCCGATCGCCGCGCAGCCCCTGGCGGCACGCTGCCATGACCGTCCGCGCGCCTCACCGCGGGGGCGGCCGCGCGTTCACGCCCACGGCAGCCGCGCCCGCACCTCGAAGCCGCCGTCGGCCGTGGGACCGTGCGTCAGCGTGCCGCCCGCCAGCGTGGCACGCTCGGACAGGCCGATCAGGCCCTGCCCGGAACCGGGGACGCGCGGCGCCTCGCCCTCGGGCGCCGTGTTGCGCACGGTCACGGCGAGGCCGTCGCCGGGGCCTCCGGCGACCGACACCGTGACCTCCGTACCGGGCGCGTGCTTGCGGGCGTTGGTCAGGGCCTCCTGGGCGATGCGGTAGGCGGTGCGCCCCACGGAGGCGGGCACGGCGGCGGGGTCGGCGACCCGACCGGCGAGGGTGACCTTCATACCGGCCTCGCGGGACTCGGCGACGAGCTCGTCGAGGGCCGCGAGCGTCGGCTGGGGGCGGCCCGCGTCGTCGGCGTCGGCCGCCCGCAGCACGCCGATGATCTCCCGCAGGTCCTGCAGCGCCTCGTGCGCGCTCTCCCGGATGACGCCCGCGGCCCGCGCCACCTCCTCGCGGGAGGCGTCGGGCCGGAACTCCAGGGCGCCCGCGTGGACGCTCAGCAGCGTCAGCCGGTGCGCCAGGACGTCGTGCATCTCGCGGGCGATGGCCTCACGGGCGAGCCGCTGCGCCTGCTCGGCCCGCAGCCGTGCCTCCGCCTCCGCGTGCCGGGCCCGGTCGCGCAGGCTCAGCAGGAGCTGCCGTTTGGCCCGGACGAGCATCCCCCAGCCGGCGACCGTGGCGGTCAGCAGCACGCCGAAGAGGGCCGCGCCGAGGTACGGCACCCCGGGCTCCGGGCGCAGCCAGTAGTAGACCGCCTGCACCGCCGCGCACGCGCCGCCCACCCAGGCCACGTACCGGAAGGGCCGGTGCACGGCGAGGGTGAAGAGGGAGACCAGGACGGCGCCGCCCGCGGTGCCCGAGACGAGCCCGGCCGGCACCATCGCCACCGCCAGGCCGACCGGCCACCGGCGCCTGAGCCAGACGGCGGCGCAGGCGAGGGCACCGATCAGCTGGTCGACGGCCTCCACGGCCTTCGGGAGGTCCGGCTCCTGCTCGAGCGTGTCCATGGCGAGGATGCCGACGAGCACGGCGAGCAGGAAGCAGCCGAAGTCGACGATCCAGTCGCGTGCCGTACGCCGTGGCCTGCGCCCCGACGGTTCCGCGGCCGGGTCGAGCCCCTCGATCACCGCCGACGGCAGCATCCAGCGCCGCTCCGGGAAGGGCGGGGTCGTCCGCACCGGCCTGTACTCACTCACAATCGACAAATCTACGCAGCGCCCGCCGCGGTCGGCGCCGCGAGCGCCGGATCACCGACCAAAGTCGCACGGCCCGAGACTTTCGGCGGGCGGACCGGCCGGAAGGGGCGCCTTCCGTCGGGCCGGTCTCGCCCCGCGGCCGATGTGGGTGGGGGGTCCGCGGGGCGAGAGTCTGTGTCATGAAGCAGTTGCTGGAGATCCTGGGAATCATCGCGATCGTGCAGGGCGTGGCGGGCCTGGTGCACGAGTTCACCGACTGGAACTGGGGCCTGGTCCAGCGGATCGGCCTCCTCGACGGGTACGAGATCTACGCGAGCATCGCACTGCTCGTGCTGGGCGGCGCCCTGTTCGCCGCCGCCGAGAGCCGGAAGCCCGGGTCCGGCTGATCGCCGGCCGCCGGGCCCCGGTTCCGAAGGCCGGGCCCGCGGGCCCGTCAGCAGCCGTAGTCGACGAGGTCGAACGAGGCGTAGTGGTCGGCCGTGTAGTAGTCCTCCTGGTACTGCTCACCGGTCACGATGCGGCGCGCGCCGCGGGTCGGGGAGCCGGGCGTGATGACCGTGTACTCGTGGTAGTAGCCGGCGGACCGGCTCGGCAGGATGCCTTCCCGGTTCTGGAAGACAGTCCCGTCCTGCTCGTACGGGAAGGGGCCGCCCTGCTCGATCAGGTCGAGCGTGTCGTGCGCCTGCGGGGGCAGGTCGCTGTAGCAGATGTCGCCGACCGCGGTGGCGGCGGCACCTGCCGGGGTCGCGGAGACGGTGCCGCCGACGAGCAGGGCGGACAGGACTGCGGCTGCGGCGCCGGTCCGAGCGGCGCGTGGGGGGAATCGCATGACCTCATGATGACGCGCGTAGACGATGGCATGTCAATGACAAGACCGTGGATTTTCCCGGGAAGTCCCGTGTGTTTTCGGCGAGTTGACCTGCCGCCCGGCCCCGGTCCCCCGGCACGCGCCCGAGCGGCACGGCGTGGCGCGGCTACGCGTTCTCCGGGAGGTCGTAGGAGCCGTACTCGGGGCGGCCGGCCAGGTCGTACGAGTGGATGGACACGCCCGCGGCCGTGACGCTCCCGGCGGTGTGCCGGAACGCGGTCGGCACGGTGCCCTCCGCGAACAGGCGGCGCCCGGCGCCCAGCACGACCGGGAAGGTCAGCAGGTGGACGGTGTCGACGAGGCCGAGCGCCAGCAGGGACCGGGCGAGGACACCGCTGCCGTGCACCTGGAGCTCGCCGTCGGTACGTTCCTTGAGCCCGGTGACCTCCTTGGCGAGGTCGCCGCCGATCACGGTGGTGCCCTCCCACCCGGCCCGGTCGAGGGTGGTCGACACCACGTACTTCGGCAGGCGGTTCAGCCTGGACGCGACGGGGTCGGCGGGATCGGTCACCTTCGGCCAGTACGACGCGAAGATCTCGTACGTCAGCCGGCCGAGGAGGAAGGCGCCGGACCGGTCGAAGACCGCGCCGATGAACCGGCCGAAGTCGTCGTCGCCGTAGGGCACGCTCCAGCCGCCCTGCTCGAAGCCGTCGCGGGTGTCCTCCTGCGGGCCGCCGGGTGCCTGGTGGACGCCGTCGAGGGTGACGAAGGAGGTGAGGACCAGCTTTCCCATGGCGGGTGCCTGCTTTCCGGTGCTCGGGGATCTGCCGTCATCAGCTCAGACCCCGCCGGCACCCGCAACTCATCGCCCGCGCGAACGCCGCCTCACGTCGACGTCCGATCGCCGCCAGCGCGGGGGGTGCGCGGACGCTGGGATGGACTCATGAACACGAACTCATGGACGGACAACTCTTCGGGAACCCTGGCCGGCCGGACGGCCCTGGTGACGGGCGGCAGCCGTGGCATCGGCGCGGCGACGGCACTCCGGCTCGCGCGGGAGGGCGCGGACGTGGCCCTCACCTACGTGAACGGCAAGGACGCGGCCGAGGACGTCGTACGGGCCGTCGGGGCGCTGGGGCGCCGGGCGGTCGCGCTGCGGGCGGACTCCGCCGACGCCGAGGAGGCGGCCGGGGTCGTGGAGCACGCGGCCCAGGCGCTCGGGGGCGGACTCGACGTGCTGGTGAACAACGTGGGCGTGGGGCTGCTGGGACCGCTGGAGGGGCTGTCGCTCGCCGATGTCGACCGGGTCCTCGCCGTGAACGTCCGCGGGGTCTTCCTGACCTCCCAGGCGGCCGCGGCGCGCATGGCGGAGGGCGGCCGGATCATCACCGTCGGCACCTGCATGACCCAGCGTGTGCCCGGCCCCGGCGGCACGCTGTACGCGATGAGCAAGTCGGCGCTCATCGGGCTGACGAAGGCCCTGGCGAGGGAGCTGGGTCCGCGGGGGATCACGGCGAACATCGTCCACCCCGGGCCGATCGACACCGACATGAACCCGGCGGACGGTCCCTACGCGCACGGCCAGGCGGCCATGACCGCGCTGGGACGGTTCGGCACGGTGGAGGAGGTGGCGTCGACGGTCGCGTACCTGGCGGCGGCGACGTATGTCACGGGGGCGGAGTTCTCGGTGGACGGGGGTCACGCGGCGTAACTCAGCCTGCGGGCAGTCGTGCCGCTTGGGGCGGCACGGGTGGGCGCAGGCGGCACCCCGTCAGCGCCGGGCAGCGCGCCCACCCCCACCCAGCACAGACGCCCGGGCGCAGGGCTGCCCGCCGGCTACGCAAGGTGCGCAGGCTCTGCACACTGCGCGCGGGGCGCACCGGTGCTGTCCGGCCGGTGCGCCCCGCGGGTCCTGGTGGATCAGCCGCCCAGTTCCTGGTGGCGGGCGGCCAGGTGGGCCGCGCCGTCCTCCGTCAGGGAACCGAACAGGCGCAGGCGGGAGATGCCGCCGTCGGGGAAGATGTCCACGCGCGCGTGAGTGCCGACGGCCGGCTCGGGCAGCACGAAGCGGTGGTTGGTGTCGGGCTGGAGCCGGGTGCGCGGCAGGACCTCGCGCCACTCGCCGTCCTCGCCGTCCTTCACGGACAGCGACGCCCAGCCGGCCGAGTTGCCCTTCAGGTAGGCGGTGTCGATCTCGATCGCGCGGATCTGGGAGCGGTCGACCAGCCGGTAGCGGATCCAGTCGTTGCCCTGGTCGCGGCGGCGGCGGGTCTCCCAGCCGTCGTCCATCTTGCGGGAGCGGCCCGGCTGGATGGTGTTGGTGGCCGGCGAGTAGAAGAGGTTGGAGGCGTCCTCGACCTGGCCGCCGTTCTCCAGGGCGACCACGTCGAAGGTGCCGAGCGCGGCGAGCCACGCCGGGTCGGGGACGACCTCGCCGTACACCCGCAGGCGGGCGATGCCGCCGTCGGGGTGCTGGTTGAGGCGCAGGTGGGTGAAGCGCTGCTCGGTGGAGACGGCGAAGCCGTTGGCGGCGTGGCCGCCGACCGGCGTGCGCGGTACGAGGGTCGTCCACTTCACGTCGCCGGCGAGGAGTTCCTCGGGCGACGGGGAGCCCGGCACCGAGGCGCCCTCGATGGACACGGCCTGCGGGTAGTTGCCGCGGAAGTGGGCCGTGTCGACGACTATGCCGCGGATCACGCCGGGCGCGCCGAGCCGGATCAGGGCCCAGTCGTGGTCGTCCTCGGTGGGCCAGGGGTGCTCGGCCGAGGTGCCGCGGCGGCGGCGGGTCTCCCAGCCGTCCATGATCTTGCCCTTGTGCCCGAAGTGCTCGGGGTCGAACTCGGCGCGTTCGGGCACCAGCAGGTTCTCGCGCTGGGCGAAGAACTCGTCGTTGGCGGCGACGACACCGGCGCCGAGCCGCCGGTCGGCGAGGTTGGCGTACTGGGTGAAGGGCAGGTCCGCGGTGCGGTAGTCCGCGTACGGGTCACCGCCTCCGTAGGGGTTCGCGTCGCCGGTGAAGCTGGCCAACGAGGAGTTCTGCTGGGCCGTCACGGTGATCAGGTGTTCCTTTCGGGGTCGTTCGGGGCGATCTGGATTCAGGAGGTCCGGACGGTTCAGGTCCGGGAGAGGAGCTGTCCCTTCGGCTCGGTGAACGCGCCGTCCGCCACGATGCGCCGGCCGCGCAGCCAGGTGGACTTCACGACGCCGTACAGGGTCTTGCCCGCGTACGCGGTGACGCGGTTGCGGTGCTGGAGGGCGGCGGGGTCGACGGTGAACGTCTCGTCGGGGGCGAGGACGGCGAAGTCGGCGTCATGTCCCTCCGCGATGGCGCCCTTGCGGGTGTCGAGCCCCACGAGCCGTGCCGTGTTCGACGACATCCAGCGCACGACGTCCTCCAGTCCGTGGCCGCGCTTGCGGGCCTCGGTCCACACGGCGGACAGGCTCAGCTGGAGGCCGGAGATGCCGCCCCAGGCGGTGGCGAAGTCGTCCGTCTTGAGGTCGGCGGTGGAGGGAGAGTGGTCGGTGACGACGCAGTCGATGGTGCCGTCCGCCAGCGCCTGCCACAGCAGGTCCTGGTTGGCGGCCTCACGGATGGGCGGGCAGCACTTGAACTCGCTCGCACCGTCCGGGACTTCCTCGGCCGTGAGGGTGAGGTAGTGCGGACAGGTCTCCACCGTGACACGGACGCCGTCGGCCCTGGCCTCGGCGATCAGCGGCAGCGCGTCGCTGGAGGAGAGGTGGAGGATGTGCACGCGCGCGTCGAGGCGCTTGGCCTGCGCGATCAGGGCCGCGATGGCGGTGTCCTCGGCGTCGCGCGGGCGGCTGGCGAGGAAGTGGGCGTACTTGGGGCCGCCCTGCTGCGGGGCGGCGGCGAGGTGGTGCGGGTCCTCGGCGTGCACGATCAGCAGGCCGCCGAAGCCGGCGATCTCGGCGAGGGAGCGGGCGAGCTGCTCCTGGTCGAGGTGCGGGAACTCGTCCACGCCCGACGGCGACAGGAACGCCTTGAAACCGAAGACCCCGGCCTCGTGCAGCGGGCGCAGGTCGCCGACGTTGTCGGGCAGGGCGCCGCCCCAGAAGCCGACGTCGATGTGGGCCTTGTCGGCGGCGACCTTCTGCTTGGTGTGCAGGTGGTCGACCGTCGTGGTGGGCGGGAGCGAGTTGAGCGGCATGTCGACGAGGGTGGTGATGCCGCCGGCCGCCGCGGCGCGCGTGGCGGTCCAGAAGCCCTCCCACTCGGTGCGGCCCGGGTCGTTGACGTGCACGTGGGTGTCGACCAGGCCGGGCAGGACGACGTGGTCGCCGACGTCCTCCAGGCGGGCGCCGGCCGGGACGGGGGCGTCGTACGGCAGGACGGCCGTGATCCTCTCCCCGGACACCACGACGGACGCGGCACGCGTCCCCTCGGGAGTGATGACGCGCGTCGAGCGCAGCACCAGTTCAGCTTCGGACACCCGAACCCCTCTCTTGGCCGCCGTTCTGTTACCGGTTCACATCCGGGAAACGGGATCTACCGCCACGTAACGGATTTCAACGTTCTGTTGAAGGAGTCTTCACTCCCGGTTCCACGTCGTCAAGAGGCACCCTTTTCCGGGCATGCTCGACGACTCCGCTCTGGACGTTTCCACAAAGCGGAATTAGAATTCCAGCAAGCAGAACGTAGCTACGTACAAGCCAGGAGTCAACCGGCTGCCGGGTAGGCTTCTGCCCTCCCGCCAGCCCCGAAAGGAACGTGCCGTGCCGACGTCCAGCGCCAGCACCACCGACTCCGCCAGGTCCGCCACAGGTGGCGTCCAGTCCCTGGAGCGCGCCTTCGACCTGCTCGAACGGATGGCGGACGCGGGCGGCGAGGTCGGCCTGAGCGAGCTGTCCGCGAGCAGCGGACTGCCCCTGCCCACCATCCACCGCCTGATGCGCACGCTCGTGGCCTGCGGATACGTACGCCAGCAGCCCAACCGCCGCTATGCGCTCGGCCCGCGCCTGATCCGCCTCGGCGAGTCGGCGTCCCGGCTGCTGGGCACGTGGGCACGTCCCCATCTCGCCCGCCTGGTCGAGGAGACCGGCGAGACGGCGAACATGGCGCTGCTCGACGGCGACGAGATCGTGTACGTGGCGCAGGTGCCGTCCAAGCACTCGATGCGCATGTTCACCGAGGTCGGCCGGCGCGTCCTGCCGCACTCCACGGGTGTGGGCAAGGCGCTGCTCGCCGGCTTCCCGCCGGAGGAGGTGCGGGCCCTGCTGAACCGCACCGGCATGCCGGCCGCGACCGAGAAGACGATCACGACGCCGGACGGGTTCCTCGCCGCGCTGGAGGACGTGCGGCGCCAGGGGTACGCGATCGACGACAACGAGCAGGAGATCGGTGTCCGCTGCCTGGCCGTCTCCGTGCCCAACTCCCCCACCGCCGCGGCCATCTCGATCTCGGGCCCGGCCGGCCGGGTCACGGAGGCCGCGACCGACAAGATCGTGCCGGTGCTGCAGCAGGTGGCGGCGGAGCTCTCGGAGGCGCTGCTGGCCTCGGGCGGCAGCCCGGCCGCCTGAGCCGGCCGCCCAGGCACCCTCGCCCCCCGGACCCGCGCTTCACGCACCCGCGGCCCCCGGCCCCCTGCGGCCGGGGGCCGCGGTCGTGGCGGGCCGGTCCGTCACCGGCGCGGCGGATCGCCGAAGAGCTCCACGGCGTGCCGGACGTCCGAAAGCCCTCGCGACAGGGCGCTGACGGAGCCGATCGCACCGGCGATCAGCAGCAGGGAGCGGTACAGCCGCGGCGCCTCGGGGACACCGTGGGCCGTCATCGCGGCGAGGTCGGCCAGTTCTTCTTCGGCGACGGCCCGGTCGGGGAAGTCCGCGGGCAGCACGGCGAGCTGCCGGCGTAACCGCGACACCGCGATGCGCAGTGCCGCCACCCTCACGTCCTCCACGTCCTCGTCGCCGACGGTCACGCGCGTCTGCCCCGAGCTCCGCAACACAGCCCTCCCCCTCGCACCCCGTTGTGCGCCCCTGCGCGGTTGAACGTGCCGAGCGCCCGCGAACGCCGGCCGGGCGCCGGAACGCGGGCAAGTTAACGCCACCGGTGCCGCGCGCGCCACTGCGAGGACCGAAATTCAGTCCCCGGAGAACCCGGCGCACGCCGGAGCCTTCCGACGGCCGTTCGGGTATGCAGGACGCATGACGGACTACGAAGACCAGGTCGCCGGGCTGCTGCTGGCGGCGGGGGGCGGGCGGCGGCTCGGCGGACGCCCCAAGGCCCTGCTCGGACACCGCGGACGCCCGCTCGTCGAGCACGCGGTCGGCACGCTCCGCGCGGCGGGCCTCACCCGCGTGCACGTGGTGCTGGGGGCGCGGGCGGAGGACGTACGGGCCCGGGCGGCGCTCGACGGGTGCGTCCTGGTGGACAACCCCGGCTGGGAGGAGGGCATGGGGTCGTCGCTGCGCGCCGGGCTCCGCTCGCTCGCCGGCACGGGGGCGCGGGCCGCGCTGGTCTCACTGGTGGACCAGCCCGGTATCGGCGCGGAGGCGGTGACGCGGGTGCGGGCCGGGTACCGGGACGAGACGTCGCTGGTGGCGGCCGCCTACGACGGCGTGCGCGGGCATCCCGTCCTGTTCGGGGCCGCCCACTGGGCGGGCATCGCCGCGACTGCGACCGGCGACCGGGGGGCACGCGCCTATCTGGAGGACCACCGTGCGGCGATCACGCTCGTCGAGTGCGGGGACGTGGCCCGGCCGTACGACATCGACACCGAGGCCGACCTGTTCCACCTTGAGTGAAGGGCGTGGCACCGAGCGCCACCTTCCCTCGACTCAGAGAATCTCGACATCAACAAACCATTGAAGTTCCACGATGAGGAAACTACTATCCACTGACCAGAAGCACCCGACCGCACAGCGGGTGTGACTTCTCCCCGTTCGTGCCCGTTGGCACCCGGTGCCACCGCTGAAGGAAGTGACAGCTCATGTCCGCACCAGCGCCGTCCCCGCTGGCCATCGTCGACGCCGAGCCCCTGCCGCGGCAGGAGGAGGTCCTCACCGATGCGGCGCTCGCCTTCGTGGCCGAGCTGCACCGGCGGTTCACGCCCCGGCGTGACGAGCTCCTCGCCCGCCGTGCCGAGCGCCGCGCCGAGATCGCCCGCACCTCCACGCTCGACTTCCTCCCGGAGACCGCCGCCATCCGCGCGGACGACTCCTGGAAGGTGGCCCCCGCCCCGGCCGCGCTGCAGGACCGCCGCGTCGAGATCACCGGCCCCACCGACCGCAAGATGACCATCAACGCCCTCAACTCGGGCGCGAAGGTCTGGCTCGCGGACTTCGAGGACGCCTCAGCGCCGACCTGGGAGAACGTCGTCCTCGGCCAGCTCAACCTGATCGACGCCTACACCCGCAGCATCGACTTCACCGACGAGCGCACCGGCAAGTCCTACGCCCTGCGCCCGAACGAGGAGCTGGCGACGGTCGTCATGCGCCCGCGCGGCTGGCACCTGGACGAGCGGCACCTGAAGCTGGGCGACACCCCGGTCCCCGGCGCCCTCGTCGACTTCGGCCTGTACTTCTTCCACAACGCCCAGCGCCTGCTCGACCTCGGCAAGGGCCCGTACTTCTACCTCCCCAAGACGGAGTCCCACCTGGAGGCCCGCCTCTGGAACGACGTCTTCGTCTTCGCGCAGGACTACGTCGGCATCCCGCAGGGCACCGTCCGCGCCACCGTCCTGATCGAGACGATCACGGCGGCGTACGAGATGGAGGAGATCCTGTACGAGCTGCGCGACCACGCCTCCGGACTGAACGCCGGCCGCTGGGACTACCTGTTCTCCATCGTCAAGAACTTCCGTGACGGCGGCGAGAAGTTCGTCCTGCCGGACCGCAACGCGGTCACGATGACGGCCCCGTTCATGCGCGCGTACACCGAACTGCTCGTCCGCACCTGCCACAAGCGCGGCGCGCACGCGATCGGCGGCATGGCGGCCTTCATCCCCTCCCGCCGGGACGCCGAGGTCAACAAGGTCGCCTTCGAGAAGGTCCGCGCCGACAAGGACCGCGAGGCCGGCGACGGCTTCGACGGCTCCTGGGTCGCCCACCCCGACCTGGTCCCGATCGCCATGGAGTCCTTCGACAAGGTCCTCGGCGACAAGCCGAACCAGAAGGACCGCCTGCGCGAGGACGTCGACGTCAAGGCGGCCGACCTGATCGCCATCGACTCCCTCGACGCCAAGCCGACGTACGCGGGCCTGGTCAACGCGGTCCAGGTCGGCATCCGCTACATCGAGGCGTGGCTGCGCGGCCTCGGCGCGGTCGCCATCTTCAACCTGATGGAGGACGCGGCCACCGCCGAGATCTCCCGCTCCCAGATCTGGCAGTGGATCAACGCCGGTGTCGTCCTCGACAACGGCGAGCGGGTCACCGCCGACCTCGCCCGCAAGGTCGCCGCCGAGGAGCTGGCGAACATCCGCGCCGAGATCGGCGACGAGGCGTTCGCGGCCGGCAACTGGCAGCAGGCCCACGACCTGCTGCTGACGGTCTCCCTCGACGAGGACTACGCCGACTTCCTCACCCTGCCGGCGTACGAGCAGCTCAAGGGCTGACACCGCGACACGCGCCCGCGCCCCCGGTACCGCACAGCACCGGGGGCGCGGGCGTGTGTCAGCCCAGGTGGACCGACCAGTCCTGCTCGGCGGCCGGCTTGCCGTGCAGGTCGGGGACCCGCTTGAGCCAGTCCGGCCGGCCCTGCTGGGTGCGCTCGGCGCGCCGGGCGTTCTCGGCGGCCAGCTCCTCACGGCTGGGGAAGTCGGTGGGCAGCCAGGTCGCGGACGACCGCGCGCGGGTCAGGAGGAAGTCCACATAGGCCCGGCGCACCTCGCCGGGCGTGTCGAAGCCGGGTTCGTCGGCCAGCCAGGCGTCCGGGACCTCGTCCGTGATCGCCCGCAGCAGTTCCTCGGTGACCTTGGGCCGCAGCTCGGCGTCGGCCGTGCGCACATCGGGCCCGTAGTGGCCGAGGGCGTGGTGCCGGAAGTCGTAGGCCTTCGTCGGGTCGGTGGTGCCCCAGCGGTGGTGGAAGACGAGCGCGGCGCCGTGGTCGATCAGCCACAGCTTCGGGGGTGCGACCCCGAGCGTCGGCCAGACCATCAGGTTGGAGCTGTGGACCGTGCGGTCGACGTTCACGGTGAGCGCGTCCAGCCAGACGATCCGGCCGGCCTCCAGCGGGTCGACGGGGAAGACCTGCGCGACCTGCGGGGTGAAGTCCCGCGCGTCCGGCAGCCAGTCCATGCCGAGGTTGACGCCCGCGCTGGCCGTGTGCAGCTCCCGGACCTCCTGGTGGGGCTCGTGGGCGGCGATCGCCGGATCGAAGTGGACCAGCACCAGCTCGGGGAAGCGCAGCCCCAGGGCGCGGGCCAGCTCCCCCACGATCACCTCGGCGACCAGCGCCTTGCGGCCCTGCGCGGAGCCGGTGAACTTCACGACGTAGGTGCCCAGGTCGTCGGCCTCGACGACCCCGGGGACGGAGCCGCCCGACCTCAGCGGGGTCACGTATCGAACAGCAGTCACGTCGCGCAGCACACCGGCCAGGGTAAGGCAGGCCCCGGCGCTCACGTCCCGCGCAGCGGGTTGGGCAGCGGGCGGTAGCGGGCGTCGGCGCCGTCCGCGCCCGTCCAGCGCAGGAGCAGGTTGGTCTTGCCGGGCAGCGTGGGCGAGGCGAGCAGGGCGGGGATCTCGGGCAGGTCGTGGCGGGCGAGTTCCCGGCGGGCGGCGGGCCACGGGGCGAATCCGGGGTGGTGCTCGGCCAGGGCGCCGGCGATCTCGTGCAGGTGGTTGACGATCAGGCAGTACACCAGCCGCTCCCAGCCGGCCGCCCGGGAGGTGTCCGGCAGCAGCTTGACGCCCTCGGCGTCCCGGAACAGGGCCTGCACGGGCGTGCCGGCGGCGTCCACGGCGACCAGGGTGTTCTGCAGGTGTGCCTCCAGGACGACGCCGTCGTCGGCGAAGGCGGTCAGGACGGGCGGTACGACGGCCGTGAGGTACGCCTCCCACCAGGCGGCCGGGTCGGCCGCGCGCTCCAGCGGGCTGCCCTCGAAGCCCTCCACGAGACCGGCGGCGAGCAGCGGGGTCGCGCCCGGCAGCAGGCGGTCGCGCAGTCCGTCGCGGACGACGACGGCCAGCTCCTCGAAGGCGAAGTCCGCGGTGCGGTAGCCGCGGTCCGCGAGCCAGGCCGCCGGGGGCCCGATCGCGGCGAACGCCTCGGCGACCGCGGTGTCGGTGCGGCGCAGTCGGAGCAGGTCGTGCCGCCACAGCCGGCGGACGTCGTTGGTGATGCGCACGTCGAGGCTGAACTTCAGGAACAGGTCGCGCTCGGGGGCGTACACCGTGCGGATCGCGGCCGTCGGCCAGACCGGGGCCCCGGTCGTGCCCAGCCGCAGCAGGCGGCCGTCGGCGAAGGCGGGGGCCAGGGCGTGGCCGGCCAGGTCGAGCTGCCAGGGGTGGGCGGGCAGCAGGCGGTGGCCGGGGGGAGCCTGGCCGAGGGCGTCCAGGGCGGAGGTGTCGCCCTCCTCGACGACGGCGTCCTCGCGCACGGCCAGCAGGGTCAGCGGGAAACGGGCGTGCGCCTCGGGCGCGTACGGCAGCCAGCCTGCGTGCGGGCCACCGCCGCGCGCCTTGGGGGCGGGGTGGTGGGTGTGGCCGGTGAGGAGCGACTGCTCGGACCGGAGATACGGGTCGACGGGCGGGGTCGCCCGGGCCCGGGCCGCCAGCAGGGCGGCCACCGCGTCCCGGCTGTCGGTCATCTCGGTGGGCAGTTCGTGATTGGACAGGCCGGTGTGCCGGCGCAGTACCTCGGCGACGAGTTTCACCAGCTCGGTGTGGCCGATCCGGTGCCAGCCGCCGGCCGCGTACACCTCCGGTTCGGCCGGTCGCCGCCCGGCGCGCACGCGCAGCAGCCGGCCGCCGCCGGGCAGCCGGTACACGGGCCGGTCGCCGGGTCCCGGCAGGGGTTCCGCGACCTCGCGCAGCAGGCAGTTCAGCAGCGGTACCGCCGCGAAGGCGTCGGCCCGCTCCGCGACGTCCTCCCCGGATGCGGGGTCGGCGCCGGTGGGCGGGGGCAGGAGATCCACGCGTTCCACTCGTTCCCTACGGTCTGTCCATGGGCGGGGACGATCAGTATGTCCGTCGTCGCCGCCCGGCCGTGACGTCCTACTCGTACCCGAGGAGCCCGCCGTGCACCGTCCCGACACCGCCGAGGCCGAGGTCGCCGAAGAGCTGGCGGCCGTGCGTCCCGGTCTCCTGCCCCGGTTCACGGCAGAGCTGCCGGGCGCCCGCGCGGCCGTGCTGTCCCGGCTGTGGCGTGCGCTCGCCCACGAGCCGCTGCCGTGGGTCACGGGCCGGGAGCCCGTCCGGGACGGACTGGTGCTGCGCCTGCGGGACGGGCGCCGGCTGGCCGGTCCGGCCGCCGACCCGTACAGCACGGCCGCGTACGTCACCGTCGTGACGCTCGACGAGGTGCCGTACGACGATCCGGCCCGGCTGGTGACGGACCTGGCCGTGGAGCACTCCGCGGAATTCGCCGCCGAACTGGGACACAGTGCGGCGTCCCTGGCGCTGTCGCGGGCGGGACAGGAGGATCACCCGGACGAGTGGCCGCGCAGCGACCGGGACTGGGAGCGGCGGGTGGTCGACGGGCATCCGTACCACCCCAACTGCCGCTCCCGTCCCGGGTTCTCGGTGGCGGAGCAGCTCGCCTACGCGCCCGAGCACGGGCCGGTGGTCGGGCTGGGGCTGGTGCCGGTCCCGGCCTCCGGGTGCCTGGTGTCGGGGACGTGGCCGCGGGAGCTGCGGGACGGGGCGCGGGTGCTGCTCCCGGTGCACCCGTGGCAGGCCGCGCACGTGCTCGGGCGGCCGTGCGAGGAGCGGATCGCCGCGCATCCGCTGATGCCCCTGCGGACGCTCGCCGTGCCCGGCGGGCCGCATGTCAAGACCTCGCTCAGTGCCCGGCTGACCTCCTCGGTGCGGGACATCTCGGTCGGCTCGGTCGCCGCGTCGGCGGTGCTGTCGGACTTCGGGCAGGCGCTGGCGGCGCGCACGGACGGACTGCTGCACATCACCCGCACCCTGGGGGCGGCCACCGCGGGCTCCCCCGACCTGGCCGCCGTACTGCGCGAGTCGCCGCAGGTGTACGCGGCGCCCGGCGAGTACGTCGTCCCGGTGGCGGCGCTGCCCACCACCGGTCTGCCCGCGTCGCCGGGGTGGACCGCCGGGTTCGCACGCCTCGCCCTGTCCGTGGGGCTGCGCCTGCTGGAGCTGGGCGTGGCCCTGGAGGCGCACGGCCAGAACCTGCTGGTGGTGCTGTCGCCGTCGGGCGCTCCGCTGCGCCTGGTCTACCGCGACCTGGCCGACATCCGCGTCAGCCCGGCACGCCTGGCCCGGCACGGGGTCGACGCCCCGGACCTGCCCGGACGGATACTCACCGACGACCCGGTGGCGCTGCGCCGCAAGCTGTTCGGCTCCCTGGTGGGCGGCGCGCTGGCGGCGACCGCGGGCTCGGGGGCGGCACTGCGCGCGGCGCTGGCGGACGCCGCGGGGGACCTGCCGCGCACGCCGGACGTCGTGGCACTGTGCGAGGAGCCGCTGCCGGTGAAGGCGCTGACGCTGATGCGGCTGACCCCGGACCGCCCGGGAGACCGGTGGACCGTACTGCCCAGCCCCTGGTCGGGCGGCATCCCGGGGCAGTGCTGAGTACCGGTCAGGTCACTGTCGGAAAAAGGTCTTTGGCCCGTGTGTCACCGCTCTACGGTGTAGCTGTGTGGGGTTCGCCGGACGCACGGGATGTGAGAACAGGACATGACTGACGTCGACAGCAGTGACGGCCTGATGACGCCGATCCGTCCCGAGCAGCTGGATCCGGGGGCGGTGATCGCGCAGTCGCTGGACAACCAGTGGGTTCCGGCGCAGCTCACGAAGGACATGATCGAGCAGGGCCGCTCCCTGGACCAGGTCGGCCGGGAGCGGGGCAAGGAGGTGCGCGCCGAGTACTTCCGCAGCCTGATCAACGCCAGTCAGGTCGTGATCAACCGGGCCTACTTCTACAACAACGACGCGATCAACCGCGACCTGGTGCAGGAGGGCGAGCCCCGCACGGCGCACCAGAGGCTCCTCGCCTCGGGGGCGATCGTGCCGTTCCTGCTCAACGAGCGGCACCCGGCCGAGGAGCCGCCCCCTCATCTGCACGTCCGGCGCGAGGGGTTCACGGCCTGGCAGGAGACGCTGGCGGGCATGCCGTCCGCCGACCGGGTGCGCTGTGTGCGCATGTCCTGGGGCGATCCGCTGGACGACCGGGAGAACCGGGAGCAGACCCGGACCCGGCTGTTCCAGCCGTTCACCGAGAAGGTCCAGGGGCTGACGGCCAAGCACTTCGACATCCTGGCCGCGCAGGTCGGCGTGGCCCCGGAGGACGCCGACCGGTTCGGGCGGCGGCTCGGCGAGGTGGTCGAGTTCAGCAACGGGCTCAGCGTCCGCAGACAGCCGGTGGTGCGCAACACCCTGTACGAGGAGTTCGTGTCCGTCCCCGGGACGAACGTCGCGGAGGGCCGCTACGACCGGAACAAGCCCTTCGCCGGGGAGATCAAGCAGCTGCTCGACCTGATCTACAACGTCAACCTCGCCGACGCCCTGGGCCGTTACCCGCTGACTCCGGTCGGCAGCCTGCGACGTGTCGTGCTGCAGGAGGCCCGGGAGGCGCGGGTGACGCCCGGCTTCGTCGAGGACCCGGAGCAGTTGCTGACGTTCCTGCGGCGGCAGGCCTTCTCCGTCGTCCAGGACCGTCTGACGCCGGCCGCGGTGGACGAGCTGGAACTGCAGGACATCTGGCGGCTGCGGCAGACCTCCGCCTGGAACGAGTACATAAGGGCGTTCGGCGCGCTGACCGCCGCCCCGGAGGACTTCCACGACTCCGTCGGCCGGGTCTTCGACCGCTACGTCCGTCTCAACGCGGAGATCCTCAGGCTCGCGCGGGAGCGCAGACAGGCCCGGCCGAACCCGTGGCGGCCGGTCGTCGAGGTCGTCGTCACGCTGGGCGCGGCCACCTTCACGGCCATCAGCGGGGAGGACGTGTGGGATGTGGCCGGGGCGCTCGCGCCGCTGGCGGTGACGGGGTCGGTGAGCGGTTCGGTGCAGCTGGTGCTGCGCAACCGGCGGGCCGGGCGGCAGGAGCAGAGGTTCGCGCGGGAGATGGCCGCCGTACGGCTGGCCGGTGAGCAAGAATGGCACCAGTTCCTCGACCTGGTGCGGCGCCTGCCCGGCTACCGGGAGGAGGTGGGCCCCGCCCCCCGCGGCACCGCCTCCGCCACCACCCAGGACAACGAGGACCCGGTCGAGTACTGACGTCCCCCGGGAGTATCCGTGCACTGCTTGCGAGACGGCCGATGAACCGGTACGACGCCCTGCGCCGGAGGGTTCCGGAGTGGTTCCGCAACGAGCCCGAGGGCATCGAGGTCCTCACCGATCCGGCGCTGGTCCGCAGGGCCCGGCGCCAGGTGACGGCGGCCCGGCAGGGGGCGCGCCGCCGAGGGCCGCTGGGTGCCCTGTGGGCCCGGCTGAGGACCGTGCTGCGGCCGGTTCCCGCCGGTGTGGTGTCGGCCAACCGCTACCTGTGGTACCTGCGTGATCCCGTGCGCTTCCCCGACGGGCGGCTGGGCCTGTACGACCGTCTGCTGCCGCCCCCGGGGTCCTCCCCGGGGGTGGTCGTGCTGCCGCTGCTGGGTCCCGCGGCCGGCGTCGTGCTGATCGAGCACTACCGGCACGCCACCCGGAGCAGGCACTGGGAGGTGGTCCGCGGCTTCGGGGACCCCGGCGCGAGCGGCGAGGAGAACGTCGCGCGGGAGCTGGGCGAGGAGATCTCCGCGAGCCCCGGTGAGGTGATCCCCCTCGGAGAGCTCCACCCCGACACCGGACTGTGCGGGCACAAGGTGGAGCTCTACGCCGCCCGCGTCGAGGCCGTCGGCGCCCCGGAGACGGGTGAGGCGATCCGGCGGACGGTGACGGTGACGCCGGCCGAGGCGGAGGCCATGGTGGCCGACGGGAGGATCACCGACGGCTTCACCGTCGCCGTGCTCTACCGGGCCCGGCTCGCGGGTCTGCTGGGCGCGGAGCCGGGGAACGGCGGACGACCCTGACGGTACGTCACGGTGGCCGCCGCCCCTCGTTTTGAAGCGGAACGGGTCCTGTCAATAGGATCCGCCGATGATCATAAGAAAACGGCTGGCGACCGGGCTGTGCGCCCTGCTCGCCGCGCTCTCGGCCGGGCTCGCGTTCCCGGACGGGGCGGTCGCCGACGAGACCACGGCCGACGTGCCGAAGGTGAACCTCGTTCTCGACGTCAGCGGTTCGATGCGGACCCGTGACATCGACGGCGGGACCCGGATGGCCGCGGCGAAGCAGGCGTTCAACGAGGTGCTGGACGCCACGCCCGAGGAGGTCCGCCTCGGGATCCGTACGCTGGGTGCGAACTACCCGGGCGACGACCGCAGGACGGGCTGCAAGGACACCGCCCAGCTCTACCCGGTCGGCCCCCTGGACCGCACCGAGGCCAAGACGGCCGTCGCCACCCTGACGCCCACCGGCTGGACGCCGATCGGCCCCGCGCTGCTGAAGGCCGCCGACGATCTCGACGGCGGGACCGGCTCCAAGCGGATCGTGCTGATCAGCGACGGCGAGGACACCTGCGCCCCGCTCGACCCGTGCGAGGTGGCCCGCGAGATCGCCGCCAAGGGCATCGGGCTCACCATCGACACCCTGGGTCTGGTGCCCAACGCCAAGATGCGGCAGCAGCTCAGCTGCATCGCCGAGGCCACCGGCGGCACGTACACGTCCGTGGAGCACACCGACGAACTCACCGACCGGGTGAACCAGTTGGTGGACCGGGCGGCCGACCCGGTGGTGACGCCGGTCGCCACCGAGGGCGCCGACGCGTGTGCGAAGGCGCCGACGCTGAAGTCGGGGCTCTACACCGACCGGGAGGAGTTCGGGCGGCAGCGCTGGTACCGCGTGGACGTGGAGCCCGGCCAGGAGCTGCGCGCCTCGGTGAGCGTGGCCGCCGACCGGGCCGTGAACCCCTCCTACGGGGTGCTGCTGCGGGCGGTCACGGTGCACGGCCGGGAGATCGTGCGCGGTGAGGCCGCGGAGAACGGCCGTACGGACGTGATCTCGACGGGCCTGCGGTACCCGAAGGCGGAGACCGACGAGGAGGACGCGCCGGCCGAGACCGTGTGCCTCCAGGTCACCAACTCCTTCTCCGTCGCCTCCGGGGTGAAGACCACGCCCGGTCTGCCGCTGGAGCTGACCGTCGACGTGGTGGACGGCCCGAGCCAGGCCGGTGACGTGGCCTCCTTCGGCCTCGGCCGCGGCTGGTGGCTGCTCGCCGCGCTCGTCGTCGCCGGCTTCCTCGCCGGTCTGCTGTGGGGCTGGCTGTCGCGCTGGCGGTTCGCGGTCTGGAGGACCAACTGATGCGTATCACACGGGTGATGAGCGCCGCGCTGCTCGCCCTCGGACTCGCCGCGGGCCCCGCGGCGGCCGACAGCTCGCCGGGCCCCTCGCAGGAGGGCTCCGCCCCCACGGAGGCGGGCACGTCCTTCCGTACGGCGACCGAGATCGAGCAGGGGCAGCAGGCCACGGCGAACGGCTCCGCGGGCGACTACCTGTACTGGTCGTTCCCGGCCGACGCGGGGCAGCGCCCCACCGTGAAGGCCACGGTGAAGCTGCCCGGCACGCACGCGGCGGAGACCTGGCGGATCGACGTGTACGACGGTCTGCGGCGCCGCCAGGCCTGCCAGTGGGGCGCGCAGACGCGCACCGCGGCGGCGAACGCGCCCTCCGTGGAGCTGGCCTGCGTCCTGCGCACGGTCCGCGCCTGGTCGGAGCCGTGGGCCAACGACCCGCTGCCGGGCACGTACTACATCCGGCTCACCGTCGTGGACCTGCCGACGTCCGACCTCGGCGTCCGCGTGGGCGCGGAGGTCCGGGTGGACTCCGAGGACATGGGCGGGGCGGCGGCCGTGGACGGCCGGCTGGCCGAACCGCTGGTGCCGGGCGCCGCGATGAACTCCGCGGCGGACGAGGACGAGTCCGGCACGTCCGCCGTGCTGTCCGCGATCGAGCCCGAGGACGGCTGGTCCTCCGGCTGGTGGTCCGACCGGTGGGTGTGGACGGGGATCGGCGGTGTGCTGGCCGCGCTCGCGGGGATCGCCGGTTACGCGCTGACCCGCGGGTCGGGCAGGCCGACGAGGGTGCCGCCGGGCGCCTGACGCCGTTTCGGAAGGCCCGCTCCGGCGGGCCTTTTGCCGTTCACGCCTCCCGCAACGCCTTGGCCGCCGTGCCGTCCCCGCTCACCTCGACGCGGCCGTCCCGCACGGCGTCCCGCAGACCCAGCTCCCCCCGGCTGACCGCGGCACACGCGCCGGCGTCCAGCACCAGCCGGGCGTCCGGCTCACCGGGGGCGGGCCCGTCGCCGTACACCGGGCCGTCCCCGGCGCCGGCGAAGAGATGGAAGGCGCCCTCCTCCAGCCGGACTTCGACGACGCCCTCCGCCACGCCGGCCTCCCGCAGGGCCCGCAGCAGGGGCAGCGCGAACCAGTGGGCCCGCACGGCGTCCGTGGGCCGCCGCTCGCCCAGCTCGCCCGCGCCCCACGCACCCAGCGCCTCCAGCACCGGCAGCAACTTCCGCCCGCGCCGGGTGAGTTCGTAGACGTAGGCCACCCCGGGCGGGGGCAGCCGGCGACGGGTCGTCAGTCCCTCGCGTTCCATGTCCTTCAGCCGCGAGGCGAGTACGTCCGTGCTGACGCCCGGCAGGTCGGCGTGCAGGTCCGTGTAGCGCCGCGGGCCGGCGAGGAGCTCGCGGACGATCAGCAGGGTCCAGCGGTCCCCGACGGCGTCGAGCGCACGGGCGGCGGAACAGTACTGGTCGTAGCTTCGGCGAGGTGACATGCGACGCAGTCTAGACATGTTGTTGGACTTTCCAAGCGCCAACTTGGTAAAACCAAGCAACACCAGATACCGGAGGGGAAGCCCGCGCATGGAGTTCCGGCAGTCGAACAAGCTGAGCGAGGTCTGCTACGAGATCCGCGGCCCGGTGATCGAGCACGCCAACGCGCTGGAGGAGGCCGGCCACAGCGTGCTGCGCCTCAACACCGGCAACCCCGCCCTCTTCGGTTTCGAGGCGCCGAAGGAGATCCTCCAGGACATGATCCGGATGCTGCCGCAGGCGCACGGCTACACCGACTCGCGCGGCATCCTCTCCGCCCGCCGGGCCGTCGCCCAGCGCTACCAGACCCTCGGCCTGGAGGTCGGCGTCGACGACGTCTTCCTCGGCAACGGCGTCTCCGAGCTGGTCTCCATGGCCGTGCAGGCCCTGGTGGAGGACGGCGACGAGATCCTCATCCCCGCCCCCGACTTCCCCCTCTGGACGGCGGTGACCACCCTCGCGGGCGGCAAGGCGGTCCACTACCTGTGCGACGAGCAGGCGGACTGGTACCCGGACCTGGCCGACATGGAGTCGAAGATCACCGACCGCACGAAGGCGGTCGTGATCATCAACCCGAACAACCCGACGGGCGCGGTCTACCCGAAGGAGATCCTGGAGGGCATCCTCGACCTGGCCCGCCGGCACGGCCTGATGGTCTTCGCCGACGAGATCTACGACCAGATCCTGTACGACGACGCGGTCCACCACTCGGTGGCGACGCTCGCGCCCGACCTGGTGGTCCTCACCTTCTGCGGCCTGTCGAAGACGTACCGGGTGGCGGGCTTCCGCTCCGGCTGGCTGGTGGTCACGGGCCCGAAGCAGCACGCGCGCGACTACCTGGAGGGCCTGACCATGCTGGCCTCCATGCGCCTGTGCGCCAACGCTCCCGCCCAGTACGCCATCCAGGCCGCCCTCGGCGGCCGCCAGTCCATCCGCGAGCTGACCGCGCCCGGCGGCAGGCTGCGCGAGCAGCGGGACGTGGCCTGGGAGAAGCTGAACGAGATCCCCGGCGTGTCCTGCGTGAAGCCCAAGGGCGCGCTGTACGCGTTCCCTCGGATCGACCCGAAGGTGCACCCGGTCCACGACGACGAGAAGTTCGTCCTCGACCTGCTGCTGCGCGAGAAGATCCAGGTCGTCCAGGGCACGGGCTTCAACTGGCCGTCCCCCGACCACTTCCGCATCCTGACCCTCCCGCACGCGGAGGACCTGGAGGCGGCGATCGGGCGGATCGGACGGTTCCTGAGCGGGTACCGGCAGTGAACCGCGCCCGGACCGGGCATAGCCTGTGAGCCATGGGTGATCTTTTCCTGGTCCGGCACGGAGAGACCGAGTGGTCCCGGTCCGGGCGGCACACCGGTCTCACGGACGTCCCACTGACCGAGCACGGGCGGGACGAGGCGCGCGGGCTGGTGCCGTTGATCCGGTCGCACCGGATCGGGGCCGCGTTCGTCAGCCCGTCGCAGCGGGCCCGGGAGACCGCCGAGCTGATCGGGCTGCACGGGTTCCGTGTGGACGCGGACCTGCACGAGTGGGACTACGGCGGGTACGAGGGCGTCACCACCGTCGAGATCCACCGGACCCGTCCGGACTGGTTCCTGTTCACGGACGGGGTCGTACCCGGGCCGCCGGACCACCCCGGGGAGACGCCGGAGCAGGTCGGCGAGCGGGCCGACCGGATGCTGGGCAAGGTGGAGGCCGCGCTGGCCAACACCGAGGGGTGCGTGGTGCTGGTGGCGCACGGCCACTTCCTGCGGGTGCTCACGGCGCGGCACCTGGGGCTGCCCGCCTCGCACGGCGCCCTGTTCCAGATGGCCACCGGAACGCTGTCCCGGCTGGGCACGGAGCACGGGCGGCCGGTGATCTCCGCCTGGAATGTCAGACCCCCCGCCTAGTCTTCCTCCGAGGACCGCCGAGGGGAGGAGGATGCCGTGACGCGACCGCCGACCGCCGCGCAGCGGCGCATCATCGACGCCGCCGACCCGGTCACCGGGCGTCTGAAGGGGACCGGGGCGCAGCTCGCGGCGCTGGTGGAGCGGGGGCTCGCCTTCCGGCACCCGCGCCCGCCGCACGACCACTTCCTGACGCCGGCCGGGCACCGGCTACGGGAAGCCGCCGAGCCGGCGACCGCCGAGCCCGCCGCTCAGCCCGCCCGGGCGGCGGCCGACGCGGTGTTCGCCGCCCGGGTCGGCGGTGAGGAGGCGGGGCCCTCGGGGCCGTCCCGGCTGCGTGAGGTGCGCAGCGCCTGGCAGGGGCTCATGGAGCTGCGCCGGATGACCGCCCGGGACGGGGCGACGGACCGGCCGTGCGACTGGGAGCGCACCCATCTGGTGCAGGCCGCCGCCCTCGCCCTGGAGGCGGCCGGGCACCGGCCGGCGGGTCCGGAGGGCCAGGGTTACCGGGTGCGTGCGACCCCCCAGCCCGAGGCCGTCGCCGTGTACGAGCCCGACGGTGCCGCGCTGCGGGGCTGCGCGGCCACGCTGGAGCGGGCCGGGTGGCAGGTCGGGGAGTACACGGAACCGCGGACGAGGGTCCGTTATCTGCTGGCCTCCCCGCGCAGGGCGTGACGCTCGTGTCAGGATCGGTCGTCGGCATGTCCAGGCGAGAGGCAGCAGCGGTGAGCGAACCGTTTTCCGTTCCGGTGACCGTCCGTGGGTACGAGACGGACGTGCAGGGTCACCTCAACCAGGCCGTGTACCTCAACTACGCCGAGCACGCCCGCTGGTCGCTGCTCCAGGCGGCCGGGATCCGGCAGGCCGATCTGGTGGGCCGGGGCGTCGGCCCGGTGGTCCTGGAGACGACCATCCGCTACCGGCGGGAGCTGCTCGCCGGTGACGAGGTCGAGGTGACGTGCGGCTTCGAGTGGAGCGAGGGCAAGACGTTCCGCGTGCACCAGACCATCCGCAAGGCGGACGGCACGGTGGCGGCCGAGATCGAGGCCGTCGGCGGGCTGCTGGACCTGCGTGCGCGCAGGCTGGTCGCCGGTCCGCAGCAGCGTTTCAAGGAGCTGGCGTCCCGGCCCGAGCTGTTCGGGCTGTAGGGCGCCCGGCTCCGGTCGCGGTGCCCGGCTACGCGTCGACCAGCTCCGGGTTGTGCTCCATGTCGTAGACCGCCCGCGACTCGGCGATGTACGTCCGGTTGCGCTCCGCCCAGTCCGTCAGGCGCTGCAGCGTCTCGTGCAACTCGCGGGCCACCGGGGTGAGTTCGTACTCCACCTTCGGCGGCACCGTCGGATGCACGGTGCGGATGACGAGACCGTCGCGCTCCAGGTTGCGCAGCGTCAGGGTCAGCATGCGGCGGCTGATCCCGTCGATGCTGCGCTCCAGCTCGGTGAAGCGGATCGGCCCGTGCGCCGCCGCCACCAGGATCTGGACGCTCCATTTGCCCGAGACCCTGTCAAGAACTTCGCGGACGGGGCACGCGTGCGCGTTCACCACCTGGGAGGTAACACCGGTGTTCCTCTGGGACATCCAACTGCCTCCTTATGCCGGTCTCCATGGTCACCCACGATGTACCCCGTTACAAGACGTGCACCAATGGGTGTCCTTGAGAAAGCGGAGGCCACGTCGCCATGACGACCCTGACCGAGTCCCCGGCGCGACCACTGACGAGAACGTACTCCCGCTGGACGTCCCTCGTCGTCCTGTGCGCGGGTGCGCTGATGACGATCCTGGACGGCAACATCGTCACGGTCGCCATGCCCGCCGTGCAGAGCGACCTCGGTTTCAGCGCGGCGGGGCTGGCCTGGGTCGTCAACGCGTATCTGATCCCGTTCGGCGGACTGCTCCTGCTGGCGGGCCGGCTCGGCGACCTGGTGGGCCGCAAGCGCATGTTCACCTCCGGGCTGGCGCTGTTCACCGTGGCGTCCGTGCTGTGCGGGGTGGCCACGAGCCAGGGGATGCTGATCGCGGCGCGTGCGCTGCAGGGTGTCGGCGGGGCGATGACCTCCGCCGTGGTCCTCGGCATGGTCGTCGCGCTCTTCCCCGAGCCGGGCGAACGGGCCCGGGCGATCGCCGTGTTCAGTGCGGTCGGCGCGGCGGGCGGGGCGCTCGGCACCTTCCTCGGCGGGGCGCTGACCGAGGCGCTGAACTGGCACTGGATCTTCCTCATCAATCTGCCGATCGGTGTCGTCGCCTGGCTCGCGGCGCTGAGGGTCCTCGCCCCCGACGAGGGCGCCGGACTCGGCCGGGGCGCCGACTACCCGGGCGCGGCGCTGGTCACCGGCGCCCTGATGCTGACGGTGTACACGATCATCGGCTCCGGTGACCTCGGTTCCTCCACCGTCGCGGTCCTGGCCCTGGTCGCCCTAGCGCTGTTCGCCGGGTTCGCCGTCCGGCAGGCGCGCGCCGCCCGTCCGCTGCTCGGGCTGCGGCTGTTCCGTTCCCGGCTGCTGACCGGAGCGAACGCCGTGCAGGTGCTGATGATCGCGACGATGTACGGCTTCCAGTTCATCGGGGCGCTGTACGTGCAGCGGGTGCTGGGGTACGGGGAGCTGGCCACGGGTACGGCGTTCCTGCCCGCGCCCGTCGTCATCGGTGTACTGATGCTGGGGCTGTCCGCGCGGACGATCGGCCGGTTCGGGGCGTACCGGGTGCTGCTGGCCGGGCTGGTGCTGATCGTCGCGGGCATGGCGCTGCTGGGCCGTGCGCCGGCCGACGGCTCGTACGTGGCGGACGTGCTGCCGCCGATGCTGCTGCTCGCCGTCGGGTTCGCCGCCGCGATGCCCGCGCTGACCGGTCTGGCGATGTCGGGGGCGCGTGAGGAGGACACGGGGCTGGCGTCCGGGCTGTTCAACACCACGCAGGTGGTGGGTGGTTCGCTGGGGCTCGCGGTGCTGTCGACGCTCGCGGCGGGTCACAGCGAGGGCCTGCTCGACGGGGGCGCGTCCGCGGTGGCGGCGACGGCCGGGGGGTACCAGCTCGCGTTCCGGGTGGCCGCGGTGATCGCGGCGGGGGCACTGGTGCTGGCGGCGGTCGTCCTGCGGGAGCGCGGCGGGCGGGCCGGAAAGGGGTGAGGCCGGCGCCCCGGGGTCGGGGCGCCGGCCCGCGTACGGTGCCCGGGGGTTTCCCGGGCACCGGCCTCACGGGGTGGCAGGGGCCCGCTTCGCCCCGGTGATGTCCTCCGCCGCCTCCATCGGATGGGTCACGTCCTCCGCTTCCCGTCCCTTGCCGATGTGGTTGAAGACCAGGTTGAGCAGGACGGCGGCCACACAGCCCGTCGAGATGCCCGAGTCCAGGATGATCTTCGCGTTCTCCGGGAACGAGTGGTAGAACTCCGGCGCCGCGATCGGGATGATGCCGACGGCCAGGGAGACCGCCACGATCAGGACGTTGTTGTCCTTCTCCAGGCTCGCCCGGACCAGGGTCTGGATGCCGCTGGCCGCGACCGAGCCGAACAGGACCACGCCCGCGCCGCCGAGCACCGGGCGCGGCACGACCGCGATGAGCGACGCGGCCATGGGACACAGGCCCATCAGCACCAGGAAGCCGCCGCCCGCGGCGACGACGAACCGGCTGCGGATCTTCGTCATCGCGACCAGGCCGATGTTCTGGGCGAAGGCGCTGCACATGAACCCGTTGAACACGGGGCTGATCGCGGAGCCCAGGGTGTCGGCGCGCAGGCCGGCCGCGATGGTCTTCTCGTCCGCCGGACGGTCGACGATCTCGCCGAGGGCCAGCATGTCGGCGGTGGACTCGGTCATCGAGACGACCATCACCACGCACATCGACAGGATCGCGGCGAGCTGGAACTGCGGGGCGCCGAAGTGGAACGGGGTCGGGAAGCCGACGACGTCCGCGTCCGCGACGGGCCCGAAGTCCGTGACGCCGAACGGGATGGCGATGACCGTGCCCGCGACCAGGCCGAGCAGCACCGCGATCTGCTTGACGAAGCCGCGGGTGAAGCGGCGCAGCAGCAGGACGATGACGAGGGTGATCGCCGCCAGGCCCAGGTTGGTGCCCGACCCGAAGTCGTCGGCCGTGGGGCTGGAGCCCTGTGCCCAGCCGAAGGCGACGGGCAGCAGCGAGATGCCGATGAGGGTGATCACCGTGCCGGTCACGACCGGCGGGAAGAAGCGGATCGCCTTGCTGAAGAAGGGCGCCGCGATGAATCCGAGCAGACCGGCGACGATGACGGCGCCGAAGATGATCGGCAGCGCGTCGGACTTGTCCTCGGTGGAGGCGACGATCGCGGTCATGGGGGCGACACCGGCGAAGGTGACGCCGTTGACGAAGGGCAGCCGGGCTCCGATCTTCCAGATGCCCAGGGTCTGCAGGAAGGTGGCGAGGCCCGCGGTGAACAGGCAGGCGCCGGTGAGGAAGGTCAGTTCGCCGGCGGACAGGCCGATGGCCGCGCCGACGATCAGGGGCGGGGCGACGACCCCGGCGTACATGGCGGCCACGTGCTGCAGGCCGGTCGTCGCCATCTTCAGTGGCGGGAGTTTCTCGTCAACAGGGTGGTCGGCCACGGCGGCGTTCCTCCGGTCGGTTACACGTCGGCTCCGACGTGGGTGTCAGGGAGGTGGAGCAGGTGGTCGTGCGGGACCGGGACGGACCGTTCGAGAAAACGGGGACCGGCTCCGGGGGCGTGCGCGGGTGCGCACGCCCCGGAGACGGCCGCCGTGGACCCCGCTCGGGTCCACGGTCGCCGGCCGGGAGCCGTCCCTCCCGGCCGGAGTCCTTGCGGGTGGATCAGCCCTGTGCGGCGATCCGGGCGAGGCGCCGGGCCTCGTCCCTGGTGGAGCGGGCGACGGCGTCCTCGTCGACCGTGAGCAGCCGGCCGTTCTCGACGATCTGGCGGCCGTTCACGAACGACGCCGTCACCGGGGCGGCGGCGCCGAAGACGAGGGCGGTCACCGGGTCGGCGATGGAGGCGTGGGCGAGCGTGTCCATCCTCCACAGCACGAGGTCGGCGAGCTTGCCCGGCTCCAGGGAGCCGATCTCCTCACTCCGGCCGAGCACCTGCGCGCCGCCGTGGGTGCCCAGGCGCAGCGCCTGCCGGGCGTTCAGGGCGGCCTCGCGGTGGGCGCCGAGGCGGTTGATGAGGAGGGCGTTGCGCAGTTCGGTGTGGAGTTCGCCGGACTCGTTGGAGGCCGTGCCGTCGACGCCGAGGCCGACCGGGACTCCGGCGGCGAGCATGTCGGGGACGCGGGCGATCCCGGCCGCGAGGCGGGCGTTTGAGGACGGGCAGTGGGCGACGCCGGTCTTCGTGCGGGCGAAGGCGGTGATGTCGGAGTCGTTCATGTGGACGCAGTGCGCCATCCACACGTCCTCGCCGAGCCAGCCGGTGGACTCGAAGTACTCGGTCGGGCCCATGCCGAACAGCTCGTGGCAGAACTTCTCCTCCTCCACGGTCTCCGAGCCGTGGGTGTGCAGCCGCACGCCGAGCCGGCGGGCCAGCTCCGCGCCCTGCCGGAGCAGTTCGGTGGAGACGGAGAAGGGGGAGCAGGGTGCCACGGCGACCTGGGTCATGGAGTCGAAGGAGGCGTCGTGGTGCTCCTTGACGGTGGCCTCGGTGGCGGCGAGGGCGCCGTCCAGGCTCTCCACGGCGAAGTCCGGCGGCAGGCCGCCGTCCGACTCTCCCCGGTCCATGGAGCCGCGGGCCAGGGTGAAGCGGACGCCCATCTCGCGGGCCGCGCCGATGATCGCGCCGGACAGGTCGCCGGTGCCGCGCGGGAAGACGTAGTGGTGGTCCATGGCGGTGGTGACGCCGCCGCGGGCCATCATGGCGAGGGAGCCCTGCGCGGCCGAGCGGGCCATCTCCTCGTCGATGCGCGCCCAGACCGGGTAGAGCGCGACCAGCCAGTTGAACAGGTTGTGGTCGGTGGCCAGGCCCCGGGTGATCCACTGGTAGAAGTGGTGGTGGGTGTTGACCAGACCGGGCGTGGCCAGGTGGCCGGTCGCGTCGATCCGGCGCGCCACGTTCTCCAGGCCCTCGGGGGCCCGGCCGGCGCCGACGGACTCGATCCTGTTGCCGGCGATGACGACGTGGCCCGAGGCGTACTCGGTGTCGCCCGCGTCCACGGTCGCGATCGCGCAGTTCTCGATGACGATGCGCTGGGCTGCCGATGGTGCCATGGCGCTTCCTTGTCTTTCAGTGGCGGCCCGTGGGTGGGGAGTACCCACGGGGAGGGCACGGCAGGACCCTAGGAGGATTTGAGTGCCGGAACCGTGCGGCTCCGGGTGCCGAGATGGTGGAAGAACAGGTTGAGCGTGACCGCGACGAGCGCCCCTGCACTGATGCCGGAGCCGAGCACGGTCTGCGCCCAGGCCGGGAACTCCTCGTAGAAGGTCGGCGCGGCGAGCGGGATGATGCCCGCGCCGAGCGCCACGGCCACGAGGATGATGTTGGAGCTGTCGTCCAGTCCCGCCTCCGACAGCGTGCGGATGCCGCTGACGGCGATCGAGCCGAAGAGGACGATGCCCGCGCCGCCGAGGACCGGCATGGGGACCAGGGAGACGACGGCGCCGAGGACCGGGAAGGCGCCGAGCACCAGCAGGGCGCCGCCGGCGACGGCGACGACGTAGCGGCTGCGGACCCGGGTCAGCGAGACGACGCCGACGTTCTGGGCGAAGGCGGAGGTGGGGAAGCCGCCGAAGACGGGGCCGACGAGGGTGGCGAGGCCGTCGGTGCGCAGGCCGCGGGTGATGGTCTTCGCGTCGGCGCGGCGGTCGCAGATCTCGCCGAGCGCGAGCATGCCGGCGGAGGACTCGGTCATCAGGACCAGCATCACGATGCACAGCGACAGGATGGCCGCGGGCTGGAACTCGGGGGCGCCGAAGGCGAAGGGCGTGGGCAGCGCGGCGACGGGCGCGGACTTCAGGGCGCTGAAGTCGGCCATGCCGAACGGGATGGCGACCAGGGTGCCGATGAGCAGGCCGAACAGCAGGGCGACCTGCTTGACGAAGCCCCTGCCGAAGCGCTGGATCACGAGGATGACGGCGAGGGTGAACGCGGCGAGCGCGAGGTTGCGCATCGAGCCGAAGTCGGCGGCGGCCTTGTCGCCGCCCTGCGCCCAGCCGACCGGGACCGGCATCAGCGTGACCCCGATCAGGGTGATCACGACGCCGGTGACCAGCGGCGGGAAGAATCTCAGGAGCCGGCCGAAGAACGGGCCGACGGCCAGGCAGAAGACACCGGCGACCATGACCGCGCCGTAGATGGCGGGGAGTTGGTGTCCCGCGCCGTTGGTCTCGGCGATGGCGAGGATGGGCGCGATGCCGGCGGAGGAGGCCGCGTTGACGAACGGCAGGCGGTTGCCGACCAGGCCCTTGACGCCGAGGGTCTGCAGCAGGGTGGCGACGCCCGCGATGAGCAGGCTCGCGGCGATCAGCCGGGTGCGGGCCTCGATGTCGAGACCGCAGGCCTGGCCGATGATGAGCGGAGGAGTGACAACGCCTGCGTACATGGCGGCGATGTGCTGGAGCGCGGCGGGGACGAGCCGCGTGGGGTGGAGCTTCTCGTCCACCGGGTGCACGGACGTGACGGCGTCCTCGGTGTGCACCGGCGGGGTGGAACACGGGCCTTCAGCCGGCCCCTTTGCAGGCAGTGCCATTTTGTTCCCTCCGGTGTGGCGCGCCCCCGGCCCGGATGCCCGGCCGGGGGCGCGCGTCCCGCGTCAGAGGTTGGTCATGTCGACCGGGATGAGTTGCTCGGCGCCGTCGCGCAGGATGGTGGCCTCGATCAGGCCGTAGGGGCGGTCGGCGGCGTAGTAGACGGCGCCGTCCTTGGCCTCGTTGTCGATCCCGAAGGGCGACAGGTCCGAGCGGAAGTGGTGCTTGTTGGGCATCGAGAAGCGGATCTCGTCGACCTCGTCGCGGGAGTTCAGCACCCGCACACCCATCTCGAACAGGGTCTGCTGGAGCGAGTACGAGTAGGTCTCGGCGAACGCCTGCAGCGCGTGCTTGCGCACTCCGTTGTACGAGCGGTCCCAGTCCGGGGCGTGCGAGTCGATGCCGTCCCAGTTGTGCCGCCACCAGGTGGAGACGGTGGTGGCGAGGATGCGGTCGTGGTCCTCCTGGAGGGTGGTGTACTTGTCCTTCAGGAAGCCGAAGAACTCGGAGTTGGTCGAGTTCATGACGGTCAGGTCCTTGAACCCGGAGAGCACCTGGATGCCGTGGCCGTCATAGGTGATCTGCGCGACGCGGGTCTCCTGGCCCTTGCGGACGAAGGAGTGGGCGATCTCGTCGGAGCCGACGAAGCGGGCGCCGCCCTTCGAGGTCTCGATCCGCTCCCAGGCGTACTCCTCGATGCGGATGCGGGCCCGGTGGATGGGCTCGTTGTTGTCCACGAAGTGGCGGGCGAGCCTGACGCCGAGGTCCTCGGCGCTCTGGATCCCGTGCTCCTTGGCGAAGGCGAACACCGTGTTCTTGGTGGTGTCGGTCGGCAGGACGTTGGCGTTGGAGCCGCTGCGGTGGACCTCCTCCATGTCGCCGGAGAGGGCGACGGAGACGTTCAGGTCCTTGATGTGGTGCGTGTCGCCGTCACGCGTGATCTTGACAACGCGGTTCTCTGCCTTGCCGTACTGGTTCTGTCCCAGGACGAAACGGGTCATGTGTCGGTCAGCTCCCTCGGTAAACGGAGTAGCCGAACGGGTTGAGCAGCAGCGGAACGTGGTAGTGCTCCCCGGGCACCACCGCGAAGGTGATGGTGACCTCGGGGAAGAACACCGGCCGGCCGTTCTCGCTGTCCCGGAGCGCGGGGGCGTCCTGCTGGGCCGCGGCTTGTTTCTTGGCGAAGTACGTCTCGGTGTCGAAGTCGAGCCGTACGTGGGTGGTGCCCTCCGGCAGTGCCGGGAGGTCCTTGCACCGCCCGTCGGCGTCGGTCGCGGAGCCGCCGAGCGTCTGCCAGTCGGCGTCGCTGCCCGCGCGGGCGGCGAGGCGGACGGCGACGCCCTCGGCGGGGCGGCCGGCGCTGGTGTCCAGGATGTGCGTGGACACGGAGGCGGTCGTGCTGGTGCTCATGGTCAGGCGTCCTGTTCGACGAGTCGGGTCAGGCGGATGCGGTTGATCTTCCCCAGTTCGGTGCGGACGATCTCCCGCTCCTGTTCGGGCGAGTTGCCGATCCGCTCCTTGACCGCGTCCCGCATCTGCTCGCCGGTCCGGCCGGTGGCGCAGATGAGGAAGACGTGGCCGAACTTCTCCTGGTAGGCCAGGTTGAGTTCGAGCATCTCCGCCTTCAGTTCCTCCGAGGCGCCGGCCATCCCGGCCTGCTCGCGGGAGGAGGTCGGGTCGCCCGGCTTGGGCCGGCCGATCGGCGGGTGCCCGGCCATCGCCTCGGCGAGGTCGTCCGCCGTCAGCTCGGCCATGGCGGCGTCGCTGGCGGCGTACAGGTCCTCGACGGTGGCGAAGGGGCGGGCTGCGAGCAGTTGCCGGGCCCACGCCGTGGAGGCACACACCTCGTGGAGTTCCGCGAGCGCCGCGGACTCCTCGGAAGCGTTGAAACGGGCCAGGCCCGACGCGGAAGTGGACGTCACGGGAGCCTCCGTGGCCTTGTGCTGAACGGGCGTGCCGATAGCTAACGCGCTCGGAAACAACGCGTCAACACTTTGTTGAAAATTCGGGGTAACAAAAGCCGCCGCCCGGTTACCGGACGGCGGCTCGCTGCCGAGCACAGGGGCCCTGGTCAGGCGCCCTTCTCGCGGTTGAGGTAGTTGTAGACGGTGAAGCGGCTGACCCCGAGGGCGCTCGCGACGGTCTCCACGCCGTGCCGCACGGAGAAGGCGCCGCGCGCCTCCAGGGTCCGTACGACCTCCTGCTTGGCCTTGCGGTCCAGTTCCGCCAGCGGCCTGCCCTGCCGGCGCTCCATGGCGGCCAGGATGTGGTCCAGGGAGTCGGCGAGCTGCGGCAGGCGTACGGCGACGGCGTCCACACCCTCCCAGGAGAGCACGACGTCGTCCGGGCCGGCCTCGTCCGGCGGGAGCATCTCGCCGCCGATGGCGTCCACCAGGGGCTTCACGGCCGCGATGAACGGCTCCTCGCCGGGGCCGGTCACCGCTCGCCCTCTTCGAGGACGTTGACCTGGAGCGAGATCCGGGTGGCGCCGGCCTGGAGGGACCTGCGCAGCAGCGCGTCCACGGCGGTGAGCACCGCGTCGGCCCCGCCCTCGGCGGTGTTGCCGAACGGGCCGACGTCCACCGCGTCCAGCTCCGCGGCCTCGACGACCTCCCGGGCGACCACCGCGTGCGCGGGCGCCTCGTCGAGGTCGAAGGGCTCGGTCGTGAACTCCACTCTCAATCGCACGGGCTCAACCTAACGCGCGGCACCCAGTTGTGCCGACCCCCCTTGACAAGGCCCGGCCCCCGACGGCAATCTTCCATTACGCAGAAACGAACTTCCGCAATATGGAAAGCGACACGGAAGGGAGCGCGGCACCCGATGGGATTCGCAGACCAGCGCTTCAACGTCAACCTGTCGATCCTCTTCACGGAACTCCCGCTCCTGGAGCGCCCCGCGGCCGCCGCCGCGGCCGGCTTCACCGCGGTCGAGCTGTGGTGGCCCTGGATCGACTCGCCCACCCCCGAGCAGTCCGAGCTCGACGCCCTGAAGAAGGCGATCGAGGACGCGGGCGTACAGCTCACCGGCCTGAACTTCTACGCCGGGCAGCTCCCCGGCCCCGACCGCGGCGCCCTGTCGGTCCCGGGCGAGGAGTCGGAGCGGTTCCGCGCCAACATCGACGTGGCCGCCGGCTTCGCGCAGTCCCTCGGCTGCAAGGCCCTCAACGCCCTGTACGGCAACCGGGTCGAGGGTGTGGACCCGGCCGAGCAGGACGCGCTCGCGCTGGAGAACCTGGTCCTCGCCGCCCGCGCGGCCGACCGGATCGGCGCGGTGCTGCTGATCGAGGCGCTCAACAAGCCCGAGTCGCCGCTGTACCCGCTGGTGTCGGCGCCGGCCGCCGTCGGGATCGTCGACAAGGTCAACGAGGCCACCGGACTCGGCAACGCCACGTTCCTCATGGACCTCTACCACCTGTCCATGAACGGCGAGGACCTGCCGCAGGTCATCGAGCGGTACGCCGCGAAGACCGGCCACGTCCAGATCGCCGACAACCCCGGCCGCGGCGCCCCGGGCACCGGCTCGCTGCCGCTGGAGGACCTCCTCGACCAGCTGAAGAAGGCCGGTTACGAGGGCTGGGTCGGCCTGGAGTACAAGCCCGGCGACCGCCCGAGCGCGGAGGCCTTCGACTGGCTGCCCCGCGAGGCCCGCGCCGCCCGCTGATCACCACCCCAGTACTGAGAGGCACCCTCACCATGAGCAACCTTCCCAAGATCGCCTGGATCGGCCTCGGCATCATGGGCTCCCCGATGTCCGAGAACCTGATCAAGGCGGGTTACCAGGTCACCGGTTACACGCTGGAGCAGGAGAAGCTGGACCGCCTGTCCGCCGCCGGCGGCACCGCGGCCGGCTCGATCGCCGAGGCCGTGCGCGACGCCGACGTCGTCATCACCATGGTGCCCGCGTCGCCGCAGGTCGAGGCCATCGCCTACGGCCCCGACGGCATCCTGGAGAACGCGAAGTCCGGCGCCCTGCTGATCGACATGTCCTCGATCACCCCGCAGACCTCGGTCGAGCTGGCCAAGGCCGCGAAGGACAAGGGCATCCGCGTCCTGGACGCCCCGGTGTCCGGCGGCGAGGCCGGCGCCATCGAGGCCGTGCTGTCCATCATGGTCGGCGGTGAGCAGGCCGACTTCGACGAGGCCAAGCCGCTCCTGGAGGCGCTCGGCAAGACCATCGTGCTGTGCGGCCCGCACGGCTCGGGGCAGACGGTGAAGGCCGCCAACCAGCTCATCGTCGCCGTCAACATCCAGGCGTGCGCCGAGGCCGTCGTCTTCCTGGAGAAGTCGGGCGTGGACCTGAAGGCCGCCCTCGACGTGCTCAACGGCGGCCTGGCCGGCTCCACCGTGCTGACGCGGAAGAAGGACAACTTCCTGAACCGCGACTTCAAGCCGGGTTTCCGCATCGACCTGCACCACAAGGACATGGGCATCGTCACCGACGCCGCCCGCAACGTCGGCGCCGCGCTGCCGGTCGGCGCCGTGGTCGCCCAGCTGGTCGCCTCGCTGCGCGCCCAGGGCGACGGCGGCCTGGACCACTCGGCCCTGCTGCGGGCCGTGGAGCGCCTCTCCGGCGCCCAGGTCTGACCGCACCCGGCTCACGAGACCTCCGGGCGGCGCCGTCGCTGACACCTGTCCTGTCGCGCCCGAGCGGCGGCGCCACCCGGAACCACTTCAACAAACCGTTGACGTCTCGCCACCTCAAACCTAGGCTCCACGAAGCGGAAACAGTTTTCCGCTGACCCCTCGCACGGAAGGTCCCCGATGTCGCAGCGCGTGCTCACGACAGAGTCCGGCGCCCCGGTCGCCGACAACCAGAACTCCGCCTCCGCCGGCATCGGCGGCCCGCTCCTGATCCAGGACCAGCACCTGCTGGAGAAGCTCGCGCGCTTCAACCGCGAGCGCATCCCGGAGCGCGTGGTGCACGCCCGCGGCTCCGGCGCCTACGGCCACTTCGAGGTGACCGACGACGTCACCGGCTACACGCACGCCGACTTCCTGAGCACCGTCGGCAAGCGCACCGAGGTGTTCCTGCGCTTCTCCACCGTGGCCGACTCGCTCGGCGGCGCGGACGCCGTGCGCGACCCGCGCGGCTTCGCGGTGAAGTTCTACACCGAGGAGGGCAACTACGACCTCGTCGGCAACAACACCCCGGTGTTCTTCATCAAGGACCCGATCAAGTTCCCCGACTTCATCCACTCGCAGAAGCGCGACCCGTTCTCGGGCCGTCAGGAGCCGGACAACGTCTGGGACTTCTGGGCGCACTCCCCCGAGGCCACGCACCAGGTGACCTGGCTGATGGGCGACCGCGGCATCCCGGCGTCGTACCGCCACATGAACGGCTACGGCTCGCACACCTACCAGTGGACGAACAGCAAGGGCGAGGCCTTCTTCGTCAAGTACCACTTCAAGACCGACCAGGGCATCCGCTGCCTGACCGCCGACGAGGCCGCGAAGCTGGCGGGCGAGGACCCGACCTCGCACCAGACGGACCTGGTGCAGGCGATCGAGCGGGGCGTGTACCCGTCCTGGACGCTGTACGTGCAGCTCATGCCGGCGGCCGAGGCGGCGAACTACCGCTTCAACCCGTTCGACGTGACCAAGGTGTGGCCGCACGGCGACTACCCGCTCAAGCGGGTCGGCCGCCTGGTGCTCGACCGCAACCCGGACAACGTCTTCGCCGAGGTCGAGCAGGCCGCGTTCTCCCCGAACAACTTCGTGCCGGGCATCGGCCCCTCCCCCGACAAGATGCTCCAGGGCCGCCTGTTCGCCTACGCGGACGCGCACCGCTACCGCCTGGGCGTCAACCACACCCAGCTCGCGGTGAACGCCCCGAAGGCGGTGCCCGGCGGCGCGAACAACTACGGCCGGGACGGCTTCATGGCCTCCAACTCGCAGGGCCGGACGGCCAAGAACTACGAGCCGAACTCGTACGACGGCCCGGTCGAGACCGGCCGCCCGCTGTCCGCCCCGCTGGCGGTCTCCGGCCACACCGGCACCCACGCGGCGCCGCAGCACACCAAGGACGACGACTTCTTCCAGGCCGGTGAGCTGTACCGGCTGATGTCCGAGGACGAGAGGAAGCGCCTGATCGCGAACATCGCCGGCGGCCTGTCCCAGGTCTCCCGCAACGACGTGATCGAGAAGAACCTGGCCCACTTCCACGCCGCCGACCCGGAGTACGGCAAGCGCGTGGAGGAGGCGGTCCGCGCCCTGCGCGAGGACTGAGCCGACAGCTCGTGTACGGGTCATGACGGGAGGTCAGGACCCGTACGCGGACCGCGGCGCGCCGGCCGGCCCGGATGAGGGGTGGCCGTCCGGTGCGCCGCGGGCAGGGCGAGGACCGCGGCGGCCTGCGAGCCAGTGCGGTGGTGAAGGGCCCGGGGACTCCTCCTACGACCTGAGGGGAGGAGCGTCCCGGTCCCGTCGCACCGCCGCGGTCCCAGCCATCCGCCTCTTCCGCGGAATCCCCGTGAAGAGGCCCGAGACTCCGTCCGGCGGCGCGAACGACCTGTCGCGCCCAGACTCGCACCGTCGGACGGACACCACCTGGAGAGCACAAGAACCTTCACCGGCTGAGCAGCGCCGGATGCGGACGGTCCCGCATCCGGCGCTTCTCGGCGTGCGTGCGGGTGCGGATTCCCCTGGTCCGCAGCAATCTGGAGTCATGGGACATCCACCGGAGCACCCCCACGTCGTGGTCCGTCCCCCCGCCCTGGACGGCTCCCGCCGGGTCACGTCGGGCGAGGAGATCCTCGGGGTCGCCTCGCACCTCGACGACGTCGCCGAGATCCTGCGGCTGGCCGACCTGTACGTGACCGATGTCGCGGACAGCGACCTCGTCGAGTGGCAGGGCGGCGGCCCGGACGACTGGCCGGGGCTGCACGAACACCACGAGGGCTGAGCACCGCGTACGGCACCGGGCGTACGCCTGCCGTCGTATGCCTGCTACGGCATCCTCAAATCAAGCTCTGAACCCGGCCCCGGCACGCTTCGGCCGCCCCCGGACGTGGGCAGATACCCGGCACACGGGGCCCGCCGGCACGGGGGCGACGGGCCCCTGCCGTACGGGGGTGGTGCCGATGGGTCCGCATGAGGTCGCGCTGCTGCGGGGCGGACCCCGGGCGGCCGTGACGGTCGCCGTGGTGGCCCTGCATCTGCGGGGGGCCGTGCGGGCCGGGCGGCCGGGCACCCTGCGCAAGGCGGCGACGCCGGCCCCGGGGGTGCCGTCACCGTACCGCCACCCGCTGGAGCAGGCGGTGCGCGTCGGTCTCTACCGGCCCGCGGGAATACGGGAGTTGGTCGTCAGGGCGGCCGTGCGCAACGCGCTCGCCCGGATGCGGGCCGACCTCGCGGCGGCCGGACAGTGGCGCGTGCTGCCGCCCGGCCCCACCCGGGCCGCCCGCCGTCATGTGGCGGCCCTGCGGGAGCGTCACCCGCTCCACGAGGGCCCCGGGAGGCCGCCGGAGGAGGACGTCCTGCTCGCCGTCGCGCTGTACGGCGACCGCGCGCTGCTCACGCTCGTGCCACGCTTCACCCGGCGCGCCGGGCTGATCGGCCGGGGCGGGCTCGCGGACGAGGGGCTCTTCCCGTTCGGCCGCGGGGTCGGCCTGCGGTGGCGCTTCGGCGCGGAGGAGGACCCGTTCGAGAGCGGTGAGGGCGGCGGCAGCGGCGACGGCGGCCACTCGGGCGGCGGCGGGTTCGGGTGCGGCGGCGGTGGCGGCGGAGGATCGGACTGAGGCCACCTCCGGGCCAGGGGGGTGTCCGCACCGTCGCACCGGCCGCCGAGACCATGGTCCCGCGGCGTCCGGTGCGCGCTCCGTGGGGGGGCGGGCGCCCGCCCCCCCCACGGCGCAGCCCGCGAGCAGTCCGCGCCGGTTGCGGCGCGGCGGCTCGGGCGGCATCGGCGCACCGGGTCCGCCCGGAGCGCCGGGCGGCGCGTGCGGTCCGGCGCCGTGTGGGGGGCGGCGGGCGCCCGCGTCACCGGTTGGGGAGCGTGCCGGGCGCCGCGGCTGCAGGCGCGACGTCGCGGGACCTCCCGGTACGCCGAAAGGGCGGCTCGTCCTGGGGACGGGCCGCCCTTTCGGGACGGTGGGGATCAGACCTTCAGCGTCTTGACCGCGGTCGGGGCGTGGCCCGGCTCGGTCGCCAGCTCCTCGAACTCCACGACGTTGCTGATGTCGTTGGTGCCCGACATGGAGATGTTGGTGACGCGCTCCAGGATCGCCTCGACGACGACCGGCACCCGGTGCTCGGCGGCGAGCTTCTTGGCCTGCTCGAAGGCGGCGCCCAGCTCGTTCGGGTCGGTCACCCGGATCGCCTTGCAGCCCAGGCCCTCGGCGACCTTGACGTGGTCGACGCCGTAGACGCCCAGCTCGGGGGAGTTGATGTTCTCGAACTCCAGCTTGACCTGGAAGTCGATGTCGAACGCCCGCTGCGCCTGGCGGATCAGGCCGAGGTAGGAGTTGTTGACCAGGACGTGCACGTAGGGGATCTTGTGCTGCGCGCCGACGGCCAGTTCCTCGATCATGAACTGGAAGTCGTAGTCGCCGGAGAGCGCCACGACCTGGCCCTCGGGGTCGGCCTTGGCGACGCCCAGTGCGGCCGGCACGGTCCAGCCCAGCGGTCCCGCCTGGCCGCAGTTGATCCAGTGCCGGGGGCGGTAGACGTGCAGCATCTGCGCGCCGGCGATCTGCGAGAGGCCGATGGTGGAGACGTACCGGGTCTCCGGCCCGAAGGCCTTGTTCATCTCCTCGTACACGCGCTGCGGCTTGATCGGGATGTCGTCGAAGTGCGTACGGCGCTGGAGGGTGGCCTTGCGCTCCTGCGCGGAGGCGGCCCAGGCGGAGCGGTCGGGCAGCTTGCCGGCCGCCTTCAGCTCCTTGGCCACCTCGACGAACAGCTCCAGCGCGGCCTTGGCGTCGGAGGCGATGCCGTAGTCCGGGGCGAAGATCTTGCCGATCTGGGTCGGCTCGACGTCGACGTGGACGAACTTCCGGCCGGCCGTGTAGACGTCCAGCTTGCCGGTGTGGCGGTTGGCCCAGCGGTTGCCGATGCCGAGGACGAAGTCGGACTCCAGGAAGGTCGCGTTGCCGTAGCGGTGCGAGGTCTGCAGGCCGACCATGCCGGCGTTCAGCTCGTGGTCGTCGGGCAGGACGCCCCAGCCCATCAGGGTCGGCACGACCGGGGTGCCGGTCAGCTCGGCGAACTCCACCAGCAGGCCGGCGGCGTCGGCGTTGATGACACCGCCGCCGGCGACGATCAGCGGGCGCTCGGACGCGTTCAGCATCCCGATCGCCTTCTCGACCTGGGCCCGGGTCGCGGCCGGCTTGTAGACCGGGAGCGGCTCGTAGGTCTCCGGGTCGAACTCGATCTCCGTCATCTGGACGTCGATCGGCAGGTCGATCAGGACCGGGCCGGGCCGGCCGGAGCGCATGAGGTGGAACGCCTGCTGGAAGACGCCGGGGACCTGCGCGGCCTCCAGGACGGTGACCGCCATCTTGGTCACCGGCTTGGCGATGGAGGCGATGTCGACGGCCTGGAAGTCCTCCTTGTGGATCACCGCGGTCGGCGCCTGGCCGGTGATGCACAGGATCGGGATCGAGTCGCCGGTCGCGGAGTACAGGCCCGTGATCATGTCGGTGCCGGCGGGTCCCGAGGTGCCGATGCACACACCGATGTTGCCGGGGTGGGTGCGGGTGTAGCCCTCGGCCATGTGGGAGGCGCCCTCGACGTGGCGGGCGAGGGTGTGGGTGATGCCGCCGGAGGCCTTGAGCGCCGCGTAGAAGGGGTTGATCGCCGCGCCCGGCACACCGAACGCGTCGGTGACGCCCTCGCGCTTGAGGATCTCAACTGCCGCGCGGGCAGCGGTCATACGAGCCATCGAGTACTCCTGCTTCGGCTGTCGGATTCGCACTCCCGTCGCGCCCCGCGGTGAGCAATTCCGTATTGCGAAAGTTAGTTTCTACGATCTGGAAGTAATGTAAGGGGGTGTCCCGAGGCCGTCAAGAGACGGACCGGTCAAGGCGCGGACAGACGGGGGATGTCCGGAGGACGATGAGGGACATGTCCGAGAGCATCGCGGTGCGCTGCCCGGCCTGCGGGCGCCGGCACCGCTACACGGCACCCCCGTACCCCTGCGCCTGCGGAGCGCCCGTCGCCCCGCCGCTCGACACGCACGGCACCGCCGCGGCGGTCACCCACCGCACCTGGGACGAGGAGTGGGTCGGCGTGCGCTGCGCGGCCTGCGGGGACGAGAGCCGGTGGCCGCGCCCGGAGCTGGGCTGCCCGTGCGGGACGGTGCTGTGCGTGCCGGTGGAGCGGGCGGCCACGGGCCGGGCCGGACGGCCCCGGAGCCCCGGCGCCGCCGACCGAGGGACCGTCCCGATCCGCACCGCCCTCGACGCGGTCACCGCCGCGGTCCTGTATCTGCGCGGGCTCGGCCACCCCGACGTCCGCCGCGCCGACCAGCGGCCCACGGCCGGCATCGGCCTGGCCGCCCACGGCATCCTGGCCCAGGTGGACCCGACGGCGGGCCCGGCCTCGGTGCGGGACGTGGAATGCCTGTGGCTGACGGCCATGGCGGAGTCCGCCGAGTGCGTCTACTTCTCCCTCGCCGGGTACGCCGACGAGGCCCGGGCCCGCGCCGAGCGGCTGGGCGTCCCGCTGTTCGTCCTCGGTCCCACCGGGGTGCCGCGGCCGGTCAACGGGCCGGCCCGGGCGCTGGACGCCGGGGCCGGCTGACCGGAACGCACGAGGGGGGCACCCGGTGGATACCGGGTGCCCCCCTCGGGGACGGGCGGGCGGGACTACCGCGCCGCGTGGCCGAAGCGGTCCCCGCTCGCGGGGAGGCCGCCCTGGCCCGGCTGGTACGTGGTGACCGGGGCGGTCGGCTGACCCAGGGTCACGTTGGACATCGGCAGGGCGTACAGGGTGCCGTAGGCGCTCGGGCCGTCGGGCATGCCGACGTACAGCTTGGTGCCGGTGAAGTGGAGGCTGGAGCCGAGGCGCTGGTTGGCTCCCGGCGCACCGGGGATGCCGTCGCCGTCACCGGCCTCGATCCACTTGTCGTTGGCACCGGGCGCGCCGACGAGCGAGAAGACGTGGACCGCGCCGGACTTGGTCGCCGTGCCGACGGCCTCGTCCGGGACGCCGACGGCCAGCCTCATCGTGGCCGCGGTGCTCACCGCGCGCGGCGCGGTGTTGACGGCGGTCACGGTCGTACCGAAGTGGTCACCGGCCTCCGAGGTGCCGGAGACGTCGTCGTCGGCGGTGCCGGAGGAGATGCCGTAGAGCTGGTCGTAGGTGCCCGAGGCGGTGATGCGGAAGGTCAGGACACTGCCCGTCTCCGCCTTCTGGACGTCGTTGACGGCCAGGGCCTCGCCCGGGGCGCCGACCGCGAGGATCGACTCGGTGGCGGCCGCCGCGCCCGACGGGCGGTAGGGGGCCAGGGCCAGGGAGGCACCGAAGCGGTCATTGGCCTCGGCGCCGCCGGAGACCGTGTCCAGGTCCTGGTCGAGGCCGAACAGCGGGGTGGGCCGGTTCTCGGTGTTCAGCTTGTGGGAGAAGACCGCGAGGTTGCCGGCCGCGTCGTCGCCGCCGATGTTCTCGTTCGGGGCGCCGATGGCGATGTTGTTGGCGTCGGCCGCGAGCACGGCACCGAAGCCGTCGTTCGCCTCGACCGCGCCGGGCACGTTCAGCTTGTCCTGGTGGACGGAGACGTTGGTGCCGCCGCGCACGTAGAACGCCTGACCCGCCTTGGCGGCGCCGCTGAGGCCCTCACCGGGGGCGCCGATCACGAGGAACGGCTCACCGGCGGCGGTGGTGCCGGCGACCAGGGCCTGGCCCAGGAGGTCGCCGGTCTCCGGGGTGGAGGCGGCCAGGGAGCCGTTGCCGTGGGCCTCCTGGAAGTGGGTGTTCTTCGTGGCGCCGGTGCCGATGCCGCCGGGGGCGCCGTGCAGGACGTCGGTCATGCCCGCGTCGTCGGCCGTGTCGATCTTCTCGCCCGGGGTGCCGACGACCAGGTCGGTGCAGCCGTCCTCGTCGTAGTCGACGGTGGCGATGGCCTGGCCGAAGTTGTCGCTCGCCTCGGCGCCGCCCGGCACCCAGTCGAGGTCCTGGTTGATCTCGGCGGTGCCCTTGCCGCCGCCGTACACGACCCGGACGAGACCGGCCTTCAGGTCGCCGCCGACGGTCGCGGCGGGGTCGGCGACGGCGATGTCCTCGACACCGTCGCAGTTGAAGTCGGTGATGCGGTTGGCGCCGACCTTGGACTCGACCCAGGAGGCCAGGTCGTCGACCCGGGAGACGACGCCGCCGGTGCGGGTCTCGGTCGCGTCGATGCCGAAGCAGCCGCCCTGGTAGGACCGGCTGGCGAGGGCGACGAGCTGGTTGGTGCCGCTGGTGGTGCGGACCAGCGGGCCGCCGGTGTCACCCATGCACGCGGCCACGCCGTCCTTGCCGGTGACCGTGGCCGTGGTGGCCTCGGCGGCGTCCACGGAGAAGGCTCCGGTGTGCAGGTTCAGCGGCGCCCACTCGGTGTTGCTGCGGCCGTAGCCGGCGAGCTTCAGCTCCTCGCCCGCGGCGGGCGCGGTGGTGGCCAGGGCGACCGGGGCGACGTTGGTGACCGGGCGGTTCAGCCGGGCCAGGACGACGTCGCGGTCGGTACGGGGCACCAGCTCGACGATCTCGCGGACGGCACCCGCGGTGCCCGAGAGGTCGGTGCGGCCGATGGTCGCGGTGGTCTTCAGCCGGGGCTTGCCCGCGGGCACCGCGAGGCTCGCGGCCGGGTCGTCGGCGAAGCAACTGGCCGCGGTGAGCAGCCATTCGACGTCGACCAGGACGCCGGAGCAGCCGCGGTCGTGGTTGCCGACGACGACCTGCGCGGTGTAGGCGTGGGTGGTGTCGGAGGAGGCGGAGGCGGGGCCCGTCACGGCGGCGGCCGGCAGGGCGGTCAGGACGATCGGTCCCGCGCTCAGGGCTGCGGCCAGTGCGGTCAGGCGCACGGCTCTGGTGTGTCGCATCAGTGGGTTCCTCGGTGGCAGATCAGGCAAGGGCGTTCGACGGAGGGTTACTTGGAGGTCCTGATCTCCACCAGCAGGTGCTCGCGGCCCTGCTCGTCCGCGCTCTCGCCCACCGCGGTCCAGGTGTTCTTGTCGATGTCGAAGGACTTCTCCTCCTCGCCGACGGTCATGTCCACCTGGGTGTTGTAGTCGTTGCCCCTGATGACGTAGACGGCCGGGATCTCCAGCGTCAGCCAGCCCGAGTCGCCGACCGTCTTGAAGCAGATCGGGTCCTCCTGGCGCCTGGCCATGATCTGGAGCAGACCGGTGCCGCCGGCGCAGTCGGCCAGGGTGATGTGACCGTCACCGCGCTTGAGGACGATGCCCCGCTCCTGGAGGATCTTGTCCGCCTGCGGGTAGTTGAAGTCCTCGACGGCGTAACCGGGTGCCTCGTCGGCCACGGCCACCGCGGGGCCGTCGCCGGCGCCCTGGTGACCGGCCGCCAGGGCGACCCACGCCAGGGCGCCGGCGGCAGCCGCCGCGCCCACGGTGCGCGCGATGAGTCTCTTCTTCTGCTGCAGCTTCGCCGCAGCGACGACGTGTGCCTTCATCCCGTTCCTTCATCGATCCACGTGTGGCCGGATGAGTGCCCGCGAATTGATGAGACGTCCCCCAATTTCGTCGGCGACACAGCCGTTCCACAAAGACCTCGGCGGTTTCCGCACTCATTCGGGAAATTCATTTCCCCGTCGGCGCGGCCCACTGAGCGCGTCCATGTCACCCCCACTCACTGGTCATTGTCCATCACTACAAGCAACCCAAATCGGACGGAAGTTGAAGATCATTCAGTGATCTTCACCACGGTTTGGAAAGGTTGTGCGACCAGATGTGGAGATTCCGTGCAGATCAACTGGCCTGTCGCGCACCAGAACTGACTGTCACTCACTTCATATGTCCGCCAATTGCTTTTCCGCTTGATTGCGCGTTGAAATGGTGCACGTTCGTTGCGCAGTTCCGCTGTCCGTCAACACAGACGACGAGGACGACATTTCCATGCAGACGATGTTCTGGAGTCGCAGACGACTTCTCGGCGCGGTCGCCGCCGTGACCGCAGCGACCGCCACTCCCCTGTCGCTCGCGTCCCCGGCCCGCGCCGCCACCGCGGAGGACACGGTGCCCGACGCGCTGTCCCTGCCGGACACCGACCGGGCGAAGGTGGTCAAGGCCTGGATGACGGGTGGCCGGGCCACCAAGGCCGCGGCGGCCTACGCCCTCTACGGCACCGACGCCGAGGTCCGGACGTTCCTCGCCGAGACTCTTCCGAAGGTCACGGCGGAGGACAACCGCGTCGCCGTCGCCAGGCACCTCGTCCGGGCCGGCAAGGGCACGCGCCGGGAAGCGGTCGCCGCTCTCGACTACGGCGACGACGCCATCGCCGCCTTCCTCGCGGACGGGTACAAGCCCGCCCTGTTCGAGGACCTGAGCGTGGCGACCGCCATCGTGTCGTCCACCGGCAACAAGGCCGTCCAGCGGGAGGCCTCCGCCGCGCTGGACGCCGGCACCCAGCAGGCGCTGGAGGACTTCCTCGTCGACGGCCAGTACGACGCCGCCCTGGAGGACGCGCGGGTCCAGGTCTCCTCGATGCTGGTCGGGGCCGGGCCCGAGGTGCGCAAGTACGCCGACCGCGCCCTGAGCGGCACCGCCTCCGACATCCAGTGGTTCCTCGACACCGGTCAGCACATCGCCCGGGCCCGGGACCAGGAGTCGGCGACCATCGCGGAACTCGTGGCGGTCGTCGAGCGGGAGGGCAAGCGCGCCCAGGCCGAGACCGACGCGGCCGTGGAGGCCTCCGAGCGCGCTCAGGCCGCCGCCGCGAAGGCCAAGGAAGCGGCCGAGAAGGCCGCCGCGGAGGCCGCGGCCGCCAAGGACGACGTGCAGAAGTCCGCCGCGGCGGCCCGCAAGGCCTCCAGCGCCGCCAAGGGCGCGGCCAACGCCGCCCGCAACGCCATCAGCGCCTCCAACGCCGCCGTGCTCGCGTCCCGCCGGGCCTCCTGGGCGGCCACGGCCGCCTCCCAGGCCGCCGCGACGGCCGGCAACGCCGCCTCCCGCGCCTACAACGCCGCCATCGCCGCCTCCAAGGACGCCTCCAAGACCGCGGCGGCCAAGGACGCGGCCGTCGCCGCCCGCAACTCGGCCGCGAAGGCGCGGTCCGCGGCCAAGGCCGCCGACTACGCCGCGGCCGCCTCCGCGGCGGCCGCCAACGCCGGTTCCTCGGCCGCCTCCGCCGCCCGCAACGCCGCGGCGGCCGCCAACGCCTCCGCGCAGGCCGCGGTGGCCGCGGGGGCGGCCCAGTCCGAGGCCAACGAGGCCAAGCGCCAGGCGGCCATCGCGACGTCGGCCGCCAACCGCGCCACCAACGCCGCCTCCACCGCCCAGGCCCTCGCCAACACGGCCGCCTCCGCGGCGCGCACGGCCCGGGACGCCGCCAACTCCGCGGCCGACCATGCCGAGAAGGCCGCCGACGCCGCCGACGAGGCGGTGAAGTACGCCGGTCAGGCCGTCGACTACGCGAACAAGTCCACCGCGCACGCCGCCGAGGCCGTGAAGGCCGCCGACACCGCCACCAAGGCCGTGCAGGACGCCATGGCCGTGGAGCAGGCGGCGCGGGACGCGGAGCTGGCCCGCCTGGAGCAGGACAAGCTGCAGGGCCTGGAGGAAGCCCGGCTGCTGGCCCAGATCGAGGCCGAGGAGCAGGCCGAGTACGAGGGCAAGCGCACCCAGGAGGCCCAGGTCGAGCAGGCCCTCAAGGAGCTGATCGCCCAGGCCGAGAAGGCCCTGTGGGAGACCGGTGACCTGACGCTCGCCGCCACCCTGGGCCGCAAGGCCGCCACCGGCCTGCTCCGGGCGAAGGGCGCGTGGACGCGGCAGGCCGCCCAGTACGCGCTGGCGGGCAGCGACGACGACGTGCTCTCCTGGATCGACCTCGACCGGCAGATCGCCCAGAACCAGGACGACCGGGAGACCGTCCTCTACATCGCCCAGATATCCAGCCCCGCCATCGCGCAGGCGGCGCACGCCGCCCTGGCCAGCACCAGCTCGACGGCGGTGGGCGACTTCCTCACGTCGGGCATGATCCGGGCGTCGCAGGACGACAACAAGGTGCAGATCGCCCGCATCATCAACGACAAGCCCGGCAGGGCCGTCCTCCAGGCCGCCAACGACGCGCTGGACAAGAACACCCCCGAGGCGTTCCAGGACTTCTTCAACCGCACCTACCCCGCGGCGATCCGGGAGGACGACGCGGTGGAGACCGCGAGCTCGGTGGCGAGCGGCGGCGAGTACGTCAAGGCGTACGGCGAGGTGGCCCTGGAGGGGCCCACCTGGATGCGCAGGAACTTCGTCCAGTCCGTGCAGTACACGGCGGCGCAGCTCGACCACGACTCCGCCACCCACATCGCGGCGGTCCGCGGGGCGATCGCGGCCGCGGCCAAGATCGCCTACCAGGCGCAGAAGGACGCGGCACTGGCCTCCAAGGCGGCGGCGGAGGCCCGCAACGCCGCCGACGCCGCCAAGGAGTGGGCCGACAAGGCGATCGACGCGGCGAGCAAGGCGGACTCCTACGCCCAGCAGGCGAGGGACAACGCCGACGCCGCCGACCGGTCCGCGGCGAGCGCCCAGGCCTCGGCGAACCAGGCGAAGACGGCTGCGGCGACCGCGCGCGGGGCGGCCCGGTCGGCGAACTACTCCGCGAACAAGGCCGTGGACGCCGCCCGTTCGGCGCTGCAGTCCTCCTACAGCGCCCAGGCGTCCGCCGCCTCCGCGCGCCAGTCCGCGCTGCAGGCCGGCAAGGACAGCGCGACGGCGGCCGCGGCGGCCACCGAGGCGCGCCGCATCGCCGTGCAGAAGCGCGAGGCCGAGATCGCGCAGAAGGCCCGCGAGGCGGCCGAGGAGGCGCAGCGGCAGCGGGAGGAGCAGAGGGACCCGGCCAACACCGAGCAGAACGACGAGGTCCACCCCAACGGCACCGGCACCGGCTCCGAGGGAGAGGACTGGTGGTCGGACGCCAGTTGGTGGGCCGACGCCGCCAACAAGGTCAGCATCGCCTCGGGCTTCCTCTCCGCCGGTCTCGGTCTGGCCAGCCTCGCCTTCCCCCCGCTGGCGGCGGGAGCGGCCTTCTTCGGCATGGTGTCGCTGGGCGCCGGTGCGCTGGGAGCTCTGTTCACCGGCCTCGAACACGGCTTCACCAGCGGTGAGTTCGTCGGGGCGCTCGGCGGCACGGCCCTGAACCTGGCCACCTTCGGCCGGGGCAAGCTCGTCACCACCGGCATCAAGAAGGTGGCCCCCGTGGTCAACAAGGTCGCCGAGGAGGGCAAGGAGCTGGTGTCCTCGATCACCGGCGGACTGTCGTCGCTCTTCTGACCGGCTCCGTCCGCCCGCCCCGCGACGGGTGACGGCCCCGCCGCCCCGCCGGTGACCGGCGGGGCGGCCCCATGCCGACGTCCGGCAGCCGCGCCGAAGCGGACCCGCGTGAACTGATCCGGTGAGCCCTCTCCGTCCTCACCGCGCCGCGTAGCGCTCTCTCAGTTCGATCTTGCGCACCTTCCCGGAGACGGTCATCGGGAAGGAGTCGAGGATCTTGAGGCGGCTGGGCACCTTGTAGTGGGCCAGCTGTCCGTCGCAGTACGCCCGCAGTTCCTCAAGGGTGAGCGGGTCGGCCCCGTCGCGCGGGATCACGCAGGCCAGCACCTCCTCGCCGTAGCGCTCGTGCGGCACGCCGACGACCTGGACGTCCGCGATCTTCGGGTGGCGGTACAGGAACTCCTCGACCTCCCGCGGGTAGATGTTCTCCCCGCCCCGGATGATCATGTCCTTGATGCGGCCGACGATCTCGACGTAACCGTCCTCGCGCATCACCGCGAGGTCGCCGGTGTGCATCCAGCGGCCCTGGTCGATGGCCTCGGCGGTCTTCTCGGGCTCGTCCCAGTAGCCGAGCATCACGCTGTAGCCGCGGGTGCGCAGTTCACCGGCCGTGCCCCGGGGCAGGGTGACGCCGGTCGCCGGGTCGACGACCTTCACCTCGATGTGCGGCAGGACCCGGCCGACGGTGCCGGTGCGGTGTTCCAGGTCGTCGTCCATCCGGGTCTGGAGGGACACCGGGGAGGTCTCGGTCATGCCGTAGCAGATGGAGACCTGCTCCATGTGCATCTCGGCGACCACCCGCTTCATCACCTCCACCGGGCACGGCGAGCCCGCCATGATGCCGGTGCGCAGGGAGGAGAGGTCGTACGTGGCGAAGTCCGGGAGGTTCAGCTCCGCGATGAACATCGTGGGCACGCCGTACAGCGAGGTGCAGCGCTCCTGCTGGACCGCGCGCAGGGTCGCCGCCGGGTCGAAGGACGGTGCCGGGATGACCATGCAGGCGCCGTGCGAGGTCGCCGCCAGGTTGCCCATGACCATGCCGAAGCAGTGGTAGAAGGGCACGGGGATGCAGATGCGGTCCTGCTCGCTGTAGGCGATCAGCTCCCCCACGAAGTAGCCGTTGTTGAGGATGTTGTGGTGGGAGAGGGTCGCGCCCTTGGGGAAGCCCGTCGTGCCCGACGTGTACTGGATGTTGATCGGGTCGTCGCAGGACAGCTCCTCGTGGCGGGGAGCGGGGGTCGCCCGGGCGAGCAGCGCCTCCCAGCCCGGGTCGCCGATGTACACGACCTCCCGCAGCTCGGGGCACCTGCCCCGGACTTCCTCCGCCATCGCCCGGTAGTCGCTGGTCTTGTGGCTGAGGGAGGCGACGAGCAGCCGGACGCCGGACTGCTTCAGGACGTACTCGACCTCGTGGGTGCGGTAGGCCGGGTTGATGTTGACCATGATCGCGCCGATGCGGGCGGTCGCGTACTGGACGAACACCCACTCGGGGCAGTTGACGGCCCAGATGCCCACCCGGTCGCCCTTGGCGATCCCGGAGGCGATCAGCGCGGACGCCAGCCGCTCGACCTGCGCGCCGAATTCGGCGTACGTCCAGCGCCGCCCGGACGGCACGTCGACCAGCGCCTCACGGTCCGGCCAGGCGGCCACGGCACGGTCCAGGTTGGCTCCGAGGGTGTCGCCGAGCAGGGCCGTGCCGCTCGTGCCGTGGGCGTAGGAGAGCGCGGTCACCGGAAGTCCTCCTCGCGGTACTCGGCGTCGGAGCCGGCCGCGGTGGCCTCGCGCAGCTCGATGCGGCGGATCTTGCCGGAGACGGTCTTGGGCAGGTCGCCGAACTCCAGGCGACGGATGCGCTTGTAGGGGGCGAGGACCTCGCGGGAGTGCTCGAACAGCACCTTCGCCGTGTCCAGGCCCGGCTCCCAGCCCGCCGCGAGGACGACGTACGCCTTGGGGACGGCCAGGCGCAGCTCGTCCGGCGCCGGGACGACGGCCGCCTCGGCGACCGCCTCGTGCTCCAGCAGCGCGCTCTCCAGCTCGAACGGGGAGATCTTGTAGTCGGACGCCTTGAACACGTCGTCCGCGCGCCCGATGTAGGTGAGGTATCCGTCCTCGTCCCGTGCGCCGATGTCGCCGGTGCGGTAGTAGCCCCCGGCCATCGCCTCGGCCGTGCGGTCGGCGTCGCCGTGGTAGCCGGTCATCAGGCCGACCGGGCGGTCGGACAGGTCCAGGGCGATCTCGCCCTCGTCGGCGCCGGGTGCGCCGGTGACCGGGTCGAGGAGTTCGACGCGGTAGCCGGGGCTGGGCCGGCCCATCGAGCCGGTCTTCAGTACCTGACCGGGGCTGTTGGAGACCTGCACGGCCGTCTCCGTCTGCCCGAATCCGTCCCGGATGGTCACGCCCCAGGCCCGGCGGACCTGCTCGATCACCTCGGGGTTCAGCGGCTCACCGGCGGCGACGACCTCGCGCGGCGGGGTGGCGAGCTGGGTCAGGTCGGCCTGGATGAGCATCCGCCACACCGTCGGCGGGGCGCAGAAGGTGGTCACGCCCGCCCGGTCCATCTCGGCCATCAGCCGGGCTGCGTCGAACCGGGTGTAGTTGTGCAGGAAGACGGTCGCCTCCGCGTTCCACGGAGCGAAGAGGTTCGACCAGGCGTGCTTGGCCCAGCCCGGCGAGGAGATGTTCAGGTGCACGTCGCCGGGCTTGAGGCCGATCCAGTACATGGTCGCCAGGTGCCCGACCGGGTAAGAGGTGTGGGTGTGCTCGACCAGTTTGGGGCGGGCCGTCGTACCGGAGGTGAAGTACAGCATCAGCGGGTCGTCGGCGCCGGTCGGGCCGTCGGGGGTGAAGGTGCCGGAGGCCGTGCGGGCGTCCTCGTACGGCAGCCAGCCGGCCGCCGCGCCGCCGACCGCGATCCGCGTGTAGTCGCCGGGCACGTCGGCGAACTTGCCGGTGTCCCCGGCGCGGACGATCACGTGCCGCACCCGGCCGCGGTCGACGCGGTCGCGCAGGTCGGCGGGGCCGAGCAGCGGGGTGGCGGGGATGACGACGGCGCGCAGCTTCATCGCGGCGAGCGCCGTCTCCCACAGCTCGGCCTGGTTGCCCAGCATGACCAGGATCCGGTCCTCCGGCGCCACGCCCAGCTCCCGCAGCCGGTTCGCGACCCGGTTCGAACGGGCGGACATCTCGGCGAAGGACACCCGTACCTCGGAGCCGTCCTCCTCGACGAGGTGCAGCGCGGTGCGCTCGTTGCCGTCGGCGATGACGTCGAACCAGTCCAGCGCCCAGTTGAAGTGCTCGGGGCGTGGCCAGGCGAAACCCTCGTAGGCCGCGGTGTAGTCCTCGCGGTGCTCCAGCAGGAAGTCCCGCGCCCCGCGGAACAGCTCCGTCGCCGTCGTCATCTGTCCTCCTTCGTGCCGGACCATTGCCGGGCGGCTCTCTGCCATCGTGTAATCCGTGATGCAGGTCTCACTACCCCCGAACGGGGGTGTGCGTGACGGAACGGCCGCGAAGGAGCGAGCGGGTGGCAGTGGACGCGGCCGGTGCGGTGGAGGTCCGCAGCGCGCTGGTACGGCTGCGGCGCGCGACCGGACTGCCGGTCGCCTTCGGCGGGTTCGTGGAGCCGGGGCGGCGGCAGGTGCGCATCAGTGAGCTGAGCGGCACCGCCACGGCCGCGCTCAGCGCGCTCGCGGTCACCTCCGGGAACGGGCTCGGCGGCAAGGCGGTGGCCCTCGGCCGGCCGTGCGCCGTGACGGACTACTCCTCATCGCGGCAGATCAGCCACGAGTACGACGCCCCCGTCGCCGCCGAGGGCCTGCGCTCGGTGGTGGCGGTGCCGGTCGTCGTACGGCGCCGTGTGCGCGGTGTGCTGTACGGCGCCCTGCGCGCGGCCCAGCCGCTGGGCGACCGCACGCTGAGCGTCGCCGTGGAGGCGGCGCGGGACGTGGAACAGGCGCTGCTGCTGCGGGAGGAGGCGCGGGAGCTGCTCGCCGCGGCACGGCCGGAGCCGGTGCGGGATCCGGCGGCCACGGCCGCGTGGGAGCAGGTGCGGGAGGCGCACGCGGCGCTGCGGGCGCTGGCGCCGAGGATCGCGGATCCCGCGCTGCGGGAGGAGTTGCTGCGCGCGTGCGGCCTGCTGGCCACGGGGACGGGGAACCGGCCCGTGCCGGGGGTCGGTCTGGCTCCCCGCGAGGTGGACGTCCTGGCGTGTGTCGCCGAGGGCGCGACGAACACGGTGGCCGCCGAGCGGCTGGGGGTGCGGCCGGAGACGGTCAAGGGGTATCTGCGGTCGGCCATGCGCAAGCTCGGTGCGCGCACCCGCGGCGAGGCCGTCGTCGCGGCACGGCGGGCGGGGTGGCTGCCGTAGCCGCTGTTGTTGCCGTCACCTCCTCGTCCGTCCGTCATTCAACGGGGCGTTGCCTACCATTGGCCGGGACACGACACAGGAGGGGGAGCGGTGACCGTGCGACGGGGCTTCGGGGAACCTTCCGGCGGCCGCTCCGATCTGGTCATCGGCCGGGAGGAGTCGTTCGCGGCGGCGCGTGAGCAGCTGTCCCGAGGGGGCAGCGTGCTGCTGCACGGGCCCGCCGGGATCGGCAAGTCGACCGTCCTGCGGACGCTGGCCGGCGAATACGCCCGCACGGCACGCACCGTGTTGCGCTGCTCGGCCACGGAGTCCGAGTCCCACCTTCCCTTCCTCGCCCTCGCCGACCTGCTCGGGCTGGTCCTCGACGAGGTGTCCGGCGCGCTCCCCGACGCCCAGCGCACCGCGCTGGAGTCGGCCCTCACCGGCCGCGGCGAGTCAACGCTCCAGCGCGACGGGCTCGCGCTGCGGCTGGCCGTGCTGTCCGCGCTGCGCGCGCTCGCGGCGGCCGGGCCCGTGCTCGTCGTCGCCGACGACCTGCAGTGGCTGGATCCGGCCAGCGCCGAACTCCTCGGCTTCGCCGCCCGCCGCCTGGGCGACACGCCGGTGCGGATGCTGTGCGCGGTGCGGACCGAGGGGCCGGAGACGGAGGGTTCGGAGTACGGCCGCCATCTGCGCGCCGCCCCGCCGGACACCCGTGCGGTCCGGCTGGGCCCGCTGACCCGCGTTCAGGTGTCCGCGCTGCTCGACCACCGCGGCTACACCGGCCTGCCCCGCTCCACGGTCCGCGAGATCCACCGCACCAGCGGCGGCAACCCGCTGTTCGCCCTGGAGCTGGGCCGGGCGCTGGCCGAGAGCCCCACCCCGCCCCGGCCGGGCGAGCCGCTGCCGGTGCCGACCTCGCTGCGGGCCCTGGTGCTCAGCCGCCTGGAGATGCTGTCGGAGGAGGCCCGGCGCACCCTCCTGGTGGCCAGCGCCGGTGCCCGTCCCACGCCCGCCCTGCTGCACGCGGCCGGCCGGGAGAACGCCGAGGCCGAGACCGCCCGGGCGGCCGAACTCGGCCTGCTGGCGCCGGACCCGGAGGGGCCCGCCGTACGGTTCGCCCATCCGCTGATCTCGGCCGCGCTGTACGCCGAGGCGCCGGCGGCGGAGCGGCGGGCCGCGCACGCCGCGCTGTCCAGGGCGGCGTCCGACCCGATCGAACGGGCCCGGCACCTGGCGCTGGCCACCACCGGCACCGACCCGGAGGTCGCGGCCCGGCTGGCGGAGGCGGCGGCACTGGCCCGGGACCGCGGGGCGCCGTCGGTGGCCGCCTCGCTCGGGCTGCTCGCGGCCCGGCACACCCCGGCCGGCAGCGAGCCGGGGCCGGGTGAGCACCGGCTCCAGGCCGCCGAGGACGCGATCACCGCGGGCGAGGTGGACCTGGCCCGGGACATCGCCCGTGAGGTACTGGCCCGGGCCACCGCGCCCGGTGAGCGGGTACGGGCCTGGATGGTGGTGATCGAGGCCGCCGGGCAGGCCATCGGCGAGGTCGACGCCGTCTTCCCGCAGGCGCTGGCCGACGCGGGCGACGATCCCCGGCTGCTCGCGCTGGTCCACTACCAGCTGGCCTGGCGCGGACTGGTGGTGCAGGGCGACTTCGCGCAGGGCCGGGAGGAGGCGGCGCACGCGGCCGGCCTCGCGGCGCGGGCCGGGGACCGGCGCACCGAACTGCTCGCCCTCGCCTTCCAGGCGCAGGCCGAGACCCTGATGGGGCATCCGGACGCTCCGGCGACCATCCAGCGGGCGCTGAAGGAGCCGCAGGACCCACGGGTGGCCTGCCATCACAACGGGGCCGGTTCGGCCCGGTTCCGCTGGCTGGTCATGAGCGACCGGCTGGCCGAGGCCCGTACCACCGTCACGGCGCTGCTGCGCGAGGTGCGCCGGCGCGGCATGGCCGAGAGCGAGGTCCACTACCTGCGCTTCCTCGCCGAGACCGAACTGCACTCGGGGCACTGCGGCCGGGCCCTGGACCTGGCCCGGCAGAGTCTGACCCTGGCGCGGGACGCGGGCATCGGGGAGGGCGCGGGCGCGATGCAGGCCGCGCTGGCCGAGGCCGCCGGCGGTGATGTGGAGCGGGCGCTCGACCTGGCCCGGGAGGCGGTGCGGCGGGCGGAGGAGGACGGCGACGCCGTGTACCTCTCGCGCGCCCTGGCCGCGCTCGGCCACGCCCATCTGGTGGCCGGCGACTGGCGGGAGGCCGTGCGGGCGCTGCGCCGGGTGCGGGAGCTGGAGGCCGGCGCGGGCATCACCGACCCGGCGCGGGGGCGGTGGCAGGGCGACCTCGCCGAGGCGCTGGTGCGGATCGGGGAGCCGGCCGAGGCACAGGACGTCATCGACACCACGCGCGCGCACGCGCTGCGGCTGGGCCGCGAGAGCGTGCTGGCGGTGCTGGACCGGGCCGAGGCCCGGGTGCGGGCGGCGCGCGGCGAACACCGGGCGGCCGTCGCCCGGCTGACGTCGGTGCGGGACCGGCTGGCCGGGCTGGGGTACGGCCTGGAGGAGGCGCGGGCCGCCTTCGCACTGGCGGAGCTGCGCGCGGGCCGGCCGGGGCCGGCGTCGTACGACGATGCGGCGCGGCTGTTCCGGCGCTGCCGGGCGCTGCCCTGGCTGCGGCAGGTGGACGCGGCCGTCGCGGCGCGGGCCGCCGGTCCGGCCCCGGAGCGGGCGGGCACGCCGGACGGTCTGGCGGGCCTCGCCTCGATGGAGCGTCAGGTCGCCGCGCTGGTCATGGAGGGCGCGACCAACCGGGAGATCGCCGCGCGCCTGTTCGTCAGCGTCAAGACGGTCGAGGCGACGCTGACCCGGGTCTACCGCAAGCTGGGGATCCGCTCCCGGGTGGACATCGTCCGCCTGGCGGCGGGGCGGGCCCCGTAGGCGGCGGTGGGACCGAGGGTTTTCCCTGCCCGGTTCCGGTAGGGGGTTCCCTCATTGGGAGGGACGGCTTCCGGGTCCTAGCGTGAGGGCGTGCCGCTCGCCCGGGCACACGGGGGTCTGTCCCGAGACCCCCGTGCTCCACCCCCCACCGCGTGACCTCCTGTTTCCCGGGCCCCACCGAACTCCTGAGCATCCCTCAGGTGCAGTGCCGGGGGGCGTTGCGAGCCACCACGAGCGGCCCGCAGCGCCCCCTTTCCATGTGCTGCGTCCCCGCGCCCCTGCCCGTCCGGCGGTCACCGGCGCAGTACGGCCCCGAAACGGATGTCGTACGCGGCTCCCGGATGCAGCGCCCTCAGCATCCGCTCCCCCTCGGCGCCCACCTCCTCCCGCTGCGCGCCGGTGAGCGGGCCGAAGGGCTCCACGACCAGTGCGTCGTCGCGCAGTGCCCACACCCCGGCCACGAAACCGTCGACCAGCAGGGTGCGGTACGACTGGTTCCCCTGCGCGGTGCGGCCCCGGTACTCGGCCGGGACGACGCGGGTGCGGTCGACGTGCGAGAGGACCAGGTTGTCGAACTCCGGCAGGAAGCGCGGCGCGGCCGGGGTGTCCGGGTCGGGGCGCGGCGCGTCGGGGAGGTCGAACAGCTCCACGCCGTTCGGGTCCCGGAAGGTGACGAGCCGGGGGCGGAGGTGTTCGAAGGTCTCCCGCAGGCGGGTCAGGCCCGCCCAGGTCTGCATGTCCCTCACGGATGCCGGGCCGAAGGCGGCGAGGTAGCGCAGCACGGCCGCCTCGGGGGCCGCGGCCGGCTCGGCGGGGCGGCCGAGCCAGTGCTCGGCGGTGGTGAGCGTGACCTGTCCGCTCCTGCCCCACAGTCCGCGCGGGGTGACCTGCACGAGCGGGAGCCGGCAGCGGGCCGCGACGGACAGGGCGCGCGGATCGGCGTCGGGCCAGTCGGCGGTCAGGGCCTCGCGCAGCTGCTTCATGGTGCGCGGCTCCTCCTCGACCAGCTCGCGTGCGCGGGCGGCGAGCCGGTCCAGGTCGACGCCCTGGAGTCCCTTGCGGAAGTACGTCAGTTCCCGGTCGCGGGCCGGCTGCACCAGGGGGCGCAGGGTGAGGCAGTCGTCGGCGGTGTGGGTGTGGATGGTCGAGCGCAGGGTGACGATGCGGACGACGCGACGGGCGGCCATCGGCTCCGCCAGGGCGTCGGGCGTGAAGCCGTCGAGGCGGGCGGCGAGGGCGTAGTACGGCGGTTCGACGTTCTGGGCCTGGAGCCCGACGAGGTGCTCGACGGCGGCCTCGGCCGTCAGCGGGGAGCGGCGCAGCAGCAACTGGCGGGCCAGGGTGGCGCGGTTGAGGGCGCGGGTGCCGAGCACGGGCGCCGTGGTGTGGGCCTTGGGCGTCATGCGGTGCACGGTAGCGCCGGTCGCGGACAGGTTCTGTCCGCGATGGCGTTCCGTCCGCGATGGCGTTCTGTCCGCGATGGCGGCATGGGGCGGGTGCGGCGACAGGGAGGCGGCCCCTCCCCCTCCCCGGTGATTGCCGCCTGTCCGGCGGGGAACCCACCTGTCCTGTGCACGGACGACAGCGGATTCTGGTGACCGGGTGGTTCAGCTTCCTGGACGGGGAGGCGACCGCCGGGGACGTGCTGGCGCTGCGGCGGGTGGAGGAGGTGCTGCGGGGCGCGGGGCTGGCCCACGACGTCGTGTGGAGTCCCGGGTTCCGGGCGGACGCGCTGCACTTGGAGGACGTGGACCCGGCCGCGTACTCCCACCTGGTCTTCGTGTGCGGCCCGGCGCACGGGCCGCAGGTCGAGGCGTTGCACCGGCGGTTCGCGCACTGCGCGCGGATCGCGGTCGGCGTCTCCGTCGTCGACCCCGGGTCCCCGGCCGTCACCGGCTTCGACCGGGTGCTCGCCCGGGACGCCGCCGGCCGGGAGCCGACGCCGGACCTCGCCGCCCGGGCTCCCGGGCTGCCCGCCCGTCCCGTCGTCGGGGTGGTGCTCACGCACGGTCAGCACGAGTACGGGCGGCAGCGGCGGCACGAGGAGGTCGCGGCGGCCGTGACGCGCTGGCTGGCCGGCAAGGACTGTGCACGGCTGGAGCTGGAGACCCGGCTCGACGCGCACGACTGGCGGCTGTGCGCCACGCCGGCCCAGCTGGAGGCCGTGCTGGGCCGGCTGGACCTGGTCGTCACCGACCGGCTGCACGGGATGGTGCTGGCGCTGCGGGCCGGCACTCCGGCGCTGGCGGTGGACCCGGTCGCGGGCGGCGCGAAGGTGACGGCGCAGGCCCGCGCCTGCGGCTGGCCCGCGCTGGTGTCCGCCGAGCGGCTGGAGCCGGGGCTGCTGGACCACTGGTGGCAGTGGTGCCTGACCGGCGGACGGAACGCGGCGCGACGGATCGGCACCGGCTTCCGGGCCGCGGACGCGGCCCCGGACGGCGCGGACGAGCTGGTCGCGGCCCTGGGGCTGCGACCAGCCGTCCAGGGCCCGGACGGCGGCCACCCCGTTCCCCGTCGTGGCCGGTGACGCAGGGGCACG
>NZ_JACVQF010000207.1 GCF_014534645.1 Streptomyces griseicoloratus
TAGGACGCCGCCGAACAATTTTTGGGAAAACCCCGCACCTTACGGTGCGGGGTTTTCTGCGTTCACGACGGTTTTACCAGCCTTGCGTCGTAGGCGAGGATCACGGCCTGGACGCGGTCCCTGCAGTCGGTCTTGGCCAGGATGCGGCCCACGTGGGTCTTCACCGTCGACTCCGCGAGGTGGAGCCGTGCCGCTATCTCGGTGTTCGTCCAGCCCTGGCCGATGACCGTCAGGATCTCGCGTTCGCGGTCCGTGAGGGAGGCGAGGCGGGGGTGCGTATCCGATGGCGTGTCCGTGGAGGGGCCGGGCGTCCCGGTCGGCAAGTGGTGGGCGTAGGCGTCCAGGAGACGGCGCGTCAGGCTGGGGGCGACCACCGCGTCGCCGGTGGCGACCGCGCGGATGCCGGAGAGGAGCTCCTCCGGCTGGGCGTCCTTCACCAGGAAGCCGGAGGCCCCGGCGCGCAGACCGGCGTAGGCGTACTCGTCGAGGTCGAACGTGGTGAGGATCAGGACCCGGGTGCGGTCGCCGGCGGCGACGATGCGGTGGGTGGCCTCGATGCCGTCCACGCCGGGCATGCGGACGTCCATCAGGACGACGTCGGGGTGCTGCTCGGCGGCCATGCGGGCGGCTTCGGCACCGTTGGCCGCCTCACCGAGGACCGTCATGTCGTCCTGGCTCTCCAGCAGCATCCGGAAGCCGAAGCGCTGGAGGGGCTGGTCGTCGGCGATGAGGACGGTGGTCACTGCGGGGGTTCCTCCGGTAGGTGAAGGTGGACTCGCCAGCCCCGTTCGGGGTGCGGGCGGGGGCCGGCCTCAAGTGTGCCGCCGTAGAGGGATGTTCGTTCCCGCATGCCGGGCAGGCCGCGGCCGTCGGAGAGGGCGGGGAGCGGGCCGCCGTGACCGGTGTCGGTGACGGTGAGGGTGACGGCGCCGTTGCCCGCGTAGGAGAGGGAGATGTCCGCGGTGGCGTCGGGGCCGGCGTGTTTGAGGGTGTTGGTGAGGGCTTCCTGGATGACCCGGTACACGGTGAGCTGACGGCCCTGGGGGAGGAGGGCCTTGCCCTGCACGGTCGTACGGACCCGGAGGCCGGCCTTGCGGACGCCGTCGATGAGCTGGTCGAGGTCGGTGAGGGCCGGCTGGGGGGCCAGCTCGGCCTGCGGCCCGTCCTCCTCGTCGCGCAGGACGTCGAGCAGTCGGCGCAGTTCGCCGAGCGCCTGGCGGCTGGTGCTGCCGATGGCTTCGAGCGCCTGGGCGGCGCGTTCCGGGGACTTGGTGGCCGCGTACCTGCCGCCGTCGGCCAGACCGGTGATCACGGAGAGGTTGTGGCCGATGATGTCGTGCATCTCGCGGGCGATGCGGGCGCGTTCGGCGGCGGCGGCGAGCTGCGCCTGCTGGTCGCGCTCGATCTCCAGGCGGCGGGCCCTGTCTTCGAGGGCGTCGGTGTAGTTGCGGCGGGAGCGGACCGTGACGCCGATGAGGGCGGCGACGCCGATGGAGAGCAGCTGTGAGCCGAGCTGCTGGTTCCAGGTGCCCGCGGCCTCCCCGTAGCGGACCATCGTGACACACGTCGGGGCTGTGACCAGGGCCGCCGTCCACCACAGGTTGCGCAGCGGCAGACGCAGGGCGATGTGGTGGACGAGGACCAGCTGGAGCAGGGCGGCCTGGAGGGCCGCGCCCGTCCAGGCGTTGACGAGGGCCACCGGCGCGATGACGAGGAGGGCGGCACGGGGGTGGCTGCGGCGCCAGAACAAGGGGGCCGAGAGGGCGATGCTGAGGGCGAGGACGAGCCCGCCGGGAAGGCCGGGGTCGTGGGCGACGTTGCGCCAGCCGCCGCCGAAGCAGTCGATCAGCGCGGCCAGGACCCAGAAACCCGTGAAGTGCACGTCCCACACGAGCGGATGACGGCGGTCGAAGGCGCGCATCCGGCGGCTGACGCGCTGGACGTACTCGGTGAGGGGCTCAGCCGCTCGTTCCTGCGTCACGGGCTCCATCCGACCATGATCCGGGCCTTCGGCCCGGCGGGCGTCCGCCTGGGGGTCGTATATGAGGTGAGGGGTGTAGTACCCGGGTATTACGGTGGCCGGCATGACTGGCTCGGTCCCCGGTGACTACGTGATCCGTTCCATACGTGCCGACGAGTGGCCCGCCGTGAGGGAGCTGCGGCTGCGCGCCCTGCGGGACCCCGTGGCGCACCTGGCGTACCTGGAGACGTACGACGACGCCGTCGCCCGGCCCGACTCCTTCTGGAAGGAGCGGGCGGCCGGGGCTTCGGAGGGGGCCACCGGCGCGCAGCAGATCGTCGCCGAGGGGCCGCGCGGCAGCTGGCTGGGGACGTTGACCGTGCTGATGGAGGAGGCCGGGACGACGGACTGGGCCGGGTTCGCCGTCGAGCGGCGGCAGGGGCATGTGGTCGGGGTCTTCGTACGGCCCGAGTGGCGGGGGAGCGGGCTGACCAGGGCGTTGTTCGACGCCGGGGTGCAGTGGGCGTGGGGGCGCGGTGCGGAGCGGGTGCGGCTGATCGTGCACAAGGACAACGGGCGGGCGCAGGGCTTCTACCGGAAGGCGGGGTTCGTGCCGAGCGGGGTCAGTGTGCCGCTGGCGGCGAAGCCCGGTGAGTCGGAGCTGGAGTTCGTGCTCGAACGCTGAGGTGCTACACCGGCAGTTCGTCGTGCGGCCAGCGGGCGCGGCCCTGTTCGCGGGACCGGAGCAGGGCCAGGGTCGGCAGGCCCCGGTCCGCTCCGGTGGCCAGCAGCTCCGGGAGCTGGGGAAGCGGAGCCACGGCGGCGACGTCGTCGAGGACGAGCGTCAGTGGTGGGTCGAGCCGACCGGAGGATGACCGTTCGGCCATGCGCCGGCCGCGCTCGACCACGCTTGAGACGAGTGCCGTCAGCAGCGGCATCGCGCCCGGGCTCGTCCGGGGATCCTCGATGGATTCACCCACCACGTAAAGGGTTCCCTCTTCGTGAACGAAGGAATCCAAGGCGAGGGCATCAGTTCGGTTGGGAGTGCACGCCTCCCGGATGTTGACCATGGACAGGGCGGCCAGGGCCCGGGTGGTCAGCTGCTGGGCCATGTCCCGGCGTTCGGGGTGGGCGGTGAGCGCGGCCTCGAGTTCGCCCGCGGCGCCGGGTGCGGCTTTGGGATTCGTACGGAGGATGCGTACGGCGTCCTGGATCTGGCCGCCCTGGGACCAGCGGTGCACGTGGCGGATGGTGCGGCCGTCGACGGCGGCGGCGTGGAGGTAGCTGCGCAGGAGGGTCTCGGCGGTCTCGGCGATCGCCTGGTCGAGTTTCGCGGTGGGGCGTACGGGGGTGAGCAGCGCGGCAGCTCTGGACATCGCCGTCTGTTTGTCCTCGCAGCCGGTCGTGGGGGACCAGTGGAGGCGGGAGGGGGTGTCGCAGAGGTGGGTGGGGTCGTAGAGGTGGACCGGGCCCAGTTTGGCTCGGGCGTCCTTGGTGGACTGCCAGAGGCTCGGGTTCGAGGTGACGACGACGGTGGGGCCCTCGGCGTCGCGTACGGCTTCGGTCGCGGTGATGTGCCGGGTGGCCGGTGGACCGTAGTGCACTGCGCCTTCGGCGCGGTTCGACTCCCACGCCCGTGTACCGCCGGACGCGGAGGTGGGAGCGAGGGGCGCCGGCTCCTCCCGTGGCGCCGGCTCCTCCCGTGGCGCCGGCTCTTCCCGTGGGGCCGGCTGCTCTTCCCGCGGTGTCGGCTCCTCCTGCGGTGCTCTGGGCGTCGGGACCTCGTGCACCGGTTCCGGCGGCTGTCGCCGCTGCTCCTCCTCCCGCCGCTGGTCCTCTCGCCGCCGCAGTCGTACGGCCTTCCAGCGGGCCGCCGTCCCCAGCACGAACACCGTGAGAACCACCAGCACCATCAGCTGGCCGATGAAGAGCCCCCAGAACAGCCCGTAGCCGGAGAGGTCCGTCTCCGGGGTGTCGGGCCAGGCGCCGGGGATGTCGTGGGGCTGGGCGACGAGGTGGCGCATGGCCAGCGGGGTGCGGGTGAAGGTGACGCCGGACGGCCACGAGCCGTGGGCGAACAGGCCGGCCAGGCCCGTCGCCGTCCAGACCAGCAGGGTCATGCCGAGGAGGAAGCCGAGTATCCCGACCAGCAGGCCGTCGGGGATGCCGCCGCCCTGGCCGCTGCGCTGCTGGTCGTCCGGTCTCATGCGTCCTCCCCCTGCGTGCCTAGGCCACCGTCGATTCGGACGAGTCGCCGATGTGCTGTTCCATGAAGGCCGCCGCCCGCTCCTCCGCCTCCAGCTCGGCGGCGCGCAGGGCGTCGTCCGCGAGGTCGCTGGAGGACTCGGTCATCGCGCGGTCGGTGAAGACCAGCGGGCGTTCGGTCTCGGTGACCAGGTGTTTGACCACCTGGACGTTGCCGTTGACGTCCCACACCGCGATGCCCGGGGTGAGTGAGGGGATGATCTCCACGGCCCAGCGCGGCAGGCCGAGCACCCGGCCCGTCGCCCTCGCCTCGTCGGCCTTCTGGGCGTAGATCGTCCGTGTCGACGCCATCTTCAGGATCGCCGCGGCCTCCTTCGCCGCCGCCCCGTCCACGACGTCCGACAGATGGTGGACGACGGCCACGAAGGACAGACCCAGCCGGCGGCCGAACTTCAGCAGCCGCTGGAACAGCTGTGCGACGAAGGGGCTGTTGATGATGTGCCAGGCCTCCTCGACCAGGAAGATGCGCTTCTTCCGGTCGGGGCGGATCCAGGTGTGCTCCAGCCACACGCCGACGATGGCCATGAGGATCGGCATGGCGATGGAGTTGCGGTCGATGTGGGAGAGGTCGAAGACGATCAGCGGGGCGTCCAGGTCGATGCCGACGGTCGTCGGGCCGTCGAACATGCCGCGCAGGTCACCGTCGACGAGGCGGTCCAGGACCAGCGCCACGTCCAGGCCCCACGCCCGTACGTCGTCTATGTCGACGTTCATCGCCTCGGCCGACTCCGGTTCGGGGTGCCGCAGCTGCTCGACGATGTCGGTGAGGACCGGCTGGCGTTCGACGATGGTCTCGTTGACGTAGGCGTGCGCGACCTTCAGCGCGAAACCGGACCGCTCGTCCAGCCCGTGCCCCATCGCGACCTCGATGATCGTCCGGAGCAGCGCGAGCTGGCCGGTCGTGGTGATCGACGGGTCGAGGGGGTTGAGCCGGATGCCGTGGTCCAGGGCGGCCATCGGGTCCAGCCGGATGGGCGTTATCCCCAGCTCCTGGGCGATGAGGTTCCACTCGCCGACGCCGTCCTCGCCCTGGGCGTCCAGGACGACGACCTGGCGGTCCTTGAAGCGGAGCTGGCGCAGGACGTACGTCTTCTCCAGCGCCGACTTGCCGTTGCCGGACTCCCCGAGGACCAGCCAGTGCGGGGCGGGGAGCTGCTGGCCGTACAGCTGGAAGGGGTCGTAGATGTAGCCCTTTCCGGAGTAGACCTCGCGGCCGATGATGACGCCGGAGTCGCCGAGGCCGGGCGCGGCGGTCGGCAGGTAGACCGCCTGCGCCTGGCCGGTCGACGTGCGGACCGGGAGGCGGGTCGTCTCGACCTTCCCGAAGAGGAAGGACGTGAAGGCGTCGGTGAGGACGGTCAGCGGGTCCCGCATCAGGCTCAGCCCCTACCTTCGGATGCCGGTGGCGAACGGAAGTGTGTTCACGAAGGCGCGGTGGTGCTCGCGGTCGCACCACTCCAGTTTCAGGTACGACTTTCCGGCCGAGGCCCTTATGGTCCGCTTGTCGCGGGCCAGTGCCTCGGGGGAGCGGGAGGAGACGGTGATGTAGCCGACCAGGTTGACGCCGGCCGCGCCGCTCGCGAGGTCCTCGCCGCGCTGGTCCAGGCGGGAGTGGGCGGCGATGTCGCGGGGGTCGACGGTGCGGTTCATCTTGGCGGCGCGGGAGGCTTCGGCCTCGTCGTTCGTCTTCTCGGTCAGCATGCGTTCGATGGCCACCTCGGTGGGTTCGAGGTCCATCGTCACGGCGACCGTACGGATGACGTCCGGGGTGTGGACGAGCAGCGGCGCGAGGAAGTTCACGCCGACCGGGGTCATCGGCCACTCCTTGATCCAGGCGGTGGCGTGGCACCAGGGGGCGCGGGTGTTGGACTCGCGGGTCTTGGCCTGGAGGAACGTGGGCTCCATGGCGTCCAGCTCGGCCGGCCAGGCGTTGCGCTTGGTCATCGCCTGGATGTGGTCGATCGGGTGGTCCGGGTCGTACATGGAGTGGATGAGCGAGGCGAGCCGGCCCTGGCCCAGGGGCTGGCGTACGCGGATGTCGGCCTCCTGGAGCCGGGAGCAGATGTCGGTCAGCTCGCGGGCCATGACGACGGCGAGTCCCGCGTCCCGGTCCAGCTTGCGGCCGCCCTGGGGACGGGACGCGCGGGCCATGGTGTGGGCCTCGGCGGCCAGTTCGCGGGTGTAGTGCATGCAGGCGACGAGGTAGGCGCGGTGCTGCTCGCTGCTGGTGGAGACCATCGACAGCAGCTGGTCGTACGACTGCTGCAGCCACGGCGGTGACTTCTCGTCGCCGCGCACGGCGACGTCCTTGGCGTGGGCGTCGGGGTCGGCGGGGAGGGTGCGGGCGAGCATCTGGAGGCGGGTGACGAAGCCGTCGCCGTTGGCCACGTGCTTGAGCAGGGTGCCGAAGCGGTCGACGAGGGCTTCCTGGTCCTCGGAGTCGCGCAGACCGACGCCGGGGCCCTCGATCTCGATCGCGGCCGTGACGGTCTTGCGGTCGGCGTGCAGCAGGACGGCGATCTCGTCGGGTCCGAACGGTGCCGACAGCCAGGTGATGCGGCCGATGCCGGGCGGCGGGCCGATCTCCACCTCACGTCCGTCGAGCCGGGTGCCGGCCTCGATGGCGGCGGAGCGGTAGGTGGTGCCCTGGCGCAGGGTGCGCTTGTAGCTGCGGTTGATCTCGAACCACTTGTAGAACGTCCGGTGCTTGTACGGCACGTAGACCGCCGCCAGCGCGAGCATCGGGAAGCCCATGAGCAGCACGATGCGCAGGGTCAGGACGGGGACGAGGAGCCCGCACATCATGCCGAGGAACGCGCCCGCGACGATCAGCGCGATCTCGCCGGTCTCGCGGTTGCGGCCGACGATCGCGTTCGGCCGGGCGCGGCCGATCAGATATGTACGGCGGGGCGTGACCGCGTGGGACACGTGGGACTCGGTCGTCAACGCCCTTCACCTCCCGTGCGGTTGGTACTGCTGTTGCGGGTGCTGCTGGCGTGAGGCGTGTTGACCGGGCTGCCGGAGCGGGGTGCGGGTGCGGCGGAGGGGACAGATCCGCCGCCGTTCGGGGTGCGTGAGCTGTGCGCGGCGACTCCGCCGGATGCGGGATTGCCGGGGCGGGGGGCGGTGGAGCCGGAGCGGCCGCCTCCGCCGTCGCCGTTGTGGCGGGTGCTGTGGGTCTTGATGCCCTGGGCGACCAGGGTCGCCGGGGAGCTGATCACGGCCGCGGCCTTGCCCTCGGCGCCCTGCATGATGCGGTTGTTGCGGGAGCCGGCGATCTCGTCGCCGAAGCCGGGGACGAAGCGGTAGATCATCGCCGAGGCGAAGATGGCGAGCAGGATGATCGCGAGGCCGGAGACGACGGCGGAGAAGGCGTCCGGCCCGTCGTCGGCGGACAGTGCGCCGGCCAGTCCGAGGACGATGACGATGACGGGCTTGACCAGGATGACGGCGATCATGATGCCCGCCCAGCGGCGGACGTGGCCCCACAGGTTCTTGTCGACGAGGCCGGCGTAGACGACGGTGCCGAGCAGGGCGCCGACGTAGAGCAGGGCGGCGCGGATGACGAGTTCCAGCCAGAGGACGCCGGCGGCGAGGATGGAGACGAGGGAGACGACGATCAGCATGATCGGGCCGCCGCCGATGTCCTCGCCCTTCTCCAGGGCGCCGGAGAACGTGCCGAAGAACGTGTCGGTCTGGTCGCCGGTGGCCTTGGCGAGGACGTCGGTGACGCCGTCGGTGGCGGAGACGACCGTGTAGAGGATCAGGGGGGTGAAGGCCGAGGCGAGGACGGTCAGCCAGAGGAAGCCGATGGCCTCGGAGAGGGCGGTGCTCAGCGGTACGCCCCGGACGGCCCGCTTGGCCACGGCCAGCAGCCACAGGAGGAGCGTCAGGACCGTCGACGCGGCGAAGACGACGGCGTACTGCTGGAGGAACTTCGGGTTCGTGAAGTCGACGTTGGCGGTGTCCTGCACGGCGGCGCTGAGCTTGTCGACCGTCCAGGAGGCGGCGTCGGCGCAGCCCTTGGCGAGGGAGGAGAGGGGGTCTAGGGCGGAGGTAGGGTCGTTGAGCGTACCGGTACCTCCGGTGGAGCCGCCGGTGCCGCCGTTGTCCTCGCGCTCGCAGTACTTTCTGGCGGGGCCGGCAATGAGTGAGCAGGGATCGTCGCTCTTTGTGGGCGTCGGGCTGGGTTCTGCGAAGGCGCGCGTGGCCAGCAGCAGAGCGACTGCCTGAGTGGACGCCACCAAGCCGGAGAGCTTGAGCGCGCGGTGCTGGCTACCGGGCATACGTGAAGCCTCCGAACTCCTGGACCGCCTTGCTCATTTCATCGGCGCCAGATACGGGGCTGTCCCCCGGGACCGGGGTCGGGCCCGTCTTCTGGCTGGTCTCGAGGACCTTCCAGTCGTCACCGCTCCAGCTGAGCGTCATGGTCACGGTGAACCAGCTGCTCGTCACCGGGTTGGTCGACTTCTCACCGGTCAGTCCGAAGAGCCCGTTGCACCAGACCTCGACGGTGGCGGACTTGTCGCCGAAGGCCGTCACCTTTGTGCCGGCCGGCAGCGTCCGATTGACGAACGTGCTGCCCGCGGGCGCTCTACCGTTCTCACTCAGGCCGATCTTCTTCAGGAAGTCTGCTGAGTAGTCGGCATCGAACCCGGACTGGAGACGGTCGACCGAGCTGGGAGCAGCAACGGCTTGTACGATCTCGTGGCGTCTGGTCTTGTCGAACATGCCGTCAGAGCCCAAAGCCACCGCATAGTTCGCCGCGGCGCTCTGTGCGCCCTGTTCGTCGTGGGCGAAGCCTGACTGGACCGGGTGTTTGCCGGTGGGGGCCGTTGAGGACGTCTTCGGCTTGTCGCCGGTCTCGGACGCGGATGAGGAATCGTCTCCTCCACGGTTCGCGAAGGCGATCGCCGCGATGAGGAGGACGACCACGCCGACCACCGTGACCAGGCTCCGCGACGACGAGCGGCCGGCGCGTCGGGCGCCGCCGTACACGTCGCCGCCCCCGTCGGGCAGCCGTGTGCGGGTCTGGTGGTCGTCTCCGAGATTCATGCCGCGTACGCCCCCTCGACGTCGTGCGGGAACACCTCGTACCTCATGCCGTAGAAGTATGACGGTAGCCGTGCTGGTTCCCGCGCGGGCGCGGTGTGGTGACTCGACATCAGGGAAACAAGACCTCAGCCAGGGGGCACGACGGGCGGGTGGGGTGGAGGGGGACCGGGCGTGCCCGGAGGGACTGATGGACTGCGGGCCCGTCTACACGGCCATGCCGTACACGATGGTGAAGAGCGTGCCGAGCGAGCCGATGATGAACACGCCCGTCAGGCCCGCGATGATGAGGCCCTTGCCCTGTTCGGCGCTGAAGGTGTCGCGGAGCGCGGTGGCGCCGATGCGCTGCTTGGCGGCCCCCCAGATGGCGATGCCCAGGCAGAGCAGGATGGCGACCGCCATCACCACCTCGATCATCACCTTGGCCTCGTTGCCCAGGCTGCCGAAGGGGCCCCAGTCCGGAGCGATCCCGCCGATGATGGTGTTGATGTCTCCCTTGTCGGCCGCAAAGAGCATGTAAGTCACCGCCCCTGTTGGGTAGTTCCGCATCCTCTGCGGTCGTGCAGAGGTCAGGCACCATTCTCACCGACAACGGCGCCTTCGTATGTCGACTTGGCGTCATTGATTGGCGGGTTTCGTGCGAACAGCTTGCCACCGGTCCGCGCCGGCCCCTCGTGGGGCGGCGAGAACCGGTGCGGCGAGAGTCGTATCGTCACTCTGTGTATCATGCCCTGTTACGCCGAGCAATGACGCTGGTGCGAAACCTGTCGCGGGGTTGCGTCGTTGGGCCCTTCTCCGGAGTGATCGGAGGCTTGCCTTTCTGACGGGCCGTCGTGATGGTTGCGTGCGGGAGGAATTGACGACATGGCCGGGATGCGGCACTGAACGGGTCCGGCGTGGGGGAGGGTTGGGCCATGCGGAAGTTGTGGGTTGCCGCCGGCGCCGCGGTCGCGTTGGGGCTCGGCTTCGTGATGCTGCTCGTCGTCGGCGTCTACGTCGTCGCCGGGAACCTCGCGGGCGGTATGGGCGGCGGCGCCAAGAAGCTGGCCGCGGGGTCGGTGCCCGCGGCGTACCAGCCGCTCGTGCAGAAGTGGGGGAACCTCTGCCCCGCCATCAACCCGGCACTGCTCGCCGCCCAGCTCTACCAGGAGAGCGGCTTCAACCCGAAGGCGCAGAGCGCCGCGGCGGCGCAGGGGATAGCGCAGTTCATCCCCGGGACGTGGGCCACCCACGGGATCGACGGGGACGGGGACGGCGACCGGGACGTGTGGGACCCGAACGACGCGATCCCCTCGGCCGCGTCGTACGACTGCACCCTCGCGTCCTACGTCAAGGACGTTCCCGGGAATCCGACCGAAAACATGCTGGCCTCCTACAACGCCGGGGCCTACGCGGTGATCAAGTACCAGGGCGTGCCGCCGTACAAGGAGACGCAGAACTACGTCAGGGTGATCACGACCCTGGAGAAGAGTTTCGCCGCGCCCGAGACGCGGGTCGATCCGTCCGAGCAGGCCGCCGGGGCGATCGCGTACGCGCAGAAGAAGCTCGGGACCCCCTATCTGTGGGGCGGGAACGGGACGGCTCGGCAGGGTGGGCGGTTCGACTGTTCCGGCCTGACCAAGGCCGCGTACGAGAGTGTGGGGATCGAACTGCCGCGGGTCGCGAACGATCAGTACAACGCGGGGCCGCATCCCTCGCGGGACGAGTTGCTGCCCGGGGACCTGGTGTTCTTTTCGGACGACCTCACGAACTCCCGGGCCATCCGGCATGTGGGGATTTACGTCGGTGGCGGCTACATGATCGACGCGCCGCGGCCGGGCGCTGTGATCCGGTTCGACCCGATCGACACCCCTGACTACTTCGGCGCCACCCGGGTCACCGAGGATGGCGCGAAAGCACTGCCCACCACGGTGTGAATGGTGTGAACCGAACGTGAACCCATGCCCTGAGCTGCGACGACGTATCTCTCTTCGATAACGTCTGCGTGATCATTCGGTGGAGTGTGGAACGGATCAGCGGGGACCATGCGTTCCTGTTGACGTAGAGCGGATCTACAACCACGGGGGTGGCTGGAGCGGCGTACGCATGGGTGCGCCAAGGACATGACGAAGGGGCCGCAGCATCATGGCTGGACTCGCCGAATCCGGGTCGAACCCCGACGTCGAGCTGCTCTACGACATCAACGGCCTGGCCAAGGACGCTCCGCACTGGTTCGACCGGGTCATGGAGTTCGTCGGTGAGTACGGACTGCTGTTCGCGATCGTGCTGCTGGTGCTGTGGTGCTGGTGGTCCGTGCGGCGGCGGGGCGGCGAGGACGCGGCTCCGTCCGTGGCCGCGCTGGTGTGGGCACCGCTCGCGGCCGGTGTCGCGGTGCTGGTGAACGTGCCGATACGGGGGTTCGTGGAGCGGCCGCGGCCGTTCAAGACCCACGACGGGCTGGAAGTCCTCGTCGAGGGCAAGAACGACTTCTCCTTCGTGAGCGACCACGCGACGCTCGTCATGGCGATGGCCGTCGCGCTGTTCGTGGCCAACCGGAAGTTCGGCGTCGTGGCCATCGTGCTGGCCGTGCTCGGCGGGTTCTGCCGGGTCTACATGGGCGTGCACTACCCGACGGACGTCGTGGGCGGTTTCGCGCTCGGTACGGCGGTGGCGCTGCTGCTGTCGCCGGTCGCCATGGCCCTGCTGACGCCGCTGGTCAAGGCCATCGAGCGGTCGCCGCGGGCGGGGTGGCTGGTGAGCGCGCGGGGGCGAGGGGACGCCGCCGGGCGGCGCGCCGTGATCCCGGGGGCGCGCAAGGAGAGCGCCGGGGCGGAGGAGCGGGATCTCGCCGCGTAGCCGCGCAGCCGCGTAGGGCCGCCGGCTGTCCGGAGGCCGGGCGGGGGTCAGAAGGACTGCGGGTGGGTGAAGATCCTGGCCGGGTCGTACTGGGCCTTCAGCTTCGCCAGGCGGGGTGCCGCGTCCCCGTAGTACGCCTTCCGCCAGTCCTTCAGGGCCGGGTCCGGGTAGTTCTGGTAGGCGAAGCCCGAGGCGTACGGGCGCATCGCCCGGTGGGCGGACGCCAGCCACGACTGTGCCGTGCCGCCGCCCGTGCCCGGACGCCAGGACACGATGTACTGGGCCAGCATCCGGGAGCGGCGGTGCACGAACGCGGTGGCCGTCGGCGAGACGCGGTTGATCGCCCCGCCGAGGGCCGTGAAAACGATGGTGCCGGGGCCGCCGCGCACCGAGCGGATCTGGGAGAGCAGGGCGCGGATGCCGGCCGCGCCGATCGAGCGGTCGAAGAAGTCGGAGCACGCGGCGTAGGTCTCGCGGGCGAGCGCCCCCTTCGGTGAGTGCCCGGGGGTGCCGCCCGGCAGGTGGCACTGGGCCTTGGTGGAGAACGAGGAGCAGCCGGCGTACATCTCCATCGCCTCCTCGTAGGAGCGGCGCCGGAGCGAGACGCTGCTCGCGGAGGCGCCGATGCGGGCGGCCAGGCGGTCGACCGCGTTCTGCAGTTCGCCGTAGGTGCCGAGGGAGAAGGCGGCGACCGAGATCCTGGGGGAGCCGCCGGGCGCGGAGGCCAGGTGGAGGGACGACCAGATCTCGTCGGGCTGGTCCGGGCCCCACTCCTGCCAGGCGCGTACGACGGCGGCGGCCGTCCGCCAGGGCCAGGTCATGTACGCCGACACGGCCTGGGGGGCGGGGTGGGTCCGGAAGTGCAGCTCGGTGACGATGCCGAAGGTGCCGTTGCCCGCGCCGCGCAGGGCCCAGAACAGGTCCTTGTGGTCGGCGGGGCCGTCGGGGCCGACGGTGAGCTGTTTGCCGTCCGCTGTGATCAGGGTCGCCTGCGTGAGGCTGTCGCAGGTCAGGCCGTAGGCGCGGGAGACGACGCCGTGGCCGCCGCCGAGGGTGAGGCCGGAGACGCCGACGGTGGGGCAGGAGCCGGCCGGGATCGTCACGCCCTTGGCGGCGAGGGTGCGGTAGACGTCGATGAGCTTGGCGCCGGCGCCGACGACCGCGGTGTTGCCGGTGGCGCGGACGCGGTCGAGTTTCGAGACGTCGATGATCAGTCGGCCGTTGCCGGAGGACCAGCCGGCGTAGGAGTGGCCGCCGTTGCGGATCGCTACGGGGATGTGGTGGGCGCGGGCGTAGGAGAGGGCGGTGCGGATGTCGTCGGGGTGGGCGGGGTAGGCGACGGCGGCCGGTTTCAGGGTGTCGAAGCGGGTGTTGTAGAGCTGGTGGGCTGTTTTCCAGTCCGTGTCGCCGGGGCGGATGAGGGGGCCGTCGAGGGTGTGGGCGAGGGCGGACCAGGTGGGGGGCGGGGTGGAGGTCGGGGTCGGGGTGTTTCTGGCGCCGGGGGCGCCGGGGGCGCCGGGGGGTGCTTTGCTTGTGCCGGGTTTGTCGGTGCAGGCGGTTGCTGTGGCTGTGGCCAGGGCTGCGGTGGTGCCGCCGATGAAGGTGCGCCGGTCCATGTGGGCCTCCGCCCGGGGTGAGGGGTCCAGGGGGCAGGGTGCGTCCGCTCGTGGACAGGATGCCCGGCGTGGGGGCTGGGCGGGGGTGGGACGCGCGGCCCGGCGCTGGCGGGGTGCCTCCCCCAGAGGGGGTACCCCCGGCGCCCACCCGTGCCGCCCTGGGGGTACCTCCCAGGCCGTTCAGGCACTGGGGGAGGCACGACTGCCCGCAGGCTGCGCCGGCTGGGGCCGGCTGTCCGCGGGCTGCGGGCGTGTGCCTGTTTCAGTCGGGGGTGTGGGACTGGGCGTCTGTGCGGGCCTGGCTTCTTGCTCTGCGGGCCGGGCCTCGCCAGCCACAGGTGCAGCGGGCCACGCAGAAAGGGCCCTGTTCCACTGTCGTCGTGCGGTGTTCCGGGGCTTCCCCGGGGTCGTCGAGACCGTCCTGCTGCGCCACGGCGCCAACGTTACCGGCGTCGCCTACCCGTCGTTAACCGGGACGACAGGGGGCCCGGAACGGACGTGACGGCTGGGGGCAGGCGATGGACAGGCGGCAGCGGCAGGGCGCGAAGGCGGGCGGGGCGGTCGTCGCCGGGGTCGTGGTCTGCGGGTGTCTCGGAGCCGCCGGGTGTTCCGGCGAGGGGGCCGCCGCGCAGGACGTCCGCAGCGTCGACGCGGTCGCCGCGCTGCACGGTGCCGCCGACCGTCTGGTGGCCGCCGGCAGTTCCAAGGCCCGTACGGCGATGGAGATGGCCAGCGGCGGGACGCGGGTGACCATCCGGGGCGAGGGTGTGTACGACTTCCGGGAGCGGCTCGGCAGGCTGAAGGTGCTGCTGCCGCAGGACCCGGCGGGGGCGAGCGGGCACCGGCCGATCACCGAGCTGCTCACGCCCGGCGCCCTGTTCATGAAGAACCGGGGGGCGGGCGTGCCCGACGACAAGTGGGTGCGGGTCGAGACGTCGGCGGTGTCCGACGGGAACCTGGTGACCGGCGGGGCCACCGATCCGTACGCCGCCGCGGAGGTCCTGCGGGGGACGCGGGCGGCGAGGTACATGGGCCGGACGGAGGTCGCGGGGACGCGGGTGCGGCACTACCGCGGGACCGCCGATCTCAACCGGGCGGCGCGGGAGGCGTCGGCCGGCACCAAGGAGTCGCTGGAGGCGGCGGCGAAAGGGTTCGCCACCGCCGAGGTGCCGTTCGACGCCTATCTCGACGACGAGGGCCGCATCCGCAAGGTCAGGCACCGCTTCAGCTTCGTCAACGGCGAGCGGAAGGGCACCGTGGCGGTGGCCTCGACGACGCTGCTGTACGACTTCGGCGCCCCCGTCCGCGTACGGCTGCCCGGGGACGAGGACATCTTCGCCGGGCGGATCGCCGAGGGGCCGGGCGGCGAGAACTAGCCCTTCCGTGCCATGCGCGGTGCGTAGGCCGCTCCCTACTCTAGGAAGTCGGTGACGGCAGAGAAGAGGTGATGCGCGTGGCTCCGGTCGGCGGTACGGCAGTTCAGGACCACGTGGCCCTCGCCGAGATCGAGCTGTGCGGAGAGCTGATCATCGCCGCCTCGGCCGCCCGGGAGCGGCTCAGCCTGGAGAGCATCGACGAGGTGCTGCGCGTGGCCGAGGAACGCGGGATCGGCCCCGGCGAGTAGCACCGGGACCCGTCCGCTCAGGTGCGCAGCAGGCGCCCGATCGCCTTCGTCGCCTCCTCCACCTTGGCGTCGATCTCGGCGCCGCCCTTGACGGCCGCGTCGGCGACGCAGTGCCGCAGGTGCTCCTCCAGGAGCTGCAGGGCGAAGGACTGCAGGGCCTTGGTCGAGGCGGAGACCTGGGTGAGTATGTCGATGCAGTACACGTCCTCGTCGACCATGCGCTGCAGGCCGCGGATCTGGCCCTCGATGCGGCGCAGGCGCTTGAGGTGCTCGTCCTTCTGCTTGTGGTAGCCGTGCACGCCGTGGTCGTGGTCCGTCAGCACGTCCGTGCCGTCCGTTTCGACAGCGGCGGAGGGCGCACCTGCGCCGGCCTCGGTGGTCGTCATCGCGTCCTCCTGGAGAGCAGATAGCGGACATATACCCCTGACGGGTATATGGTAACGAACTTTGCGGGGTATGGGCCCCTGTGCAAGGCCCTCGGCCGCCCCCCTGCTCATCACTCTGTCCGATGGGCGACACTGGGGGACGGCCCGTTAGCCGTGGCCGGATGATGCGCCTAGCATCAGCCTGACCGAAAACCGATGCATCCTGAGGACCCCACGTGCGCTTTCGTCTGACCCCCAGGGAGACGAGCTTCTACGACATGTTCGCCGCATCCGCGGACAACATCGTCACGGGCTCGAAACTCCTGATGGAACTGCTCGGGGCGGACGCATCCGCCCGGGCCGAGATCGCAGAGCGTATGCGGGCCGCGGAACACGCAGGTGACGACGCCACGCACGCGATCTTCCACCAGCTGAACTCCTCCTTCATCACGCCGTTCGACCGTGAGGACATCTACTCCCTCGCATCGTCCCTCGACGACATCATGGACTTCATGGAGGAGGCCGTCGACCTGGTCGTCCTCTACAACGTCGAGGAACTGCCCAAGGGTGTCGAGCAGCAGATCGAGGTGCTGGCCCGGGCCGCCGAGCTGACGGCGGAGGCCATGCCGAACCTGCGGACCATGGACAACCTCACCGAGTACTGGATCGAGGTCAACCGGCTGGAGAACCAGGCCGACCAGATCCACCGCAAGCTGCTCGCCCACCTCTTCAACGGCAAGTACGACGCCATCGAGGTGCTGAAGCTGAAGCAGATCGTCGACGTCCTGGAAGAGGCCGCCGACGCCTTCGAGCACGTGGCGAACACGGTGGAGACCATCGCGGTCAAGGAGTCCTGACCCGTCCATGGACACCTTCGCTCTGGTCGTGACCATCGGGGTCGCGCTCTTCTTCACGTACACCAACGGCTTCCACGACTCGGCGAACGCGATCGCGACGTCCGTGTCGACACGGGCGCTGACGCCCCGGGCGGCGCTCGCGATGGCGGCCGTCATGAACCTCGCCGGCGCGTTCCTCGGCTCGGGGGTCGCCAAGACCGTCAGCGAGGGGCTGATCGAGACGCCGGAGGGCTCGAAGGGGATGGGGATCCTCTTCGCCGCGCTCGTCGGCGCGATCGTCTGGAACCTGATCACCTGGTACTTCGGTCTGCCGTCGTCCTCCTCGCACGCGCTGTTCGGCGGCATGGTCGGCGCGGCGCTGGCCGGCAGCACGACGGTCTACTGGCACGGGGTGCTGGAGAAGATCGTGCTGCCGATGTTCATCTCGCCGGTGGTGGGCCTGCTGGTCGGCTACCTGGTGATGACGGGGATCATGTGGGTCTTCCGGCGGGCCAACCCGCACAAGGCCAAGCGCGGCTTCCGCATAGCGCAGACGGTGTCGGCGGCCGGCATGGCGCTCGGCCACGGTCTGCAGGACGCGCAGAAGACGATGGGCATCGTGGTGATGGCGCTGGTCATCGCCGACGTCGAGGACTACGGCGACCCGATCCCGGTGTGGGTGAAGATCGCCTGTGCGGTGATGCTCTCGCTGGGCACGTACGCCGGTGGCTGGCGCATCATGCGGACGCTGGGCCGGAAGATCATCGAGCTGGACCCGCCGCAGGGGTTCGCGGCGGAGACGACCGGTGCGTCGATCATGTTCACCACCGCGTTCCTGTTCAAGGCGCCGATCTCCACGACCCATGTGATCACGTCCGCGATCATGGGTGTGGGGGCGACGAAGCGGGTCAACGCGGTGCGCTGGGGTGTCGCCAAGAACATCATCCTGGGGTGGTTCATCACGATGCCGGCGGCCGCGGCCGTGGCGGCGTTGTCCTTCTGGATCGTGAACCTGGCGTTCCTGTAAGCCGCCGGGACGACACGGCGAAGGGCCCGCCCCCGGGAGCCAGGGGCGGGCCCTTCTTCGTCCTCGCGGTGGCACCGCCATGCAGCACCGCGAGGGGTTCGAGGGGGCGGGATCAGCCGAAGCGGCCGGAGATGTAGTCCTCCGTGGCCTGCACCGACGGGTTGGAGAAGATCCGCTCCGTGTCGTCGATCTCGATGAGCTTGCCGGGCTGGCCGACGGCCGCCAGGTTGAAGAACGCCGTGCGGTCGGAGACGCGCGCCGCCTGCTGCATGTTGTGCGTCACGATGACGATCGTGAAGCGCTCCTTGAGCTCGCCGATCAGATCCTCGATGGCGAGGGTGGAGATCGGGTCGAGGGCCGAGCAGGGCTCGTCCATCAGCAGCACGTTCGGCTCGACCGCGATCGCGCGGGCGATGCACAGGCGCTGCTGCTGACCGCCGGAGAGGCCGGAGCCCGGCTTGTTCAGGCGGTCCTTCACCTCGTTCCAGAGGTTCGCGCCCTTCAGGGACTTCTCGACGATGTCGTCCAGCTCGGACTTCTTGTACTTGCCGTTGAGCCTGAGGCCCGCCGCCACGTTGTCGTACACCGACATCGTCGGGAACGGGTTCGGCCGCTGGAAGACCATGCCGACCTCGCGCCGCACGGCGACCGGGTCGATGCCGGCGCCGTACAGGTTCTCGTCGTCGAGCATGACCTTGCCCTCGACCCGGCCGCCCGGCGTGACCTCGTGCATGCGGTTGAGGGTGCGCAGGAACGTGGACTTGCCGCAGCCGGAGGGGCCGATGAAGGCCGTCACCGAGCGGGGTTCGACGGTCATCGAGATGTCCTCGATGGCCAGGAAGGAGCCGTAGTAGGCGTTGAGGCCGCTGACATCGATGCGCTTGGCCATGTGAATCACTGCTTCTTTCGAGTCCGAGTCGCTGACTGTTACCGCTGGCCGCGTCAGCGACCGGTCTTGGGGGCCTTCCAGCGGGCGATGCCGCGGGCCACCAGGTTGAGGATCATGATGAACGCGATGAGCGTCAGGGCCGCCGCCCAGGCACGGTCGTGCGCGGGGTCGGAGCCGGCGTTGTACTGCAGGTAGATGTACATCGGCAGCGACTCCTGCGGATCCTTGAACGGGTTCGCGTTGATGAAGTCGGTGCCCCAGACCAGCAGCAGCACGGGGGCGGTCTCGCCGGTGATGCGGGCGATGGCCAGCATGACGCCGGTGATGATGCCGCCGACCGACGTCGGCAGGACCACCTTGAGGATCGTGCGCCACTTCGGGACGCCCAGCGCCAGCGACGCCTCGCGCAGCTCGTTCGGGACGAGCTTGAGCATCTCCTCGGTGGAGCGGACGACGACCGGGATCATCAGGATGCACAGGGCGAACGAGCCGGCGACGCCGGAGGGGCCCATCTCAAGGATGAGAACCCACAGGCTGAGGATGAACAGACCCGCGACGATCGACGGGATGCCCGTCATGACGTCGACGAAGAAGGTGACGGCCTTGGCGAGCCGGCCGCGTCCGTACTCGACCAGGTAGATCGCGGTGAGCACACCGATCGGCACGGAGAACAGGGTGGCGAGGCCGACCTGCTCCAGGGTGCCGAGGATCGCGTGGTAGATGCCGCCGCCGGGCTCGGCGTCGCCGACCACGCCCATCGAGTGGGTGAGGAAGTAGCCGTCGAGGACCTCCACACCGCGCTTGACGGTCTCCCAGACCAGGGAGGCCAGCGGGATCACGGCCAGGATGAACGCGACCCACACCAGGCTCGTCGCCACCCGGTCCTTGGCCTGCCGCCGGCCCTCGACCCGGGACGAGATGCCGAACGAGCCGGCGACGAACAGAACCGCCGCGATCAGGGCCCACTGGATGCTGCTGTGCAGCCCGGCCACGGTGCTGATGCCGAGGCCGGCGGCGGCCGAGCCGGCCGCGACCGCCCAGGGGAACCACTTGGGCAGGGTGGCGCCGCGCAGGGAGCTGCGGTTCTTGGGGGTAAGGGTTGCGTGGCTCATGCGTTGGCCCCCGAGTACTCCTTGCGGCGGGCGATGATCAGGCGTGCCGCGCCGTTGACGAGCAGTGTGATGACGAAGAGCACCAGACCGGAGGCGATCAGCGCGTCCCGGCCCATCACGGTCGCCTCGTTGAACTTGCTGGCGATGTTCTGGGCGAAGGTGCCGCCGCCCGGGTCGAGCAGGCTGGCGCTGATGTCGAAGGTCGGGGAGAGCACCATGGCCACGGCCATCGTCTCGCCGAGCGCGCGGCCGAGGCCCAGCATCGAGGCGGAGATGACGCCGGAGCGGCCGAAGGGCAGCACCGACATCCGGATGACCTCCCAGCGCGTGGCGCCGAGGGCCAGCGCGGCCTCCTCGTGCATGCGCGGGACCTGGCGGAAGACCTCACGGCTGACGTTGGTGATGATCGGCAGGATCATGATCGCGAGCAGGACGCCCACGGTGAGCAGTGAGCGCGGCGCTCCGCCGCCCCACTCGAAGATGCCGGTCCAGCCGAGGTAGTCGTCCAGCCAGCCGAAGAGCCCGTCCATGTGCGGCACGAGGAAGAGCGCGCCCCACAGGCCGTAGACGATCGACGGCACGGCGGCGAGCAGGTCGATCACGTACGCGATGGCGCCGCCCAGCCTGCGCGGGGCGTAGTGCGTGATGAACAGGGCGATGCCGACCGAGATCGGGACCGCGATGGCCATGGCGATGACCGACGACACGATGGTGCCGAACGCCAGGACCGCGATGCCGAACTCCGGCGGGATGCCGCTCGGGTTCCACTCGAAGCTGGTGAGGAAGTTGGCCTCGTCCTTGCTGATCGCGAGGGAGGCGCGGTAGGTGAGGAAGGCCGCGATGGCGGCCATGATGACCAGCACCAGGATGCCGGACCCGCGGGAGAGCCCGAGGAAGATCCGGTCGCCGGGGCGGGTGGCGCCGCGGGCGGCGCGCTTGCGCTCGGCGCCGTCGGGTGGGAGCGCTGGGGGAGCTGTGTGGTTCTGTGTCGTTATGTCCATCGGGTTCTCCGGTCTGCGGAGCCTCCCGCGTGTCGGGGGCTCCTGGCGGCGGTGCACCGGACGGTGCGGCCCGGGCCCCGCCGACGGGGTCCGGACTGCACGCTCAGGTCAGCTCAGGCCCGAGATGGTCTCGCGGACCTTGGTGATGATCTCCTCGGGCATCGGCGCGTAGCCGGCGTCGGCCAGCAGGTTCTGGCCGTCCTCGGAGGCGATGTAGTTGAGGAAGGACTTGGTGGTGGGCAGGGTCTCCGCCTTGTTGCCCTTGTCGCAGACGATCTCGTACGTCACCAGGACGATCGGGTAGGCGCCCGCGGCGGACGGCGTGTAGTCCAGCTCCAGCGCGAGGTCCTTGCCGGTGCCGACGACCTTGGCGGCGCCGATGGCCGCGGTGGCGTTCTCGACGGTGGCCTTGACCGGCTCGGCGGCCTCGGTCTTGACGTCGACGGTCTTGATGCCGTCCTTGGCGTACGACAGCTCGAAGTACGAGATGGCGCCGGAGGTCTGCTTCACCTGCTGGGCCAGGCCGGAGGAGCCCTGCGCGGACTGGCCGCCCTCGGCCTCCCAGGACTTGCCCGGCTCGTACTTCCAGTCCTTCGGCGCGGCGGCCTTGAGGTACTTGGTGAAGTTGTCCGTGGTGCCGGACTCGTCGGAGCGGTGGAAGGCCTGGATCTTCAGGTCCGGGAGCTTGGCGTCGGGGTTGAGCTTCGCGATCGCCGGGTCGTTCCAGTTCTTGATCTGGCTGTCGAAGATCTTGGCCAGCGTCGGGGCGTCCAGGACGAGCGTGTCGACGCCCGGGACGTTGAAGCCGACGGCGATCGGGCCGCCGACCATCGGCAGGTCGATGCCCTGGCCGCCGGAGCAGACCTTCTTGGACGCCTCGATCTCGTCGGGCTTCAGCGCGGAGTCGGAACCGGCGAACGCGGTCTGGCCCTGGGTGAACGCGGTGATGCCGGCACCGGAGCCGGTCGGGTTGTAGTTGATCTGGACGCTCTTGCAGGCCGCGACGTACTGCTTGACCCACGCGTCGATCGCGTTCTTCTGGGCGGAGGAACCCGACGCCTGAAGCTGGCCCTTGGCGTCGTCGCACTTGATGTTGCCGGCCTGCGTGCTGGCGGTGGAGTCGCCGCCGTTGCCGTTGCCGCCGGTGTCGTCGGAGCCGCACGCCGTGAGGGCCAGGGCGCCGGAGACGGCGAGAGCACCGAGAGCGAGGGCCCGCCGGTTCTTGCGCTGAAGCTTCACTTGAGTTCCTTCCAGGAGCCGCCGTCCTGATTCGGCGGCGTGCGAGGACTGGGTGACACGGGTGCGTCCACGGTCGTGTTTTCGGAGCACGACCCGTATCGGGTAAGGCCGAAATTAGGCAGAACAGGTGAAGCCGCCGATGGGCGTAAATGAACGAGGGGTGAACCCCTGTGGACGGTGCGGTGAGGTAACGGAACGCTTACGTCAAGGACACGGCGCGATCCCGGTGGTCGGGTCACCGGTCACGTGCCGTGCAGGGCGTCCAGGAGGGCGTCCACGAGGGTGCGGTCCCTGGGGTGGGTGAGGCGGTCGCGGGCGGCCGGGGGCGAGAGCCACAGGATGCGGTCGACCTCCTTGGTCGGGGTGAAGGCACCGGGGCCGGCCTCGGCCGCCCAGTAGCGGACCTGTTTCGGGCGGCCGTTCGCCCAGTAGTGCTGGGTGGGCAGCTCGGCACCCGGTGCGGCGGTGTGGCCCGTCTCCTCCCGCACCTCGCGCAGGGCGGCGGCGAGCGGCTCCTCGCCGGGCTTCAGCTTGCCTTTCGGCCAGGACCAGTCGTCGTACTTCGGGCGGTGGACGAGGCAGAGCTCCAGTCCGCCGTCGACCGGGGAGCGGCGCCACAGGGCGCAGCCGGCTGCGTGGACGGGGCTGGTTGCGGGGGGCTGGGTGGGGGTGTGGGCGGAGGCTTCCGTGGGGTCGGCGGGGCCAGGGGCTTTCGTGGGCTCGGGGGGCGCGTTGGCCGTGGTGGCCGTGGTGGCCTCGTCGGGGTTCGTCACGTGGGGTCACCGCCCTTTCCGGTGCCTGGCCGGTTGGGTGGGGCGTGGCCGGTTCGTTGTGGTGAGGCCGGTCACTGTGGGGTGCCGACGGTTTCCTTCTGCCAGGCGCGCTGGAACGCGTACCTCGCCGCCTCCACCTCATGCCGCTGGTCGGCGTGGAGCACCCCGAGCGCGTACGCCGTCGCCGGGGCGATGCGCGGCGTACGGGCCGCCTGGGCGGCCGCGGCGGCGGCCTCCGACGCGTCGCGGTGGCGGTCGAGGGCCTGGCCGGCGGCCAGCAGCCGGACGTCCACGGCGGCGTCGTCGCCGGCCAGGACCTCACGGGCGTAGCGGTGCAGGCGCAGCAGCAGGCGGACCTGGTGCCAGGGGGTGTCCTGCGGATGCGGGGACGGGTCCGGGGACAGGCCGTGGACCAGTGCCTCCGCGTTGTACGGATGCCCCGCGGTGATCAGCGGGAGCGCGGCCACCGCGTCGGTCAGGCGCCCCTCCGCCGCCGCGGCGAGCGGACGGAGGTCGGCGGTGGCCGCGGCGGCCTCCAGCGGGACCTCGCTGGCCAGTAAGGCGACCTTGTCCGCGACCGCGTGGAAGCGGGCCGAGCCCAGCGCCTGGAGGGCGGTGGAGTGGGCGCGGGTGCGGGCGAGGGTGAGCTGGCGGTCGAGCAGGGCGCCCGCCTTGGCCGCGCCGACGGTGAGGTTGCCGCGGTCGGGGGCCGACGCGGCCGACTGCTGTGCCCGGCCGGGCTGCGGGTGGTGGCGCTGGGGCTGGTGGGCGGCTTGTGCCGTGACGGTCGGGGACGTCGGCTGCGCCGGGAACGCCGAGGAGCCGGACAGCCGGTGCAGGGCCTGGAGCAGCCGTTCCAGACGGGATGCGTACGCGTGCTCCAGCGCCAGCGTGCCGGACAGCCAGGCCAGCTCGGGGCGCATGTCCTCCGCCCAGTCGGCGTTCAGCAGCGGCTGGAAGGTGTGCAGGGTGCCGCTGAGGCGACGGGCCGCCCGGCGCAGGGCACGGGCCGCGTCCACGGGGGGCCGGCCGGCGGGGGTGCCGGTCGTGTCGTTCGTGCCGGTCGCGCCTGTTGTGTCGGTGGTACCCGTGGTGCTGGTGCCGTTTGGGCTCGCGTTGTGGGCGGTGGCGCCGTTCGGGGCCGTGCCCGTCTCCCGGTGCAGGCGCAGGGCCCGTAGGAACTCCGTGGCCTGGGCCCGCAGATACGCCGCGAGGGCGTCCACGGGGACCGGGCCGGCCGCGGGGTTCGTCGGTTCAAGGTGTTGCTGTGCCACGCCGGCGCCTCCGGGCGTCTATGAGCATCTCCTGGATGTTGCGCAGGGGCTGGCCGTCCGCGTCCGTCGCGTGCCGGGTCCATTCGCCCTCCGGGCCGAGGTGCCAGGAGGCGGTGCCGTCGGACATGCCGGTCTCCAGGAGCCGGCTCAGGGCCGCGCGGTGCGCGGGATCGGTGACCCGGACCAGGGCCTCGATACGGCGGTCGAGGTTGCGGTGCATCATGTCGGCGCTGCCGATCCACACCTCCGGCTCGCCGCCGTTGCCGAAGGCGAAGACGCGGGAGTGTTCGAGGAAGCGGCCCAGGACCGAACGGACCCGGATGTTCTCGGACAGGCCCGTCACGCCCGGGCGCAGCGCGCAGATGCCGCGGACCCAGACGTCGACGGGGACGCCGGCCTGGGACGCGCGGTAGCAGGCGTCGACGACGGCCTCGTCGACCATCGAGTTGACCTTGATGCGGATGTAGGCGGGGCGTCCTGCGCGGTGGTGCTGGATCTCCTTGTGGATGCGGGAGACCAGGCCGTCGCGCAGCGACTTCGGGGCGACGAGGAGGCGGCGGTAGGTCTCCCGGCGGGAGTAGCCGGAGAGGCGGTTGAAGAGGTCGGAGAGGTCGGCCCCGACCTGCGGGTCGGCGGTGAGCAGGCCCAGGTCCTCGTAGAGGCGGGCCGTCTTCGGGTGGTAGTTGCCGGTGCCGACGTGGCTGTAGCGGCGGAGGGTTTCGCCCTCCTGTCGTACGACCAGGGAGAGCTTGCAGTGGGTCTTCAGGCCCACCAGGCCGTAGACGACGTGGCAGCCGGCCTCCTCCAGCTTGCGGGCCCACTTGATGTTGGCGTGCTCGTCGAACCGGGCCTTGATCTCGACCAGGACGAGGACCTGCTTGCCGGACTCGGCCGCCTCGATGAGCGCGTCGACTATGGGGGAGTCTCCGGACGTCCGGTACAGGGTCTGCTTGATCGCGAGGACGTCCGGGTCGCCGGCGGCCTGCTCCAGGAACGCCTGTACGGAGGTGGAGAAGGAGTCGTACGGGTGGTGCAGGAGCACGTCCCTGCTGCGCAGGGCGGCGAAGATGTCCGGGGCGGAGGCCGACTCGACCTCGGCGAGGTCGCGGTGGGTGCCGGCGACGAACTTCGGGTACTTCAGCTCCGGCCGGTCGAGGCTGTGGATGCGGAAGAGACCGGTGAGGTCGAGGGGGCCGGGGAGCGGGTAGACCTCGGCCTCGCTGATCTTCAGCTCGCGGACGAGGAGGTCGAGGACCTCGCGGTCGATGCTCTCCTCGACCTCCAGGCGGACGGGCGGGCCGAAGCGGCGCCGCATCAGTTCCTTTTCGAGGGCCTGGAGGAGGTTCTCGGCGTCGTCCTCCTCGACTTCCAGGTCCTCGTTGCGGGTGAGGCGGAAGGCGTGGCTCTCCAGCACTTCCATGCCGGGGAAGAGTTCTTCCAGGTGGGCGGCGATGACGTCCTCGATGGGGACGTAGCGGCCCGGGGAGGCCTCCAGGAAGCGGGAGAGCAGCGGGGGGACCTTGACGCGGGCGAAGTGCTTGTGGCCGGTGACCGGGTTGCGGACGACGACCGCGAGGTTGAGGGAGAGGCCGGAGATGTAGGGGAAGGGGTGGGCCGGGTCGACGGCGAGGGGGGTGAGGACCGGGAAGATCTGGTGGCGGAAGAGGGTGAACAGGCGGGCCTGCTCCTTCTCCGCGAGTTCGTTCCAGCGGACCAGGTGGATGCCCTCGTCGGCCAGGGCCGGGAGGACGTCCTCGTGGAAGCAGGCGGCGTGCCGGGCCATGAGCTCGCGGGAGCGGGCCCAGATCATCTCCAGGACCTCGCGGGGCTGGAGGCCGGAGGCGGAGCGGGTGGCCACGCCGGTGGCGATGCGGCGCTTCAGGCCGGCGACGCGGACCATGAAGAACTCGTCGAGGTTGCTGGCGAAGATCGCGAGGAAGTTGGCGCGCTCCAGGAGGGGGGTGTTCGGGTCCTCGGCGAGTTCGAGGACGCGTTCGTTGAACGCGAGCCAGCTGCGTTCGCGGTCGAGGAAGCGGCCCTGGGGGAGCGGGGTGGTCGTGCCGGTGATGGTGCCGATGCCGGTGGTGCTGATGCCGGTGTTGGTGCCGGTGCCGGTGCCGGTGCCGTCGGCCTGGGCCTCCTCGTACGCGTCGAGGTCGGCGTCGAGGTCGGGTTCCAGGTCGGAGACCGTGGCGGCGACTGTGTGCGGGCGGTGCGCGGCGATCGAGCCCACGGAGGGCTGCGTGTGCTGGACCTCTGCCTGGGTGTTCGGCTGGCTCATGGACCCATTCTTCCGCGCCGTCGGCATGACGGGCGCGTCGGAAAGCGCGGGCGGGAGCGCGAAACCCTCCGGGGGTGGCGAGGGCTCTGGCACGGCGGGGTTCATTGGCCGAGCGTCGCAAGGCTGTCTGAATCGATGGTTACGGAGACATGACGTGTGGGATAGCGGGGGGCGGATCGCGGGTGCGGGTGCCTGCGGCGCTTGGGCGGGGATGCCTGCGGCGGCCTGTGCGGGTGGAGTGCGGGTGCGCGTAGCGCGGTCTGTTCGGTTGTGGGTCGGGGCCGCGCCGGGGGGTGTCCGTCCTC
>NZ_JACVQF010000208.1:0-5223 GCF_014534645.1 Streptomyces griseicoloratus
CCAAAACCTAACGAAAGAGCATATTGGACCCTAAACGGCCCTCGAGCGACCACGTGTCTAGAGGAACCATTATGTCTCGCGTTAGCCAAGTACTCGCATCCATCTCAGACCCCTCCCTCAAGGCGGTCATCCAAGAAGAGGCCTACAAATCCATCCGGACCACACTCCAAGCCGCCAAACATCTCAACCCCTACGCTCATCCATCAGAGACTGCCGAGTTTCTAGAGCGCCAGGGCATCATTTCAGACCCATACGCCGTCGCGGCCCACACCCATGCAGCAGCCAAGTGCTTGGAGCTGGACCTGTACGCGAGCGTATCGCACTACATGCCCAAGGAGAACCCCGTAACATTCCTCTTCATGAAACGGGCGAAACTCCAATACTTCCGAAGAGGAACCCAACAAGGAGACGTCTTTGTCAACACCCTCTTCGAGCCCAAAGATGCTGCCCGATACCCACTAGACACGATCTGCAGCGCCATTCCCCCAATCCAAACACAGATGGCATTCATGGGAGACACGCTACACTTCCTGGAGCCAGCGTTCCTCACAGACCTCTTCGACCGCTCCCCGCACCTAAACACTCTCTATGCCACCATGGTGCTGCCACCAGAGGCAAAGCACAAACTCCGCTCCCTCCACCCCTTGGTCTACACATTGCAATACCTCAAAGACCACTTCATATACCTCCCCGGAGGACACGCCGGGGCCTCCTACTGCCACACGTATTCACAGCTTCAGTGGCTGGACGTAGGACACATCGTTTCACCGTCAGGGAACTGCATCACTGCCCAGCGGATCGAAACCAAAGCGGCGAACCACCTCTTCGTGTTCATTAGAGGACGCCTCAACACCCCCCCCATGAGATCTTTTGCACCCATGCGGGCATACTGCACACTCCCCGCAATCTTCCTCCCCACAGAGTTTAACTCCCGGACGCCCTACACCAAAACCTTCCTCCAACAGATGTTTCTCTACCTGAAGAGCATCAAGAAGCCCACTGAGACCGACCTGTACGCCAAGTTCAGGCAGCTGACGAAGACTGATGACCTCCAAGAACTGGACCCAAAGGAGATCACACTAGTGGTGAATTACTTCCTCCTCATCTCGAGGCTCGATTCAGTCACTTGCTTCGATGACATTCTCTCAGGGTCGGCACTCCGAAGGCTGCTCAAGCCCCTTATCTGTTGGATGGAGAAAATGAGACAGACCATCTTCGGCCGAGAGGAGTTCGTGAGACTCATGAAGGCCCTCGAGTGGACGGACATCACCTTCACCGAGCAAGTGATGGCCTACCACACGGGAAGCACATGGGAAAGATTTTTGGGAGGCAGCTTTAAAGCGCTCCCCCTCGGAAATGAGCTCGGTCCAGGCCTCCCCGAGGAGCTACGGGCAGAAGTGGCAAGGTACTACGGCAACGCCCTCCTCACGGGACTGGACGAGACTGACCCCAAGGCCGAAGCCTTTGCTCTCCTCTGCAACAACCCCCACGGGACCACGCTCTTCGCCCCGCACACTACAGCCCCCGAGGAGGACATCACCCACCGAGTCTTGGCACTAAAAGTCCCGCACGGCTCCCCCCCCCCTGGGTTCGGAGGCCCCAGCAGTGCGGCCCAGCCAGAGCAGGAGAAGGAGGTGGCCAGACCCGCCATCCCGCCGGAGCAGGAGAAGCAGCCAGAAGGCCAAAAGATGATCACCCGGCCTGTCTCCACGCTTGAAGACGCCCTTCCCTGGAACAAGTGGACCCCGATCCTCCGGGGACTTGGGTTCCAGGCCCGAGAAATCCAAAGGAGCCCGCATGACAATTCAGTTATCATGCCAATCACGAACATCGTCAGCGGCCTCCCAATAAGTCAAATTCAGGGACACGAACTGGTTATGGGAGTCCTTGAGAAGCTCTCACGCAAACCGACCCCCTGGACCCCCTGCCCCCTCCGAGCCCGGTCCTACACCTCCGACATCAAGAACCACAGGACGGGAGCGCTTCTCCTCAAGGAAAGCGCCACCTGGAAAGAGACCCAAACCCTCAAAGCGGAGAGGTTGGAGAAAACAGTAGGGCTCTCTGTGATCCACGGATGCGGCGGCTCAGGCAAGTCCTTCGCTTTCCAGGAATTGCTGAGGCAACACCCGGATGTGGATCTCCAGGTAGTCCTGCCCACGAACGAGCTCCGGCTCGACTGGATGGCCAAAGCCCCGAAAGTAAGGCCAGAAAAGATCAAAACCTACGAGCGGGCGTTCACTGGAGTCTCGTCGCCGGTGGTCCTCTTCGACGACTACGGCAAACTGCCAGCCGGCTACATCGAAGCCTATGTGGCAGTGCAGACTAGAGTGGAACTCGTAATCCTCACGGGAGACGCGAGACAGAGCACCCACCATGAGAACAACGAGCAGGCCATGATCTCCCAACTCGCTCCTGCCACCGAAGTGTTCCAACCCCTCTGCCGCTACTACATCAATGCCACTCATCGGAACAAGAGGGACCTCGCCAACAAACTGGAGGTTTACTCCGAAAAGGAGGGGGAGACCAAGATAACCATGGGGTTCCAACCCATCAAGGACCTTCACCTCCTCGTGCCCTCTCTCCTAAAGAAGTCAGCCTACGGCGAGATGGGACACAAAGTCTCCACCTACGCGGGCTGTCAAGGCATTACCGCCCCAAAAATCCAAATACTGCTGGACAACGACACGGTCATGTGCTCCAAGGAGGTACTCTACACAGCGCTGTCCCGGGCGGTCCACTCCATACACTTCATCAACACAGGGCCAACGCACAGCTCCTTCTGGGAGAAACTTGAGGCCACACCCTACTTGAAAGCCTTCCTGAGCACGGTCAGAGAGGAGGCTATCGCGGCGCACCAGCTGCCGAACGCGGACCCCAGGCCAGACCCAGAGCCCAAGACGCACTTCCCAGTGGAAAACACATCGTGCGCGCTCGGGGCCTACATGGAAAAAGTGCCTGAAAAATTCGAACGGGAGATTTTCACGGAGGACCGGGGCCACACCAACTGCGTACAAACACAAAACCCCTTGGTCCAGCTCTTCCCCCACCAGCAGGCCAAGGACGAAGCTCTCCTCTGGGAAACAATCAAAGCTAGGCTGACAATTAGCAGCCCCGAAGCGAACTGGGAGGAGTTCTACAAGAAGAAGGACATCGGGGACATCCTCTGGCTGCACTACAAGAAGGCTATGACCCTTCCAGAGGAGCCACTTCCCTTCTCAGAGGATCTCTGGAGACTGTCCGCAGCCGAGGTGCAGAACACCTACCTCTCCAAGCCTATGAACATGCTCAAAAACGGCGAGAGGAGACAATCCCCGGACTTCGAAAAGCACCAAATCTTGCTCTTCCTCAAGTCACAGTGGGTGAAGAAGATGGAGAAGCTAGGCGGACCCAAAATCAAGGCCGGGCAAACCATAGCCTCATTCCAACAACACGCCGTCATGCTGTACGGAACAATGGCCAGGTACATGAGGAGGTTCCGTGAAGCTTTGGGCCCAAACCACATCAAGATCAACTGCGAGGCTACCCCAAAGGATCTTTCCCGCTTCATCCAAAACTACTGGGACTTCAAGCCAGCGTCCTACGCTAATGACTTCACCGCCTTCGACCAATCCCAGGACGGGGCAATGCTCCAGTTCGAGATCCTCAAAGCCAAACACTTCAACATCCCAGAGGAGATCATCCAAGGATACCTGGACATTAAGCTGAACGCAAAGATTTTCCTTGGAGTCTTAGGCATCATGAGACTTACAGGTGAGGGACCGACCTTCGACGCCAACACTGAGTGCAACATCGCCTACACGCACACGAGGTTTGACATCCCGCCAGGCACGGCACAACTCTATGCTGGAGATGACTCCGCGATCGCTTGCGTGCCACCCGAGAGACCCTCCTTCAAGCTGATCGCGAAATCACTTGCCCTGGAGGCCAAGCCCGTTTACGCCCCACAAGTCGCCGGGGCTTGGGCAGAGTTCTGCGGCTATCTTATTACGCCAAAGGGCCTCATCAAGGACCCGGCTAAACTCTTTGCCTCTCTCAAACTACTCCAAGCGACTTCGGGAAGCAAGAAAGAGCTCGTGGAGGCGGCAGGCAATTATGAGAGAGACGTCGGCCTGGCCTATGCCCTAAAGGACTCCCTGTACGAAATTCTCTCCCCAGAGCAAGCAGAACTCCACCAGGAAACGGTTAGAACCTTAGTTAAGCTGACTAAGGGGACCTACCTGGCCACTCTCGAATAGTGATGGACACCTTGGTGAGTGAGCTCCAAAGACTCGGATACACTAGGACCAACCTCCCCCTCTCCCGCCCCCTCGTCATCCACGCAGTAGCAGGCGCCGGAAAGTCCACCCTCCTCCGACACCTACTTACCCTCCCACAACCCTTCTACGTGCAGACCCACGGAATCCCTGACCCCCCCAACCTGAGCCAGAGATACATTCGACCGGCCAACGTTCCCCTCTCCAACCACTTCAACATCCTCGACGAGTACCCTGCGGTCCCAGTCAAAGGATCCTGGGACGCCCTCATCGCGGACCCCCTCCAACACCCAGAAAACTGCCTCCCCCCCCACTTCACCCGCAACGTAACCCACCGATTCGGCCCGGACACCTGCTCCCTCCTCTCCTCCCTCGGCATTGACATAGTTAGCGCCCCGGATTCGGAGCAGGACACCCTCACACTCAGCCCCATCTTCGAAGGCACTCTGCAAGGCCAGATCCTCGCGCTCGACACCGACTGCGCACGCCTCCTCGAGGCCCACGGCGTCCCGTTTCTGTGCCCCAGGAAGGTCCTCGGTTTGGAATTCCCCGTTGTCACGGTCGTCTCCCTCTCCCCATTGAAACAGCACCCCAGCCCCCAGGAGCTCTACATCGCTCTAACCCGCCATCGCAAGGAGCTCCATGTCCTCGCCCCTCCGCCTTACCCCTCCTCCCGATCCCACTAAAGCCCTCATCCCAGCAGTAGTCGGATTCTCGGTCGCGGCAGCCATCTTCCTTCTCACCCGCTCCACCCTTCCCCACACCGGCGACAACATCCACAGCCTCCCTCACGGGGGCCGCTACCGGGACGGCACCAAATCTGTGGACTACTGCTCACCCCACCGAGACCCCTTCAAACCCACCCAACTGCATGCCGCCCTCCTCGTCCTCGCACTCCTGGCCCTCATCCACCTCTCTGGCTGTCTTCACCGCCGCCCTCGTCCTGACATTCCTTGCTCTTGCCCTGCTC
>NZ_JACVQF010000208.1:5277-6166 GCF_014534645.1 Streptomyces griseicoloratus
CCTAAGTGTTTCGTCCGAGTCTCAGGAGCCGAGGCCACCCTCTCAGGAGATTGCTCCACGCTCTCCCCGGAGGCCCTCAGGCATCTTAAGCCCCACTCGCACAGGTGTTAAGTTCACCAAACTCCCGAAATCCAAATGACAACTACCACAACCACCAACCCGATCCCCCCGCAAGTTGGGACTGGCACCCCTTCAGCGGCATTCGCCCCCCTCTCCCAGGAGGTCCTGGAGACACTCAGTTTCCCGGTAACTTCCAACCTCGTCCCCTCCCCCGTAGAGCTCGCAGCCATAGCCGATGCCTGGACCACCCTCGGAGTCCCGGCGGCAGAAACGACCAAGCACGCCCTCGCTCTGGTCAACTTCTGTTTCGACTCGGGCTCTTCCGCAACCACCCGCTTCACTGGAGCCTCCCCCACCCCCACCATCCCCCTGTCCGCCCTGGCCGGAGCCGTTCTGGAGCTGGTACCCATCAGAAAGTTCTGCAGGTACTTCGCCCAGTACATTTGGAACGCTCGCCTCACCGCCAACGCCCCCCCGGCCTCATGGGAAGCCTGGAATTTCCCAGAGAACGAGAAGTTCGCCGGCTTCGACTTCTTCGACGGGGTCCTCAACACGGCCTCCCTCAAGCCACCCCAGGGGCTCGTCAGAAAGCCCACGGAAGCAGAACGGGTCGCCAACGCAACCGCCAAGTCCCTCCACCTCTTCGAGGCAGCCACCCAACGCTCCAACCTCGCGTCCACCGCCACCCAGTTTACCCGTGGTAGACTGACGGACACGAGTCCAACTATCCAGTTCCTTCCGGCACCAGAATAATTTCTTTTTCCTTCCATGCACGCCCGTCACCGTTGTTCCCACTTGTTGGGTGACATGTCGGCTTCAAGTGGTTCCC
>NZ_JACVQF010000209.1 GCF_014534645.1 Streptomyces griseicoloratus
CGACAAGGGCCACGGTTACTCGAAGGGTGACCACGGCAAGCCCTGGGGCGGCGTGCACACCGGCGGCGGCGCTCTCGCCTCGGTCAACCAGGACGACTGGGGCGGCTCCGGCAAGGGCGACTCGGGGAGCGGCTACAAGGACTCCGGGTACGGCTACAAGGACTCCGGGAGCGGCTACAAGGACGACAGCGGCAAGGGCTCCTGGGGCGGCAGCGACCACGAGAAGCCCCGCGGCGGGATGCACACCGGCGGCGGCGCTCTGGCCGCGACGCCGGCCGTGACCGCGGGTGGCCTGGCGGCCCTGGCCGTCGCCGGCACCGGTCTGTACGCCGTGCGGCGTAAGAAGACGGCTCCCGGGACGGTCTGAGCCGTGCCGGGCGTGATAGCGGCCGGGCCGCCACCCCGTACCCCGTGTGGCGGCCCGGCCGGCCCGCCCATCCGCCCCGTCCGCCCAGCTGCCGTGCACTTGTGAGGTGGTCTTCGATGGCAGCCCCTTCCCCTTCCCCCACCGACGACCAGCGGGCGCCGGCCCGCCACGGGGCGCGCGGAGGCCTGACCATGCTGTTGGCCGCGGCCCTCGTACTCCTCGCGGTGACCCTGTTCGGCGGGAACGACACGTCGTCGGACGCCTACCGCCCCCCGACCCCTCCGCGGGCGGGTGCGTCGGCCACGCCCTACGAGACCCCGTCGCCCACGCCCTACGAGACCCCGTCGGCCACACCCGACGAGAGTCCGTCGGCCGTGCCCTACGAGACCCCGTCGGCCACGCCCGACCGGGACTCGGAGTCCGAGTACATGTCGCGGTCGGAGCCCGTACGCCTGCTGATCCCGAAGATCGCCGTGGACGCCCCCTTCACGGACCTCGACATCGGCGCCAACGGGCAGCTGGAGGCTCCGCCCCCCGACGACACCAACCTGGTCGGCTGGTACGCCAAGGGGCCCTCGCCCGGGGAGAGGGGCACCTCGATCATCGCCGGTCATGTCGACACGAAGACCTCCCCGGCCGTGTTCGTCGGCCTCTCCGCACTGGAGCGCGGAGACGTCTTCCACGTCCGGCGGGCCGACGGAGACACGGCGTCCTTCACGGTCGACAGCGTGGAGACCTTCGGGAAGGACGCATTCCCCAGCAGCCGTGTGTACGACGACACGGACCGGGCCGAGGTGCGGCTCATCACCTGCGCGGGCGACTACGACCGCGCAGCCCAGGACTACACGGACAACCTCGTGGTCTTCGCGCACCTCACCTGACCCCTGCCAGGCCTCGGCGACCCGCTGGTCACCCGCGTAGTTCATACGAGTCGCGCCCCGGTGAGGGCGGGCACAGGATCGAGGCACGCTGGCGTCGCATCACCGCGGCCGACGTTCAGTTCCGCCCCCGCGAAGGAGATGTGCGCAGGATGACCACTACGTCCACCCCTGCTTCAGAACCGCTGACGCGACAGACGTCGCACCGTGTCTCCCAGTCCGTGTTCGACGGCTCCCGGCTCCGGGTCGTCCTGCTGGTGGACGTGTACGACGGAGCCCAGCAGCAGTTCCTCGAGACGTACGAGCAACTGCGCAGCCACGTCGAGTCCGTTCCCGGACACATCAGCGAACAGCTGTGCCAGTCCATCGAGAACCCCTCCCAGTGGCTCATCACCAGCGAATGGGAGAGCGCCCCGCCGTTCCTCGACTGGGTGAGCAGCGAGGAGCACGTGCGGATGGTGAAGCCGCTGCACAGCTGCGTCCGGGACACCCGCTCGCTGCGCTTCCACGTCGTCCGCGAGACCAGCGGCCAGGAGGCCGCCGAGACCGGCAAGGGCGATCTCCAGGCGTCCCCCCGCATCGGTGACGGAGTGATCCGCCACGCGCTCACCTTCACGGTCAAGCCGGGCAGCGAGGCGGCCGTCGCCGAGCTCCTCGCCGACTACGGCTCGCCCGAGCCGCAGGTCGACGACACCACCCGGCTGTGCCGTACCTCCCTGTTCATGCACGGCAACCGGGTGGTGCGGGCCATCGAGGTGCGGGGCGACCTGCTCGCGGCGCTGCACCACGTCGCCCGGCAGCCCGAGGTGCGTGCCGTGGAGGAGGCCATCAACCCGTACCTGGAGCAGCACCGGGACCTCGGCGACCCCGAGTCCGCGCGGGTCTTCTACACCCGGGCGGCGCTGCCGGCCGTCCACCATGTGACGGCCGGGCGGGAGGAACCGCACGCGGAGCGGCACGCCCTGTACTACCCGGCCCGGCCGGGCTGCGGGATGCGGCTCGCCCGGCTGCTCGCCCAGCAGGACGAGGCGGCGGCGGACGACCCGCGCAACCCGGTCCTGTGCAGCACGATCTTCCAGCGCGACGACGTCGTGGTGCGGCTGATCGACGTACGCGGCGGCCTCGACGCCGCCGACCTCGCGCCGGCCCTCGGCCTCCCCGACGCCGCCCGGGCGGCCGAACTCACCACGCTCCCGACGGGCAGCGGTGCGGACGCGGCGGGGTCGCAGGACGGAGAACTGGCGCGGCTGCTCGAACACGCACGTATGGACCTCGTCACCGACCGCCGCGCGCCCGACGCCTGAAACCGTCGTCCAGGGCGTGAGGCCCAGTCATCGCCCCATGCCGACACCCCACACGATCGGAGCATCCCCGTGACCCAGCCCCGTCCCAGAATCGTGGATCTCTGCGAGATCGAGCCCAACATCCGGCGCGGTGGTGACGTGCGCGCCATGCTGACCCCCAGCACGGTCGGTTCCACGAGCGGTTTCATGGGCGTGGCCATCGTCCAGCCGGGGGACCGCATCGCCGAGCACTACCACCCCTACTCCGAGGAGTTCGTGTACGTCGTCTGCGGGCAGCTGGAGGTGGACCTGGACGGCGTCTCCCACCCGCTGCAGCCCGAGCAGGGGCTGATGATTCCCACCCATGTGCGGCACCGCTTCCGCAACGTCGGCAACGTGGAGGCCCGCATCGTCTTCCACCTCGGCCCGCTGGCCCCGAGGCCGCCGCTCGGCCACGTCGACACCGAGGGGTGCGACAGCGCCCCGGCCGCCGAGCAGGAGTCCCCTCTCGCGGCCGGCGCCTCCTGACGGGGCGCCGCAGAGCAAAGGAGAAGTACGCATGAACGACCGCATCACCGTGGAAGAGCTGGCCGAGCTGGTGAGGAGGATGGCCGGGGTCACCGTGTCCCCGGAAGAGTTCCGGCAGCGCGGCGACTTTGGGTTCGACACGTTCGGCATCGACTCGCTCGGACTGCTCGGTGTGGTCGGCGAGCTGGAGAACCGGTACGGCATGCCGATGCCGCCCGACGCCGAGCGCTGCAGGTCCCCCCGGCAGTTCCTCGACCTCGCCAACAGCGCCCTGATGGCACAGGCGTGACAGCACCACAGGCCGGCGGCCCCGCGAAAGTCGCGGGGCCGCCGGCCCGTGCGGTGGCAGTGCGCCGCCGGGTCACTGGGGCACGGTGCAGTCGAAAGCGTGCAGGTAGGGGTTGACCGGGCTGATGTCGTCGATGACGAGTCCCGCGTCGGTCAGCCGGTCCGCCATGCTCTCGGTGGTGTGCTTGGCCCCGCCGACGTTGAGGAGCAGCAGCAGGTCCATCGCGGTGCTGAACCGCATCGACGGCGTGTCGTCGACGAGGTTCTCGATGACCACGACCCGCGCTCCGGGGCCGCCCGCCTCGATGACGTTGCGCAGCGTCCGGGCGGTGCTGTCGTCGTCCCACTCCAGGATGTTCTTGACGATGTACACATCGGCCTTGACCGGGATGGCCGCGCGGCAGTCGCCCGGCACGATGCTGACGCGCCCGGCGAGATCGCCTCCCTCGCGCAGGCGTGGATCGGCGTGCTCCACCACCCGCGGCAGGTCCAGCAGGGTGCCGTGCATCGACGGGTACTTGTCCAGCAGGCTCGCCACCACGAACCCCTGTCCGCCGCCGATGTCGGCGACCGACGTGCTCCCCGACAGGTCGAGGCGGTCCGCGACGTCGCGCGCCGACTGCCTGCTGGAGGTCGTCATGGCGCGGTTGAAGACCTCGGCGGACTCGGGGGCGTCCTCGTTGAGGTAGGTGAAGAACTCCTTGCCGTACAGGTCCTCGACGACGTTGCGGCCGGTGCGCACCGCCTCGTCCAGCATCGGCCAGGCGTCCCAGGTCCACGGTTCGGTGCACCACAGGGTGATGTAGCGCAGGCTGTGCGGGTCGTCCTCGCGCAGCAGCCGGGACATGTCGGTGTGGGCGAACGTCCCGTCCGGTCGTTCGGTGAAGACGCCGTAGCAGGTCAGGGCCCGCAGCAGCCGGCGCAGCGGCTTGGGCTCGGTCTTCACGGCGGCGGCGAGGTCCTCCACTGCCATGGGGCTCTCACCGAGGGCGTCGGCGACTCCCAGCCGGGCGGCCGCGCGGAGGGCGGCGGCACACGCCGCCCCGAACACGAGCTCCCTGAGCCGCATGGGCGGCGGCGGGGCGGTCTGTGCGGTCGTCATGTGCCGCTTTCCTTCCTTCTCGGGTCCACGGATGGCTACGGAGTGCCGGTCAGCACAGTCCCGCGGGCTTGGAGGCCCGGCAGGCGTTGCCCGCGAAGGTGTTGCCACCGCCGGTTTCCGTGTTGACGAGGTCGGCCGGGGCGTTGTCGCGCAGCACGTTGTCGCTGATCCTGTTGTCCTCGCTGGTGACACCCACCATGCTCTTGAACAGGACGATGCCGCCCGACATCGGCGCGGAGCCGGTGTTGTCCCTGATCACGTTCTTCGTCACCTGCGTCTTCTCGACGCCGGTCAGGACGATGCCGGAGCCCTGCAGCTCGGGCAGCCGCTCGGTCTTCGGGCAGGACTTGTTGTTCTCGGTGACGAGGTTGCCGCGCACGGTCAGGTGGCCGGCCTTCGGCTTGTTCTCGTCGCCGACGACGAACATCCCGGCGCAGTTGCCGGTGATGCGGTTGCCCGCCACGTCGAGGTTGCGCAGCCGCCGTACGGTGACGCCGATCCGGTTGTCCTCCAGCCGGTTGCGCTCGACCACCGTGCCCCGGGTGTCCGCGGCGCCCTCCTCGGCCGTGATCGTGTTGGCGAGGAACAGCCCCGCGTCGCCGTTGCCGCGGGCGGTGTTCGCCCGGATGAGGCTGCGCTCCGACCGCTCCTGGGCGATGCCCCACACCCCGTTGTCGTCAGCCGTCACGTTCCGCACGGTCAGCCGGTCCGTGGAGACGGCGAGCAGGCCGGTCCGGGCGAAGCCGGTCACGGTCAGGGAGGAGACCGTGACGTCCTTGAGGGCCTGGTTCTCCGTGCCCTTCACGCAGATGCCGTTGCCCTCTTCGGCGCAGTCGTCCGCGGCCTTCTTCGCGGCCGGCCGGATCACCGTGCTGCGGCCCATGCCGCGCAGGGTGATGCCGGGCGTGGTCACCGTGACGCTCTCGTAGTAGGTGCCGGAGGTCACGAGGACGGTGTCGCCCGGTTCGGCGGCGTCGACGGCCTGCTGGATCGAGTCGCCGGGAAGGACCACGTGGGTCGAATGGACGGCGGCGGGAGGTGCGGCGCCGATACCGGCCCCGACGAGCGCTGCGGTACACGCGAGATACGCGACATGGCATTTCTTCATATCCTGCACACTATGTCCGGAAGGTCCGCCGACAGGGAGCATGGGCCATCCGGTGGCGTGTCACGCCCCGGGGCGGGGCCCCGCCGGCCACCGCCCCGTGACGGGACGTCAGTGCCGCGACAGGCGGCCGCGGATGTCGTCGAAGTGCCGGTGCACGGCCGCCTCCGCGGCCTCGGCGTCACCGGCGCGGACGGCCTCCACGATCCTGGCGTGCATACGGGCCAGTTCCTCGCCGTCGGCGGCCGTCCCCAGCCCCTGAGCGCGCACCCGGTGGAAGGCGCTCCAGAACGCGTCGAGGAGTTCGCTGAGCAGTTCGTTGCCGAGCGAGCGGTGGAGGGCGCGGTGGAACGCCCGGTCGGTGCGGGCCGCGATCTCCCCCTCCTCGCGCACCTCCGTGTGCATCCGCGCGACCAGCGCGTCCAGCTCGGCGAGGTCCTCCTCGGGCAGCCGGCCCGCGAGCCGGTGCATGAGCCCGGCCTCCAGTGCCTCGCGCATCTGCAGCAGTTCGAGCAGGCTGCCCCGGCCCTGGCGGTGGCCGACCACGGTGCGGAACGCCATCGCCTCGATCAGCGGCTCCAGCGACATGGTGCCGACGTAGGTCCCGAAGCCGCGCCGGATCTCGACGATGCGCATGGCCTGGAGGGACTTCAGCGCCTCGCGCAGGGAGTTCCGGCTGACGCCGAAGCGCTCCATCAGCTCGGTCTCGGTGGGCAGCGGGTCGCCGGGGCCGAGCCCCTGCTCGACGATCAGTTCCTTGATCTTCTCCTCCGCGCCGGCAGCGACCGATCGCATGCGCCGTCCCCTCTCGACCCTTGACATCCCTGCGTTGGCATGACTCACTCTACCAGGGACGTAGGACGTCCTACGTCCTGCCTGACCTGGGACAACGCCGCCGCACGGCCCACGGCTGCCCAGGCCGGGCAACAGCACGACCTGGAGAACCGCATGTCCTTCCCCACGCCTCTGCGAGGCGTCATCCCCCCGGTCATCACCCCCCTCACACCCTCGGGCGAGGTCGACGTGCCCTCGCTGCGGCGGCTCACCGAGCACCTGATCGGGGCCGGCGTGCACGGGCTGTTCCTGCTGGGGTCCAGCGGCGAGGCCGCCCACCTCACGGACGGCCGACGGCGGACCGCCCTGGAGGCGGCCGTGGAGACCACGGCCGGCCGCGTCCCCGTGCTGGCCGGTGTCATCGACACCACCACCGCCCGCGTACTGGAACGGGCGGCCGACGCCGTCCGGGCGGGCGCCGACGCGCTCGTGGCCACGGCCCCCTTCTACACGCGCACGCACCCCGTCGAGATCGCCGACCACTTCCGCCGCATCCGCTCCGGCGCCGGCCTGCCGCTGTTCGCCTACGACATCCCGGTCGCCGTGCACACCAAGCTGCCCCGTGACGTGGTTCTCGACCTCGCCGCCGACGGCACCCTCGCCGGACTCAAGGACTCCAGCGGCGACGAGGGCTCGCTGCGCCGCCTGCTGGTCGAACTGCGCCGGCGCACACCGGACTTCTCGGTGCTCACCGGCTCCGAGCTCACCGTCGACGGCGCGCTGCTCGCGGGCGCCGACGGCGTCGTGCCCGGACTCGGCAACGTCGACGCCCTCGGGTACGTACGCCTCTACGAGGCCGCCCGGGCCGGGGACTGGGCCGCGGCCAGGGCCGAACAGGACCGGCTGGCGGCCCTGTTCTCCCTCACCGACGCCGGCGACCCGGCCGTGATGGGGGCCGGCTCCTCCGCCCTCGGCGCCTTCAAGGCCGCGGCCCACCTGCTCGGCCTCATCGACTGCCCCGCCACCGCCGCGCCGCAGGTACCGCTCGACGCGGCGGCGGTGACCCGGGTCCGCACCCACCTCGCCGAGGCCGGACTCCTGTGACCCCGGGGCCGGGTCCCCGGGCCGGACCCCTGTGATCCGGGCCCCCACCCGGCCCCTGTCCCGACGCGCGACTTCTCACCCGCATTGGATCCGTCATGTCATCTGCGCGCACCACCCCCGCGTCCCCGCCCTGGTACCGCGAGATCGGCCGGGAGAAGTGGAAGTCCTTCTTCGCCGCCTGGATCGGTTACCTCCTGGACGGCTTCGACTTCGTCCTGATCACCCTCGTGCTGACCGAGATCGCCGACGACTTCGGCCTGTCCACCGTCGAGTCCGCGAGCCTGGTCTCCGGCGCCTTCATCACCCGCTGGCTCGGCGGCGCGGTGCTCGGCGCGCTCGGCGACCGCTTCGGCCGCAAGAGCGCCATGGTGGTCAGCATCCTGCTGTACTCGATCGGCACGTTCGCCTGCGGCTTCGCCTGGGACTACACCAGCCTGTTCACCGCCCGCCTCCTGATCGGCATGGGCATGGCCGGCGAGTACAGCGCCAGCGCCACCTACGTCCTGGAGAGCTGGCCCGCCCGGCTGCGCAATCGCGCCTCCGGCTTCCTGATCTCGGGATTCTCCCTGGGCGGCGTCCTGGCCGCCGAGGTCTACGAGCAGGTCGTCCCCTCCCACGGCTGGCGCTGGCTGTTCTACATCGGCCTGTTCCCGGTGGTCGTGGCGCTGTGGGTGCGCCGCGCGCTGCCGGAGGCCGACGACTGGGAGGAGCAGGTCGCAGCAGCCGGAGAACGGCCGAACCCGTTCCGGCCGCTGTTCGCCGACCGGCGCCGGGCCGCGGTCAACACCGCGCTCACGGTCGTCGCCACGGGGTCGCTCTTCGCGGTCTTCACCCCGCTCGGCGCGGGAGCGGTGCCGGTGCTCTCCGTCGTCGCCGCGGCCTGCCTGGTCGCGTTCGCCGTCCAGCTGGGCGGCCGCCGGCGGTGGCTGCTGTTCGTCGCTCTCTGCGTCACCGTCTTCTGCGCCTTCCTCTACAGCTGGCCGGTCCAGGCCCTGCTCCCGACCTACCTGAAGACCGAGCTGGGCTTCACGCCCGAGCAGGTCAGCGACGCGCTCTACTACGCCGGCTTCGGCACGATGGCCGGGTGCGTCGTCACCGGCTTCGTCGGCGACCGGTTCGGGACCCGCAAGGCGTACGGCTTCACCCTGCTGGTCGGCATCGCCTTCGTCTTCCCGGTCTTCGCCGTCCGGGACAGCCCGGTCGTGCTGGGCGTCCTGCTCTTCCTCATGCTCGCCTGCATGCAGGGCATCTCCGGGCTGCTGCCCAAGTTCATCGCCGGGCACTTCCCCACCGGGACACGGGCCGCTTCGCTGGGCTTCACCTACAACGTCGGGGCGCTGGGCGGCGCCGTGGCCCCGGTGCTCGGCGCCGAGCTGGCCTCGGCCATGTCGCTCGGACAGTCGCTGGCGGTGCTCACCTTCTCGCTGACCCTGGTCGTGATCCTCCTGATCGGCTTCGACGTCCCGAGCCGTCTCAACCGGCTCGTCGACCCCGACGCCGTACCGGACTACCTCGCCGCCGAGGCGGCCGCGGCCGGCCCCGGCGAGGTGTCCGCCCGGGCCGTGCGGCCGAAGGACGGTGACGGCTGCCGCACGTGACCGTCACATGCGGTCGGCGACCTGGTCCAGGTAGTGCGCGAGCGACGGATGCCGGGCCGCCACGAGGGAGTGGTCGTCCCACGAGCCGACGCGCCCGTCGGCGTCGACGAAGTACCCGGACTGGTACATCGTCCGGTCGTTGCGGGAGGTCACCGGGACCCATGCGGGATCCCAGGCCCGGCCCCACTGCTCCAGGAAGAGGCCGTGGTTGAGGGGCACGGTGAACGACCGGTGGATCTGCTGGGCCTCGTCCAGGCTGATGAAGGCGTGACCGTCCATGAAGTCCCACCGCAGGCCCCGGTCCCGTACGTCGTACGCGCCCTCGTGGATCGCCCACAGGGCGCGCAGCGCCTGAGGCACCGGCGTACCCAGGTCCTCCTCGAACGCGCCCAGCGCGGATGCCGGGGCCGGGGGCCGCAAGGGCGGGTAGGCGTCCGGACTCCGGGAGATCACCTGCCGGATGCGGTCCCACGCCAGCCGTACCGCCTGCTCGTCCGTCATCGCGCGGCCCCCTCGTCCCCGTGGTGCTCGCGGTGGACCGGCCGCCACCCCTCCAGTTCGTCGTGGAGCCGGTGGCCGGGATCGTCCCAGACCAGGAAGCCGTCCCAGACGCCGGGCACATCGCCGCCGTGCGGCCGGCGGGACGCCTTGTACAGGGCGTCGGCCTGCTGCTTCAGGTACCCGCCCAGGGACGTGCCGGGCGACACCTGGGGCAGCTCCGCCTCGGTCCAGTGCCCGACCAGACCGGTCTTCGCGTCGTGGAACAGACCGGAGTACGGGTCGGTGGGGTCGTTGCACGCGAACGGCACCCATGACCGCTCCCACCCGCGTTCCTCCGCGGCCTCGAACGGATTGCACAGGAAGGAGCCGTCGATGCTCAGCGGCGCGTAGCCGTCGAGGAACCCGGGGAACGTGAACACATAGCTTCCCTCGTTCAGCCTCCACAGGGCCCTCAGGTCGTCGTGCACCGGCATGCCGATGCGCCGCTCGTACCACTCCAGGGCCTGAGCCGTCACCGGCGGCCGCAGACGTGCGTGGGTCGCGGGGGCATGGTGCCTCAACCACGAGGTGATGCGTCCCCAGTGATGTATGACCTCCGCCGGCGAGTCCATGTTCCGGCCCCCTGTCGATCGGTGGTGCGTCGGTGTGCGCCGCTGCCGCGGGCCGTCGCACGCGGCGACGGCCGTCGCGGTGCCGACGGCGGCGAGGACAACACTGCGGCGACGCACGCTGGTTGGTTTCACCGGGCCGACCTTATCGGGGCCGCCGCGACGCCGTTCGTCCGCCCTGACGGGTCATCGCATGCCCCCGTCCGGCGTACTGCCGGGGCACACAACGCGGCAACGGGTCGTCACATGGTGTAACTGTCTGAATATGATTGGTAGCCAAAACGCTGATATGTCAGCGGCGCGCGGCCTCGGCGGTCGCAGGATCCGTACGGCCCTCGTGGCCGTGATCGCCGCGGCGGCTCTGGGCGCGACCACCGAAGCGGCGGCCTCGCCGTCGGCCCCGCGGGGAACCGACTGGGACGCCATCGCCCAGTGCGAATCCGGCGGCAACTGGAAGGCCAACACCGGCAACGGCCACTACGGCGGACTGCAGTTCACCCAGTCCAGCTGGGAAGCGGCCGGAGGCCTCAAGTACGCCCCGCGGGCCGACCTGGCCACCCGCAAGGAGCAGATCATCGTCGCCGAGCGGCTGGCCGAGCTCCAGGGGATGTCGGCCTGGACCTGCGCCTGACGCCGGGAGGGCGGGCGGCCGGGCACGCGATCCTCCCGCCCGCGGCCGGCCCTGCGGGTGGTACGCGAGGGATGATCCCCATATGGGCAACGGCAGCGACGGGCGCGGCGGTGCCGCGGGCACGGTGCGGACCGGGACGGCCGTCGGCCGCTGGGTGCTCCTGACGACCGTTCTCGGCTCGACCATGGCGATGCTCGACTCCACCGTGGTCAACGTGGCGCTGCCCCGCATCGGGCGTGACCTCGACGCGGACCTGGCCGCGCTGCAGTGGACCGTCAACGGCTACATGCTCACGCTGGCGGGGCTGATCCTGCTGGGCGGCGCGCTGGGGGACCGGTACGGGCGCCGGCGGGTCTTCGTCGTCGGCGTGGTGTGGTTCGCGCTCGCCTCGCTGCTGTGCGGCCTCGCCCCCGACACCGGCGTGCTGATCATCGCCCGTGCGCTCCAAGGTGTCGGCGGGGCGCTGCTCACCCCCGGCTCCCTGGCCCTCATCCAGGCGTCCTTCCATCCCGACGACCGGGCCGGGGCCGTCGGGATCTGGTCCGGCCTGGGCGGGGTCGGTGCGGCGGTCGGCCCCTTCCTGGGCGGCTGGCTCGTGGACGGCGCCGGGTGGCGCTGGGTGTTCCTGCTGAACGTGCCGCTGGCGGCCCTGTGCGTGCCGGTGGCGCTCAGGCACGTGCCCGAGTCGCGCGACACGCACCGGCGCGGCCGCTTCGACGTGCTGGGCGCGGTTCTCGGGGCGGTGGCGCTCGCGCTCGTCACCTACGCCCTGATCGACGGCGTGCCCGTCGCCGGGGCGGCCGGCGTCGTGGTCGGTGCCGTCTTCGTCCTGACCGAGCGGCGCCGGCCCGACCCCATGCTGCCGCCGTCGATCTTCCGGTCCCGGCTGTTCACCTCGGTCAACCTGGTCACGGTGTGCGTCTACGCCGCGTTCGGCGGCTTCTTCTTCCTCGCCGCCCTCCAGCTCCAGGTCGTCGTCGGCTACTCCGCGCTCGGCGCGGGCACCGCGCTGCTGCCCACCACCGTGCTGATGCTGCTGCTGTCCGGCCGCTCGGGCGCGCTGGCCCAGCGGATCGGCCCCCGGATCCCGCTGACCGCCGGACCCCTGCTGTGCGCCGCCGGACTGCTGCTGATGCTGCGCGTGGGCGAGGGGGCCTCCTATGTGCGGGACGTGCTGCCCGCCCTCGTCGTCCTGGGCCTCGGCATGGTGACCCTGGTGGCCCCGCTCACCGCGACCGTCCTGGCCTCGGTGGAGACCGGCCGGGCCGGACTGGCCAGCGGCATCAACAACGCGGCCGCCCGCGCGGCGGGGCTCATGGCCGTGGCGGCGCTTCCCCTGCTGACCGGCATGGGCCCGGAGGCCTACCGCTCGGCCGAGGAGTTCGGCGACACCTTCCGGCGTGCCATGCCGATGTGTGCGGGGCTGCTGGTCCTGGGTGCCCTGATCGCCTGGGCGGCCGTCCGCACCCCGGCCGGCGCCGGCCCCGAGGAGGAGCCCGCCCGGGCCCGCACCGAGTGCCGTATGCACTGCGGAGTGTCGGCGCCGCCGCTGGAGGCGGCCTGCGAACGTCCCGGCGAACGGTCCTGTCGCGACCGTTGACCCCGCGAGCGACGCGAACTACGTTGCCGAACGAGAAGAAAGTTAATGGACACTTCGTTCAGTAACGAGCCGTGGAGTCGCTGTGGTCGTTCGTCCTCTCCCGTCCCGCCCCTCCTCGGACCGGCGGGCCGTGGAACCGCCGCCGTTCGACCGGTCCCGGGCGTGGCTGACCCTCGTGATGGTCGTCGCGTTCATGATGATCAACTACGCGGACAAGTCCGTCCTGGGCCTCGCCGCCGTACCGCTCATGGACGAGCTGGGCATCGACAAGAGCACCTACGGACTGGTCTCCGGCGCGTTCTACGCGCTCTTCAGCGTGACTGGCCTGGTCGTCGGGCTGCTCTCGGCGCGCTGGTCGACCCGCACCCTGCTGCTCGTCATGGCCGCCCTGTGGGCGGTGGCCCAACTGCCCGCCCTGATGGCGTCGGTGCCGGCCCTGATCGCGGGGCGCCTGCTGCTGGGGGCCGCGGAAGGGCCCGCCGCGTCCATGTCCATGCACGCCCTCTACGGGTGGTTCCCGCCCGGCCGGCGCGGCATGCCCTCGGCGCTGCAGATCGGCGGCGCCGCCCTGGGTACCGCCGTCTCGGCGCCCCTGCTGACCTGGCTCATCGTGGACTTCGGCTGGCGCTCCGCCTTCATCGCCCTGTCGATCACCAGTGCCGCGTGGTGCGTCGTCTGGTACGCCGTCGGCAAGGACGGCCCGTACGGCGGAGCGGCCCCCGCGGCCCCCGCACTCCGGCCCCCGGACGGCTCCCGGCCCGCGGCGCCCCTTGCCCCGCTGTCCCGGATGCTGCGCAACGGCACGGTCGTGGGCGGCATCCTCAGCGCCTTCGGTTCGCACTGGGCGCTCGCCCTGTCCAGCGCCTGGCTGCCGGTCTACCTGCAGACACATCTCGGCATGGCCGCCGGGCGGGCGTCGGTGACCATCAGCGCGGTGTCCGCCCTGAGCCTCGTGCTGCTGCTGACCGTGCCCGCGCTCGTCGACCGGCGCAAGCGCCGGGGACGGGCGGGGCGGGCCACCGACGGCCTCGCCCAGGGCCTGGCGGTCCTGGTCTCCGGCGGGGCCCTCGCCCTGCTGCCCTTCACCGAGCCCCGCCCGCTGCAACTGGTGCTGGTGGCCCTGGCGTTCGGCTGCCACGCGGTCGCCCTGCCGCTGCACTACGTGACGACGGCGGCCGTCGTGCCCGCGGCCCGGCGCGGCGCGGTCTTCGGGGTGGTCGCGGCGACCGGCACCCTGCCGGGCATGTTCGTGCCGTACCTCACCGGCCGCATGGTGGACGGCGCGGCCTCCGAGGCCGCGGGCTACACGATGGCCTTCCTGCTCTCCGCGGCCGTGATGGCCGTGTGCGGCGCGGTGGCGATGGCCGCGATCCGGCCGGAGCGCGACGCCCGCGCCCTCGGCGGCGAGGGCTGAGCGGGCCGGCCGGCCGCGGTCAGGCCGGCCGGTCGAACCCCGTGGCCCAGTAGCGGCCGCGCAGGGCGAGGTCGAGCAGCATGCGCACGACCTCCTCGGCCGGCATCGGCGGAGCCTCGTGCTCCACCCACCACTGGAGCACCGACACCTGTTCCCCGACCCAGACCCGGGCCAGCAGGTCGGCGTCGATGCGCGGCTTGACGTCGTTGCGCTCGGACCGTCCCCGGAACTCCTCCGCGGCCACCCGGGCGCACGCCTCGGTGAACATCCGCAGCGGCTTCCCGTCCCCCTCGCCGCGCAGCACGATCCGGTACAGGTCGCGCTCCTGCCGGGCGTGGCGCAGCATCTCCAGCACCGGCTTGCCGGTGAAACCGACGGCGCTCTCCGTGACCGCCGGGCGCAGCCGTTCGTCGAGTTCGTCGAGCAGGTCCCGGGTGACCCGCGCGAACAGCTCGTCCTTGTCGCGGAAGTGACTGTAGAAGGTCGCCCGTGCCACGTCGGCGCGCTGGGTGATGTCCTCGACGCTCAGCGCCGTGAAGCCCCTCTCCAGCACGAGCCCCACGAGGGCGTCGCGCAGGGCTCTGCGCGTCTTGCGGATGCGTCTGTCCTCGGCCATCCCCGTCTTCCGTCTCCTTCTTCCCGTGGCGCTCGGCGCGGCGGTCCGTGCCCGCCGGGGCGGCCGTCAGTCTACGTACTCTTGACACGCGATGCGTTACCGAACAATGTGTCTGGAAACATTCAGTCAGTACAGATCGGAGTCCGTCGTTGAATCTCGGCATCTACCTCACGCGCAGCGCCCGTCACCGGCCCGGACACCCCGCCCTGGTCTGTGACGACCGGACCTGGAGCTACGCCCGCCTGGAGGAGCGCGCCAACCGGCTGGCCTCGGCGCTCGTCCGGCGCGGACTGGGGCCCGACGACGCGGTGGCGTCCCTCGCCTGGAACCGGGGCGAACTCGTCGAGGTGGAGTTCGCGCTGTACAAGGCGGGACTGATCCGGGTGCCGGTCAACGCCCGGCTCGGCCGCGGCGAGATCGAGCACATCCTGCGCGACGCCCCGGTGCGGATGCTCGTCTTCGACGAGGCGCACCGCGAGGACGCCCTGGCGGCCATCGCGGCGGCGGGCACCGGCTGTCTGCCGGTGGCGCTGGACCCGGCGGCGGCCACGGCAGGAGCGCCCGCGGCAGGAGCGCGCGCGCCCCTGCCGTACGACGACCTGATCACCGAGGGCGACGCCGCTCCCGTGGCCGTGGACGTCGCCGAGGACGCGCCCGCCGTGCTCAACTTCACCTCCGGCTCCACGGGAGCGCTGAAGGCGGCGGTGCAGACCTTCGGCAACCGGCTCGCCAACATGCGCAAGACCCTGATGAACGACGAGTCCCGCCCGCGCCCGGACACCCGGTACCTGGCCTGCGGCCCCATCACGCACGCCACCGGCATGGTCCTGCTGGCCGGAGTCTTCGGCGGCTCCACCACGTACGTGCTGCCGAGCTGGAACGCGCAGGCGTTCCTGGACACCGTGGAGCGCGAGCGGATCACCGCCACGTTCCTCGTCCCCGCGATGCTCAACACGGTGCTCGCCCACCCCGGCGCCGGCGACCGCGACCTGTCCAGCCTCACCAGCGTCCGCATCGGCGGCGCGCCCGTCTCGCCGCAGCGCCTGCGCGACGCCGTCGCCCTGTTCGGCCCGGTGGTCGCCCAGGGCTACGGACTCGCCGAGACCACCAGCGTGGTGGCCGGCCTGTCCGGCGCCGACATCGCCCGCGCCGTCACCGACGACCCCGAACTCCTCCAGTCCTGCGGGCGCGCCGCCTACGACACCGAGGTGAGGATCGTCGACGAGCAGGGGCGCACACTCCCGCCCCGCGAGGTCGGCGAGATCATCGTGCGCGGCCCCGACTGCGTCCGCCGGTACTGGCGGGCACCGGAGCTGTCCGCCCGGACCTTCCGCGACGGCTGGGTGCACACCGGCGACCTCGCCTGGATGCGCGAGGACGGCTACCTGTTCCTCGTCGACCGCAAGAAGGACATGATCATCTCCGGTGGCTTCAACATCTACAGCACCGAGGTCGAGACCGTCCTGTACGAGCACCCCGCCGTGCAGGAGGCATGTGTGATCGGCGTCCCGGACGAGCAGTGGGGCGAGGCGGTCAAGGCCGTCGTCGTCACCCGCCCCGGCACCCCGGTCACCGCAGAGGAACTGGCCGACTTCTGCGCCCTGCGGCTGGACCGCTTCAAGAAGCCGCGCTCGGTCGACTTCGTCGCCGAACTCCCGCACAACCGCAACGGCAAGCTCGACCGCAAGGCCGTCCGCGAACCCTACTGGGCGAGCGCCACCCGCCGCGTCCACTGAACCGAACCGACGACCCGGAGCACCCCGTCATGACCTTCTCCTTCCGCCCGGTCCCGGCAGACCCGCACCTCGCCGGACTCGTCGGCCGCCTGCGCGAGTACCTGGACGGCGAACTCGCCCAGTACGAACACGACAACGGCATCACCCACACGTCCCGCCTCACCCGCGCCGACCTCGAACCGGTCTGGAAACGCTGCCGGGAACTCGGCTTCTACGGCATCCACCTCCCCGAGCAGTACGGCGGCCAGGCCCTGACGTACACCCAACTGGGCGTCCTCAAGGAAGAGGTCGCAGCCGGCGGACGCGTCCTCGGCCACAGCGTCCTCGGCGACATGGGCGGCCCGCTGCGCGCCGGCGACATCCTCCGCCACGCCACCCCCCACCAGCTCGACACCTACCTGCTGCCCCTGGTCCGCGGCGAACGCGCGTGCTGCTTCTCCCTCACCGAGGCGGACGCCGGGTCCGACGTGCGCGCCATGCGCACCACCGCCCACCGCGACGGCGACGGCTACCGGCTCACCGGGCACAAGGTGTTCAGCTCCGCCGGGCCGTTCGCCGACTTCGCCGTCGTCGTGGCACGCATGGCCGGCACCGAGGAGTCGTACTCCGCCTTCCTCGTCGACCTCGACAGCCCCGGCTGCCGGGTCACCGACGGCGCCACACCCATGTCCGGCGAGCACATCGAGAGCGACATCATCCTCCAGGACTGCCACGTCCCGGCCGCCAACCTGCTCGGCGAGGAGGGCCAGGGCCTGCGCATCGCCCTGGGCCGGGTCACCGTCAACCGCCTCCTGCACTGCCCGTCGGCCGTCGGCGCCGCCCGCCGCGCCCTGCAGCTCACCCGCGACCGCGCCCTCACCCGCACGGTGAACGGCAAGCCCCTGCTCGCCCTGCAGGCCATCCAGCACAAGCTCGCCGACATGGCCGCCGACCTGTACGCCGCCCGGAGCATGACCTACGCCGCGCTGGCCGCCCTGGACCGCGGCGAGGACGTGCGCACCGAGGCGTACCTGTGCAAGCTCTTCGTCGCCGAGTCGGCCTTCCGCCTCCTCGACGAGGCCGTACAGATCCACGGCAAGGACGGGCTGACCCAGGGCCACGAGATCGAGTACCTCTTCCGCAAGATGCGCATGTTCCGCGTGCTCACCGGCACCTCGGAGATCCAGCGCAACGGCATCGCCAAGGGCCTGGCCACCCTGGCCTGACCGGCCCGCGCCCGCCGACCCGACCCGCGACCCCACCCCGACAAGGACCCGCCATGCCCGGCACCACGCCCACCCCCGACCCCCACCCGGACGACGACCAGGACGTCGCCGACGCCGACCGCGGATTCATCGCCCGGCTCCGGCCGGGCGTGGTGCGGGACGCGGCGGGCCGCACGGTCTGGGACGCCGACGCCTACGCGTTCCTCGACGGCGACTGCCCGCCCACCGCCCACCCCTCCCTGTGGAGGCAGAGCCGCCTGACCGCCCGGCAGGGCCTGTACGAGGTCGTGCCCGGCGTCTACCAGGTCCGCGGCCTCGACCTGTCCAACATCACGTTCGTCGAGGGCGACCGGGGCGTCCTCGTGATCGACCCGCTGATCAGCGCGGAAGTGGCGGCCGCCGCCCTGGCCCTGTACCGGGAACACCGCGGCGACCGCCCGGTGACCGGGGTCCTCTACACCCATTCGCACATCGACCACTTCGGCGGCGTCCACGGCGTCGCCGACCCCGACGCCGCCGCCGACGGAAGCCTGCCGGTGATCGCACCGGCCGGCTTCCTCGCCCACGCGGCCGGTGAGAACGTCATCACCGGCCCCGCGATGGCCCGCCGCTCGGTGTACATGTACGGCGCCGCCCTGCCCAAGGGCCCCGCGGGGCAGATCGGCTGCGGCCTCGGCCAGACCACCTCCCTCGGCAGCACCGGCCTCATCGCCCCCAACCTCGACGTCCGCGCCACCGGCCAGACCGAGACCGTCGACGGCGTCCGCATGGTCTTCCAGCTCACCCCGGGCACCGAGGCCCCGGCGGAGATGAACATCCACTTCCCCGGCCTTCGGCTGCTCTGCGTGGCGGAGAACGCCTGCCACACCCTGCACAACGTGCTCACCCTCCGGGGCGCACTCGTCCGCGACCCCAGCGCCTGGGCGCGCTATCTGACCGAGACCCTCCGGCTGTTCGCCGGCACCACCGACGTCGTCTTCGCCTCCCACCACTGGCCCACCTGGGGCCAGGACCGGGCGGTGCGGTTCCTGGAGGAACAGCGCGACGCCTACGCCTACCTGCACGACCAGTGCGTACGCCTCATCAACGCCGGGTACACCGGGGCCGAGATCGCGGAGGAACTGCGCCTGCCGCCCGGCCTGGAGAAGCGCCGGCACGTCCAGGGCCACTACGGCTCGCTCAGCCACAACGCCAAAGCCGTCTACCAGCGCTACATGGGCTGGTTCGACGGCAACCCCGCCCACCTGTGGCAGCACCCGCCGCGTGAAGCGGCCCGCCGGTACACCGAGTTCATGGGCGGAGCCGACGCCGTGGTCGCCAAGGCGCGCGTGTGCTTCGACCGCGGCGACCTGCGCTGGGTCGCGGAAGTACTGAACCACGTCCTGTTCGCCGACCCCGAACACGCCGAGGCCCGGGCCCTCCAGGCCGAGACGTTCGAACGGCTCGGTCACGGGTCCGAGTGCGGCCCCTGGCGCAACTTCTACCTGACGGGCGCCGCCGAGCTGCGCGGCGGCGTCCGGGGAGCCCCGGGCCGCGGAGCGTCCGGCATCGTCGCCGCGCTGAGCGTGGAGCAGATCTTCCAGTCCATGGCCGTACGGCTGGACGGCCCCCGCGCCGCGGCGGCCGGACGCCTGCTGCTGCGCTGGGAGATCACCGACCCCGACGACCGCACGCGCAACCCCGGCCCGGACGTCTGGACGCTGCTGCTGTCCAACGGGGCGCTCACCCCGATGCCCGGCGACGCCCCCCGCGGGGAGGCCCCGCACCTGACGCTGACCCTGAGCCGGGCCACGCTCGACGCGGTCGCCGGCCGCGCGACCACCTTCCCCGACGCGATCGCGGCGGGGGAGATCATCGTGGACGGCGACGTCACGGCCCTGACGACCCTGGGCGGGCTCATGGAGCGACCCGATCCGCGGTTCCCCATCGTCACGCCGTGATCCGCCGCCCGGCGCACCGGCCGCCGTACCGGGTCAGGGCGGCGGTGCGGGCCGGATGGCGAGGACGGCGATGTCGTCGGCGCTGTCGGCCCCCAGACCGATCAGCAGCTCGTCGCAGAACGTGTCGAGCGGTTCGCGGGCCAGGGCCGCGGCGTGCCGGCGCAGCCGGTCCAGGGCGTCGTCGAGGGATTCGTCGCGGCGCTCGACGAGACCGTCCGTGTACAGCAGCAGGGTCGAGTGCGGCGGCAGCAGGTTGCACCCCGTGCGGCGGGGCACGTCGGTGTCCATGCCGAGGAGCAGGCCGGCGCCCTCCTCGAGGTACCGGGTGTCGCCCTCCCAGGTGGTCAGCAGCGGCGGCAGATGACCGGCGGAGGAGTGCCGCAGCTCCCAGGGGCCGTCCGGGGGACCCTTGACGACGCCGTAGATGCAGGTGGCGGTGGCCTCCCGGTAGAGGCTGTGGTTCGCCAGGTCCAGGCGGTGCAGCACCTCGCCGGGGGGCTCCTGGCGGTCCACGGCGATCCCGCGCAGCATGCTGCGCAGCTGGCTCATGGCGATGGCCGCGTCCAGGTTGTGTCCCGTGACGTCGCCGATGACCACCGCGGTGTCGCCGCTGGGCACGACGAAACTGTCGTACCAGTCCCCGCCGACCTGCGCGGTGGTGGAGGAGGCCGCGTACCGGGCGGCCAGCTGCAGGTTCTCGACGTCCGGCAGCGCGGGCAGCAGGGAGAGCTGGAGCTGCTCGGCGATGTTGCGGGTGTCCTGGTACAGACGGACGTTGTCCACCCCCAGGGCGATGCTGTGGACGAGGTCGTCGACCAGGGACAGGTCCTCCTCGGTGAACGGCGGTCCTCCGGCCGTACGTGTCACGGTCAGGGCACCGAAGATCTCCCGGCGGGCCCTCAGCGGGGCGACGACGGCACTGCCGGCCCCGAGCTTCCGGAACAGTTCGAGGTAGTCCCGGTCCAGCGCGCTCTCGGCCTGCCCGGGCGGCGGAACACCGCCGAGCAGCAGTGGTCCGGCGCCGCGCAGGGCACGGGCCAGCGGGCCCCGCGAGGTCTCGGAGACCGGCGGGAGCCTGCCCTCGTACGCGGCGGTACGCAGTCCCCGGGGGTCCCGGTGCACGACGCAGACCCGGTCGACCTGGGTGTGCCCGGTGAGCAGGTCCACCACGCACCAGTCGGCCAGCCGCCGTGTGAGGAGCCGGCCGACGCTCTGCAGTCCCTCGTCCAGGTCCATGGTGTTGTTCAGCTCGGCACCGATGTCGGCCAGGAGGGAGAGCCGGTCCAGCGTCGACATGCCGCCGTCGCCCTCGCCGGTTCCCGCACCGTGACCGGAGGGGGCCTGCCTGCGGACCTCGTCGGGTTCGGGGACCACCGCCTGCCGGTTCCTGTCGGGAGTCCTCGGCGTGTCGATGGACGTGCTCGCCCGGGGCGTGAGCTGGGCGACGAAGACGGGACGGCCGTCGGACGTCTCCTGGATCTGGATGTACAGGCGGACCGGGACCACCCGGCCGTCACGGTGCAGCGCCGGAAGCGGCACCGAGCGGCCCACGATGCGGGTGCGGCCGGTGAGCAGCATGGAGCCGAACGCCGCGGTGTGCCGTTGCCGCAGGTGCTCGGGGATGAGCGTGGTGAGCTTGCGTCCGACGAGATCGTCCGGATCCCAGCCGAGCAGCTCCGCCGCCGGTCCGTTCGCCGCGATGATCCGGTTGCCCTCGTCGGCGGCGATGGTCGGGACCCGGCCGGCCTTCACCTGGTCGGTGTCCCACGGCACGAGGTCCGAGGCGCTGACCTCGGGCTCGCGCGGCACCACGGTCCACGCGCTGGGAGTGCCCCCGGCGAGCTGTTCGGTGATCTCGTCGAACAGCCAGTCCTGGAAGGCACGGCCGCGCGGCAGGACCGGCAGGGTGAGGAGGCGTTCCTCCCGCGCGCTGTCCTCGGCCAGGTCGAGCACCTGGCGCAGGGTGCGGACCGCGCCGGCCGCGTCACCCGGCAGCCGCAGGCGTACGGAGCGGAGGTCGGGGTCGGGGACCGGCTGCTCCAACGCGGCGGTCATGCAGGCGCTGATCACGTTGTTGGTGTCGACGGCGACGGTGAGGTCCCCGGGGGACACCACCTGCGGGCCTCCGGCCGCCGCCGCGAGCGTCAGTTCCCGCAGCAGGGCGTGGCGGTGCTGCTGGCTCGCCGCGTACAGGGCCCTCGGCACGTCGACGAGCGTGACCGTCTTCCCGGAGCGGCACGGCGGCACGGCGGTCCGCCACCCGGGTGACGGCGGCGGCGGACCGTCGGACCACAGCTCGAACCACACCGTCTTGTGCTCGTCGCCGACGTCGACCCCGTACCGGGACGCCAGGTCCGCCAGCAGGGCCAGTCCCTGTCCCGTCCCGGAGTAGGGCGGGCAGGCGTGCGGCACCGGGCCGCGGCCCGGCCGGCGGTCACCGACGCTCACGCGCACCCGGCCGCCGCACACGGAGACCCCGACGTCCACGTCGGTGCGCGCGTGCAGCACGGCGTTGGTGACCAGCTCGCTGACCAGGAGCTGAGCGGTGTCGACCAGGTCGGCGGCGACGCCGCCCAGCGCGTCGCCCACGAACCGCCTGGCCGACCCCGCGCTCCGCGGGCTCCCCGGGAAACGCCGTGCCGCCGCCTCCGGCCGAACTGGGTGTCCCATGCCCCCAGTGTGTGCCCTGCACGGCCCGCCGCGCAGCCCGCCGTCCGCCCGCGCCCGGCAGGGGCGGTACGGCTGTCCGCCGGCCGGGTGAGGGTCCGCGGGCACGGGGCCGCGGGTCTGGTGGACGGGGGCGTACTTCGGTAGCTTGCTCGCGTGGCCCCGCGTTCTCCCCCGTACGCGGGGCCGCACCATGTCCGTCCGGCGGCACCGCCGGTGCGGCGGGGCACGCGGCGGGCGTCCGACGGCGCCCGGGAGCCGTCCGTCCGCAACACCGGTCCGTCCAACGGCCCTTACTCACTGGTGGCGGGCACCTTCGCCGTGTAGCGTCACCGGCAGATGTCGTGGTTCGCCGTACCTGCCCGCGCCGTGGTGCGGGCAGTCTGCTGTGCAGTGCCTGAGGACCAGGACGATCACCTCCGGGTCCGCGCGGTGCGGACCCGTCATCGACCCGAGAGAGGCACCGGCATGGCCAGCGGAACCGTCAAGTGGTTCAACTCCGAGAAGGGCTTCGGATTCATCGCGCAGGACGGCGGCGGTCCCGACGTCTTCGCGCACTACTCGAACATCAACGCCACCGGCTACCGTGAGCTGCACGAGGGCCAGGCCGTGACGTTCGACATCACCCAGGGCCAGAAGGGCCCGCAGGCGGAGAACATCAACCCCGTCTGACCCGTCGTCGCCACCCGTACGGTGCCCCGGGAGCGCCCGCTCCCGGGGCACCGTACGCGGGTGGCGCAACGGTGTGCGGACGGCAGGGGCCCGGCCGAGTCCGGGCGACACGAGAGAGGTGTCGGTGCTTGGGTGAGCGTCAGGACCGGGACTGGGCGGCGATGACGCCGGGGGACTTCGACCGGGACGCTCCGCTGAGGCTGAACGTGGGCACCGGACCGGTCGCCGTTCCGGCCGAGCCCGACGAGTGCGGCACGGCACCGCTGTTCGGCGACACGGCACCCGCACGCGGCGGTTCCCACCGCGCCCGGCGGCGCCGGACCTCGTCCGCCGGCCAGGAACGGCTGTTCTGACCGGACGGCACGGAGCCCCGGCCCGCGCCGGCGGGGGAGTGCCGGCCACGTCACGGGGGAAGACTTGCCGCCGAACGCCGGAGCGGGCACGCCGGGCACGGGAGCAACATGGCCGCCACCACATCGGCACACAGGGCGCATGGCGCACGCGGAACACGCGGGGCGGCGTACGGGCGGTGGCCGGGGACCGGACTCCTGCTGGCGGTCCTGACCGCCGTGACGGCGGTCGGCTGCGGCGGCCCCGAGGACCACGGCGGTGACGAGCCCCCGGGCGGGGAGCGGGCGCCGCGGTCCCGGTCCACGCAGCCCCCGGACTCTTCTGCCGGCGGTCGCACCGCGCCGGCGCGGCCCTCCGCTCCGGCGGCCGCGGACGGGCGGGACGTCGGCGCCTGCGCGGACGGCACCTGCGAGGTGGGCGGTGACCGATCCGGTCACGATCCGTTTCCCGGGCCCCGGCGGCCCGGCGACCCTGTCCGTGACCGAGGTCGGTCCGAACCGCGTGGCGTACACCGTGACGTCGGGCAGCAACCGGTCCCAAGCCGGGGCGAGCGGCCCGGGCCAAGGATGCGTCACGGTCCTGCGCGTCAACGGCGGCGGCAACTCGTGCGGCGGTCCGGTCGGTGCCGGGCCGAGCGCGGAGCCCGGCTCCGTGGTGATCCGGGCCGTGGCCGGGGAGGACGGCACGGCGCTCCTCCGCATCGTGTCGGGCTAGCCGTGCGGACGCACGTTCGAGCCGTCGTCGCCGCGTGTGGTCCGGGGCGCGCGGGCGCCACCCGGCGCCCCGATATGGCGTTGGGGTACCCGTGGCGGGGCGGCAGTGACGGTTCTGCATCGCGGGACCGCCGGGCGGTCCCGGGCGGGCAACAGCGAACGCTACGGGAGTCGTGCTGTGTGGTCGTACGTCGGCGGGGTCAGCGTGCTGAACGAGGCCAGGGGCCGGGAGCCCGCGGGACTGGTGGGCCGGGCGCGGGAACAGACGGAACTGCGTGCTCTTCTCGCCGGGCACCGGCTGGTGACGGTCTCGGGCTGTGCGGGGGTGGGCAAGAGCCGCCTGGCCTCAGCGGTCACGGACACGATGACGCAGGGCCCGTGGCGGCGGGTCGTCACCGTCCGCTGGCAGGGCAGGGGACAGGGTGCTCCCGGTGCGCTCGGCGCCGCGGCCGTCGGGGCGCTGACCGGGGTGCGGCCCGACCGGCACACGGCGGACGCCGGCGCCGTGGTGCGCAGCCTGCCCGCGGAGCCGACGCTGCTCTTCCTGGACGACGTCGACCCGGTCCACGCCGAATGCATGGGCCTGGTGCAGCACCTGCTGATGGCCGCTCCCACGCTGCGCGTACTGGTGACGTCACGGCACTGCCTCGGCCTCGGGGACGAACACGTGCTGGCCCTCGGCCCGTTGAGCGTCGAGACACCGGACGGCGCGGACGGCCTGCCCGCGGCCGTGGAGCTGTTCGAGCGGCGGGCGCGTGCGGTGGTGGCCGGGTTCCGCGCGGCGGGCGCCGACCTGGCGGCCGTCGAGGACATGTGCCGGACGCTGGAAGGAGTGCCCCTGGCGATCGAGCTGGCCGCCGGTCAGCTGGCCCGTCACTCCGTGCGGGAACTCGCCGCGAAGCTCGAGCACCACCAGAGCTGGCTGACCGGCCGTCACTCGGGGCTGCGGCGGCACCGCTCGCTCCGCGACGCCGTCGGCGCCGGCTACGTACTGTGCGAGCGGGCCGAGCGTGTGGTGTGGGCCCGGGTCAGCATCTTCGCCGGTTCCTTCGCGGAGTCCACGGCCGTGTACCTGTGCGCGGGCGGTGGCGTGGAGCCCCACGACGTACCGGGATGCCTGGCCCGGCTGGCCGCGCGGGGCGTCCTGGAGCCGGTGGGCGACCCGGGCGGGGTGCGCCCGCCCCGCTACCGGATGATGCGTGCCGTGCGCGAGTTCGGCTCCGCGCGGCTGAGGGAGGCGGGGGAGTTCCCGGTGGCCGCCGAGCGGCGCCTCGGCCACTGCCGCCGGGTGGCCGCCGTCGCCGCGAACCTCTGGTCCACGGGGGGCCAACGGCAGGCCGTACGGCTCCTCCAGAACGAGCGGGACGACCTGACGGCCATGCTGCGGCACGCCCGCACCCAGCCCGACCACGCCGGAACGGCCCTGGAGACAGTGGTGAACCTGTGGTTCTGGTGGGGCGTGTACGACAACGCCGCGGAGGGCCGCGACCACCTGACGCGGCTGCTGCCGGTGTGCGACGCCGGCAGCGCGCTGAACATGCGCGGACTGTGGCTGGCGGCGTGGCTCACGGCGCACAGCGATCCGCAGGCCGCGGAGGTGCTGCTGGGCCGGGCCTGGCCGAGCGCCGTCCTCGCCGGGGACGACGCGGTGATCGGACGCCTCGCCCACGTCGAGGGACTGCTCGCGCTGCACCGGCACGACGAGCGGGCCGCGGCCGAGCACTTCCGGCACGCGGCGGACATCATCCCGCCGTACGCTCCCGGCGGCCCCTCCGCCGCCGTCAGCCGCGCCGCGCAGGCCGTGGCCCAGGCGGGTTTCGCCCCTCACCGCGCGCAGCGCAGCGCCCGGCGCGCCCTCACCGTGCCAGGCGTCCGGGACGACGCCTGGGCGACGGCGGTCGCCCGCTGCGCCGGCGCGTACGCCGACCACCGCAGCGGTCACAGCGGCCGGGCCCGGCAGCGGGCCCGGCGCACGCTGGCCGCGCTGGACCCCGAGCTTCCCGCCCCGCACGTCTGCGCCGCGCTGCGGCAGCTGATCGCGGACATCGAGTCCGGATCCCCGGGCCGGCGGCGCCTTCCCTACGTGCCGCCGCCCCGGGCCGGGCGCGTGCCCGACGCGGCGGCGCGGCTCACTGGTCCGAGTAGCTGAGGTCGCCGACGGTCCAGGCGCTCACGTCCTTGATCGCGACCCGGTACATTCCCCCCGTCTCCGGCATTCCGATGCTGCCCTGCAGAATCCGGGCCAGGTGGAAGTGCAGATGGGTGGGCTCGGCGCCGCCGTCAGGCCGGTCCTCTCGCCCGTCGACGGCGAAGACGCCGGCGAACGGACCGAGGCTGTCGGAGCTCCGCAGGACCTCCGACACGCGCTCCCTCCACATGGCCTCCGGGGCCAGTCGGCCGGTGATGACCGCACCGCCGGCGACCACGGTCAGCGACATCTGATTGCTCGGCTCGGACTCCACCATGGCGGAGATGGCGACGAGAAGCTCGTCAGTGTTCGGCATGACAGCGGATTCTATGCAGCCGCCCGCCCGCCGCCGAGCGGCACGCATACCGGATCCGGCCGCAACGGCGGCCCCCGGTGCACCGCGATCAAGGTGACCACCTTGCAATTCAGGGGTGAAATCCTTTTCAGCGGCAGGGTAGGGTGGCCTCACACACGGTGAAAGGATGCGGGCGCAGGTGGTGACCATCCAGGACGTGGCGCGAGCAGCCGGGGTATCCCCGGCGACCGTCTCACGCGTCTTCAACGGCGGCAATGTCACACCGGCGCGGGCCCAGTCCGTGCAACGGGCCGCGGCGGCTCTCGGGTTCGCGCCCAACCGCGTGGCGCGGTCGCTGCGCAAGCAGCGGTCCAGTGTGATCGCGCTGATCATCCCGGACATCGAGAATCCTTTCTTCACCTCGCTCGCCCGCGGTGTCGAGGACGCCGCACAGCGCACCAGCCTTTCGGTCGTGCTGTGCAACTCCGACGAGGACACCGAGAAGGAGCGGCGCTACCTGGAGGTCGCCCTCGGGGAGCAGATGGCCGGCGTGATCGTGGCGGCGGCCTCCCGGGACGAGACGGACCTGGGACCCCTGACCGCCCGCGGCGTGCCCGTGGTGGCCGTCGACCGCCGGCCACGGGACGCCGAGGTGGACGCGGTCAGGGTCGACGACCACCACGGCGGCGAGGTGGCCACCCGTCATCTCCTCCAGGCCGGCTACCGCAGGATCGCCTGCGTCACCGGACCCGAGGGCGCCTCGACGTCCGAGGAGCGGCTGGCCGGCTACCGCGCCGCGCTGACCGCCGCCAAGGGCGCCGGAGCCTCGGACGACTCCTACGTACGGCACGCCGACTTCCGGGTCGAGGGCGGCCGGGCGGCGATGCGTGAACTGCTGTCGCTGCCCGAGCCCCCCGACGCGGTCTTCGTCGCCAACAACCTCATGACCATCGGCGTCCTGGACGCCCTGCGCGAGGCCGGCCGCACACCGCCCGACGTCGGTGTGCTCTCCTTCGGCGACGTCCCCTGGGCGTCGCTGGTGCGGCCCTCGCTGTCGGCCGTCGAGCTGCCCTCGTACGAACTGGGGCGCACCGCGGCCGAGCTGCTGCTGCAGCGCATGGACGGCGGTGCCGCGCCGCTGCAGACGGTGGTCCTGCGCACCACGCTCCAGGTCCGCGAGAGCACCGGCGGACCGGCCGCGGCCCGAGGGGCCTGAGCACAGCGGGAAGGACGCCTCCGGCGCTGCGCCGGAGGCGTCCTTCCGTCCGTCCGCCGTCTTCGCGGCACGGGTGTGGCCCGCTACCGGCCGATCGGCCGGTAGCGGGCCACACCCGTGTGTGCCGCGCCCGGTGCGGGCTACTTCAGGCCGGAGGTCTTGACGGACTCCACGATCTGCCGCTGGAAGACGAAGAACAGGATCAGCATGGGCAGCGCGGCCACCGTCGCCGCCGCCAGGATGTAGTTCCAGTTGGAGGTGTACTGCGTCTGGAACGAGGCGATGCCGAGCTGAACCACCGTCAGGTCCTGGTCGTTGGTGGCGACCAGCGGCCAGACGAAGGCGTTCCAGTTGGCGAGGAAGAAGAAGATCGCCAGCGCCGAGAGGATGGGCCGGGACATCGGCAGGACGATGTTCCAGTAGACCCGCCAGTGGCCGCAGCCGTCGATGACCGCCGCCTCCTCCAGCTCCTTGGGCAGCCCCAGGTAGAACTGGCGCAGCAGGAAGATGCCGAAGGCGTTGAAGATCGCCGGAATGATCAGGCCGGCGTAGCTGTCGAGCAGGTTCAGCTCGCGCGCGACCAGGAACAGCGGGATCAGCACCACGGGCGCGGTCACCAGGAGGGTCGCGAAGATCGCCCCGAAGAGCTTCTCGCGGCCCGGGAACCTCAGCCGGGCCAGCGCGTAGGCGGCCATCGAGTGGAAGAACAGCGCCGCCACGGTGATGACCGCGGAGATCAGGAAGCTGTTCCACAGATAGCGCCCGAAGGGCACCTCCGTGAAGACGTAGACGAAGTTGTCGAAGGTGAATTCACGCGGGATCAGGTTGCCGTCGGTGACGGTGGCGCGCGTCTTGAAGGACGACGTCACCATCCACAGCACCGGCAGGACGCTGATCACCGACACGACGACGGCCAGAATCGTCAGCCAGGCGCGCGAAGAGAGCGTCCGGCGCCGGCCGGCCGCGGCGCCGGCCCGGGTCGCCAGGGTGTCACTCGCCATCGTCGAACCTCCCGCCTCTCGTGAACTTGAAGATCACCGCGGAGATGAGGACCATGATCAGCACCAGGAACGAGCCCATGGCCGACGCATAGCCGTACTCCCCGAATCCGAAGGCCTGCTGGTAGATGTAGAAGATCGCCAGCGAAGTGCCGTTGGCGGGACCGCCGTTGGTCAGGACGAAGATCAGGTCGAGGCCGCCGGTGATGGCGGCGACCGTCGACATCAGCAGGACGAAGAAGCTGGTGGGGCGCAGCAGCGGCCAGGTGATGGTGCGGAAGGCGGTCCAGGGCCCGGCGCCGTCGAGCTTCGCGGCCTCGTAGAACTCCTTGGGGATCTCCTGGAGCCCCGCCAGGAAGATGATCATGTAGTAGCCCATCATCACCCACACCATGACGGCGATGACGCAGCCGAGGGCCAGCGACGGGCTGCCGAGCCAGGACTCGCCGTCGAACCCGGCCGCCCGCATGGCCCGGTTGACCGCTCCGGTCTGCTCGTCGAGCAGGAACTTCCACAGCACGCCGACCACCACGAGGCTGATGACGTACGGCAGGAAGAGCGCGGTGCGGTAGATCCCCATGCCGGGCAGCTTCTGCTTGACCAGCAGGCCCAGGGCGAGGCTCACGCAGAACAGGACGGGGACGAGGACCACGACGTAGAGGCCGGTGATCTTCATGGAGTCCCAGAACAGCGGGTCGTCCATCATCCGCCGGTAGTTGCCGAGCCCGATCCACTCGTAGGAGCCGAAGCCGCTGACCTGGAAGAAGCTCAGCACGATGGACAGGACCATCGGGATCGCGACGAAGACCAGCAGCCCGAGCACGTCGGGGGCGAGGAACAGGCCGGCGGCCAGCCACTCGCGGTGCTTGCGGCTGAGCCTCGGACCCTTGGACGCGGCGGATGCCCGCGCCGGGGCCGCGGTGGCCCGGCGCTGCTCCTGTGCGGCGACGCTGCTCATACCAGACTCGCCCCCTTGTAGCTCTTCGTGTAGGCCGAGATGGACCGGGCGGCCCGCTCGGTCTCGCCGTCCACGCCGCGGCCGGCGAGCATCGTGCCCTGGATGGCGTCGGAGATCGCCTTGTAGACGACCGGCGGATAACGGGGCTCCGCGCGGCCGCCCGGGAAGATCTCGTCCTTGAACTTCCTCATCACCTCGGAGTCGTAGCCGCCCTTGGCGGCGCCCCGCTCCAGGGCGGTGTCCCGGGGCGCCACGTCGGACTTGGCGCCGACGCACCAGTCGACCATCCGGTCGATGGATTCGTCCTTCATGGAACCGAGCGCCCAGACGCAGAACTCGGCCGCCGCCTCCGGGTTGCGGCCCTGCGCGTTGGCGCAGAAGGACCAGCCGCCCAGTGCGGTGACGTACTTGCCGCCCGGGGGCACGGGCAGCCTGAAGACCCCGTACGGGAAGTCGGGCGCGAACGCCTTGAAGCTGGAGACGTTCCAGATGCCCTGCTGCCACAGGGCGACGTTGCCGCCCTTGAAGCCGCCGATCACGTCGCCCGCCGCGGGGACGGTGCGCGGGGCGATGCCGTGGTGCACGGCGTCCTGCCACAGCGCCAGGGCCTGGCGGGTGGCCCTGGAGTCGAAGGCGACCTCGCCCCGCTCGTCCAGGACGTCGCCGCCGCCCTGCCACATCCACGGGTACCAGGTGAAGTTCTGGTAGTAGCCGGGGTTGGTCTCGAAGACGAGACCGGCCCGCGTCTTGGTGCGCAGCTTGTCGCCGACGTCGAGCATCTGGTCCCAGGTGGTGGGGATGTCGGCCTCGGACAGGCCGGCCTTCTCCCAGACGTCCTGGGCGTAGAACATGGCCAGCGGCTCGACCTCCATGGGGAGGGCGTAGACCTTGCCGTCGACCTTGCGGCTGTCGAGCGTGGAGCCGAAGTCGTCGACGGCCGCCTTCTCCATGTGCGGGGTCAGGTCGGCGAGGACGCCGCCGTTGTAGTAGCGCAGGAAGTCGCCGGGGGAGCACAGGAAGATGTCGGGGCCCTCGCCGGTGGCGAAGGCGGACGGCAGTTTGAAGCCGTTGAGGTAGGTGGGCTGGGGCAGGTAGACGAGGTCGATCTTGGTCGAGTGGGTGGCGTTCCACCTGTCGACCATGTCGGTGAACCACTTGGACTGCGCGTTGATCGCCGGGTCGGGCGAGCGCTGGGGGCCGTAGAAGTTCCAGAACTGGAGGTTGCCCCCCTTCGCCTGGGCCGAGCCGCAACCGGTGAGCAGGGCCGGGGCCGCCACGGCCGCGCCACCGCCCGCCATCGCGGTGAGGAATCGGCGGCGCGAGGTGCCGGAGGAGTGAGCCGGGTGCCCGGCGTCGTTGCCGTGCTGGAGCATGCGTGCGCTCCTGTCGGAGTGGGATGGGGCTTGGGGAGTGCGGATCCTGGGGGGCGGGCCCGGGGTGCGGCGGCCTCGTGACGGGGCCGCCCTCGTCACCCGGCGGACGGATCCTGGGCGACCGGGCGTGCCGAGACGCGCGGTTGCCCGGGGACGACCGGTCGTGCGGCGGTCAGTCGACTTCGAGCGTGAGCAGGTCCGGCGTGGCCGGACGGGACGCGGAGCTAGGGGCGTCCAGGTAGAAGAGCGAGGTGCTGGCGATGTCGTCGCTGGTGTGCCGGTAGCGGTGCGGCAGTCCGTTGCCCTGGCCGGGACCGATGCCGAGGCTCTGCACGGTGACGCGGAGGTCCTGGGAGAAGCGGATCGGGTCCAGGATGTGCCAGCGGTACATGCCGAACCGCTGCTGGCTGCGGTACAGCCCGTCCGGGCGCAGGATCTGGTTCAGGCCCAGGTACGGGGTCGTGTAGGCGGTGTAGCCCTGGCCGGGGACGTCGAAGTTCCAGGCGCCGCCGAAGTAGTCCTCGGTGCCGGTGCCGCAGATCGTCGGGAACTCGTCGTCGCCGTCGAGGTAGAACTTGAGCTCGCCCTCGCCCCACCAGCCGGGGCTGTTGACGCCCCACGCCATGTACGTGCCGACGTAGCTGCCGGCGCCGGTGACGCCGTCGAGCAGGGTGTGCACCTCGCCGAACGGCACCGGGTGGCTGCGCCGCCACTGGGCGTGGAAGTAGGAGGCGTCCTCGCCGACCTCGTCCAGCTCGTAGTCCACCTGGTAGTAGAGGGTGACCTTCTCGGCGGTCAGGTTCTCCAGGGTGATGCGCGCCTTGCGGCGGAACGGCATCGGCCAGTAGGCGTTGAAGCCGCCGTTGGGGTTCGCGGCGACGGGCACGGACGAGACCTGGCTGAAGGTGTTCCAGCCGTTGCAGAAGAAGTCGCCGAGCGGGACCTCGACGGCCGGGTCCTCCTCGCCCTCCCAGTACATCCGCAGCAGGGTGCCCCGCCAGGCCGTGTGCGGGTCGGTGGTGCACCACAGGTGGCGGATCGTGCCGGGGCCCTCGATGTCGGCGAGCACCGCCGTCTCCCCGGCGGGGATGTCGATGCTGGGGGAGATCTTCCAGCCCGGCCCCAGCCGGCTCGCGGCCACCGCTCCGGTGCCCTCCGTGGCGCGGCCGCCGCCGGACTTGGCGCCGGTGAAGTTCTCGGCGCTGATGGAACGGCTCACGGCACGCGTCCTGCGGGAGATGCCGTCGAGTCCAAAGGTCGTCATCGTGTCTTGCCCTCGTGGGTGGAGTACGGAGCGCGCCGCGAGCCCGGTGGGGGCGTCGTGGCGCGGGGGAGACGTGGTGCCGTCGTCATGCCGGCGCAACGTCTGTGAAATCCATTTCACCGAAACGTAGAGGGGCCTCCAGGGGGTGTCAAGAGGTGAGATGTGTCCATCGTGCGGCGCTCTGAAGCATCCGTCTGACGTGGTGTTCCTCTGGATGAACGGCAGCTCCTGTGTGCGCCCTTGACGCTGAAATCGATTTCTGCGAGCGTGCTCGCCATGCCTCGCAACGCAGTCATCGGTGTGGACATCGGCACATCGAGCAGCAAAGGCGTGCTCGTCGGCCTCGACGGCACCCTGATCCGCTCGGCCGTACGGGAGCACACCCCCGCAAGGCCGGGTCCCGGCCGCTTCGAGATGGACGCCGCCGTGTGGTGGCGGGAGTTCACCGAAATCGCCCGGGAGCTGACCGCCCCGGGGGACGCCACCGTGATCGCCGTGGGCGTCAGCGGCATGGGGCCCTGCGTCCTGCTCACCGATGAGCACGACACCCCGGTGCGGCCCGCGATCCTCTACGGCGTGGACACCCGCTCGGTCCGCCAGATCGAGCGGATCGAGACCCGTCTCGGCGCCGGGGAGATCGTCCGCCGCGGCGGCTCCGCCCTCACCACCCAGGCCGCCGGGCCCAAGATCGCCTGGATCGCCGAGGAGGAGCCCGAGCTCTACGCCCGCGCCCGCCGCCTGTACATGCCCAGCTCATGGCTGGTCGCACGACTCACGGGCGCCTACGTCCTGGACCACCACTCGGCCAGCCAGTGCACGCCGCTGTACGACACGCACACCTGCCAGTGGTACGCCCCCTGGGCCGCCGAGGTCGCCCCGGGCATCGACCTGCCGCCCCTGCGCTGGTCCGGCGAGGCGGCCGGCACCGTCACGGCCGAGGCCGCCCGGGAGACCGGCCTGCCCGCGGGCATCCCCGTCACCACCGGCACCATCGACGCCTGGGCCGAGGCACTGAGCGTGGGCGCGCAGCACACCGGTGACCTGATGCTCATGTACGGCACCACGATGTTCCTCGTCCACACGGTCCCCGAGCCGCTGACCAGCCCGTCCCTGTGGGGCACGGTCGGCGCGCTGCCCGGCACCCGCAACCTGGCCGGCGGCATGGCCACCTCCGGCGCGGTCACCAACTGGCTGCGCGACCTGTTCGCCGACGGGGACCACGCCGGCCTCACCCGCCTCGCGGCAAAGTCGGGGCCCGGAGCCAACGGCCTGCTGATGCTGCCGTACTTCTCCGGGGAACGCACCCCGGTCATGGACCCCGACGCCCGCGGAGTGATCGCCGGGCTCACCCTCTCCCACACCCGCGGTGACCTGTACCGGGCCGCACTGGAGGCCACCGCCTTCGGCGTCCGCCACAACATCGAGGTCATCGAGGCGGCCGGCGGCGACATCCGCCGCGTCGTCGCCGTCGGCGGCGGCACCCAGGGCTCGCTGTGGACGCAGATCGTCTCCGACGTCACCGGCCGTCCGCAGGAGCTGCGCACCACCACCATCGGCGCCAGCTACGGCGGCGCGCTGCTGGCCGCGCAACTCGTCGGGGACGCCTCCGTCGACGACTGGAACCCGGTACGGGAGACGGTGACGCCCCACGCCGCGCACACCGCACGCTACGACGAGCTGTACGCCCTGTACCGGCGGCTGTACCCGGCCACCTCCGACCTCGTCCACACCCTGGCCGGCATGCAGGAACGCTGACCGCCGAACGCCCCGGCCGGCCACTCCCGCGTCCCGCACGGGCCGCCCGCCCCACTCGCCGACGCCACCGCCGTCCGCCGCACCGCCGGGCCACCCGCACCGACGGCAGGCCGGCCACGGCCGCCGCGCGGCGACCGACTCTGCCCGACCCCCGCCGGCCCCACCACGGGCCGCACGCACAACCAACGGAGACCGCATGACCAGCTACGCCCTGCCCGCACCCCACCAGCCGCCCGCCGCCGAGCCGAACACCGTCTACACCGTGGCCAGCGGCGACCTGCGCCCCGCCGCCAACGTCACCTGCTGGCCCACCCAGGAGAAGCTGGAGAGCGACCTCGCGGCCGCCGTCACGGACCTGGGATGGCGCATCCGCCGCGGCCACCCGGTCGACGACGCCAAGGGCCACGGGTTCATCGACAGCCAGCGCGCCGGTGTCGAGGTCTTCAAGAACATCCCCCGGAAAGCCCCGCTGATCGTCGTCGAGGCCGTCTGGCAGTACAGCCACCACGTCCTGGCCGGCCTGCGCAGCCACGAGGGCCCGATCCTGGTGGTGGCCAACTGGAGCGGCGAATTCCCCGGCCTGGTCGGTCTGCTGAACCTCGCCGGCAGCCTGACGAAGGCCGGACGCGACTACTCCGTCCTGTGGAGCGCCGACTTCACCGACGACTGGGCCCGCGACGGACTGCGCACCTGGCTGGAGACGGGCACGCTCACCCACGACACCAGTCACGTCCGCCCCCTGCCGCCGCTGCCCGAGGACCCCGAGACCGAACTCGGCGTCGCCCTCGCCCGGCAGCTGCGCGAGGAGAAGGCGATCATCGGCGTCTTCGACGAGGGCTGCATGGGCATGTACAACGCCATCATCGACGACGAACTCCTCAACCCCCTCGGCATCTACAAGGAACGCCTCTCCCAGAGCGCGCTGGTCGCCGAGATGAACAAGGTCTCCGACGAGGAGGCCCAGGCGGTCCGCGCCTGGCTCGACCACGCCGGCATGACCTTCCACACCGGCACCGACGAGGCCACCGAACTCACCGACGCCCAGCTGCTCAGCCAGTTCAAGATGTACATCGCCGCGCTGCGCATCTCCGACGACTTCGGGCTCGACGCGGTCGGCATCCAGTACCAGCAGGGCCTGAAGGACACCGTCCCGGCGAGCGACCTCGCCGAGGGCCTGCTCAACAACGTCCAGCGTCCGCCGGTGTTCAGCCGCGACGGCGCCCGCGAGCTCTACCCCGGCGCGCCCCTGCCGCACTTCAACGAGGTGGACGAGGGCGTCGCCGTCGACTCCCTCGTCACCAACCGGATCTGGACCGCGATGGGCCTCGACCCGGCCACCACGCTGCACGACATCCGCTGGGGCGAGGAGTACGACGGCCGGTTCGTGTGGGTCTTCGAGATCTCCGGCTCGGTGCCCGCCTCCCACAACGGCGGTTACCACAAGTCGTACAGCATGCGCCAGCCGCCGATGTTCTTCCCCCTCGGCGGCGGCACGCTCAGCGGTGTGTCCAAGCCGGGCGAGATCGTGTGGTCACGGGTGTTCCTGATGGACGGCCGGCTGCACGTCGACCTCGGTCGCGCCACCTCGGTGGAACTGCCCGAGGAGGAGACCCGCCGCAGGCTGGAGGCCACCAACCACCAGTGGCCGATCATGCACGCCGTGCTGCACGGCGTCACCCGTGACCAGTTCATGGCCCGCCACCGCGCCAACCACCTCAACGTGGCCTACGCCCCCGACGCGGCGACCGCCGACAAGGCACTGCGCGCCAAGGCCGCGCTCTTCGCGGAACTGGGCGTCGAGGTGCACCTGTGCGGAGACGTCGAGCTCTAGCCGACGCCGCGACGGCACCGGGCCGCGGGCGCCGCACCACCGGTGTGCGCGCCCGCGGCCGTCCGGGTTACCCCACCAGGGCGCTGCGCCCCGCCGGACCGACGGCCGGTCCGTAGCATGAGGTCATGACCGGCACAGTTCCCGTCCCCGGCACCATGCGGGCCGCGTACATCGACTCCGTCGGTCCGGCCGACGCCATCCGCTGGGGCGAGCTGCCCGTGCCGTCGGCCGGTCCCACGGACGTCCTGGTGCGGGTCGAGGCCGTGGCCGTGGACCCCGTGGACACCTTCGTACGCTCCGGGGCCTACGCCACACCCCTTCCGCTGCCCTTCGTCGTCGGCCGTGACCTCGTGGGCGAGGTCGTGATGGCCGGTCCCGGCGCGGTGGGTTTCGCCGCCGGGCAGCGCGTGTGGTGCAACAGCCTGGGCCACGCGGGCAGACAGGGAGCGTGCGCCCAGTACGCGGCGGTCGCCGCCGAACGGCTGTATCCGGCACCCTCCGACATCACCGGGGAGGATCTCGTGGCAGCCGCCCACCCGGCGGCCTCGGCGTGGCTGGCCCTGCTCCGGCACGGGCGGCTACGGGCCGGGGAGACCGTGTACGTCGGCGGCGGGGCCGGCAACGTGGGCGGCGCGGCCGTGGCCCTGGCCGCCTCGGCGGGGGCACGGGTGGTCGCGACGGCGCGTGCCGAGGACGCCACCGCGGTGCGTGACCTGGGCGCCGCCGAGGTCCTCGACTACCGGGCACCCGACCTCGGCGAACGGATGCGCCGGGCCGCGCCCGACGGCTACGACGTGCATCTGGACACGTCCGGGCACGGGGTGCTGGCCGACTCCGTGGAACTGCTGGCGCGAGGCGGGCGCCTGGTCGCGATGGTGGGACTGGGCGGAGGGACGTCCGAACTGCCGCTGGGCCGCCTCTACACCCGGGACGCGAGCATCGTGGGCTTCGCCATCAGCAACGCCACCACGGCCGACCTCGCGGAGGCGGCCCAGGGCGTCGTACGCCTCCTGCGCGGCACTCCGTGGCGCCCGCGCATCGCCGGCCGGCTGCCGTTGTCGATGACGGCGCAGGCGCACCGCAGGCTGGAGGCCGGCGAGGTGCGCGGCCGGCTGATCCTCGTGCCGTGAAGGACCGGGCGGACGGTCAACGGGCCCCGCACCGGGCCTCGTCGACGACGAAGCCGAGCCCGGTACCGAGCAGCCAGAAGTCCTTCGCCAGCGCCGTGCCGTCCTGGGTGGGGCGCAGACTGCGTTCCTCGTGCATGCCGGGAGTGCGCAGGTACAGACCCACCAGCCCCGAGGAGAACGCGGTCAGGCCGATCCCCGCCACCATCGTCGGAACGACCGGCAGCAACAGCGCGGCCCCGAGCGCCATCTCACCGGCCGACAGCATCCGGACGAACGTCGTCGGCTGCAGGCTGCCGAGGAACGGGTAGGCGGCCTTCGCCATGCCGTGCAACTGGGTGGCGCTCTGCTCGTCCATGCCGCGTTTCGCCATGCCGGAATTGAGGATGAAGGCTCCGGTGGCCAGTCGAGGCGGCACATGTCTCGGCGCGATGGGCAGGCGCATGCGAACTCCCGGCAGCGAGGTGAGGACTCTCGTGAAGCAGCCTATGGCGCACCGTGGCCTCCCGCAGGGCGGCGGAAGGAGCCTTGCGCCGATCGGTACCGGGCAGGTGTGCGCGGGAGGGCGCTGCCGTCCAGCCGCCCGGCACCCGCCCCGGGCGAAGCTCCGCACAGGGGAGTGTCCGAGGACCCGCCGCGTACGCCCGCGCACGTACACGCGGTTACTCCCGTCGCCGGACGCCTTCGGGGCCGTCGCCCGGCAGCGTGGGGGGCGTGAAACTCAGCCGACCCGCACGCCGGGCCCTCCTCGTCGTCCATGTCGTCGCCTCCGCCGCCTGGCTCGGGCTCACGCTCGGATTGCTGGCGCTCGGGCTCACCGCGACCACCACCGCCTCCGCAGCGACCCTGGAAGCCGGTGTCCGCGCCATGAAGCTCTTCGCCGACTGGCTCCTGCTCCCCGTCGCGTTCCTCACCCTCGCCAGCGGTGTGGTCCTGTCCCTGGGCACACCCTGGGGTCTGGCCCGGCACCGGTGGGTCTGGACGAAGTTCTGGCTGACCCTGGCGACGACCACCGCCACCCTGTTCGCGCTGCGCCCCGGGGTGAACGCGGCGGTCGCCGCCGTCGCCGCGGGCGGGCCCCTTCCCGACGCGGGCGACGTGCTGTTCGGACCGGTCGTCTCGCTGTCCGCCTACGTCTTCATGACGGTGATCTCGCTCCTCAAGCCCTGGGGACTGACACGGCGGGGCCGCAGGCTGCGCGGCGCCGCCCGCCGCCGGGTCCCGGCCGCCGGCCCGTCGTAGGCGCGTCGGCGCGGGCCGGCGGCCCGGCAGGTCCCGTGCGACGGCTCAGGCCGCCGCGCCGGCCGTCTGCGTCGCCAGCGCCGCGAGCAGCCAGTCGTGCGCCGACCCCGGCGTCGGCTGCGGCCGGTGTCCGGGCGGGGTGATCACCTCGGCCACCAGCTCCCAGTACCCGTCGAGCCGCGGGTCCGCCGCGAGCCGCCCCGCCAGCAGACGGCGGAAGTCCGCCGTGTCCCGGGCGCCGTACGTGCTCACGTAGGCCGCCACGAAGCAGTCGAGGGCCTCGCCCGGCTGCGGTTCCCGGTCCCGGCGCAGCTCCGCCCCCGCCAGTTCGTACGCCTCGGCCAGCCCTGCGTACAGTACGGCCGCCCCACGGGCCCCCGCCTTGTGCGCCTCCGGCTGGGGCTGTCCGCCCCCCTCGCACGGGCGGAGCGTGAGGGCGTTGAGCCGGGCGAAGGCGAGGACCTGGGCCGGCTCGGGCTCGTCGGGGGGCTGCGGGACCGCCACGTCCAGGAACGCGGAGACGGCCCGGGACGGCATCCGCGGCGGCAGCCAGCCGCGCCAGAAGCGGACCAGCGGGGCCGTGCTCGGCGGGGCGGACACCGCGCCGATCACACGCAGCCGGTCGGCCCGCTCACCGGGCGGACACTCCTGCACCAGCCGCAGCGCGGCCTCCCGCCAGCGCAACGCCTTGATCTCCCTGCCGAGTTCACCGAGCCGCCCGACGACGGCGTCCTCCAGCGCACCGCCCGGCCCGTCCTCCTCGTCGAGGACACGGTGGACCTCGGGCACCGACAGGCCGAGGGCGCGCAGGGAACGGATCAGGCGCAGCCGTTCAAGCGCCTCGGGACCGTACCGGCGGTGCCCTCCGGTGCTGCGGGAGGTTTCCGGCAGCAGACCGCGGTCGGAGTAGAAGCGGACGGTCTTCACGGTGACGCCCGCCCGTTCGGCGAGTTCGCCGATGCTGCACAGACCGTCGTACGACGTGAACACTTGAACCTCCCCCAAGCGGAGTTTCTACCGTACCGGCGAGCGCGGCCGGGCCGATCGGGGCGGCCGCGGACGACTACGTACGAGGAGACGGCCATGACCGTGTTCGTCCTGGTGCCGGGCTTGTTCACCAACGCTCACGTGTGGGAGGAGACGGTCACGCGACTGGCCGCGGCGGGCGCCGAGGCACACCCGGTGGCCCTCACCGGGCTCGGCGGACCCCCGAGCGGTGCGGCAGGGGCCGGCATCGACCTGGAGACGCACATCGCGGACGTGCTCACCGCGATCGACTCCGTCACCTCCGGGGACATCGTGCTGGTCGGCCACGACTACGGCATCCACCCGGTGCTGGGCGCCGCCGACCGGCGGGCGGACCGGATCACCCGGATCGTCCACCTGGACTCGGGCATGCCGCAGGACGGCGTCCCGGCCCTGGCCGCCGTGCCCGACCAGTCGCTGCGCGAGCGGCTGGCCGGGCGGGCCGGCGCGGGTGCGGCCGAGGGAGCCGAGGCGGCCGACGGGGTTCTGCCGCCGCCCGCCCGCGACGAGTGGCAGCGCTGGGGCAGCACCGAGGGCGTCCCCGACGCGGCGCTCGACCGGCTCACCGCCCTCGCCGCGCCCCAGCCGCTGGGCACCCTGCTCCAGCCGCTGCGGCTGACCGGCGCGGTGGGCTCGGTGCCCACCACCGGGGTGCTGTGCACCGGCAACGGCGTGAGCATCGAGATGGTCCAGATGCTGGTGGGGTTCGGCGACCCCGCCCTGCAGGCCCTGACCGATCCGAAGGTGTCCTTCTTCGAACTCCCCACCGGCCACTGGCCGATGCTGTCCCTGCCCGGCGAACTGGCGGAGGTCCTGCTGCGGGCCGCGGCCGGCGAGGGGCACCGGCTGAAGCCGGCCGACGCCGACGGGACCCCCGGTCACCTGCGGCCGTTCCTGCTGGACGTGCCCGAGATCCCACGGGAGCGGACCGGGAACCTCGACCTTTACCTGCCCGACGCCGAGGGTCCGCGGCCGGCGGTGGTGTTCGTGCACGGCGGCCCGGTGCCCGCCGAGGCGCGGCCGACCCCGAGGGACTGGCCGACCCTGGTGGGCTACGCCCGGTACGCGGCCGGGCACGGCGTGGTGGGAGCGACCGTCGACCACCGCCTGCACGACGTGGGCGACTACGAGCGGGCCGCGGCGGACGTGGCCGCCGCGGTGGAGGCGGTCCGGGCCGACCCCCGGGTGGACGCCGACCGGGTCGCGCTGTGGTTCTTCTCCGGCGGCGGCCCCCTCTCGGCGGACTGGCTCGCGGCGCCCCCATCATGGCTGCGCTGCCTGGCGGCCGACTACCCGGTCCTGGCGCCGCTGCCGAACTGGGGGCTCCACGGCAGCCGGTTCCGCCCCGCGGAGGCCGTGGCGGGCGCGGGCACGCTGCCCGTGGTCGTGATCCGGGTCGGGCTGGAGGTGCCCGAGATCGCCGCGACGGTCGAGGAGTTCCTGGCGGCGGCGAAGGACTGCGGGGCGGACGTCGAGGTGGTCGACGTACCCAACGGCCACCACGGCTTCGAGACCCTCGACCCGACCGAGGAGTCCCGCGAGGCCGTGCACCGCGCGATGCGCTCGGTGCTCGCGCACCTGACCCGCTGACGCCGGTCCGCGTCGGACCGGTGGCCCACCGCGCCGCTCGGCGGCGGTCACGAACTCGTCGAGCCGGCGCGGCGCCCGGGTCACCTCCCCGACCCGGGCGGCGAGGCGGGCCGCGTTCCGCCTGGAGCATGCGGCGCTGTCCGGGGTGGTGCGGCGTCAGAGGCAAGTCGCACGTGGGCGGCAGGAGACACGGACGCGGATCGGAGAGCCGGCACGGCGTGCCGGGATCGGCGTGCGGGCGGTGATGGCCGGTGTCGACGTCGAGACGACGGCTCCGGACGTGATCGTCCGCGCGGCCCCGGACCCCGCCGCGGGTGCCGCACCTAGTAGGCTGCGCATTCACTGGGTGGCGGTGGTGACTTCACGACCGACGGACTGCTGGGGGGCGTGACGCATGGCTCGGCCGAAGCCGTCCGGGGAGGCCCGGGCCACCGTCGGGCTCCGCTCAGCCGGCCGGCGGGCGCGCTGGTCGCGGGAGGTCGGCTGGTTCGTCGTGATCGGTATCGCGTCGACCGTCGGACAGGCACTGCTCTACTGGTCGCTGCGCGGCTGGTGGCCGCCGGCCGTCGCCAACCTCGTCTCCCTGCTCGTCCTGACCGTGCTCAACACCGAAGCGAACCGGCGGCTGACGTTCCGGCACGCGGCCGCACGACCGGTCCGCGCCCACCTGGGAGCGGGCGGTCTCTTCCTGCTCGGCTACCTGGTCACGTCCGGTGCGGTGCTGGCGTTCAAGCACGTCGATCCCGGCGCCCCGCGAGCCGCCGAGTCCCTGGTGCTCGCGGCCACGTCGGTATTGGTCACCGTCGTGCGCTTCGCGGTGCTGCGGTGGGCCGTCTTCCGTGGTCCCGGCCGCGGCGACGCCGAACCCTCGCCGCGCGGCGCGGCCACGTCGGCGGGTTGAGTCCCGCCGACGCCCGTGAGCGCCGACGACGCGTCCCGTCGCGGCGATCCCGGCGCCGGCACCTGCCGGGCGCGGTTATTCGGTGGCGCCGGGACGCGGGCGTCGTTAGCGTCCCGGCGTGATGTACGAGAATCCACTGGCGTACCTCGCCGGCCTCGAAGGGCTCGCCCTGCTGCGTTCGTTCACCGGCGAACACGGCCGCGACTTCGTGGAGGCCCGCCTCGCGGAACTCCGCAAGCTGCTCGACGACGAGGCACTGGCGGCCGCGGCCGTGGAGGTCGCCCGGGTCGGCACGGTCGACGGGTACCGGATCTGGTCGCCGACGTACGACGGCCCCAACGCGGCGTTCGACATCGACGAACCGCTGATCGGGGAGATGGTCGACGGGATCCGGGCGGAAACCGCGCTGGACGCCGCGTGCGGCACCGGGCGCATGGCCGCCCTGCTGGCCGGCCGCGGACACCGGGTGCTCGGCGTCGACAGTTCGCCGGACATGCTCGCCCGGGCACGGCAACGGGTGCCGGGCGGCGAGTTCCGGCTGGGCGAGCTGACCCGGCTGCCCGTCGCCGACGACGCCGTGGACCTGGTCGTCTGCTCGCTGGCGCTGACACACGTACCCGACCTGCGGCCGGTGATGGCGGAGTTCGCCAGGGTCCTGCGCCCCGGTGGCCACCTGCTGACCTCCGACGTCCACCCGGAGCGGGTGGCCCTCGGCGCGGTGCCGCCGGTGCGCCTGCCGGACGGGCGGCCCGGGCGGCTGGAGAGCCACCGCCACTCGGCCGGGGACTACCTTCGGGCCGCGCTGGGGGCGGGGTTCGAGGTCCGGCGGTGCGAGGAGCCGGTGATCCCCGCCCCGGAACGGCCCGAGACCGAGGACGGGCAGCCGGCGCCCGCGAGGGAGCTCGGGCCGTGGGAGCTGTGGCCGTGGTGCTTGGCCGACCTCGTGCCGGAAGCGGCACAGGCGGCCCGGGCCGGAATGCCGGCGGAGATCATCTGGCAGTTCCGGCTGACCGGGCCCTGAGCGCCGGCCGCCCGGCCGGCCAGCCGGTGCCGTCAGCGGGCGGCGAGCAGTTCGAGCGTGTCGATCACGCGGTTGGAGAAGCCCCACTCGTTGTCGTACCAGGCGACCACCTTGACGTGACGGCCGTCGACACGGGTGAGGGCCGAATCGAAGATCGAAGAGGCCGGGTTGCCGGTGATGTCGGACGACACGAGCGGGTCGTCCGAGTACTCCAGGATGCCGGCGAGCGGACCCTGCGCCGCGGCGCGGTACGCCGCCAGGACGTCGTCACGCGTCACGTCGCGGGCGACGGTCGTGTTGAGTTCGACGATCGAGCCGACCGGAACGGGCACGCGGATCGAGTCGCCCGACAGCTTGCCGTCGAGGTTCGGCAGCACCAGGCCGATCGCCTTGGCGGCCCCCGTCGTGGTCGGCACGATGTTCACGGCGGCGGCGCGGGCGCGGCGGGCGTCGCGGTGCGGACCGTCCTGGAGGTTCTGCTCCTGGGTGTAGGCGTGCACCGTCGTCATGAACCCGTGCTCGATGCCGGCGAGGTCGTCCAGCACCGCGGCCAGCGGCGCGAGCGCGTTGGTCGTGCAGGAGGCGTTCGACACGATCGTGTGCACGTCCGGGTCGTACGCGCCCGTGTTGACCCCGAAGGCGAGCGTGACGTCGGCGCCGTCCGACGGGGCGCTGACGAGCACCTTCTTCGCACCCGCGTCGAGGTGGGCGCGGGCGGCCTTCGCCGACGTGAAACGGCCGGTCGCCTCCAGCACGATGTCGACACCGAGCTCCCCCCAGGGCAGCCGCGCCGGTTCGCGCTCGGCGAGCACGGTGATGCGGCGGCCGTCGACCACGAGGGCGTTCCCGTCGACGGTCACCGGGCGGCCGAGCCGGCCGGCCGTCGTGTCGTAGGCGAGCAGCCGGGCGAGGGTGGCGGGCTCCGTGAGGTCGTTGACGGCGACGACGTCCAGGTCGCTGTCGCGTGCCAGCAGTGCGCGCAGCACATTGCGTCCGATGCGGCCGAATCCGTTGATGGCGATGCGAGTCATGTGCGTGTCCCTTCGTTCGCCACCAGGTTCGCGCGCCGCACGCGCCCGCGGCAGCGGCGTGAGTGCCACGGTTCGCAAGGATCGCGCCAGGGGGTGCCGCGGGCTACTCGCCCTGGGCGAAGGTGCGCCGGTACTCGGTGGGGGTGGTGCCGAGGATGCGCTGGAAGTGCAGCCGCAGATTCGCACCGGTGCCGAGACCGACGTCCGCGGCGATCTGCTCGACGCTGCGCTGCGACCGCTCGAGCAGCTCACGGGCCAGGTCGATACGGGCGCGCATGACCCACTGCATCGGCGTGCAGCCCGTGTCCTCGACGAAGCGCCGCGAGAACGTGCGCGGCGACACCGCCGCGTGCCGCGCGAGCACCTCCAGGGTGAGGGGCTCGCCGAGCCGGTGCAGCGCCCACTCGCGGGTGGCGGCGAACCGCTCACCGAGCGGCTCGGGCACGCTGCGCGGCACGTACTGCGCCTGGCCGCCGCTGCGGTAGGGGGCCGCGACCAGACGCCGGGCGGCGTGGTTCGACGCGGCCACCCCGAGGTCGCCGCGCAGCATGTGCAGGCACAGGTCGATGCCCGACGCGGCACCGGCCGACGTCAGCACGCTTCCCTCGTCGACGAACAGGACGTTCTCGTCGACCCGGACGAGCGGGTGCTTCGCTGCGAGCGCCCGCGTGTAGTGCCAGTGCGTCGTCGCGCGCCTGCCGTCGAGCAGGCCCGTGGCGGCGAGCGCGAACGCCCCCGTGGAGATGGCGGCGAGCCGTGCGCCCCGGTCGTGGGCGTCGGTCAGCGCGTCGACGACGGCCTGCGGCGGGTCGTCCCGGTCCGGGGCCCGGTAGCCGGGGATGAAGACGATGTCGGCCCAGGCCAGCGCGTCGAGGCTGTGGGCGACGTGGTACGACAGGCCGTCACCGCCGGTCACGAGGCCGGGGGCGGCGCCGCACACCCGCACCTCGTACGGCATGCTCGCGCGGGTCGTGAACACCTGCGCGGGAATGCCGACGTCGAGCGGTTTCGCACCGTCGAGCACCAGGACGGCGACACGACGCAGGCGGGAGGCTGGCACGCAGGACAGGGTACGCGGGACGCGGGAACGGGGCTCCGGCGCGACGGCTGGGGCCTGTCTGACACTTCCCGTCGTCGCCGGAGGGCGGCCCCGCGGCGTCAGGTGCGTGCTCTCGGCGCGCCGCGCGCAGACCCTCGTACTGGACGTACTCGGGTCTGCGCCCGGTGCGGCGAGTGGGGGTACCCCCTCTGGGGCAGCGTGCATGGCGTCGCGGGGCAGGCGGGAATTGTCAGACAGGCCCTAGGGGCCCGCGTGCACCTGGCAGGCCCACAGGCTGGGGGTGTCGGGATAGGTGTCGCGCAGGGCGCGCACGGTGGCGTGCAGGGCCCGGGCCGTGCGGGACACCTCCAGCGCGCCGTCGCCGGTGTGCAGGGCCGCGTACACGTTCCGGGCGGTCTCGGCCCCGATCGCGTCGACGACGTGCCACAGCGAGCCCACGACGTGCGGGAAGCCCGCCATCTGGAAGGCGCTGACGATGTGGACGGCCTCGTCGGCGAGTTCGGGGCTGCTGCGCAGGGTGTCGCAGGCGGAGAGGTACGCGAGCCGGGCCGACGGCAGCCTCAGCCGGGCCAGGTCGCGGACGGTCAGCGGGTGCGCGGTGTGGTCGTCGAGGATCAGCCGGCTGTCGGAGGGGCGTTCCAGGTCGCTCAGGGCGTGGCAGGCGAAGTGCGCGTAGGCGTGACGGGGCAGGGCGGAGACGACAGCGGAGCGGGTGGCGGAGGCGTCCGCCAGCACCGCGGCTCCGGGCAGCAGCGCGGCCAGGTGCTCCGACTCGCGGCGTGCGCCGGGCAGCGGCGCGGCACCGGCGGCCTCCGCGACGCTGACCACGAGCGTCCCGGTGCCCGCCGGCCGGGCGGCGCGCTGCCGGGCGTGATGCAGGGCGCGCAGCGTCGGCGTGTACGAGGACACCACCCGGTCCAGCGCTCCCGGCGTGCCGTCGGCGGGGGCCGCGGCGTGCAGCGGCAGCGTGCCCAGGGCCCCGCCGGGCGACCACCACAGGCGCGGCCACGGCCCGGCCGGTGCGGCCGGGACGCCCAGGTGGTCGAGGACGGGGCCGGTGACCGCCTGCCACAGCCAGGCGAGCGTGGACCGGACGACCTGCTGGGCGCGCTGCGACTGCTTGCGCGGGGTTCCGGTCGCCTCGATGCGCACCAGGGCCTCCTCGAAGGTCCGCCGCCGTGCCGCCGTCGACCCCGGATCGAGCCCGGGGAGCGGCACCGCGTCGACGGAGCGCTCGGTGACGACCAGGGCGTGGCTGCCGTACGGGGAGACGTTGACCAGGACCACGGGTCCCGCGGCCGCCGTGGCGCGCAGTTCGCGCTCGTCCCACTCCCGCACCGGACGCAGCAGTCCCAGCCCGGGGTGCTCGGCGCGGATCCGGCTCGTGAGCTCCCGCCATTCGGCGGCCAGCCGCTGGCGCCGGTCCGCCCGGGCCTCGGCGGCGTGCGACGCGTCCCGGGGCTGTCCGTCCGCGAACTCGGCACTGAGCCGCTCCCGGCTCTCGGTCGCCGTGTCGAGCGCCGCGCGGAGTTCCTCGAAGCGGTCGGCGAGGCGGGGAGCGGCCTCCCGGAGCCGGGTGAGATCGCTGTCGGCGTCGAAGGCGTGGGACAGCAGTACGCCCCTGGCCTGTTCGAGGAGGCCCACGGCCAACGCGGGCCGGCCGCAGCGCACGGCGCAGGCGGCCGCGGCGGCCCCCAGGCCGACGGTCCGGCTCAGCAGGAACTCCTGGTCGTCCCGCAGGAGATGGCGGGGCGCGACGGAGTGCAGCAGGTCGACTGCCGTCACATAGCCGTCCAGGGCGCGGTCCCAGGCACCGAGTTCCGCCCAGAGGTCGCCGCAGTACCGCGCCGCGTTCAGACGCTCGGAGGGCGGGCACCGGGTCTCCAGCGCGGCCGTCCGGAACACCTCCGCCGCATCGGCCGCGTCGGCGCGGCGGCCCCTGCCGGTGCCACGGTCCCGCAGGACGATGCCGAGGTTGGTCAGGCGCAGGGTGCGCCTGGCGTGTCCGGGCGGGGTGACCTCGACGGCCCGGCGGAACAGTGCGACGGCCTCCTTGCGGACCGCCGAGGACATCAGGGAGCCGAGGCCCGCCAGACGTGCCTCGGCGGCCACCGCCAGGGCGCCGGGCAACTCGGGCGAGTCCGGGGGCAGCGCCGCGACGACGGCGTCGGCCAGCTCACGGGCCTCCCGCACGTCGCTCGACCGGTACGTGGCCTCGCAGCGGCTCATCAGGGCCGAGGCCAGGTTCTGGCGGCGGCGCGGCAGCAGGGGGTCGTCGGCGGGGGTGAGCGCGAGCGCCTCCCTGAAGAGCCGGATCGCCTCGTCGAGTTGGGCGACGGGGTCGGCGGCCCGCTCGTAGCCGGTCATCACACTGATCGCCGTCGAGCCGAGCAGCGTCGCGCGGTGCGCGCGTCCCAGGCCGGGCAGTTCCCTGGCACGGCGCCGGCACTCCCGGGCCTCCCGCAGGTCCTCGCCGTCCCCCAGCAACCGGTGGCGCAGCCCCAGGGCCATCCCGAGGTTGAGCAGCCGCACGCTGAGGATCTCGTGCCCCTCGGGGGTGAGCGCCACGGCCTCGCGCAGGGCCCCGATCGCCTCGTTCAGCTCCTGCTGGTCACCGGTGCGCTGATGACTGCTGCTCAGTACCAGGCCGAGGTCGCTGAGCGTCACGGCCCGCTCGGGATGGCCCGGCGGCAGCAGCGACTCGGCCCGCCGCAGCAGGCGCAGGGCCTCGGGCAGGTCCGCGCCGTTGCCGTCGGGATCGAGCCTGTAGCGGGCGTGCAGGGCCATCGCGGGGGCGACCAGCCGCGTCACGGTGAGCGGCGTCGCCTCCGCGGGCGCGCCGGCCGCGGCCGTCAGATGCGTGATCGCCGCGTCCAGATCGGCCGGATCGCCGGTCAGCGCGAAGCGGGCGCGCAGCGCGTTGCCCAGAGGGCCGCGCACACTGGTGCGCTGTCCGGGGTCCTGCGCCGCCGCCAGGGCCTCGGTCAGTACGCCGACCGCCTCGTGCAGATCCTGCGCCCGGCCGGTGCGCTGGTACCGCAGGACGAGTGCCAGACCCAGGTTGAGGCCCGCGGCGGACGGGCCCTTGGGATCGGCGGGCGCCGCCCGGCGGAACAGGTCCACCACCTCGTCGCACTCCTCGGCCGTGGCGCCCTCCCGGTGCCGCAGCGCCAGCAGCGCGGCGCCGAGCGTGCTCAGGCAGTGGGCGAGATGCGGGCTGTCCGCGGGCAGCTGGGCCAGTACGTCACGGGCGATGGCGACCGCGTCGTACAGATCCTCCGGGTCGTGCGAGAGCAGGTAGCCGTCCAGCAACTGGATGCCCAGGTTGCTGAGCGCGGGGAGCCGGTCGGGGGAGTCGGCCGGCAGGCGCTTGAGGGCGCGGTGCGCGAGACGGATCCCCTCGTCCGTGCCCGAGCCGGCCCGCCGCTCGGGCTGCCCGGTGAGGGACAGCACGTGGTTCAGGCCGGCGACCCGCGCCGCGTACGCGGGATCGTGCTCCGGCGTCGCGAGGACGGCGAGGCCGGCCAGCCCGGCCGCCGTGGTGAGCAGGAACTCGCGCGAGGGCGCCGAGGCGGCCAGCCGTCCGGCCAGTTCGTACAGGCGCAGCTCGGCCTCGTCGGCGTCCCGTGGCGGGCGGTGCTGCCGGCCCTCGGCGGCGATGACGGCGGCGGCGGACTGGGCCGACCACTCGGCGGGACCGTCGGCGCCCGCGGGGTCGGGCCGGACCGCGGGGTCGGTGGTCGCATAACCGGCCGCCAGCTCAGGCGGTACGAGCCGGGGATCGGCCACCCACACCGGGAACAGCAGCGTTCCGGCCATGGCCCCGTGGACGCCGCCCTCCGGGCCGCGGGCGGCCGTCGCGCGGGCGACGCAGAGCCAGCCGGCCACGTGCCGGGCCTCCATGTCGGTCCTCGGGTCGGCGGTCCGCAGCAGAGCCCGCAGTTCGGCGTCGGCCTCCGGGCCGAACACCACGTCCGGGTCCGCACCCGTGATCGCGGTCCCGGCCCGTGCGAGTCGTGCGCGGACGGCCTCCAGGAGCCGGCCCCGGTCGTCCCTCACCTTGTCGCTCCCCCTGTCATCGGCTCCGGTGGTGTGGCGACTCTCCCTCAACTGTGCCTGTTCTCAGGCACACTTGGAGCATGACCGTATCCCCTGATCGTTCCGGACTCGTGCACCGGACCGCGGCACTGTGCGCGCTGCTCGGCTCGCGTGAGGAGCTGCGGCAGCCGGGAGTCCGGGAGGCGGCCGAGCGTGCGCGGGACCTGCTGCGGTCGGGCGCGGGCGCCGACGAACTCACCGCGTGCTTCGACGACCTCGACCACGTGTTGCGCCGGGCCGGGTACGCGGGCGGGCTGCTCGACGGGTCGCGCGGTGCCGCGGTCCCCGGCGTCACCCCGCACCTGAAAGTGGCCGTGTGCCCCGGCCCGGCGCGCTGCAGCCGGACCGAGCGGGCCCGCGACCTGCTGCCCGCCCCGCACTGCGCCGTCCACGACACGCGCATGCACAAGGCGCGCCTGCGCCCCGGCCGGTGAACGCGCCCGGGCCGCCGACCCCATGAACCCGCTCCTCGCCACCCTGGGCAGCAAGCTCACCGAGCGCTGGCTGAACCTCCTGGTGCTGCCCGGCGCCCTCTTCCTCGCCGTCACGGCCGTCGGGACCACCCTGGGGCACCGCCACTGGCACGACGTCGACCGGCTGCGCACCGCCCTGGACGACCTCGCCGCGCGCCCCGCACTCGACCGGACCGGCACCGCCGCACTCCTGGTGGCACTGGTCCTGCTCGCCGCCGCCGCGGCCTCACTCGGCGCGCAGTTCCTCGGCGGCGCGATCGAGCGGTACTGGCTGCGCTTCGGCGGGGACCCTCTGTCCCGCGCCCTCACCCGGTGGCGCCGGCGCCGCTGGACGCAAAGGGACGAGAAGGTCGAGGAGGCGCTGGCCCGAGCCGTCACGACCGGTGACGCGGCGGACGGGGAGGTGACGGTGCCGGCCGGAGACTGGGCGAGCATTCAGGCCCTCACCGGGGCCCGCGACCGCATCGCGGTGCGCGTACCGGCGCGGCCCAGCTGGTACGGCGACCGCATGCAGGCGGTGGCGGACCGCGTCGAGGCCGCCTACGGCGCCGACCTCGCCGCCCTGTGGCCCCGGTTGTGGCTGATCCTGCCCGAACCCGCCGGGCGGCAGATCCAGTCGGCCCGCGACTCCTTCGGGGCCGCGGCGCGCCTCGCCGCGTGGGCGGTGGGCTACGCCCTGCTCGCCTGCTGGTGGTGGCCGGCCGCACTGGCCGCCGTCGGCTGCGCGGTGGCGGCCCGGTCCCGTGCCCGGTCCGCGCTGGACGGGCTCGCGGAACTCGTCGAGGCCGCCGTCGACGTCCACGGCCGCGAACTGGCCGCCCGGGTCGGCCTGATCGCCCCGGACTCGGTCGGGCTGCTGGCCGGTGACACGGGGGACCGGATGTCGGAGATCTTCCGGAAGGCGGGCTGACCCGGGCGCGGGCCGGCGCCGCCATCGCGGTACGGCGACCGCCCCGCGGCCGGGGCGGCGGGACGGCCGGCCGGTGTCAGCCGAGGCCGAGGACGCTCATGGCGTGCTCGGCCATGCGCCTCTCTCCGAGGGCGTTGGGGTGGACGGGGACGAGGCTGTGCCCGAAGAGGAGCGGTTCGATCCAACGGGTGCCGGCGGCCTTGCAGGCGTCGTGGCCCTCGGACGCCGCCGAGAAGTCCACGTAGGTCACGCCGGTCTCCTTGGCGGCGCGCTCGACGACGGCGTTGAGGTGTGCCTGGATACCCCGCAGGTAGGGCACGTCACCGGAGGCGATCGGCAGTTTCGCGAAGCAGGCCGGGTCGGCGGTGGCCGGCACGATCCACGGGTAACCGAGGGCCGCCACACGTGCGTTGGGAGCCTTGGCGCGCACGCTCCGCAGGGCGTCCTTGAGGGCCGGATAGGTGTTGGCGTCGATCTGGTCGTCGAAGGACGTGCCGTGCCTGTCCTTGCAGGGACTGCCCTTTCCGCCGCTGAGGACGCCCGCGGTGCCGCAGGCCGTCACCGCGTTGATGAACGTGTTGTTGTCGTTGCCGCCGATGGTCAGCGTCACCAGGTCGGTGTCCGCGCCGAGCGCGTTCGTCTGAGGGGCGACCCCCGGGTACTGGGCCTGCGAGAAGTGTTTGGTCTGGGCGGCGCCGCAGGTGACGTCCTTGAGGCGGGCGCCCGTCCTGGAGGCGATGACGTGCGGGTAGTTCGCCGTGGAGCGCAGGCACAGCAGGTTGGAGGTGTCCACGGGCAGGACGCCCGAGCCGGCGCTGTAGCTGTCGCCGAGGGCGACGTAGTCCAGGGACGTGGTGGAGTGTGCGGGGGTGGCGGTGAAACCGAGGGCCAGCGCGCCAACGGCGGCTGCTGTCGCGGTCATGACACGACGCGCGGCGTGCTTCGGCATGTGCTCTCCCTTCTCGGGAAGCGGGCACGGGGGAGCCGGGCACGGCGGTGCCCGGGCTGAGTGCTGATCTGTGGGGGTGCGGCGGCTCAGGTGGGGAAGCGGGCCGGTGGTCGCGTCGGGGTGAACGGACGCGCGTCGGCGGCCGCGGAGTACCGGACGTGGGTTACCGAGCGGTTCTACCGTTAAGTAATCTGCACCCGCCCTGACTGCGAGTCAACATCGGCGACCGGACTTCTTGAAACGCTCATGACCTGCACCGCCGCGCCGTCCAACTCCGCCGCGCGGGCGAGCAGTTCGTCCCGGCCGATGGAGTCGGTGCGGGTCGACGGCACGGTGCAGGCGTGGGCCCCGGCAATGGCCCCGTACCGGGCGCAGCGCCGCGGGTCCTCCCCGTCGAGCCAGCCGAACAGGAAGGCGGAGGCGAAGGCGTCGCCCGCGCCATTGGAGTCCACCACCGGTGCCGGCGGAGCGACGGCCGGCACGTGCGTCAGGACGTCGTCGGCCAGCAGGTACGCCCCCTCCGCGCCCGCCGTGGCGACCACGATCCGGGCCCGGCCGCGCTCGGCGATCTCCCGCATGGTGCGGACGGGGTCGGCGAGCGCGGTGGTGGAGAGGAAGACGAGGTCCGCCGCCAGGGCGAACGGCTCGTGGTAGGGGTTGACGCCGTCCCAGTCGTGCAGATCGGTCGAGAGGGTGATCCCGGCCTCCCGCAGCAGGGGCAGGGCGTGTGCGCACGGATGGGTGATCACCACATGCGCGTGCCGGCTGGCGGCGGCCAGTTCGCGCACCGTCGTCTCGGGAAGCCGGTCGGACTCCTGGGAGCGGGTCGCGTCGTACAGGGACAGACGCCGTCCGTCGGGACCGACGAGGTTGACCGCGCGCTTGGTGCCCGCCGGCTGGGGAATCGCCGTGAGGGCGATGCCCCGGTCGTGGTGGAGGGCGCGGACCAGGTCCCCCTCGTGGTCGTCGCCGAGCATGTCGAGGTGGTGGGTGCGCAGTCCCAGGGCGGTCAGCCCGAGCGCCGCGAAGTCGCCGCTCTGTCCCGGCCGGGTCTCGATGCCGGGCCGGATCATGTAGCTGTCGGCGAAGGGGAGCGGCAGTCCGGGAACGTGGACGATCGTGTCCACGCCCGCGCCGCCCAGGACGAGGACGTCGGTGTCGGTGGTCATGGGTGTCCTCTCGGGCCGTCGTCGGCAGCCGAGTCAAACAGCCGGTCACGCCCGTGGCAAGTGCTTGCAGAAATTCTCTGCAAGCCCTGTCGGGGCCCGGCGTCCGGTAATTCAGGTGTGCCACCCGGGACCTGGCAGCGATCATGGACGGCGAGCCGACACGCAACCCGTGAGGAAACGCCTGCCATGCCCGTACCCGCCGACCCGACGGTGCTCCATCCGCTGCCCGACCAGCCGAGGGTGGTCCTGCTCGGACCGCTGGTGAAGTCCCCGCTGATCGAGGTGGGGGAGTACTCCTACTACGACGACCCCGACGACGCGACCGCGTTCGAGACGCGGAACGTGCTGTATCACTACGGGCCCGAGAAGCTGGTCATCGGCAAGTTCTGCGCGCTGGGAACGGGGGTGCGGTTCATCATGAACGGCGCCAACCACCGCATGGACGGTCCCTCCACCTTCCCGTTCCCCACCATGGGCGGCTCGTGGTCCGAGCACTTCGACCTGCTCACCGGCCTGCCGAACCGCGGGGACACGGTGGTGGGCAACGACGTCTGGTTCGGTCACGGCGCCACGGTGATGCCCGGCGTGCGGATCGGGCACGGAGCGATCATCGGTGCCGGTTCCGTGGTCACCGCGGACGTCCCCGACTACGGCATCGTCGGCGGCAACCCGGCCCGGCTCATCCGCACCCGCTACAGCGGCGCGGACATCGCCCGGCTGCTGGCCGTGGCCTGGTGGGACTGGCCGGCGGAACACATCACCGACCACGTGCGGACGATCATGTCCGGCAGCATCGCCGACCTCGAAGCAGCCGCCCCGGGCGACGTCTGACGGCCGCCCCGGACGACCCGGGCTGTTTTAAAGTTGCCTCCACCAGTGCAGCACTGCGACCTGTGAGGTACTCACCAACCATGCCGACCGAAACGTTTGAGTTCCAGGTAGAGGCGCGTCAGCTCCTGCAGCTGATGATTCACTCGGTCTACTCGAACAAGGACGTCTTCCTGCGCGAGCTCGTCTCCAACGCCTCCGACGCGCTGGACAAGCTGCGCCTCGCCGCCCTGCGCGACGACACCCCCGACGCCGACGTGACCGACCTGCACATCGAGATCGACGTCGACAAGGAGGCCCGTACCCTCACCGTGCGGGACAACGGCATCGGGATGTCCTACGACGAGGTCACGCAGCTCATCGGCACCATCGCCAACTCGGGCACGGCCAAGTTCCTCCAGGAGCTGCGCGAGGCCAAGGACGCCGCCGGGGCCGACGGGCTCATCGGACAGTTCGGCGTGGGCTTCTACTCGGCCTTCATGGTGGCGGACGAGGTCACCCTGCTGACCCGGCGCGCGGGCGAGACGCAGGGCACCCGGTGGACGTCCCGGGGCGAGGGCACGTACACGCTGGAGACGGTCGACGAGGCACCGCAGGGCACCGCGGTCACCCTGCGCCTCAAGCCCGCGGACTCCGAGAACCAGCTCCACGACTACACCTCACCGTGGAAGGTGAAGGAGATCGTCAAGCGGTACTCGGACTTCATCACCTGGCCCATCCGGCTGATGCCCGAAGCGGGCGACGACGGCGAGTCCCGTGAGGCCGAGACGCTCAACTCGATGAAGGCCCTGTGGGCGCGTCCGCGCGACAAGGTGTCCGACGACGAGTACCACGAGCTCTACAAGCACATCAGCCACGACTGGCGCGAACCGCTGGAGACGATCCGGCTGCAGGCGGAGGGCACCTTCGAGTACCAGGCGCTGCTGTTCGTGCCCGCCCACGCCCCGCACGACCTGTTCACCCAGGGGTACCAGCGGGGCGTGCAGCTCTACGTCAAGCGCGTCTTCATCATGGACGACTGCGAGGAACTGCTGCCGCCGTACCTGCGCTTCGTCAAGGGCGTCGTCGACGCGCAGGACCTCTCGCTCAACGTCTCCCGCGAGATCCTCCAGCAGGACCGCCACATCCGCATGATGCAGCGCCGCCTGACGAAGAAGGTGCTGTCGACGGTCAAGGACATGATGGCGTCCGCGCCGGAGCGCTACACCACGTTCTGGCGGGAGTTCGGCGCCGTCCTGAAGGAAGGGCTGGTCACCGACTCCGAGAACCGTGACGCGATCCTCGCCGTCGCCTCCTTCGCGACCACCCGGGACACCGACGAGCCGACCACGCTGAAGCAGTACGTGGAGCGGATGAAGGACGGGCAGGACGCCATCTACTTCATGACGGGCGAGTCCCGGGAGGCCATCGAGAACTCCCCGCACATGGAGGCGTTCCGGGCCAAGGGTGTCGAGGTGCTGCTGCTCACCGACCCCGTCGACGAGGTGTGGGCCGACGCCGTCGGGGAGTTCGAGGGCAAGCGGCTGCGGTCGGTGGCCAAGGGCGACATCGACCTCGGCGCAGGCGACGACGGGAAGGACGACGCCGAGAAGGAGCGGCAGAGCGAGGAGTACGCCGGTCTGCTCGGCTGGATGACGGAGCACCTGGGCGAGGACGTCAAGGAGGTCCGCCTCTCCTCCCGCCTCACGGTCTCGCCGGCCTGCGTCGTCTCCGACGCGCACGACCTGACGCCCGCGCTGGAGAACATGTACCGGGCGATGGGCCAGGAGGTCCCCCGGGCCAAGCGGATCCTCGAACTCAACCCGGAACACCAGCTGGTGAAGGCCCTCAACCGCGCCTACACGGAGCGCGAGGACCGCACGGAACTCACGGAGACCGCGGAACTGCTCCACGCTCTGGCGGTACTCGCCGAGGGCGGCCAGCCGAAGGAGCCGGCGCGGTTCGTGAAGCTGGTGGCGGACCGTCTGGAACGCACGCTGTAGGACGCCGGTTCGGCGTGCGCGGTGAGGGCCCGGGGCGGTCGTCCGACCACCCCGGGCCCTCACCGCCGCTGCTCAGCCGGCGATCGGGGAGACGGCGACGCAGCCGGCGGCGGAGACCACGCCCGCGTCGGACTCCTCGACCAGGGTCTTGCCCTTGTACACGATCTTGCAGGTGAGCTTGGCGGAGCCGCCGGTGGCGTCCAGGGCCACCGGCAGGACGGTCGGCGCCTCGATGCCCCGCAGCGTCACCGTCTTCTTCCAGGGCAGCGTGGGGTTCTTCACCGTCTCGAGCTTCGGGTTCGCCGCATCGCCGCCGCCCGCGTTGAACTCGATGGAGTCCACCTCGGCGCCGGTCACCTCGTAGGTGACCTCGTACTCCTCCTTGAGCTGCTTGTCGACCTCCTCGACCACCTCGTCCTCGACCTTCTCGGCGGCCTCGTCGGCGACGTCCGAGCAGGCGCCGAGGCCGAGGACGAGACCACCCGCGACGAGCGCGGCGGCGATGGAGCGGCTGATGCGGTTCATGGAATGACCCCCCAGGTCACGCGGACTGTGCAAGCGGCACACAACAGTAAAGGTGAAGCAAAGTCAATTTGTTATCAACCGCGGGAAGTTGCTGGTCAGCGGGGTCGTCCACGGCGGCATCAATTCCATACCATTCCGTATGGTACGGTCGGTCCATGGCGAGCAGACGGGACTGGCTGGAGGCCGGACTCGCCGTGCTGGAACAGGACGGCGCGCGGGCCCTGACCATCGAGCGGCTGTGCGGTGAACTCGGCCTGACCAAGGGCTCCTTCTACCACCACTTCAAGGGCATGGCGGGCTTCAAGACCGACCTGCTCACCCACTTCGAGACCGAGCACACCAGCCGCTTCGTCTCCGACGCCGAAAGCGCCGGCGCCTCGGCCCGGCACAGGCTTCTGCACCTGCTCGGACTCGTCCTCGACGACAAGAGCGGCAGCGACGCGGTCGAGATCGCCATCCGGGCCTGGGCCCTGCAGGATCCCGAGGTCCACGCCCTCCAGGAACGGGTGGACCGGTCGCGCATCGACTACCTGCGCACCCTGTGGCGCGAACTCGGCGGCCCGGAGGCCGACGTCGAGCCCATGGCCAGGCTGCTCTACCTGGTCCTCGTCGGCGCCCAGCAGGTCGTCCCGCCCGTCCCCGCGCCCGGCCTGCGCGACATCTACGCCCTGGCCCTGCGCCTGGCCCCGCACGATCCGCACGAAGCGCACGAGTGGGAGGACACCCCGTGAACGCACTGGCCCGATGGGTCCCACGGCTGATCATCGCCACAGCGGTGCTCCACTTCGCCTGGGCCTTCGCCCAGCCCCACGCCTGGGGCGCCATCGTCCGTGACGGCTTCTTCCGCAGCGTCGTGGACACCGACGCCGAGGACTACTTCGCCCGCGAGTTCAGCATCTGGTGGATGGTGGCCGGCGTCGCGCTCCTCGCGCTCGGCACGCTGGCCCGGCACGTCGTGCGTACGACCGGCCACCTGCCCGCGCAGATCGGGTGGTACCTGCTGGGTCTCGGCGTGCCCCTGACCGTCGTCTACTTCCCCGTCACGGGCGGCTGGCCCCTGCTCGCCATCGGCGTTCTCGGGCTCGCGGCCACCCGCGGTACCGGAGCGACGCGGCCCTGAGGGCGCCGAGGCGCGCTGCTCCCGCTGCGGCGTGCGGCGCCGCGGACACCCGCATGACCGTCACCCTCCCGATTCAGGAATCACGCTCGGGAAGCTGCTCCCCGGGGAGGCGTTCCAGGGCGGCGGCGATGTCGGTGCGCCGCGCGATGTCCGTCAGCGCACGGGCCATGACCGACCCGGGCTCCCTGGTCGTGGTCACCAGCCCGACCGGCACCGTCCGGGCCGGCTCGGTCAGCGGCACCGCCCGCATGCCGTGCGGGACGCCGAAGACGTGCAGCCAGGTCCGCGGTACGACGCTCGCCCAGCGGCCCGTCCGCACGTGGGCGAACAGGGCCGCCACCGAATCGGTCTCGACCCGGGGCGACGGCCGCACGCCGACCTCCGCGAACGCCTCGTCCAGGACCCGCCGCCCCTGCATGGCCTCGGTCAGCAGGCACAGCGGCAGTCGCGCGGCCTCCGCCCAGGTCGCCGTCGCCGGACGGGCCAGGCCGTCGGCGGCGGTGGTCAGCAGCACATAACGCTCCTCGTACAGCGGAACCGCCTGGAAACCCTCCGGCAGGTCCTTGTGCACATAGGTGACTCCGGCGTCGATCTCGAAGCGCTGCAACTGCCGCAGAATGTCCTCCGACTGGAGGTCCGCCTTGACCTCCACGGTGACCAGCGGGTGCGCCGCGCAGAACGGTCCGGTCAGCAGGGAGACGGCACCCGACGCGGTCGGGACCGCCCCGATGCGCATCCTGCCGCTCAGCCCGGTGCGCAGGGCGCCGACCTCGTTCTTGAGGGCGTCCCGGTCGGCCAGGATCCGCTGCGCCCAGACCACGATGCGTTCGCCCTCGGGCGTCAGGCCCTCGTACTTGCGGCCGCGCCGGACGAGCGGTACGTCCAGCTCCTCCTCCAGCTTCCGGATCGCTTCGGAGAGCGCGGGCTGGGAGACGTGGCAGCTCTGGGCGGCACGAGCGAAATGACGCTCCCGCGAGAGGGCGACCAGGTACTCGAGTTGACGGAACAGCACTCCATGGGTGTACCGGACGGCCCGGCGGAACGCCAGTCGGCGCCGGCGGCGTGCGCGGCCCCCGGCGGGACGCGGCTCAGGACACGGGCAGCGGCAGCAGTCGCCCGGCGCCGGTGTAGACGTTCATCGAGGCGCCGCGCAGGAACCCGATCAGGGTCAGTCCGCTCTCCGCGGCGAGGTCCACCGCGAGCGAGGACGGGGCGGAGACGGCCGCCAGCACGGGGATCCCGGCCATCACCGCCTTCTGCACCAGCTCGAACGAGGCCCGGCCGCTGACCATCAGCACCGTCTCGCGCAGCGGCAGCAGCCCCGACCTGAGGGCATGGCCGACGACCTTGTCCACGGCGTTGTGCCGGCCGACGTCCTCCCGCAGGCACAGCAGCTCCCCGTCGGCCGAGAAGAGACCCGCGGCGTGCAGCCCGCCGGTGCTGTCGAACACCCGCTGGGCCGCCCGCAGACGGTCCGGGAGGGCCGTCAGCGTCTCCGGGCCGACGCGCAGCGGGTCCTCGGCGACGGACCACGCCGCCTGCGTGCGCACCGCGTCCAGGCTCGCCTTGCCGCACAGCCCGCACGAGGACGTGGTGTAGAAGTTCCGCTCCAGCGACGCGTCCGGAGGGGCCACGCCTCGGCCCAGGACGACGTCCACCACGTTGTAGGTGTTGCCGCCGTCGGCCGTGGCGCCCGCGCAGTAGCGGATCGCGGCGACGGCGTCGGCGGCGTGCACCACCCCTTCGCTCACCAGGAACCCGGCTGCGAGGTCGAAGTCGTCGCCCGGCGTGCGCATGGTCACCGTGAGCGGGCGCCCGCCGACCCGGATCTCCATCGGCTCCTCGGCGGCCAGGGTGTCCGGACGAGGTGACGCGGTCCCCTCCCGGACCCGCAGCACCCGCCGCCGTACGGTCACTCGCCCCATGGTCGGCTCCTCTCCTCGGAGCGGCGCTCCGGCGGTTTCGGTATCACGTGATCGGCCCGGTGCCACGGCTCGGCACATCCGGCCGCCGTCGGGGGGAGATGGCGACGGCTGTACCGCGCCGTGATCACCAGGCACAGCAGGCCCACGGCCGCCAGGCCGGTCAGCAGGGCCGGGTAGGAAGCCGCCCCGGCCGTGACGGCGAGCAGGAGCGGAGTGAGAAAGCCGCTGTAGGTGGCGCCGTGGTAGAGGGACGCGGCCGAGGGAAGGACCGCCGGCGGCGCCAGTCGTTCGATCTCCCTCAGCCCCGACGACAGAGTGAGGCCGTACCCGGCCCCCAGGAGCGCCGCCGCGGCCAGGACGAGACGTGCCGAGTCCAGGTGCGCGGCGCAGGCGCTCACCAGCAGTCCGCCGATCACGGCGGCCATCGCGGCGAGCGTCGCCCGTGCACTGCCGGCATGGTCCATCCGGTCGGCCAGGGGCTGCACGGCGACGCCCACGCCGAGCGTCAGCGCCGTCACCAGGCCGCTGAACACCGGCGCGTGGTCCGGGACCCGGTCGGCCACCAGCGAGGGCAGTACGACGTACGCCACCGTGGAGGCGGTGAAGACCGCCGGGCTCGCGGGAAGCACCACCCGCGTGAAGCGCGGGTGGCGGACGGCCGCTCGGTACGGGCTCGCCGTGAGCGTCTGCGCCCAGGTGCCGCGCGGTGACGGCGCGGTCTCCGGAACGCGGCGGGTCGCGGCGAGGGCCAGCAGGGCGAGCAGCGAATGAACGAGACAGGGCAGCACCGTCGGGTGCGGCAGCCGTTCGGCCACGGCACCGGCCGTCAGGGCTCCGGCGGCGAAGCCGCCGCCCGTGGCGTACGTCGCACGGCGGACGCCGGCCGCCGGGTGCGCGGAGAGTTCCCGCAGCCAGGTGGTGCCCGCGGTCAGGACCACCCCGGCCGCCACGCCGGTGGCCAGACGGCTGACGTACACGGCGCTCTGCGAGAGGGCCGCCGTCGCCAGCAGGCCGCTGGCGGCGGCGGACAGCACCAGCGCGGGCCGTACCACGCGTCGTCTTCCGAGCCGGTTCGCGGCCGGTCCGCCCAGCAGCAGGCCGGGCAGCAGTCCCAGCAGGTACGTGGTGAACATGGCCGCGACCGGGAGGGCGGGCCAGTGCTGCTGCGTCCGGTACACGGCCGCGAGCGGGGTGAACTGGTTCGCGCCCCATCCGGCCGTGCTCACCGCGGCCGCCGCCGGAAACCAGCAGCGCGCGGCGGGGGATGAGGGCATGCAGGACGGTTTCCTTTCCGAACGCGGGGTGCTTCTCGCCGGTTCCCGCGGGAGGGCCGGCGCTCGGCTCAGCGGGGGTTGCGGACGGGTTCCAGGCGGACCACGACCCCTTTGGACGTGGGGCAGTTGCTGATGTCGGCGACGCTGTCCAGCGGGACCAGGACATTGGTCTCGGGGTAGTACGACGCCGCGGAGCCGCGACTCGTGGGGTAGCCCACGGCCCGGAAGTCCTCCGCCCGGCGCTCCCTCCCGTCGTGCCAGACGCTCACCAGGTCCACCTCGTCGCCGTCGGCGATCCCGAGGGCTTCCAGGTCGGCGGGATTGACGAGCACCACGCGGCGGGCGTTGTGGATGCCGCGGTAGCGGTCGTTCGGGGCGTACCAGACGGTGTTCCACTGGTCGTGCGAGCGCAGGGTCTGCAGCAGCAGATGCCCCTTGGGGACGTGCGGCATCGTGAACTCGTTGCAGGTGAAGACGGCCTTGCCGCTCGGGGTGCGGAAGACCCTGCTGTTCACCGGGTTGGGCAGCGTGAAGCCGCCCGGCCGGGCCACCCGGGCGTTGAAGTCCTCGAAGCCCGGCACGACGCGTGAGATCCGGTCCCGGATGGTGCCGTAGTCCGCCTCGAACTCCTCCCAGGGCAGGGGAGGCGTGTCCCCGAGGGTCCTGCGCGCCAGCCGGCTGATGATCGCCACCTCGCTGAGGAGGTGCGGCGAGGCCGGGGGCAGCTTCCCCCGGGAGGCGTGGACGTCGCTCATCGAGTCCTCGACGGTGACGAACTGCTCGCCCGTGGCCTGGACGTCCCGGTCGCTGCGGCCCAGCGTGGGAAGGATCAGCGCGGTGTCGCCGCAGACGGTGTGGGAGCGGTTGAGCTTGGTGGAGACGTGCGCCGTCAGCCGGCAGTTGCGCATCGCCTCCTCGGTGACCGCGCTGTCGGGCGTGGCCCGTACGAAGTTGCCGGCCACACCGAGGAAGACCTTGGCGCGGCCCTCGTACATGGCCCGGATGCCGTTGACCGCGTCCAGGCCGTGATGCGCGGGCGGGGTGAAGCCGAACTCGCGCTCCAGGGAGTCGAGGAACTCCTGCGGCATCCGCTCCCACACGCCCATGGTGCGGTCGCCCTGGACGTTGCTGTGGCCGCGCACCGGGCACACCCCTGCGCCGGGCCTGCCGATGTTGCCGCGGAGCATCAGGAAGTTGACGACTTCCCGGATGGTCGGCACCCCGTGCTTGTGCTGGGTCAGTCCCATCGCCCAGCACACGATGATCTTCTCGCTCCTCAGGACCCGGTCGCAGACGGTCTCGATCTCCTCGCGGGACAGCCCGGTGGCGGCCAGCACGTCGTCCCAGGACGTCTTGGCGGCCTGCGCGGCGAACGCCTCGAAGCCGGTGGTGCAGCCGTCGATGAACGCGTGGTCGAGGACCGTGCCGGGCGCGGCGTCCTCGGCCTCCAGCAGCAGCCGGTTCAGGGCCTGGAACAGGGCGAGGTCGCCGCCGGCGCGTATGTGCAGGAACTGGTCGGCGATCGGCGTGCCGCGACCGACCAGCCCACGGGCCTTCTGCGGGTGCTTGAAGCGCATCAGCCCCGCCTCGGGGAGCGTGTTGACCGCGACGACCTGCCCGCCGTTGCGCTTGGTCACCTCCAGCGCCGACAGCATCCGCGGATGGTTGGTGCCCGGGTTCTGACCGACGACGAAGACCAGGTCGGCGTTGTGGATGTCGTCCAGCGAGACGCTGCCCTTGCCGATGCCCAGCGTCTCGTGCAGCGCGGACCCGCTGGACTCGTGACACATGTTGGAGCAGTCCGGCAGGTTGTTGGTGCCGTACGCGCGGGCGAAGAGCTGCAGGAGGAAGGCGGCCTCGTTGTTCAGCCGGCCGGACACGTAGAAGAGGGCCTCGTCGGGGGAGTCCAGCCCCTTGAGCTCCCGGGCGAGCAGTTCCAGCGCCTCGTCCCAGCCGATCGGCTCGTAGTGGGTGGCGCCGGGCCGCTTGACCATCGGCTCGGTGAGCCGGCCCTGCTGGTTCAGCCAGTAGTCGGACCTGCGGTCCAGCTCGGCGACCGAGTACTCACGGAAGAAGTCCCGGGTGATCCGCCGCGAGGTGGCCTCGTCGTTGATGTGCTTGGCACCGTTCTCGCAGTACTCGTTCATGTGCCGCTTGCCCGGTGCGGGCTCGGGCCAGGCGCAGCCGGGACAGTCGATTCCCTTGGCCTGGTTGATGTTCAGCAGGGTCAGCGCGGTACGCCGCGGGGAGGTCTGGCCCAGGGAGTACTCGAGCGCGTGCGTCACGGCGGGCAGACCCGTCGCCCAGGTCTTCGGCGGGGTGACCCGGAGGTCGTCGACGGGGTCCTCGATGCTGCTCATGTCTGGTCTGCCTCTTTCTGCCGTGCGCAAAGCGCGGGTTCTCCCCCCTGCTTTGCGGTCCGTGAATATCCGGCTCCCGGTGCGGATGCATCCTTTGCCGATCCGTCACAGGAAGTCAAAAAGGCTTCCCCGATGACCTGATAGCCGACGCTTATCGCCACTCCAGTACTGGTCACCAGGGTCATAACCGGCGCCGATCGCGCCATCGGGAATGCCTTTTTGACTTCCCGGAAGAATTCGCCGACGGTACTCGGGAAGCGAGTAATTCGGTGTCCGCAGGGAGACGATCGCGATGGCGGTTCGGGACAGCACGGCCGGCCTGCCCACGGCCCCGAGGGCCTCTCTCACCGACGGGTGCAACCCGAACCGCACGACAGGCGCACGCACGACCTCGGCGGGCGGCGGGGGACGGGAGCCGGTTCCGGCCGCAGGCGGCGGACCGGGGCCCGCCATGGCATGGGAACGGGCCCGATCGGTCGCCGGCGGCAGTGCCGCGGGCCCGCTGCCCGTCGTCACCCGGGGCCTCGCCGACGCTCTCGGTCATGCCCTCGCCGAGCCGTTGGCCGCGCTCACCGACCTCCCGCCGTTCGACACGTCCGCGATGGACGGCTGGGCCGTGGCCGGACCGGGGCCGTGGCGGCTGCGGGACGGCCGGATCCTGGCCGGCGGCCACTCCGGGCAGCTGGGCGCCGGCACCGCCGTGCCGATCGCCACCGGCGCCCGGCTCCCGGTCGGTGCGACGGCCGTACTACGCCGGGAACACGGTGAGGCGGAGGACCACAGCGGCATGCTGCGGGACCGCTCCCCGGGGCCGGCCGCCCCGGTTCCGGGCCGCGACATCCGGCCGCGCGGCCAGGAGTGCCGCTCGGGCGAACCGCTGCTCCCCGCCGGCACCACGGTCACCCCGGCCGTGCTGGGCCTGGCGGCGGCGGCCGGATACGACCGGCTGGCCGTGCACCGCCGCCCGACCGTGGAACTCCTGGTGCTCGGCGACGAGTTGCTGGAGCACGGTCCGCCTCGCGACGGGCGGGTCCGTGACGCGCTCGGCCCGCTGCTGCCACCGTGGCTGCGCGGCTGCGGCGCCGAGGTGACCGGCCGCCGCATGGTGGCGGACGACGCGGGCCTGCTGCGCGAGGCCGTGCAGCACTCCCGCGCCGACGTCGTGGTCACCACGGGCAGTACCGCCGCCGGACCCGTGGACCACCTGCACGACACCCTCGACGAGATGGGCGCCCGCCTGCTGGTCGACTCCGTCGCCGTACGGCCCGGCCACCCGATGCTGCTGGCCGAGTTGCCGCCGGCCGTGGACGGCCGGACCCGCCGGCTGGTCGGCCTGCCCGGCAACCCGCTGGCCGCCGTGGCCGGCGCGGTGACCCTGGCGGTGCCACTGCTGCGACGCCTCGGCGGGCACCTGGCCGACAGGCCGCTCACCACGGTCGCCGCCGCCGCGCTGCCGGGCCGCCCCGGGGACACCCGGCTGCTGCCCGTGCTCCGCACGGACCACGGGATGGTGCCGCTGCCGTTCGACGGGCCGGCGATGCTGCGGGGGCTGGCGTTCGCCGACGGTCTCGCGGTGGTCCCGCCCGGCGGTGTGGCCGCCGGGGATCCCCTGGAGGTACTCGACGTGCCCGGACGGTGACCGGCCACCGGCCCCGTCCGGGCGGAAGACACCTCCGTACGGCCCTCACACCGTGCTCATGACCGTCGGCTCCAGCCGTACGACGATGCCCTTCGCCGTCGGCTGGTTGCTGATCTCGGCCACGCTGTCCAGTGGCAGCAGGACATTGGTCTCGGGGTAGTACGCGGCCGCGCAGCCGGGTGTCGTCGGGTAGGGCACCACCTCGAAGCCCTCGGTGCGGCGCTCCGCACCGCCGTCCCACACACTCACCAGGTCCACCCGCTGTCCCTTCTCCAGGCCGAGCCGGGTCACGTCCTGAGGGTTCACCAGAACCACTCGGCGGCTTCCGTGGATGCCCCGGTAGCGGTCGTTCTCCGTGTAGGGGATGGTGTTCCACTGGTCGTGGGAGCGGAGGGTCTGCAGCAGCAGGTGTCCCTCGGGGGCGTGCGACATCTCCCAGGCGTTGCAGGTGAACAGGGCCTTGCCGACGGGAGTGGGGTACACGCCCTCGTTGACGGGGTTGGGCAGCCTGATGCCGCCCGGACGGACCACCCGGCGGTTGAAGTCGTGCAGTCCCGGCACGATGTGGGAGATCCGGTCGCGGATGGCCCCGTAGTCGCTCTCGAAGGTGTCCCACGGGATCGAGGTCCTGCCCTCCAGGGTCCGGCGGGCGAGCCGGCACAGGATCGCGACCTCGCTGAGCAGGACGCTGGAGGCCGGTTCCAGACGGCCGCGGGAGGTGTGCACCTCGCTCATCGAGTTCTCGACCGTGACGAACTGCTCGCCGGTGGCCTGGATGTCCCGTTCGGTGCGGCCCAGGGTCGGCAGGATGAGCGCGGTCCGGCCGCAGACCGTGTGGGACCTGTTGAGCTTGGTGGAGATGTGGGCGGTCAGGTCGCACCTGCGCATGGCGTCCTCGGTGACGGCACTGTCCGGAGCGGCACGGACGAAGTTGCCCGCGACACCGAGGAAGACCTTGATACGGCCCTCGTGCATCGCCCGGATGGCGTTCACCGAATCGAGCCCGTGGGCCCGCGGCGGGTCGAAGCCGAACTCCTGTTGCAGCGCGTCGAGGAAGGAGTCGGGCATCCGCTCCCAGATGCCCATGGTGCGGTCGCCCTGGACGTTGCTGTGCCCGCGCACCGGGCAGGCCCCCGCTCCGGCCCTGCCGAGGTTCCCGCGCAGCAACAGGAAGTTGACGATCTCCCGGATGGTGGGGACCGCGTGCCTCTGCTGGGTCACACCCATGGCCCAGCAGACGATGACGCGTTCGCTGCGCAGGACCTCGTCCCGGACCTTCTCGATCTCCTTGCGGGTGAGGCCGGTCGCGGTGAGGACGTCCTCCCAGGCGATGCCGCGGACGTGCCGTGCGAACTCCTCGAAGCCGCTGGTGTTGGAGCGGATGAAGTCGTGGGCGAGCACCGTGCCCGGACGGGCGTCCTCCGCCTCCAGCAGCAGCCGGTTCAGCCCCTGGAACAGCGCGAGGTCGCCACCACTGCGGATGTGCAGGAACCGGTCGGCGATCCGGACCCCGTGCCCGGCCACCCCGCGGACGTTCTGGGGGTTCTTGAACCGCAGCAGTCCGGCCTCCGGCAGGGGGTTCACCGCGATGATGCGGGCGCCGTTGCCCTTGGCGTGTTCCAGCGCCGACAGCTGCCGTGGATGGTTGGAGCCGGGATTCTGCCCCACCAGGAAGATCAGGTCGGCGTGGTGCAGGTCCTCCAGGCTCACGGTCCCCTTGCCCGTGCCCAGGGTCTCGTGCAGGGCGAAGCCGCTGGACTCGTGGCACATGTTGCTGCAGTCGGGCAGGTTGTTGGTGCCGAAGGACCTGGCGAACAGCTGCAGGACGAACGCGGCCTCGTTGCTCACCCGCCCCGACGTGTAGAAGACCGCCTCGTCGGGGGAGTCCAGCGCCTTGAGCTCCCCGGCGAGCAGCCCCAGGGCGTCGTGCCAGCTGATGGGCTCGTAGTGATCCGAATCGGGCCGCTTGACCATCGGCTCGGTGAGCCGGCCCTGCTGGTTGAGCCACAGATCGGACCGCCGGCCCAGCTCCGTGACCGAGTGTCTGCGGAAGAACTCCGCGGTGATGCGCCGGGTCGTCGCCTCGTCGTTGATGTGCTTGGCGCCGTTCTCGCAGTACTCGTTGCGGTGCCTGTGCCCGGGAGAGGGATCCGCCCAGGCGCAGCCGGGGCAGTCGATGCCGTCCACCTGGTTCATGGTCAGCAGGGTGCGCCCGGCCCGCAGGACCGACGTCTCCTCGAGGGAGTACTCCAGCGCATGGGTCACCGCGGGCACTCCCGCCGCCCACTTCTTGGGCGGAGTCACGGTCAGCGACTCCTCCGGCTCTTCGCTCGGTGGCTGCTTCATCGGGCGTTTCTCTCGCTCTCTCGCTCCCGGACAGGTGCGTCAGCCGACAGGCCAGTGGGCCACTCGGCTTCTGGGCGGTGCCGGCTCCGAAGGCTGGACGTGGCCGCCCCGGATGACCCCCCGCCAGGTGCCGCACTCCTGCCCCAGGCCTTCGATGAAGTCCTTGAAGTGACCGAGCTCGGCCCGCAGCACACGACGGGTGACACCGGAGGCGTGCGCCAGGCGCCCGCGGACTCCCTTGGGCTCGACCCGCAGGCGTACGGTGATCGAGGTACGGTCCGGTGCCGTCGCACGGAACGTCACCTCACCCCGGTGGCGGGACGTCCGGTCCATGCTCCGCCACACCACGTGCGAGTCGGGCACCTGCTCCACGATCTCCGCCACGAAGTCGCGCCGCACCGGACCCAAACGGATCACCCAGTGGGTGAGATTGGGCCGGAGCTGCTCGACCTTCGTCACCACGGACGCGAACCGGGGGAAGCTCTTGAACTGCGTCCACTGGTTGTAGGCGGTGCTCACCGGCACCGCGACGTCGATCGTCTCTTCAACGGTATGCATGGCTCCACCCGTCGTCAGGCGCTGCTGTCCTCAGTGTCACCGCCTCGCCGGCGGGGCGCCACGCGAGGATCCACGGAACGCGCCCGGCGCAGGGCGCCCGGCCCGCTCGGGCTCCCGGCCGTCAGGATCGGGGCCGGCGGCGGTTCAGGCGGTCGAGCAGGACGTAGGCACGCTGTTCGGCGGCCGCGAGTTCGGACGGGTCGATCTCGGCCGGCCACAGCTCGCCCGCGGCGGCGTCGTCGGCATCGCGCAGCTCGACGGCGGTCTCCACCAGGCGGACCTGGATGTCCGGGGGCGGTGGCCCGGCCCGGTCGGCGAGGGACCGTTCGGCCTGCTCGGCGGCTGCCCGGCAGGCGGCGAGGGCGTGCTCCACACGTGCGGCGGCCCGGTCGTGGACCACGAGCAGTGCGCAGAGCAGTCCCACGGCCATTCCGGTGACACTGCCGAGCACCCGGTCCAGGACCAGTTCCCCCGCCGGCGCGGGGGCCGCCAGGTCGCTCAGGAGCAGGGCCATCGGGGTGAGGAAGACGACCCCGAGGGCGTAGTTGCGGGCCACGACGTACTCCAGCAGAAACTCCAGAGCGACGATCACCACGGCGAGTGCCGTCGGGCTCGGATGCGCGGCCAGCACGCCGAGTGCGAGCAGCAGCCCGGCCAGCGTGCCCAGGGTGCGCTGGACGGCACGCTGGGCGGTGGTGCGGACGTTGACCGAATGCAGGACGGCGGCGGCCGAGACCGCCGCCCAGTAGCCGTGCTGAAGGTGCAGGAGAACGGCGACCCCTCCGGCCGCGCCGGTGCCCAGGGCCATCCGCAGCGCGGGAACGGCGAGCGCGGCCCGGTGGCGCGGCCCGTTCGGGAGTCCGATCAGCAGCTCGGTGGCGCGCTCGGCCGCGGTGCGGCCGCGCGCCGCGGCCGCCGGCGCAGGGCGCGGGGCCCCGCGCCCTGCCGTCCGGAACGGCGACGGAGCCCCGGGATCCAAGGGCAGTTCGCGCAGCTCCCGCGGAATGCGGCGCCGGCGGTCCATCAGGAGGCGGGCCTGCCGGCGCAGCAGCCGTGCGGTGCGGGCCGGGTCGTCGGGTGTCTGCCGTGCCGTGCGGACGAGCAGGGTCCAGGACAGATCGGTGAGGCGCAGGAAGACCGCGTCGTGGCGGGGGCCGGGACGTCGATCGTGTTCCGGTGGGGGACACCCGAGACAGCGGTAGGCGTGGAGCACGGCGACGGTGGCCCGGTGCCGGATCCGCCGGGGCACCTCCGCGCCGGCGGCGGACGCTTCCAGGAGTTCGGCGAGTGCGCGCAGTGCCGCGGCGACCGCCAGGCGTTGCGGCCGGTCCGGATGGACCAGCCGCCCGGCGACGCCCAGCAGCCAGGCGCATGCCGCGCCCACCGCCGCGAGCCCGGTGTACGGGAGCACGTCGGCGGGCGTGGGCGAGGCGTTCGCCGCCACCGCGAACGAGAACAGCAGCAGGACCGCACCGAGCCCGCTCAGCCTCGTGGCGTCGCAGACGAACTTCGCCGCCCCCGCCACCAGCGCCGTCGCCGCGACCACCACGACGGCTCCGGCCGCACCCCGCTGCGGGCCGGCCCACACCGCGAGCAGCGAACCGCAGCCCACGCACGCCGTCATGGCCACGGCCACCACCGCGAGGACACGGGCGCGGCGCGGGTAGGGCAGGTTCCGGCCGAAGGTGGTGGTGAAGGAGCCCAGCATGGCGTACACCGCGAGGTCGGCACGCCCCGCCAGCGCGATCGGCAGGGCGACCAGCCCCATCGCCAGGGCGGCCCGTACGGCGAAGAGGAACGCCCCGTCCACGTCGTGCAGTGTCAGCGCACCCCGGGGCGAGAGCACACGCCGCACACCGGCAGCCGGACGCCGCCGGCCGCGCCGGGACCCGGGGCGGACGGAACGGTGCATACGCGGCATGCCTGGTGTATACCTCGTACGCTGCCGGATCGGGCCGATCCGTTCCGCGGGCCCGGGTGCCGGTTCAGCCGACGAGGCCGGCGACCAGGGTGGCGAACTCGTCCGGGGTGGACAGGCGGATGCCGAGCTGTTCGGCCTTGGCCCGCTTGGAACCGGCGCCCTCGCCCGCGACGACGAGCGTCGTCTTCTTGGAGACGCTGGAGGAGGAACGTCCGCCGGCCCGCTCGATGAGTTCGTTCATCTGGTTGCGCGTGAGCTTCTCCAGGATCCCGGTCATCGCCCCGGTGACCACCACCGTCATCCCCGCCAGCGGGCCGTCCGCAGCCGGGCCCGCGCTCGTGCCGTCGGCGTCCGGGACGGCGTCGGCGGCCGGAGGCGGGGTCGCGCCGGGCTCGGTCATGTTGACACCGGCTGCCGCGAGCCTGTCGATGAGCGGGGCCAGCTCCGCGATCTCCGCGACGATCGAGGGGGCCTTCTCCGATCCGATGCCCTCCACCCGCTGCATCGCGTCGGCGTCGGCGGCCCGGATGTTCTCCATGGTGGCGAAGTGACGGGCGATGCGCCGGGACATGGACCGGCCGGTGCCCCGTACACCCAGCGCGCACAGCACCCGCGACAGCGGCTGCTCCTTGGCCTTGGCGATCGCGGCGAGCAGATTGTCGGTACTGGTCTCACCCATGCGCTCCAGGGAGAGCAGCTGCTCGCGCCGGAGAGCGAACAGGTCGGCGAGATCGGCGACCAGACCCGACTCGACGAGCTGGACGACCCGGGTGGCGCCCAGGCCCTCGATGTCCAGCTGGTCGCGGCCCGCGGCGTAGGCGAGAGAGGCGACCAGATGGCAGTTGCGGCCCTGGGCACAGCGCCAGCGCTCCTCGCTCGTGTCGATGCCGGACCCGCAGCGCGGGCACCGCTCGGGGAACGCGATGGGCTGCTCGTCGCCCGTGCGCAGGTGGGCGACCGGTGCCTCGATGCGGGGGATGACGTCGCCGGCGCGGTGGACCATGACGTGGTCGCCCAGGCGCAGCCCGCGGCGGGTGATGTCGGCCGGGTTGTGCAGGGTGGCGTAGGTGATCGTGGAGCCGTCTATGACCACCGGTTCGAGGACGGCACGCGGGGCGATGATGCCGGTGCGGCCGACGTTCCACTCCACCTCCAGCAGCCGGGTGATCTTCTCCACGGCCGGCAGCTTGTAGGCGACGGCCCACCGGGGTGCCCGGGAACCGGACCCGGCGGCCCGCTGGTCGGCGGCGAGGTCGGCCTTGACGACGACCCCGTCGATGCCGAACGGCAACTCGGCACGGACCGCGGCGATCTCCTGGACCCGGGCCACGACCTGTTCGGGCGTCTCGACGACGACGTCCGGGACCGCCGTACGGGCGCTGGTGTGCACGCCGAGGCCGGCCGCCATGGACATCAGGTCGCTGTGAGCGAGCTCGGTCAGATCCGCGGCGAGGGCCGCGTCGGTGTCCGGCAGGGGCAGCAGACCGTAGCCGAAGAACGTCATGGGAACGGTGTAGGAGCGCTCCTTGGCGCGCAGCGTGCCCGCGGCCGCGTTGCGCGGGTTGGCGAACGGCTGCCCGCCGTGTGCCGTCCGCACCTCGTTCGCGTGCTCGAACTGGGCCGTCGTCATGAGGACTTCACCGCGCACCTCCACGGTGACCGGCTCGGCCAGCGACTCGGGCAGCCCCTGGACGGTGCCGATGGCATGGGAGACGTCCTCCCCGGCCGTGCCGTCACCACGGGTGATCAGCCGGGTGAGGCGGCCGTCGCGGTAGCGGGCGGCGACCGCGAGCCCGTCCAGCTTCGGCCCGACGCCGAACCGTGTGACGTCGCGGCCCGTGCGACGCGCCAGGGAGGCGGTCCAGGCGGTGAACTCCTCCGATGAGAACACGTTGTCGAGGCTGAGCATCGGCACGGTGTGCGGCACATCGCCCTCCACCGCGCCACCGGCGACCTTCCCGGTGGGGGAGTCGGGCCGTATCCCGTCGGGGTGCTCGGCCTCCCACGCGGCGATCCCGCGCACCAACCGGTCGTAGGCGTCGTCGTCGAGGTGCGAGGAGCCGCCCGTGTAGTACGCGGCCGCCGCGCTCACGGCATCCTCGACCGCCTGCGCGTAGGCGGCGGCATCCACGATCACTGCTGCAGGAACTGTCATGAGCGGCATCATGCCGCCCACCACTGACAACGCACCGCCCGCGACGGACTCCGCCCGCCTCCCGCTGAACGTCCGGCGCAATCGTCATGGCCGATCACACCTCACGGGACCGACAGTCGGCACCAGGTTTCCGACGGGCCGGCGGTCCCTCTCAGAGAACTCCCAGAAATCACTCCGGAACCGGTCAAATGAGGGTGCGACTCTTGCCCCGTTCTGTTGATCGGCAACATGACCGGGGGCCCTTTGTGGCTGCTTTCCTCTATAAGACTGGCCAGTTCTCCTTCCGACGGAGGTGGTTCGTCACTGCCCTGTGGGCGGGACTGCTCGTGGCGGCAGGGGTTCTCGCCTCCCGCGCCGATGCCGCGCCACCGAATGATTTCTCCCTGCCCGGAACGGAGGCGCAGCGCGCCTACGACCTGCTGGACGAGCGTTTCCCCGAGGTGAACGCGGACGGCGCGGCGGCACGCGTCGTCTTCAAGGCCGATGACGGCAAGGTGACCGCCCCGGCCGCCAGACGAGCCGTCGAGGACGCTGTCCGTGCCCTCGGCGAAGGGCCGCAGGTGGACCGGGTGACCAACCCCTTCGAGACCGGGTCGGTCAGCAAGGACGGCACCATCGCCTACGCGCAGGTGTCGTACAGCGTGCCGGTCACCGAGCTCTCGGACACCTCGCGTGAGGCGCTGATGGACACAGTGGCGGAGACGAACTCGTCGGGTCTCACGGTCGAAGCCGGAGGCAACGCGGTCTCCGACGCCGTGGGCGGCCACTCCTCGGAGGCCATCGGGATCGCGGTGGCCGCCGTGGTGCTCGTCATCACCTTCGGCGCTCTGATCGCGGCGGGGCTGCCGCTGCTCACGGCACTGCTCGGCGTCGGTGTCGGAACCTGCGCGATCAAGGCGCTGGCGGCGCCGCTCGGCCTGGGCGGGACGACGTCCGTGCTGGCCACGATGCTGGGCCTGGCCGTCGGCATCGACTACGCGCTGTTCGTCGTCTCCCGCTACCGCGACGAACTGGCCCGCGGCAGGAGCCGTGAGGACGCCGCCGCCCGTGCGGTGGGCACGGCGGGCTCCGCGGTGGTCTTCGCCGGCCTGACCGTGGTGATCGCACTCGCGGGTCTGTCCGTCGTCGGGATCCCGGTGCTGACCCAGATGGGACTCGCCGCGGCGGGAACCGTCGCGCTCGCGGTGCTGATCGCCGTCACGCTGATCCCGGCCCTGCTCGGCATCGCCGGGAAGCGGATCCGGCCGGCCCGCGCCCGCCTCCGCAAGCGCCCCGCGCCCGACGTCCCGGACGGCACGCCGTCCGGGACGTCGGCGCGGCCAACTCTGGGCGTGCGCTGGGCCCGGTTCACCACCCGGCGGCCGCTCGCGGTCCTGCTCGTCGGCGCCGCCGCCCTGATCGCCACAGCAGTGCCGGTCGCCTCCCTGGAACTCGGCCTGCCCGGCGACGAGTCCAAGCCGGCGTCGACGACACAGCGACGCGCCTACGACCTGCTCGCCGACGGCTTCGGCCCCGGCTTCAACGGTCCTTTGACCGCGGTCGTGCGGGCCGGCGACGGCGGTGACGCCCGGTCTGCCGCGCGCGCCACCGCAACCCGGATCAAGAACACGGACGGCGTGGCCACCGTGACGCCGCCGCGCTTCAACGACGGCAAGGACACCGCCGTCCTCACCGTCGTCCCGGCCACGGCACCCGGAAGCAAGGAGACGACCGATCTCGTCCATGCCCTGCGTGCTCCCGAGATCGAAGGCGATGACGCCCAGGTGCTGGTCGCGGGCACGACCGCGATGAACATCGACGTCTCGCAGAAACTCGCCGACGCACTGCTGCCCTACATCGCGCTCGTCGTGGGTCTGGCGTTCCTGCTCCTGATCGCCGTCTTCCGCTCCGTCCTCGTGCCGCTCAAGGCCGCGCTCGGCTTCCTGCTCTCCATCGCCGCGGGGCTCGGCGCGGTGGTCGCGGTCTTCCAATGGGGCTGGCTGGGCTCGCTGTTCGGGGTCTCGGAGCCGGGACCGGTGATGTCCATCATGCCGATCTTCATGGTCGGTGTCGTGTTCGGTCTGGCCATGGACTACGAGGTCTTCCTGGTGACCCGGATACGCGAGGCCTACGTCGCGGACCGGCAGCCCGTGCGGGCCGTGATCGGTGGCTTCGAGCACAGTGCCCGGGTCGTGACGGCCGCTGCAGTGATCATGATCTCGGTGTTCGCAGGGTTCATGGGATCGAGCGAACAGATGGTCAAGACCATCGGGTTCGGCCTGGCGATCGCCGTCCTCTTCGACGCCTTCGTCGTCCGCATGACGCTCGTCCCTGCCGTGCTCGCGCTGCTCGGCCACCGCGCCTGGCGGCTGCCCCGGTGGCTGGACCGCTGGGTGCCGCACGTCGATGTGGAGGGCGAGAGCCTAAAGGCGCGCGAGACGGCGCGGACCGACGCGACCCGGCAGAACACCGACACGACCCCGCAGAACACCGACACCCTTGCTGCCGACCCGTACGAGGTGCGCTGACACCATGAGCCGTGCAACCACGACGAGATCGGTGAGGGGAAGGGTCCGTACGGAGGCCGTCGCATCGACGAGCCAAACCCCGGCGGGAACGGAGTCGTCCGTTCGCAGGCCCAGCGGGAGCGCTCCGCGTCACGCGATCGAAGGATGCCTGGCCGTCATGACCGCGATCGCGGTCATGACGGGCACCGGATACTTGGCGCTGCGGGCCCTGGGCGCCGACGGGACAGCGCCGCTGACCCGGCTCGTCCCGGCGATCACCAGTCTCGCCTTCGGCGGGACGATCGACCTGGCTTCCGACATCGCACCGAAGGACGGCGCAGGCGGAGGCATGCTGGGCATGCTCGGTGGTGGCGGCGGTCTCGGCCTCGCTGTCACCGGCCAGGTGAGGGCCCTGCCGCTGATGCTCACGTTCCTGGGAGCGGCCGTGCTGGGCCTGTGCTTCTTCCGGCCGCTGCGCCGCCGGACGCGACCGACGCCCGCGCTGCTGATCGCCCGCACCGGCGGGGCGCTCGGTGCCACCGCCGTCATCGTGCCCGCACTCGCACACCTGGCCCGCGGCACGCTGAAACTGCCCGAGAGCGTTGCGGACGAGCTCGGCAGGGGCGGCTCGGGCGGCCGGCTCGGCAGACTGACGGGGGGCGGCGGGATCCCCTCCGTCGACTTCACCACGGACATGGTGCTGACCGGGTTCTTCGCGGTGCTCGGAGCGGCGCTCGTCATCGGCGGTGGCTGTGTGGCCGCCCGCCGCACGTCGCTGCCCGGTCCCGTTGCGCTCAGCCGGCTGCGCCTCAAGTGGAACCCGGTCGCCTCGACCCTGACCGGGATCTGCACTGCCCTGTGCACCGTCGCCCTGTTCCTCGCGCTCCTGGCGGCCGCGGCCGCGGCGACCGGACGCGACCAGGCGGCGAAAGCCGCGGGGGCGCTGCTCCTCGCCGCCCCGAACCTGATCACAGCCGTTCTCACCTCGGGCCTGGGAGCGTCCTGGCAGGCCGGCGTGGAGCGGCGACAGCCCGGAGGCGGCGGCATGATGGGCGGCCTCGGCGGCCTCGGCGGCATGGGAGGTACGGGGGGTCTCGGCGGTGCGGGCGGCTCCGGCGGAGGGAACCGGCAGATCGACCTGAGCGGCAAGACGGTGGCCGGCATTCCCCTGTGGCTGTCCGGCCTGACGCTGCTGGTGTGCCTGCTGGTGTACGCGGGCTATCGCACCGCCGCCCGTACCCCGGCGCGCACGGCCCGTGAGGAGTCCGAGGCACTGCTGGGCCGGCACCTGGAGATCGCGTTGCGCGCCGGTGTGGCCGTCGGCCTCGGCGCCCTGGTGCTCTGCCTGGTCTCACAGGTGTCCGTGGGGATCGGCTTCACCCTCATGGACAACGAGATGGGCGGGATGGACGCGGGCCTCGAAGGTTCCGTGCGGCTCTCGGCCCTCACCGGCTTCGTCCTGGCCGGTTTGGCCTGCTACGCGGGCAGTCGCCTCCATGGACTGCGGGCCGGCCGCCAGAAGGCCCGCACGCGACCCGGCCGAGCGGGCACCGGTGCCGAGCGCGTCCGCAGTCGCTCACAGGTTCGTGGGGTTTCCTCTGATGCGAGCCCCAGACGTCCGTGACCGACACGAGGACACGACCTGTGTCCGGGGGCCGGTCCGGCCGGCGCCACTGCCCGGCCGGACCGGCCCCCGGACACCCGGTACAACGAAGCGGAACGAATCAGCCATGACATCAGCACGCGCAGCACGCCGTGGGTCCTCGCCCAGGGGACACCTGCTCGTCGTCGATGACGAACCGACCGTCCGTGAACTCCTTCCGGCCGCCCTGAGCTACGCGGGATTCGACGTCGACGTCGCGGCGGACGGGGAAGAAGCCCTGGAGATGGCGTCCCGTCGTCCCCCGGACCTGGTGCTTCTGGACGTGATGCTGCCGGACATCGACGGCTTCGAGGTGATCCGACGGCTGCGCGCCCAGCCCCGCAGGACCGGTCAAGGGTTCGGCGGCGACGTGCCGGTCCTGTTCGTCACCGCCCGCGAGACCCGGCAGGACCGGATCACCGGCCTCACCCTCGGCGGCGACGACTACATCACCAAGCCCTTCGACCTCGAGGAGCTGATCGCCCGCATCCAGGCGGTACTGCGCCGCACCAAGGGCGAGCCGTCGACCGCGTTGGTCGTCGGCGATCTCGAACTGGACCCCGAGGGACATCTGGTGACCCGGGCCGGGCAGCCGGTGCGTCTGTCACCCACCGAGTTCCGCCTGCTGCACTTCCTGATGGCCAACGCCGAGCTGACCATGTCCAAGGCGCAGATCCTGCAGAACGTCTGGCGCTACGACTTCGACGGGGACCCCAGCATCGTCGACACGTACATCAGCTACCTGCGCCGCAAGGTGGACCGCACCGAGCCCAGACTCATCCACACCGTGCACCGGATCGGATACGTACTTCGCGGGCCGCGGGCATGAAGACGCCACGATCACTCGGAAGCCCGCGCTTGTCGGCAGGGCGCGCGCGGCGTGCCCTCGCTCGTACGTCCCTTCGCACTCGCCTGCTGTGCCTTGCCATCGCCTTGGTCGCGACCGGACTCCTCGCAGCGGGCGCCGTCGTCAGCACCGCCCTCGACGACTACCTGCAGGGCCGGGTCGACTCACGATTGACGACCACCGCACAGATCGCTGCGCGTGTCACACCACCGCCCGGCGCTGGCGCCCCGCAGAACGTGCGGGTCCTGAGCTCCTTCGAGGACACCACCGTGGCGTACGTGGACGATGAGGGCGTCCCCCGGCACACCTTCGATTCCACCACCGCCGCTCCAGGGGGCGGGCCGCAGCTGCCGGATCTCGACCGGGAAGCCGTGCTGGACCGTGCGGGACACCCCTTCACCGTTCCGGCACGCCACGGAGACCACACCTGGAGGGTCGTCGCGCTGACCCGCCCCGACCAATTGATCAAGCCGGCGGGAACTCCGGCCGACCGGGGCAGCGTCATCGTGGCGACGTCGTTGGACGAGGTGGACCGCACCGTCCAGAGGACCTGGACCGTGTCCCTGACGGCGGGCGGCGTCCTGCTCGGCGTGCTGGCCCTGGCCGGTTGGTTCGCCGTCCGTTCCGGGCTGCGGCCGCTGACCCGGATCGAGGAGACCGCCGAGGCCATCACCTCGGGTGATTTCTCGCACAGGATCCCGGAAACAGCCGGTCCGCACACCGAGGTGGGACGACTGACCACCTGCCTGAACCGGATGCTCGACCAGATCGACACCGCGTTCCACGCGCGGGCGGAGGCGGAGTCGCGGATGCGGCGCTTCTTCGCGGACGCCAGCCATGAACTGCGCACGCCTCTCGTCGGAATCAAGGGATACACGGACCTGTACCGGATGGGGGCCTCACGGACCCGGCGGGACACCGACCACATCATGAAGCGGATCGCCGAGGAGTCGGAACGCCTGACCCGGTTGGTGGGCGACATGCTCCTCCTGGCCCGCCTGGACGAGGCCGCACAAGGCCCGGTCACCGGGATCGGCCCCGCGCCCGCCTTCCCGCTCGACCGCGCCCCGATGGATCTGCGCACCCTGGCGGCCGATGCGATGCACGACGTACGGGCGCTGGACGCCACACGCCCGGTCACACTCACCGGACCGAACGGCGGCAAGCCCGCCACGGCGCAAACGCTCGCGGACGAGGAACGTTTGCGACAGGTCGTCACCAACCTGGTGGGCAACGCGGTCACACACTCGCCCAGTGGTACACCGATCCGGATCGGTGTGGGCGTGGAGGACGGAGCCGCGGTGCTGGAAGTCGCCGATCAGGGGCCGGGCCTGACTCCGGAGGAACGGCAGCGGGTCTTCGAGCGGTTCTACCGTGCCGACGCCTCGCGGAGCCGTGCCACCGGCGGCGGAGCGGGACTGGGCCTGTCCATCGTCCATTCCCTCGTCACCGCGCACGGAGGTGACATCGAAGTCGACACCGCCCCGGGTGAGGGGTGCACCTTCCGGGTGAGGCTCGCCTTGTTGGAACAGATGGACTGAGGCGTCCGCACCAGTGCCGCGCGGCCGCGGACAGGCAGTGCGGAGGGCATCGGTGCCGTTCTGCCAGAGCCGGTCTGCCGCCTGCGGGTCGAGCGCGTGGGCGGCCAGGCCCCCGGGCCGGTCCTCGTCGCCGCGGACGGTCCGTGCCTCCTGGTTGTCCTCGAAGTAGCGGCCGGTGACGCCCTTCAGGAGAGGCGACGCTGCCAGCAGGACGGAGATGGCGGCCCCCTGCTCGGGAGTCTTGTAGTACGGCAGCGGCTTCACGTTGCCCTCCCCATCCATCACGCCGAAGGCGCGCATGCTGTCGTCGTCGAGGTGCCGCTGCAGGCCGGTGAGGATGAAACCGGGATTCAGCGCATTGGCCGTGATCCCGTCCGCCGCCCAGGGGCGGGCGCCCACCGTGAACAGGACATCGGCGGACTTGGACTGCCCGTATGCCACACAGGAGTCGTAGGGCCGCCGCTCGCAGTGAGGCTCTGGGCGTTCATGAAGAGCCCCAGGCCCATCACCACCAGGACGAGCCGCCGGGTCCGTGGCTGCTGCACGTCGAGGAAGGTGGCGTCGAAGCTGGTCAGCGCCCAGGTGCTGAGCACCGCGACCAGCATCACGGCGGTTTCGGCGGCGCCGCGCCCGGACAGCTTGTCGTGCAGGTGGTGGGCGAGTTGGTCGACGGAGAAGACGAAGACCAGGCCGAAGAACAGCTCCAGCGGGGAGACGTTCCGGCGCAGGCCGGCGAACGACGCGCCGCTCACGTCGGCACGCCGTTCCGGGGCCCGGTGCGGCCGGCATGGGCTCACGATCCGGCCACGTGACAAGCTGCGCAACCCGGATCCTGACGGCGGATCAACCCGGAACGGTTCGGGTCATGGCCGGTAGGCGTGCTGGAGGACGGCTACGAAGAAAGTGGCGGCAAGGAAAGTGATCGTGCCCAGCGCGAGCAGCTTTGTACGGTCCTTCATCGCTTCCGTTTTCCGAGAAGCCGCAGCCCGTGTACGCGGGGGCGTACCCGGGCTGCGAGGTGGGGCGCCGCGATGCCCTGGTGTCAGGCCGCGAGGGTCTTGCGGAGGGCGTCGAGGCCGTCGCGGTAGATGCCGGTGAAGAGGTCGACGACCTCGTCCTCGGTGGCGTTGTCGGGGTTGAAGCGTCCGGACCACTGGACCTCGGCGACGTCGTCGCGGCCCGGGACGCTGTGGACCCGGAGGGTGGAGACGTAGCCGTTGACGGGGAACGGAGCCTGGAGGATGGCGTAGCTGTAGTGGCGTTCGGCTTCGTTGAAGTCGACCAGCCGCTCGATGATCGTGTCGCCGTCGGGATTGGTCAGCCGGCGGACGCGGCCGCCTTCGAGGGCGGTGCTCTCGGGGATGTAGGGGAGCCAGTCGGGCAGGGCGTCGAATCCGCCGATGAGGTTCCAGACCTGCTGCGGCGGGGCCGGGACTATGCGGCTGACGGAGGTGGAAGCCATGATCCTTCTCCTGAAGGTCGTGCTGTGTGGGGGGTGGGGAAGTGGGAGGTCAGGCGCCGTTCGGGAGCGGGGCGGCAGCGCTGACCAGGCCGCTTGCACGGAGCTCGGTCCAGAACGCGGCCGGGATGTCCTCGTTCAGCGCGGCGACGTCCTCCGCGATGCGGCTCGGCCGGGTGGCGCCGGGGATGACCGCGGCGGCGGCCGGATGGGCGAGGGAGAACTGCAGGGCGGCGGCCTTGATGCTCACGCCGTGCTTCTCGGCGAGCGCCTTGAGCTTGCCGACCCGGTCGATGATCTCCGGCGGCGCCTGCTGGTACTCGAAGTGGGTGCCGCCGGCGAGGATGCCGGAGCTGTAGGGTCCGCCGACGACCATGTCGACGTTCTGCTCCTGGGCCATGGGCAGCAGGCGCTGGAGGGCGTGGTCGTGGTCGAGGAGGGTGTAGCGGCCGGCGAGGAGGAAGCCGTCGGGCTGCGGCTCGTCGAGGGCGAGGGTCAGCTCGATGGGTTCGGTGCGGTTGACGCCGAGACCCCAGGCCTTGATGACGCCCTCGTCCCGGAGGCGGGACAGAACGCGGAAGGCGCCGGTGCGGGCCTCCTCGAACTTCTGCAGCCATGCATCGCCGTGGAAGTCCTGGGCGATGTCGTGGACCCAGACGATGTCGAGCCGGTCGACACCGAGGCGCCTGAGGCTGTCCTCGATGGAGCGCTCGGTGGCCTCGGCGGTCCACTCGTGCACGATCTTGTTCGGGTTGCCGTGCTCGAAGATCCCGCCCTTCTCGCCGAGGTCGCGGGCGCCTTCCTCCAGTTCGTCGAGGATGACGCGGCCGACCTTGGTGGACAGGACGTAGGCGTCGCGGGGCTTGGTGGAGATGACCTTGCCGAGGCGCTCCTCGGAGAGGCCGGCGCCGTAGAAGGGGGCGGTGTCGTAGTAGCGGACGCCCTGGTCCCAGGCGGCCTCGACGGTGGCAGTGGCCTCGTCGTCGGGGATCGCGCGGAACATGTTGCCGAGCGGGGCGGTACCGAAGCCGAGACGGCCGGGAAGGATTTCCTTGAGGGACATGAAAGTGCCTTTTCGA
>NZ_JACVQF010000210.1 GCF_014534645.1 Streptomyces griseicoloratus
GTGCTTTCCAGGTTCCCGCTTCCGCGTTTCCCTTTCCGGCGGTTCCGACTTTATCAGAAGTTCTGACTCGGAGTTTTCCGCCCCGCCGTGGACTCGCTCCACCGCACGAGGTGGTGGGGTTCCCGGTCGGGAGGAGTTGTAAACGTACTGGAGCGGGGCGCCCCGATGCAAATCGTGGCGCCCCGCTCCTGGTTCACGCGGACGGGTGTCCGACGGTCCGTCAGACCTCCACCACCACAGGGAGGATCATCGGGCGGCGTCGGTAGGTGTCCGAGACCCACTTGCCGAGGGTCCTTCGCACCAGCTGCTGGAGCTGGTGGGGCTCCACGACGCCGTCCTGCGCCGAACGCTCCAGCGCTTCCGTGATCTTGGGGATCACCTCGCCGAATGCCGAGTCCTCGATGCCGGAGCCGCGCGCCTGGACGTGCGGGCCTCCGGTGATCTTTCCGGTGGACGAGTCGATGACCACGAAGACCGAGATGATGCCCTCGTCACCGAGGATCTTGCGGTCCTTGAGCGCCGGCTCGCCGACGTCGCCGACGGAGAGGCCGTCGACGTACACGTATCCCGCCTGGACCTTGCCGGAGATCTTCGCCTTGCCCTCGACGAGGTCGACCGCCACGCCGTCCTCGGCGATGACGATGCGGTCGTGGGGGACGCCGGTCATGGCGCCCAGTTCGGCGTTGGCGCGCAGGTGGCGCCATTCGCCGTGAACCGGCATCAGGTTCTTCGGGCGGCAGATGTTGTAGAAGTACAGCAGCTCGCCGGCCGAGGCGTGGCCCGAGACGTGGACCTTGGCGTTGCCCTTGTGGACGACGTTCGCGCCCCAGCGGGTCAGGCCGTTGATCACGCGGTAGACCGCGTTCTCGTTGCCGGGGATGAGGGACGACGCCAGGATCACCGTGTCGCCCTCGACGATGCGGATCTGGTGGTCCCGGTTGGCCATGCGGGACAGGGCGGCCATCGGTTCGCCCTGCGAGCCCGTGCAGACCAGGACGACCTCGTTGTCGGGGAGGTCGTCGAGGGTCTTGACGTCCACGACCAGGCCCGGCGGGACCTTCAGGTAGCCGAGGTCCCGGGCGATGCCCATGTTGCGGACCATGGAGCGGCCGACGAAGGCGACCCGGCGGCCGTACTCGTACGCCGCGTCCAGGATCTGCTGGATGCGGTGGACGTGGCTGGCGAAGCTCGCCACGATGATCCGCTTCCGGGCGCCGGCGAAGACCTGGCGCAGGACGCCCGAGATGTCCCGCTCGTGCGGGGTGAAACCGGGGACCTCGGCGTTCGTGGAGTCGGTGAGGAGGAGGTCGATCCCCTCCTCGCTCAGACGTGCGAACGCGTGGAGGTCCGTGAGGCGGTTGTCCAGCGGGAGCTGGTCCATCTTGAAGTCGCCGGTGTGGACGGCCATGCCCGCAGGGGTGCGGATGGCCACGGCCAGCGCGTCGGGGATGGAGTGGTTGACCGCGACGAACTCGCAGTCGAAGGGGCCGATGCGCTCCCGGTTCCCCTCCGCCACCTCGAGGGTGTACGGGCGGATGCGGTGTTCCTGGAGCTTGGCCTCGATGAGGGCCAGGGTGAGCTTGGAACCGATCAGCGGGATGTCCGGCTTCTCGCGCAGGAGGAACGGGACGCCACCGATGTGGTCCTCGTGGCCGTGGGTGAGGACGATGCCCTCGATGTCGTCGAGACGGTCCCGGATGGACGAGAAGTCCGGCAGGATCAGGTCGATTCCGGGCTGCTCCTCCTCGGGGAAGAGCACTCCGCAGTCGACGATCAGCAGGCGGCCGCCGTACTCGAAGACCGTCATGTTCCGGCCGATCTCACCGAGACCGCCGAGTGGGGTGACCCGCAGGCCGCCTTCGGGGAGCGGCGGGGGCGGGCCCAGTTCGGGATGCGGATGACTCAAAAGACTCTCCTCACCACGCGCGCCACGTACCGGTGTGGCACGTGGCGCGCGTGACGTTCGTGCAGAAGCAATTGTCGTTGTGGGTGCAGGCACCGGTGGCCTGCCTATTCAGTTGTGAAGTCCGGTCGTGCGGTCGTGCCAAGTCCGATGTCAGAGCTGTACCCCGCCGGCGGCAAGATCGATCTTGAGCTGTTCGGTTTCCTCTGCCGTCAGCTCGACCATGGGCGCGCGCAGCGGTCCGGCGGGCAGGCCCTGGAGGGCCAGTGCGGCCTTGGTGGTCATGACGCCCTGGGTGCGGAACATGCCGGTGAAGACCGGGAGCAGCTTCTGGTGGATCTCCGTCGCCTTGTGCACGTCGCCCGCGACGAACGCCTCCACCATGGAGCGCAGTTCGGGGGTGACCACGTGGCCGACGACGGAGACGAAGCCGACCGCGCCCACGGAGAGCAGGGGCAGGTTGAGCATGTCGTCGCCGGAGTACCAGGCGAGGCCGGAGCGCGCGATGGCCCAGCTCGCGCGGCCGAGGTCGCCCTTGGCGTCCTTGTTGGCGACGATCCGCGGGTGCTCGGCGAGGCGGACGAGCGTCTCGGTGTTGATGGGGACGCCGCTGCGGCCGGGGATGTCGTAGAGCATGACCGGCAGCCCGGAGGCGTCGGCGATGGCCTTGAAGTGCCGGTACAGGCCCTCCTGAGGGGGCTTGTTGTAGTACGGCGTGACGACCAGCAGGCCGTGCGCGCCGGTGCGCTCGGCGGCGCGGGCGAGCTCGATGCTGTGCTGGGTGTTGTTCGTGCCGACGCCGGCGACGACGTGGGCACGGTCGCCGACGGCCTCCAGGACGGCTCGTACCAGGTCCGATTTCTCCGCGTCGCTGGTGGTGGGGGACTCGCCGGTGGTGCCGTTGATGATCAGGCCGTCGTTGCCTGCGTCCACCAGGTGGGCGGCGAGCCGCTGCGCGCCGTCGAGGTCGAGTGCGCCGTCCGCCGTGAAGGGCGTGACCATGGCGGTGAGGACCCTCCCGAAGGGGGTCTGCGGAGTGGAGGTCGGAGCCATGGGTTACACGCTACTCGTTGCTCAGGGCGGGGTCTGCCCTCGGGGGATGCGGCAGGCCTGGACAGAGGTGGAGCCCGGCACTGCCTGCTCGGGGGTTCAAGCAGTGCCGGGTCCCTTTGATCAGGCTAGATGAACTTCTCCAAACGCCGCAATACGGACACTTCGCGAGGCTGATGCGCACATCTGTCCCCGCCCGGGAGGCGCAGGGGCGTTACGGCGCCACGCGTCCGTTCGCGTTGAAGGCGGCGTACGTGAGCGGCATGAGGCGGGCCCACTCGGCCTCCATGCGCTCGCCGACCATCTCGATCTCGCGCTGCGGGAAGGAGGGGACCTTGGCCAGCTCGTGCTGGGTACGCAGGCCGAGGAAGTGCATCAGCGAGCGAGCGTTGCAGGTGGCGTACATCGAGGAGTACAGGCCGACGGGCAGCACCGAGCGGGCGACCTCGCGGGCCACGCCGGCGGCGAGCATCTCCTGGTAGGTCCGGTAGGCCTGGAGGTAGGAGTCCTCCATGGACCGGCTGACCAGCTCGTGCTGTTCGGGGGTGCCCTCGACGAAGACGTACTTGCCGGGCCGGCCCTGCTGGACCAGCTTGCGGGAGGCGTCGGGGACGTAGAAGACCGGCTGGAGCTCCCGGTAGCGGCCCGACTCCTCGTTGTACGACCAGCCCACGCGGTGCCGCATGAACTCGCGGAAGACGAAGATCGGGGCGCTGACGAAGAAGGTCATCGAGTTGTGCTCGAACGGGCTGCCGTGCCGGTCCCGCATCAGGAAGTTGATCAGGCCCTTGGAGCGCTCCGGGTCCTTCTTCAGCTCGTCCAGGGACTGCTCCCCGGCGGTCGAGACGCGGGCGGCGAACAGCACGTCGGCGTCGGTCGCGCTGCTCTTCACCAGCTCTACGGTGACGTCGCTGCGGAGTTCGATCTTGAAATCGTCGGCGGGGGTGTCGGTCACGGTGTGGAGGGCCTTCCCATCTCGTCGCTTGGCGAAGCCACTCTACGTGCCGCCAAACGGGGCGTTCGGTGGCGTGCGCGATGAAATCGGTGAAAGAGGGCACCCGCGAGGTCGTTCGTTCGTCTGTATGAGTAACAACGATCCACCCGATCTCTGGATCCCTCGATCCCTCGATCCCGGAAGGAGACGCACCCCCGATGATCCGTCGGCGTGAACCCGTCCCGTTCGCCTTCGTCGCCGAAGCCGACAGGTTCCGCAGCAATGTCACTCCGCCGCCCCGCGAGCGGGCGTCCTTCGGTCAGATAGCCGGGCGCTGGCTGCTGGGCCTCACCATCGTCGCCGGGCTCGTGGGCTCCCTGGTCATCGGGATGCCGGCGCTCTCGTCCGAGCAGCCCTCCGCGCAGACCCAGCAGTCGCAGGCGTCCGACGGACGCTGAGGCGTCACCGGCCCGGCGCCGACCCTCCCTGCGGACCCCGATGGTGGTGACGGGAGACACAGGCCGATAACCTCACCGGGCACAGCCCACGCCATGGACGAGTGAGGACCAGCCGTGCCCCTGCCCTTCCTGACGGCCGACCGCGCCTTCGACACGACCGACGATGTGTCGCTCCCCCACCACGACCGGGAGAGCTGGCGCCGCCCCTACCGGCCGGGGCCGTGGCGCGTCGGCGCGGCCGCGCTGATGCTGCTGCTCGCGTCGTTCGTGCTGCTCGCCGGCGTCATCATCGCGGCGACGGGCTCGATGTCCTCCGCCGGCGTGGTCTTCGGCCTCGCGGCGGTCGTGATCGCCTGTGCGCTGCGACTGCTGCGCATGGGGACGTGGGTGAGTGCGCACGGGCTGCGTCAGGTGGCCTTCTTCACCACCCGTACGGCCTCCTGGCCGCAGGTCGGCAGCGTGCGGACGGTGCAGCAGCCGGTGCGCTGGCTCGGGCTGCCGCGCACGGTGCAGGGGCAGGCGCTCGTGCTCGCCCGGCAGGGCGGGGGCTCGGGCGCCGTGACGCCGCTGCTGACCACCCACAACGCGGACTTCCTCGCGCGGGCGGAGGCCTTCGACCGGGCGGCCGACACCGTGGAGGCGTGGGCCGACGAGTACCGGCGCGGCTGAGCGAGTGACGAACGGCGGTGGCCCGGTCCGCACACGCGGACCGGGCCACCGGCGTCTGAACCGGCTGATGCGAACGAGCCGCTCAGGCCGTCTCGACGCGTTTGCCGTCGTGCAGGGCGATCGCCCGCTGCATCGCCTTGCGGGCGCGCGGGGTGTCCCGGGCGTCGTGGTAGGCGACGGCGAGACGGAACCAGCTGCGCCAGTCGTCGGGCGCGTCCTCCGTCTCGGCCTTGCGCCTGGCGAAGACCTCGTCGGCCGAGTCGCGGTCGACCCGGCCGCTGGGGGTGCGCCTGAGCTCGTCGACGGGCAGTCCGCCCTCGGCGTCGAGTTCGGCGGCGAGCTGGTTGGCCCTGCGGACGAACTGGGTGTTCTTCCAGAGGAACCACAGCCCGATCACCGGCAGGACGAGCACCGCGACGCCGAAGACGACGGTGATCGGCGTACCGGTTTCGATGAGCATCACACCGCGGCTGCCGACCAGGGCGAAGTAGAAGACCAGGACGGCGGCCGTGATGACGTAGGAGATCTTCGCGCGCATGGCTGTCCGGGGCTCAGTTCAGGTCCAGGAAGTGTTCCAGGCCGAAGGTCAGGCCCGGGGTGCTCACCACGCGGCGCGCGCCCAGCAGGATGCCGGGCATGAAGCTGCTGTGGTGCAGGGAGTCGTGCCGGACGGTGAGGGTCTCGCCCTCGCCGCCGAGCAGGACCTCCTGGTGGGCGAGCAGGCCGCGCAGGCGGACCGCGTGCACCGGGACCCCGTCGACGTTCGCGCCGCGGGCGCCCTCCAGGGCGGTGGCAGTGGCGTCGGGCGCCGGAGCGGTGCCTGCCTTCTGCCGTGCCTCGGCGATGAGCTGGGCCGTGCGCGTGGCCGTGCCGCTGGGGGCGTCGACCTTGTTGGGGTGGTGCAGCTCCACCACCTCGACGGACTCGAAGTAGGGGGCGGCGATCTGCGCGAACTTCATGGTCAGCACGGCCCCGATGGAGAAGTTCGGCGCGATGAGGACGCCGGTCCCCGGGGACCGGTCGAGCCAGCCCTTCAGCTGCGCGAGGCGCTCGTCGGTCCAGCCGGTGGTGCCGACGACGGCGTGGATGCCGTGGCGCACGCAGTAGTCGAGGTTGTCCATGACGGACGCCGGGGTGGTCAGCTCGACGGCGACCTGCGCGCCGGTCTCGGCCAGCGTCTCCAGCTTGTCGCCCCGGCCGAGGGCGGCGACCAGTTCCATGTCCTCGGCGGCCTCGACCGCCCGTACCGCCTCGGACCCGATGCGGCCCTTGGCGCCGAGGACCGCCACGCGCAGCTTGCTCATGTCTGTTGCTTCCTTACCGGAGGGGTTGGGGCCTGTCCGACCTAGGCGACGGCGTCGTGCAGCCGGGACGCCTGCCTGTCCTTGAGCGGGCCGATGACCGAGAGCGAGGGCCGCCGTCCCAGGATGTCGCGGGCGACCTCGCGGACGTCGTCCGGCGTGACCGAGGCTATCCGGGCCAGCATGTCGTCGACGGACATCTGCTCGCCCCAGCACAGCTCGCTCTTGCCGATACGGTTCATCAGCGCGCCCGTGTCCTCCAGGCCGAGGACCGTGGAGCCCTGGAGCTGGCCGATGGCGCGGCCGATCTCGTCGTCGGACAGACCGTGCTCGGCGACGTGGTCGAGCTCGTCGCGGCAGATCTTCAGCACGTCGTGCACCTGGGAGGGCCGGCAGCCGGCGTACACGCCGAACAGTCCGCAGTCGGCGAAGCCGGAGGTGTACGAGTACACGCTGTAGGCCAGGCCGCGCTTCTCGCGGACCTCCTGGAAGAGCCGCGAGGACATGCCGCCGCCGAGGGCGGTGTTGAGGACGCCCATGGCCCAGCGGCGGTCGTCGGTGCGGGCCAGGCCCGGCATGCCGAGGATGACGTGGGCCTGCTCGGTCTTGCGCCCGATGAGCTCGACGCGGCCCGCGGTGCGGATGGTGCGCCGGCCGGCGCGCGGGCCGATGGGCCGGGCCGCCGGGTCCTTGAAGGCGCCGGCCTTCTCGAAGGCGGCGCGGACCTGGCGGACGACCTTGTTGTGGTCGATGTTGCCGGCGCAGGCGACCACGAGGTGGGTGGGGTCGTAGTGCTTCCTGTAGAAGCGGCGGATGCGGTCGGCGGTGAGGGCGTTGACCGTGTCGACCGTGCCGAGGACGGGGCGGCCGAGGGCGTTGTCGCCGAACATGGTGTGCGCGAACAGGTCGTGCACGCAGTCGCCCGGGTCGTCCTCGGTCATGGCGATCTCTTCGAGGATGGCGCCGCGCTCGACGTCGACGTCCTCTTCGAGGATGAGCGAGTCCGTCAGCATGTCGCAGACCACGTCGATGGCGAGCGGCAGGTCGGTGTCGAGCACGCGTGCGTAGTAGCACGTGTACTCCTTGGCCGTGAACGCGTTCATCTCGCCGCCGACCGCGTCGAGGGCGGAGGAGATGTCCAGGGCGGACCTGCGGTTCGTGCCCTTGAAGAGCAGGTGCTCCAGGTAGTGCGTGGCTCCGTTCAGCGCCGGGGTCTCGTCGCGGGAGCCGACGTGCGCCCAGATGCCGAAGGTCGCGGAGCGCACCGAGGGCAGGGTTTCGGTGACGATGCGCAGGCCGCCGGGGAGGGTGGTCTTGCGGACCGTGCCGATGCCGTTCTCACCCTTGATGAGGGTTTGGGTACGGGCGACGGCCCGCGCCTCCGAGGAGGTGCGGGCCGTCGCCTTGGAGCTACGGGACGTCACTTGTCGGCGTCGTCCTTCTTCGTCTCGTCGGTGGCCTCTTCGCCCTCGATCACGGGGATGAGGGAGAGCTTGCCGCGGGAGTCGATCTCGGCGATCTCGACCTGGACCTTCTGGCCCACGCCGAGCACGTCCTCGACGTTCTCCACGCGCTTGCCGCCGGCCAGCTTGCGGATCTGCGAGATGTGCAGCAGACCGTCCTTGCCGGGCAGCAGGGAGACGAACGCACCGAAGGTGGTCGTCTTCACGACCGTGCCCAGGTAGCGCTCGCCGACCTCGGGCATCGTCGGGTTGGCGATGCCGTTGATCGTGGTGCGGGCGGCCTCGGCGGACGGGCCGTCGGCGGCACCGATGTAGATCGTGCCGTCGTCCTCGATGGTGATCTCGGCGCCCGTGTCCTCCTGGATCTGGTTGATCATCTTGCCCTTGGGGCCGATGACCTCGCCGATCTTGTCGACCGGGATCTTGACGGTGATGATCCGCGGGGCGTGCGGGGACATCTCGTCGGGCCGGTCGATGGCCTCCATCATCACGTCGAGGATGTGGAGGCGGGCGTCACGGGCCTGCTTGAGGGCGGCGGCCAGGACGGAGGCCGGGATGCCGTCCAGCTTGGTGTCGAGCTGGAGGGCGGTCACGAACTCCTTGGTGCCGGCGACCTTGAAGTCCATGTCGCCGAAGGCGTCCTCCGCACCGAGGATGTCGGTGAGGGTGACGTAGTGCGTCTCGCCCTCGATCTCCTGGGAGATCAGGCCCATGGCGATACCGGCGACCGGGGCCTTCAGCGGCACACCGGCGTTCAGCAGCGACATGGTGGAGGCGCAGACGGAGCCCATGGACGTCGAGCCGTTGGAGCCGAGGGCCTCGGACACCTGGCGGATCGCGTACGGGAACTCCTCGCGCGTCGGCAGCACCGGCACGAGCGCGCGCTCGGCGAGGGCGCCGTGGCCGATCTCGCGGCGCTTCGGGGAGCCGACGCGGCCGGTCTCACCGGTGGAGTACGGCGGGAAGTTGTAGTTGTGCATGTAGCGCTTGCGGGTCACCGGCGAGAGGGTGTCCAGCTGCTGCTCCATGCGGAGCATGTTGAGGGTGGTGACGCCCAGGATCTGGGTCTCGCCACGCTCGAACAGGGCCGAACCGTGGACCCGCGGGATGGCCTCGACCTCGGCGGCCAGGGTGCGGATGTCGGTGACACCGCGGCCGTCGATGCGCTTCTTCTCCTTGATGACGCGCTCACGGACCAGGGTCTTGGTCAGCGAGCGGTACGCGGCGGAGATCTCCTTCTCGCGGCCCTCGAACTCCGGCAGGAGCTTCTCGGCGGCCAGCGCCTTGACGCGGTCCAGCTCGGACTCGCGCTCCTGCTTGCCGGCGATGGTGAGCGCCTGGGCCAGCTCGGGGCGGACGGCGGCGGTGAGCGCCTCCAGGACGTCGTCCTCGTAGTCCAGGAAGATCGGGAACTCGGCGGTCGGCTTGGCGGCCTTCGCGGCGAGGTCGGCCTGGGCCCGGCAGAGCACCTTGATGAAGGGCTTCGCGGCGTCCAGACCGGCGGCGACGACCTCCTCGGTGGGCGCCTCGGCGCCGCCCTCGACCAGCTTGATGGTCTGCTCGGTGGCCTCGGCCTCGACCATCATGATCGCGACATCGCCGTCCTCCAGGACGCGGCCCGCGACGACCATGTCGAAGACGGCGTCCTCGAGCTCTGTGTGCGTCGGGAAGGCCACCCACTGGCCGCGGATCAGCGCGACGCGGACGCCGCCGATCGGACCGGAGAAGGGCAGGCCGGCCAGCTGCGTCGACGCGGAGGCGGCGTTGATCGCCACGACGTCGTACAGGTGGTCGGGGTTGAGCGCCATGATCGTGGCGACGACCTGGATCTCGTTGCGCAGGCCCTTCTTGAAGGACGGGCGCAGCGGGCGGTCGATGAGACGGCAGGTGAGGATGGCGTCCTCGGACGGCCGGCCCTCACGGCGGAAGAAGCTGCCGGGGATCTTGCCGGCGGCGTACATCCGCTCCTCGACGTCCACCGTGAGCGGGAAGAAGTCGAGCTGGTCCTTGGGGTTCTTGGATGCGGTGGTGGCCGACAGCACCATGGTGTCGTCGTCCAGGTACGCCACGGCGGAGCCGGCGGCCTGCTTGGCCAGGCGGCCCGTCTCGAAGCGGATGGTGCGGGTGCCGAAGGCGCCGTTGTCGATGACGGCCTCGGCGTAGTGGGTCTCGTTCTCCACTAGCGTTTTCTCCTCGTCTTCGTCCCTCCTCACCCGTGTGGCGGGGGGACGGTGGCGGAGAAGCGCTCCGTCCGATGCGGGCCGGTCTTCGATCGAAGCACCCGGGGTTCTGCCCCCGGGGGCCACTACCGAGGACCGGCGGCGGCGACGCGCTCCTCCTCGTTTCGTTCGGTGCGTGAGGGCACTACCCGGTGCGGGTGGCCCCTATCACGCTGTGTCGTACGTCTTGCGTTGTGCTACCACAGTACAAAGCGTCGGTGACACTGCGCACGTACAGCAAAGGGAGCGGCCCCCGAACGATGGGAACCGCTCCCTCCACGGCGTCTTACTTGGCGCCCGCCGCACCGCGGCGGATGCCGAGGCGGTCGACCAGCGCACGGAAGCGCTGGATGTCCTTCTTGGCCAGGTACTGCAGCAGCCGGCGGCGCTGACCGACCAGGATGAGCAGACCACGGCGGGAGTGGTGGTCGTGCTTGTGGGTCTTGAGGTGCTCGGTCAGGTCGGAGATCCGACGGGACAGCAGAGCGACCTGGACCTCGGGGGAGCCGGTGTCACCCTCCTTGGTACCGAACTCGGAGATGATCTGCTTCTTCACTGCGGCGTCGAGCGACACGCGTACTCCTCTGGGTCTTGATGGGCCTCCGAGTGCCCCCGGTCTGCTTCTCGGGGGATCTTCCGTGACTCGGAAGGCGGGGATCCGCTGGGCGCGGCCTCCAGGGCCTGGGGGGCTCCGGGGGTGCGTACACAAACGGCCGTCACACAGCGTACCAGCCTCGGCGGACGCCTCCGGCTTCGCCGCCGCAGGTACGTACTTACGGGTACGCACATCGGCGAACCGCTGAGCAGGGACAACGGTGGCAAGTAGGGTGACCGCACAGCTCGTTGACCCCCCATGGAAGGACCGGAACCGCGATGGCCGACGCCGAGGACAGGGAACTCAAAGCGCGCAAGGAGCGGGAGAGGGACGAGCTGTACGCCCTCGACATCTCCGGCGTCGAATGGCTGAGCGCTCCCGGTACCGAGGAACACGAGGAGCGGGTCGAGATCGCGTACCTTCCCGGCGGCGCCGTGGCCATGCGGTCGTCGCTCGACCCGGACACCGTGCTGCGGTACACGGAGGCGGAGTGGCGGGCGTTCGTACTGGGCGCGCGGGACGGGGAATTCGACCTGGAGCCGGCGCCGCGCAGCGGGGAGACCGGCGGCGAGTGACGCACGGCGCGGCGCGGGCTGCCCGGTTCCTTCCGGCCGACGCCCGCACCGTGAGTGGGCGCGCCGGTGTGGAGGAACCCACCCGTGCGGCCGGGTGCCCTGCCCGTGCGACGGGACGGGGCCATTGTCCGTGCGACGAGGCCCCTGTCCCTGCGGCGGGGCCCCTGTCCGTGGGTGGCAAGGGACGCTCCGCCCGCTGGGCCGTCCCCCGCGTCCTGCGCCAATTGCCCCCATCGACCGCGCCGCGGCGTAGACAGTGAGCGCGCCGGTACGGAGGGACCCACCCGTGTCGCCGGGTGCCCTGCCCGTGCCACGGGCCCCTGCCCGTACGACGGGCACCCCGGCCCGTACGGCGAAACCCTCGCCCGTACGGCGGGCCCTGTCCGTGGGCGGCCGGGGGACGCTCCGCCCGCTGGGCCGTCCCCCGCGTCCTGTGTCAGTTGCCCGCCATCGACCGCGCCGCGGCGTAGACGTCGAACACGGCGAGCGCCAGGGGGATCAGCGTGAGGAGCACGAAGGCTTCGGCGATCTCCGTGAAGCGGCCCCAGAAGGGCGTGACGCCGCGGCGAGGGATGATCAGGCCGATGGCGCAGACCAGCGCCACGGCCGCGGCGACCGCGGCCGCCAGCCAGACGCTGCGGATGTCGAGGGCCGTGGAGTCGCCCTGGAGCGCGTCGCGCACGTACTCCGCCGGCGGGTTCATCGCGAGCCCCAGGCCGAGGAAGACCAGCGAGGCCAGTCCGCCGGCCAGCGTGGCGGCGACCTGGGCGGTGTACCGGAACAGGTGGGCCCGCATCAGCAGCGCGATGCCCGTGGCGAGGGCGAGAAGCTGCGCCCAGACGTTGCCGGAGAAGCTGAGGACGATGGACGCGCCCACGGCGACGAGCGCACAGCCGCCGACCAGACCCGCGAGGAGTTCATGGCCGCGGCGGGCCTGCGCGGCGATGCGCTCGGTGTCGACGGGTTCCGGAGTGACGGATTCCTCCGTCGTGTAGGAGCCGCGCGAGTCGTCCGGCAGCTCGAAACCGATCGGGAGCCGGGCGAACCGCATGGACAGACCCGGCAGGAACGCGAGGGCGCACACCGACAGGGGGGCGCCGATCGCGGCCGTCTCCATCGGCTTCAGCTGTGTCAGCATCGCGATGAACGTCGTGAGCAGACCGACCGTGGAGCAGAAGACGAAGGCCACGAAGGGGCTGTCGCCGCCCGGCGACACCAGCGTCAGCACGACGGAGGCGACCAGGACCGCCGCGCACGCGAGGAGGAACTGCAGGCGTCCGATGCCCTGGCCCTCGGCGAGCGGCACCAGTCCCGAGCCGGCCACGGCGATGTTCGGCAGACCGCCCAGCCCCAGGGCCACCGCGGAGCCGCGGTCGTCGTAGACGCGGGCGCGGACACACGCGAAGGTGATCAGCAGGACGCCGGAGACCGCGGCGACGATGCCCTGGAGGCTGTGCATGTCGTGGCGGACCTCGGAGCTCCAGGCCACGAACGCGATCAGCAACGGCAGGACGCCCGCCCCGACCAGACCGGCGGCACGCGTGAGTTCGCCGTCCCACAGGGTGCGGTCACGGGTGACGGCCGAGGCGACCGCCTCCGAGACGTCGTCGAAGACGGCGGGCGCCAGGGATTCGGAGAACGGGCGCAGCGTGAGCAGCTCCCCGTCCAGGATGCGCTGGGCCGTGAAGGACCGGGCGCTGTCGAGGACGGTCCCGTCACGGCGCACCAGGTGGTAGCCGACCGGCGCGCCCTCGGCGGGGCTCTGCTGGGAGAACCGCAGGATCTCCGGGTACAGGTCCGCGACCGGTACGTCGTCGGGCAGTGCCACGTCGATACGGCTGTCGGGCGCCACGATGGTGACCCGGCAGAAGCCGAGCCCGGCGCCTGAGCCCGCCGGGGCTCCGGTGCCCGGTCCGCCGGCCGCGCCGGCCGGCGCGGAGGCCGTCATGCTCACCTGTTGTTCCCCCTCGTCGGTGGTTGTGCGGACACGGCGCGGTGCCGTCGCGCCCTGCCCACCGGACAACGTTCCTGTTCTGTCGTTGCACACCGCCCGCCCGCCGGCTGCGCCGTCGGTCCGCAGCCGCGGGAGACGCTCGCGTCGAACGGCGCACCGTGCACGGGCCGCCCGGCCGATTCGCAACTGCTCACACGTCTCACGGGCACCCTACCGCCCGCCGTTGTCAGCGGGTGTCAGTAGGATCGCCCTTCGCGATCGACGTTCGCCGGACACGGGGCGGCGGGCGGAACGGGTCAGCCGGGCAAGGGAATTGGTGCGAAGTGAGCCACATCATCGTCAAGCGCCCACCACGGACGCTGCCGAAGGACGTGCCCACGCAAGAGGTCGTGCTGCAACCACCGCCCGAACTGCCGCGCGGGCAGCAGGAAGGCGCCCTGATGCAGCTGCTGCCCATGCTCGGCATGGGCGGATCCGTGGTCTTCTTCTTCAACCCCCAGGCCCAGCCGTTCATGAAGATCATGGGCATGGTGATGGTGGCCTCCACGATCGCCATGGGCATCGCCATGCTGGTCCGCTACCGCCGCGGCAACCAGGGGCAGATGGCCGACATGCGCCGGGACTACCTCCGCTACCTGTCGCAGACCCGGCGGGCCGCCCAGAAGACCGCGGAGGCCCAGCGCGACGCCCAGTACTACCTGCATCCTTCACCGGAGCAACTGTGGGCGCTGGTCGCCGAGGGCAGCCGGGTGTGGGAGCGCCGCACCGGTGACGCCGACTTCGGCCATGTGCGGGTCGGCCTCGGCCCGCAGGCCCTGGCCACGCCCCTGATCCCGCCGGAGACGGCCCCGGTGGACCAGCTGGAGCCGCTCACCACGGGCGCCATGCAACGCTTCGTCGCCACGCACAACACCCTGGAGGACCTGCCGCTGGCGGTCTCCCTGCGCGCCTTCTACCACGTGACGGTCAGCGGTGAGCCCGGCACCGTACGCGCCACCGCGCGTGCCGTCACGGCCTCGCTCGCCTCGCTGCACTCCCCCGAGGACCTGGTCATCGCCGTCGCCACCGGACGCGACTCGGCGCAGGAGTGGGAGTGGGCGAAGTGGCTGCCGCACGTGCAGTCCCCGGGCGTCGCGGACGGCGCCGGCAGCATGCGGCTGATCAAGACGGACCCCGTCGAGCTGGAGGACCTGCTGGCCGCCCGGCTCCAGGGCCGCCCCCGCTTCCACCCGGACGGGCAGCCGGTGCCCGACCAGCCGCACCTCGTCGTCGTGCTGGACGGCGTCTCGCTGCCCCCGACGTCGCTGCTGGCGAGCCCGGAGGGCCTGCAGGGCGTGACCGTGCTGGAGGTCGTACCCGGCAACCTCACGACCGGGCGCGGCGACCTCTCAATCGTCGTGCAGCCGAAGGAGCTGCGCCTGGAATCGGCGCACGGCATGGTCTACGAGGGCACGCCCGACGGCCTGTCGTACGAGGCGGCGGAAGCCCTGGCCCGGCAGCTCGCCCCGATGCGCATGGCATCGGGCGGGGACGACGACGAGCCGCTGCTCGCCAACCTGGAGTTCACCGATCTGCTGAACCTCGGCGACGCGGCCTCCATCGATCCGCGGCGGACCTGGCGGCCCCGCTCGCAGTCCGAGCGGCTGCGGGTGCCCATCGGAGTCGGCGAGGACGGCCGGCCCGTGATGCTCGACCTGAAGGAGGCGGCCCAGGAGGGCATGGGCCCGCACGGCCTGTGCGTGGGCGCCACCGGTTCCGGCAAGTCGGAGCTGCTGCGCACCCTGGTTCTCGGTCTCGCCGTCACCCACTCCTCCGAGACCCTCAACTTCGTGCTGGCGGACTTCAAGGGCGGTGCCACCTTCGCGGGAATGGCCCAACTGCCCCACGTCGCGGCCGTCATCACCAACCTCGCGGACGACCTGACGCTCGTCGACCGGATGGGCGACTCGATCCGCGGTGAGCTCAACCGCCGCCAGGAGATGCTCCGCGACGCGGGCAACTACGCCAACATCCACGCCTACGAGAAGGCGCGCGCCGCCGGTGCCGCGCTGCAGCCGATCCCGTCCCTCGTCCTGGTGATCGACGAGTTCAGCGAACTGCTGACGGCGAAGCCCGACTTCATCGAGATGTTCGTGCAGATCGGCCGCATCGGCCGGTCGCTGGGTGTGCACCTGCTGCTCGCCTCGCAGCGCCTGGAGGAGGGCCGTCTGCGCGGCCTGGAGACCTACCTGTCGTACCGGATCGGTCTGCGCACGTTCTCGGCGGCCGAGTCGCGGGCGGCGCTCGGCGTGCCGGACGCCTACGAGCTGCCGAACGTCCCCGGCTCCGGCTTCCTGAAGTTCGGCACGGACGAGATGGTGCGCTTCAAGGCCGCGTACGTCTCGGGCGTGTACCGCACGGGCGCACAGCAGGCGGCCTCCTACGGCGGCCCCCTCCCGGTCGACCGCCGGCCTGTGCTGTTCACCGCGGCCGAGGTCCCGGTGCAGCATGTCGCGGTGCCGCCGCAGCGCGAGGAGAGCCGGGACGAGACCGACGACGCGCTCGCCGACACCGTGCTCGACGTCGTCGTACGGCGCCTGGAGGCGCAGGGTCCGGCCGCCCACCAGGTGTGGCTGCCGCCGCTGGACAGCCCGCCCTCGCTGGACGCCCTGCTGCCGGGCCTCGCCGAGGTGCCGGGCCGCGGCCTGACCCAGCCCGGCTACGAGGGCGCGGGACGGCTCGTCGTGCCCGTCGGCCTCGTCGACAAGCCGTACGAGCAGCGCCGTGACCCGCTGTGGGTGGACTTCGGCGGCTCGGCCGGCCACATGCAGATCCTGGGCGGACCGCAGTCCGGCAAGTCGACGCTGCTGCGCTCGATCATCTCGTCCTTCGCGCTCACCCACACCCCGTACGAGGTCCAGTTCTACGGCCTCGACTTCGGCGGCGGCGGCCTGTCGGCCGTGGCGGGACTGCCGCACGTGGGCGGCGTGGCCTCACGCCTCGACCCCGAGAAGGTCCGGCGCACGGCGGCCGAGGTGTACGGCGTCATGACGCGCCGCGAGGAGTACTTCCGCTCGGCGGGCATCTCCTCGATCGCGGAGTTCCGCGCCCGCCGCGCGCGCGGCGACATCTCGGTGACCGACCAGCCCTGGGGCGACGTGTTCCTGGTCATCGACGGCTGGGGGAACTTCCGTACGGACTACGACGCCCTGGAGCCGATCGTCCTGGACATCGCGACCCGCGGCCTCGGCTACGGCATCCATCTGATCCTGACCGCGTCCCGCTCGATGGAGGTCCGCGGAAACCTCAAGGACCAGTTGATGAACCGCCTGGAGCTCCGGCTCGGCGACCCCATGGACTCCGAGTTCGACCGCAAGGTCGCGGCCAACGTGCCCACGGGTGTGCCCGGCCGCGGCCAGACCCCGCAGAAGCAGCACTTCATGGCGGCGGTGCCGCGCATGGACGGCCTGTCCTCCGACACGGACCTCGCGGAGGCGACGCAGGCGCTCGCGACCGAGGTCGCCCGGCACTGGCAGCAGCCCGGTGCTCCGGCGGTGCGGCTGCTGCCGAGGGAGTTCCCGGCGCACCGGCTTCCCCCCGGCGACCGGTTCCCGCAGCGCGGTGTCTCCTTCGGGCTCGACGAGGACAACCTGGAGCCTGTGTTCGTGGACTTCGAGCAGGACCCGTTCTTCCTCGTCTTCGGCGAGAGCGAGTCCGGCAAGTCCAACCTGCTGAAGCTGCTCATCCAGCGCCTCACCGAGCGCTACGACGGCGACACCTGCAAGCTGTTCGTCATCGACAACCGCCGCTCCCTGCTCGGCGTCACGCCGCCCTCGCATCTGGCCGAGTACGTCCCGATGTCCAACCAGATGCAGCACCACATGGACGCGCTGGCCGAGCTCATGCAGCGCCGTACGCCGACGGCCGACGTCACTTCGCAGCAGTTGCGCGACCGGAGCTGGTGGCAGGGCCCGACGGTCTACATCATCATCGACGACTACGACCTGGTGGCCACGTCGAGCGGCAACCCGCTGGCCGGCCTGACCGAACTCCTCCCCCTCGCCCGCGACGTCGGCGTGCGCTTCATCATCGCCCGCTCCACCGCGGGTGCCAGCCGCGCCGGCTACGAGGCGTTCATGCAGCGCATCAAGGAACTCGGCGCCCAGGGCGTCGTCCTCAGCGGCGACCCGGCCGAGGGCGACCTGCTGGGCGGGGTCCGCCCGCGCCCGATGCCGCCGGGGCGGGGGGTGTTCGTCTCGCGGCGGCGGGGGAAGCCGTTGGTCCAGGTGGGGCTGGTGCAGGACGGAAACGGGGAGTGAAGGCCGCCCGGTGGGTGACGCTGGGCTGCGTCCTGCTGGTGACGGCCGCCGCCGCGGTGGGCTACGGCTGGTACCGGTGGAGCGAGACGGGAAAGGGCTGGCGCTACGAGGACAAGCTCGCTTCGTACTGCGGCGGCCTCATCCCGTACGCGGAGTCGGCCGTCTTCACGGAGTTGAACACGGAGGTCGGCCTGTCGCGCGACGACGAGTACGGATACGGCGAGGACCGCTACCGCTCGTGCCAGGTCGCCGACCTGACGGTGACCGTCGGGCTGATCCGTGAGGACGCCGTCGCGTCGGACACGGGTCCCGACATCTTCGGCGCACTGGACGCGGGTCCGTCCGACCGCACTCCTGTGGCGCTCGGCGGGGGCTGGCGCGGCTACACCGACATGCGCGACACGGCTGTCGTGCTGCCCTGTGCCGACAGGGATGCCGGCAGGGAAGCGTCCCTCGTAGTGAGCATCCAGGGCGACGATTCGCACGACCATCCGGAGGAAGCCCGCGCCATGGCGGAACTGGCCACGGGCATCGCCCGCAAGGCGGCGCGCTCCTCGTCGTGCGAGGCCGGATTCGGCGGCCGCATACCGAAGATCCACGCGCCGGGCGGCATGTCCGCGCCGGAGAGCGCGTCGGGCACGTGCGCCGGCATCCGGTTCCCCGAGTCCCAGTGGATCGACTGGATCAAGGAGAGCAAGCCGTCGGGCAGCGCACCGCTGGAAGGGTGCCTGCTGGGCGAGTCGAAAGCACGCGACGAGGTCCTGTACGGCCTGGAAGCCGCGTTCGGCCCCTACGCGCAGCGCCTGCGCACGCCGTCGGGCGCCCGGTCCGGACTCGGGCACAGCCATGCGCTGGCGACGGCGTCCTGCCCGGGTTCCACCGTCCGAGCGGTGTTCACCATCTCCGCGTCGGTGTACGCGGCCCCGACCAAGGACTTCCTCCGGTCGGCGCTGCGCGCCTTCGCCGAGCGGTCCGCGGAGCGCCATGGCTGCACGGACCTCACGCTGCCGGGCTGACCCGGAAACGGGGAGAACGGGAAGAGGGTGGGCGTCTCCCGCGCACGCCCACCCTCTTCGCTGCCGCGGCCCCGGCCGCGGTTGACCACGTCGACTACTGCAGGTACCTGGACGCCGCCAGGTCACCCTCCATGTACGTACCGCCCGACTGGCCCACGACGTGGCCGATGCCCATCAGGGCCTGGTGGATGTCGCTGGCTTCCTTGTCCCAGCGCCGCAGCTTCTCGTCGAAGGTGTCCTGGGCCTTACCCACCCAGTACTGCTTGCTGTTGACCACCATCTGCCGGAGCTGCTGGATGTCCTCGTCGAGCTGCTTGGCCTCGTTGGCGATGTTGGTCGCCGCGAAGTCGAGTCCGTCGTACGTTACCTGCAGACCGTCCGCGTTACGGCTCATCCCTGCCTACCTCGTTTCCCTCACCTGTGGCTGATGACTGCACCGGCAATCCCGGCCAGCGTCCTGGCCTGCCGGTGCCTGAATCCCGCTCGTGTCAGAACGAGCTGAACGGCGACGACTGCACCGTGGGGGCACCGTCGTTGACGTTGATCTTGTTCACGGCCGCGCGGACTTCGTCTTCCTTGCTGTCCTTGATGTTGCGCGTCGCGGTCATCGCCTCGATGACGTCACCGAGGATGCGGCCCATGTTCTGCAGCGACGTGTTGATCTCGTACTGCTTCGTGTCGAACGCGGCACGACCGATGCCGTGCCACTGGCCCTCGAGGCTGTCGATCACACCCTGCAGGTTGTGCACCCGCTTCCGGATGTTCTCGAACTTCTCGTACATGTCCTTCTGCAGCTTGACTACTGCTGCATCTTCAAGCTTCTGGTCGACGGCCATGGTCCGCCTGCCCTCCCTCTTTCCTCTCGGGATCCGCCTGTTTACCCGGATCCAACTGTGCGGCTCAGCGCCCTACAGCGGTGAGCACGTTCTCCACGCCCTGGCCGAGCAGCGCAGGGCTCGGGCGGCTGACGTGGTCGACGTCACCTGGCGCGCCGCGTCCGCAGAACGGCGAGTGCGCCGCCTCCGATCACGATCACTGCTGCGGCAGCACCCAGCACGATCCAGAGCGTGCTGTTGTCGTCGCGCGAGGCATCCGCTGCCACCGTCTCCGACTCCGATCCTGCTGCCGCCTTCGCTCCCTCAGAAGAGGCTTCAGCGCCTTGTGACGAGGGTGTTGCAGAAGGGGAGGCTGCAGTGGACGGCGGAATCTCCGTCACCAGCGGCTCCCCCTCGTCCCTGTTCCACTTGGCGAGCGGGTCCTTGTACGCGGGGCCGGCGTCGTAGTTCGCGTTCTCAAGGACCTTACGAGGACGCACCGTTCCGTAACCGGCGTGCTGAGTCGGCTCGTCCTTCGGCCACTTGCGGCTCGCGGTATCGATCAGCGCTCGGGTGACCTGATTGGCCGTCCAGTCGGGGTGGGCGGACCAGATGAGGGCCGCAGAGGCGGAGACGATGGCCGCGGAGGCACTTGTTCCCTCGAGGTCGTGGCAATACGACTGGAAACTGGCCTGGCAGTAGCCAGGAATGTCCTCACCCGGTGCTACGAGGTCAACGTAGTTCCCGTAAGAGGCGAAGTCCGGGATTCTGCTGTCCTCATTCATCGCCGACACACCCAGGACGTACGAGTAGGCTGCCGGATAACCGATCTTGCCGGTCTTCTGCCCATCGTTTCCAACAGCGGCAACGAGCAGCTTGCCCTTCGAAGCTGCATACTTGATCGCTTCTTCTTCGTCCGGATCGACGAATTCAGAACCGAAAGACATGCTGATGATCTGAGCATCGGTGTCAGCCGCAGCCTTGATCGCATCCCAGGCCTGGGCTGTCTTTCGCTTGTCTTCCGCCCCTGTCAGGCCGTTGAGATGGATGCGGTACGGGACAATTTTTGCACCAGGTGCGAGACCCTGCACACCGCCATTGGCCCCTGTACCTGCGATCAACTCAGCCATGCTCGTGCCATGGCCCGTGTAGTCGTCCGTAGCACCGTACGCGACCTCTTTGGGGACTTCGTCCACCAGCACCTGACCTTTAAGTGAATCCGTGTTGGGATTCACACCAGTGTCAATGACCGCGACCTTGATGCCCTCTCCTGTGCTGACCTTCCACATCTGCTCGGCCTGCATCGGCTTCAAGTACCACTGCTCGGACTGGGCATCGACCGCCGCAGCGTTCGGAGCGAAGCCCACACTCATAGCCGCCAAGGCGCCGACGACCGCGCTCACCGCGCGTACTCGCCGCCTGCAACGTGTCCTGCGGAAGGCACTCCGCTCGGCCAGTCGGCTGGTCCCTGGCTTCATGACGTTGTATGTCCTCGCTAGCGCTTAGTTGACGACCGGCGGCACGCCGCGTCGTTGGTCGGTGGGCAGATGAGTCTCGTCTTCTTCGGCCTGGGGCTCAGGACGCGATGCCCTTGTCCTGTCCCGATCTTCGTTCGTCTTTCCGCGACCGCCTGGCCCGCGCACGAGCCCGGCGCCCCCACGGGTCATGCCGTTCCGCTCGGCACTGGCCGCGGAGTTGCGTGCGGCAGGGTTGCCGGTGACGGCCCCGGACGCCGCCGGGCCACTCCGAGGCGCGTTGATGCTGGAACCGGACCTTACGGCCGGCGTCGGTCCACCAAAGACACCGTGCTGGCCGGGACGCCGGTCGACCGGCCGGGCTCCGGCTGCTGCCTCGGCGCCAACCACCGTTCCCCGGGGGATCCTCGGCCCACTCTTCGCCGGCGTGGCAGCGCCGGTCACGGGCCGTCCCCCCACCACACCGTTCGCGTGCCCAGCACCCGTTGCCGCGCCGCCGTGGGGCCTCGGCGCAGGCGCCGCGCCCGGCCTCGCGGTACCGCCGGTCACTCCGGGGCCCATCGGGAAGGATTTCGCGCCAGGAGAAACGCCCTTCGCGACTGGCTCAGCGCTCGGCGTCGCACGTCCCATCTGGCTGATGGGACCGCTGCCTCCAGTACGCCCCGGGCCCGCACCACTCACGCCTGCCGTGCTTGCTCGTCCTTGGGCGTTAATCGGGCCTCGGACGCCGCCTGAGCCGCCCATACCCTTGCTCGAGATCGGGTTGGCAATCGGCGCCCCGTAGCCGCTCCCGAATGCATTGGGTGTGCCGCTGCTTCCGCCGGGGGCGCCTACGGTTGGAGCGGTGTTACCGGTACTGGTCGGCGCTGAGGGCGGCGGCAGGGTGCCGACGCTGTCGATGGTCGTTCCGACCATGTCGTCAGGCTCCACGGTCACACGTGTCGCATCCGTGGGCCGCAGTGGAGCGTCGCTTGAGCCTTGCGGTGCGACCGGGCCCGATGTGGCGGCCACCGACCGATGCTCGGCAGAGATCGTTGAATTGCTTGTCTGCGGCGCCGCGGAACCCGCACCACCCGAAGCAAAAAAGCGGTCGCCGCTGCTAGGCACAGGCTTCGGGACGCCCACGTCCGGCATGGTCGTGAACTCCGGAGTCTTGAGCTCAACCAGCCGCTCCTGCGCCACCGCGTAATACGACGACAGCCGGTTCATCTGGTTGATCGCCTCCTGGCGATCCTTCTCCACCCGGACCGCCGTGGCGTACTCCTCGTTACCGTCGACCTGCTTGGGCGTCGGGATCTCACGAGGCAGCAGTGCCTTCTCTTCCGGGCGCGTATCACGTGGCGGCATGGCCTTGCGTACCGCCGCAAGCCCCATGGCAGCCGCGGTGATCTGATCGCCCGCCCCACCTGCGAAGGTGCTCAGCTCATACGTACTGGCGACCAGGGAGCGACCCCACTTACGGAATGCCTCCCCCGACTTTCCGACCCAGTGGACCCTTTCGATGTGGCCGTCCAGTTCCTTGGCCGCGTCCGTGATGGCGTCCCGCGCGTCCCACAGGGCCTTGCCCGAAGACTCCAGGTCCTCCGGGTTGGTCTGCTCGACCAGGTCGATCATGTCGTTGAGACGGTAGTCCTCGAAGTTGGTGCGACCGTGCATCGCTTTGCCGAACGGCGTCGCTTCCACCGCCGAGCGCACCAGATTGTTGAAGAGCCCACCGCCGGGTTTCTCTTCGATATTGCGGGTGAAGTCCGTGAACGAGTTCTGCTGGGAGACCCGCTCCAGGTCTCCTTCATGCTGCTTGTCGGTCATCGTCACAGGTCCCCGGTGGTCGTGTCACTCTGAGCGCCGCGCTGCTTGCCGCCGTCCGCGTCCTGAATCGCCTCGATCTGCGTCTGAATCGCCCAGAAGCGACGACGCTGCTCCTCTTCGAGGTTGTCGAAGCCCACGTGCGCGCCCTGCACGGCGATGCCGATCGCTTCGATCTGCAGGTGCAGCATCTTGGAGAGAGAGGTGAGCTTCTCGTGAACCCGGTTGTACTCCAGGTAGAGGTCAAGGGCCTCGGGGAAGCGGCTTACGCTTCCGCTGGCCAGCGAGCCCTGTTTGATCGTCTGGGCACCGACTCTCGTCGGGTTGCCGGGAGACCCCTCGAGGTCACGCAGGACTCCGTCCACCCGCTTCACGAACGCGCTCAGCGCCTCGCCGGTGACCTCCAGGTTCGCCGCCCTGGCGGCCGACACGCCCCCCACCATGTCCGCTGGAAGCACGTCACTCCCTCCCCGTTTCCCCGTAGACCCATGGCGTAGCCGGCTGATCGACCGCCCCCGCGATCGCAAAGCGAGACGCGGCGCACCATGCGATCACTACTGTAGTCAACCGGTACGACAGGGCCAACCGTGATGTGTGCTGGTCCAGTTACAACGGCGTCTCGGACGTGCCACTTTGACCGACTTGGTGACCGACGGCCGCCCGCGAATGACTTCCCTCGGCAGAGTGACCCGTCCCGCAGCGTTGCCTGCGACCCGTCACCGACGCGCACGGCAAGCGTGCGGCGAGCCCGCCGAGGTGGCATTCAGCCCTGTTCCAACGAACGGGTACGCACACGTCTCCGCAAAAACTTCACCTCCGCAATCGGCCTGCATCCGGTACACGAAGGGCCTATGGGACCAGTTGCTAACTTGTGTCGACGTCCGGAGACTGCACGACACCATTGGACCCGGCCAGGCAGCCAGCGGTCTGCACACGGGGGAGGTAGCCACTCATGGCGTGGGGTGAGTGGGAACTGCTCAAGGCGGATGCGCTGCAGCTCCAACGGGGCTCATACCACATGCAGTTGAATCAGGTGGGTGGCGGCGGGCCGGCCGTGCGCCGGCCACCTACGGGAACCTCAAGGTCGCGAACGACGGTCTCACCAGCATCGGTACAGCGGCGTTCAACCCCGACATGCCCAAGCAGGGTTTCGCGCTCGGGGCAGGGCTCAAGCATGTATCAAATCGCCGGGAAGAGCACCTCAAGTCCCTGATGGACGCGTGTGCTCACATTTCGAACCATATGCGTGTCATGAAGAAGGTGCACGACGGGGACGAGGGTTACATCCAGCGCCAGAAAGAGCAGTATCGCCGCGCTGGACGCCGGGTTCGACGAGCGGTCGGGGCTCCTGGCGACACGATGGTCAACGTCGGCGACAAGCCGCTCTACGGCGATCGTGGTGGCCCCATGGGATTCCAGGTCATGAGCAACCTGATGCGGACTGGCGACTACGACGACCGGTTCCTCAAGGACTACGACACGAAGCTCATGGCGACCGAGCGCAAGCTGACTGGCAACGGGGAACACGGGAACCTCGCCTGGCGCAACAGCCCCGCGACTCCGTGGCTCAACCGGATCGGAGAGGACAGCGGCGCCGACCCTCTGACGGGCTACCGACCCTCGGTCGGAACCCGGAGGCGTATGCCGCCGTCGAGGTTGGTCAAAAAAACTACATGGGCAAACTCATGGATTACCACTTGAACCCAGACCTCCCGGCGGACCGTCGAGTCTCTGACAACTATCAATTGCTTGTCGAGCAGATCGCAGGACGATCTGGAGAAGTATCAGGAACACTCGGACTCGGCGCCCAGGATTTCATCGGCGATGAGGCGTCGGACAAGGACAAGGGATTCGAACATGCGATTGCTCAGCGCAAGAATCTGATCTCCGGCGCGGTAGGCACCGTGGTCGGAGTAGGCACGTCCTTTATCGCAACACCTTGGGCGGGGGCCGCAGTCGGCGGTGGGGCCGGGACTGTGACGAGCGTTGTCCTCGAGGAACTTTTCGAGGACGCCGAAGGAAAGGCCAAGGAGGATGCCCAGAGCACTGGCGGCCAGTACTGGCAGCAAGGCATGGTGCGAGGGAAGGACATCACACAGCTGGCCGTGCGGGAAGCGGCCGAAAAGTACCACACGATAGACGCAGGCGACGCCGCATCGGCGGCCGGGGAGGCCAGCCGCCAGGGATATATCAACGCTCGAGCAATCCTTGAGGGCCAGGCACCCGGAAGCATCGCGGAGTTCTCATGATCAGTCACCGAACCATCAAACTCCCCCTCGCCGCCATCATCGTTCTGGCTGCGGTTGCAGGCTGCAGTAGCGAAAAGCCCGAGCGTGACTACGCTGTCCCTGACGATCTGTGCGGGACGCCGGTGAGCGCGAAGGAACTCACGCCATTCCTACCCGCAGGCAAGCAGATAAAGGTCAGCGAAGAAGACCATGCCGGGACGAAGATCTGCAATGTGGTCGTCGATGGAACTCTGGTTCTGACGGCTACACAGGCGTGGGTGGCTCAGGGAAAGACAACAGCCTACTTTCTCGCAGGGCAAACTCTGGAAGAAATCAAACACTCGGCTGACTCGGGACGATTCCGGTTCTCCGGGAATGAGAGTTTCGGCAAGACACGCAACTGCACGGACCGCAGATACAAGCAGGAGCTGTATGTGGCACTTCAGGCACAGGGATCGGAGCACAGCGATGCCGATGCCATGAAGCGCCTCATCACTTCTTACACCGAGAGAGTCGAGGAGTCGGCTGCATGTACGGCAGGCTCGCAGTAGCCCTGCAAATCTTGGTGCCCGTGGGTACTTGAACGCGGGTCAGGAGCAGTCCGAACGAGGCCGTCAGCAGGTCCCTGCCCGGCTCGACACCGCATACGCATAGCCCAGTACCGTCACCCCGTCGCCCCCGGTGACTCGTAGTCGTCCTCTGGTGAGCGGGTGAGCTTTACCTCGACGCAGAAGGAGACTCCTGCGCCGGCGGCCGTGACCGTGTAGGTGGAGTCGGTGGTGTTGGCGGCTGACGGGGAGGCAGTCACGCCGAACTGGGGGGCGTCGGCTGCGCCATGCCGGTCGCGGCCATGGCGAGCAGAAGGACGTGTGCGTCGACGAAGGCCGCCCAGGAACGGGCCCGGTCGGCCTTGACGCAGGCCGTCGCGGCCAGGACGTAGGTGGTGAGCGAGAGCTTGGTCATGGCCGGCTGCTGCGGCCGGTGTGTCTGCGGCGGGCGTCTCGTGCTGCGATCGCTGTGCCGGTGAGGCCCGCCACCAGGACCAGGCCGCCGACCACCACGTACGTCGCCACGCGGGTGTTGCGTTCCTGGGCCGTCTCGCCGAAGTGCACCGGGGCGACGGAGGGGGCCTCGGCCGGGATCACGCCCTTGTCGGGGGTCGGGGACTCCACCGGGTGGGCGGGGTCCACGTCCGTGAGGGCCTTGACCGGGTCGATCACGCCCCAGCCGACGAGGCGGTCGTGGCCGGGGATCGAGCGTTCCGCCGTCTGCTCGATCTGGGCGACGATCTGGCGTGCCGTCCACTTGGGGTACTTGGCCTTCAGCAGCGCCGCGACCGCGGCCACGTAGGGGGCCGAGAAGCTGGTGCCGTTGTCCGAGCAGTGGCCGTTGCCGGGGACCGTGGAGATCATGTCGACGCCGGGGGCCGCGACGCCCACGAACTCTCCCGACTGGGAGAAGGAGGCGCGTTCGTTGTTGCGGTCGGAGGACGCCACGGCCAGGACTCCGTCGTAGGAGGCCGGGTAGGTGACCTTGACGTTGCCGCCGAGGCCGTCGTTGCCGGCGGAGGCCACGACCACGACCTGCCGGCCCAGGGCGTAGTCGACGGCCGCCTTCAGGCTCGGGTCGGGCTCGACGGCGTTCGCCGTGTCCTGGGAGATGTTGATGACGTCGGCGCCGGCCTCGACGGCGTAGCGGATCGATGCGGCGAGTGTCGCCGCGGTTCCGTTGCCCTCCGCGTCGTTCTGCTTGACGGGGATGATCGTGGCCTCGGGGGCGAGGCCGACGAAGCCGGTGCCCTTCGCGGGCCGTGCCGCGATGATGCCGGCCACGCGCGTGCCGTGGCCGACGGTGTCGGTGGTGCCCTGCGCGTTGCCTCGCTCGATCTTCTCGCCCTTGGCGTTCTTCGACGGCAGGTAGTTCTTGCCCTTGGCGGCGTCGACGGCGTCGGTGAGCTGGGGGTTCTTCACGTCGACGCCGGTGTCGATCACCGCCACGCTCACGCCCTTGCCCTTCGACTGCGCCCACAGCTCGTCGAGGTTGACGCGTTGCAGCGCCCACGGCCGGCCTTCGTACTTCTTCGACGGGAACGTGCACCGCCCGCCGTCCTCCGCCCGCGCCTCGGGGGCCGGGAGCGCGCACATCGTCGCTCCGGTGAGGAGTGCCGTGGCGAGCAGCGCCGCCGCCGTCCGCGGGAGCATGCCGTTGCGGTGCGGGCGCACGGAGCGGTTCTTCTTCAGCATGACCTGCATGTCTTCGCTCTCCTGGGAGGCCACGGCGGCTAAGAACCCTGCGGCTGCCGCGCCGCCGCCTCCGACAGGCGCGGACCGGTGGGCAGGAAGGTGGACCACTGCACCGGGACGGGTGAGGGGTTCACCTTGTCGTAGCCGAGCCGGGTCTGGGCGATGCGGGCCTCGGTGAGCTGCTGCTCACGCTGCTTGTCGGAGGTTCCGATGCCCTTGTCGTCCGTCGCGCTGTCGCTGTTGGACTGCAGGGCGTAGCGCAGGCCCGTGTCGGTGACCAGGAAGACCCCGCCCGCGTCGGTCTCGGTGCCCTGGAACTGCCGGTAGAGCTGGCCGGATCCCGGGGTCACGTACGCGCTGGAGGATCCGGTGGGCAACTGGGCGGGGAAGTCGGTGCCCGCCCAGGTGGACAGCGTCGTCGCCCCGTTCTTGGCGTTCACCGAGCGCAGGACGTTGCAGACGGTGGTGCGGGCGGTGGTGGCCGTGGCGGTGGCGCCGTTGACCGTCTTCGGCCGGTACGACGGCCAGTTCCGCTCCCCCTCGAACTCGGTGCTGTCGACGACCGCGCCGGGGCTGACCTGCTGCGCCTCGCCCGTCTGCCCGACGCCGACGAGGTCGCCGCTGTTGAGCAGCAGGGTGGCGGTGAACTCCGAGATGCGGGCCACGCTGCCGCTCAGGACGACGTAGTACTGCATGCGGCTGCCGTCGTAGGCCTTGATGACCATGCCCACCTTGTCGTACTGCCCGAGCATGTCGGAGGCTCCCGCGTCCGCGCCCGGTGTCCCGGTGATCTCCGGGATGGCGATCGGGTCGCCCTTGTGGAGGGTGTCCAGCCAGTCCTGGGAGACGCGCTGCGGGGCGCGGCCCTGCGTGTCGAGGGCCTTGAGGAGTTCCTTGTCGGCGGGGTCGGCCAGCGGGTAGGCGTAGCCGCGCGAGTCGACGACGTACTGGGACTTGCCGTCGGGGCCGACGACGTACATCAGGTCGCCGCCGGACAGCTTGCCCGAGCCCTCGGTCCTGGACCACTCCTTCTCGGCGAGGACGAACGCCGCCTTCTGGATGGCCCGGCCGCCGGGTCCGGGGCGCTCGCAGACCGCCCAGCGCTTGGCTTTCTCCGCCTCGTCGGACGAGGGCAGGCGATCGGGTGCGTAGGGGATGCCGATGGTGGCGCCGTGCGGGGGCTTGCCGCTGTCGAGGACCTTCTCGTCGACGGTGATGACGCTGTTCTTGTCCGGGTCCAGGAGGAGCCTGGCCGAGGCCATGTTGAGGACGGGGTGGAGCTGCTTCTTCCCGGCCGTCTTGAGGACGACGTAGCGGGTGGTCGAGTCGCTGGCCACGATGACGTGCTCCCCGGGGTCGTCCCAGCCCTTCGGCGCCGTCGGGCTGAAGAGGCCGATCGCTCCGAACACGGCGAGGACGACCACGCCGACGACGGCGCCGGGCACGACCGCCCTGAGCGGCTTGGGAGCGCCCTCCTCCGAGCCCGAGGGCGAGGGTTGCAGGAAGGACGCGAGCGTGCGGCGCTTCGCGAAGGTGTAGGCGTTCAGTTCATCGCGCCGTGATGCCATCTGTGTTCGTTCTCTCCCCGTACGAAGCCGTGGAGGTCAGGTGCAGTGTCGGTGGAGGGTCGGCGGAGCTCCGCCCCGCGGCCCCCGGCTGCCTCTGGAACCTCGGCTGTCAGACCGGGCACCTACTATGCCTGTTGCGCAGTGGTGTGTGCGGCACGGGTAGGGTGCTGAAGCCTTGCCGCCTGCTGAGTGCGGTCTTTTTCGGGAGAGTTCGGGGGTTTTGCAGTGATGGCTTCCGCACCGCGGACCCGGTCGCGATCGCAATTCGCGGCACGACGGTCCGCCGCGGCGCCGGCGGCGCGGGGTCCTGTCACTCCGCACCTGCAGGCGCGTTCGGGGCGGGGCGGCTCGTTCGCGCTGAAGCGGATGGTGCTGCTGGAGCTGGCCGCCGCGCTGGTGGTGTGCGGCTGGCTCATCGGCCGGCTCGCCCTGGTGCCGGCGGCCGTCGTCGCGGTCGTTCTCGTCCTGCTCGCCCTCGTACGCCGGCGGGGGCGCTCGCTGCCGGAGTGGCTGGGCAGCCAACTGGCCCTGCGCGCCCGCCTCCGCCGGGCGCCTGGCACCCCCGTACCGCCCGGCGTCGACGCCAGTCTGGTCCCCGCCGTGGAGTGCGAGCCGAACCTGCGCACGTACACCTACCGCCACCGTGACGAGCACGACCGGCGGCCGGTGGGCATGGTGGGCGACGGAGGCTTCCTCACGGCCGTGCTCCAGGTGGAGGCCGACGCCGGTGCGCTGCGCGCCGAGCGCGGGATCAGACCCCTTCCCCTCGCCCTGGTGCGGGACGCGCTCGACGTGGACGGTATCCGTCTGGAGTCGGCGCAGATCGTGCTGCACACGCAGCCCGCGCCCGCGCCCCACCTGCCGTGGCAGTCGGTCGTGGTGACCAACTACGCCCAGCTGCAGGCGGAGACGGTCTCGCCGGCCGTCCGCATCATGTGGATCGCGCTGAAGCTCGATCCCGAGCTGTGCCCCGAGGCGGTGGCGGCGCGGGGTGGCGGGCTCCTCGGGGCCCAGAAGTGCCTCGTGCGGTCGGCGGAGCACCTGGCCAGCAGGCTGACGGGTGCCGGATTCCGGGCGAACCTGCTGACGGAGGAGGAGCTGTCGGCCGCCATCGCCACCTCGGTGTGTGCCAACCCGATGGTGACCGCGCAGCTCGGGCAGGGTGACACGCCCCGGCGGCGCACCGAGGAGTCCAGCCGCAGCTGGCGCTGCGACAACCGGCGGCACACCACCTACTGGGTCCGGCGCTGGCCCCAGCTCGGCGGCTCCGGCATGGGACTGCCGCAACTGGTGGCCCAGTTGACGGCGGTTCCCGCGCTGGCGACGACCTTCAGCGTGACCCTGGCCCGCAGCGGGCAGCGGGACGTGACGCTCACCGGGCACGTGCGGGTCACCGGCCGCAGCAGCACCGAGCTGGCGGACGCGCGCCGGAGTCTGGAGCGTGCCGCGCGTGAGGTGCGTACCGGCCTCGTCCGCCTGGACCGTGAGCAACTGCCCGGTGTCCTCGCCACTCTGCCGCTCGGAGGTGCCCGCTGATGGCCACGACCGCATCGACGCCGGCCGCCGACCCGGCCGCCGGTACGCAGCCCGTCACCGGCCTCCGGGAGCGTCTGCGCACCGGGTTCGGTCTCCTCGGTCCCCGGCATCCGCGGCACACGCTGTCCTTGTCCCAGGTCGACTCGCTCGCCCTGCCCGTCGGGGACGACGGGGTCGTGGTGGGCGTGAACGCCGAGGGGCAACCGGCCGTCATCGGCGTCAACCGTCCGACGCCGTTCGACATCCTGTTCATCGGCGGCCTGTGGACGGCACAGGTGCTGGCGCTGCGCGTGGCGGCGACGGGCGCGCGGGTCGCGGTGGAGACCGGCAGACCGGGGCACTGGGCGCAGGTCGTGCAGGCGGTGGGTGGTGGCCAGTCCGGGATGACCGTGCACGAGGTGGGCCGGGTTCCTCCGCTGGGCGCCTCCGCCGTGAGCCCGGTGCTGGTGATCCGGGACTGCGGTATGCGGCCGCCGCGCGGGCGGGTGACGTCGGCGCCCTGGCAGGCCGTGCTCACGCTTCTTCCCTATCTCAGCCCGGTCGCACCGCGGTTGATGCGTCAGGCCCGCCTGGTGGGCGTCCAGCGGGTCTCGCCGGAGGAGGCGGCGGAGATCGGCCGTACGGCCGGGCTGCCCCGCGCCGAGTACGAGGCTCTGCCGACGCTGGCCGACGGCGTCACCCTGTGGTGCGCGGAACGCGACCGGCAGTACGTGATGACTCAACCGACGGATGCCGAGATCGGCTTGATGGGCACTCCGCGCCGAATGGACTGATCGGCTCCTTATCGACCTTTTTGCCTCGGCCCGTTACGACCTCGGGGTCGTCTTCGCTCCGGGGTGCCGGCATCGGCGGGGGCGGAGTGGTGGCCGGGGCTGCCGGGGCGGTGCATGTGGTGATTAGGCTGGGACCCGGCGCGACGCCAGAACCCGTGGACCGGGCGTCGGCGTCCCAGGGGGAGAGCCGGTTGATCGGACGACCTCGGACGGCCTCGAACGCATTCGACGACAAGCAAGGGTCGCCCCAGCACGCGTGAGTGTGCTCGACCACACCAGGAGGAACTGTGAGCAGCGATCGGGACGGGATCCGCGGGGGCTGGGCGACACCCGGCGATGACCAACCCGACGCGGAGTCCGCAGTCGAGGCGACCGGCGAGTTCACCATCGACTACGCGCCACCTGCCTGGTACACCCAGAACGCGTCGAACGGTTCCGGGCAGGGCCTCGGTCAGGGCCCCGGCCAGGCGGCGGATTCCTCGGGCGCGGCTCCGGGGGCCGTTCCCTCCCCTCCCGCGCCCCCGGCGGCGACGCCGAGTGCGCCCTTCACTCCGCCACCGCCCGCCGCGGGCACCGCGCTCACGCCTCCGCCGCCCGCGGCGGCTACCGGGGTGCCCAGGCTTCCGGAGGGGAGCGGGTTCGAGCCTCAGCAGCCGCAGCCGCAGGCACAGGCGGAAGCGCAGCAGGAGCCGGGGCCCGTCTCCGTCCCCGCCCCCGCCGAGGAGCGGGAGTCCGACAACGGCGACCTCGACAGCGGTGCCACCATGCGGTTCTCCGCCGTGGCGCTGAAGAGGGAGATCGCCGAACGTGTGGCCGCCGAGGAGGCGCCGCAGGCGGCCGAGGAGGACAATGCCGAGGACACGGACGAGGACGGCGGGACCGCCGCGGCCGTGGCCGACGGCGATGAGCACGACGACGTGACGGATGGGACTGACGGGGCCTCCGGGACCGCTGAGCCGGCCGAAGGTTCCGACGATTCCGACGGCTCCGCTCCCGCGGACGACGGTGTCGTCGGTGAGTCGTCCGGTGCCGTGTCCGTCGAAGCCTCCGAGGCGGAGCAGGCCGCCACGCCGGGCGAAGCTCCCGAGCCCCAGGACATGGCGCCCGCAGACGCCGTACCCGCCGGCGACAGCGCACCGCAGGACGCCGTTCCTGGCGGCGGGTCCGGTGCGCCCGGTGACACACCGCCCGCCTGGACGCCCTCGCCCACGGCACAGGGCGCAGTGCCGCCGCTGCCGCCGTCGTACCCCCCGGCAGCGCCCGCGCAGGCGAATCAGTGGCCCGCGCAGCCGCAGCCCCAGCCGACGTCCGGCGTTCCGGAGCAGCCGGCCGTCCCCGCCCAGCAGCCGCCCTTCCAGCCGCAGGCGCCGCAGCCGGCGCCCGCCGCATGGAACCCGTCGGCCGCGCCGATGCCGCCGAACCAGGTGCCGGCGCAGGCACCGCCCCAGTCCGGCTACGGCTTCCCGTCCCCCATGCCGACGCCTCCCTCGGCGCCGCAGCCGCAGGCCGAGCAGCCGGGCGGCGCCCCGGCCCCCGGCCCCAACCCTCCTGCCGGTTACGGCTTCCCGCAGCCGGATCAGCAAGGATTCGCCCTCCAGGCCCCGCAAGCCCCGCAGGCCCCCCACGCCCCACAGCCCCGGCAGACTCCGCAGGCTCCGCAGGCCACGCAGCCCGAGCCCACGGCACAGCCCGGCCAACCGGGACAGCCGGGGCAACCAGGGCAACCGGGTCAGCCCGGATATCCGACTCAGCCCGGCCAGCCGGGCCAGCCCGGACAGCCGCTTCCGCCCCAGTACCCCCAGTCGCCCCAGCAGCCCGTCGACCCCCGTGCAGGGGCCGCCTGGCCGCAGCCCATGCAGCACGACCAGCGCCAGCCCACCAACCCGGGTGCCGCACCGCTCGGTTACACGGCCGCCGTGGAGCTGTCGTCCGACCGGCTGCTCAACAACAAGAGGCAGAAGGCGAAGAGCAGCCGCCCGGCGGCCGGCGGCTCGCGGTTCAAGCTGGGCGGCAAGAAGGAGGAGGCCGAGCGGCAGCGGAAGCTGGAGCTGATCCGCACGCCCGTGCTGTCCTGCTACCGCATCGCCGTCATCAGCCTCAAGGGCGGCGTGGGCAAGACCACGACCACCACCGCCCTCGGCTCCACGCTCGCCAGCGAACGGCAGGACAAGATCCTGGCGATCGACGCCAACCCGGACGCCGGTACGCTCGGCCGCCGGGTGCGCCGCGAGACCGGTGCCACCATCCGCGACCTCGTCCAGGCGATCCCGTACCTCAACTCGTACATGGACATCCGGCGGTTCACCTCCCAGGCCTCGTCCGGCCTGGAGATCATCGCCAACGACGTGGACCCGGCCGTGTCCACGACCTTCAACGACGAGGACTACCGGCGCGCGATCGACGTGCTCGGCAAGCAGTACCCGATCATCCTCACCGACTCGGGTACCGGCCTGCTCTACAGCGCCATGCGCGGCGTGCTCGACCTCGCCGACCAGCTCATCATCATCTCGACGCCGTCCGTGGACGGTGCGAGCAGCGCCAGTACGACACTGGACTGGCTGTCGGCGCACGGCTACGCCGATCTCGTGTCCCGGTCCCTCACCGTGATCTCGGGGGTCCGCGAGACAGGCAAGATGATCAAGGTCGAGGACATCGTGGCGCACTTCCAGACGCGGTGCCGGGGCGTCGTCGTGGTGCCGTTCGACGAGCATCTGGCCGCCGGTGCCGAGGTCGACCTCGACATGATGCGACCCAAGGTGCGGGAGGCGTACTTCAACCTCGCGGCGATGGTCGCCGAGGACTTCGTCCGGCACCAGCAGTCGCACGGCCTGTGGACGTCCGACGGCAACCCGCCCCCGGTGGCCGCCCCGCCGATGCCGGGCCAGCCCTTCTCCGGCCAGCCGCCCATGCCGGGGCAGCCCATGCCGGGACAACCGGTCCCCGGACAGCCGCTGCCAGGTCAGCCCGTGCCCGGCCAGCCGATGCCCGGCCAGCCCATGCCCGGCCAGCAGCCGTACCCGCAGCCCGGACAGCCCTACGCCCAGCCCGGTCAGGCGGGGCACCCCGGGCAGCCGCCCGCCCAGCCGTACCCACAGCCCGGTTACGGCTACCCGCAGCCGGGCGGGCCCGGGCAGCCGGACGGACAGACGCCTCCCCCGCCGCCCCAGCAGTAACCAGCTACGGCGAAGGGCGGCCGGTGCCCACCGGCACCGGCCGCCCTTCGGCGTCGTGAGTCGTGAAGAAATCGTCCTACTCGGCCGCCGCGATCAGGTCCCGGCAGCGCTTGACGTCCTCGCCCATCTGCTCCAGCAGCGCGTCCAGCGTCTCGAACTTCGCCTGACCGCGGACGAAGGCCAGGAAGTCCACGGCAACGTGCAGGCCGTACAGGTCGAGGCCCACACGGTCGATGGCGTACGCCTCCACCGTGCGCTCGGTGCCCTCGAACTGCGGGTTCGTGCCGACGGAGATCGCGGCCGGCATCGCCTCGCCCTGGGCGTGCAGCCAGCCGGCGTAGACGCCGTCGGCCGGGATCGCGGTGTGCGGAAGGGTCTCGACGTTGGCCGTCGGGAAGCCGAGCTCACGGCCGCGCTGGGCACCGCGGACGACCACGCCCTCCACGCGGTGCGGCCGGCCCAGGATCTCCGCGGCGCCCTCGACGTCGCCCTCGGCGACCAGGCGCCGGGTCAGGGTCGAGGAGAACGGCTCGCCGCCGCCGGCCTCACCGGTCACGTACAGGTCGACGACCTCGACCTCGAAGTCGTACACCTTGCCCTGCTCGGTGAGGAACTCCACGTTCCCCGCGGCCTTGTGGCCGAAGCGGAAGTTGGGGCCCTCGACGACGGCCTTGGCGTGCAGCTTGTCGACCAGGACCTTGACCACGAAGTCGGCCGGGGACAGCTTCGAGAACTCGGTCGTGAAGGGCAGGATCAGCACCGCGTCCACGCCCAGCTCGGCGCACAGTTCGGCGCGGCGGTGGTGCGGGGCGAGCAGCGGGGGGTGGCTGCCGGGGCGGACGACCTCGCTGGGGTGCGGGTCGAAGGTCACGACGACGGCCGGAACGCCCAGCTCACGGGCGCGGTCCACGGCGTGCTTGATGATCAGCTGGTGCCCGCGGTGGACTCCGTCGTAGGAGCCGATGGTGACGACGCTGCGCCCCCAGTCCTCGGGGATGTCCTCCAAGCCACGCCAGCGCTGCACTGTGCCTGCTCCTTGTCGCAAACTCGTCGAAGTCGAACCCGTGTCCGTAGTTGCTTCTCACGCAGGTCTAAGGGTGCCATGCCGTGCGCCCGCGGCCCGCATCGGCATGGGCGCTGTGACCGGGCGCACGCGGTCCGTCGCGTCATGCGGGGACGCCCACACCGGCCAGGTTCTCGATCGTCCGGCGTGCGCTGGGCCCCACCAGCACCGCCCACTCCTGGGGTGCGTCGGCCAGCCAGCCGCTCACACGGGCAGCGAATCCGGGGATGTGGCGTGCCATGTCGACCAGTGCGCGGTCGAAGCGGAGGGCGCCGTACGGGGTGCGGACGAGGAGCAGACCGGTGCGGTGGGCCAGGGTGCGCAGCTCGTCGCCGCCGCCGGCCTGGGCGACGGCGCGCAGCAGGGCGTCCAGTACGGCGGGGTCCTGTTCGTGCGCCAGGAGGAACTCGCGCAGCTCGCGGCGCAGGGGGCGGGAGGCGGGGGCGCCCTCGGTGGCGAGAACGCCGGCGAGCGCGGCCCGCGCGGGCTCCGGGCCGTCGGCCAGCAGGCCGGTGACCAGCGGCAGGAGTACGGCGCCGGCGGCCGGGCCCTGGTCCAGGCGCCGGTCGACGTAGGCGGCCACGTGCCCGGCGGTCTCCGGTCGCTCGGTCACGGCGGCGCCGACGAGCGCGGCGACCCGGCGGGCCAGCTCGGGGGTGGTGGCGTCGGCGAGTCTGCGCAGCGCCTCTCCCGCGTCCGCGCCGCACAGGCGGGCCCGGAAGGCTTCGAGGACGGGCTCCGGGTGGGTGGGCAGCGCGGTCGCCACCGCGCTCGGCGGGAGGTAGGGATCGCCCGCGGCGAAGTGGCGCAGGGCCCGCGGGAGGTGGCGGTCGCGGGCGGCCGGGTCCTGGACGAGCAGGGCGAGCGCACCGCCGTGCAGTGCGGTGTCGGCGGGGCGGCCGAGCAGGGCGAGGGCGGCGTGGCGCAGCAGGGCGCGGTCGTCGTCGGTGCGCACGTGCGGGGCAGCGCGCAGGCCGTGGGTCACCGCCGCCGTGCGCCGGGCGGGCCGCTCGTCGTGGGCCCAGCGGTCGACGGCCCGGCACAGGGCGGCCGGTTCGTCCTCGGCCAGGACGCCGAGCAGTTCCTCGGCCCGCCGGTGCGCGCTGTCGACGAGCACCTCGGTGAGGGTGTCCAGGTCGCGGTGGCGGTGGGTGTGCAGCAGTGCCTGCGCGGCCGTCGCCACGGTCGCGTGCGGGGTGGCGGGCAGCGGGCGCTCGTCGCCGAACCAGCGGACGAGGAGGGGCTGTACGGCCGTGGGGTCGGCGGTGAGCAGCCGGGCGACGGTGTCGAGGTGGCGGGGGCCCGGCTCGTGCGGCGGGCCGTCGGCGAGGACGAGCCGGCGAAGCAGGTCGAAGCGGGTGTCCTCCGGCAGCCGCAGGGCGGTCCAGAAGGCGGGCCCGAACTCCGCCGGCACGGTCCGTCCCTCACCGCGCCGGTCCGCGATGCCGTCGGCGAGCAGCCGCAGCACCTCCGTGTACGGGGTCGCGTCGGGTACGCGCGTCAGCACCTCCGCGACCAGCCGGGCCGCCCACCACGATTGCGGCTCGACATCCAGGGCGTCGACCAACTCCTCAAGGGTCAACGCGAGTTGTGGAGTTCCCCGCTGGCGGGCGAGGAGCAGCAGGGCCTCGACGACGGGGCCGATGCGGTGGTGCGGTACGGGGAGGGACCCGGCGTCGGGCGCGGTGCCTCGGCGGTGGACGAGGACGCGCAGGGCCTCGTCCAGATCGAGATGGATGCCCTGGATCCAGTCGGCGAGTTCCTCGTGCCCGAAGCGGTAGCCGCTCCCGGAGGGTACGAAGAGGCCCTCGGCCAGGACGGCGGAGGCCCAGCCGGTTCCGCCGCCGAGGCGGGCGGGCGCGGGCCCCCAGGGGAACACGTCCTCGAACGACTCCCGGTCCAGCTCGCCCTGCCCGGGCCCGAGACTGCGCCGGGCGGCCTCGTGGACCTGGCCGCAGACCAGCGCGGCGAGGCGGCGCACGGCGGTGCCGCACAGGCCGTTCTCCAGGGCCAGGCGGGCCGCGACGCGCAGGCACAGCAGGTCGAGGTAGGCCGCGAAGACTTCGTCCCGGTCGACGCGGACGGGCGCCGGAGGATCCGGCAGGGCGGCCCAGACCTCGGAGAGGAGGCGGACGGTGAGGGGGTGACGGCCGTCGGCGTCCGACAGCGCGCCCTCGGGGACACGGTGGCGTCTGCGCGCCTGCCGGGCCTCGTCCTCACTCAGGTCACCGAGCCGGACGCAGGGCGGCAGCACACCGCCGGCCCCTCCGTGCACCGGTCCCCCGGCCGCCGGACCACGCAGCGGATCTCCACCGGCCGACTGCCCGGCCCCCGGCTCCCCGGCGAAGGACCGGCCCTCCGGCTCCCCCCACGCCGATCCCGTCGCCCGGCCCCCCGCCACCACCCCGGACGACGACGCCCCGCCGACCGACCCGACCCCCGGCTCACCGCCGACGGATCGAGTCACCGGCTCCCCGGCGGCGGCAGCCCTGGGCAGCCGCCCTCCGGCCACGGACCCGGTCACCGGCTCGGCCACGGCCGCCCCGTCCCGCCCCTCCCCGTCGGCCGTTCCGGGCAGCGGCTCAGCTGCGGCCGGACCGGCCGGGGACTGGACCGGGCCGACCGGGGACTGGACCGGGCCGGCCGGGGACTGGACCGGGCCGGCCGGGTGCCCAGCCGGTTCCGCAAGGGCCGGACCGGCCGGTGGGTGTGCGGTGTCCGCCTCGGGCTCCGGGGCGGTCGGCACGCCCCGCTGTCCCGCGCCGGACGCCCCGTGCAACAGCTCCGGCGGGAATTCCGCACCGGCGTGCTCCCAGTACTCCGCCCGGCACGCCACGACCAGTCGTGCGCCCGTCTCCCGCAGCCATGCCGCCGTGCCCTCCGTCCACGCGGGGAGGCGGTGGGCCAGCGCCAGGGGCATCTCCTCCGGGCCGTCCAGGAGGAGCAGCAGGGGGCGGCCGGCCGTGCGGGCCAGACGGGCGAGGCGGTCCGGGGTGACGTCGCCCGGGTCGGCGGCCGGGAGCGACCTGCGCGAGGCGGCGGCCACGATGCGGGCGGCCCGGAACAGCGACCGGCGTACGGCGTCCGCCACCGAGGTGTCGTCGTCCCGCAGGTCGGCGCCGCGCAGCCACAGCGTGGGCGCCGGCTCCGGGCCCCGGGTGCGGCGGGCGGCGAGGGCCGCGAGTTCGGTCGTACGACCGCTGCCGGGCGCCCCGACGAGTCCGAGGACGCGGGCCGGACTCCCAAGGCTGGTGAAAGCGGCGAACTCCCGGGCCGGCGCATGCCGTTCCACGGGTTCCACCGCGCCGAGGCCGTCGGAACCGGCTCCGGGGCGGCCTGCCGGCATCCCCGGCAGGCCGCCCTGGGCCGACGCGGTCCCCGCCAGTTCGAGGACGCCGGCCAGGTTGAGGTCGGCTCCGTACGCGGGGACCGTCGCCGCGTTCTCGGCGAGCAGCTCGGCGAGGGGGCCGGGGGCGGGGCGCAGCGGTACCGCGAAGCCGACGTCGCGGTGGCCCGAGCTCAGGGCGGTGCCGAGGACGCCGAGCACCGCGCCGGTGGTGGCGTCGAGCACCGGTCCGCCGGCCGCGCCGCCGCCCAGCCGCAGGGCGTCCAGACCGGACGTCCCCACCGCGAGTTCCAGGGCGCCGCCGAGGACGTGGAAGCGGTCGGTGGCCGTGTAGGTGACGTCGGTGGTGCCCAGGACCCGTGCCTCGCGCCAGCATCCGGCCGCGATCCGGACATAGGTCCCGGCGTCGATCCGGTCCCGCGCGGTGACGGGCAGCGGGGCCACGCCCAGGCCCTCGGTGCGGACGAGGGCCAGGCCGAGGGAGGGCAGCGGGGTCACCTCGCCGGCGGCGACGACGCGGCCGCGGTCCCCGGCGTGCAGGACGAGCCGGGGCAGGCCGTCGACCGCCTCGTGGCTGGTGATCACCGTGCCGTGGTGGTCGGCCACGAATCCGGTTCCGCGCGGGCGGCCGGCCAGGTCGTGGATGCGGACCAGGGAGTCGTCCGGTGCGCGCCCGGCGGCCTCCTCCCAGGTGGACGACGGGGTGCCGTCGTCCGGGTCCCGGAGGCCGTCCCGGGACCGTCGTCGTGTGCTGCCGCCTGTCATCCGGGACCGGTTCCGCGACGCCATCGTCGAACCTCCCCGCCGTACACCCGTGCCCTGCGTCCGACGGTAGGTGGGCGGTGATCGGCGGGACAGATCGCGTGGCGAACGCGCCCCCTTCCGCTCCCCCGCTTCACTCCGAGCGCCTGCCCGGACGGGTGAACAGGGTGAGGCTGATGGATACACCTTAGGGGTGGGGGAACCGAGGGGGGACCGTGGAGCGGCGCCAGTGGAAGTCCCCGTGGCCGCCGCTCCACGGGTGGGTCCGGGGAAGCCCGGCCGTCCGGCCCCGGCCCTGTGATCTCTCGCCCTCTCGGCCCATCGCCCTCGCGGCCGCTCGGCCTCCCGAGGCCCCTGCGGCCAATCGCCCTCTCGACCACTGGCCACTCGGCCCCCGGACGCACTCGGGCTGCTCGGGCCGCTCGGGCTCGGGCCCGCGGCGCCCCGGCGGCGCCCGGCCTCAGCCGAAGACGGCCAGGCTCTTGGCCTTGCCCCGGTGTTCCTCCACCAGCGCGACGAACCGGCCCTCGGGCCCGAAGACCGCGACGGCACCGGCTCCCGCGTACTCGTCGGGCATGTCCAGCCGTACGCCGTTGGTGAGCAGCCGCGCGCGCCTGGCGTCCACGTCCCAGCGCGGGAAGGCCGCGCCGGCCGCCTCCGCGATCGGCATCACGGTCAGGTCCTGCTGGAGCTGGTCCAGCGTCCTGGCCGAATCCAGCTTGTACGGGCCCACGCGGGTGCGCCGCAGGGCGGTGAGGTGGCCGCCGACGCCCAGGTCGGCGCCCAGGTCACGGGCGAGGGCCCGGATGTAGGTGCCGGAGGAGCAGACCACCGACACCACCAGGTCCAGCACCGGGGTGCCGTCCTCGGCGACGGCGTCGCGGACGTCGTAGACCGCGAAGGAGGAGACGGTGACCGGCCGGGCCGGGATGTCGAACTCCTCGCCCTCGCGGGCCCGCTTGTAGGAGCGCACGCCGTTGATCTTGATGGCGCTGACCTTGGACGGCACCTGCATGATGTCGCCGGTCAGCTTGGCGATGGCCGCGTCGATGGCGTCCCGGGTGACCTTCGAGGCGTCCACCGACCCCGTGATCTCGCCCTCGGCGTCATCGGTCAGCGTCGTCTGCCCGAGCCTGATGGTGCCCAGGTACTCCTTCTCGGTGAGGGCCAGGTGCCCGAGGAGCTTGGTGGCCCGCTCCACGCCGAGGACGAGGACGCCCGTGGCCATCGGGTCGAGCGTGCCGGCGTGGCCGACGCGCCGGGTCTTCGCGATGCCCCGCATCTTGGCGACGACGTCGTGCGAAGTGAAGCCCGACGGCTTGTCGACGATGACAAGGCCGTCGGGCGTGGTGTGCTTGGCGGTCATTCGGTGGTGTCGTCCGTCTCGTCGTCCTCGGTGCCCGGCTTCTTGTACGGGTCCGCCCCACCGGCGTACGCGGCTCCCGCGGACGCCTCGCGCACCTTCGCGTCGGACTGGCGCGCCTTGTCGAGGAGGTCCTCGATGGTCCGGGCGGTGTCCGGCAGGGCGTCCATGACGAAGGTCAGGGTCGGCGTGAACTTCACGCCTGCCGCCCTGCCGACCTCGGAGCGCAGGATGCCCTTGGCGCTCTCCAGGCCCGCGGCGGCGGCCTTGCGCTCCTCGTCGTCCCCGTACACCGTGTAGAAGACGGTCGCCTCCCGCAGGTCACCCGTCACCCGGGTGTCCGTGATGGTGACGTGCGAGCCGAGCCGCGGGTCCTTGATCCCGCGCTGCAGCTTCTGGGCCACCACCTCTCGGATGAGGTCCGCCAGCCTTTTCGCCCGCGCGTTGTCGGCCACTGGTCCGTCTCCCGTTCTTTCTTCTTCTGCGTTCTGTGGTGTGCTCTAGTCGTCTTCGCCGTGGAAGCGCCGTCTGACGGACAGCAGTTCCACCTCGGGGCGGCCGGCGACCAGCCGTTCGCACCGGTCCAGCAGGCCGGACAGGTGTGCCGCGTCGCCGGAGACCGCGGCGAGGCCGATGACGGCCCGCCGGTGGAGGTTCATGTGGTCCACCTCGGCCGCGCTCACCGCGTACTTGCGCTGGAGCTCGGCGACGATCGGGCGGACGACGGAGCGCTTCTCCTTCAGCGAGTGGACGTCGCCGAGGAGCAGGTCGAAGGACAGAGTCCCCACGTACATGTGTGTGACCGGGTTGCCCGCCGGTACGGGGTCGATGGTCCTGCCGTCGGTGTGGGCAGGGACATCAAGAACGGTACCGCGATCCCGCCGCCGTCTCGACGGGGTTTCCCGGCGGTGCCGCAGACAGCGGCCGGCCGGCCGGCGGGAGCAGTTCCCGCCGGCCGGCCGGAGCCGTGGGGTGTCACACCCGCGGCTTCTCGCGCATCTCGTAGGTCGCGATGACGTCGTCGACCTTGATGTCGTTGAAGTTTCCGAGGTTGATACCGCCCTCGAAGCCTTCACGGATCTCGGTGACGTCGTCCTTGAAGCGACGCAGACCCTCGATGGTGAGGTTCTCCGCGATGACCTTGCCGTCGCGCAGCAGGCGCGCCTTGGTGTTGCGCCTGACCTCGCCGGAGCGGATGAGTACACCGGCGATGTTGCCCAGCTTGGACGAGCGGAAGACCTCGCGGATCTCCGCCGTACCGAGCTCGACCTCTTCGAACTCCGGCTTGAGCATGCCCTTGAGGGCCGCCTCGATCTCCTCGATCGCCTGGTAGATGACCGAGTAGTACCGGACGTCCACACCCTCGCGCTCGGCCATCTGCTGCGCACGCCCGGCGGCGCGCACGTTGAAGCCGATCACGATGGCGTCGGAGCCCATCGCCAGGTCGATGTCGGACTCCGTGACCGCACCGACGCCGCGGTGCAGGACGCGGATGTCGACCTCTTCGCCGACGTCCAGCTGGAGCAGGGAGGATTCCAGAGCCTCGACCGATCCGGACGCGTCGCCCTTGATGATCAGGTTCAGCTGCTGGACCTCGCCGGCCTTCAGCACCTTGTCCAGGTCCTCCAGCGACACGCGGCGCGTGCGCTTGGCGAACGCGGCGTTCCGCTCGCGGGCGGCGCGCTTCTCCGCGATCTGGCGGGCCGTACGGTCCTCCTCGACCACGATGAAGTTGTCACCGGCACCCGGGACGTTGGTCAGACCCAGCACCTGGACCGGCGTGGACGGACCCGCCTCGGCGACGTTGTTGCCGTTGTCGTCGAGCATGGCGCGGACGCGGCCGTAGGCGTCGCCCACCACCATCGTGTCGCCGACCCGGAGGGTGCCTCGCTGGACGAGGACCGTCGCCACGGCACCGCGGCCGCGGTCGAGACGGGACTCGATCGAGATGCCCTGCGCGTCCTGGTTCGGGTTGGCCCGCAGGTCGAGCGAGGCGTCGGCCGTGAGGATCACGGCCTCCAGCAGCGAGTCGATGTGCAGACCCTGCTTGGCGGAGATGTCGACGAACATCGTGTCGCCGCCGTACTCCTCGGCCACCAGGCCGTACTCGGTCAGCTGACCGCGCACCTTGGTCGGGTCGGCGCCCTCGACGTCGATCTTGTTGACCGCGACGACGATCGGGACGTCGGCCGCCTTGGCGTGGTTGAGCGCCTCGACCGTCTGCGGCATGACGCCGTCGTTGGCCGCGACGACCAGGATCGCGATGTCGGTCGACTTCGCACCACGGGCACGCATGGCGGTGAACGCCTCGTGACCCGGGGTGTCGATGAAGGTGATCTTGCGATCCTCTTCGTTGACCTCGGTCGTGACCTGGTAGGCACCGATGTGCTGGGTGATGCCGCCGGCCTCGCCCGCGATGACGTTCGTCTTGCGGATGGCGTCGAGCAGTCGGGTCTTTCCGTGGTCGACGTGACCCATGACGGTGACCACCGGCGGACGGACGACCAGGTCCTCCTCGGAGCCCTCGTCCTCACCGAACTCGAGGTCGAAGGACTCGAGGAGCTCGCGGTCCTCCTCCTCCGGGCTGACGATCTGAACCGTGTAGTTCATCTCGCTCGCCAGGAGCTCCAGCGTCTCGTCGGAGACCGACTGGGTCGCGGTGACCATCTCGCCGAGGTTCATCATGACCGCGACGAGCGACGCCGGGTTGGCGTTGATCTTCTCCGCGAAGTCGGTGAGCGACGCACCGCGCGACAGGCGAATGGTCTCGCCGTTGCCGCGAGGCAGCATCACGCCGCCGACCGACGGGGCCTGCATGGCCTCGTACTCCTGGCGCCTCTGCCGCTTCGACTTGCGGCCGCGACGCGCGGGACCGCCGGGACGGCCGAAGGCGCCCTGCGTGCCACCACGGCCACCGGGACCGCCGGGACGACCGCCGAAGCCGGGACGGCCACCGCCGCCGCCGAAGCCGCCGCCGCCACCACCGGGACGGCCGGCGAAACCGCCGCCGCCACCGGGACGACCGCCGCCACCGCCGCCGGGACGGCCGGCGAAGCCGCCGCCCGGACGACCGGCACCGCCGGGACGACCGGCACCGGCCGGGCCACGACCGCCACCGGGGCCGGGACGCGGGCCGGCAGCGGGACGCTGCGGCATCATGCCGGGGTTCGGACGCGGGCCACCCGGACGGGGACCGCCCGGACCGCCCTGCGGACGCGGCATCGAGCCCGGGGTCGGACGGGGACCGCCCGGAGCCTGGGGACGCGGGCCGCCGCCCTGGCCGCCCGGAGCCTGCGGACGCGGGCCGGCGCCGGGGGCACCGGGACCGGGACGCGGGCCGCCCTGCGGACGGGGCGCCTGCGGGCGCGCCATGCCGGCGTTGCCACCGGAGGTGAAGGGATTGTTGCCCGGACGCGGGCCGGCGGTACGGCCGCCGGGACGCGGCGCCGGGGCGCCGGGACGCTGGCCACCGGGACGGCCCTGGCCGCCCTGCTGGCCCTGGCCGGGAGCACCGGCCGGACGGCCACCGGGCTTGGGGGCGCCGGGACGCGCGCCGGGCTTCGGGCCGGACGGGGCCGGGGCCGACGGCGGCGCGGTGAACTCGGGCGCGGCCGGTGCCGGACGCGGAGCCGGCTTGGGACCCGGCGTCGGACGCGGGCCGGGGGCCGGCGCGGGCGCCGAGGGGGCCGCGGGCTGCTGGGCAGCCGGCGGCTTGGGTGCGGCCGGCCGCGGGGCAGCCGGACGTGCCGCCTGCGCCGGGGAGGGCGCGGCGGGCCTGGGGGTCGCCTTGCGGGGGGCGGGCTTGGCGGACTTGCCGTTGCCACCGCCCTGCTGGAAGGCGTCGGTCAGCTTGCGTACTACGGGCGCTTCGATCGTCGAAGACGCCGAACGGACGAATTCACCGAGTTCCTGGAGCTTGGCCATGACGACCTTGCTCTCCACGCCGAACTCCTTGGCGAGTTCGTAGACCCGGACCTTAGCCACTTCGCTCCTTTGAGGTCCGGGTTGCGTCCGGACCGTCGCTAGTTCATGGGCGTACTCATCGCGTACTCATCGAGTGCTCATCGCAATCTCGACCTGCTTTCGACTCGCGAGGTACCAGACCGCACGGGGTTCCGTGCGGCATTTCTTCCTTACCAGGTTGCTCTCAGCAACCCTGTGCCTGCTCGACGTAGTGGCGCAACGCCTTTACGTCGAGCGGTCCCGGGACGCGCAGCGCCCTCGGGAACGCCTTCCGGCGCACCGCCTGGTCGAGACAGACCGCGGCGGGGTGCACGTACGCACCCCGGCCGGGCAGCGTACCGCGAGGATCGGGGACGCACTCGCCCTCGATCACCACGGTCCGCAGCAGCTCGCTCTTGACCGCTCGCTCCCGGCACCCCACGCAGGTGCGCTCAGGGCATACGCGGGTACGTGTCCGGCCAGACACTCCTAAGTCTACCTCCCCGGACCGACCTCACCCCTTTGGGGCAAGAATCGAACACTTGCCGCGCACAATCCTGTCGTGATCTCAGCGACCTGCGGCTTGGATCTATTCCCCGGGCCGTTCACCCGCCTACTCGGACGGCTGCTCCGTGTCCGGCCGGATGTCGATCCGCCAGCCGGTCAGCCGGGCCGCGAGCCGGGCGTTCTGGCCCTCCTTGCCGATCGCCAGCGACAGCTGGTAGTCGGGCACGGTCACCCGTGCCGACCTGGCCGCCATGTCCACGACGTCCACCTTGGAGACGCGGGCCGGGGACAGCGCGTTCGCCACCATCTCGGCCGGGTCGTCCGACCAGTCGACGATGTCGATCTTCTCGCCGTTCAGCTCGCCCATCACGTTGCGCACCCGGCCGCCCATGGGGCCGATGCAGGCACCCTTGGCGTTCAGGCCCGAGCGGGTGGAGCGGACGGCGATCTTCGTGCGGTGGCCGGCCTCGCGGGCGATCGCGGCGATCTCGACCGAGCCGTCGGCGATCTCCGGCACCTCCAGGGCGAAGAGCTTCTTCACCAGATTGGGGTGCGTGCGCGACAGCGTCACGGACGGACCCCGCACACCCTTGGCCACCCGGACGACGTACGACCTGAGCCGCATGCCGTGCGGGTAGGTCTCGCCGGGCACCTGCTCCTGCACCGGCAGGATGGCCTCCAGCTTGCCGATGTCGACCAGCACGTTCTTCGGGTCGCGGCCCTGCTGGACCACGCCGGTGACGATGTCGCCCTCGCGGCCCGCGTACTCACCGAGCGTCGCGTCGTCCTCGGCGTCGCGCAGCCGCTGCAGGATGACCTGCTTGGCGGTGGTGGCGGCGATACGGCCGAAGCCGGACGGGGTGTCGTCGAACTCGCGGGGCTCCTGGCCCTCTTCGAGGTCGGCGGGGTCCTCCTTCGCCCACACGGTCACATGTCCGGTCTCCCGGTTGAGCTCCACGCGCGCGTGCCGGCGGCTTCCCTCGGTGCGGTGATAGGCGATGAGGAGGGCCGACTCGATCGCCTCGACCAGCAGGTCGAAGGAGATCTCCTTCTCCCGGACCAAGCCCCGCAGGGCGCTCATGTCGATGTCCACGGCTACGCCTCCTCCTCTTCCGATGCGTCCTTCTTGTCCTTGCGGCCGAACTCGACCTGGACGCGCGCCTTGGCGATGTCTCCGAAGGAGAGCCTGCGCGCGGTGGGCTTGCGCCCCTTCACCCCGGGCACCTCGACGTCGACGCCCTCGTCGTCGACCGTCAGGATCCTGGCCACCAGCTCGTCGCCGTCCGCCAGCCGGAACCGCACCAGGCGGCCGGTGGCGCGCGTGTAGTGCCGGTGTTCCGTGAGGAGGCGTTCCGCGCCGGGGGTTCCGACCTCGAGGGTGTACTCACCCGGGCCCATCGCGTCCGTCTCGTCGAGCTTCGCCGAGAGCGCGCGGCTCACATCGGCGATCCGGTCCAGGTCGGCACCGGTGTCGGAGTCGACGACGACACGCAGCACACGCTTGCGTCCGACCGAGTCCACCGCGATCTCCTCGAGATCCAGGCCCTGGGAGCCGACTAGGGGCTCCAGCAGTTCTCGCAGCCTCTCGCTCTGGGTGGTGCTCATCCGGGTGACTCCTCGGCCGCGTGTGCTGTTGTGGGATGGGTCGCGTGTCAGGTCAAAGGGTATCCGGTCCCGGGGGGTGTTGCCGTCCACCCGGGCTCGGCGGTGCCGGTGAGTGGTGCGGGGCGCGGGCACGGGTACCGTGATCACGGGCGTACCGCCCGTGCTCAAGTTTGTGCGTATTCCGACCGTATTCGACTTTCTCTCACCTTCCTCCCGTATTTCTTCGCTCTTCCTTCCGTGTTCGTTCCGCGTTCGTTCCGCACGAGTTCCCGAGGACGTCTGCCGTGCCGTTCCCCTCATCGCCGCGCATCCCTTCGGGACCGCGCAGAAGGAGCCTGCTCGCCTCGGCCGCCGGGGCCGCCCTGCTCGTCGGCTGCTCCGGCGGCTTTGGCCCGGACGCCCCGGACGCCGGCCAGTCGGCCGCCGACCGGGCACGCGCGCGTGCGGCACGGGACAGCGAGGCGCTGGCCGAGCGGTACGACGCGGTGATCGCGGCCCACCCCCGCCTGGCCGGGCGGCTGCGGCCGCTGCGGGAGGAGGTCCTGCGGCACGCGGAGGCGTTCGGGGCCGGGCGGACGGCGTCCCCGAAGGCGTCGCCCTCCGTCTCCGCGCGGGCCGCAGGACCGGGGCGCGACCCCGGTGCCGTACCGGCGACGGAGAAGGAGGCGCTCGCACACCTCGCGGGCGCCGAGCGGGAGCTGGCCGACCGGCGGGCCGGGGCGCTGCTGAAGGTGCCCGGCGAGCTGGCCAGGCTGATGGCCTCGGTGTCGGCGGCCGGGGCGGCGCACGTGTACCTGCTGACGGAGAGTGACGGATGAGCGAGGCGGAGGACCGGGAGCTGGACGCCCTCCAGGCGGCGCTGGCGGCCGAGCACGCGGCCGTGTACGGCTACGGGGTCGTCGGCGGGCGGATCGGCGAGGAACGGCGGGCCGAGGCGCGGGCGGCGTACGACGCGCACCGGGCGCGGCGCGACGTGCTGGCCCGCGACGTACGGGACCTCGGGGGCCGGCCGGTCGCCGCGGCCGCCGGGTACGCGCTGCCGTTCGCGGTGCCGGACCAGCGGGCGGCGGCGCGGCTGGCGGCCGAGCTGGAGGACCGGGTCGCCGGGGTCTACTCGGACCTGGTGCGGGCGGCTGGCGGCGAGCGGCGGGCCGCGGCGGCGCAGGCGCTGCGGGAGGCGGCGGTCCGGGCGGTTCGCTGGCGCGGCGGGAGCGTAGCCTTCCCTGGGCTCGCCGAGCGGGCGGGCACCGCAGGGGCCCCGGCGACACCGACGGCGTGACACGGACGGAATCCCCGTACGGGAAGGGAACGGACTCGCGCATGGCTTTCGAACCGCCGCGGCGCCTGGTCAGGGCGCTCGGTGAGACGGCTCCGGACGGTGACGGCTGGTTGGAGCGGCTGCCCGGGACGGTGCGCCAGGCCGTGGCGCTGCGCGGGTTGACCGTGGAGCGGGTGCAGGTGCCCGGCGGACGCAGCAGCCTGGTGCTCCTGGTCCGGACCGCCGACGGCACGCCCGCGGTGCTCAAGCTGGCTCCGCGCCGGGCCCGCCCGGAGTGCGAGCGGGCCGCGCTCGCGCACTGGAACGGTCGGGGCGCCGTACGTCTGCTGGAGCCGTTCACCACCGAGGGCGAGCTGCTGCTGGAGCGGCTGCACCCGGACGTGTCGGTGCGGTCGCTGCCGGAGGCGAAGGCGCTGCTGGAGGCGGCGGGCACGCTGCGCCGGCTGTGGGTCGAGCCGCCCGCCGGGCACTCCTTCGAGTCCGTCGCCGAGCGGACCGCGCGGCAGGCCGCCGCGATGCGGGCGGGCGCGGAGGCCGATCCGGAGGCGGCGCCGCTGGTGGACGCGGCCCTCGCGGTGCGCGACGAACTGATGGCCGAGCCGCCCGAGGACCGGCTGCTGCACGGCACCTTCCGGCAGAGCAAGGTGCTGGCCGGGGACCGGATGCCGTGGCTGGCCGTGGGGCCCGACCCGGTGGTCGGCGAGCCCGCCTTCGACCTGGCCCGGCTGGTGCGGGACCGCGTGGAGGACCTGATCGCCCAGACGTCGGGCCCCTCGACGACCCGGCGGCGGGTGAAGCGGCTCGCCGAGTCGCTGGAGGTCGACCAGGAACGGCTGCGCGGCTGGACGCTGTTCCGGGCCGTGGAGTCGGGGGTGCGGGCCCGCCGGGTCGGCCGGGAGCAGGACGCGGAGCTCCTCCTGGAGTTCGCGTCCTGGCTGTAGGCCACCACGGCCTCCGGCGACTCCACACCGTTTCGGGGTGTGGCGTGCGTCCGGGTCCGGGCGGGCGCCCGTCGTCGTACGGCCCTTCCGGCGGCCTGATGACCCGGCTCCCCCGTGACCGCCAGGGGCGGTGGCGAGTCTGGCGTGCGTCCGAGTTCGGCGGGTGTCCCATCGACTTGATGACCCGGCTCCTCCGTGACGGCCAGGGGCGGTGGCGGGTCTGGCGGGCGTGTGGCGTGCGCCCGGGCTCCGGCGGGCGCCCGTCCTCGTGCGGCCCTTCCGGCGGCCTGATGACCCGGTGCCCTGTGGCCGCCGGGGGCCGTGGCGGCGGGTGGGCGTCGCGCAATCGGCGTTGCGGCGGGTGTCCGGCCCCGTGTGAGGTGCGTGGGCGGGCTCTTGTCGCAGGGCGGTGATTTGCGCGCTGACTGGCCGCGCACCCGCCATACGGGCGGACGGGCCCCTCAACCGCCACACGTCCACCGGACCCGGCGTCGGGGGTGCGCGACGCCGTCATGGTGTGGACGGGGACCGCTGGGCGCACGCCACAGGGGGCGCCCGCACAACGCGGGCGCCCCCTGTGGGGTCGGCTCAGGCGGTCAGGCGGGCGATGGCCTCCTCGACCGGCAGTTCCTCACGCTCACCGGTGCGGCGGTCCTTGAGCTCGACCACGCCCTCGGCGGAGCGCCGCCCGGCGACCAGGATCTGGGGGACGCCGATCAGCTCGGCGTCCGTGAACTTCACGCCCGGGGACACCCCGGCCCGGTCGTCGACCAGGACGCGGACACCGGCGGCCGCCAGCTTCTCGGAGACGTCCAGGGCCAGCTCGGTCTGCAGGGCCTTGCCGGCGGCGACCACGTGGACGTCGGCCGGGGCGACCTCCTTGGGCCACACGAGGCCCTTGTCGTCGGCGTGCTGCTCGGCGAGGGCGGCGACCGCGCGGGAGACGCCGATGCCGTAGGAGCCCATGGTGACGCGGACCGGCTTGCCGTTCTGGCCGAGGACGTCCAGCTTGAGGGCGTCGGTGTACTTGCGGCCCAGCTGGAAGATGTGGCCGATCTCGATGGCGCGGTCCAGCTTGAGGCCGGTGCCGCACTTGGGGCAGGGGTCGCCCTCCTGCACGACCACGACGTCGACGTACTCGTCGACCTCGAAGTCACGGCCCGCCACGACGTTCTTGGCGTGCGTGTGCTCCTTGTTGGCGCCGGTGATCCAGACCGTGCCGGGAGCGACCCGCGGGTCGGCGATGTACTTCACCTTGTCCAGGCCCTGCGGACCGACGTAGCCGCGGACCAGGTCGGGACGGGCCGTGAAGTCGTCGACGGTGACCAGCTCGACGGCGGCCGGGGCGAAGTGCGCCTCGACCTTGTCCATGTCGACCTCGCGGTCGCCGGGGACGCCCACGGCGACGATCTCGCCGTCCACCTTGACGAGGAGGTTCTTCAGGGTGGCGGACGCCGGGACGCCGAGGGACGCGGCGAGGGTCTCGATGGTCGGGGTGTCCGGGGTGGGGATGTCCTCGGCGGCGGGGACGTCCGCGGCGTCCACCGGCTTCAGCTCGTAGGTGATCGCCTCGGTGTTGGCGGCGTAGTCGCAGTTCGGGCAGTCCGCAAAGGTGTCCTCGCCGGCCTCGGCCGGGGCGAGGAACTCCTCGGACTTGGAGCCGCCCATCGCGCCGGCGGTCGCGGCGACGATGCGGTAGTCGAGGCCGAGGCGCTCGAAGATGCGCTGGTAGGCCTCGCGGTGCAGGGCGTAGGACTCGGCCAGGCCCTCGTCGGCGGTGTCGAAGGAGTAGGAGTCCTTCATCAGGAACTCGCGGCCGCGCAGGATGCCGGCGCGGGGCCGGGCCTCGTCGCGGTACTTGCTCTGGATCTGGTAGAGGATGACCGGCAGGTCCTTGTAGGAGGACGCCTGGTCCTTGACCAGGAGGGTGAAGATCTCCTCGTGGGTGGGGCCGAGGAGGTAGTCGCCGCCCTTGCGGTCCTGGAGGCGGAACAGCTCACCGCCGTACTCGTTCCACCGGCCGGTCGCCTCGTACGGCTCGCGCGGCAGCAGGGCGGGAAGCAGCACCTCCTGGCCGCCGATGGCGTCCATCTCCTCGCGGACGATGCGCTCCACGTTGCCGAGGACCTTCTTGCCGAGCGGCAGCCAGCTCCAGATGCCGGCGGCGGTGCGGCGCACATACCCGGCGCGGACCAGCAGCTTGTGGCTGAGGACCTCGGCGTCCGCCGGGTCGTCGCGCAGCGTCTTCGCCATCAACTGGGACATGCGCTGGACCGGTACGTTGGCCATGGTTCTCGTATCTCCTGCTGCGTAAGGGTGATGGCTAGGAGGTTAGCCGGGCCGTCCATCCCGGCGGAAATCGGTTATGGCCCGTCTAGCGCCGGCGCAGCGGCAGCGGGGCGCCCATCACGGCGTACGGCTTGGGGGCGCTGGGGAAGAGGACCTGCCGGGCGAGGTCCTGGTAGCCGAGGGAGCGGTAGAGGGCGCGGGCGGGGCTCTCGGTGTCGATCGCGGAGAGGATCGAACGGGGTTCGGTGGCGGCGTCGGTGATCGTGGTGATCAGGGAGCGGCCGATGCCGCGGTTCTGGTGGGCCGGGTGGACGTGCAGCTCGGTGATCACGAAGGAGTCGTCGAGCCAGTGCTCGTTGCCGCGGGCGCGCAGGTACGGCTCCACGACCGTCGACCACCAGTGGGTGCGGTCGTTGGGCATGCCGTAGACGAAGCCGACGAGCGTGCCGTGGACGGTCGCGCCGAGGGCCCTTGCTCCGCGGTAGGTCATGTGCCGCAGGACGATCTGGCGCCGTACGGCCACCTCGTCGGGGCCGAGGCCGAAGGCTTCGGCCTGGACGGCGAGGGCCTCGTCGACGTGGGCGGGGAGGTCCAAGGGGCCGATCACGAGGTCCATGGCGGGGAGCCTACCCGCGCGCTCCGCCGAATTACGCGGGAGCCGGAACGTCCCCCGACGAGACGCCCCCGCCCCCCGGCCGCCGGCCACCGGCCGCGTTTCAGAACAGGATGCTCATGAAGGCTCCGACCTCCCGGAACCCCACCCGCGCATACGTCCGCCGGGCCGCCGTGTTGAAGTCGTTCACGTACAGGCTCACCACGGGGGCCACGTCCGCGAGCGCGTAGCGCAGGACCGCCGCCATGCCCGGCGCCGCGAGGCCCTTGCCCCGGTACTCGGGTGCCACCCACACGCCCTGGATCTGGCAGGCGCGGTCGGTCGCGGCGCCGATCTCGGCCTTGAAGACGACGCGGCCGTCGGCGTCGAAGCGGGCGAAGGAGCGGCCCGCGCCGACGAGTTCGGCGACCCGGGCCTGGTAGAGCAGGCCGCCGTCGCCGGCCAGCGGGGAGACGCCGACCTCCTCGGTGAACATCGCCACGCACGCCGGCATGATCCGCTCCATCTCGTCCTTGCGGACGCGGCGGACGTAGGGGTCGGGGGCGATGTCGGCGGGCATGCGGTCGGTGACCATGAGGGGCTGCCGGCGGCGGACCTCGCGGGCGGGGCCCCAGCCGGGTTCGAGGAGCCGCCACAGCTGGGCGGTGGACTCGGCGGGGCCGACGATGGAGGAGCAGCGGCGCCCGGCCCGCCGGGCGCGGTCGGCGAAGGCGCGCACGGCGCGCGGGGTGGCGCAGATCGGGACGAGGTTGGCGCCCGCGTAGCACAGGGACGTCAGCATGCCGTCCTCGTACCAGCCCCACATCTCGCCGCCGAGCCGCCACGGGTCGAGGCCGGCGACCTGGACACGGGCGGTCACGAAGGCGTTCGCGACCGGCTCGCGGTCGAGGACGGCCAGCGCGGCGTCCAGGTCGCTCGGTTCGAGCACGCGGGAGGTGGTCTGCGTCAACACGTGCGGGGGCCTCACCCTGAGTTCTGCTGATCTCCGCACTGTACCTGGCGAAAATGTGCCGCGCCGCCCCCCTGGGGCAGCGCGACGGGGCAGGCAGGTCAGCCCGCGACGGAGACGGTCGGTTCGCCGGAGGCGGCGCCGTCCTTCTCCATCTGCTCGGCGAGCTTCATGGCCTCTTCGATGAGGGTTTCCACGATCTTGGACTCGGGGACGGTCTTGATGACCTCGCCCTTGACGAAGATCTGGCCCTTGCCGTTGCCGGAGGCGACGCCGAGGTCGGCTTCGCGGGCCTCGCCGGGGCCGTTGACGACGCAGCCCATGACGGCGACGCGCAGCGGGACGTCCATGCCGGTCAGGCCGGCGGTGACCTCTTCGGCGAGCGTGTACACGTCGACCTGGGCGCGGCCGCAGGACGGGCAGGAGACGATCTCCAGGCCGCGCTGGCGCAGGTTCAGCGACTCCAGGATCTGGATGCCGACCTTGACCTCCTCGACCGGCGGGGCCGACAGGGAGACGCGGATGGTGTCGCCGATGCCCTGCGAGAGCAGCGCGCCGAAGGCGACCGCCGACTTGATGGTGCCCTGGAACGCCGGGCCGGCCTCGGTCACCCCGAGGTGCAGCGGGTAGTCGCACTGCTCGGCGAGCTGCCGGTACGCCTCGATCATCACGACCGGGTCGTTGTGCTTCACCGAGATCTTGATGTCCCGGAAGTCGTGCTCCTCGAAGAGGGACGCCTCCCACAGCGCGCTCTCCACCAGCGCCTCCGGGGTGGCCTTGCCGTACTTCTGCAGCAGCCGCCGGTCCAGCGAGCCCGCGTTCACCCCGATGCGGATCGGCGTGCCGTGGTCCTTCGCCGCCCTGGCGATCTCCTTGACCTGGTCGTCGAACTTCTTGATGTTGCCCGGGTTCACCCGGACCGCCGCGCAGCCCGCCTCGATCGCGGCGAAGACGTACTTCGGCTGGAAGTGGATGTCCGCGATCACCGGGATCTGCGACTTCTTCGCGATCACCGCGAGCGCGTCGGCGTCGTCCTGCGTCGGACACGCCACCCGCACGATCTGGCAGCCCGACGCCGTCAGCTCCGCGATCTGCTGCAGCGTCGCACCGATGTCGGACGTACGGGTCGTGGTCATCGACTGCACGGACAC
>NZ_JACVQF010000211.1 GCF_014534645.1 Streptomyces griseicoloratus
CTCCGCAGCCGCGGTGGCCTTGCGGGTGCGGCGGGGCTTGGCCTCGGTGACCTCGGCGACCTCAGCGGTCTCCGCCGTGGCCGCCGGCTTCCGCGTACGGCGCGGCTTCGTCTCCGCCGGTTCCGGTGCCGACTCGGTCACGCCCTCAGCCGTGTCGACCGCCGTCTCGGCGGCGGCCGCGGCCTTGCGTGTCCGGCGACGCGGCTTCTCCGCGGGAGCCTCCGCCGCCGGGGCCTCGGCCTCGACGGCCACCGCCGGCTCCGTGACCTCCGGCTCGGCCGACGGGACGGCCTGCTGCGGGGAGCTAGCCGGCTCGGCCGACTTGCGGGTGCGGGTGCGGCGGCGCGGCTTCGCCGGCGTCTCGGCGGTCCCGGTGGCCTCGGCCACCTCGGCGACCGGGGCGGCCTCCAGAGCCGTACCCTCCGCCGTCGCCACTGCGGCTGCGGCAGCCTCCGTGGCGTCCTGCGCCGGGGAGTCCGCGGTCGCCGCGGTCAGCGGCTGCCGGGCCGGCTCGCCGGAACGCGTGCGGCGCCGGCGGCGCAGGGTGCGGGGGCCCTTGGCGGCCTCCGCGTCCGTGCCGTTCTCCGCGGCGCCACCGGTCACGGCCTCGGGGGCCGTGGCGCCGGCGTCCACCGGAGTCCCGCCGCGCATACGGCGACGGCGGCGCGGCGTACGGGGCGAGCGCTCGCGGTCGTCGGAACGGGACTCGTCCCGTCCGCCCCGGCCGCCGCGCCCGCGCCGGTCGCGCGTGCCCGGCTCGCCCAGGTCCTCCAGCTCCTCCGCCGCCAGTCCGGCGCGGGTGCGCGCCGACCGGGGCAGCACGCCCTTGGTGCCCTCGGGGATGCCGAGGTCGGAGAAGAGGTGCGGGGAGGTGGAGTACGTCTCCGGCGGGTCGTTGAAGTCCAGCTCCAGCGCCTTGTTGATCAGCTGCCAGCGCGGAATGTCGTCCCAGTCGACCAGCGTGATCGCCGTACCCTTGGCGCCCGCGCGGCCGGTGCGGCCGATGCGGTGCAGGTACGTCTTCTCCTCTTCCGGCGACTGGTAGTTGATGACGTGCGTCACACCCTCGACGTCGATGCCGCGGGCGGCGACGTCGGTGCAGACGAGCACGTCCACCTTGCCGTTGCGGAAGGCGCGCAGCGCCTGCTCGCGGGCGCCCTGGCCCAGATCGCCGTGGACCGCGCCGGAGGCGAACCCGCGGCGCTGCAGCTGCTCGGCGATGTCGGCGGCCGTGCGCTTGGTGCGGCAGAAGATCATCGCCAGTCCGCGGCCCTCGGCCTGGAGGATGCGGGCGACCATCTCCGGCTTGTCCATGGAGTGCGCGCGGTAGACGAACTGCTTGATGTTCGCGACCGTCGCGCCCTCGTCGTCCGGCGCGGTGGCGCGGATGTGGGTCGGCTGCGACATGTAGCGGCGGGCCAGTCCGATGACCGCACCCGGCATGGTGGCCGAGAACAGCATGGTCTGGCGCCGGGCCGGGAGCATGTTGATGATCTTCTCGACGTCGGGCAGGAAGCCCAGGTCGAGCATCTCGTCGGCCTCGTCGAGGACCAGGCACTTGACATGCTTGAGGTCGAGCTTCTTCTGGCCCGCCAGGTCCAGCAGCCGGCCCGGGGTGCCGACGACCACGTCGACGCCGTGCTTGAGGGCCTCGACCTGGGGCTCGTAGGCCCGGCCGCCGTAGATCGCGGTGACGCGCACGTTGCGCACCTTGCCCGCGGTGAGCAGGTCGTTGGTGACCTGGGTGCACAGCTCGCGCGTCGGCACGACGACGAGGGCCTGCGGGGCGTCGGTCAGGGACTCGGGAGCGGCGCGGCCGGCCTCGACGTCGGCGGGGACGGTGACGCGCTCGAGGAGCGGAAGGCCGAAGCCCAGCGTCTTGCCGGTGCCGGTCTTGGCCTGGCCGATGACGTCCGTGCCCGAGAGGGCCACGGGAAGCGTCATCTCCTGGATGGGGAAGGGATTGACAATGCCGACGGCCTCCAGGGCCTCGGCGGTCTCGGGGAGGATCCCGAGGGATCGGAACGTCGTAGTCAGGGTGCTGCCTCTTCTGTGTGCGCGGTGCGAGGCGAGCGCGGGGGTCGTGCCAGACCGTGCCGGGGACGTCGGCTGCCTTACGGTCGAGCCGTAGGACACGGGACCTCTGCCGACGCTCTAGCGCTCGTACCGCTGAGGGTGTCCCTCCGGGATTCCGTACGCACTGTGCCGTACGGACGAGAGGGCTGTCGGGTCGGAGCCGATCGGGCCACCGACCGGGCATCCTCATGCGTGCGGCCCGACGAGGATGTCACGTACCCGTACGTCACATACTCGGCAGGCGCATTACCACCATACCCCGGATTCGCGCACACGCGATGGCCGATTTGGTCAGGTAGTCGTCGTCACACTGACTGACCAGGACCTTACGGCCGGCGGCGGGCGGGCTATTGTGCGCTGCATGACGAGCTCTGACAAGCCTGGCAACTCCGCAGACGCCCCCGCCGTACACACCGGAGTCGCCGCCCGGGACTGGGCGACGGCCTCCGCCGACCCGCAGTATCGTGCCGCGGTCGTGGACCTGCTCGGCGCGCTCGCGTACGGCGAGCTGGCGGCGTTCGAGCGGCTCGCGGAGGACGCCAAACTGGCGCCGACGCTGGCGGACAAGGCGGAGCTGGCGAAGATGGCCTCGGCGGAGTTCCACCATTTCGAGCGACTGCGCGACCGGCTCGCCGGGATCGGTGAGGAGCCGACGGCGGCGATGGAGCCGTTCGTGGCGGCCTTCGCCGGCTTCCACAAGCAGACGGCTCCCTCGGACTGGCTGGAGGGGCTCGTCAAGGCGTATGTCGGCGACTCCATCGCCAGCGACTTCTACCGCGAGGTGGCGGCCCGCCTCGACACCGACACCCGCGAGCTGGTGCTGGCCGTGCTCGACGACACCGGCCACGCCGGCTTCGCCGTGGAGAAGGTGCGGGCGGCGATCGACGCGGACCCGCGCGTGGGCGGGCGCCTGGCGCTGTGGGCGCGGCGGCTGATGGGCGAGGCCCTGTCACAGTCCCAGCGGGTCGTCGCCGACCGGGACGCGCTGTCGACGATGCTCGTGGGCGGCGTCGCGGACGGCTTCGACCTCGCGGAGGTCGGCAAGATGTTCTCCCGGATCACCGAGGCGCACACCAAGCGGATGGCGGCGCTGGGCCTGGCGGCCTAGAGCCGTACCGGCCGGACACCGGACGGCAACGGGCGGAAACGGGCGGAGCCGGGGCTCACCGGCGGCGCCGCCACCGCCGGCCGGTCAGGCGGTCGCCGATCGGCGCCGGAGTCTTCCCGCCGGGCGCAGCAGCAGCGACAGCGAGGCGGCGGAGACGGCGGCAGCGCCCACCAGGTTCGGCAGGAGGCTGTCGGCGCCGAGCGCGCTGTGTGTGAGGAACGCCCCGAAGAGGGCCCCGGCGACACCCGTCGGCAGCACCAGGACACGGGCCGGCAGCCGGTGCGGCAGCCGGTGGGCGGCGGCCCATGCCAGGGCGAGGCCGAGGATCGCGGCGCTGAGCGCTTCCAAGAGCATGTCGGGGGTCCCTCCCACATGGCCGGCCTGCCCGGAACGGTCGTACCCGTCTTACCCCTGACCTGCGGAATGCAATCCTCCCCGCGGGTCGCTTGCCGTACACGAAGGGCCCGGCGGTCCGTGACCGCCGGGCCCCTCCCGTGCACGTCCGGCTACAGCGCGCCGAAGCCCACCTTGCGCGGGGCCGGCTCGCCGATCTCGACATACGCGAGGCGGTCGGCCGGGACCAGGATCTTGCGGCCGTGTTCGTCCACGAGGCTGAGCAGCTGCGACTTGCCGGCCAGGGCCTCGGACACCACGCGCTCGACCTCCTCGGCACTCTGACCGCTCTCCAGAACGATCTCGCGGGGCGCGTGCTGCACGCCGATCTTGACCTCCACGGCTATGTCCCTCCGACGGTCAGTGAAGTGCGCGATCTTCCGCGCCGTACCCAGCACACATTAGCCCGGTGAGGGGACGTACACGCTGCGCAGGAGAACGCCAGGAGCGAACAGCCGGCGGGAACAACACCGGCAGGTGCGGCTCCGGAGGTCAGTGCTGCTGGTCGTTGCCGTGCAGCGGGAAGCCGGCGATGCCGCGCCAGGCCAGCGACGCCAGCAGCTGGACGGCCTGGTCGCGCGGCACGCTGCGGTCGCTGTGCAGCCAGGAACGGGCCACCACCTGGGCGAGGCCGCCCAGACCGGAGGCCAGCAGCATCGACTCGGCGCGTGAGAGCCCGGTGTCCTCGGCGATCACGTCGCAGATGGCCTCGGCACACTCGTTGGTGACCTTGTCCACGCGCTCGCGCACGGCGGGCTCGTTGGTCAGGTCCGACTCGAAGACCAGCCGGAAGGCACCGCCGTCGTCCTCGACGTACGCGAAGTAGGCGTCCATGGTCGCCCGGACGCGCTGCTTGTTGTCGGTCGTCGACGCGAGCGCGTTCCGTACGGACTGGATCAGGGCCTCGCAGTGCTGGTCCAGCAGCGCGAGGTAGAGGTCGAGCTTGCCCGGAAAGTGCTGGTAGAGCACCGGCTTGCTGACGCCGGCCCGCTCGGCGATGTCGTCCATCGCGGCCGCGTGGTAGCCCTGCGCCACGAACACTTCCTGTGCGGCGCCCAGCAGCTGGTTCCGTCGGGCACGGCGGGGAAGGCGTGTGCCCCGCGGGCGTACCGCCTCTGTCTGCTCGATGGCTGTCACGCCGCCTCCCAAAGTCGTCCACGTGCGGTGTGCGCCGCGCCGCCATCGTACTTTTCGGTAACCGTGGTGTGCGCGGTGCGAGCGCAGAATTTCACGGACCGGACGGTGACGAAAGCCGCGCAATAGGTTTCAAATGGTCTCAGGCCGGGCAAAAATTGGCCTCTCTCCAGATGGGCGGCACCTTTCGGCAGCCGCCGCGGCCCCCTGGCTCAGCGGTAGTCGTCCTCGTCGAGGGCGACGACCCTCGCCTGTTCCGCCAGGTCGGCCTCGCTGGCACGGTCCGGTTCGACGCCGGTCAGCGAGTCGTCGCGGTCCGGCGCGATGTCCGCGTGCTGCTCGGCGGCGTCGGCCGTGGGGGCCTCGACGTCGAATTCCTCGGCTTCCTGGACTTCGTCGTCCTCGAAGGTCTCGGGGTCGGTGGGGTCGACGGCCATGCTGGGCTCCCTTCCTACGAACGTCCCCGGACATGCAGGGGCCACAAGCGGGTGCCCTCTGTACGAGCCTAGGAGACACCCGATCCGGACGCCATGCGATCCGCGTCCGTTCCGTGACGCAGAGCTGCGGCGGCACCGGGTACCCGGCTCGGCCGCACACCCACACCCGGTTCCGGTGCCGGTTTCCGGTCCGGCGTACTCCTGGTCCCGGCCGCAGCGCCGGTCCGGCCGGCTCGGCGGCTCCCGGCTCTGCCGTTGTGACGGCGAACACACGGGCCGCCGCGTGATCGTCTCGTAACATTGCGGCATGTCTTCGACCGAGCTGCCGTTCGTGCCGCCCGCCAACGTGCTGCCGAAGGTGGCGGCCGTCAAGCTCGCCGAGGGCGAACGGCTCAGGTCGGTCCGCCTGCCGGGCATGACGCTGACGGTGCGTTCGAGGCGGCCGGCGCGACCGGGGCTGCCGCCCGCGCTGTACGTCCACGGCCTCGGCGGTTCCTCCCAGAACTGGTCGGCGCTGATGCCGCTGCTGGACGACGTCGTCGACAGCGAGGCCCTCGACCTGCCGGGCTTCGGCGACTCCCCGCCGCCGGACGACGGCAACTACTCGGTCACGGGACACGCCCGGGCGGTGATCCGCCACCTGGACGCGGCCGGGCGAGGCCCGGTGCACCTGTTCGGCAACTCGCTCGGCGGCGCCATCGCCACCCGCGTCGCCGCGGTGCGGCCGGACCTGGTGCGCACCCTGACCCTCGTGTCGCCCGCGCTGCCGGAGATCCGCGTGCAGCGCAGCGCCGTGCCGACGGGGCTGCTGGCGCTGCCCGGAGTGGCGTCGCTGTTCACGCGCATGACCCGGGAGTGGACGGCGGAGCAGCGGGTCCGCGGGGTCATGGCGCTGTGCTACGGCGACCCCGGAAGGGTGACGCCGGAAGGATTCCGCAACGCGGTGGAGGAGATGGAGCGGCGGCTTCAACTCCCGTATTTCTGGGACGCGATGGCGCGCTCGGCGCGCGGGATCGTCAACGCCTACACCGTCGGCGGCCAGCACGGGCTGTGGCGTCAGGCCGAACGGGTTCTCGCGCCGACGCTGCTGGTCTACGGTGGTCGGGACCAACTCGTCGGCTACCGCATGGCGCAGCGCGCCGCCCGCGCCTTCCGTGACTCCAGGCTGCTGACCCTGCCGGACGCGGGGCACGTGGCGATGATGGAATATCCCGAGAGCGTGGCCACCGCGTTCCGTGAACTCCTCGCGGAAACCGGGCGGTCGGGAGTCGCCAGGGACGGCGGGAGCGGCGAGGGTCACGGGATTCACGACAGCAGGGACCATCGGGCCGTGGACGACGAGCCCGCCGACGAGAGCACAGGAGGCTGAGGCGCGACGTGGGACGCCACAGCCGCCGCGGGCCGGCCCCGAAGGGCGACACCGCGGAGACCGCCGCAGTACGCCCCGGGCGGCCGGGCGGCCGACGCATGCCGGTGCCGCCGACGGCGGAGCAGATGCCACCGGGCGGTGGCGGGCCGGGCGGGCCCTCGGGGTACCCGGGACTCCCGGGGTACCCGGGCGGCCGCCTGCCGGACGGGACGCCTGTGCGTGGTGTTCCTCGTCTGCCCGACGGGACACTTGCGGGCGGAATTCCGGGAACTGACGGGGTGCCTTCCCGCGGCGGTCCGGGGCGGTCTGAGGGTTCGTCGGCTCGCGGCGATGGTCTTCTGGCTGACGGGACCCCTGCCCACGGCGTCCCGAGGGCGGCTGACGGCACTCCCGCACGCGGTGTGCCGCAGGTTCGCGGGGGACACCCCGAGCAGCGTGAACCCGGGGGCGGCTGGGGCGAGTTGCGGGGACGGGCGACCGGTGTCGGATTCGGTCCCCCGCCGGGGGCGCCCGGCGCTCCCGCGCAGCCCGGCCGGCCCGCGGGGTCCGGGGCGCCCTTCCCGCGGCAGCGGCAGGCTCCCTCCTACGGCCCGCGCCAGGAGTACCTGGACGCCTTCGGCGAGGACGACGTCTTCACGCCCCGCAGCTCCCGTCGCCCGACCGTCTCGGAGCCGGCAGCCGACCCGTACGCCTCGGTCACCGACTGGAACGCCGGCGACGTCACCGGCGGTACCGCCTACGCCGTCGGCACGGACGCCGTCGACGCGCCGCCCACCGGTGCGCCCGCGCCGGCCAAGGGCGGCAAGGGGCGTACCTTCACCGGAATCGCGGCCGCCGCCGTCACCACCGTGCTGGCGGTCGTCGTGGCCGGTCAGGTCGCCGACGGGCGGGCCGGCGGGGACACGCGATCGCAGTCCGCCGGCGATCCGGCGCGCGATGTCCATGACTCCGCCTCCCGGGCGGACGACCGGCCGACGCCTTCCCCGCCCGGTGCCTCGGCACCGCTCACCTACGAGCAGAAGATGGGCAAGACGTACCCGCTCGGCGCCGAACTCAAGGGCTCGGGGCGGTTCGACGCGGTCCCCGGCATCGACAAGGCACCGGGCACCGGCCAGAAGTACACCTACCGTGTGGACATCGAGCAGGGGCTCGGACTCGACGGCGAACTCTTCGCGCAGGCCGTGCAGAAGACCCTCAACGACGACCGGAGCTGGGCGCACAACGGTGCCCGCACGTTCGAACGCATCCACTCCGGGCAGCCCGACTTCGTGATCACGCTCGCCAGCCCCGGCACCACCGCCGAATGGTGCGCCAAGTCCGGGCTGGACACCACCGTGGACAACGTGTCCTGCGACTCCGCCGCCACCGAGCGCGTGATGATCAACGCCTACCGGTGGGCCCAGGGCGCGGAGCCGTACGGCGACCAGATCCACGCCTACCGGCAGATGCTGATCAACCACGAGGTCGGCCACCGCCTCGGCTTCAACCACGTCACCTGCGACAAGGACGGCGAACTCGCCCCGGTCATGCAGCAGCAGACCAAGTTCGTCGACCACGACGGGATCGACTGCCGCCCCAACCCCTGGGCGTACCCCGGGGAGTGAGCCCGCGGCCCGGGGCCGGCGTGCGGGTGACGCTTGGTGATCGTCTGATCCCTTAGCGCGACGGAACGCGCCCCGCACGGGAAAGTTACGACCGTTCACCCCTTTTGGTGGTGCGATGGACAACCGTCCATCGCACCACCGCCTTGTCCGCATACGTTCGTCCCGCTGCGAGTCGCCGGGGCCAACGGCGGCTCTCCATACGGGAGATCGGGGGTGCGCGCATGCGCATCGGACTGCTTACGGAGGGTGGCTATCCGTACGTGAGCGGTGACGCCAGGCTCTGGTGCGACCGGCTCGTGCGCGGGCTCGAGCAGCACGAGTTCGACGTCTACGCGCTCAGTCGCAGCGAGCTGCAGGAGGGCGAGGGATGGGTGCCGCTGCCGCCGCAGGTCAGTCGGGTGCGCACCGCGCCCCTGTGGGGCACCGAGGACGACGGGGTCGTGTACGGGCGGCGCGCACGCCGGCGCTTCGCCGAGTGCTACGGCGAACTCGCCACCGCCCTGAGCCGGATCTCCGCCGGTGATCCGTCCGGTGCGCCGGAGGAAGCGTCCGCCGCCGAGGCGGACCGTTTCGCCAGTGCCCTGTACGGTCTCGCCGAACTGGCCCGCGACGAGGGCGGCCTGGCGGGCGCACTCCGCTCCGAGACCGCCGTGGGCGCACTGGAACGCGCCTGTCGTGCGCCCGGAGCCCAGCGGTCCGCCCGCGAGGCCCGCGTCCCCGACCTGCTCGCCGTGGCCGCGCGCCTCGAACGCGCCCTGCGCCCCCTGTCCCTCGACTGGTACGAGGACGACGGACTCGGTGCGGTCGACCTCTGCCACGCGGCCTCCGGCGGTACGGCCGCCCTGCCGGGTCTGCTCGCCCGGCACTTCTTCGACGTACCCCTGCTGGTGACCGAGTACGGCGTGCGGTTGCGGGCCCACTACCTGACGGCGCCCGACGCCACGCCCGCCGTACGGGCCCTGCTCGCCGCGTTCCACGGCCGGCTCGCCGCCGAGATCTACCGGCGGGCCGCCGTGATCACACCCGGCAACGCACACGCCCGCCGCTGGCAGGAGCGGTGCGGAGCCGATCGCGCCAAGCTCCGCACGGTCTACCCGGGCATGGACCCGGCCCCCTTCGCGGAGGCGGGGGAGAACCCGGGGTGTGCCGACCCCGGCACCCTCCTCTGGGTCGGCCGTGTCGAGCCCGCCAAGGACCTCGTCTCCCTGCTGCACGCGTTCGCCGAGGTCCGCAAGGAGGAGCCCGGGACGCGTCTGAGGATCGTAGGCGCCCCGTCCGGCCCCGAGGGCGCGGCCTACCTGGCCCACTGCAAGGGCCTGGCCGCGCAGCTCTTCCCCGACGAGGCCGACGGTCCGCATGCCGTCGGGGACAATCCGGTGTCCTTCGAGGACGTCGGAGGCCCGGAGCTCCCCTCCCGCGCCGACGCGTACGCCTCGGGCGCCGTGGTCGTCCTCGCCAGCGTCGTCGAGGGATTCCCGGTCGGATTGGTCGAGGCCATGTTCTGCGGTCGCGCGACGGTGTCCACGGACGTCGGAGCCGTGACCGAGGTCATCGGCGGTACGGGGCTCGTCGTGCCCCCGCGCAACCCGCGGGCGCTCGCGGAGGCGTGCGTGACCCTGCTGCGCGACCCCGAACGCCGTGAGCGGCTGGGCGCCGCCGCGCGTGCCCGCGCCTTCGAGCTGTTCACCGTCGAGCAGAACGTCGCGGCCTTCCACGGCATTTACCTGGAGATCCTGTCGCGGACACCGGTACGCCGAGTCGTCCTCGACGACGCGGGAGAGCCCCTTCCGTTCGCCGCCCCCGCCGAGGCCCACGTCCCCGGCCGCTGGACCGGCCCCGCGAGTCGTGTCGTGGCCCGGGGCGGACCCGGCTGGGCGACGGACAACCCCGTCCGGGCCGGCCACGCCACCGAGGGAGCGGCTCGATGAGCGGCCTGGGCGAACTGGACCGCCCCGCGACCCCGAACAGCCCCGGCGCCTGGGACGAGCGCTCGCGGGAGTGCCTGGACACCGGAGATCCCGGTGCCGCGACGCCCTTCGACGCGCCGGACGGCGACGGGCACCCCGGCCCGACCACGGCGGACGGCGGACTCGCGGTCGACGGGCTAGCGGCTGACGGCCGTGCGGTCGGCGGGCTTGCGGTCGGCGGGCTTGCGGTCGACGGGCTCGCGGACGGCGGACTCGCGGTCGACGGCGACGCAGGCGCGGCCCTCGGCGGCGCGCGGGCCGACGTGAGGGCCGGCCTGAGGTCGCCCGGTGGCGCACCCGCGGGCGGCCGACAGGCCCTCGCCGCCCGCCGGGCCGCCGGGGACCCGGTGAAGGCCCTGATGCACCGCCACCGCGAACTGTGCGAGCGGGCCGTGGACCCCCTGGAGATCGCGGCGGGCCTGGAGGCGCACGGCATCACCGACCGGACCGCCGCCCGCTTCCGCCACCGGGACGTCTTCTCCCTCGCGGAGGAGATGTACGCCCGCATCCCGCGCGACGGCGACACCGCCCCGCGACCCCCGGCCCCGGCGACACCTCCGGGCCGTGCCGCCTGGATCGTCCTCACCCTGCTGCCCGGCACGCTGTGCGCCGCCGCCGTGGCCGGACTGCGCCTGACCGACGGCCGGCCGCGCCTGGTCGCCGCCGCCCTCGGCACCCTCGCGGTGGCCCTCGCCCTGCGCGCGGCACTGCGCCGGGGCCCGCTGAGCGCCGCCACCCACACCGGTGGCATCCGGACCTGCTGGCTCGTGGGCTACGCCCTCCTCGGTGACGGACTGCTCCGCGCCGCCCTCACCGGAGGCCCGGACGGCCTGCCCGACGGCACGGCCGGCGACCCCTGGCCCCTCACCGCAGCCCCCGTCCTGGCCCTCGCCCTGGCCTGCGCGCCCGCGGCCTGGAGCGCCCACCTGTTCGCCGCGGGCGCCCGCCGCAAACTGGCCGCCAGCCGCGGCCTGACCGACTTCTCGGCCTCCGTACGCCCCTTGTTGTTCGGCACCTTCGCCCTGTTCCTGGGCGCCCTGGCGATCCTCCTCGCCGTGACCGGCGCGGCCCTCGACGAGCCCGCCGCCTACCCCCAGGCCCTCACCCTGGGCGCCCTCCTGCTGCTCGCCCGTCTCCTCGCCGTCCACGGATTCGGCCACGCCCCGACCCTCCTCCTCACCGCCACGGCGGCGGCCGAGGCGACCGCCGTGGCCACCGTCTTCGCCGGCCGGCTCCCCGGCTGCGATCTCCTGGCCGTCCCCGTGGAAACCCTCGTCACCGCCTGGGGCCCGGCCGCCGTCCCCACCACGGCCTGCGGCATCGGGGCCCTGGTCCTCCTGTTCCACGCGGCACGACGCCTGACCACCGCCTCGGCCCACGCACCGACCGAGACCCCGACATGACCGCGCGCTCCCCGCACCCGGCCGGACGCCGGGCGCCACGCACCCAAGCACCATCCCCTGAAGGAGAACCCCTGATGAGCACCTCCCGACCCGACTCCTCGGTCCCGGGAGCCGCCCGATGAGAGTCCTGCTGATCGGAGCCAACGGCTACCTCGGCCGCTTCGTCGCCGACCGTCTGCTCGCCGACCCGGCCGTCCAGCTCACCGCTCTCGGCCGCGGCGACGACGCCGACGTCCGCTTCGACCTCGCGACCGGCAGCCCGGGAGCCCTCACCCGCTTCCTCGACGCCGTCCACCCCGGCGTCGTCGTCAACTGCGCCGGCGCCACACGAGGCGGCGCCCGTGAACTCACCCGCCACAACACCGTCGCCGTCGCCACCGTCTGCGAGGCCCTGCGCCGCAGCGCCTGCCACGCGCGTCTGGTGCAGATCGGCTGCAGCTCGGAGTACGGGCCGAGCCAGCCCGGCTCCTCCACCGCGGAGGACGCCGTGCCGCGCCCGGGCGGCCCGTACGGCGTCAGCAAGCTCGCCGCGACGGAACTCGTCCTCGGCTCCGGCCTGGACGCCGTCGTCCTCCGTGTCTTCTCGCCCGCCGGCCCCGGCACCCCCGCAGGTTCCCCGCTGGGCCGCCTCGCCGAGGCCATGCGCCGCGCGATGCAGTCCGGCGACGGAGAACTGAGGCTCGGCGGCCTCGGCGCCCAGCGCGACTTCGTCGACGTCCGCGATGTCGCCCGAGCCGTCCACGCCGCCTCCCTCTCCGCCGCGCAGGGCGTCATCAACATCGGCTCGGGCCGCGCCGTCCGGCTCCGCGACGCCGCCGCCACCCTCGCCCGCGTGGCCGGCTACGGCGGCGCCCTGCACGAGCTGGACACGCCGCCCGGCGCGCTGCGGCCGGCCATCGGCCACCCGCGGGCCGAAGCCGTCGGACACCGTGCCGAGGCCCTCGGTCTCCACCGCGCCGAGTCCTCCGGCCATCACCGGCCCGACCCCCTCGGACACCGCGGCGACGCCGAGCACGCGACGCCGGTCGCCTTCCCGTACCCGGACGGCTGCGGCAGCTGGCAGCAGGCCGATGTGCGCACCGCACGCGACCGGCTCGGCTGGCGGCCCCGGATCAATCTCGAAGAGTCCCTCGCCGACATCTGGATGGAGGCGGCATGCCGTATCTGACCGGGACCAGAGCGGGCGCTGCGAGCACCGACGTCCGCACCGGGTTCGGCGTCCCCGGCCTGGCCCACCCCCTTCTCGCCCCGGCCGAGTGGGCCACCCTCGTCGACCCGGCCACCCCCCTGCACTGGGTCGTCCTGAACGTCGCCGACGGCCCCGGCACCCAGCCCGACCCGCACTGCCTGGAGGCGGCCGGCCGGCTGCGCAACGCGGGCGTGCGCGTCCTCGGGCACCTCGACACCGCGTACGGGACGCGGTCCTTCGGCGAGCTGATCTCCGACGCGCACCGCTACATCGACTGGTACCGGGCCGACGGCTTCCTCCTGGACCGCTGCCCGTCCGGACGGGACGCGCTTCCCGAGATCCGCCGCACGGTCAGGACCCTGCGGGTCGTCCGTGAGGAGGCCCACATCGTCCTCGGCCACGGCACCCACCCGTATCCCGGTTATGCCGACAGCGCCGACCAGTTGGTCACCTTCTCGGGTGCGTGGAGCGACTACCGCTGGTCGCAGGCCGCGGAGTGGAGCGCCGACCACCCGCCCGAGCGCTTCTGCCACTTCGTGCACGGCGTCCCGCGCGGACACCTGGAGGAGGCGCTGCGCATCGCCCGCTGGCAGGGAGCAGCGACGATCTACTTCACCGACCGCACGGACGGCGGCGGCCGCGCCGACCCCTGGGAGACCATGCCCGGCTACTGGGACGACATTGTCTCGCGTGTCGGAACGGGTGTCTCGGAATGAAAAAGGCCGTGGCAGTGTTGCAGGGAGAACAACCGTAATGATTGACCGACCAACGGAGTCCCCGTGTCGCTGCCACCCCTGGTCGAGCCGGCCCCCGAGCTCACCGTAGACGAGGTCCGCAGGTACTCCCGCCACCTGATCATCCCCGACGTGGGGATGGACGGGCAGAAGCGGCTGAAGAACGCCAAGGTGCTCGCCGTGGGCGCGGGCGGCCTCGGCTCGCCGACCCTGATGTACCTGGCGGCAGCCGGTGTCGGCACCCTCGGCATCGTGGAGTTCGACGAGGTCGACGAGTCGAACCTGCAGCGCCAGGTCATCCACAGCCAGTCCGACGTCGGCCGCTCCAAGGCCGAGTCCGCCCGTGACACCATCAAGGGCATCAACCCGTACGTGAACGTGGTCCTTCACGAGGAGCGGCTCGAAGCCGACAACGTGATGGACATCTTCAGCCAGTACGACCTGATCGTCGACGGCACGGACAACTTCGCGACCCGCTACCTGGTCAACGACGCCTGCGTGCTGCTGAACAAGCCCTACGTCTGGGGCTCGATCTACCGCTTCGACGGCCAGGCGTCCGTCTTCTGGTCCGAGCACGGCCCCTGCTACCGCTGCCTCTACCCGGAGCCCCCGCCCCCCGGCATGGTCCCCTCCTGCGCCGAGGGCGGCGTCCTGGGCGTGCTGTGCGCGTCCATCGGCTCCATCCAGACCAACGAGGCCATCAAGCTCCTCGCGGGCATCGGCGAGCCGCTGGTCGGCCGCCTGATGATCTACGACGCCCTGGAGATGCAGTACCGCCAGGTCAAGGTCCGCAAGGACCCCAACTGCGCGGTCTGCGGCGAGAACCCGACCGTCACCGAGCTCATCGACTACGAGGCCTTCTGCGGCGTCGTCTCCGAGGAGGCCCAGGCGGCGGCGGCCGACTCCACGATCACTCCCAAGCAGCTCAAGGAGTGGATCGACGACGGTGAGAACATCGAGCTCATCGACGTCCGCGAGCCGAACGAGTTCGAGATCGTCTCCATCCCGGGCGCCCGGCTGATCCCGAAGAACGAGTTCCTCATGGGCAGCGCCCTGGAGAACCTCCCGCAGGACAAGAAGATCGTCTTGAACTGCAAGACGGGTGTCCGCAGTGCGGAAGTGCTGGCGGTCCTGAAGTCCGCCGGCTTCGCGGACGCCGTCCACGTCGGCGGCGGCGTGATCGGCTGGGTCAACCAGATCGAGCCGGAGAAGCCGGTCTACTGATCACCAGTCCGGCTGACCAGCGAGACTGACGAAGCCCACGGCCCTGACCAGCTCAGATGCCGTGGGCTTCTGTCGTTGCCGGTCGGTTGGCGTTCCGGTGACCTTGTGCCTGGCTGATCAGGACGCCCACAGCGGAGAGAACAAACCCGCACACGAAGGTCCGCGGCACCGCTGATGCGGACGTCTCGGGCCGAATCTAGACTGGCGAACGCATGAAAGGCCCCGAATTAGGGAGATGTGCACCATGTCCAAGCGAGGGAACAAGCGACGCGGCCGTAAGAAGAAGAAGGCCAACCACGGCAAGCGCCCCAACGCCTGACCAACCGAGCAGACGGCCGAGGGGTCCCGTGTCTTCGCCGCCCGGACTGAGGCGCAGGAGCTCTTGAAGCCTGGGCGCTTTTCCAGAGTTGGGCGGCGGGAGCTGATCAGCTCTCTGCTCCCGATTCTCCCGCGGGGCCGGCATCCTGGGCGAGGTAGCGCAGGGCGCGCATCACCGTGTCCGCCTCCTCGCCGTGCAATTCCCGGCTGGGTCCCCCGAGGGCGGCACCCCGGGCGGCGATGTCGCGCAGGGCCCGCAGCGTGGTGTCCGCCTCCTCGACCTGCAGTTGCCGGCTGGGCCCCGCCGCCTGGAGATCGCTTCCCATGGCAACGGAGATCGCTTCCCGGGCCGGGAGGAAAGCGATCGGGGCCGAGTACGTGGCCAGGTCGTTCACGCGGACCAGGCGCAGCTCGCTGGGTTCTGTCTCGAAGCCGGACAGGACCACTTCGGTGTTCTCGACGCGGCCCCGGGCGACCCAGTAAGGGGTGCTGCTGTTCCGCCAGAGTTCGAACGTCACGGGCTTCCCCTCTGCGGTGATGGTGATGGGTTCGGAGACCGGCAGACTGGCCGGAAGTCCCTCACCGGGGTGGCAGTAGTCCTCCAGAGCGTCCTCCAGGGCCTCGCTGGCCTTTGCATTGCCGGAGGAGGCGCTGAAAACCATGACGTGCTCGACCTGTGGATCATAGGACGCAGAGCCGAACCACAGACACACATGAATGTCGCCGGTGACTTGGTTGTCGCCGCCCCCCATGAACTGCCGTGATTCCGGCCAGTCGGCATCAACGGCGACGACCCTGAAGCCATCTGGCGATACAGGGGTGCCTTGATCGTCCATGGGATCTCCTTGTGCTCGTCCGTGATCAGGCATCGTGCCATGCACGAGACCGGGGCCAACGGGTTGGGCCTGGGCCGGTCGGTGCACCACCACTCTCACGGGACCGGTCTCACCAGGGTCTGACAGCGGAGCGCATGGGGCGCCTCTTTGTCTCGCGGCAAGAAATGCCCCATCTTGCCGCGACGCCAACTCTGCGAGGAAACCAGCGGGGTTGTGGGGGCGCTGCCCTGGGGCCGCGTAGGTGGCGTCTGTGAGCCGCTGCACGAGACGGATGGCTTCCTCGCGGCTCATGCAGCTTGGCTGTCGGGCTTCTGGCCGTGCTCCAGGTACACAAGGACCGCATTCTCCCGGGCCTCTGCCGCTGCGAGGATGCGTCGGGCCAGTCGTGGGATGGTGCGCTCGGCGATCTGCTCCAAGGTGAGGAACTCGAAGCTTCTCAGCTCGTCGGCCTGCAGCTCGATGCCGGCCAATTGCTCTCGGCTGAGCCGGCCGCCGTCGAAGAGGTACAGCACCTTGTCGCCCTCGGCCTCGTTCGGGGCCCAGTCGACCGCGAGGAGGCGTCCGATGGGCGGGGTGATCCCCAGCTCTTCGCGAACCTCGCGCACGGCAGCGTGAAGGGGTGATTCGCCGGCCTCGACGTAGCCGCCGGGGATGTCCCAGCAGTCCTTGTAAGTGGGCTCCACCATGAGGACGCGGTCCGCGTCGTCAAAGAAAAGCGCACCCGCCGCCATGCGCGGATGCGCCATCTTCGCTTCGTGTGCGTTCGCTGCCATGCAGCCGAGCGTATCCAGCTGAGACGACATGCAGCCTGTCGGCCAGATCCGTCATGTTCCGGCTGGGCCGGCCGGGCTGCCGTCGCACCCAGGTGAGCACCAGCTCGCGCGCCAGGTAGTGGCTCCGCACCTGTTCAGGGGCTCAGCTCTCTGCTTCGAGGACCTTCGCGAGCGCGTCATCCATCCGGTTGTACGCGCTGAGCGTCGCGCCACTTCGAGGTTGTGCCGCGTCCGGCGCTCAGTCGGCAGTCCTGCCGTGTCAATCCGCGGGCCCAGGTCGACGGCGACCTGTATGTCGTCGTCAGGAGCAGACCTTGCCGTCCTCCGGTACCGTCCCGTCCAGCAGGTAGGCGTTGACCGTGGAGTCGACGCAGTCGCTCCCGCTCCCGTACGCCCCGTGGCCCTCGCCCTTCCAGGTGAGCATCACCCCGACGTCCTTGCCGAGCTCGTCCGCCATCCTGCGCGCGCCCTCGTAGGGCGTGGCCGGGTCGCCGGTGTTGCCGACCACCAGGATCGGAGCCGCACCGGGTGCGCTCACCTCCGGCGTCTCGTGCTGTCCGGCGACCGGCCAGTCGTGGCACCAGCCGGCCGTGTCCCAGCCCAGGAACGCACCGAACACCGGCGAGATCTTCTCGAACCTGGGCAGCAGCTCCTTGGTCTCCTCGACCGTCGGCCGCTGCTTGTCGTCCAGGCACGATATGACCCGCTGCGAGTGGGTCGTCGTGCCGTAGCGACCGGAGGAGTCGCGCTCGTTGTAGCCGTCGGCGAGCGCCAGCAGCTCCGAACCGTCGCCCTCCTCCGCCGCCTCCAGCGCGCTCGTCAGGGCCGGCCATCCGTCCTTGCTGTACAGCGGCAGCACGATCCCGGTGAGCGCCAGGGTCTGCGTCAGCTTCCGCCCCGGCGAAGACGTCGGCAGGGGTTCGGAGTCGATCCGCTCCAGCAGGTCGGCGATCTTGCGCGAACCCTGCTCGGGGTCCTGCCCGGTGGACTCCAGGTAGTCGTCCAGGGCGCGCTGGAAGCCCCTGGTCTGGTTCTCGGCGTGGCCCATCGTGTCGGCGCCGGGGTCGACGACCGCGTCGAGGATCAGCCGTCCCACGTTCTTCGGGAACAGGTGGGCGTAGACACCGCCGAGTTCGGTGCCGTAGGAGATGCCGAAGTAGTGCATCTTCGCGTCACCCAGGACATGACGCATCAGGTCCATGTCCCGGGCGGTGTCGGTGGTCGACACGTGGGCCATCAGCTTTCCGGCGGCCTTCTCGCAGCCCTTGCCGAAGTCGGCGGCGTCCTTGAGGTACGCCTGCTCCTCGGCCGGGGTGTCGGGGGTGGCATCGACCGACTCGGCGGCCTGGATGTCCTCGTCCTCACGGCAGCGGACGCCCTCGCTGGCGGCCACGCCGCGCGGGTCCCAGCTCACCAGGTCGTACCGCTCGTGCAGCCGCGAGACGCTGTCGGCGTACGACGGCATCGTCGACACGCCCGAGCCGCCGGGTCCGCCGAAGTTGAACAGCAGGGAGCCGATGCGCCGGTCCCCGTCGGCCTTGTCGCGGATCATCGCGAGGCCGATCGTCTCGCCCTCCGGCTCCGCCCAGTCCAGCGGCACCTTGAGCGTGGCGCACTGCCAGTCGCCGCCCGGAGCGGGGGAGTCCGCGGTGCCCTTGCAGCGGCCCCAGTCGAGCCGCTGGGAGGCCAGTGACGCGGGCACCCCGGACGGGGCGACCGCCGACGGCCCCCTGCTGTCCGACCCCCGGTCGTCCTGGTCGTCTCCGGACGAGCCGCTGCTGCAGCCCGTGAGCAACGCGGCGGCGGCCATGAGAGCCGTCCACCGTACGAGCCGTGCCATGTGCATTCCCCCCTCGCGGGCCGTCCGCGCCGTGCGGCGGATGGCGGTCATGCCATGGTAGGCGGATCGCACAGCACCCGTTGCGGCCTGTGGATAACGCTCTGACCAGCGGCTCCCCGGTAATCGGGTCAGGAGCAGACGGTCCCGTCCGCCGGCGTCCTGCCGTCCAGCAGATAGCCGTGCACGGCGTCCTGCACGCACTTGTTCTTGCTGTCGTAGGCGCCGTGCCCCTGCCCCCGGTACGTCAGCTCGACTCCGACGCCCTTGCCCAGTGCGTCCGCCATCCGTCCCGCGCCCTCGTAGGGTGTGGCCGGGTCCCCGGTGTTGCCGATCACGAGGATCGGCGGGGCTCCGGGGGCGCTGACGTCGGGATGGGCCGCGGCTCCGGCCACCGGCCAGTCGGTGCAGCTCAGCATGCCCCAGGCGAGGTAGTCGCCGAACAGCGGGGACGCCTTCCTGAACTCGGGCAGCTTCCGCTCCACGTACGCCGTGTCGTACCGGGGCTTGTCGTCGGCGCAGTTGATGGCGACGTTGGCCGCGACGAGGTTGCTGTACTCGCCGTTCTCGCTGCGTCCGTTCAGGGCGTCCGACAGCGCCATGAGGACCCTGCCGTCGCCGTCGTACGCCTGCACCAGTCCCTCGGTGAGGTACTCCCAGAAGTCCTTCGAGTACAGCGCCTGCGCGATGCCGCTGGTCGCCGCGGTCTGGGTGAGTTCGCGGGGGCTGATGCCGGGGATCGGTCTGCGGTCCAGGTCCCGCAGCAGCCGGGCGATGCGGTTCTTGACGTCCTGCGCGCTGTCGCCGACGGGACAGTCCTCGACCTGCGACACGCAGTCCTCGGCGAAGTTGTCGAGGGCGAGCTGGAAGCCCTTCGCCTGTGCGAGCGAGCCCTCTTCGGCGGTCTGCGTCGGGTCGACGACCGCGTCGAACACGGCGCGGCCGACCTTCTCGGGGAAGAGGTGGGCGTAGACGCCGCCGAGTTCGGTGCCGTAGGAGATGCCGAAGTAGTACAGCTTGTCGTCGCCGAGGACCTGGCGCATGAGATCCATGTCGCGGGCGGCGTCGGTGGTGGCCACGTGCGGCAGCATCTGCCGGGAGTTCTTCTCGCAGGCCCCGTTGAACTTCTTGGTGTTGTCCACCAGCTCGGTGCGCTCGGCGGCGTCGTCGGGGGTGGCGTCCTGCTGGAAGTACGTGTCCAGCTGCTTGTCGTTCAGGCAGAGGACGGGGGCGCTGCGGCCGACTCCGCGCGGGTCGAAGCTGACCAGGTCGTAGCGGGTGCGCAGCTTCTCGTAGTCCGGGCCGAAGGCGGGCAGCGTGGTGACGCCCGAGCCTCCGGGGCCGCCGAAGTTGAAGACGAGCGAGCCGATCCGCCGGCTCGCGTCACCGCTGGTCCGCGCCCGGATCAACGCCAGGCCGATCGTGTCCCCCTTGGGGTCGTCCCAGTCGCGCGGGGCCTTCATCGTGGCGCACTGCCACGCGTCGCCGTCCGGCAGCGGGGAGGGAGCGGAGCCGCCGCCCTCGGCCTGGGACGGTGCCGGGCAGGCCGTCCAGCTGAGTTTCTGGTCCGCCAGGTCCGCGTCGCTCGCGGAGTCGCTGCGGCCGTCCGCCACCACGGCGGACAGGAGCAGGCCGGTGGCGATGGCGGAGGCGGTGAGTGCGACGGCACGCAGCCGGGCGGTATTCGGCATGCACCCATCGTGCGGCGGTGCGGTGCCGTGCGCTCGGGGCGGGAGCCGTACGAGGGAGGCGGGAGGCGCGGCCGGAACCGCTGGGGTGTCCGCGGGGCGTGGTCCGGGCCGCTACAGCGCCTCTTTCCTCGACAGGTGGTTGAAGGCCAGCCATCCCGGGAGCACCGGCAGCCACAGGGTGAGCAGGCGGAACAGCAGCACCGCAGGTGCGGCGACCTCCTTGGGCAGGCCCACGGCGATCAGGCCGACCGTCAGGGTGGCCTCCACCGCGCCCACGCCACCCGGTGTCGGTGCCGCCGACCCCAGCGCGTTGCCCGCGAGGAAGACGACGGCGACGCTGGCGATGCTGATCGACGTCGACTCGTCGCCGAACGCCCGGATCGAGGCGTCCAGGCACATCACGAAGCAGGCGGTGAGCAGCAGCATGCCGCCGATGCCGGTGACCAGCTTCTGCGGCCGCTGCAGCACGTCCAGCATGCGCGGCACGACGCCGGCGAAGAGCGACCGCACGCGCGTGACGACGAATTTCCGCAGGAAGGGCACCGAGGTGACGACCAGCACGAGCACCGCCACCGTCAGCAGACCCGCGATGACCGTCCGGGACGGCGACAGCGACGGCGTCTTCTCGGTGCCGGTCAGATAGCCGAAGGCCAGCAGCATCAGGATGTGGCAGCCGAGACCGAACAGCTGCGAGGCGCCGACGCTCGCCACCGCGAGCCCGGGCCGCACCCCCGCGCGCTGCAGGAAGCGCGTGTTCAGGGCGACGCCGCCGACCGCAGCCGGGGCGACGATCTTCACGAACGACCCGGCGACCTGCGCGGCCACGGTCCGCAGGAACGGCACCCGCTCGGGCACGAACCCCAGCAGGGCCATCGCCGCGGCGACGTAGCTCGCCGCCGAGAACAGCACCGCCGCGGCGACCCAGCCCCACTCGGCGTTCGAGATCAGCGGCCCGAACTCGATGTGGGTGAGCTGTGTCAGCAGGAAGTACGCGCCGATCGCACCGGCGATGAAGCTGATCAGCGTGCGTGGCCGGACCCGCTCCAGGCGGGCCGGCTCGACGGGGGCCTGTGGCCTGATCCGCAGCACCTCGTGCCGGATCTGCGTGAGCAGGTCCTCCTCGCGCGCCTCGTCCAGCGCCTCGTCCAGAGCCCGCTTCTCGGCCCGCTGCTCCGCGCGTACGGCCTTCTTGTCGGGCTTGTCGAGTACGACCCCGGCGTCCTCGCCGGCCGCCTCCAGCCGGCTCTGCCTGGCCTGCCGGGACGCCTCCAGGACCGCGTCCCGCTCGCGCTGGGCCCGTTCCCGGGCCAGCTTGCGCAGGGTCGCGCGCGTGGAGCGGCTGAGCGCGATGGGCTGGAGCATCGGCAGGCAGTCGGCCACGGCGTCGGGGCCGAGCACGCCCACCGCCGAGGCCACCGCGCGCTCGGCCCCCACCCGCAGGCCGAGCGTCACCAGGAGCTGCGAGATGTCCATGCGCAGCAGCAGGTCGCCGGCGGCGATCTCGCCGATGCGCAGCTCCGTGAGGATCACCGTGCCGGAACGATCCACCAGGATCGCGTCGCCGACCAGCCTGCGGTGCGCGATGCGCCGGGACTGCAGGGCCCGCACCTGCTCCCAGGTGCCGCGCAGCAGCTCGTCGGTGATCTCCTCGTCCGGCAGCGAGTCGAGGGTGCGTCCGCCGGTGTGTTCGTAGACGAGCATCACGGCGTCGGGACCCAGCTCGGACGTCGCGATCAGCTTGGGCGCGTTGGCGCCGGCGGCGATCGCCGCGTACGCGAGCAGCGCCTCCTGCTCCAGCGCCTGCCGCAGCGACTGCAGGCTGCTGCGGGTGGCGAATCCGCGCAGCGTCAGGTTGCGCCACGCGCGGTAGAAGAAGCCCTGCGCCTGCTGCTCCCGGTCCACCACCGTGACGTCCAGCGGCCGGCCGTCCTCCAGCGTGACGAAGTAGCGCCGGCCGCGGTCGCCGGTCTCGGTGGTGTCCGGGGTCACCTCCTCGCGCGAGGCGGTCACCGGGTGGAAGCCGACGGTCCGCAGGCCCGCCATCAGGGTCCGCCCGGTGGGGCGCACGTTGGGGGACCCGACCGCGTACAGCGTCCCGTAGGCCACGGACCAGCCGATCAGGACCGTCAGGATGATCGAGAACGGCGTCGTGTAGCCGGTGACGAGCATCGAGAAGGCGTCGAGGAGCAGCACGATCCACAGCACCGCGCGCCACCGTGGCCTGCGGGACATGCCGACGGCCGTCATGTAGGCGATGACGGGCGCGAGGTAGCCGTGCACCGGGTCGGTGAGGGCGTGGATGTCGCCGGGAGAGGGCTGGGTGAGCGCATCCTGGATGGAGCCGGGGGCCGCCTTGGCGACCCACAGGTCGGTGGCGAGGGTCACCCCGTGCGCGAGGACCGCGGCGAGCACGCCGTCGGCGATCCGCAGCCCGTCCCGTTTGATCAGGCGCTCGATCGCGAAGGCGACCGGCACCAGGAGGATCGCGATGCTGGAGGCCAGGCCCGCGATCTTGATCAGCAGGTCGGGTGCCTGCCCGGTGCCCTTGGTGATGTCCTGTTCGAGCCCCGAGGTGGTGCCGTGCGCGAACGCGGCGATGGCGAGCAGCACGCCGACGGCGAGCAGACCCACGGCGAGCCGCATGAGGTCGGAGGGCCGGTGCACGCGCGCGGGGAGCAGCGGTTCGTCGCCCTCCACCTCGTCGATGTGGGCGACGTCGGTGTGGTCCGCGGCCGGCGCCGGCCTGCCTCCGGACGCCCGCTCGCCGGTGTCTCCGGAGTCCTTGCCCTTCTGGTCACCGGTGCCAGGGCGCGACGAGCCGTCAGAGGTGCCCTCGCCGTCCTGGGGGTGCACACCCTGCTGTTTCATCGCCTCTTCTTGCTCTCGTATCACTGGTCACCGCCCGCACGATGGTGGCATGCCCCACCGACAGCCGGGCCCATCAGGGTGCCCGCGCGGGCCGCACAGTCTGCCCGAAGTGCCGCTCTCCGGCGAGGGCCGCGCACCGCCGCGAGCGCCCCGCACTGTCGGTGGAGTGGGGCAGGATGGGTCGGATGAGCGAGCACAGCCTTCCCGACGACGCCCGCCCGGAGCAGGCGGACGCACTCCCGGAATACGCCGAGCGGGTCCTGGAGGTCACCGAGCTGATTCCGCCGGGGCGCGTCATGACGTACGGGGACGTCGCAGAGTGGCTGGAGGAGGGCGGTCCCCGGCAGGTGGGCCGGGTGATGTCCCTCTACGGGGGAGGCGTTCCGTGGTGGCGCGTCGTCCGCGCGGACGGCGTCCTCCTCGCGGGCCACGAACTGGAGGCGCTCGGCCACTACCGGGCGGAGGGCACGCCTCTGAAGGAGGCGAGCAGGGCCGCGGAGGGCCATCTGCCGCGCCTCGACCTGAAGCGGGCGCGGTGGGACGGCGGCGAACGCGCGCAGGGTCACACCTGACAGCTTCCGCCATCGGACGGGCCGAGGTGTGACCGCTGATCCGTATGAGTGAAAAGGGGCACATCGGGCACGTCCGTGGCATGACGTACGTTCGTGGGGCGGGAGACACACGTGCCACGAGCGCCCCGAGGGAGGAAAGGGAAGAAGGGGAAGCCCTGCTTCCGTCCCGTCCGTCGGCGTAGCGTCGGCTGCGCGCGTCCCCCTCATCCCGTGGCCACCGCCCTTCCCGAAGGGCGGGCCGCCCACCAGCACACCCACCAGGACCGGCGAACCACGTGAGCTCCTCTTCCTCCACCAGGCGTCCGTCGCAGCCTCAGGCGCGACGGGGGAGCCGTGGCGCTTACCGACTGGTCCGTACCCCGCCGGCGCGTGTGGATCCCCCTCGTCTGGACGCCGCACAGCGCGCCGTGGTTGACCACGGCACCGGCCCGCTGCTCGTCCTCGCGGGTCCCGGCACCGGCAAGACCACCACGCTCGTGGAGTCCGTCGCGGACCGCATCGCCCGGGGCGGCGACCCGGAGCGGATCCTGGTACTCACCTTCAGCCGCAAGGCGGCCGTCGAACTGCGCGACCGGATGGCACGCCGCATCGGGGCCGCGCGCGCTCCCCGGGCGACCACCTTCCACTCCTTCGGTTACGCCCTGGTCCGCGCCCACCAGGACAGCGACCTGTTCGTGGAACCGCTGCGCCTGCTCTCCGGACCGGAGCAGGACGTGACGGTGCGCGGACTGCTCGCCGGCCAGGCGGACCTGGAGCGGCTCGGCCTGGCGCACGTGCGCTGGCCGGACGAACTGCGCGCCTGTCTGACCACCCGCGGTTTCGCCGACGAGGTCCGTGCCGTCCTCGCCCGCAGCCGCGAACTGGGCCTCGGGCCGGAGGCCCTGGAGGCGTTCGCCCGGCGCATCGGCCGCCCCGACTGGCGGGCCGCCGCCGTCTTCCTGGCCGAGTACCTCGACGTGCTCGACCTGCAGGGCGTGATCGACTACGCGGAACTGGTCCACCGCGCGGTGCTCCTCGCGCGCCGCCCGGAGGTCGCCGCACGCCTGGCCGCGCGCTACGACGCCGTGTACGTCGACGAGTACCAGGACACCGACCCGGCCCAGGTACGGCTGCTGCACGCGCTGGCCGGCGGCGGGCGCACCCTCGTCGCCTTCGGCGACCCCGACCAGTCGATCTACGCCTTCCGGGGCGCGGACGTCAACGGGATCCTGGAGTTCCCGTACGCCTTCCCGCGCGCGGACGGCCGTCCGGCCCCCGTCGAGGTCCTGCGCACCTCCCGCCGGTCCGGGGCGGCCCTGCTGGCGGCCACCCGGCTGCTGACCCAGCGCATGCCGCTGACCAGGCTCCCCGCCGACAAGGTGCGCGCCCACCGTGACCTCGCTCCGGCACGGGAGGGCGGCCGCGTCGAGGTGTACACCTACCCCACGCCCGGCACCGAGCTGGACAACATCGCCGACATCCTGCGCCGGGCGCACCTGGAGGACGGCGTTCCGTGGAGCGAGATGGCCGTCCTGGTGCGTGCCGGCTCCCGCACCATCCCGACGGTCCGCCGCGCGCTCACCGCGGCCGGCGTCCCGCTCGACATCGACGGCGACGACCTGCCCCTGCGCCACGAGCCGGCGGTCGCACCCCTGCTGACGGCGCTGCGTGCGGTGGCGACGGCGGAGGCGTCGGGCCGCGCCGAGGGGCACCGGCCGGCGGACGAGCCGGATTCCGGCGAAGGGCGGTCTTCCGGTGAGCGTCCGTCCCGTGAGGATTCGTCCGGGGGCGGTTTGGGTTCTGGTGAGGGGCCTGGCCCGTCTGGGGGCGGTTTGGGCTCTGATAAGGGATCTGGTTCGTCTGGGGACGGTTTGGTCTCCGATGACGGATCTGGTTCGTCCGGGGACGGTTCGGCTTCGGGTGAGGTTCCTGGTCCGGCCGGAGACGGTTCGGGTTCCGGTGAGGTCCCTAGGCCGGCCGGTGAGGGCCAGGGCCGCGGTGAAGGCCCCGGCCCGGCGCGGGAAGGCACCGATCCCGTCGGTCACCCGGACGCGGCGCCGGACACCTGCTGGCTGGACACCGAGACCGCGCTGACCCTGCTCACCTCTCCCCTCGGCGGCATGGACGCCGCAGACCTGCGCCGCCTCGGCCGTGCCCTGCGAGAGGAGGAGCGCGCCGCCGGCAACCCGCTGCCACCGCCCTCGGACGTACTCCTCGCCCGGGCGCTGGCCGAGCCGGAGCGGCTGGCGGTGCACGACCCCGCGTACGCGCGCGGCGCCCAGCGGCTCGGCGCGCTGCTCCGCAAGGCCAGGGAGCGCCTCTCGGCCGGCGGCAGCGCCGAGGAGGCGCTGTGGGACCTGTGGGAGGGCACGCCGTGGCCCGCGCGCCTGGAGCGGTCCGCCCGGCGCGGCGGTGCGGCCGGACGCAACGCCGACCGCGACCTCGACGCCGTCTGCGCGCTCTTCGCGACCGCCGCGCGTGCCGAGGAGCGCACCGGCGGCCGCGGCACCCTGAACTTCCTGGAGGAGATCGAGGCGGAGGACATCGCCGCCGACACCCTCACACGGCGTGCCGTACGCCCGGAGGCGGTACGTCTGATGACCGCGCACCGCGCCAAGGGCCTGGAGTGGCGCCTGGTCGTCGTCGCGGGCGTCCAGGAGGGCCTGTGGCCGGACCTGCGCCGCCGCGGCTCCCTGCTGGAGGCCGACAGGATCGGCCGCGACGGACTCGCCGAACCCCTCACGCCCGGGGCGCTGCTCGCCGAGGAGCGCCGCCTCTTCTACGTGGCCGCCACGCGCGCGCGTGAACGGCTCGTCGTGACCGCGGTGAAGGCACCGGCCGACGACGGCGACCAGCCCTCCCGCTTCCTGACGGAGCTGGGCGTCGAACCCGCCGACGTCACGGGCCGTCCGCGCCGCCCCCTGTCCGTCGCGGCACTCGTCGCCGAGCTGCGCGCGACCACGGTCGACCCGCGTGCCTCCGAGGCCTTGAGGGAGGCCGCCGCCCAGCGCCTGGCCCGCCTCGCCGCCCTCGCCGACGAGGACGGCCGCCCGCTGGTCCCCTCCGCCCACCCCTACCGCTGGTGGGGCATGTGGGACCCCACGGAGAGCAAGGCGCCGCTGCGCGACCGCGACCGCCCCGTCACGCTCTCCGGCAGCGCCCTGGACCAGCTGGCAAACACCTGTGCCCTGCAGTGGTTCCTGGGCCGGGAGGTGAAGGCCGACGCGCCGGCGACCGCCGCCCAGGGCTTCGGAAACGTGGTGCACGTCCTCGCCGACGAGGTCGCCTCCGGGCACACCCCGGCCGATCTCGACGTCCTCATGGAACGCCTGGACTCCGTATGGAACGCGCTCGCCTTCGACGCCCCGTGGAAGTCGGCGCAGGAGAAGGCCAACGCGCGCGTGGCCCTGGAACGGTTCCTGAAGTGGCACGTCATGGACCGCGCCGGGCGCACGCCGGTGGCGAGCGAGCACGACTTCGACGTGACGCTGGAGGCGGGCGACTACGAGGTACGCATCCGCGGTCAGATGGACCGCGTCGAGGCCGACGGCGACGGCCGCGCCTACGTCGTCGACTTCAAGACCGGCAAGCAGGCGCCCAGCGCGGCCGAGGTCGCCCGCCATCCCCAGCTCGCGGTCTACCAGCTCGCCGTCCGCCAGGGCGCCGTCGACGACGCGTTCGAGGGACGGCGCCCGGAGCCGGGCGGCGCGGAACTCGTCCAGCTGCGCCAGGGAGCCGCCAAGCGGGACGGCGGCGAGACGCTGCCCAAGGTGCAGGCGCAGGAGCCCCTGGAGGTGGCGGCGGGGGAGTGGGTCGGCGAGCTGCTGGCCACGGCCGCCGGCAAGGTCCTCGACGAGCGGTTCACCCCGACCGCGGGCCAGCACTGCACGCACTGCGCGTTCCGGGCGTCGTGCAGCGCACGGCCGGAGGGACGGCACGTCGTGGACTGAGGGGCCGGTGTGACCAGCCGCACCACATGTGCTGACCTGCGCTTCTCCCGGTCCCGGGGGTCGATGCGGCATCCGTTGTCAGTGAGCGCGGCTAGCCTCTGAGACGTGCCCGCTCGCATCACCGATCCCGATCAGCTCAAGGAGCTCCTCGGGATCCCGTTCACCCCGGAGCAGACGGCCTGCATCGTCGCGCCGCCCGCCCCGCAGGTGATCGTGGCCGGAGCGGGGTCGGGCAAGACCACGGTGATGGCGGCACGCGTCGTGTGGCTGGTCGGCACCGGCCAGGTCGCCCCCGAACAGGTGCTCGGCCTGACCTTCACCAACAAGGCCGCCGGCGAACTCGCCGAACGCGTCCGCAAGGCCCTGATCAGAGCCGGCGTCACCGACCCGGACGCGATCGACCCGGACAACCCGCCGGGCGAGCCGGTGATCTCCACGTACCACGCCTTCGCGGGCCGCCTCCTGACCGATCACGGCCTGCGCCTCGGTCTCGAACCGACCTCCCGGCTGCTCGCCGACGCCACCCGCTACCAGCTGGCCGCACGGGTCCTGAGGGAGGCCCCCGGTCCCTACCCGGCGCTCACCCGCTCCTTCGCCGACCTGGTCAGCGACCTCCTCGCCCTCGACGCCGAGCTCGCCGAACACCTCGTACGGCCCGAGGAACTGCTCACCTGGGACGCCGGTCTCCTGCGGTCCCTGGAGAGCGTCAAGCTCACCAACGCCGACCTGCGCAAGGTCCCCGAGGCCGCCGCCGCACGCCGTGAACTCGCCGACCTGGTGATCCGCTACCGGGCCGCCAAGCGCGAACGGGACCTGCTCGACTTCGGCGACCAGATCGCCCTGTCCGCACAGCTCGCCGGACTTCCCGAGGTCGGCCGCGTCCTGCGCGACGAGTTCCGCGTGGTCCTGCTCGACGAGTACCAGGACACCTCGGTGGCCCAGCGCATCCTCCTGGCGGGCCTGTTCGGCGGCGGCACCGGCCACCCCGTGACCGCCGTCGGAGACCCCTGCCAGGCGATCTACGGCTGGCGCGGCGCCTCCGTCGCCAACCTCGACGACTTCCCCGAGCACTTCCCGCACGCCGACGGGCGCCCCGCCACCCGGCAGGCGCTCAGCGAGAACCGCCGCAGCGGCGGGCGCCTCCTCGACCTCGCCAACGGCCTCGCCGAGCCCCTGCGCGCCATGCACGCGGGCGTGGAAGCCCTCCGCCCCGCCCCCGGCGCCGAACGCGACGGCACGGTCCGCTGCGCCCTGCTGCGCACCCACGCCGAGGAGATCGAGTGGGTCGCGGACTCGGTCGCCCACCTCGTCCGCACGGGCACGGCACCCGGCGAGATCGCCGTCCTGTGCCGCACGGCGACCGACTTCGCCGAGATCCAGGGCGCGCTGGTGGCCCGTGACGTCCCCGTGGAGGTCGTGGGCCTCTCGGGGCTGCTGCACCTGCCCGAGGTGGCCGACCTGGTCGCGGTCTGCGAAGTCCTCCAGGACCCCGGTGCCAACGCCTCCCTGGTCCGCCTCCTCACCGGCCCGCGCTGGCGCATCGGCCCGCGCGACCTCGCCCTCCTGGGGCGGCGTGCCCGGCTCCTCGTGAGCCACGCGCGCGTGGACGGCGACGACGACCCCGACCGGCGGCTCGCCGAGGCCGTCGAGGGGACCGACCCCTCCGAGGTGATATCGCTCGCGGACGCCCTCGACACCTTCCTGGAAACGCCGCTGGACGGCACGGGGGACGACGACGGGCTGCCGTTCTCGCCGGACGCGCGCGTGCGGTTCGCGCGCCTGGCGGCCGAACTGCGCGACCTGCGCCGCTCACTGTCCGACCCGCTGATGGACGTCCTGCACCGCGTCCTCGCCGTCACCGGGCTGGAGGTCGAGCTGTCGGCGTCCCCGCACGCCCTGGCCGCCCGCCGCCGCGAGACCCTGTCGAACTTCCTCGACATCGCCGCCTCCTTCGCCGCGAGCGACGGCGAGGCCACGCTGCTCGCCTTCCTCGGCTTCCTGCGCACCGCCGCTCAGTACGAGAAGGGCCTCGACAACGCCCTGCCGGGCGGCGAGAACACCGTCAAGGTGCTCACCGCGCACAAGTCCAAGGGCCTGGAGTGGGACGTCGTGGCCGTCCCCGGGCTGGTCAAGGGCACCTTTCCCAGCGGCCAGGGCCGAGAGAAGTGGACCGCCCAGGGCAAGGTGCTGCCGCACGCACTGCGCGGCGACTCCGACACCCTGCCCGACGTCGCCTCCTGGGACTCCCGGGGCATGAAGGCCTTCCACGAGGCCATGAAGGACCACCAGCACACCGAGGAGCTCCGCCTCGGCTACGTCACCTTCACCCGCCCCCGCTCCCTGCTGCTGGGCTCCGGCCACTGGTGGGGGCCCAGCCAGAAGAAGCCCCGCGGTCCGTCCGACTTCCTCGCCGCCCTGTACGAGCACTGCGCCGCCGGGTACGGCGAGATCGAGGCATGGGCGGACGAACCGGCCGAGGACGAGGAGAATCCGGCCCTGCTCCGGTCGACCGCCGACCAGGCGTGGCCGCTGCCCCTGGACGACGCCGCCCTCGCCCGGCGCAGAGCCGCCGCCGAGACGGTCCTCGCCCACCTGGAGAACCTGGCCGCCCAAGAAGAGGGCCACCCGGCCGCCGTCCACGACCCGGACACCTACGACGACCCGGACTGGCCCCCGCCGCCGGAGGACGACGAGGCGTTCCCCGGCGATCCGGAGTCTCCCGGCGCCCAGGACGCCGACTGGCCCGAGGACCCGGCCGGCTGGTCCGACGACCCGGCCGACTGGCCCGAGGACCCGGCCGACTGGGACTCCTGGACCACCGACGGCCCGGCCACCGCACCGGCCCCGGACCGTACGGCCACCGCACCGGCCCCCGCCCGCCCGGACCGCCCCACCGTCCCGCGCCAGGCGACGGCACCACGGCATGCCGACGGCCCCGGCCTGCCACGCCCCCACCTCCCGGAGCCAGAACCGGACCATGTGCGCGCCGGGACGACCACCGGCCGCCTCACCCCGGAGGAAGCCCGCACCATCGCCTCCTGGGACCGCGACCTCGACGCCCTCGCCGGCGAGCTGCTGCGCGCCCGCGAGAGCGTCACCGAGGTGCACCTGCCGGCGTCCCTGACCGCCTCCCAGCTGCTGCGCCTGGCCGCCGACCCGGACGGCTTCGCCCAGGAGCTGGCCCGGCCCATGCCCCGCCCGCCCCAGCCCGCCGCCCGCCGCGGGACCCGCTTCCACGCCTGGGTCGAGGCCCGGTTCGAAGAACTGACGCTGCCCATGCTGGAACCGGAGGAGCTGCCCGGCAGCGAGGCCGAGATCGCCGACGAACGCGACCTGCAGTTCCTCAAGGACGCCTTCGAACGCACCGAGTACGCCCACCGCACCCCCTACCGCGTCGAGGCGCCCTTCCAGCTCGAGCTCGCCGGCCGCGTCGTACGCGGCCGCATCGACGCCGTCTACAAGGAGGGCGACGGGACCACGGCGACGTACGAGATCGTCGACTGGAAGACGAACCGCTCCGGCACCGCCGACCCGCTCCAGCTCGCGGTGTACCGCCTCGCCTGGGCCGAGCAGCAGCGCGTACCGCTGGAGTCGGTGACGGCCGCCTTCCTGTACGTCCGCACCGGCGAGGTCGTACGGCCCGCCGGCCTCCCGGACCGCTCCGCGCTGGAGCGCCTGCTGCTGGCCGAGCCGTACGGTGACGAACCGCACGACCAGGCTGTCCGCGCGGGCCGATAGGCTCGTGAGCATGAGCCAGACCCCGGACAGCGCCGTCCGTACGTACATCCAGCACCACCGCACGGCCTTCCTCGACGACCTCGCCGAGTGGCTGCGCATCCCGTCCGTGTCGGCCCAGCCCGACCACGCGACCGACGTACGCCGCAGCGCCGACTGGCTCGCCGCCAAGCTGAAGGAGACCGGGTTCCCGACCGCCGAGGTCTGGCCGACGCCGGGCGCCCCGGCCGTCTTCGCGGAGTGGCCCTCGGGCGACCCCGAGGCGCCGACCGTCCTCGTCTACGGCCACCACGACGTGCAGCCCGCCGCCCGCGAGGACGGCTGGAACAGCGAGCCCTTCGAGCCGGTCGTCCGGGACAACCGCCTCTACGCGCGCGGGGCCGCCGACGACAAGGGCCAGGTGTTCTTCCACACACTCGGCGTCCGCGCCCACCTCGCCGCCACCGGCCGCACCGCCCCGGCCGTCAACCTCAAGCTGCTCGTCGAGGGTGAGGAGGAATCCGGCTCCCCGCACTTCCGGGCCCTCGTCGAGGAGCACGCCGAGCGCCTCACCGCCGACGCGGTGATCGTCTCCGACACCGGCATGTGGTCCGAGGACACCCCCACGGTGTGCACCGGCATGCGCGGCCTCGCCGAGTGCGAGATCCGGCTGTACGGCCCCGACCAGGACGTGCACTCCGGCTCCTTCGGCGGCGCGGTCCCCAACCCGGCCACCGCCGCCGCCCGCCTCGTCGCCGCCCTGCACGACGAGCACGCGCGCGTGGCGATCCCCGGCTTCTACGACGGCGTGATCGAACTCACCGACCGCGAACGCGCCCTCTTCGCCGAGCTGCCCTTCGACGAGCAGCAGTGGCTGCGCACGGCCAGGTCGTACGCCACCCACGGCGAAGCCGGCCACACCACCCTGGAGCGCATCTGGGCCCGCCCCACCGCCGAGGTCAACGGCATCGGCGGCGGCTACCAGGGCCCGGGCAGCAAGACGATCATCCCGTCCTCCGCCATGGTGAAGCTCTCCTTCCGGCTGGTCGCGGGACAGGACCCCGACCACGTCGAGAAGGTCGTCCGCGCCTGGGCCGCCGAGCAGGTGCCCGCCGGCATCCGCTGCGAGATCGCCTTCGGCGGGGCCACGCGCCCGTGCCTGACGCCCCTGGACCACCCGGCGCTGCAGTCCGTGGTCCGCGCCATGGGGCGCGCCTTCGAAAAACCGGTCCGCTTCACGCGCGAGGGCGGCTCGGGACCCGCCGCCGACCTCCAGGAGGTCCTCGGCGCACCGGTGCTCTTCCTGGGCATCTCCGTGCCGTCCGACGGCTGGCACGCCCCCGACGAGAAGGTCGAGCTCGACCTTCTCCTCAAGGGCGTCGAGACCTCCGCCTACCTGTGGGGCGACCTGGCGGAGCACTGGAGCCATGCGCCCTGAGCCCTCCGCACCGTACGGACCGGTGTCCCGCGCCCGGCACACTGGCAGGGCCGCACCGCACCGCCGAGCCCTCCCGGACCCGGATGCCACCCGCCGAGCCCTCCTGGACCCGGATGCCACCCGCCGTACGACCCGCTGAACCGCCCGCCGAACCACGAACCGCTGCACCGGGGGAGTTGGAAGCACCCGTGACCACCTGGACCGACCACACCGCCGACCGCCCCATCTCGCTCACCGCCCCGAGCGGCATCGACCGCGCCGCGCACCACCGGCTCGACGAGGCCTGGCTCGCCGCGGCGTGGAGCCACCCCTCGACGCGCTGCTTCGTGGTCTCCGGCGGCCAGGTCCTCATCGACGAGACACCGGACGGGCGCACGGAACTCGTCATGACGCCCTCCTTCGAGGCCCCGCTGACCGAGGCACACCGGTACTTCCTCGGCACCGACGGCGACGGCGTGAGCTACTTCGCCCTCCAGAAGGACGCCCTGCCCGGCCGCATGGACCAGTCGGCCCGCGCGGCGGGGCTGCGCGAGGCCGGCCTGCTCCTGTCGCCCCGAGACGCCGGTCTGATGGCGCACGCCGTCGCCCTGGAGAACTGGCAGCGCCTGCACCGGTTCTGCTCGCGCTGCGGCGAGCGCACCGTCATCGCCGCGGCCGGCCACATCCGGCGCTGCGCCGCCTGCGGCGCCGAGCACTACCCGCGCACCGACCCCGCGGTGATCATGTCCGTCATCGACGAGGACGACCGCATCCTGCTCGGCCGCCAGGTCCACTGGCCCGAGGGCCGCTTCTCGACGCTCGCCGGGTTCGTGGAGCCCGGCGAGTCCATCGAGCAGTCGGTGCGCCGCGAGGTCTACGAGGAGGTCGGCATCGCCGTCGGCCCCGTCGAGTACATCGCCAGCCAGCCCTGGCCCTTCCCGTCCAGCCTCATGCTGGGCTTCACGGCGCGCGCCACCACCACCGACATCACCGTCGACGGTGACGAGATCCACGAGGCCCGCTGGTTCTCCCGCGACGAACTGGGCGCCGCCTTCGAGTCCGGCGAGGTGCTCCCGCCCTACGGCATCTCGATCGCGGCCCGTCTGATCGAACTGTGGTACGGCAAGCCACTGCCGACGCGCAGCGTCGTCTGACGCACGACGGCACGACAGAGGGGTGGCCGTCCCGACCAGGGACGGCCACCCCTCTGTTTTCCCTGTCTTCTGTTTTCTCCGTCTTCGCATGCTCGGTGAGCGATGCGGGTCCGGTCCGCCTCAGGCGCCGATCTTCTGCTTCACCTGGGCGAGCGACGGGTTCGTGAGCGTCGAGCCGTCCGCGAAGAGCACGGTCGGGACCGTCTGGTTTCCGCCATTCGCCTTCTCGACGAACGCGGCGGATTCCGGGTCCTGCTCGATGTTGATCTCGGTGTACGCGATGCCCTCGCGGTCCATCTGGCTCTTCAGCCGACGGCAGTACCCGCACCACGTGGTGCTGTACATCGTCACAGTGCCCGGCATGTCTCTCGTGCTCCTTCGGCGGCTCGGGGATGGTGCTCGCAGGGAGATGAACGTACTTGAAAGCGCCACCATTCCCGCCGGCGGGCCGATGGTCCGGCCGACGGCGCGGCCGGGCACGTGACGCCTGTCGCATTGGTACGACTAACGGGGCCTGCCTGTGGACAACCGGCTCACCCGTCTCCGCAGACCTGGCAGCATGGCTGTGTGACAGCAGCAACGCACTCCACCCTCTTCCCGCAGGTACCGGACTCGGCCGACGCGGTGCTCGAAGGGCTCGACCCCGAGCAGCGCGAGGTGGCCACCGCCCTGCGCGGGCCGGTGTGCGTGCTGGCGGGTGCCGGCACCGGCAAGACCCGGGCGATCACCCACCGCATCGCCTACGGGGTGCGCGCCGGGATCCTCCAGCCGTCCAGCGTGCTCGCCGTCACGTTCACCAACCGCGCGGCCGGAGAGATGCGCGGCCGGCTGCGTCAGCTCGGCGCCGTCGGTGTCCAGGCCCGCACGTTCCACTCGGCGGCACTGCGGCAGCTCCAGTACTTCTGGCCGAAAGCGATCGGTGGCCCCCTGCCCCGGCTCGTCGACCGCAAGGTCCAGCTCGTCGCCGAAGCGGCCGCCGCCTGCCGTATCCGCCTCGACCGGGGCGAGCTGCGCGACGTCACCGCCGAGATCGAGTGGTCCAAGGTCACCCAGACCGTCCCCGCCGACTACGCCCTCGCGGCGGCCAAGGCCGGCCGTGAGGCACCCCGCGACCCCGCGGAGATCGCCCAGCTCTACTCCGCCTACGAGGACCTCAAGCGCGGACGCGGCGTCATCGACTTCGAGGACGTGCTGCTGCTGACGGTGGCCGTCCTCCAGGACCGGCACGACGTCGCCGAGCAGGTACGCGCCCAGTACCAGCACTTCGTGGTCGACGAGTACCAGGACGTCAGCCCGCTCCAGCAGCGCCTGCTGGAACTGTGGCTCGGCGACCGCGACGACCTGTGCGTGGTCGGCGACGCCAGTCAGACGATCTACTCGTTCACGGGAGCAACCCCCGACCACCTGCTCGACTTCCGCACCCGCCATCCCGGCGCCACCGTCGTCAAGCTGGTCCGCGACTACCGTTCCACCCCGCAGGTCGTCCACCTCGCCAACGGCCTGCTCGCCCAGGCCCGCGGCCGGGCCGCGGACCACCGCCTCGAACTGATCTCCCAGCGCCCCCCGGGCCCCGAGCCCGTCTACACCGAGTACACCGACGAGCCCGCCGAGGCCGAGGGCGCCGCCCGCCGCATCCGCGAGCTCCTGGACGCGGGCGTCCCGCCCGCCGAGATCGCGATCCTGTTCCGTACGAACTCGCAGTCCGAGACCTACGAACAGGCCCTGGCCGACGCAGGGGTCCCCTACCAGCTGCGCGGCGCCGAGCGCTTCTTCGACCGGCCCGAGGTGCGCAAGGCCATCAGCGCCCTGCGTGCCGCGGCCCGCTTCGGCGGCAACGACTCCCTGCTCGACGACGCCGTGGACCTGCCCTCCCAGGTGCGGGCGGTGCTGTCGGGAGAGGGCTGGACACCGCAGCCCCCGGCCGGGTCGGGCGCCGTCCGGGAACGCTGGGAGTCGCTGGCCGCGCTGGTCAACCTCGCCCAGGACTGCGCCGCCGCCAGACCCGGCGCCACCCTGGGAGACCTCGTCGCGGAGCTCGACGAACGGGCCGGGGCCCAGCACGCCCCGACCGTGCAGGGCGTCACCCTGGCCTCCCTGCACTCGGCCAAGGGCCTGGAGTGGGACGTCGTCTTCCTGGTGGGCGTCGCCGAGGGCATGATGCCGATCACCTACGCAAAGACCGACGAGCAGATAGAGGAGGAGCGACGCCTCCTCTACGTGGGCGTCACCCGGGCCCGCGAACGCCTGCACGTCTCCTGGGCCCTCGCCCGCTCGCCCGGCGGCCGCCCGAACCGCCGACCCAGCCGCTTCCTCCAGGGACTGCGTCCCGGCTCCGGCGCCTCCCGCGACCGGCAGGCCGCCGGAGGCGCCGGCGGCGTGGAGCGCGGCTTCAGGAGCGGCGCCGCCGTGGACGCGGCACCCCGGCGGATCCCACGCACCCCCGCCCGCTGCCGGGTCTGCGGCCGCACGCTCACCGACGCCGGTGAGATGAAGCTGATGCGCTGCGAGGACTGTCCGTCGGACATGGACGAGGGCGTCTACGAGCGGTTGCGCGAGTGGCGCGCGGTCCAGGCGGGACGCAGCGGACAGCCCGCCTTCTGCGTCTTCACCGACAAGACGCTGATGGCGATCGCGGAGTCCGTTCCGGAGGACGAGCGCGAGCTGGCGAGGATCCCGGGAGTCGGAGCGCGCAAGCTCAACCGTTACGGAGCAGCGGTGTTGGCCATCTGCGCAGGCCAGGACGTCGCGGGGCTTGACGGGGACGACTGAAGCCAACTCGTCGAAAAAATAGTTTGCGCATGCCCCAGGAATCCCCATAGGTTCTTGGACACGGGAACAGTGGCCTTCCCGGAGGCCCTGAATCCGTGTTGTACTTGCATATCCGCGGACTGGCTCACCCCAGTCCCCCGAGACGCCGAGAGGAGGCGAGTCCAGTGATCAGCATCAACACCAGCTCCATCGTCAAAATGACCGATCGCTCGGCCGTCTCCCTGTGCATGCTCGGCGCCTCCAACCCGGGCACCGGTCTGTCCGGCATCGCTGCCGTGCGTCCGGCGTCCTCCGTTGCCCCCGCGGGCCTTCCCGTCCGCGAGCGCAGCGAGCGACCGACCAAGGCACTGGAAGCAGCAGTAGAGGCACAGGCCCAGGCCTATGCCTTTGCGGCGACCGGTGCCGGATTCCGGAAGCAGACGACGCACCACCACCTGATGTGGGCCTTCCGTGGGCCAGAACCCTGGAGTGATCCAGCCTGATCGCCGATCAGGCCGGCGCCTTCAGGGCCGCGGAACCCCATCCGGGATCCGCGGCCCTTCTGTTTTCCCCGAACGGGGGAGGCAGCACGAAGGAGCCTCGGGACAAGAAAAGAACCCGGTACCAAGCCGCCAACCGGCCGACCGGCCGGCACGACCAGACGAGGAAGACCACCCGTGCAACTCGAAGCGCACGCCCCGTCCGTACCGCCTTCCGACACGATCCCCAAGCCCGGCCTCACGGAGGACTCCACCTTGACCCCGCTCACTGCGCTCACCGCGCTCGACGACGCCATCGAGAACCTCGGCGTGCCCGTCCCCTGCCGTTCCTACGACCCGGAGGTCTTCTTCGCGGAGTCGCCGGCGGACGTCGAGTACGCCAAGTCCCTCTGCCGCACCTGCCCGCTGATCGAGGCCTGCCTCGCCGGCGCCAAGGAGCGGCGTGAGCCCTGGGGCGTCTGGGGTGGCGAGCTGTTCGTCCAGGGAGTCGTCGTCGCCCGGAAGCGGCCCCGTGGTCGCCCGCGCAAGAACCCGGTCACGGCATGAACACCGCAGGAACGATCGACCGCCCCCTCACGCACGACCCCAAGAAGCAGGCCCCGATGAAGCCGTCCACCCACGAGATCGCAGGCTCCGCGCCTGAAGACTTCACCACCAACGGCGCGAAGGACTCGCGTCAGAACAGGACCCGAGAGATGCAACTCATCCCAGAAGCCCTGGCTCGTGCGCATATGCACGACCGCCTGCAAGAGGCCGAGCGGGAACGACGGGCCGTGCGCCTGGCGACCGCCCGCCGGATGCAGCGCCGGGCCGAGCGCGCCTCGATGCGTGCCCGGCGCGCGCTGGCCATGGCCGTCATGCAGTAACCGATCACACCCGAAGCGGTGGCCTCCCGGCCCGGGAGGCACAGCTCTCCTCCGCGGGGGCCGGTCCGTCCGAGCGGACCGGCCCCCGCGGTGCGTTCAGGCCTCCGCGGCCGCCTCCTGGGCCTCTTCCTCCGGCAGGAAGCCCGGCAGCCACTCCTCCAGTTCGTCGCGCAGCCGCACCACCGCTCCCAGCTGGCACAGCACCCCGATCGTGCTCAGCGTCACCCGATGGATCAGCAGGTAGGCCGGGGGCAGGTTGAGCTGCTTGGCCAGCTGGTACGCGGGGGAGCGGGGATCGGCGATGCGGGCCGCCTGGCTGCGCATCCAGCCACGCGTGAAGGTGAACTCGTCGACGCGGGCCGGCTCGATGATCGGCAGCAGGTAGTCGAGGACGGCGTCGGGATCCAGCTCTATCGACTCCTTGACGAAGCCCTCCGCACAGAGCATCTCGTAGACGGCCTCCGCCTCGCCGCCGAGAGTCATGCGCAGGGCCTCGCCTATGGGCGTCGGCAGTCCTCCCGGCAGGCGGTCGACCGTGCCGAAGTCCAGGACGCCCAGGCGCCAGTCGTCCTCGCCGCCCGGCCCGCCGGGCAGCAGACGGAAGTTGCCCGGGTGCGGGTCCGCGTGCAGCAGGCCGGTGCGGGCCGGGCCGGAGAAGAGGAAATGGGCCAGCAGCTGACCGGCCCGGTCGCGCTGCTCCGGAGTGCCGTCCGCGATGATCTCCGACAGCGGGATGCCGTCGATCCACTCGGTGATGAGGACCTGCTCACACTGGTGGACGACGTCGGGCACCACGATGTCCGGGTCCGCCGTGAACTCCTCGGCGTGGGCCCGCTGCGCCTGCGCCTCCAGGCCGTAGTCCAGTTCCTCCGAGACTCGGTCCTTCAGCTCCGCGATCAGCGGCTTGATGTCCATGCCGGGGACCAGCGGGCCCAAGAGGCGGGCGAACCGGCTGAGTTGGTTCAGATCGGAGAGCAAGGCCTCGCCGGCACCCGGGTACTGCACCTTGACCGCCACCTCACGGCCGTCGTGCCACACCGCCCGGTGCACCTGGCCGATCGAGGCCGCGGCGGCGGGCTTGTCCTCGAACTCCTCGAACAGGTCATGCCAGTCCTCGCCGAGCCGCTCCTCCAGTACGGCGTGCACCGTGCGCGTCGGCATGGGCGGCGCCGCCTCCTGCAGCTTGGTCAGCGCCGCGCGGTAGGGACCGGCGATCTCCTCGGGCAGCGCCGACTCGAAGACGGACAGTGCCTGCCCGAACTTCATCGCGCCGCCCTTGAGCTCGCCGAGCACCTTGAACAGCTGCTCGGCGGTCCTCTGCTGCAGCTGCTGGCCGACGATCTCCGCGGACTCGCCGACGATCCGCTTGCCGAGTCCCCAGGTCGCCCGTCCGGCGAAGCCGAGCGGAAGCGCGGCGAGTTTGGCGGTCCGGGTGACCGCCTTCCGGGGAAGATCAGACATGCGCCCTCCAAGTCCCAGCCGACCGCTCGGCCCCTGCCCTGTGGCGTACTTCTGCCGACGGCCATTGCTCCGCCATTGTCTCGCGCCGGGCCCCCTCTTCTGCGGTGTGTTCCCGGTTACCTTTCGCGGCTGCCCCGCAGGGGCAGTCGGGGTGGGCCGTGACGGGCCGTGCGCGCCAGTGAAGGCCGGGCAGCGCCGCCTCCCAGCGGGCACCGGCGCTGGACGGTGTCCGGCCGTCGAGGAAGGCGAGCGCGTGCGCGGCCGCCAGTCCGGCGACGGTCGTGGCCAGCGTCAGGTCGCAGGGACGCACCTGGCGCTGTCTGCCGGACCGCCACTGCGCGACCAGGCGGGGCCAGGCCGGGTCCCGGTCGGTGCGATCGGCGTGCAGACAGCCCGCGCAACCCGTCTCGCCGGGCAGCACCAGAGGGCCGACGACACCGGTTCCCTCCACGACACCGGCGTACAGGTGGGGTGTACCGGACGCCAGGAAAGGTTCGGCGGCGGAGGGGTCGGGGGCGTGCACGGCGACATCGTCGCGCGGGGCGAGGATCACCAAGGAGTGGCCCGGGCCGCCGTCCTCGGGCGGGGCCGTGGGGCCGCGGCGCGGCGGGCGGTCCGGTGCCGCCCGGCGTACGGCCCGGCGGGCGGCCTCGTCCCGGCGGTCCCCGACGGCCTCGGCGGGGTGTCCGCCCGGGGCGACGTCCCACGGCTCGACCCGGCCGCCGTCGAGCACGTCGACCTCCCCGACACCCGCCCCCGACAGCAGCGGGGCCAGCACCGCGCCCACCCGGCCCGCGCCCCTGACCTGCACCCGAAGGGCGCGCCGGGCGGCCAGGGACCGCAGCGCGTCGCCCGGTTCGGAGGTCGTCAGGGACAGCGAGGCCAGGTCGGGGCGGAGCCGGTCGAGGACGTCCTTGTTCCGGCGCAGGGCGTCGGCGTCCTCTCCGCCGCCCCGGGAGTCGTCGAGCAGCCCGGCCCGTGACAGGCGCTCCACCAGCCGGTCGACGTGGCCGTCCGGCAGGTCCATGCGGCGCCCTTCCTCCCTCAGGAGCGCCGTCCCGCGGGTGCCGTTGAGCAGCTCCAGGAAACTGCCCGTGGCCGTGTCCACCGGGCCGAGCGTCAGTGCGTGCGCCGGGGTCATCCCGAACTGCACGGTGTTGAGATCGCGCCAGCCGCGCCTGAGCGCGGGCTTCACCATCGGATGCATGACAGGCCCCCGTAAATCCGTTCCCGGAACGTCCTCGTGTGCCGGCGGTGGTCCATCGCGCGATCGGCCGTGATCGGCCGTGATCAGCCGTGGTCGGCCGTGATCAGCCGTGGTCGGTCGTATCGGTGGTGGTCGATCGCGGATCCGCCGTCGAGTGCCAGCATGCCCGGCCGCGCCGCCGGGCGCCGAAAGTTGTCCACAGGCGGTGGGTATTCGTCGTACAAATCCGTCGTGCCTGTCGAACGCGCGGTGGCGGATCGGCACGGAACCCTCCGGGAGCCGGGACTTCCCCGTGCGCAGCGGGTAACGTCGGGGCGTGTCCGCCGACCCACTGCACCGTGCCGGAGCGCCGCAGCACAAGCCGACGAGTCCGCCGCCGAGCGGCTCGGGGGCGAGCGCGATCGAGGTCCGCAGGAGCACCCGCCGGCGCAGAACGGTCTCCGCGTACCGCGAGGGCGACCGCACGGTCGTGCTCATCCCCGCCCGGATGTCCGAGGCGGAGGAGCGGCGCTGGGTGAGCGTCATGCTCGACAAGCTCGCCGCGCAGGAGAGCAAGCGGGTCCTCGGTGACGCCGAGCTGGCCGAGCGCGCGCAGCGTCTGTCGGCCCAGTACTTCGACGGCCGGGCCCGGCCCGCCTCGGTCCGCTGGGTCACCAACCAGAACACGCGCTGGGGGTCGTGCACCCCGTCCGAGGGAAGCATCCGCCTGTCGCACCGCCTGCAGGGCATGCCCGAGTACGTCGTCGACTACGTCCTCCTCCACGAGCTGGCGCATCTGCTCGTCCCCGGGCACGGACCCCGCTTCTGGCGGCTGCTGGAGGCGTACCCGCGCACCGAGCGGGCCCGGGGCTATCTCGAGGGCGTCGTCGCCGCCGACCGGCTGCCGCACGTGCCCGGCGCCCGGAGCGAGTAGCCGCGCCCGCGCCCGGCGAGGCGTCCGGTACAGCCTGGCGCGGGTTCTGTACCGGGTCTGTACCGACATCGTCCGGTGTCCGGGTTTGCCGTTAGCCTGGCGCGACGCACTCGCATTCGGATGGGGGACGGTCGTTACGCATGGCCAGGGAATTCCAACGCGGCCACAAGGCCAGGATCAGTGACCTCACCGCGGGCACGGATCTGTACGTAGGTGTGCAGATCTCCGGCCCCGGGCTGGGTTTCGACATCAGCTGCTTCGGTCTCGACGCCGACGAACGGCTCTCGGACGACCGGTACTTCGTCTTCTACAACCAGCCGAAGTCCCCCGAGGAGTCCATTCAGCTCCTGGGCGCCCAGGCCGGCGACACGGAGTCCTTCCGGGTCACGTTGGACAGGATCCCGCCGCAGATCAAGAAGCTGTCCTTCACGGCGACGATCGACGGCGCCGGGCAGATGTCGCAGGTGGGCCCCGGGTACATCCGGATCGTCGCGGGCGGCGAGGAGGTGGCCCGGTACCCCTTCGACGGGTCGGAGTTCTCCACCGAGCGGGCCGTGATGCTGGGCGACTTCTACCTGAAGGACGTGTGGCGGTTCGCCGCCGTCGGGCAGGGCTTCGACGGTGGGCTGGACGCGCTGCTGAGGAACTTCGGCGGTGAGGTCGCCGAGGAGGAGCCGCCCGCGCCGCCGCAGCAGCCGCAGGCCGCCGCCCCGGGCTTCGCTCCGCCCGCCCAGGCCGCCGCGCCGCCCGCGTTCGCCGCCCCCGCCACCCCGGAACCCGCGCCCGCGCCGGCCCCCGCCCCGCAGCCCGCGACGCCGGCCCCCGCCCCGCAGGCCTTCGCGCCCCCGCCCGGAGCCACCCCGCCCCCGGCCCCCGCGCCCGCCCCCGGCGTGCACGCCGCGCCGACCATCGTCGCGCCCATGAACACGCCACCCGGCGGCTCCCCGGTGCCGCCCACGGCCCCGGCACCCGGGCCGTACGGCCAGCCGGGCCAGCAGCCGTACGGTCAGGCCCCCGGCCAGACCGCCCCGCCGCCCCCGGGGTACGCCCAGCCCCAGGCACCCCAGCCACCCCAGCCACCCCAGACCCCGGCCCCGCCGCCCGGCTACGGCCAGCCCACTCCGCCCCCGGGCTACGGCCAGCAGCCCCCTTACGGGCAGCCGCCTCTCCAGCCCGGGCAGGTCCCCGGCCAGCAGGCCCCGTACGGCGCGCCGCAGGGCGTGCCCCAGCAGGCGCCGCAAGGCATGCCGCAGGGTGCGCCGCAGGGTCCGGGCGTGGCCGCCGCCCTCCAGCAGTTCCGCGAGACGGGCACCGGGCAGCGCTGGACGCAGCAGAACAAGAAGCTCGTCCGCGTCGACCTCGGCGTCGGCGGTCAGCCCGTACTGGCCCGCCAGGGCAGCATGGTGCTCTACCAGGGCAAGGTCGACTTCAGCTACAAGGGCGCCGGGTTCGCCGGCCGGGTCGTGGGCAACGCGACCGGCCAGGAGATGCAGCTGATGCGCTGTACGGGCAAGGGACAGGTGTTCCTCGCCGAGAACTCCGCGATGCTGCACCCGATCGAGCTCCAGGGCGACGCCGTGTGCGTCTCCGCCGAGAACGTCCTCGCCTTCGACGAGAGCCTCCAGTACGAGGTCCGCCGCATCGAGGGACACGGCATCCCGGGCGGCGCGCTGTTCACGATGCAGTTCCAGGGCACCGGCACGATCGTCGTCAAGACCCAGGGCATCCCCGTGGTGCTGCCGGTGACGCCCACCACCTTCGCCGACTGCAACGCGGTCGTCGCCTGGTCGGCGGCCGCCCAGGTCGTCGTCTCCAGCCAGGTGCGGATGCGACGCAACTCCTACCCCGGCGACACGGGCGAGAGCGTCAACCTGCAGTTCAGGGCGGCGCCCGGCAACTTCGTCGTCGTCCAGCCGTACGAGATCTGAGGGAGAGCCCGACATGAACCAGCCGCTCGCGGGCTACGCCCCCGCACCCGTCACCGCCCGCATGGAGAACCACGGCAACCACATGCTGAAGGTCGCCATGCAGACCGGAAACGACCTCCTCGCGCGCGTGGGCTCGATGGTCGCCTACGAGGGGTTCGTCCAGTACGAGCCCAACCCGCCGGCCGTGCGCCAGATCGCCAAGGACTGGATGACCGGCGAGGGCGCTCCCCTGATGAAGTGCTCCGGCGACGGACTGCTCTACCTCGCCGACTACGGTGCCAACGTCGTCGTCATCAACCTCAACGGCGACGGGATCTCCGTCAACGCCACCAACCTGCTCGCCTTCGACGCCCACCTCACCTGGGGCGTGGAGCGGGTCAAGGGCCTGGCGAAGTTCGCCGGGCAGGGCCTGTGGAACACCAGGATCTCCGGCCAGGGCTGGGTCGCGCTCACCTCCCGGGGCAAGCCGATCGTCGTCGACTGCGGCGGCGGCGAGGACGAGACGTACGTCGACCCGGACGCGCTCGTCGCCTGGTCCCCGAACCTCAAGGTGAAGGGCAAGCGCAGCTTCAAGGCGCAGTCGCTGATCGGCCGCGGCAGCGGCGAGGCCTACCAGATGGCCTTCTCCGGTCAGGGCATCGTCGTCGTCCAGCCCAGCGAGGACAGCACCGACCGCCTCCGGATCCGGGGCTGAGGGGGAGCCAGAACACCATGCAGAGCCCGCTTTTCGCCTACAACGACCAGCAGACCCAGGAACGCTGGAGCCTGCAGAACAAGCACATGCTCCGCGTCGCCCTGGAGGGTCACGACGACATCCTCGCCCGCAAGGGCACGATGGTCGCCTACCAGGGGCTCGTCGAGTTCGACGCCGAGTACCAGAGCAACAACCAGTCACGCGCGCGTGCGCACACCGGTGAGGGCCTGGACCTGATGCGCTGCCACGGGCAGGGCACCGTGTACTTCGCCAACCTCGCCCAGCACGTCCACGTCATGGAGGTCGACCAGGAGGGTCTGACCGTCGACAGCAGCTACGTGCTGGCGATGGACTCGACCCTGCACCACGAGGTCATCGCCGTCGACAGCCTGTACGGCATCTCCGGGTCCGGGAAGTACCAGCTCAACATCACCGGCCGCGGCCGGGTCGCCCTGATGACCTCCGGCGCCCCACTGCTGATGCAGGTGACACCGGACAAGTACGTCAACTGCGACGCGGACGCGATCGTCGCCTGGTCCACGGGGCTGCGCATCCAGATGCAGGCCCAGACGCACTCCTCCGGGGTGTGGCGGCGTCGCGGCAACACCGGTGAGGGCTGGGAGCTCAGCTTCATGGGCACCGGCTTCGCCCTCGTCCAGCCCAGTGAGCTGCTGCCGCCGCAGAACGCCCAGATCGGGTCGGGCCTCGCCGCGCAGTACGGCATGGGCCAGCAGGGCGCCCGGGGACAGAACCAGGGCAACGTCTGGAGCTGACCGTCCGGAAGGCAGACGTAAGGGGCGGCCGCCATTGCGGCCGCCCCTTACCTGTCCAGAGCCGGGCATCCGTGCCAGGCCCGTCACCCGCTCAGAGCCGGGCGCATGTCGCCTCCACCAGGCGTACGACCGACGTGTCGGCGACCTCGGCGACCTCCGCGTACGGGAACCAGCGCAGGTCGAGGGACTCGTCGCTGATCGCCTCCACGGCCCCGTCGGGAGCCAGCGCCGCGTACTGGACGTCCAGGTGCCAGGCGCACGGCGTGTGGTGGCGGTCCAGCCGCACCGGGCCGCCGGGCAGCAGGGTCAGCCCGGCGATCCCCGACTCCTCCGTGCCCTCACGCAGGGCCGCGTCCGCCAGCGTCGCGTCGACCGGCTCGCAGTGGCCGCCCATCTGCAGCCACATGCGCAGTTTGCCGTGCAGCGTCAGCAGGACGCGCTCGCGCGCCGGGTCGATCACCAGCGCGCTCGCCGTGATGTGCCCGTCCCCGCAGGACTTCCACATGCCGTCCGGATGGGCCGCCAGATGGTCGAGGTAGGACTGTCGCAGCTCGTCCTGGCCCTGGTAGCCCTTCAGGACCAGGACGGCGTCGTCGTACAGGCTCACTCGGCGTCGTCGCCCTTGGCCTCGCCCTGGTCCTTCTTCTTCAGGTCGGGCTTGCCCGCGGCCTCGCCGAGCATCTTGTCCAGCTCGGAGAAGTCCAGCTGCTCGCGGTGCACGAAACCGTCCGGGTCGTCCAGGTCGGTGGCCGTCGGCAGCATGTCCGGGTGGGCCCACAGGCCGTCCCGGCCGTCGACACCGCGCGCGTCCGTCAGCGACGCCCACAGGCGGGAGGCGTCACGCAGGCGGCGCGGCCGCAGCTCCAGACCGATCAGCGTGGCGAAGGTCTGCTCGGCGGGGCCGCCGGAGGCGCGGCGGCGGCGCAGCGTCTCACGCAGCGCGTCGGCGGACGACAGGCGCGGCTTGGCGGCGGCGTGCACCACCGCGTCCACCCAGCCCTCGACGAGGGCCAGGGCCGTCTCCAGACGGGCCAGGGCTGCCTTCTGCTCCGGGGTGTCCTCCGGCTGGAACATGCCCTGCTGGAGAGCCTCCTGCAGCTGCTCGGGGTTCTGCGGGTCGAACTGGCCGACCACGTCCTCCAGCTTCGCCGTGTCGACCTTGATCCCGCGCGCGTAGCCCTCGACGGCGCCGAACAGGTGCGAGCGCAGCCACGGCACGTGTGCGAAGAGGCGCTGGTGGGCGGCCTCGCGCAGGGCGAGGTACAGCCGCACCTCCTCCTGCGGCACGCCCAGGTCCTTGCCGAACCTCTCGATGTTCGCCGGCAGCAGCGCGGCCCGGCCGGCCGGGCCGAGCGGCAGGCCGATGTCGGACGAGCCGACGACCTCGCCGGCCAGCACGCCGACGGCCTGTCCGATCTGCGTGCCGAACATGGCGCCGCCCATGGAGCGCATCATGCCGATCAGCGGGCCGGCCATGGCCTGCATCTCCTCCGGCAGCACATCGCCCATGGCGTTGCCGACGCGCTCGGCGACCGGGTCCACGAGCTCCTGCCAGGCGGGCAGGGTCGCCTCGACCCACTCCGCGCGGCTCCAGGCCACGGCGGAGCCCGCGCCGGAGGGCAGGGCGGTCGCGTCGTCCAGCCAGAGGTCCGCCAGGCGGACGGCCTCCTGGACGGCGCTGCGCTCGGCGGGGCCGACGCTGGCGTCCTTGGTGCCGTCCGGAGCGCCCTGGGCGACCGTCTGGCGGGCGATCTGCTTGGCCATGTCCCAGTTCACCGGCCCGCCCTCGTAGGAGAGCATCTGGCCGAGCTGCTGGAACGCGGCGCCCAGGTCGGTGGGGTTCATGGAACCGAACATGGCAGCGAACGGATTGTCCGCACCGGGGCCACCAAGGCCACCGGCTCCGGGCAGCCCGAAACCGAACGGGTTGGCCGGTCCCTGACCACCGCCGCTCTGCTGGTCCTTCTTCTTGCCCTCGTCGCCGTCGTCCGGCTCCTCCGGCGGAAGGCCGAATCCGAATGGGGTGTCACTCACGGGGTTCCTCGGCTGGTAAGGCCACCGGTTCTTTCCGGCGGCACGGCTGCCCGACAACACCACCCAGCGTAGACACCCGGCGCGGTTCGGGCCTCGGTGCTTCGCCGACTGACGGCCTGCGGCAGGATGGATGCCACCTGGTACGTACGCGTCGCTCGCGCCCGTACAGAAGACAACCGCTGGAGACGCCCGGTGAGTTCCCCAGATCCGCAGGTTCGCGCAGCGCGAAACCAGTCAACCAGTTCCGCCGGTTCCGGCGCGCGCGGACCCGTCGTCGCGGTCACCGGCGCCGCGACCGGCGTCGGCGCGCTGCTCACCGAGCGGCTGGCGGCGTCGGACGAGGTCAGGCAGGTCCTCGCCATCGACGAGCGGCGCGGCGAGTGCGCGGCGGCCCGGTGGCACGTCCTGGACGTCCGGGACCCGGCCATCGCCGACAAGCTGCGCGGGGCGGACGTGGTGGTGCACCTGGCGCTCGACCTCGATCTGGAGACCGATGCCGCCGCCCGGACGGCTTACAACGTCCGGGGGACGCAGACCGTCCTGACCGCGGCCGCGGCCGCCGGCGTCCACCGGGTCGTGCTGTGCACGTCCTCGATGGTCTACGGGGCGCTGCCGGACAACGAGCTGCCGCTGTCGGAGGACGCCGAGCTGCGCGCGACGGCCGAGGCCACCGGTGTCGGTGACCTGCTGGAGATCGAGCGGCTGGCGCGGCGTGCCCCGCGGGCCCATCCGGGGCTGAACGTCACCGTGGTGCGTCCGGCGGTGCTGGTCGGAGGCACGGACACGGCGCTGACCAGGTATTTCGAGTCGCCTCGCCTGCTGGTGGTGGCCGGGTCGCGGCCGGCCTGGCAGTTCTGCCACGTCGAGGACCTGTGCAGTGCTCTGGAGTACGCCGTTCTGGAGAAGGCCGAGGGCGAGCTGGCCGTCGGCTGCGACGGATGGCTGGAGCAGGAGGAGGTCGAGGAGCTCAGCGGGATCCGGCGGATGGAACTGCCCTCGGCGGTCGCGCTGGGCGCGGCGGCACGGCTGCACCGGATCGGGCTGACGCCCTCGCCGGCCGGGGACCTGGCGTACACGATGTACCCCTGGGTGGTGAGCGGCAGCCGGCTGCACGACGCGGGATGGCGGCCGAAGTACACCAACGAGGAGGTGCTCGCGGAGCTGCTGGAGGAGGTCTCCGGGCGGCACACGGTCGCCGGGCGCCGCCTCGGCCGGAAGGACGCGACGGCGGCGGGTGCGGCGGGCGCGACGGTGGCACTGCTGGGTGCCGCCGCGGTGGTGCGGCGGGCCCGCAAGGCCCGGCGGCGGATCTGAGGCGGGCCGCGGCCCCGAGGCCGGCCCGCTCACCGGAGCCGTATGCGCAGGTCGCCTGTAGGAGGCTCCAAACCGGCACGCGCGCGTGCCGGGGGAAAGCGCTATTCCGCCCTGTCCGTGCCGTGGGGCACGATGGACGCATGGCAACCATGAGCGACCACCCCGGCGAGCAGGCGGCGCCGGACCCCGTCAAGCTGATCGGTATCCGGGAGACGCCCCTCTCCGTGGACGAGGTCTTCAGAGCCGTCGGCGACGACGCGTCCGGGGGGACCGCGCTGTTCGTGGGCACCGTGCGGAACCACGACGGGGGTTCCGACGTCGACCGCCTCGGCTACTCCTGCCACCCCAGTGCCGAGGCCGAGATGCGGCGCGTCGCCGAGAAGGTGGTCGCCGAGTACCCGGTGCGGGCGCTGGCCGCCGTGCACCGGATCGGGGACCTGGAGGTCGGTGATCTCGCCGTCGTCGTCGCCGTGTCCTGTCCGCACCGGGGCGAGGCGTTCGACGCGTGCCGGAAGCTGATCGACGACCTGAAGCACGAGGTGCCCATCTGGAAGCACCAGACCTTCTCCGACGGCACCGACGAATGGGTCGGCGCGTAGCGCCGTCGTCGCCGCTGACGGCCATACGGGTCAGCCCTTGTCCCTCCGGTTGCGTAACCGGCCCCCCGGCGTGAGCGTTGTCACTACGGATGGTTAATCTGCTGATCAGTCAGTAGCGGACGCTCATGGGGTTGGGAGGTCGGCATGGCGGCGCTCGCCTGGTTGCTGATTCCGCTTGTGGCTGCTGTCGTCGCGGGACTGTGGGGCAGTTGGGCCAACCGGACGCGCAAGGTACGCAGTGACGGTCCCGAGCTCGCCGGGTACGCCCGGTTCCGCGAGGCCATGGAGAGGTCCCGCACCGGCGCCTGACCGGGGCCTCCCTGACGGTGTTCCGACAGCCCCGTCCCGTACTGTCGTGCCATGCCACGCCGCACCGCGACGATGCTCGCCTCCACCCTGATGCTGATCGCGCTCCTGTGCGCGGGGGTGTTCATCCCCGTGCCGTACTCGGAGATGTCCCCGGGTCCGACGGTGAACACCCTCGGGGACCACGACGGCGAGCCGGTGCTGCAGATCTCCGGGCACAAGACCTACGAGACGAGCGGGCATCTGAACATGACCACCGTCCGGGTCACCAGCGCCGACTACCGGATGAATCTCGTGGAGGCCGTCTACGGCTGGCTGGCGCACGACAACCGGGTGGTGCCGCACGACACCCTCTACCCCGACGGCAAGACCGAGGAGGAGGCCACCCAGGAGAACGCCGAGGAGTTCAGCCAGTCCCAGGAGAGCGCCAAGGTCGCCGCCCTGAAGGAGCTCGACATCCCGGTGAAGTCCTGGGTCGTCGTGTCCACGGTCGTGAAGGGCTCCCCGGCACAGGGCAGGCTGCACGCCGGAGACGTGATCAAGGCCGTGGACGGCAGGACGGTCAAGGAGCCCGGCGACGTCGCCGAGCTGGTGACCGAGCACAAGCCCGGCGAGGACGTGGTCTTCACGATCGTCCCGGCCAAGGAGCAGGCCGCCGCGGAGAAGGAGAACCGGACGCCCACGACCACCAAGGACGTGACGATCACCACGGCGACCTCGGACGACGCCGGTGAGAAGCGCGCCATCGTCGGCATCTCCGCCGGGACCGACCACACGTTCCCGTTCTCCATCGACATCAAGCTCGCCGACGTCGGCGGTCCCAGCGCCGGTCTGATGTTCGCGCTCGGCATCTACGACAAGCTCACCCCGGGCAGCCTCACCGGCGGCAAGTTCGTCGCCGGCACCGGCACGATCGACGACACAGGCAAGGTCGGCCCGATCGGCGGCATCGGGATGAAGACCCTGGGCGCACGCGGCAAGGGCGCCCAGTACTTCCTGACGCCCGCCGACAACTGCGCGGCCGCCGCCGCGGACGTCCCCGGGGGACTCACCCTCGTCAAGGTGGACACCATCGACGACGCCCTCGGCGCCCTGGAGGACATCCGCTCGGGGAAGACCGCCGACCTGCCGAAGTGCACGGCGAAGTGACCGGACCGGGCGGCCCGGCGGCTACTCCTCGAACGTCGCCGTCAGCGCCTCGGCCAGGCCCGGCACGAGATCGGAGCCGGTGAGGACCTCCGTGGGGGAGTCCTTCTCCCGCAGGCGCAGCGCCGACTCGCGGGCGCCGTCGCGCAGCACCGCGACCGTCATGCGGACCTCCTGGCGGTCCGGGTGCTCGGCCACCCACTGCGCCAGCTTGGCCTCGTCCAGGCCGCCGGGCACCTGCGCCTCCGCGGACGGCGGCAGCATCAGCCGCTCCACGGCGAGCGCGCAGCCGGCCACCGCGTCCGGCCAGGCGATCGTGGCCAGGAACTCGTCCAGCGGCTGATCCGTTGGAATCTCGTCCTGCTCGATCGGGGTCAGGCCGGAGGCCTCCGGCTCGTCCGGAAGACCGAGCCGGTCCGCGAGGGTGGGCTGCTCGGCCCGCAGCCGTGCGGTGTCTACGAGTGCGAAAAGGCGTGCGGGCTGATCCCAGCCGAGGCCGGACACGTACTCGTCGATCTCGAGCACGGCCCGGGTGAGGGGACTCGCTGCCATGGGGGTGTTGGACATGGTCACAATCCTGCCTCGTTCCTGGCCCGAATCGGGAACCGAGTAAACGATGAGTAAGTTGCATATGTGTGGGCCCACGAACTCGGGGGCGCACGGGGGGCCCGCGAACCCGAGGGCCTGACGGATCAACAGCGAACTTCGAGGTGCGCACCTTGGCTTTCCAGATGCCGGACCGCGGCGGAGGCCCGACAGGGCCGCGGATGAGAGTGGGCCGCCCGTCCCGGCGTGTCCGGACCCTGCTGATGACGCTAGGTGTCCTCGCCGTCCTCGGCATGGCCTTCACCATGTTCGCGGGCTTCTGGACGGACTGGCTGTGGTACCGCTCGGTCCACTACTCGTCGGTCTTCACGACGACCCTGTGGACCAAGATCGGGCTCTTCTTCGTCTTCGGTCTGCTGATGGCGCTCGCCGTCGGGTTCAACATCTGGCTGGCCCACCGGCTGCGCCCGCCGCTGAGCGCCATGTCGATGGAGCAGCAGAACCTCGACCGGTACCGGATGGGCATCGCCCCGTACAAGAAGTGGCTGCTGCTCGGCATCACCGCCCTGGTCGGCCTGATCGCCGGCGCCTCGGCGTCCAGCCAGTGGCGGACCTGGCTGATGTGGGTCAACGGCGTGCCCTTCGGCCAGAAGGACCCCCAGTTCGAGCTGGACGTCTCCTTCTACGCCTTCGACCTGCCCTGGTACCGGTTCCTGCTCGGCTTCGGCTTCGCGGCCGTGATCCTCTCCGTGATCGCCGCCGCGCTGACCCACTACCTGTACGGCGGGCTGCGCATCACCAGCCCGGGCGCGCGTGCCACGGCCGCGGCCACCGGCCACCTGTCGGTGCTCATCGGCGTCTTCGTCGCCCTCAAGGCGGTCGCGTACTGGCTGGACCGGTACGGGCTGGCGGTGAAGTCCAGCGACTTCAAGGCGACCGACAACTGGACGGGCCTGAGGTACGTCGACGCCAACGCCTACCTGCCGGCCAAGACGATCCTGTTCTGCATCGCCGTCATCTGCGCCCTGCTGTTCTTCGCCACCCTGTGGCGGCGGACCTGGCAGCTGCCCGTGATCGGCTTCGGCCTGATGGTGCTGTCGGCGATCCTCATCGGCGGCCTGTACCCGGCGCTGGTGCAGAAGTTCCAGGTCCAGCCGAACGAGCAGGCCAAGGAAGCGCCCTACGTCGAGAAGAACCTCAAGGCCACGCGTGAGGCGTACGGCATCCAGGGCACGCAGGTCACCGAGTACTCCGGCAAGGGCAACAGCGACGACAAGGCCAAGCTCCGCGACGACGTCGACGACGCCGCGTCCATCCGGATCATGGACCCGAACATCGTCTCGCCGACGTTCCAGCAGCTCCAGCAGATGCGGAACTACTACGCGTTCCCGAACAACCTGGACGTCGACCGGTACTCCAAAGACGGCAAGGAGCAGGACACGGTCATCGGCCTGCGTGAGCTGAACCTCGCGGGCATCCCGAAGAAGAACTGGATCAACAACCACTTCCGCTACACGCACGGCTACGGCGTGGTCGCGGCCAGGGGCACCGAGGTCGACTCCGAGGGGCGCCCGGTCTTCACCGAGTCCAACCTGCCGTCCAAGGGCGACCTCGGGACGTACGAGCAGCGGGTGTACTACGGCGAGAAGACCACCACGTACTCGATCGTCGGCGGTCCCCAGAAGGAGATCGACTACTCCGACGACAGCGGTGAGAAGACCACCAGTTACAAGGGCGACGGCGGGGTGGACCTGTCCAACCCGGTCAACCGGGCCGCGTACGCGGTGGCGTTCAGCGAGCCGCAGATCCTGTACTCCGGCGCGATCGGCGACGGATCGAAGATCCTGTACAACAGGACGCCGAAGGAGCGCGTCGAGGCGGTCGCCCCGTGGCTGACCATCGACGGCGACGCCTATCCGGCGGTGGTGGACGGCCGCATCCAGTGGATCGTCGACGCGTACACCACGACGAACGGCTATCCGTACGCCTCCCGCACGACCCTCGGCAGCACCACGGCCGACTCGCTGACCGCGAGCAACGACTCCCGCGCGGTGGTCGCCCAGCAGAACCAGGTCAACTACATCCGCAACTCGGTGAAGGCGACCGTCGACGCGTACACCGGCGACGTCAAGCTCTACCAGTGGGACACCCAGGACCCGGTCCTGAAGACCTGGATGAAGGCGTTCCCCGACACGGTGAAGGCCAAGAGCGAGATCTCCGACGCGCTGATGGCGCACCTGCGCTACCCGCAGGACCTGTTCAAGGTCCAGCGCGAGCTGCTCACCCGCTACCACGTGAAGGACGCGGAGACGTTCCTCAGCGGCAGCGAGGTGTGGCAGGTGCCGGACGACCCGACCAACAAGTCGGGCAACGCGGTGCCGCCGTACTACCTGAGCATGAAGATGCCCGACCAGGACCAGCAGGCGTTCTCGCTGACGACGACGTTCACACCCAACGGGCGTGACAACCTCAGCGCGTTCATGTCGGTCGACGCCGAGGCGGGCACCAGCGGGTACGGCAAGATCAGAATCCTGAAACTGCCGACCAGCACGACCGTCGACGGACCCAAGCAGGTCCAGAGCCAGTTCAACTCCGAACAGGACATCGCCGAGTCCATCAGGCTGCTGAGAGGCGGCGACTCGGAGGTCGAGTACGGCAACCTGCTGACGGTCCCGCTCGACGGAGGACTGCTGTACGTGGAGCCGGTCTACGTACGCGGTGGCGGACTGAAGTACCCGCTGCTGCGGAAGGTCCTGGTGACCTACGGAGGCAACACCGCCTTCGAGAACACGCTCGACGAGGCCCTCAACAAGGTCTTCGGTGCGGAGGGTTCGGCCACCGAGCCGCCGAAGGAGGAGGGGGACACCACCCCGCCGCCGACGTCCGCCAACCCGACGGTCCAGGAGGCGCTGAACGACGCCCAGGAGGCCTTCGAGGCCGGCCAGGAGGCCCTGAAGAAGAACGACTGGACGGCGTACGGCGAGGCGCAGAAGGATCTGGAGGACGCCCTGCAGCGGGCCGAGGACGCGCAGTCCCAGGCCGGCGCGGGCGGAAGCGACAAGAACGGAAGCGACAAGAACGGGAGCGACAAGAACGGGGACGGCAAGACGAGTCCGAGCTCGACCCCGACCGGCAGCTCCGGCGGCGGCTCGGACGGCGGCTGACCGCCGCTTCCCGAGCCGGCCGAGTGCCCGTCCCGCGCCGTGATACGGTTGTGAACACAACGGCGCGGGGTGGAGCAGCTCGGTAGCTCGCTGGGCTCATAACCCAGAGGTCGCAGGTTCAAATCCTGTCCCCGCTACTGATGTCGTTCGCGGTACGCGAGTGACGACAAAGGCCCGGATTCCGAAAGGGATCCGGGCCTTTGTGATGTGCGAACGCATGTGCTGGCGGGGGCGACGGCCGCGCCGACCACGGGAGTTGGGAGATCTGTGTTTGACTTGTCTCCCTGTGGGCATGTCGACAAAACGCTGAAGTGACCTCAATGGCTGCGGTACACCAGGTGTACCCAGGTTGCAGGTGGTGCGACGATGGACGTTATGGGGGACAAGGCAAATCTGTTCGGGACAGGGCGTTTTGCGCAGTCCTCCGGTCGGGAGGAGACCGGGGACGAGGCCCAGGAAGCCGCCGACGAGGCCGCCGAGGAAGTACGGCAGCGGCTTGCCGCCGAGGCCGGCGACGTCGAGGCGATGAGTGTCCTCGGGGCCATGCTGCTGCGCCGCGGCGATCTCGACGGAGCCGAGTCCCATCTGCGCGCCGCCACCGCCGCCGGTGACCGGGCCGCCGCCAACAACCTCGGTGTCCTGCTGCACCAGCGCGGATACGCCGACGAGGCGGCCGGATGGTGGCGGATCGCCGCCGTCGCCGGATCCGCCCCGGCCGCCCACGCGCTCGGGCGGCACTACCGCGAGCGCGGGGACGAGCCCGCCGCCGAGTACTGGCTGCGCCAGTCCGCCGAGCAGGGACACGTGCTGGGCGCCTACGCGCTCGCCGACCTGCTGGAGCACCGCGGCGACGCCGGGGCCGAGAAGTGGATGCGGGCCGCCGCCGAGCGGGGGCACCGTGAGGCCGCGTACCGGCTGGCGCGGACGCTGGACCGGCGGTCCGCACGCGAGTCCTGCGGGGGCGAGGGCGCCGGGGCCGGCGCGGCCGAGGAGGCCGAGCAGTGGTACCGGCAGGCCGCCGCCCGCGGTCACCGGCGGGCCGCGCTGCACCTCGGGGCGATCCTGGAGAAGCGGGGCGAGCTCAAGGAGGCGGGGCGCTGGTACCTGACGTCGGCCAAGGACGGCGAGCCGCGCGCCGCCTGCGCGCTGGGCTTCCTGCTGCGCGACGCCGGGGACAGCGAGAGCGCCGCCGTGTGGTGGCTGCGGGCCGCGCAGGACGGTGACGGCAACGCGGCCAACGCCCTGGGCGCGCTGCACGCCGAGCGCGGCGAGACCCAGACCGCCGAGCGGTGGTACCGGGCCGCGATGGACGCCGGCGACGACAACGGCGCGTACAACCTCGGGCTGCTCTACGCAGAGCAGGGGCGGACGGCGCAGGCCGAGCAGTGGTACCGGCGCGCGGCGTACGCCGGGCACCGGGAGGCCGCGAACGCGCTGGCGATCCTGCTGCTCACGAGCGGGGACGAGACCGGCGCCGAGCCCTGGTTCTCCAAGGCCGCGGAGGCGGGCAGCGTCGACGCGGCCTTCAACCTCGGCATCCTGCACGCCGGCCGGGGGGAGGACCGGGCGGCGCTGCGGTGGTACGAGCAGGCGGCCGCCGCCGGGCACACCGAGGCGGCGCTGCAGGTCGGAATGGCGCTGCTGCGGGGCGGGGACGAGCCGGAGGCGGAGCGGTTCCTGAGGTGCGCCGCGGGAGGGGGCAGCGCCGAGGCCGCGTACCGGCTGGCGACCCTGCTCGACGCTCGCCGGCCGCCGGAGCCCGCGCACGAGCTGGGCGAGAGCGCCCACGAGAAGACCGAGTGCGAGGAGTGGTACGAGCGGGCGGCCTCCCAGGGGCACCGCCGGGCCCAGGTGCGGGTCGGGATGCTGGCCGCGGCCCGCGGCGACGTCGTGGAGGCGGCGCGCTGGTACCGGGAGGCGGCCGAGGCGGGGTCCCGCAACGGCGCGTTCAACCTCGGGCTGCTGCTGGCCCGGGAGGGGAGCGAGCCGGAGGCCGTCGTCTGGTGGAGGCGGGCGGCCGACGCCGGGCACGGGCGGGCGGCGCTGCGCCTGGCGCTCGTCTGCGCGCGGCGCGGGGACCTGGCCGAGGGGCAGCGGTGGGCCGACCGGGCGGTGACGCTGGGGCCCGGCGAGGTGGCGGAGCGGGCGGCACGGCTGCGGGACGCGCTGCGGGAGGAGCTGTCGGCCTAGCGGTGCGTGGGGCCGGGACCGGCGTGTGACGGCGTGATTTGCTTCCGGACGACCCCTTGACGTAATGTTGCATTCATCGACGCGGGGTGGAGCAGCTCGGTAGCTCGCTGGGCTCATAACCCAGAGGTCGCAGGTTCAAATCCTGTCCCCGCTACTGAAGGCCGAGGGCCGGAATCCGAAAGGGTTCCGGCCCTCGGTGCGTTTGCCGGTCCGCCGTGACCGACGGGGCGACCGGGCCGACACAGAAGAGCCCCGGCACCGAGGGTGCCGGGGCTTTCGTGCGATCGGTGGCGGGGCCTACGCCGCCGCGCAGTTCGGGCAGGTGCCGCGGTAGGTGACCTCGACGTCCGAAACGGTGAAGCCGAAGCGCTCCGAGTCGGGGAGGTCGGCCAGCGGGTTGCCGGTCGGGTGCACGTCCCGGATGGCGCCGCACTGGGCGCAGACCAGGTGGTGGTGCGGCTGGTGCGCGTTCGGGTCGTAGCGCTTGGCGCGCTTGTCCGTCGTGACCTCGAGCACCTCACCGAGCGTGACCAGCTCGCCCAGCGTGTTGTAGACGGTCGCCCGGGAGATCTCGGGGAGCTTGGCGACAGCCCTGGCGTGCACCTCGTCGGCCGTCAGATGGACGTGTTCGCCGTCGAGGACCTCGGCCACGACGCGCCGCTGCGCGGTCATGCGCCATCCGCGTCCACGCAGCCGTTCCAGAAGGTCACTCATACAGACCAGCCTAACAGCAAGGGGACCAGGTCCCGAACGGGTGTGACTTTGGAGTCTTACTTGACTTAGACATTGTCCATTGTAGGATCGGGATCGGCATTAGCCAAGGGACAGGTATGGCAGTTTTGGCGCAGGAGGCACACGTGACTCAGGGACCGCTTACGACGGAGGCCGGTGCTCCGGTAGCCGACAACCAGAACAGCGAGACCGCGGGCGTCGGCGGCCCGGTGCTCGTCCAGGACCAGCTCCTCCTGGAGAAGCTGGCCCACTTCAACCGTGAGCGCATTCCGGAGCGTGTCGTGCACGCCCGTGGCGCGGGTGCCTACGGCACCTTCACGGTCACCGCCGATGTCACCAAGTACACCCGGGCCAAGTTCCTCTCCGAGGTCGGCAAGCAGACGGAGACCTTCCTCCGTTTCTCGACCGTGGCCGGAAACCTGGGTGCGGCGGACGCCGTCCGTGACCCGCGTGGTTTCGCGCTGAAGTTCTACACCGAAGAGGGCAACTACGACCTCGTCGGCAACAACACCCCGGTGTTCTTCATCAAGGACGCCATCAAGTTCCCGGACTTCATCCACACCCAGAAGCGCGACCCGTACACCGGCTCGCAGGAGGCGGACAACGTCTGGGACTTCTGGAGCCTGTCGCCCGAGTCCACCCACCAGGTGACCTGGCTGTTCGGCGACCGCGGCATCCCGGCGTCCTACCGCCACATGGACGGCTTCGGCTCGCACACCTTCCAGTGGAACAACGAGGCCGGCGAGGCCTTCTGGGTCAAGTACCACTTCAAGACGGACCAGGGCATCAAGAACCTGACCGCCGAGGAGGCCGCCAAGCTCGCCGGTGAGGACCCCGACTCCCACCAGCGCGACCTGCGCGAGGCCATCGAGCGCGGCGAGTTCCCGTCCTGGACGGTCGGCGTGCAGATCATGCCGGTGGCCGAGGCGGCGACGTACCGCTTCAACCCGTTCGACCTGACGAAGGTGTGGCCGCACGCGGACTACCCGATCCTCTGGTTCGGCAAGCTGGAGCTCAACCGCAACCCGGAGAACATCTTCGCCGAGGTCGAGCAGTCGATCTTCTCCCCGGCGCACTTCGTGCCCGGCATCGGCCCGTCCCCGGACAAGATGCTCCAGGGCCGCCTCTTCGCGTACGGCGACGCCCACCGCTACCGCGTCGGCATCAACGCCGACCACCTGCCGGTGAACCGCCCGCACGCCACCGAGGCGCGCACCCACTCCCGTGACGGCTACCTGTACGACGGCCGCCACAAGGGCGCGAAGAACTACGAGCCGAACAGCTTCGGCGGCCCGTTCCAGACGGACCGGGCGCTGTGGCAGCCGGTCGCGGTCACCGGGCTGACCGGCGACCACGCGGCTCCCTCCCACGCCGAGGACAACGACTTCGTCCAGGCGGGCAACCTCTACCGCCTGATGTCGGACGAGGAGAAGGAGCGCCTGATCAACAACCTGGCGGGCTCCATCTCCCAGGTCTCGCGCGAGGACATCATCGAGCGCGCGATCAACAACTTCCGCCAGGCGGACGGTGACTTCGGCAAGCGGCTGGAGGCCGCGGTCCAGGCCCTGCGCGGCTGACGTCCAGCACTGGACCGCTTGTCGTTGCGGCGGGCCGGATCCCCGGGGACGGGGGTCCGGCCCGTTCGTCGTGTTCTCAGGCGGTCACCGCCGCTTCGGGCCGGTGCCGCGCCGGCGTCCAGCAGCGGATGATGTCGCGCACCGAGACGATGCCGGCGGGCTCGCCCCGGTCGAGGACGATGAGGTGGCGGAAGCCGCCGTGCGCCATCGCCCGCGCCGCCTCCTCCAGCGTCCAGGAGGGAGCGGCGAACACGACGTCGGTGGTGGTGTGGGCGTGGGCGCGTTCGGTGTCCGGGTCCTGACCCAGGCCGACGGAGTCGAGGACGTCGCGTTCGGTGAGGATGCCGATGCCGCCGGCGTCCGGGTCGTACACCACGGCCGCGCCGACGCGGCGGGCGGACATCAGGGCGGCGGCCTGACGGAGGGTGTGGGCGGGGCCGATGGTGAGGACGACCGTGCTCATGGCTTCGTGGACGAGCATGGGTGGAGCCACCTCCTGCCGAATCCATGAGTTAGTTCATGGATTCACAAACGCACAAGTGGGGGGACTCTCAGAGTGGCAGGTAAAGCGGAGGTCAACAAGAGGGCGCTCAGTAGCGCTGGTTGAGATATCCCAGCAGCTCGTCGTGGAGCAGTCCGTTCGACGCCGCCGCGTTGCCGCTGTGCGGGCCGGGGCGGCCGTCGAGGCCGGTGAAGGTGCCGCCGGCCTCCGTGACGATGATCGCGTTCGCGGCCATGTCCCACAGGGAGAGCTCCGGTTCGGCGCAGAAGTCGACCGAGCCCTCGGCGACCATCATGTACGGCCAGAAGTCGCCGTACGCGCGCGTGCGCCACACCGAGCGGGTCAGGTCCAGGAAGCCGTCCAGCCGGCCCTGCTCCTCCCAGCCGCTGAGCGAGGAGTACGCGAAGGAGGCGTCCGACAGCGCCGAGACCTTCGACACCTGCAGCCGGGTGGCCGAGGTCAGGCTGCGGCCCGTGAAGGCGCCGTGGCCCTTCGCGGCCCACCAGCGGCGGCCGAGCGCAGGGGCGGAGACGAGGCCGACGACGGGCTGGTAGCCGCCCTCGCCCGCCTCCATGAGGGCGATGAGGGTGGCCCAGACGGGCACGCCGCGCACATAGTTCTTGGTGCCGTCGATCGGGTCGATCACCCAGCGGCGGGGGCCGGTGCCCTCGACGCCGTACTCCTCGCCGAGGACCGCGTCACGGGGGCGGGCGCGTCCGAGGTGGCCGCGGATCAGCTCCTCGGCGGCCTTGTCCGCCTCGCTCACCGGGGTCATGTCCGGCTTGGTCTCGACCTTCAGGTCGAGGGCCTTGAAGCGGTCCGTCGTCGCGGCGTCGGCGGCGTCCGCGAGGACGTGGGCGAGGCGGAGGTCGTCGAGGTAGTCCGGCATGCGGCCACGGTATCTGTCGGGGGTGGGGCGGGGCCACCGGGGGTTTGGGCGGCGGCGTGCGTCCGGCGCGGCGCCGGGTGGTGTACGGCGTGGGGTGTCCCGTTCGTGCTGGGCGGTGCGTGGCGTCGGTGCTGGGCGGGGTGGGTGCGCGGCCCGGCGCTTGCGGGGTGCCGCTGCGCCCACCCGTGCCGCCCTGGGGGTACCTCCCAGGCCGTTCAGGCACTGGGGGAGGCACGACTGCCCGCAGCTAGGGCGGCGTGGTCGCCTGCGGCCAGGGCGGTGCGGGGGACCTTGACAGGGGTGCTGGGGGCGTCAAATCTGGGCGCAGAGCCGCTCGGCCCGAGGGAGGCGATGATGCCTGCAGCCCGGGAGTCCCTGCTCGACGCCGCCTGTTCGGCGCTGGCCCGTCGGCCGTGGTCCGCTGTGCGGATGGTGGACGTGGCCGCGGCGGCCGGGGTGTCCCGGCAGACGCTGTACAACGAGTTCGGCAGCAAGGAAGGGCTCGCCCGGGCACTCGTCCGCAGGGAGGCCGACGGTTTTCTCGCCGGTGTCGAGCGCGTCCTCGCCGGGACCGGCGACCCCCGGGAACGCCTCACCGCGACCGCCGAGTGGACCGCGTCGGCCGCTCGCGAGAACGCGCTGGTACGGGCCATGCTCACCGGCTGCTGGAGCGAGCGGCTGCCCTCCCCGACGCTGAAGGCGGTGCCGTCCTCCTCCACCGTCCCCGCGCAGCGCCGGGCCGACGGGGCCCTGCCCTCGCCCGGCGATCTCGTGGCCCTCGTCCGCGACCGTGCCGTGGCCGTCCTGTCCGGGCCCGGCACTCCCGGGCCGGACGCGGCCGACCTGACCCGCTCCTGCGAACTCGTCGTCCGTCTGGCCCTGTCCTGCGTCGCCGCACCGCCGCCCGACGGCGGCGTGGCCGAGCTCGTACGGACCTCCCTGTCAAGCCAGTTGACGTCCTGACGCGCGACACGCGCGCCGTCTCAGTGCGCCGACCCGGACAACTGCAGCCCGATCACACCGATGATGACCAGGCTGATCGAGACGATCTTCAGTGTCGACACCAGGTCGCCGAGGAAAACCATGCCGTAGATCGCGGTGCCCGCCGCGCCGATACCGGTCCACACCGCGTACGCCGGGCCGACGTCGAGCTTCTTCAGGGAGAGGGTCAGCAGACCGAAACTGCCCAGCGCGAAGGCGCAGAAGGCGATGGTCGGCCACAGCCGGGTGAAGCCGTGCGACAGCTTCAGACACACGGCGAACCCGGTCTCGAGCAACCCGGCCACTATGACCAGCAGCCACGCCATGTGTCGTCCTCCCGTAGTCCACGTACCGTGACCGCTTCGTCTGGCTTTGCTCAGGCTTGGAACCGGCTTGGTGCGATTATGCACTTACCGGGCCGAGGCGGGGGCAAACAACGCGGAGGTCAGCGGCCCTCCCAGGGCGAAACGTCAGTCGCCCTCCCTGCGTTCCCGCGTCGCCAGCAGCCGGCGCAGCGAGTACAGCCGCGCCGGGTCGGCGTGCCCCTCGGCCACCCACGCGTCCAGCGCGCAGTCCTTCTCGTCGTGGCTGCATGCCCGCGGGCAGCCCGCCGTGCCCGGCTCCAGATCGGGGAACGCGTGGATCACGCGCGACGGATCGATGTGGGCCAGCCCGAACGACCGTACGCCCGGGGTGTCGACGACCCACCCGTCCGCGGCGGAGGACAGCGGCAGGGCGAGCGCGGAGGTCGTCGTGTGCCGGCCGCGGCCCGTCACCGCGTTCACATGGCCCGTGGTGCGCCGGCGCTCCTCGGGCACCAGCGCGTTGACGAGGGTCGTCTTGCCGACGCCGGAGTGGCCGACGAAGGCCGTGACCCTGCCGTCCAGGTGCTCCCGTACGCGGTCGGCGGCGTCGCCGTTCTCCAGTTCCTCGCGGCTGGTGACGACGTACGGGATGTCCAACGCGCCGTACAGCTCCAGGAGTTGGTCCGGCGGGGCCAGGTCCGACTTGGTCATCACCAGCAGCGGTGTCAGTCCGCCGTCGAACGCCGCGACCAGGCAGCGGTCGATCAGGCGTGGGCGCGGCTCGGGATCGGCGAGGGCGGTGACGATGGCGAGCTGGTCGGCGTTGGCGACGACCACCCGCTCGAACGGGTCGTCGTCGTCGGCCGTGCGGCGCAGGACCGAGGTGCGCTCCTCGATGCGGACGATCCGCGCGAGCGTGTCCTTCGCTCCGGACAGGTCGCCGACCAGGGCGACCCGGTCGCCGACGACCGCCGCCTTGCGGCCCAGTTCGCGGGCCTTCATCGCCATGACCGTGCGGTCCTCGACGAGGCAGGTCAGCCGGCCCCGGTCGACCGTGAGGACCATGCCCTCGGCGGCGTCCTCGTGCTTGGGCCGGATGCGCGTGCGCGGCCGGTTGCCCTTGCGGTTGGGGCGCGTGCGGATGTCGTCCTCGTCGGTGTGCTTGCCGTAGCGGCGCATGACGTGTCCCTGCGTTCCTATGCCCCGAGCATCCCGGTCCACAGATCGGGGAAGTCGGGCAGGGTCTTCGCCGTCGTCGCCACGTTCTCGATCCGCACGCCCTCGACCGCGAGGCCGATGATCGCGCCGGCGGTGGCCATGCGGTGGTCCTCGTAGGTGTGGAAGACCCCGCCGTGCAGCGGGCGCGGGCGGATGTGCAGGCCGTCGGCGGTCTCGGTGACGTCACCGCCGAGTTCGTTGATCTCCTTGGTGAGCGCGGCCAGGCGGTCCGTCTCGTGCAGCCGCAGGTGCGCCACCCCGCGCAGGGTCGAGGGGGAGTCCGCGAGGGCGGCGACGGCCGCGATGCCCGGGGTCAGCTCGCCGACCTCGCCGAGATCGACGTCGATGCCGTGCACGGCACCCGATCCGGCGAACACCAGGCCGTAGTCGGTCAGTTCGCAGGAACCGCCCATCTCCGTGAAGATCTCGCGCAGCCGGTCACCGGGCTGCGTCGTGCGCGCCGGCCAGTCGGGGATGACGATCTTGCCGCCGGTCACCAGCGCGGCCGCGAGGAACGGCTGGGCGTTGGACAGGTCGGGTTCGATCGTCAGGTCCCGGCCGAGCAGGGCGCCCGGCGTGACCCGCCAGACGTTCGGCTCGCCGCCGGACTCCGGGGTGTCGACCTGGGCGCCGACCGAGCGCAGCATGTCCACGGTCATGCGGATGTGCGGCATGGACGGCAGGGCCGAGCCGGTGTGCCGGACCTCGACGCCCTGGTTGAAACGCGGGCCGGACAGCAGCAGGGCGCTGACGAACTGCGACGACGACGACGCGTCGATCTCGACCGGTCCGCCCTCCAGGGCGCCCCCGCCGTGCACGGTCATCGGCAGCGCGCCGCGCCCGTCGTCGTCGATGCGGGCACCGAGGGCGCGCAGCGCGTCGATCACGCCGTTCAGGGGCCGCTCGTAGGACCGGGGGTCGCCGTCGAAGCGGACCGGGCCGTCGGCGAGCGTGGCGACCGGCGGCAGGAACCGCATCACCGTGCCGGCGTTGCCGACGTCGACCGTGGCCGGGCCGTGCAGGCCGACCGGGATCACCCGCCAGAACTCGCCGGTGCCCTCCGGGCCGACGCCCTCCTCGATGCCCACGCCCATCGCACGCAGGGCGCCGGCCATCAGCAGGGTGTCGCGCGAGCGCAGCGGGCGGCGCAGCCAGCCGGGCTCGGAGGCGAGGGCGGCCAGCACCAGGGCGCGGTTGGTGACCGATTTGGACCCGGGCACGTGGACCGTCGCGTCGACGGCTCCGCTCGCGTGCGGGGCGGGCCAGAGGGCGGTGTGTGCATCGTTCGGGGCCATGGGCCCCACTTTAGTGGGCGCCCGCCCTCCGGGTACGGCGCCGCCGGGGCCGGCCGTGCCGGGCGGCGGGGCCGCACGCCCGTCCGGCGTCGCGTCCCCGTGCCGTCGGCCCTCCGGGGCGGCTCACAGTTCCAGGAGCCAGCGTCCCCCGCCGATCAGGGAGGACAGGGACACCGCGTGGAACAGGAAGAACCACACCCCCGCGGGCGCGTGGGTCAGCCGGGCCAGCTGGTCGGCGTCCGAGTCGCCGGCCCCTCCGCGCGCCCGCCTCGCCTGCAGCTCGAACGCCGGGCGCACTCCGCCGAGCAGCAGGAACCACACCACCGCGTACGCGAACGCCGCCTGCACCTGTGGCCCGGCCAGCCAGGACACCAGCACGAACGCCCCGCCGGTCAGCACGACCGTGAGCACCCCGTAGGCGTTGCGGACCATCACCAGCAGCGCGACGAGCAGCGCCGTCGCCACCCACAACAGCAGCGTGATGCGTCCCGCGGCCAGCAGCGCGGCGCCGCCGAGGCCGAGCAGCGGAGGAGCGGTGTAGCCGGCGACCGCGGTGAGGATCATGCCGAGCCCGTGCGGCTTGCCCCGGCTGACGGTGAGACCGCTGGTGTCCGAGTGCAGGGTGATGCCGGTCAGCGTGCGTCCGGTGAGCAGCGCGACCAGTCCGTGGCCGCCCTCGTGGGCGATGGTGATCGCGTTGCGGGCCGTCCGCCACAGGGCGGGCGGTACGACGACGGCGAGGGCGGCGGCCAGGGTGGCGACCACCACCCACAGGTCGGGGTCGGGCTGGGTGCCGGTGACCTCGTCCCAGAGCGAGGCGAGCGAGGCCGATGCGAGGTGGACCATGTTCGGTGAGGGCTCCTCGATAGCGCGCGGGGTCTGGCAGTGTGGCACGTATGTGCGGACGGTATGCAGCGAGCAGAAGGCCCGAGGATCTCGCAGGAATCTTTGAGATCGAGAAGTGGGAGCCGCAGGAGACCCTGGAGCCCGACTACAACGTGGCCCCGACCAAAGAGGTCTACGCGGTCCTGGACCGTCCCCTGAAAGACGCGGACGACCCGAAGCCGGTTCGCCAGCTGCGGAAGCTGAAGTGGGGCCTCGTCCCCTCCTGGGCCAAGACGCCCGAGGGCGGCGCCCGCATGATCAACGCGCGCGCGGAGACCGTCCACGAGAAGCCGTCCTTCCGCCGCGCCTTCGCCGCCCGGCGCTGCATCCTGCCCGCCGACGGCTACTACGAGTGGGTCACCGGCAAGCAGGAGCGGGACCTGGAGGTCGAGGGCAGGAAGAAGAGGCCCCGCAAGCAGCCGTACTTCGTGACACCGGCCGACGGGTCGGTGTTCGCGATGGCGGGGCTGTACGAGTTCTGGCGGGACAGGACGCTGCCGGACGACCATCCGCGGGCCTGGTGGGTGACGTGCTCGGTGATCACGACGGAGGCGGAGGCCACCCCGCTCGCCGTCGCCCCGGCCGACGGGCCGCGCTCCCTGGCCGACATCCACCCGCGGATGCCGCTGATGCTGACGCCGGACCGGTGGGACGCCTGGCTGGACCCGGCGCGCACGGACCCCGACGACCTGACCGCGCTGCTGACGCCCCCGCCCGCCGGGCTGATGCGGGCCTTCCCCGTCCCCACGGCGGTCAGCAACGTCCGCAACAACGGTCCGGAGCTGCTGAAGGAGCTGGACGGACCGGAAGAGGGCACACTCTTCTGATGTGACCGGCGAGACATCGAGAGCCTGACGTGACCAGCAAGACCACAGAGACCACCGCCACCACACGGACCGCCGCCAGTACAGAGACCGTCGACACGGAAGCGGGCACCGCCCGCATCACCTGGCACCGGGCGAAGCGGCCCCGCCTCGTGCTGGCCGCGAGCCACGGCGCCGGCGGCGGTATCGGCGCACGCGACCTGCAGGCACTGGCGGCCGCACTGCCGGCGCACGGGGTGACCGTCGCCCTGGTCGAGCAGCCCTGGCGGGTGGCCGGGAAGAAGGTGGCGCCCGCACCGAAGACCCTGGACGCCGGCTGGCGGGGCGTCTGGCCGGCGCTGGCCGCGGCCGGCCTCCCGGTGATCTCCGCAGGGCGCAGCGCCGGGGCCCGGGTCGCCTGCCGTACCGCCGCCGAGCTGGGCGCCCACGCGGTCCTCGCCCTCAGCTTCCCGCTGCACCCGCCGGGCAAGCCCGAGAAGTCCCGCGCGGACGAGCTGCTCGGCGCCGGTGTGCCCACCCTCGTCGTCCAGGGCGGCAACGATCCGTTCGGGAAGCCGGAGGAGTTCCCGGACGGCGCACACCGGCTGATCGAGGTGCCGTACGGCGACCACGGCTTCGCCGTGCCCAAGCGGGCCGGGATCACGCAGGAACAGGCCCTGGAACTGATCACGGACGGCGTCGTGGAGTGGGTCGGCTCACTCGTCCGAGGGCCCCGGGAATGACGGGCGGCCGGTCACTGTTGAGCCGGACATACGTTGCTGAGCAATCAGCGCCGACGCCGTAGGAGAGGAAGTCCGCCGCATGGGTTCGACCTTCTGCCCGAGTCGTGGCAACCGTGCCGACCTGGACTGGACGGTGCTGCACGCGGCGAAGACCGCCCCTATTCGGGCGGCGGGCGGGCCGGATCGTCGTCTATCCTCCGATTCGAGTGGGACCGGTTTCGGTGCCACGCCATCACTGGAGGAGGTGGGTCCGGTCACTGGGACCGACGCAGGGACCGAGCACGGCCAGGCGGAGCAGCCCGAGGGCCGGGGCACGGGTGCGGAGTCGACCGCGGAGCGCAGCGCGCGCTTCGAGCGGGACGCGCTCGAATTCCTCGACCAGATGTACTCGGCCGCGCTGCGCATGACGCGCAACCCGGCCGACGCCGAGGACCTGGTGCAGGAGACGTACGCCAAGGCGTACGCGTCCTTCCACCAGTTCCGCGAGGGCACCAACCTCAAGGCGTGGCTGTACCGGATCCTCACGAACACCTTCATCAACTCGTACCGCAAGAAGCAGCGTGAACCCCAGCGCAGCGCGGCCGAGGAGATCGAGGACTGGCAGCTCGCACGCGCCGAGTCGCACATGTCGACCGGTCTGCGCTCCGCGGAGTCGCAGGCGCTCGACCACCTGCCCGACTCGGACGTCAAGGAAGCGCTCCAGGCGATCCCCGAGGAGTTCCGTATCGCCGTGTATCTGGCGGACGTCGAGGGCTTTGCCTACAAGGAGATCGCCGACATCATGGGGACACCCATCGGTACGGTGATGTCCCGGCTGCACCGGGGCCGCCGTCAGCTGCGCGGCATGCTGGAGGACTACGCCCGCGACCGCGGCCTGGTCCCGGCAGGCGCCGGAGAGTCGAACGAAGCGAAAGGCTCGGGGTCATGAGCTGCGGAGAGCCGCACGAGACGGATTGCAGCGAGATCCTCGATCATCTCTACGAGTTCCTCGACCGTGAGATGCCTGATGCCGAGTGCACCAAGTTCGAGCATCACTTCGAGGAGTGCTCGCCGTGCCTGGAGAAGTACGGGCTGGAGCAGGCCGTGAAGAAGCTGGTCAAGCGATGCTGCGGGCATGACGACGTGCCGGGTGACCTGCGCTCCAAGGTCATGGGCCGGATCGAGCTGATCCGCTCCGGGGAGACCGTGCCCGACCACGACGTCACGGCCGCTCCCGCGACACCGCAGGAGTCCTGAGCCCCCGCGTCACCCGTACGTGCTAATCCGCGGGCCATCGGCCCGCGCATCCCCCCGCCGCCGTCCTAGGCTCCGGAGCCTGACAGGGACGGCCGGGGGAGGGGCTCATGGACGCGATACCGGCGCGGGCGCGTGCGTACGTCGCCGGTGGCGTCCTCGCCGCCGTGCTCAGCGTGTGCGCGCTGCCCGCGGTGCGTACGCCCTGGTGGGCCGTGCTGCTCCTCGCCGCGCTGTACGCGGGCTGTGAGCACGCCGCCCGGTCCCGTTCCGTCGGAACCTGTTACCCCGTGCTGCTCGCCGGGGTCTTCCTGCTGCCGCCGCCCGCCGCCGCCTTCGTGGCACTGCCCGGGGCGCTGCTGGCCCCGGTGGAGCGGCGGCCCGTCGCCCTGCGGCGGATCTGGCGGACCGCGCAGATGATGCTGGCGGTGTGGGCCGCGGCCCGGGTCCACCGGTACCTGGGCGGAGGGGACGCGGTCGTGGCCCCCGACTTCCCCTTCGTGCTCGCGCCGGCCGGGGCGGCCGTGCTGGCGTTCTGCCTGGTGCTGACCCTGCTGGACAGCGGGATCCTGGCACTGGCGGACCGGGTCCCGTGGGGCCGGACCTGGCGTGGGCTGTTCGCGAGGTCGCTCGCGCCGATCGCCGTGCACGGGCTCGCCGGGCTGATGATGGCCGTGCTGTGGCGCAGCCCGTACGGGCCCGTCGCCGCGCTGCTGGTGCTGCTGCCCATGTGCGTCGCCTGGTGGGCGTTCGCCCAGTACCACCGGGAGCGGGCGGCGCACCGGGCGACCATCCGCGCGCTCGTGCAGGCCGTCGACATCAAGGACGGCTACACCCGCGGGCACAGCGAGCGCGTCGGACAGGCGTCCATGATGATCGCCCGCGAGCTGGGCATGGACGACGACCGGGTCGAGATGCTCCGCTTCGCCGGAATCCTGCACGACATCGGCAAGCTCGGGGTGCCCACCCGGCTGCTGCGCAAGGACGGGCCGCTGACGCCCGAGGAGCGACGGGTGATCGAGCTCCATCCCGAGTACGGGCACGAGATGGTGCGCGGCATCCGCTTCCTCGGGGAGGCGCGGGCCGCCGTACTGCACCACCACGAACGGCTGGACGGCAGCGGCTATCCCTATGGCCTGGTCGGTGCGCAGATCCCGGAGTCGGCGCGGGTGGTGGCCGTCGCCGACGCGTTCGACGCGATGACGTCCACGAGGTCCTATCGCAGGGCGCGGCCCGTCGCGGCCGCGGTGGAGGAACTCCAGCGGTGCGCGGGGGCGCAGTTCGACCCGCGGATGGTCGGCGCGCTGGTGCGGGCACTGGGCCGCGCGGGCGAGGCCGGGGGCGGGTCGGGGCGACTGCCCGCGGTGACGTCCGACACCCTGCTGCCGTCCGGCAGGTACCCGTCCACCGGGCCGCCCGCCCCGGACCGGCCTGCTGGGCCCCCGCCCATCACGGACCGCACCGGAGTGGGGACACCCTCCGGGGAGGCGGGGCCGGAAGGACGGTCCTCCGCCGACCGCACCGGACCGGGGTTCGCCTCCGACGAGGCCGGATCGCGGCCATCCGCCTCCGGGCGGGCCGGGGTGGGGCGGTTGGCCGCGGGGGAGGGGGCGGGTTCCGCGCCGGGTGGCGCGGGATCGTGGTGGCCGGGCTCTGGGCAGGCCGGGGTCGGGCGGTCGGCCGAAGGTGCGGAGGCGGATTCCTTGCGCGGTGGTGCCGGATCGCGGCGATCCGCTTCCGGGCGGGCCGGGGTGGGGCCATCGTCCGAGGGGGCGGGGGCGGAGTCCTCGCGTGGGGGTGCCGGATCGTCGTGGTCGGGCTCCGGGGCGGGGGGTTCCTCGGGGCGGGCGCGGGGGTGGTCCGGTGGTGGTGGCTGGAGTGGGCCTTGAGGGGGGTTCGGCCGCTGCTGGTGCCGGCGGCGATTCATGCCTGCGCGGGCGTCGTCGCGCTCGCGTGTCTCGCCTCCGTCCTGTGGAACGGACTGGAGGACCGTCCCGTCGCCCTCGCGTTCGGCGCCCTCGTCACCTTGGGGGAGCTGACCCGCCGCGCCGGCGCCGAGGACCGGGAGGCCGCGCCCCTCGGAGCCGCCGGCGCCCTGGCGTACGTGCTGCTCGGGGCGGACGCCGGACAGCCCACGCACCACGGCGTCGCCCAGACCGTGACCGTCGTGCTCGCGGCGTCGCTGGCAGGCGGCGTGCCGCACATCGCCCACGGCGGCGGGCCCCTGCCGGACCAGATGGCGCGGCGCGTGCTCACCGTCGCCTTCGCCGCCGTGTGCTTCCAGCCGCTGTCCGGCCAGGGCACCTTCCGCGACTGGTGCGGCCCCGCCCACGCCCTGCTGCTGCTCGCGCTGCTCGCCCTGACCGCACTGTGCGACGCCGTGCTGGCCGCGGCACCCGCGCACGCGCGCACCGGGTGGCCCTTCGGCCCGCTGCTGCGCGAAGAGCTGCGCGGCATGGCCGGGATCACCTCCGCCGTGTGCGCGACGGGCGCGGTGATGGCCCTCGCGGTCGCCGTCGCGGGGCTGTGGGCGCTGCCCGTCTTCTCCGTGCCGCTGCTGCTCACCCAGCTGTCCTACCGCCGCTACGCCGCCGTACGCGCCACCTACCGGCAGACCATCGCCTCCCTCGCCCGGGCCACCGAGATCGCCGGCTGCACCCCGCCCGGGCACGCCCGGCGCGTCGCCGAGCTCGGCGTGGCCGTCGGTCGTGAGCTGGGGCTGTCCGGCCCCGAGCTGACCGTGCTGGAGTACGCGGCCCTCATGCACGACATCGGGCAGCTGAGCCTGGTCGACCCGGTTCCGTCGGGGGCGACCGCGGGACTGCCCGTCGCGGAGCAGCGGCGGATCGCGCTGCTCGGCGGCGCCGTCGTCCGCCAGACCGGGGTCGACGCGGCGGTCGCGGTGGTGGTGGAGCGGCAGGCGGACCCGTGCGCGGAGCAGCCGGTCGCCGCGCGGATCGTGCGGGCCGTGAACGCCTACGAGGAGAAGGCGCGGGACGCCGGTCCCACGGGCGCCCTCACGGCGCTGGAGGAACTGCGCCTGACCACCGCGGGTGACTACGACCCCGAGGTCGTGGAGTCACTCGCGCGGGTACTGTCGCGTGGCCGGCCCGGGCTGTCTGACCGTGTCCGAGCTGGGTAACCCATGGGTAATGAGCGAGCTTCCAGCCGTACGTGGTTGGATGCGAAGGAGAGGGTGTCCGGGGGCGCAGCAAGGCACGGCCAGCCCACTGAACGGAACTGGCAGGCGGGAATCGTGAGGATCTTCGGCAAGGGACGGCACCGGCCCTCCGCCTCCTGGCGGAAGGCCACCGACCGCGCGTTCACGCTGATCGGGGACGGCCGCTACGAGGACGCGGGCGCACTGCTGACACGGGCCGCCGATCTGGAGCCCTGGCTGTCGGAGTCGTGGTTCAACCTCGCCCTGCTGCACAAGTTCCGGCACGACTGGGAGCAGGCCAGAGCGGCCGGCCTGCGGGCCGTCGCGCTGCTCGACCGGGACATCGGGGCGCCCGACTGGTGGAACGTCGGCATCGCCGCCACCGCCCTGCAGGACTGGCCGCTGGCCCGGCGGGCCTGGCAGGCGTACGGGCTGCGCACCCCGGGCGACGCGACGGACTCCGGCGAGCCCCTCGGCATGGACCTGGGCAGCGCGGCCGTACGGCTGTCCCCGGAAGGGGAGGCCGAGGTGGTGTGGGGCAGGCGGCTGGACCCCGCCCGGATCGAGGTGCTGTCCATTCCGCTGCCGTCCTCCGGGCGGCGCTGGGGCGAGGTCGTGCTGCACGACGGCGTGCCGCACGGCGAGCGGACCACCTCCGCCGGGCACGCCTACCCGGTCTTCGACGAGATCGAGTTGTGGGCGCCCTCGCCCGTGCCCACCTGGGTGGTGCTGCTGGAGGCCGCCACCGAGTCCGACCGGGACGCGCTGGAGCAACTGGCCGCCGACGCGGGCTTCGCCGCCGAGGACTGGTCGTCCTCCGTACGCCTGCTGTGCCGGATGTGCTCGGAGTCCCGGATGCCGTCCGACGAGGGCGACGGGGAGCACCTCGACCCGCACGACCACAGTGAACCGGGCCACCCGGGGCCGCTCGGCCACCGCACCGACGGACAGCTGTGGGTGCCGGAGCGTGAGTGCGGGGTGGCCGCGCCGGCTGCGCTGGTGAGGGGGCTGCTGGACGGGTGGGTTGCGGACAGCCCGGATTCCCGCGACTGGCGGGATCTTGAAGAGGTCTGCTGAGAGCCGTTGCCGACAGCGGGTCCGTCGCGGCTGGTCGCGCCCGCGCGGCGGAGCCGCACAGCGACACAGTCCCGCGCCCTGAAGGGGCGCTCCCCCCGTACCCTGTATCAGGCATCTAACCCGGGTTTCACTCAGGAAGGCGTACGTCGGTCATGGCGCAGCAGGACACCGATCAGCAGCACGCGGGCGTGCTCCCCGTCGACGACGAGGGCTTCGTCGTCGACACCGAGGACTGCGAGGGGCGCGAGACCGCCTGGCGCGAGCGCGGCACCTCGCGTCCGATCACCGTGGTCGGGAACCCGGTCCTGCACAAGGAGTGCCGGGACGTCACGGAGTTCGGCGACGAACTCCAGCAGCTGGTCGCGGACATGTTCGCCAGCCAGCGCACCGCCGAGGGCGTGGGCCTGGCCGCCAACCAGATCGGCGTCGACCTGAAGGTCTTCGTCTACGACTGCCCCGACGACGAGGGCGTCCGGCACGTCGGCGTGGTCTGCAACCCCAGGCTCGTCGAGCTGCCCGCCGACCGGCGCCGGCTGGACGACAGCAACGAGGGCTGCCTGTCCGTGCCGACCGCCTACGCACCGCTCGCCCGCCCCGACTACGCCGAGGTGACCGGGCAGGACGAGAAGGGCAACCCGATCAAGGTGCGCGGTACCGGCTACTTCGCGCGGTGCCTCCAGCACGAGACGGACCACCTGTACGGCTACCTCTACATCGACCGGCTCTCCAAGCGCGAACGCAAGGACGCGCTGCGGCAGATGGCCGAGAACGAGCCGCGCTACCCGGTGGTCGCCAACGACTGAGACCGCTTCACCGGCCTCACCACCCTCCTGCGCACGGCGCCTGTTCGGGAACACCCCCCGCACCAGGCGCCGTTCGTCTGTCCGTCACACGTTCGATCCCGTCCGCTCGCCCGCTGATCCAGAACCTGTCACACAACAGGAGAATTCAGGCACCGCAAGGTAGTGAATGGAGCAAATCCGTTCCCAGAACGGTCAGTTGTGGTGCTGAATGGGAAGTGCGGGGATACGCAACGGCGCACGCCCCGCACAACCGGAGGGGTGCGCCACCGGCGGCTGAGAGGGGTTTGTTCGTGCATGCTTTCTCACACGGCACCACAGCGACACCGACGGCGATCGCGGTACCACCGCAGCTTTCACTCCCGGTGATCGAGGCGGCCTTTCCCCGGCAACTGCACGCGTATTGGCCGAGGCTCCAGGAGAAGACCCGTACCTGGCTGCTGGAAAAGCGCCTCATGCCGGCGGACAAGGTGGCGGAATATGCCGACGGCCTGTGCTACACGGACCTCATGGCGGGGTACTACCTGGGTGCCCCCGACGAGGTGCTGCAGGCGATAGCGGACTACAGCGCGTGGTTCTTCGTCTGGGACGACCGGCACGACCGCGACATCGTCCACCGCCGCCCCGCGGCCTGGCGCAGGCTGCGGGACCGGCTGCACACGGCCCTGGACGCCCCAGGGGACCATCTGTGCCATCAGGACCCGCTGGTCGCGGGGTTCGCCGACAGCGTGCTGCGCCTGTACGCGTTCCTGCCGGGTACGTGGAACGCCCGGTTCGCGCGGCACTTCCACGCGGTGATCGACGCGTACGACCGGGAGTTCCACAACCGCACCCACGGAATCGTGCCCGGCGTGGAGGAGTACCTCGAACTGCGCCGGCTGACCTTCGCCCACTGGATCTGGACCGACCTGCTGGAGCCGAGCGCGGGCTGTGAACTCCCGGACGCCGTGCGGAAACACCCCGCATATCGCCGGGCGGCACTGCTGAGCCAGGAATTCGCCGCCTGGTACAACGACCTCTGCTCGCTGCCGAAAGAAATAGCGGGCGACGAGGTGCACAATCTCGGAATCAGTCTCATCACACATGAGGGGCTGACCCTCGAAGAAGCGATCGGAGAAGTCCGGCGACGTGTCGAGGAATGCATCAAGGAATTCCTCGAAGTGGAGCAGGAAGCGTTACGGTTCGCCGACGAACTCGACGACGGGACCGTACGCGGAAAGGAACTGAGCGGCGCCGTCCGCACCTGCGTCGGCAATATGCGGAACTGGTTCAGTTCCGTCTACTGGTTCCACCACGAGTCCGGCCGGTACATGGTCGACAGCTGGGACGACCGGTCCACGCCCCCGTACGTCAACAACGAAGCGGCAGGTGAGAAATGACCGTCGAGTCCGTCAACCCCGAGACCCGGGCACAGCCGACGGGGGAGCTGCGCGAGCCACCGCTGGCCGGCGGCGGCGTCCCGCTCCTCGGCCACGGCTGGAGGCTGGCCCGCGATCCGCTGGCCTTCATGTCCCAGCTGCGCGACCACGGCGACGTCGTCCGCATCAAGCTCGGCCCGAAGACCGTGTACGCGGTCACCACCCCGGCCCTCACCGGCGCCCTGGCGCTGAGCCCCGACTACCACATCGCCGGACCGCTGTGGGAGTCGTTGGAGGGCCTGCTCGGCAAGGAGGGCGTGGCGACCGCCAACGGCCCCCTGCACCGGCGCCAGCGCCGCACCATCCAGCCCGCCTTCAAGCTCGACGCCATCCCGGCCTACGGGCCGATCATGGAGGAGGAGGCCCACGCCCTCACCGAGCGCTGGCAGCCGGGGCGCGCCATCGACGCCACCTCGGAGTCCTTCCGCGTCGCCGTGCGCGTCGCGGCCCGCTGCCTGCTGCGGGGCCAGTACATGGACGAGCGGGCCGAGCGCCTGTGCGTCGCCCTCGCCACCGTCTTCCGGGGCATGTACCGGCGGATGGTGGTCCCGCTCGGTCCGCTCTACCGGCTGCCGCTGCCCGCCAATCGGGAATTCAACAGCGCACTGGCCGATTTGCATCTCCTGGTCGACGAGATCATCGCCGAGCGCCGTGCATCTGGTCAAAAGCCGGACGATTTGCTGACGGCATTGCTGGAAGCAAAGGACGACAATGGCGATCCGATCGGGGAACAGGAGATCCACGACCAGGTCGTCGCGATACTCACCCCGGGCAGTGAAACCATCGCCTCCACGATCATGTGGTTGCTGCAGGCACTTGCCGAACACCCGGAACACACCGACCGCATACGCGACGAAGTGGAAGCGGTCACCGGCGGACGGCCCGTGGCATTCGAGGACGTCCGCAAGCTCACCCACACCGGCAATGTCATCGTCGAGGCCATGCGTTTGCGCCCGGCCGTATGGGTATTGACGCGGCGCGCGGTGGTCGACACCGAACTCGGTGCCTATCGCATTCCGGCCGGGGCCGACATCATCTACAGTCCCTACGCCATCCAGCGCGACCCGAAGTCGTACGCCGATCACCTGGAGTTCGACCCGGACCGATGGCTTCCGGAGCGGGTGAAGGACCTGCCGAAATACGCCATGAGGCCGTTCAGTCTGGGCAATCGCAAGTGCCCCAGCGATCACTTCTCGATGGCGCAGCTGACCCTGATCACGGCGGCGCTGGCCACCAAGTACCGCTTCGAGCAGGTGCCGGGCTCCAACGACGCCGTACGGGTCGGCATCACCCTGCGGCCGCACGACCTGAGGGTCAGGCCCGTGGCGCGGTGACGGGCAGGACTCAGGCGGCGGCCTCCGGCCCCCGGAACGTGCGCCGGTAGGCGTGCGGGGTGGTGCCCAGGGACCTGACGAACTGGTGTCTGAGGGCCGCCGCCGTACCGAACCCGGTGCGCCAGGCGATCGCGTCCATCGTCTCGTCCGTCGCCTCCAGCAGCCGCTGGGCCAGCAGCACGCGCTGGCGCAGGATCCAGCGGTAGGGAGTCGTACCCGTCTCCTGCTGGAAGCGGCGGGCGAAGGTCCGCGGTGACATGTGCGCCCGAGCGGCGAGCTGCTCGACGGTGACCTCCTGGTCGAGGTGCTGCTCCATCCAGGCCAGCACCTCGCCGACGGTGTCGCAGGAGGAGCGCGGCAGCGGCCGCTCGATGTACTGCGCCTGCCCGCCGGCCCGGTGCGGTGGTACGACCATGCGCCGGGCGATCTTGTTGGCGACCTCCGGCCCCTGCTCCTTGCGGACGATGTGCAGACAGGCGTCGATCCCGGCCGCCGTGCCGGCGGAGGTGATCACCGGGTCCTCGTCGACGTAGAGCACGTCCGGCGCCACGGCCGCCCGCGGGTACTGCCGGGCCAGCTCGGCGGCGTGGTGCCAGTGCACCGCGCACCGCCGCCCGTCCAGCAGTCCCGCGGCGCCCAGCACGAAGACCCCCGAGCACACGCTCAGCACCCGCGCGCCCCGGTCCACCGCCCGCCGCAGGGCGTCCAGCAGTTCGGGCGGATACTCCCGCCCGACGTAGTCGCTCCCGGCCGGCACGGCGATCAGGTCCGCCTCGTCGAGCCGGTCGAGACCGTACGGCGTGGAGACGCTCAGCCCGCCGACGTGGGTGCTGAGCGCGGGGCCCTCGGCGGAGACCACCGCGAAGTCGTACACCGGCAGCCCGTCGTCGCTGCGGTCGATGCCGAAGACCTCGCAGACCACGCCGAGCTCGAAGGGATGCACGCCGTCCAGCAGGACGGCGGCCACGTTCTGCAGCATGCCGCCAGTGTGCCTCGGGAGTGGCAGGAAATCGAGGTCTTACGGCAGTCCTGCCACTCCCGGTAAGGAGTATCCGGCGGGACAGTGGTGTCATGACCGGAAACCAGATAGAAGCCCTGATCGGAATGCTCGTGACCTTCGGACTCCTGGTCCTCATGGTCCTCCCCTCGGTGATCGGCATCGTGCGCGACCGGCGCATCGACCGTCAGATCAGGGAGGCCCAGGAGGACCGGGAAGCCGGGAAGGAGCCCCAGCCTCAGAAGTCCTCGTCCAGGTCGACGGTGCCCTCCACCGCCACCTGGTACGCCGACGGGCGCCGTTCGAAGAAGTTGGTCAGCTCCTGAACCCCCTGGAGCTCCATGAAGGAGAAGGGGTTCTCGGAGCCGTACACCGGGGCGAAGCCGAGGCGCGTCAGGCGCTGGTCGGCCACGCACTCCAGGTACTGCCGCATCGAGTCGGTGTTCATGCCCGGGAGGCCGTCACCGCACAGGTCGCGCGCGAACTGCAGCTCGGCCTCGACGGCCTCCCGCAGCATGTCGGTGACCTGCCGCCGGAGGTCGTCGTCGAAGAGCTCCGGCTCCTCCTTGCGCACGGTGTCGACCACGTCGAAGGCGAAGGACATGTGCATCGTCTCGTCGCGGAACACCCAGTTGGTGCCGGTCGCCAGGCCGTGCAGCAGGCCCCGGCTGCGGAACCAGTACACGTAGGCGAAGGCGCCGTAGAAGAACAGGCCCTCGATGCACGCGGCGAAGCAGATGAGGTTGAGCAGGAAGCGGCGGCGGTCGGCCTGCGTCTCCAGGCGGTCGATCTCCTCCACCGAGTCCATCCACGTGAAGCAGAACTCGGCCTTCTCCCGGATGGAGGGGATGTTCTCCACGGCCGCGAACGCCGCGGCGCGGTCGTCCGGGTCGGGCAGGTAGGTGTCCAGCAGGGTCAGGTAGAACTGGACGTGGACGGCCTCCTCGAAGAGCTGACGGGACAGGTACAGCCGCGCCTCGGGGGAGTTGATGTGCTTGTAGAGGGTCAGCACCAGGTTGTTCGCCACGATCGAGTCGCCGGTGGCGAAGAAGGCCACGAGCCGCCCGATCAGGTGCTGCTCGGCCGGGCTGAGCCTGGCGAGGTCGGCCACGTCCGAGTGGAGGTCTACCTCCTCCACGGTCCAGGTGTTCTTGATGGCGTCCCGGTAGCGCTCGTAGAAGTCGGGGTAGCGCATGGGGCGCAGGGTCAGCTCGAAGCCGGGGTCGAGCAGGTTCTTGGTCGCGCCGGACACGGTTTCGGTGGGCATTACTGGCAGGCCTCGCAGGACTCGGGGTTTTCCAGGGAGCAGGCGACCGCTTCGGGGTCCGGGGTGGCCTGCACGGGGACGGTGGCGCGCGCCGCGCGGGCGATGCGGGTCGCCGGGCGGGAGCGCAGGTAGTACGTGGTCTTCAGGCCCTGCTTCCATGCGTAGGCGTACATCGAGGAGAGCTTGCCGATGGTCGGCGTCTCCATGAACAGGTTCAGGGACTGGGCCTGGTCGAGGTACGGCGTGCGGGCCGCGGCCATGTCGATCAGTCCGCGCTGCGGGATCTCCCAGGCGGTGCGGTACAGCCGGCGCACGTCCTCCGGGATCCAGGCGAAGCCCTGCACCGAGCCGTTCGCCTCGCGCAGCGCCTCACGGGTGCGGGCGTCCCACACGCCGAGCCGCTTGAGGTCGTTCACCAGGTAGGAGTTGACCTGGAGGAACTCGCCGGACAGCGTCTCGCGCTTGAACAGGTTGGACACCTGCGGCTCGATGCACTCGTACACGCCCGCGATGGAGGCGATCGTGGCGGTGGGCGCGATCGCGAGGAGCAGGGAGTTGCGCAGTCCGGTCGCGGCGATACGGGTCCGCAGGGCCGCCCAGCGCTCGGGCCAGGCCGGCTCGACGCCGTAGTGGTCGGGGTGCAGCACGCCCCGGGCCGTACGGGTCTTCTCCCAGGCCGGCAGCGGGCCGTTGCGCTCGGCGAGGTCGGCGGAGGTCTCGTACGCGGCGAGCATGATCCGCTCGGCGATACGGGTGGACAGGTCCTTGGCCTCGGGGGAGTCGAAGGGCAGGCGCAGCTGGAAGAAGACGTCCTGGAGGCCCATCGCGCCGAGGCCCACCGGGCGCCAGCGGGCGTTGGAGCGGCCGGCCTGCTCGGTCGGGTAGAAGTTGATGTCGACGACCCGGTCCAGGAAGGTGACGGCGGTGCGGACGGTGGCGTCCAGCCGCTCCCAGTCGATGTCCCCGCCGGCCACGAAGGCGCCCAGGTTGACCGAGCCCAGGTTGCAGACCGCCGTCTCGCCGTCGTCGGTGACCTCCAGGATCTCCGTGCAGAGGTTGGAGGAGTGGATGACGTGACCGGGCTCCGCGGTCTGGTTGGCGGTGCGGTTGGCAGCGTCCTTGAAGGTCATCCAGCCGTTGCCGGTCTGCGCGAGCGTGCGCATCATGCGGCCGTACAGCTCACGGGCGGGGAGGGTCTTCTTCGCCAGGCCCCTCGCCTCGGCGTCCCGGTAGGCCGCGTCGAACTCCTCGCCCCACAGGTCGGTCAGCTCGGGCACGTCCGACGGCGAGAACAGCGACCACTGCCCGTCGGCGTCCACGCGGCGCATGAACTCGTCCGGGATCCAGTGCGCGAGGTTCAGGTTGTGCGTGCGGCGGGCGTCCTCGCCGGTGTTGTCCCGCAGCTCCAGGAACTCCTCGATGTCCGCGTGCCAGGTCTCCAGGTAGACCGCCGCCGCGCCCTTGCGCCGGCCGCCCTGGTTCACGGCGGCGACCGAGGCGTCCAGCGTCTTCAGGAAGGGGACGATGCCGTTGGAGTGCCCGTTGGTGCCGCGGATCAGTGAACCCCGGGCGCGGACGCGGGAGTAGGCGATGCCGATGCCGCCGGCGTGCTTGGAGAGGCGGGCGACCTGGAGGTAGCGCTCGTAGATCGAGTCCAGCTCGTCCCTGGGGGAGTCCAGGAGGTAGCAGGACGACATCTGGGCGTGCCGGGTGCCGGAGTTGAACAGGGTGGGGGAGGAGGGCAGGTAGTCCAGGCGGCTCATCAGGCCGTAGAGGGCGGCCACTTCGTCGAGGGACCGCTCGGTGTCGTCCTCGGCGAGGCCGGCGGCGACGCGCAGCAGGAAGTGCTGGGGCGTCTCGACGACCTTGCGGGTGAGCGGGTGCCTGAGCAGGTAGCGGCTGTGCAGGGTGCGCAGTCCGAAGTAGCCGAACCGGTCGTCGGCGTCCGGGTCGACCAGCGCGTCCAGGCGGCCCGCGTGCAGACGGACGAACGCTGCCGTACGGTCGGCGATCAGGCCCTCGCGGTGGCCGGCGGCGACGGACTCGGTGAAGGTCGTGACGCCCTGGGAGGCGGCCTCGGCGCGGATGGAGAGGGTCAGCAGCCGGGCGGCCAGCCGGGAGTAGGCGGGGTCCTCCGAGATCAGGCCGGCCGCGGCCTCCGTGGCCAGCTCCCGCAGCTCGGTCTCGTCGGCGTGCGCGGACCGGCCGCGCAGGGCGGCGGCGGCGACCCGGCCGGGGTCGGCGTCGGGGAGGTCGGCGGTCAGGCCGGTCAGGGTGCGCAGCAGCGCGGCACCCGGTCCGTCGGGTTCCTCGGTCGCCGGGATCGCTGAAGCCGGATCGGCTGGCGCGATGGTCACGTGGGGTCTCCCTCGCTCGGCACGGGGCCTGGCGGAGGGCAGGGGCAGCTCACGAGCGCGCACGGCGTCGCGTCCACCGGCCCACTCCACGAGGCCCGGACGTCATGGCACCCGGACCGGACGGCCGGGCGCACTGTCGGCAGGTCCTCGGACTGAAGCCTGTGCGGGCGCACGCGGACACACGGAGATGCGGACACGCGAACACGCACAAGTACACCGTTGCGGGACAGTTCCGGATTCGCACCGGATTCCCCTGCGGCGACAGCGAGCATGAGCATACATCTTGTGCCGCGTTCCGGTAGCACCCCCAGATGTTGTGTCCCGGCGGCTTCAGAGGGTCAACTGGTAAGTGAGCAGAGTGATGTCGTCCAGGTCCGGGAGCGGGTTCCAGTCCCGCTCCGGCGTGCGGACGAAGCCCAGGCGTTCGTAGATCCGGTGCGCCGTGTGCATCGTGCGCTGGGTCGACAGCACCAGGCGCTCGCAGCCCGCGACGGCCCGGGCACGGTCGACGCAGGTGCGCACCAGGGCCTCGCCGACACCGCGTCCGCGCGCCTCACGGGCGACGGCGAGCATGCGTATCTCGGCCTCGCCGGGCGCCGCGATGTCGGCCATGGAGCCGCCGGACGGCACGAAGGTGACGCCGCCCAGGACGCGCTCGTCCGCCGTGGCGACCAGCACCTCGGCGGCCGCCGCCCGCTTGGCCACGTCCCTCAGTTCGACGAGGTACGCGTCGCTCTCCCCGAAGTCGAGGAGGCCGTCCTGAAGGTATGCCTGCGCGGTGATCTCGCCGAGTGCCTCGTACTCCTCGGGGGCCGCCTGCCGGATGACGATGTCCATGGAGGCGAGTGTGCCCGACGGGTACGACAACGGGCCGCCGGATTTTCTCCGGCGGCCCGTCGCCGCGTCACAGCGGCCCGTCGGTGCGCTACAGCGGTCCGTCGCCGCCTCACAGCGGCCCGTCGTCGTGCTACAGCGGCCCGTCGCCGCGTCACAGGGGCGTCAGTGCGACGTGCCCGCCGTGGCCGGGGGCAGCTCCACCTCGACGCCCGGGTCGCCGGCGTCCGCCGTGTAGTCCTCCGGCTTGGTCTCGTCCACGCCCTCCGGCGCCTTGACGGCCTTCAGGACGAAGGTCAGGACCACGGTGACCAGGACGTTCATCACGAAGGCGGTGAGGCCGATGTAGCCGATCTCGCCGATGCCGGGGATCTCCTTCGAGGAGCCGCCGAAGTGCTTCTGCGTCGGCGAGGCCACTCCGTACGCGGCGAGCGTGCCGTAGACCATGCCCACCGCCCAGCCGGCGATCAGCGCCCAGCGGTGGAACCAGCGGGTGAACAGGCCGCCGACCAGGGCCGGGAAGGTCTGCAGGATCCAGATGCCGCCGAGCAACTGGAAGTTGATCGCGACCGTCTTGTCCATGCCGAGCACGAAGACCAGCGCACCCACCTTCACCAGCAGCGACACCAGCTTGGAGACCTTGGTCTCCTGTTCCGGCGTGGCGTCGGGCCTGATGAAGTCCTTGTAGATGTTGCGGGTGAAGAGGTTCGCGGCCGCGATCGACATGATCGCCGCCGGCACCAGGGCGCCGATGCCGATCGCCGCGAAGGCCACGCCCGCGAACCAGTCCGGGAACATGTCCTCGAACAGCTGCGGGATGGCGAGCTGGCCGTTCTGCACCTTGATGCCGGCCGCGATCGCCATGAAGCCCAGCAGGGCCAGCAGGCCGAGCATGAGGGAGTACAGCGGCAGGATCGTGGTGTTGCGGCGGATCACCTCGCGGCTGCGCGAGGAGAGCGTCGCGGTGATCGAGTGCGGGTACATGAACAGCGCCAGCGCCGAGCCCAGCGCCAGGGTCGCGTACGTCCACTGGCCCGTGTCCGGCGGGACCAGGCCGCCCGCCCCGGTGGACTCGAACTTCTCGCCCGCCTTGGCGAAGATGTCGTCGAACCCGCCCAGCTTGATCGGGATGTAGATGATCGCCACCGCGATGACGATGTAGATCAGCGTGTCCTTCACGAACGCGATCAGCGCGGGCGCGCGCAGCCCCGACGAGTAGGTGTACGCCGCCAGCACGCCGAAGGCGATCAGCAGCGGCAGGTCCTTGATGAACCAGTTGGTGTCCTCGCCGCCGCCGACGCCCATCACGTCCAGCACGGCCTGGATGCCGACCAGCTGGAGCGCGATGTAGGGCATCGTCGCCAGGATGCCGGTCACGGCCACCGCCAGCGACAGCCCCTTCGAGCCGAACCGGCCGCGCACGAAGTCCGAGGTCGTCACGTAGCCGTGCTTGTGGGAGACCGACCACAGGCGGGGCAGGAAGGTGAAGATCAGCGGGTAGACGAGGATGGTGTACGGCACGGCGAAGAAGCCGGACGCGCCCGCCGCGTAGATCGCCGCCGGCACGGCCACGAAGGTGTACGCCGTGTACAGGTCGCCGCCCAGCAGGAACCAGGTGATCCAGGTGCCGAACGAGCGGCCGCCCAGGCCCCACTCGTCGAGGCTGTGCTCGTTCTCGGCCCTGCGCCAGCGCGCCGCCATGAAGCCCATGGCGGTGACGAGCACGAAGAAGAAGATGAAGACGGCGAGTGCGACGCCGTTCACGCCGTCGTTCACTTGCCCGCACCCCCCTTGCGGGCGCGCTGGTCACGCTGCCACAGCTTGTACGCGATCATCGTCAGCGCCGTGGAGATCAGCACCCAGGCCATCTGGTACCAGTAGAAGAACGGGATGCCGATGAAGGCCGGGTCCGTCTTCGCGTACGAACCGACCCACAGCATGGCCACGAACGGGGCGACGAGGCAGATGCCGATGACGACGCGCGCCGGCGTCACCACCGGTTCTCTGCTCGTCTTGGGGGTTTGCGACATTCGGCGGCTCCGTCCCCTCGCTGATCACCTGGTGCAGTGCGCACGAAATGTAGGTGACCCGTCAAGAGAGCGGAAGACCCCGTCCGCATATCGGTCCGCAACCGCAACGTAACGTGGGGGCGCGGGCCGGCGCGCCGCTCAGTCCTGGGGCCGCTTCAGCCGCGCCACGAACTTGTAGCGGTCGCCCCGGTAGACCGACCGCACCCACTCCACCGGCTGTCCGTCCCGGTCCCGCGAGTGCCGGGAGAGCATCAGCATCGGCAGGCCCACGTCGGTGCCGAGCAGACCGGCCTCGCGCGGGGTGGCCAGCGAGGTCTCGATCGTCTCCTCGGCCTCGGCGAGATGGACGTCGTACACCTCGGCGAGGGCGGTGTAGAGGGACGTGTACTTGACCAGGGAGCGGCGCAGCGCCGGGAAGCGCTTGGCCGACAGGTGCGTGGTCTCGATGGCCATCGGCTCGCCGTTGGCCATGCGCAGCCGCTCGATGCGCAGCACCCGGCCGCCCGAGGCGATGTCCAGCAGGCCGGCGAGCCGGTCGTCGGCGGTGATGTAGCCGATGTCCAGCAGCTGGGAGGTCGGTTCCAGGCCCTGGGCCCGCATGTCCTCGGTGTAGGAGGTGAGTTGCAGCGCCTGGGAGACCTTGGGCTTGGCGACGAAGGTGCCCTTGCCCTGGATGCGCTCCAGCCGGCCCTCGACGACGAGCTCCTGCAGGGCCTGGCGCACGGTCGTGCGCGAGGTGTCGAACTCCGCGGCCAGCGTGCGCTCGGGCGGGACCGGCGTGCCCGGCGCCTGTGTCCGGGTCATGTCGAGCAGATGCTTCTTCAGACGGTAGTACTTGGGCACGCGCGCGGTACGGACGGTCGTCCCACCCTCGTTCTCCGCACTGCTGACGTCGGTGCTCATGCTCTGCCTTCCCGGCTCCGGGTGCCGAAGCGACCGGCATCCCTGTCGGCCACGGCTCACATCGTGGCACGGCTTCGTGCCGGGAGTGTCCCGCACGCTCCGTGATCCCTTCTGTATACCTCCGGGGCCCCCGTTGGTCTAGTCCACCGCGCCAAGGCGGTGGCCGTGGTACAGGCTCCGCGACGCCGCCCGAAGTGCCGCTTGCGAAATGAAAAGTCCCTGCATATCGCGGTCCCATAACGGACGACTGGCGCCCGCTCGAACACCCTTGACAGCCCAATTGGTCTGGGCCAAGCTCCCGGTTACTGGTCTACACCATTGGTCCAGTCCCGGCCCCATGGGCGGTACGCGTTCACGCTCGAACCGCGGGGAGGCAGGGGGGTTTGTGGCATCCCTGAGGAGGGTGGCGTGAAGCGCAAGCTGACAGCCGCGATCGGTATCGCGGGCATGATGGTCTCCATCGCGGCGTGCGGGGGCTCCGACGACGACGCGTCCAAGCAGGACCCGAAGGACCGCAAGGGCGAGCTCACCGTCTGGCTCATGGTCGACGCCCAGAGCAGCTGGCCGGAGCTGGTCGAGCAGACGAACGCCGACTTCAACAAGAAGTACCCCGGCGTCAAGGTCAACGTCCAGTACCAGCAGTGGGCCGACAAGACCAAGAAGCTCGACGCCGCTCTCTCCGGTGACAAGTTCCCCGACGTGGTCGAGCTGGGCAACACCGAGACGATGACCTACATCCTCAACGGTGCCCTCGGCGAGATCGACGAGAAGAAGTACGACAACTCCGACACCTGGATCAAGGGTCTGAAGGACACCTGCTCCTACGAGGGCAAGCTCTACTGCGTCCCGTACTACGCCGGTGCCCGCGTCGCCATCTACAACAAGGACATGTTCAAGGCCGGCACCGGTTCCGACCAGCTGCCGAAGACCGAGGACGAGCTGATCAAGGCGCTCGACAAGGTCCAGGACAAGTACAAGAAGGACAACGCCTTCTCCCCGCTGTACCTGCCCGGCCGCTACTGGTACGCCGCCATGTCCTACGTCGCCGCGTACGGCGGCCAGATCGCCACCTACGACGAGGGCAGCAAGGAGTGGAAGGCCGCCCTGTCCTCGCCGGAGGCCCAGAAGGGCATCCAGCACTTCGTCGACCTGGTCAAGAAGTACAACAACGGTGACCAGACCAAGGACGAGCAGGACCACGCCAACGTCATGGCCAACGAGAAGGCGGCCCTGCTCTACGGCAACGGCTGGGAGGCCGGCAGCGTCGTCGACTCCAAGACGAACGGCAACCCCAAGCTGAAGGACAAGATCGCCACGGCGGGCATGCCCGGCCCGAACGGCAAGGCCCTGCCCTCCTTCATCGGCGGCTCCGACCTGGCCACGATCTCCAAGTCCGACAACCAGGACCTGGCGCAGGACTGGATCTCGCTGTTCACCAACGAGAAGTCCCAGGCCGCGCTCGCCGCCAAGGACATCCTGCCCAACAACACCAAGCAGCTGGAGCCGCTGAAGGCCAAGCCGGAGACGGCCCCGATCGCCAACGCGGTCCCCGACGCCTGGTTCACCCCGATCGCCCCGGGCTGGGCCGCGATCGAGAAGAAGGAGACCATCGAGACGATGCTCCTCGACATCCTCAAGGGCAAGTCGGTCGCCGAGGCCACCAAGGCGGCGGACGCGGAGATCAACTCGCTGATCAACGAGTCCTCCTGAGCCCTGAGCCCTGGTGACCAACCCTCGTTGACCTCCGGTGCCTTGTCCGGCCGCCCGGCCGGACAAGGCCGGTTGGGTGTGCCGGCCGCCAGGGGTGTGCCGGCCACCGATCCGATGCAGACCCTTCGAACGGAAGGCCAGCACAGTGAGTGCCGCCGACATCAAAGCAGCCGGCCCGGAGGTGTCCGCCCCGCGGGCGCATCACGGTGACGGCCCGGCACCGTCCGCACCCCGGCGCAGCCGGTGGACGAACGGGCCCCTGCTGCCCTACCTGCTGATCGCCCCGGCTGTCGTGGCACTCGCCGCGGTGTTCGTCTGGCCGCTGATCAAGACCGTGATCATGTCCTTCCAGGACGTCGGCCGTAAGGAGCTGTGGACGGGCGAGGCCGCCGAGTGGGTCGGCTTCGAGCAGTTCACCAACATCCTCGGGGACGGCGAGTTCTACGACGTCCTGTGGCGCACCGTCCTGTTCATGGTCGTGTGCGTCGTCGCCACCATGGCGCTCGGCCTCTTCCTCGCCCACGCCATGCAGCGCATGACCAAGGCGGTCCGCCTGCTGCTGACCGGCGCGCTCATCGCCGCCTGGTCGCTGCCGCTGCTCGTGGCCACCTCGATCTTCCGCTGGTTCGCCGACTCCGACTACGGCGTCGCCAACATGGTGCTGACCAAGTACCTCGGCCTCGACTACCAGGGCCACAACTGGTGGCTCGACCCCAAGCAGGGCTTCTTCATGATCGGCGCCGTGGTGGTGTGGGGCGCGGTGCCGTTCGTCGCCGTCACCCTCTACGCCGCGCTCACGCAGGTACCCGCCGAGCTGGAGGAGGCGGCGGAACTCGACGGCGCCGGCCGGATCGGTGTCTTCCGCTACGTGACCTGGCCGGTGATCAAACCCGTCTTCCAGATGGTGGCCACGCTCTCGGTGATCTGGGACTTCAACGTCTTCGGCCAGGTCTTCCTGATGCGCGGCAACAAGCCCGAACCCGAGTACAACCTCCTCGGCCTCTACTCGTACGAGAAGGCCTTCGAGTCGAACTCCTTCAGCCAGGGCGCCGCCATCGCGCTGATCACCGTGCTGCTCCTGTCCGGCGTGGCCGTCTACTACCTGCGCCAGCTGCTCAAGATCGGAGAGGTCGAGTGAGTGACACGACCGCCACGACCGCCACGAACACCGTGGGAGCCTCGGCGCCCGCCTACCGGCCCGACCGCAAGAAGCGCAGCCGGCACCTCTACAACGCCGTGGGTGTCGTCGCCTTCCTGGTGATGGCCTTCCCCGTGTACTGGCTCGTCGTCAGCGCCCTGCGGCCCAACGCCGAGATCCGGTCCTACGACCAGAAGCTCTGGCCGACCTCCCTCACCCTCGACAACTTCCGCCGGGCCATCGACGCGCCGAACTTCGGTACCGCCATCCAGTCCAGCCTGATCATCTGCGTGACCGCCGTCGTCGGCGCGATGGTGCTGTCCACCATCGCGGCCTTCGCCATCGGACGCTTCCGGTTCGCCGGCCGCAAGGTCTTCATGATCGTGCTGCTCGTGGTGCAGCTGCTGCCGCCCACGGCCATGCTCATCCCGCTCTACATCCAGCTGAACGACCTCGGCGCGATCAACGAGTACTGGGGCGTCATCGTCATCTACCTCGTCTCCACGCTGCCGTTCGCCACCTGGATGATCCGCGGATTCGTGGTGAACATCCCCCTGGAGCTGGAGGAGGCCGCGATGGTGGACGGCTGCTCCCGCATGGGCGCCTTCTGGCGCGTGGTCTTCCCGCTGCTCGCCCCCGGCCTCGCCGCCGCCTCGATCTTCTCGCTGATCAACGCGTGGAACGAGTACCTCCTCGCCTACATCGTGCTGCAGGACAACGACAAGTACACGCTCAACGTCTGGCTCATGAACTTCACCACCTCCCGCGGCACCGACTACGGCGCCCTGATGGCCGCCTCGACGCTGATCGCGATACCCGTCGTCGCGTTCTTCATGATCGTCCAGAAGAAGATGGCCGCCGGTCTCACCTCCGGCGCCGTGAAGGGATAACGCCACCCGATGACCACATTCGCCAGTGGTACCGACACCCTCACGCGCGACGCGCTGACGGTCCTCCAGCCGGGCTTCACCGGCACCACCGCCCCCGACTGGCTGCTGCGCCGCCTCGGCGAGGGACTGGCCTCCGTCGGCCTGTTCGGCCGGAACATCGCCTCGCCCGCGCAGCTCGCCGCCCTGACCGCACAGCTGCGCGCCGAACGCGAGGACGTGCTGGTCGCCATCGACGAGGAGGGCGGCGACGTCACCCGCCTGGAGGTGCGCACCGGCTCCTCCTTCCCCGGCAACCACGCCCTCGGCGCCGTCGACGACGTCGAACTGACCCGCGAGGTGGCCGCGGAGCTGGGCCGCCGGCTCGCCGCCTGCGGGGTGAACTTCAACTGGGCGCCGTCCGCCGACGTGAACTCCAACCCGGACAACCCGGTGATCGGCGTGCGCTCCTTCGGGGCGGACACCGCACTGGCCGCTCGGCACACCGCCGCCTACGTCACCGGTCTGCAGTCGGCGGGAGTCGCCGCCTGCACCAAGCACTTCCCCGGCCACGGCGACACGGCCGTCGACTCCCACCACGCCATGCCCCGCATCGACGTGGACGCCACCGTGCTCGCGGAGCGCGAACTGGCGCCGTTCCGCGCGGCGATCGCCGCGGGCACCCGCGCGGTGATGAGCGCCCACATCCTGGTCCCGGCCCTGGACCCGGACCGCCCGGCCACCCTCTCCCGCCGCATACTGACCGACCTGCTGCGCGGCGAACTCGGCTACGAGGGCCTGATCGTCACCGACGGCATGGAGATGCAGGCCATCGCGGGCACCTACGGCATCGAACGCGGCAGCGTCCTGGCCATCGCGGCCGGCGCCGACGCGATCTGCGTGGGCGGCGGCCTCGCCGACGACGACATCGTCCGGCGGCTGCGGGACGCCCTGGTCGAGGCCGTCCACACCGGCGAACTGCCCGAGGAACGGCTGGCGGACGCGGCGGAACGCATCCGTGCCCTGGCCCGCTGGACGGCCGCGGACCCGGCCCGCGGACGGGCCGCCGACGCCGGTGACGACGAGGTGGGCCTGCGCGCCGCCCGCCGCGCCGTGAAGGTCACGGTCGCCGAGAGCTTCACCTCGCTGACCGAGCCGCCCTACGTCGCCTCCTTCACGCCCGTCGCCAACATCGCGGTCGGCGACGAGACCCCCTGGGGCGTCGCCGCGGAGCTCTCCCGCCTGCTCCCCGGCACCGAGACCGGCGGCTTCGCCGGGCCGGACGCGGGGGACCAGGTGCTTCAGGCGGCCGGCGACCGCCGCATCGTCGCCGTCGTGCGCGACGAGCACCGCCACCCCTGGATGTCGGCGGCCCTCGACACGCTGCTCAAGGCCCGTCCCGACACCGTTGTCGTCGAGATGGGCGTCCCGCAGGCCGCGCCCCGCGGCGCCCTGCACCTCGCCACCCACGGTGCGGCCCGGGTCTGCGGCCGGGCGGCGGCGGAGGCCATCGCGGGGGCGTGAGGGCTCGCCCGCCGGTACGGCGAAGGCGCCGGACCCCCCTGGTGGGGGCCGGCGCCTTGTCCTGTGCTCTTGTGCGTGGCTGTCCGTACGGGATCAGATGCCCTGCCAGCCGGGCTTGTGCGCGTAGGTGTGCCGGAAGTAGTCGGCGAGCTTCAGCTTGGAGGCGGCGGCCTCGTCGACGACGACGGTGGCATGCGGGTGGAGCTGCAGCGCGGAGGCCGGGCACACGGCCGCGACCGGCCCCTCGACACTCGCCGCCACCGCGTCGGCCTTCCCCTCGCCGGTGGCCAGCAGCACCAGGTGCCGGGCCTCCAGGATCGTGCCGATGCCCTGCGTGATGACGTGGTGCGGCACCTGCTCGATGTCGCCGTCGAAGAAGCGCGCGTTGTCGACGCGGGTCTGCTCGGTCAGCGTCTTGATCCGGGTCCGCGAGGCCAGCGAGGAGCACGGCTCGTTGAACCCGATGTGCCCGTCGGTGCCGATCCCCAGCAGCTGGAGGTCCACCCCGCCGGCCGCGGCCAGCGCGCTGTCGTACGCCTCGCAGGCCCCCTGGACGTCCGTGGCCGTGCCGTCGGGCCCCATGAACGCGTCCATGCCGATGCCGAGCGGCTCCAGCACCTCGCGCCGCAGCACCGAGCGGTACGACTCCGGGTGCTCCGCGGGCAGCCCCACGTACTCGTCGAGCTGGGCGATCCGCGCCCGCGCGGTGTCCACGGCGCCCGAACGCACCTTGGCCGCCAGTGCCTCGTACACCGGCAGCGGCGTCGAGCCGGTGGCCACCCCGAGCAGGGCGTCGGGCTTGCGCCGGAGCAGCTGCGCCATGGCCTCGGCGATGAGCTCGCCGCCCGCCTTGGCGTCGGGAACGATGACAACTTCCACGCTGGGCCTGCCGTTCTGAAGAGGGGGCTCGAGGACACCCGAAGGGCATGTGGTTTAGACCAATCTAACAGAGTGGTGCCGCGCGTTCCCCGGTTTCCCGGCCCGCCGGGCGGCCCCCGTTCCCACCCAGCGCGGGCGCGTTCGCGCGGGAGGGAGTGGAATGAAGGAGTGGGCCCAAAGACACCGCACGCCACCGACGCCGACCGGCCGCACGGCGCCCCGCTGGGGGCCGTGCGACGGACGACGACCGCGGACCCCCTGGCACCGGCACGACCGCCCCACCGTCACCGTCACCCGGCCGCCCCACCCCACTCCCGCCCTCGCCACACGCCCACCCCGGCCCCCCACCAAGGTCATGGCCGCGCTGCCACACCGTCCCCCCACCGCCGTCATGGCCGGACGCCCACCCCGCCCCTCACCGCCGTCATGGCCGCGCTGCCACACCGTCCCCTCACTGCCGTCATCACCACGCGGCCACACCGCCCCGCCGCCACCCCGTCACCGGCACCCGCGACGCCCGCCCCGAGGCATCCGCACTCACCACCCCGCACCCCCGGAGGGAACCCGTATGACCGCCTCCGCACCGGACGCCCGCAGCGACCTCCCGGGCCGCATCATGGCCCGGGAGATGGCCGAGCAGCCCGCCGTACTGCGCCGGATCCTCGACGACGGTGCCCCCGCCATCCGGCAGGTCGCCCGCGAGATCGCCGCCCGCGGCCCCCGTTTCGTGCTGCTGACCGCGCGCGGCACCTCCGACAACGCCGCGCTGTACGCCAAGTACCTGCTGGAGATCCGCCTCGGCCTGCCCTGCGGCCTCGCCTCGATGTCGACCACCACCGCCTACGGTGCCCGTCCCAACCTCACCGACGTCCTCGTCGTCACCGTCAGCCAGTCCGGCGGCTCCCCGGACCTGGTCGCCTCGACCCGCGCCGCCCGAGAGGCGGGCGCGATCACCCTGGCGGTGACCAACAACCCCGATTCACCGCTGGCCGGCGTGTCGGAGTACCACATCGACATCATGGCCGGACCCGAGAGGGCCCTCCCCGCGACCAAGACCTACACCGCATCCCTGCTCGCCCTGTACCTCTTCGTCGAGGGCCTGCGCGACGGCGACGGAGCGGCCGCGCGCGTGCTGCCGGATCTCGCCGCGCAGCTGCTCGCCCGGCAGGACGAGGTGCGCGCCCTCGCCGCCCGCTACCGCTTCGCCGAGCGCATGGTGATCACCTCGCGCGGCTACGGCTACCCCACGGCCAAGGAGGCCGCCCTCAAGCTCATGGAGACCAGCTACATCCCCGCCCTCTCCTACTCCGGAGCCGACCTCCTGCACGGTCCGCTCGCCATGGTCGACAACGTCTCCCCGGTGATCGCGGTCGTCACCGACGGCAAGGGCGGAGAGGCGCTCCAGCCCGTGCTGGACCGGCTGCGCGGCCGGGGTGCCGACCTGGTCGTCGTCGGCCCCAGGAGCCGGGTCGAGCAGGCCTCCGCCGGTTTCGTCCTGCCCACCGAGGGCGTGGCCGAGGAGGTCCAGCCCGTCCTGGAGATCATCCCGCTCCAGCTGCTGGCCTACGAGGTGACGATCGCCCGCGGCCAGGACCCGGACGCCCCTCGCGCCCTGGCGAAGGTGACGGAGACCCACTGAGCCCGTGGACGCCGTCCGGGCCGCGGACCCCGCCCGGCCCGTCGAGCCCCGTCTAGGTCAGCGAACCCCCCGTCGCGTCCACCCAGCTCCCGGTGACCCAACGGCCCCCGTCCGAGGCCAGGAAGGCGACCACGTCGGCCACCTCGGCCGGCGTGCCCACCCCGCCCAGTGCGGAGAACGCCGCCGCCCGTTCCCAGCCGTCCGCGCTGCCGTGCAGCAGCTCGGCCGTGTTGTCCGTGTCGATGATGCCGGGCGCCACCGAGTTCACGGTGATGCCGCGGGCACCCAGCACCTTGGAGAGGTCGCGGGAGAGCACGTCCAGCGCGGCCTTGGTCATCGCGTACGCCATGTTGTCCGGCATCACCGCGGTGCGGGCCAGTCCCGACGAGATGTTGATGACCCGGCCGCCGTCGCGCAGCCGTCCCATGCCGTCCCGGAGGATGAAGAACGGAGCCTTCACGTTCACCGCGAAGACCTTGTCGTACTCCTCCTCGCTTATCTCCGTGATCGGGCGGGTCGTGCCGATCCCGGCGTTGTTCACCAGGATGTCCAGCCCGTCCGCGTGCCGGTCGAACTCCTCCCACAGTGCTTCGGCGTCCCCGGGGACGCCGAGCTCCACCCCGATCGCGAACGCGGACCCACCCGCCGCCTCGATCGCGGCGACCGTCTCCTTGGCCGCCGCCTCGCTCCTGCCGTAGTGCACCGCGACCCGCGCGCCGTCGCGTCCCAGCCGCTCGGCCACCCCTCGTCCGATGCCCCTGCTCGCCCCCGTGACGAGAGCCGTCTTACCCGTGAGCACACCCATGCCGGCGCCCCTTCGCATTATCTAGTGGTCGCTACAGAAATGACCGTAGCGCATCCCGCGGACATTTCTCTAGTGCCCGCTATAAAATGAAGCCCATGGTGAGCAGCGAGGAGACCGGGCGCGGCAGGACGCCGGCTCCGGCGACGACCGGAGCCCGCGGCCGTCCGTCCAGGTCACGCGGGCGTCCCCGTTCCTTCGACCGGGCGACGGCCCTGGAGAAGGCCCTGATGGCCTTCTGGGAACACGGTTACGAGGCCACGTCCGTCGCCGACCTCACCCGGGTCATGGACATCGGCGCCCCGAGTCTGTACGCGGCCTTCGGCGACAAGCGCTCGCTCTTCGAGGAGGTCGTCCAGGAGTACGGCACGCGGTACGGCTCCTTCGCGGAGCGCGCCCTCGCCGAGGAGCCGACCGCCCGGGCGGGCATAGAGCGGATGCTGCGCGAGGCCGCCGTCGAGTACACGGCCCCCGGGCGTCCGCACGGCTGTCTCGTCATCCACGCCGCCGCCAACTGCTCCACCCCGGAGGTGGAGCAGTCCCTGCGTGAGCGGCGCAACGCCAACATCGCCGCGTTCGAGAGCCGTATCCGCGCCGACGTCGCCGCGGGCGTCCTGCCGGAGGGAACCGATGCCGCCGCCCTCGCCCGGCACGCCGGTGCGGTCATCCAGGGCATGTCCCAGCAGGCGCGCGACGGCGCGAGCCGCGAGGAACTGGAGTCGCTCGCGGAAATCTCCCTCGCCGTCTGGCCCCGCACATGAGCCAACGGGGTTAGGCTGCTGCCGGGTGCTCGGACGTCCGAACAGCCGTCGCGAAGTGACGGAGACAAACACCGTCCCGCGCATGGACATGCACAGTGGTCTAGTCCACAATGGCCACTGAGACACTCACGCAAGGTGAACGTCAGGCTTCCGCCTTCCCCGCACAGGAGGGCGGACCGAGGAACCGGAGCTCTCTGCCCTGACTGCCCCGGCTCCTCACCCTTCGGCCGACAGGGACCGCACACCCCACGGCCGATGTTGCTCCGGGCTGCGGTGCCGGGAGGGTTGAGGGTCCCTCCCAGGCGCCGCGGCCCGCGGGTGTTTCCGGGGGCGTTTCCGAGATCGCGCAGTGGCGGAATCTGGCTGGTTTCGATCGCTGTCCGAACGGCCAGGTACGCTCGGCCACGTGCCCTCCATGAACGAACTCGTACGCCAGCACACAGCCCTCGACGACTCCGATCTCGAGTGGCTCCATCTGCTGGTCTCGGAGTGGCAGCTCCTCTCCGACCTCTCCTTCGCCGACCTCGTCCTGTGGGTCCCCACCCGCGACGGCACCCGGTACGTCTCCGTCGCCCAGATGCGGCCCAACACCGGCCCGACCTCGTACCAGGACGACATGGTCGGTCACCTGGTCCCGCGCGGCCGGCGTCCCATGCTGGACGCCGCGCTGGACGAGGGCCGGATCGTGCGCGAGGGCGATCCGGAGTGGCGCGAGGAGGTCCCGGTCCGCGTCGAGTCGATCCCCGTACGGCGTCAGGGACGCGTCCTCGGCGTCATCGCGCGCAACACCAACCTCCTCACCGTGCGGACCCCGAGCCGACTGGAGCTCACCTACCTCCAGAGCGCCTCGGACCTCGCGCAGATGATCGCGGCCGGAGCCTTCCCGTTCGAGAACCAGCAGGTCGACATGGACGCCTCGCCCCGCGTCGGCGACGGCCTGATCCGGCTCGACGCGGACGGCATCGTGCACTACGCCTCCCCGAACGCCCTGTCGGCGTACCACCGCATGGGCCTCGCCGCCGACCTGGTCGGCCACCACCTGGGCAGGACGACCGCCGAACTCGCCCCGACCCGCGGTCCGGTGGACGAGGCGCTCGCCAAGGTGGCCAGCGGCTGGGCACCGCGCGAGTTCGAGATCGAGGCGAACGACGGTGTCATCCAGTTCCGTGCGATCCCGCTCAAACCCAAGGGCACACGCATCGGTTCACTGGTGCTGCTGCGCGACGTGACCGAACTGCGGCGGCGCGAACGCGAGTTGATCACCAAGGACGCGACCATCCGGGAGATCCACCACCGGGTGAAGAACAACCTCCAGACGGTGGCCGCCCTGCTCCGCCTCCAGGCCCGGCGCATCGGCTCGGAGCGGGGACGGGAAGCCCTCGAAGAGGCCGTACGCCGCGTCGGCTCGATCGCGATCGTGCACGAGACGCTGTCCCAGAACCTGGACGAGCGCGTGGAGTTCGACGAGATCGCCGACCGCGTGCTGGCCATGGTGGCCGAGATCTCACCCGGCAAGGTCACCGGCCGCCGCACCGGCCGCTTCGGCATCCTGGACGCCGAGGTCGCCACGCCCCTGTCGATGGTGCTGACCGAGATCCTGCAGAACGCCCTGGAGCACGGCTTCCGCGAGGGCGACACCGGCACGGTCGAGGTCTCGGCGGTCCGTGGCGGCACCACGAAGGAGGCCCGCCTCCTGGTCACCGTCCAGGACGACGGCGTCGGCCTGCCCGAGGACTTCGACCCGCACAGTTCCGGAAATCTGGGGCTCCAGATCGTCCGCACGCTGGTCGAGGGCGAGCTGGGAGGCGCGTTCGACATGGTCCCGGCCCCCGAGCGCGGCACCCGGGTGATCCTGGACATCCCGGTGCCGGCGCAGAAGTAGGCCGCGGACAGCAAGAGAAGCGGACCGCGGGCAGCAAGCAGAAGTGCACCGCGGACAGCAAAAAGCCCCGGACCGGTGAAGGTCCGAGGCCAGTGCTCGTGCGATGGGGATCCCCCCGGCTCGAGCGAAGTCGAGGGGTCGGGGAGCATCGGGTACTGCGCGCTGCGGCTCGGGGGCGGGAGTTGCGTACTCGCTGTACGCGCCGCCAAGCTCAGGCTGTCAGCAGGGGTGGATGGTCAGGCGGAGGCCTGACGGGCCCGGTTGCGGGCGGCACGGCGCTTCATCGCGCGGCGCTCGTCCTCGCTGAGACCACCCCAGACGCCGGAGTCCTGGCCGGACTCGAGCGCCCACTGCAGACACTGCTCCATAACCGGGCAGCGACGGCAGACGGCCTTGGCTTCCTCGATCTGCAGCAGCGCGGGACCGGTGTTGCCGATGGGGAAGAAGAGCTCGGGGTCTTCCTCGCGGCAAACGGCGCGGTGACGCCAGTCCATGGCTGCTACCTCTCCTTGGTATTACGTGCAGGTGCTTGTGAATGTGAACGCTTTCACGAATCCCTCAACAAGGGAAGGGCCTACCGCCAGGTTGCCCGGCGTGGTCCTGTGGTTTGAAGAGGGGTTCCGGTGATCTGTGGAGGCCGGTGTTGCGGGCCGTCCCGATCGCCATGTAGAGACTCGCAAACCTCGGCGGCGGATACAACCCCTTCCGGAAAGTTTTTTTTGATTCTTCGGTGTCGACTAGGTCACAGCCGTACTTCCATGGGGTGGATCCTGGCCTAAACGTTCGAGTGAAAGGACTTTTGCCGGTTCTGCTCACACAATCACACGCAGTGCACGGCGTACGCCTGTGAACGTCACGCTCGTTCGCAGCCCCAGGTGGTCACCGTCCATCTGCAAGGGCAGTGGCACCTTCGAATGCAAGGTGAACTCGGTCATGTCGTGCAGTGAGACGGCATGCCGGCCCCGGGGTCCGCGCTCGGGGGACGAAGTGAGCAACTGGGTGCCATACCGGGCGACCGCGGCCGTCGAGAGGCGGTGCAGGCCGAAGACGTCGAGTCCCGTGTCGAACGAGGCCTTGGGCGAGGCGTAGATCGGGCGGTTGCCGAGAAACGTCCACGGGGACGTGTTCGAGACTATGGACAGCACCAGATCCGTGACCGGGTCCTCGCCCTCGCGCTCCAGTGTGATCGTCCCGCTGCGCCGGTGCGGCTCGCCGATGAGCTGGCGCACCACCTGGCGGACGTAGAGGGCGTGTGTCGACTTCTTTCCGCGCTCCCGGTGCTGCTCGACCCGGCCGACCACGCCGGCGTCGAACCCCAGTCCGGCGTTGAAGGTGAACCATCGGGCGGGTACGGCCTCGTCCTCCGTGCCCGGTGTGCCCGAGGCCAGCCCCAGTCCGACGGTCCGTTCGCTGCCCTCGCGCAGGGCGTCCAGCAGGGCGCCGGTCGCCTCCACCGCGTGGTTAGGCAGGCCGAGGGCGCGGGCGAAGACGTTGGTGGAACCGCCGGGCACCACGGCGAGCCGGGGCAGATGCTCGGGGTCGGGGCCGGCGTGCAGCAGTCCGTTGACGACCTCGTTGACCGTGCCGTCGCCGCCGAGCGCCACCACCAGCTCGATGTCGTCGCTCCGGGCCGCCTGGCGGCCGAGGTCGCGCGCGTGGCCGCGGTACTCGGTGGTGACCGCCTCCAGCTTCATCTCGCTCGCGAGCGCGTGGATCAGCACGTCGCGCGTACGCGCACTCGTGGTGGTTGCCGCCGGATTGACCACGAGAAGTGCACGCATGCGTTGCAGGGTACCTACTGGGCGGTACCTGGCCCAGACCGAGGCAGGTTTCCGCCAGGGGATCGGCATGTGAGCCGGCGCACGGGCCTCGGCACGGGCGCCCGCATGGCGAGGGCTACCCTTCAGGGGTGAGCAGTGAGCAGAACCCCACCACCGAAGCCGCCGAAGAGGCGGGCCCCCGTCCCGGCCGGCTGACCGCGGCCGCGGCGCTCGCCGCGCTGGAGGGTCTGGCGCTCGTCGTCGGCGGAGCCTGGATGATCGTGGGCGGTCTCACGGGTCATCCCGACGACCGGACCTCGGCCCTGACCGGCGGTGTCACGCTCATCGTCCTCGCGCTGCTGCCACTGCTCGCCGCCCGCGGGCTGCTGGCCCGGCGGAGCTGGAGCCGGGGGCCCGCCGTCATCACGCAGATCATGGCGCTGCCCGTGGCCTACAACCTGCTGCAGGTCGACAGCATCGCCATCCCGGCGGGGATCGTGCTCGCGGTCGTGGCCGTCACCGCGCTCGTCCTGCTCGTGAACCCCACGACGACCCGGGCCCTCGGGATCCGGGGACCCGGCAGCGCCGGGAAGTAACCCCCGCCGCAGCGGTCCCGCCCCGCGGCAGCTACTCCTCGACCAGCAGCTTCTCCCGCAGCTGCGCCAGCGTGCGCGCCAGCAGCCGCGACACGTGCATCTGCGAGATCCCGACCTCCTGGGCGATCTGCGACTGCGTCATGTTGCCGAAGAAGCGCAGCAGCAGGATCCGCTTCTCCCGCGGCGGCAGGTCCTCCAGCAGCGGCTTGAGCGACTCCCGGTACTCCACGCCCTCCAGCGCCTCGTCCTCGGCGCCCAGGGTGTCCGCGACCGCCGGGGACTCGTCGTCGGTGTCCGGGACGTCCAGGGACAGCGTCGAGTACGCGTTGGCGGACTCCAGGCCCTCCAGGACCTCCTCCTCCGAGATCGACAGCTTCTCGGCGAGTTCATGGACCGTGGGGGAGCGGCCGTGCAGCTGTGAGAGCTCCGCCGTGGCCGTGGTCAGCGCGAGCCGCAGTTCCTGGAGCCGGCGCGGGACCCGCACGGCCCAGCCCTTGTCCCGGAAGTGCCGCTTGATCTCACCGACGACCGTGGGCGTGGCGTAGGTGGAGAACTCCACCCCGCGGTCCGGGTCGAAGCGGTCGACCGACTTGATCAGTCCGATGGTGGCGACCTGCGTGAGGTCGTCCAGGGGCTCGCCGCGATTGCGGAACCGGCGCGCGAGGTGCTCCACGAGCGGCAGGTGCATGCGGACCAGCTGGTTGCGCAGCTCCGCGTACTCCGGGCTGTCCTTCGGCAGCGCACGCAGCTCGGTGAACTTGGCACGCGCCCCGCTGCGGTCCTGCGGGTCGTGCCGCGTGCCCTGTGCGCCGCGTGCACCGGACGCGTCGTCCTCGGAGTACCGCTCGTGCTCGCTCATCGTCCCGCCCGTCGCCCTTTCCCGAGCCCTCGCCTCAGCGCGGGCCGGCCGGACCGGGGTGGCCCCGGCCCTCCCCTCCGCAGGCGTGCTCCGCACGGCACCGTCCCGGTCACCGGCCCGCTGCCCGTCGTCCGGGTGGACTGCCCCCGTGGCGGTGTCCTCCGGATGCGGCCGCGCCTGTTCCGGGATGGCGTCGATGCCGTCCGCCACGCGTCCGGCACCGTCCGGGGAACGTGTGTCCTCGGCCGACAGCTCCCGTGTGCCGCGCTCTTCGTCCCGCACCGGCCCGTCCCCGTTCCTCACGTCGGCCCGGGTCCCGCGCCGCGCTGTTTGTAGAGGCTGATCGAAACGGTTTTGTCCTCGTCCACGGCGGAGGAGACCTTGCCCGCCAGAGCGGACAGGACGGTCCAGGCGAAGGTGTCCCGCGAGGGGGCGTGACCGTCCGTGGTCGGCGCCGAGACGGTGACCTCGAGCGAGTCGTCGACGAGCCGGAAGACGCAACTGAGCACCGAGCCGGGCACGGCCTGCTGAAGCAGGATCGCGCAGGCCTCGTCCACTGCGATGCGCAGGTCCTCGATCTCGTCGAGGGTGAAGTCCAAACGGGCCGCGAGGCCGGCCGTCGCCGTACGCAGCACCGACAGGTAGGCACCCGCGGCCGGCAGCCGGACTTCCACGAAGTCCTGGGTCGCGGGCTCGCCTGCGATCTGGGACACCCTCACCTCCAAGGTGGTACAAGCGTTACAGGGCCGAGGGGCACCCTCGGGGTAACGCGACACGTGGTTCAGCGGTGACGTTATCGCGCTCCGACATTTCCTGTCCCGAGACCCCAACCCCTTGCTGTCACTCATAGTAAACACATGAACACGCACAGTGGCTAGGGGTTTGGCGGGCTCAAATCGGAAGAGCGCGCGCCGGGTTGACGTACCCAGACGTCAGACGGTCGAACCGTCCCCGCGCGAGGTCACACGAGTACGTGGTCGACGAAGCACCAGCGCCAGCTCTCCCCGGGCTCGAAGGTCCTCATCACCGGGTGGCCGGTCTCCTCGTGGTGCGCCGTCGCGTGCCGCCTCGGCGAGGAGTCGCAGCAGCCGACGTGACCGCAGGTGAGGCACAGCCGCAGCTGCACCGGGTCCGTGCCCTCGGCCAGACATTCCGGACAGGTGTCGCCCAGGGGCTCGGGTTCCGGGTGCGGCAGCGCGTCGGCGTGCGTGCACTGTTTCATGATTGCCAGGTTACGTCGGATGCGCGGATGGCCGCGCGGGACAAGAGGGCGGGCGAGGACGATGGACGTGATGCCGCTGCTGCTGCTGGTGGCGGGCAGCGCCGCGATCGCCGCGGCGGGCCGGCGCACACCGGTGCCGGCGCCGCTGCTGCTGGTGGCGGCCGGTCTGGCGGTGAGCTACGTCCCCGGCGTACCCGACTACACCCTCGACCCGCACGTCGTACTGCCGCTGCTGCTGCCCCCGCTGCTGTACACGGCCGCCACCGACAGCTCCTACCTCGACCTGCGGGCGCAGCTCAGGCCCGTGGCGCTGCTGTCCGTGGGCTACGTGCTCTTCGCGACCTTCGTCGTCGGCTGGGCCGCGTACCTGATCGTGCCGGGCCTGCCGCTGACCGCCGCGCTGGTGCTGGGCGCGGTCGTGGCACCGCCGGACGCCGTCGCCGCCACGGCGGTCGCGCGCCGGGTGGGTCTGCCCTCCCGGATCACCACGATCCTGCAGGGCGAGTCCCTGGTGAACGACGCCACCGCGATCACCGCCTTCAAGGTGGCGCTGGCCGCCGCGGTCGGAGCGGGCGCCACCTGGGCCGGCGGGATCGCCGAGTTCCTGATCGCGGCGATCGGCGGCGTCGGCGTCGGCCTGGTGCTGATGGTGCCGATCCACTGGCTGCGCACCCACGTGAAGGAGGCGCTGCTGCAGAACACGCTCTCCCTGCTGATCCCGTTCGTCGCCTACGCGGCGGCCGAGCAGGTGCACGCCTCCGGGGTGCTGGCGGTGGTGGTCGTCGCACTCCATCTCGGCCACCGCGCGTGGGAGGTCGACTTCGCCACCCGCCTCCAGGAGGAGGCCGTGTGGAAGATGGTGGCGTTCGTCCTGGAGTCGGCCGTGTTCGCCCTGATCGGACTGCAGCTCCCGGTGGTCCTGAGGGGCCTCGGGGACTACGAGGGTGCCGAGGCCGCCTGGTACGCGGTCGCCGTCTTCCTGGTCGTGGCCGTGGCCCGGTTCGTGTGGGTGTACCCGGCGACCTTCCTGCCCCGGATCCTGTCGGCACGCATTCGCGCGCGCGAGGAGAACCCGTCCTGGAAGGGCCCGTTCGTCATCGGCTGGGCCGGGATGCGGGGCGTGGTCTCGCTCGCCATCGCCTTCTCCATCCCGCTCACCGTGGACGACGGCGCACCCTTCCCCCAGCGCAACCTGATCCTCTTCCTGACCTTCACCACGGTCATCGGCACCCTCGTCGTCCAGGGCGTGACGCTGCCGCCCCTGATCCGCCTGCTGAAGTTCCCCGGACCCGACGTACAGGCCCAGACGCTCGCGGAGGCCAACGCCCAGGCGCAGGCGTCCCGGGCCGCCGAGCAGCGCCTGGACGACCTCCTCGCCGACGAGCGCAACGCCCTGCCGGGACCGCTCGCCGAGCGCCTGCGCACGGTCATGGAACGCCGCCGCAACGCCGTCTGGGAGCGGCTGGGCCAGGTCAACCCGGTCACCGGGGAGACCGTCGACGACACCTACCGGCGGTTGTCCCGGGAGATGATCGGCGCGGAACGCGAGGTGTTCGTCCGGTTGCGGGACGGCCGCTACATCGACGACGAGATGCTGCGCACGCTGCTGCGCCGACTGGACCTGGAGGAGGCGGCCGCGTACCGGGAGGCCGCCTGAGGCGGAGCCCCGGCTCAGGGAAGAGCTCCGGCTCAGGGAAAGGGACGGCCGGTGACGACCGCCGCCAGCGTCGTCCCGCGCGCGAAGGCGCCCTCCCGGGTCAGGACGAGCAGGCCGTACAGCATCTTCGCGACGTACAGGCGCTCCACCGGCAGGCCGTGGCGCTGTTCGAAGTCCTCGGCGAACGACTCCAGCTCGGGGGCGGTGCGGGCGTAGCCGCCGAAGTGGAAGCGGTCGTCGAGGCTCCACGCGCCGCGGGGACCGCCGAACGCCTCCTCCTGGAGCCGCCGTATGTCGCCGGTGAGGAAACCGCCCTTGAGCACGGGTATGCCGAGCGCCCTTCGGCCCGGGGCGAGACCGGCGGCCAGCCCGGCGAGCGTCCCGCCGGTGCCGCAGGCGAGCGCGACGACGTCGGCGCGGCCGTCCAGTTCCTCGCCGAGTGCCCGGCAGCCGCGGACGGCCGCGGCGTTGCTGCCGCCCTCCGGGACGACATGGGCGTCCTCGGCGCCCGCCGCGCGCAGGACGGCCGCCAGGGTGCCGGGGTCGGACTTGCGGCGGTACGTCGACCGGTCGACGAAGTGCAGCCGCATCCCGTCGGCCGCGCACCGGGCCAGGGACGGGTTGAGCGGCCGGCCGGCCAGTTCCTGCCCGCGCACCACGCCGACCGTGGACAGGCCGAGCAGCCGCCCGGCGGCGGCCGTGGCACGCAGGTGGTTGGAGTAGGCGCCGCCGAAGGTGACGACGGCACGGCCGTCCGCCGCCGCGAGGTTCGGCGCGAGTTTGCGCCACTTGTTGCCGACCAGCTCCGGGTGGATCAGATCGTCCCGCTTCAGCAGCAACCGCACGCCGTGCCGCTCGAACCGGTCGTCCACGACCTCCTGCAACGGCGACGGCAGCCGGGGGCTCAGGGCGGCGATGCCGGGGGCGTCGGTACTGGTCACCCGACCATTGTCACCCCGGCACCGCACAGCGCCCGGGTCACTTCAGCCGGTCGCGGATGCGCCCCCGCATCGACGCCATCGTGAAGCCCCGCGGGTCCACCTTTCCCGGCTGCCACTCCAGGTGGCCGATGACGGACCGCTCGTTCCAGCCGTGGTGGCGGCAGACCGCGGCGGCGGCTCTCTCGATCGCCTCCAGCTGCGCCGCGGGCCAGGGATCCTCGCCGTCGCCCAGGTTCTCGCACTCGAAGCCGTAGAAGTGCCGGTTGCCGTCGGTGTTCGTCTCGTTGTCCCGGGGCAGCGCCTTCTCCGCGATCACCGCGCGCAGTACCTCGTCGTCGCCGAGCCCGGCGTGGTTGGCCCGGCCGTATCCGACCAGGTGCACCCTGCCGTCCTTCGTGATGACACCGTGGCACAGCGGGCCGGGCAGACCCTCGTAGCCCTTGCGGCAGATCTCCACCGTCCGCGCGCTGCCCCTGGTCACCGTGTGGTGGATCATCACCCCGTGGACGGGGCCCCAGGGGCCCTTGTGGTTGCGGTTGTGGTGCCGCCAGTCACCGACCTCGACGACGGTGAGGCCCTCCGCCTTCAGGGCTTTGAGGAAACTGCCCGGGGACATGGGTGAGGCCATGGCCGGCTCCTTCGTCCTGAGCGACGGCCGCCCGGCGCGACCGCCCGTACCGGTGCTTGTACCGAAACGGAGCGCTCCCCAATACCTGTTCGGGTCGTGTGCGATGCGATCCGGACAACGCCGGCTCGGCGAACGCGACCCGCGGCCGCCGGGCGAGCACCCATATGTGCCCCGGCCGCCGTTGATCCATTCCCGCTCTTTCGTGTAATAGCACCGGCACGCTCGGTGAGGAAGGCTGGTGCTGCACATCGATGCCGGGCGCAGGTGCGCTCGGCATGTACCGGGAGGGCAATTCCTTATGTCGGTAGGCGAAGAGGTCCGCACCGAGCAGACCAGGCCGCAGCAGAGCCTCGGCACGGCGGCCGCGCGGAACCTGGCCACCACGACCAAGTCCGTACCTCAGATGCAGGAGATCAGCTCGCGCTGGCTGCTGCGCACTCTTCCCTGGGTGGACGTCCAGGGCGGCACGTACCGGGTGAACCGGCGCCTGACCTTCGCCGTCGGCGACGGCCGGGTGACGTTCGTGAAGACCGGCGACCGCGTCGAGGTCATCCCCGCGGAGCTGGGCGAGCTGCCGGCCCTGCGGTCGTACGAGGACGAGGAGGTGCTCTCGGAACTCGCCCAGCGCTGTGAGCAGCGGGAGTTCGGCCCGGGCGAGGTGATCGCCTCGTTCGGCAGCCAGGCCGACGCGGTATACCTGCTGGCTCACGGCAAGGTCGAGAAGATCGGCACCGGGCCCTACGGGGACGACGCGGTTCTCGGCGTCCTCGCCGACGGCGCCTACTTCGGTGACCAGGCGCTGCTCGACGGCGACGCCATCTGGGAGTACACCGCCCGCACGGTCACCGCCTGCACGGTGCTCGTGCTGCCCCGCCAGGAGGTGGAGCAGATCGCGGAGCGCGCGGACTCGCTGCGCGAGCACCTCCTCCAGCGCCGCTCCATCCCCCAGCAGCGCACCAACAAGCACGGCGAGAAGGCGATCGACCTCGCCGCGGGCCACAGCGGCGAGCCGGACATCCCGCACACCTTCGTCGACTACGAGGCCAAGCCCCGCGAGTACGAACTGAGCGTCGCCCAGACCGTCCTGCGCATCCACTCGCGCGTGGCCGACCTCTACAACCAGCCGATGAACCAGACCGAGCAGCAGATCCGGCTGACGGTCGAGGCGCTGAAGGAGCGTCAGGAGCACGAGCTCGTCAACAACCGCGAGTTCGGCCTGCTGCACAACTGCGAGTACGACCAGCGGATCCAGCCGCACGACGGCGTGCCCGGCCCCGACGACATGGACGAGCTGCTCAGCCGCCGGCGCGGCACCAAGCTGTTCCTCGCCCACCCGCGCGCGATCGCCGCGTTCGGCCGCGAGCTCAACAGGCGCGGACTCGTGCCCGAGACGATCGACATCGCCGGCAACCGCATCCCCACCTGGCGCGGCGTGCCGATCTACCCGTGCAACAAGATCCCGGTCACCGAGTCCCGCACGTCCTCGATCATCGCGATGCGCACTGGCGAGCAGGACCAGGGTGTCATCGGCCTGCGGGCCACCGGCATCCCCGACGAGATCGAGCCGAGTCTGTCGGTGCGCTTCATGGGCATCAACGAGCAGGCCATCATCAAGTACCTGGTGACGACCTACTACTCGGCCGCGGTCCTCGTACCGGACGCGCTCGGCGTCCTGGAGAACGTCGAGATCGGCCGCTGGCGGTGACGCCCGTCGCCCGAACGCCGTGTTCCCGCCCGTCCGGGCGGGTACACCACCCCCGGGGTACGGAGGCGGACCGATGGGGGAGATGAGTCCATGACGGAGATTCGGCACAGCACCGTCGGGACGCGTCGTCCCACCGGCACCCTGGAGAGGCACGGGCCCGTCGGGGCGCAGAGCGACAAGGAGCCGCGGGTGGCCGACGGGCAGGAGGCGGAGGCGCTTCTGCGCGAGGCCAGGGCGTCGGTCGACCCGGAGCTGCGGTCCGCCATGGGGTCACTTCCGGATTCGATGCGCCGGATCGCGCTCTACCACTTCGGCTGGCAGCACGCGGACGGCACTCCCGCGGAGGGCAACGCGGGCAAGGCGATCCGCCCCGCCCTCGTCCTCGCCTCGGCCGCAGCGCTCGGCGGATCCGGGGCCCGGCCCGCGGCCGTCCGGGCGGCTGCGGCGGTGGAGCTGGTCCACAACTTCACCTTGCTGCACGACGACGTGATGGACCGGGACACCACCCGCCGCCACCGGCCCACCGCCTGGACCGTGTTCGGCGACGCCGACGCGATCCTGGCGGGGGACGCGCTCCAGGCGCTGGCCCTGCGGCTGCTCGCCGCGGACCCGCACCCGGCGTCCGCGTCCGCGGCCACCCGGCTCGCGGACTGCGTCGTGGAGCTGTGCGCCGGCCAGCACGCAGACACGGCCATGGAGCGGCGCCGCCCGGACGAGGTCACCCTCGAGGAGACGCTCGCCATGGCCGAGGCCAAGACGGGCGCGCTGCTGGGGTGCGCCTGCGCCCTGGGCGGGCTGTACGCGGGCGCGTCCGACGAGGACGTCGAGGCGCTGGACGCCTTCGGCCGCCAGGCCGGCCTGGCCTTCCAGCTCATCGACGACGTGATCGGCATATGGGGCGACCCGGGCCGCACCGGCAAGCCGGCCGGCGCGGACCTGGCCGCGCGCAAGAAGTCGCTGCCGGTGGTCGCCGCCCTCACCTCCGGTACGCCGGCGGCCGCCGAACTCGCCGAGCTGTACGGGGTGCCGTACGAGGGCGACGAGGCGGAGCTGGAGCGCACGGCGCTGGTCGTGGAGCGGGCCGGCGGCCGGGACTGGGCGCAGGCCCAGGCGGCCGACCGGATGGCACGGGCGATGCAGGAGCTGGCCCGCGCCGTGCCCGACCCGGCGGCGGCAGGCGGTCTGCTCTCGCTGGCGGAGTTCGTGACCCGGCGCAGCACCTGACGGTCGCGGAAGGCTCCGGAGCCCGCAGAGCCGTACGGCACCTGACGTCCGTACGGCCGCGCCGTCAAGGGCTCCGGTCCGGCGGGTCCCGCACTTCCCCACGGTGTGCGGGGCCCGTCTCCTCGCCGCCGTCTTCCTCACCCCGTCCGGGAACCTCGGTCCCGTCCGGTCGATGCCACCGGATAGTCTTCAACGGCCGTACGAGCAAGGGCTGTTGAGTCGAAGGGGCGGGCAGGGGCATGGGCGTGGCGATCCGGACGGCGGGGGAGGGCGACCGGGAGCTGGTCGTCCGGCTGCTGGACGAGGCCTTCCAGGACGATCCCGTCAGCGGCTGGGTCTTCCCCGGTGCGGAGTACCGCCGCCGGACCCACCACCGGCTGATGGCGGCCTTCACCGACGCCGTGCTCGCCGACGGGCGCATAGACGTCACCGAGGACGGCGCGGCCTGTGCGCTGTGGCTGTCCGTGCCCGCGGACGAGGGCACGGGCGACGGGGCCGGTGACGCGGTGGACGACAGCCCCGCCCAGGTGCGTGAGGCCGTCGACCCGGACAACGAGCGCGTGGAGCTGATCGGCCGGCTGACGGCCGGCATCCACCCCTCCGGCCGGGCCCACGAGTACCTCTGGATGATCGGCGTGGCCCCGGAGCGGCAGGGCGAGGGACTGGGCACCGCCCTCATCGCGTCGGTGCTCGACCGCTGCGACCGCGAGGGGCTGCCCGCCTATCTGGAGGCGAGCAGCGCCCGCAGCCGAGGGCTGTACGAACGGCTCGGTTTCGCGTTCACCGGAGAGCCCCTGGACCTGCCGGACGGACCCCGGATGTGGCCCATGTGGCGCGAGCCGCGGCCCGCGGACCGCTAGTCCCCCGGTACCGTCGCCTAGCCCTCCGGCACCACCGTCGCCACGATCCGGTCCACCAGCCCCTCCGGGACGTCCACCCCGGGCAGTGCGCCGTCCAGGACGCCCGGCAGGGTCAGGTGCTCGAGGATCAGCCCGAGCATCGCGAGATAGAGCACGACCACCGTCTCGTCACCGCCCGGCAGCCCGGCCGAGCGGTGGAACTCCATGCCCTCGTCCAGGTCGCTGCGCACCGACGCGGTGTAGGAGGCGAGCAGTCCGGGGCGGCGCGTGGCCTCCAGCCGCATCTCCAGCAGGGCCAGGTAGCCGGTGCGGTCCCGCACCGCCCGGTCCATCAGGTCCCGCATGAACGCGGTGACCAGTGAGCGGTCCTTCGCCCCCGTCATCAGCCGGGAGACCACCTCGGGATCGGGCGCGAGCCGCACGTGCAGCCGGGCGTCGATCTGGCGGAGCAGATCGTCGCGGCCGGTGAAGTAGTTGGAGGCGGTGCCCACGGGCACGCCCGCCTCGGCGTCCACCGCGCGGAACGTCAGCCCGCGCGCCCCCTCGCGTGCGAGCACCTCGACACCGGCGTCGACCAGGGCGGCGCGTCGCTCCGGATTGCTGACCATGCGGAACCCTTCCTCTCACTTGATTCCCCTGCGGTGGCGGCCGGGAAATCCTCTTGCAACCACTACAAGTGAAGCACTATAACTGCAGTAGTTCAGATCCGAGACGGCCCGACGAAAAGAGAACGGCTTGCGCAAGCTCACGTACTTCATCGCCTGCTCCATCGACGGCTTCATCGGCGGCCCGGACGGCGACGCGTCCTTCATGACCCGGTTCGTCGACGAGGAGTTCCTCGGCTTTCTCACGGCGGAGTATCCGGAGACGCTCTCGACCCACGGCCGCCGCCACTTCGGCCTCGACGACCTGCCGAACAAGCGGTTCGACACGATCGTCCAGGGCAGGGGCAGCTACGACCTGGCCCTGAAGGAGGGCATCACCAGCCCCTACGCCCACCTGCGCGAGTACGTCGCGTCGCGCACGCTCACCCGGTCGCCCGACCCGAACGTCGAGATCATCTCGGCGGACCCGGTCGGCAGGGTGCGCGAGCTGAAGGCGGAGGACAGCCCGTTCGACATCTACCTGTGCGGTGGGTCGGCCCTCGCGGGAGAGCTCATCGACGAGATCGACGAGCTGGTCATCAAGACCTACCCGGTCGTGCTGGGCACGGGCATGCCGATGTTCGGCTCCGGCTTCGCGGTCTCGCAGTTCGCCCCGGAGTCGGTGCGCACCTTCGGCAACGGCGTGCTGGTGCGGACGTACAGCAGGAAGCGTTGAGCGGCCGTCCGGTCTACGCTGGGGGCATGGACGGCAAGAACCACGTCTGCCCCGTCTGCGGGCAGCCGGTCGAGACGGTCGTCCGGCGCCACAAGACGCTGGGCGCGTGGGTTCCGGTATGGGTGCCGGGACCGTGCCGCAACCCGGACTGCGAGGCGTGCTCCGAGGAGGGCGTGCAGGCCGCGCAGACCGGGGAGGGCGGGCAGGACGACGAGTCCCGCACGCGACTCGGGGCCACCGGGCCGCGGCAGAAGGCCACCGAGAACTCCTGACCTCACCTGACCTCCTCGGTTTCCTGCCCCGCCCACGTAACGGTGCACATGGCATATTCCGCACATAGCCCCCAGCGGAAGGGATGCCATGAAGATCGCAGTGATCGGCGGGACGGGACTGATCGGGTCACAGGTCGTCGGGAGACTGAACGCCGCCGGTCACGAGGCGGTACCGCACTCGCAGTCCACCGGCGTCGACGTCATCAGCGGCCGGGGATTGGACGAGGCCGTGGCGGGAGCCGACGCCGTCGTCAACCTGACGAACTCCCCGACCTTCGACGAAGCCTCACCGGCCTTCTTCCGGACCTCGATGGACAACCTTCTGGTGGCCGCCCGCAAGGGCGGCGTCGGCCATGTCGTCATCCTCTCGATCGTCGGCGTGGACGGGGTGCCGGAGCTGGACTACTACCGTGCCAAGGTGCTCCAGGAGAACATCCTCGCGGCCGGGCCGGTCCCCTACTCGATCGTCCGGGCGACGCAGTTCATGGAGTTCATGGACGCCGTCATGTCCTGGACCGCCGACGGCGACACCGTCCGGTTGCCCGCCACGCCGATCCAGCCGATCGCTGCCAAGGATGTGGCCGCCGAGGTGGCCGAGACCGCCGTCGGCGCCCCGCTGAACGGCATTCGCAACATCGCCGGCCCCGAGATCTTCAGCCTGGACGAGCTGGGCCGGATCACCCTGTCCCGCAAGGGCGACCGCCGTACGGTCGTCACCGACCCCACCGCCGGCATGTTCGCGGTGGTCAAGGGTGACGTCCTCACCGACAAGGACGCCCACCTCGCCCCCACCCGCTACACCGACTGGCTCTCCTGACCCGGGGCCGGCGGCGACGCGGACGGCTCGTCCTGGACGGGTACGGGACCGGCCGGGGGCTCGGGCGTGCCGGCCCGTTCCCGCTTCGGGAGCAGGCGCAGGGCCGCCGCGCCGAGCGCCGCGTGCAGGGCGCTCGCGGTGACCGCGACGATGTGCAGACCGGTCACGAAGGCCGCCTTGGCGTCCGCGGCGGCCGCCACGCCGAGGCCCGGGAGCTGGAGCGTCTCGTCGAGGGTGGGGGCCAGCCCCGGGCCCTGCAGGCGGAAGACCAGCGCGGCCAGGGAGCCGAGGAGCGCGATGCCCAGGGCGTTGCCGATCTCGTTGCTGGTCTCGGCGATCGCGCCGGCCGCTCCGGCCCGCTCCGCGGGGACCGCGCCGACCGCGGTGTCGGCGACCACCGCGAAGGAGATGCCGTAGCCGATCCCCGCGACGGCGGTGGAGGCGACGTACCAGCCGATGCCGCCGCCGGCGGTGGTGGCGAGCAGCGCCAGCAGGCCGGCGGCGATGGCGAAGTGGCCGGTGACCAGGACCGCCCGCTTGCCGAGCCGGTCGACGAACCCCGGGACGACGACGGAGGTGACGGTGAGGACCGCCGCCCCCGGCAGGGCCAGCAGGGCCGCGTCGAGCACGTCCAGGCCGAGTACGGACTGCAGATGGATCCCGGTCAGGTAGGCGGCGGCCGACCAGGCGGCCAGCGGCAGCAGCCCCGTGATGACCGCGATGGTGAAGACACGGTCCCGGAAGAGGGAGAAGTCGATCAGCGGGTGGTCGAGCCCGCGCTGGCGGGCGGCGAACCAGGCCAGCAGGGCGCCGCCGGCGAGCATCGCGGCGACCGGCGGGGCGGCGACCCCGTCGGCGGCCAGGTGCTTCAGGCCGTAGATCGCGAGCAGCAGCCCGGCTGCCGAGGAGACCACGCTGGGCACGTCGACGCGTCCCGGACGCGCGCTGCGGACCTCGCCGAGCAGCACCGGCGCGAAGACCAGGAACAGGGCGATGACCGGCAGGTTCACCAGGAACACCGAGCCCCACCAGAACCGCTCCAGCAGCAGCCCGCCGAGGACCGGTCCGACGGCGAACCCGGCGGCGAACGCGGCCGCGAAGATCCCGATGGCCCGCGCCCGGCGACGCGGCTGGGGGAACAGCTCGCTCAGCACGGCCAGCGCCGAGGGCAGCAGGGTGGCTCCGGCGATCCCCATCAGGACCCGGAACGCGATCAGCAGTCCGGGCGTCGGGGCGAACGCCGCCGCGGCGGACGCCAGCCCGAAGACGGCCGCGCCGGCCGTCAGCAGCCGCAGCCTTCCGTACCGGTCGCCGATGTTGCCGAAGGCGATCAGCAGGGAGCCGACGGCGAAACCGTAGCCGTCCAGGATCCATAGCGCCTGGTCGGCGGTAGGGGTGAGGGCCTGGGAGACCCGTGGCATCGCCAGGAAGAGGATCGACCCGTCCATGGAGACCAGGAGGACCGGACCGAGCACCACGATCAGGCCGAGCCAGGACCGCGGACCCGGCCTCCCGCCGGATGCCGCACGAGTGCCCCCGGGCAGCTTCTGAGTCTTCGTCGTCATGACCACCACGCTCGGGCGCCCGCCGGCCCCCAGCCATCCCACCCCTGTGGGTACACCCGGCAGGTACACCCCGGGCACCGCCGGCGGCGCGATCCACGGCCTACCGTCTACGTCATGGAGAGCCTGGGAACATTCCTGAAGAGCCGTCGGGACCGGATCACGCCGGCCGAGATCGGGCTGCGCACATACGGCTCCCCGCGCCGCGTCCCCGGCCTCAGGCGCGAGGAGCTCGCCCAGCTCGCCGGGGTCAGCGCCGGCTACTACACGCGCCTGGAGCAGGGGCTGGCGGAGTCCGCCTCCGAGCAGGTGCTGGACGCGCTGGCGCGGGTGCTCCGGCTGGACGAGGTGGAAAGCGCCCACCTGCACAACCTCGCCCGGCAGTCGGCTCGTTCCGGCCTGAGTGAGCCCCCGGCCGAGACACCGCACGAGCGCGTCCTCGCCCTCCTCGCCGCCCTGGACGAGGCCACGCCCGCGGTGGTCCTGGGCCGCCGCGGGGACATCCTGGACTGGAACCGCGCCGGGCACGCCCTGCTGGGCGACGGCCTCGCCTTCGACGCACCGAAGGACCCGGACCGCCGGCCGTCCGTGCCCCGGGCGTTCTTCCTGGACCCGTCCGCGCGCGACTTCCACCGCAACTGGTACGAGCTGGCCGAGATCCACGTCGGCTATCTGCGGCTCACCGCGGGCCGCTACCCCACCGACGCGAAACTGGCCGCACTGCTCGGCGAGATCATGATGGGCAGCGACACGTTCGCCGAACTGTGGGCCACGGGCGATGTCCGCGACTGCACCACCGCCGCCATGCACCTCCAGCACCCGGTGGTCGGCGCCCTGAGCGTCACCTACCAGGTCTGGCTCCAGCCCGACAGCCCCGACCACCGCCTGGAGCTCTACACCCCGAACGATCCCGGCTCCGCCGACGCACTGCGGCGACTGGTCCCGCGGACCGCCGAGAGCCCGGCATCCCGGTAGCGGCCGGGCGGAACAGGACCGCACCCGGTCCGAGAGGGACGCCGTGCTGAGCGGCGGCCCGGGGACCGGGTGCGGAAAAGGAGGTGCTGCGGTTCAACGAGAGTGCAGCTCAAGAGGGATGACGCAGGGTCAGGCCTTCTTGGTCTCCCAGAAGATCTTGTCGATCTGGGCGATGTAGTCCAGCGCCTTCTGGCCGGTGGCCGGGTCGGTCGACGCCTTGGCGGCCGACAGGGCCTTCAGGGTGTCGTTGACCAGCTGGTGCAGCTCCGGGTACTTCTCGAAGTGCGGCGGCTTGAAGTAGTCGCTCCACAGCACGGAGACGTGGTGCTTCGCGAGCTCGGCGCGCTGCTCCTTGATGACCGTGGCACGCGCCTGGAAGTGCGGGTCGTCGTTGCCGGCCATCTTCTCCTGGACGGCCTTGACCGACTCCGCCTCGATGCGGGCCTGGGCCGGGTCGTACACGCCGCAGGGCAGGTCGCAGTGGGCGCTGACCGTGACCTTGGGGGCAAACAGGCGGGAAAGCATGAAGCAATCCTTCCTCGTGATCGTCTTCTCAGGGGGGACATTACTCCCTGGGAGACCCGTTTTCGCGAGTGCCCCGGTGGGCTTAGGACAAAAGTCCGGGGTCAGACTGAGACTGGTGGAGGAAGAACCGGGGAGGTGCCGGGAGATGCCGGAGCTGTCGCAGGGGACCGAGCGGGCGAGAGGGGCGTTGCCTTTCGGGCCGGCCGAGGTGACCGGGCCGTCCATGGTGCCCACGCTGCACCACGGGGACCTGCTCCTCGTGCACTGGGGGGCCAGGATCAGGCCCGGTGACGTGGTCGTGCTGCGGCATCCCTTCCAGCAGGACCTGCTCGTCGTCAAGCGGGCGGCGGAGCGGCGCGAGACCGGCTGGTGGGTGTTGGGGGACAACGCGTTCGCGGGTGGCGACAGCACCGACTACGGGGCCGTTCCCGAGGAGTTCGTCCTCGGCCGGGTCCGGTTCCGCTACCGGCCGCCGCGGCGGGATCAGCGCTCGCCGTTCGCCGCGGTCCGCTGGGCGCTGTCGGCCGTCCGGCCGGTGCTCTCCGACCGGTCCGCCTCCAGGCGCTTGCGGGCACGGTAGGCGGCCACGTTGGCGCGGGTGGCGCAGCGGTCGGAGCAGTAGCGCCGGGAGCGGTTGGTGGAGGTGTCCAGGTAGGCGTTGCGGCAGGGGGCGGCCTCGCACAGGCCCAGGCGGTCCACGCCGTACTCCGTGAGGTGGAACGCCAGACCCATCGCCGCGATGGCCGCGTACCCGGCGGTCGCGTTCGACGGGTGGTCCGCCAGGTGCATGTGCCACAGGGGGCGGCCGTCGTCGTCGCGGGTGTCGTGGCCGGAGATCTGCGGGCTCACCGGGAACTCCAGGAGCAGGGAGTTCAGCAGGTCCACGGCGAGGGTCTCGTCGCCGCCGTCCGCAGCCTCGAAGACCGCGCGCAGCCGCGCCCGGACCGAGCGGAACCGGGTCACGTCCGCGTCGGCGGCGCGCCGGGCCGCCGACTGGTTCTCGCCGAAGAGTTCACGGACGGCCTCGATCGAAGTGAGTGCGTCCTTGCCCCGGGCCGGTTCCTCGGTGTTGACGAGACGCACGGCGTAATCCGAGTAATAGGCCAGTTCCACTTGTAGTCCTTACGAAGGGGCTCTATGGTCGTGCCTGCGGTCAGGTAACAGCTGATCGTGGTTCCAGGGTATTACGTGACGTACCTCAGGAGGGGCTCGATGACGGACGCGGACATCACCACCGGCAACGCCGCCGACTGGCACGCCTGGCAGGAGAGCTGGGACCGGCAGCAGGAGTGGTACATGCCCGACCGCGAGGAACGCTTCCGGATCATGCTCGACATGGTGGAGGCCCTGGTCGGCACCGCACCGCGGGTGCTCGACCTCGCGTGCGGCACGGGGACCATCACGGCCCGGCTGCTCGCCCGGTTCCCGGACGCCGTCAGCACCGGCGTCGACCTCGACCCCGCGCTCCTCGCCATCGCGGAGGGCACCTTCGCGGGCGACGAGCGGGTCTCCCTGGTTGCCGCCGACCTCAAGGACCCCGACTGGCCGGCGAAGCTGCCGTACGACTCCTACGACGCCGTCCTGACCGCGACGGCCCTGCACTGGTTCCACAGCGAACCCCTCGCGGCCCTCTACGGTCGGGTCGCGGAGCTCGTCCGCGACGGCGGTGTCTTCATGAACGCGGACCACATGATCGACGACACGACGCCCCGGATCAACGCGGCCGAGCGCGCCCAGCGGCACGCGCGCATGGAGAGCGGCCGGCAGGAAGGCGCCCTCGACTGGGCCGAATGGTGGCAGCTCGCCGCCAAGGACCCGGTCCTCGCCGAGCCGACGGCCCGGCGTTTCGAGATCTACGGCGAGCACGCCGACGGCGACATGCCCTCCGCGGCGTGGCACGCGCGCGTGCTGCGCGAGAAGGGCTTCGGCGAGGTACGGCCCGTGTGGTGCTCGCCGTCGGACACGCTGCTGCTGGCGCTGAAGTAGCGCGGGCGCGTCAAGGGGCGGTGCGGCGAGGGGCGGTACGGGCACACCCCGTACCGCCCCTTCGCGTGCGTACCGTCAGAGCACCTTGGACAGGAACGCCTTCGTCCGCTCGTGCTGCGGGTCGGTCAGGACGTCGCGCGGGTTGCCCGACTCGACCACCACGCCGCCGTCCATGAAGACCAGGCTGTCGCCCACCTCGCGGGCGAAGCCCATCTCGTGGGTGACGACGACCATCGTCATGCCCGACTCGGCGAGGTCGCGCATGACGTCGAGGACGTCGCCGACCAGCTCCGGGTCGAGGGCCGAGGTCGGCTCGTCGAACAGCATCAGCTTCGGGTCCATGGCGAGGGCCCGGGCGATGGCGACCCGCTGCTGCTGGCCGCCGGAGAGCTGCGAGGGGTAGTTGCCGGCCTTGTCAGCCAGGCCCACGCGGTCCAGGAGCTGCATCGCGCGCTCCCTGGCCTGGGCCTTGTTCACCCCCTTGACCTGCACCGGCGCCTCGATGACGTTCTCGGCGGCCGTCATGTGCGGGAACAGGTTGAAGCGCTGGAAGACCATCCCGATGTCCCGGCGCTTGAGGGCGACCTCGCTGTCCTTCAGCTCGTAGAGCTTGTCGCCCTTCTGGCGGTAGCCGACCAGCTCGCCGTCGACGTACAGACGGCCGGCGTTGATCTTCTCCAGGTGGTTGATGCACCTCAGGAAGGTCGACTTGCCCGAGCCGGAGGGGCCGATGAGGCAGAACACCTCGCCGGACTTCACCTCCAGGTCGATGCCCTTGAGGACCTCGACGGGACCGAAGGACTTGTGGACACCCTCGGCCTTGACCATGGGGACGGTGGAGCCCTTCACGGGGGCGTCCGTCCTGCTGGGCTTGTCGGTCATGCCGTCGCTCCCTTCCGGCTCGACAGGGAGAGCACGTTCGCCTTCACCTTCTGCCACGGCGTGGGCGGCAGCTGGCGGCTGGCGCCGCGGGCGTAGTAGCGCTCCAGGTAGTACTGGCCGACGCTGAAGACCGAGGTCAGCAGCAGGTACCAGGCCGCGGCCAGGAACAGCATCTCGGCGGGTGCGCCGGAGGTCTGGCCGATGTCCTGGGCGACGCGGAACAGTTCGGAGTACTGGACGACCGACACCAGCGAGGTCGTCTTCAGCATGTTGATGACCTCGTTGCCCGTCGGCGGCACGATCACGCGCATCGCCTGCGGGACGACGATCCGGCGCAGCGTCTTGGCGTGGCTCATGCCGAGCGCGTGCGCCGCCTCGGTCTGGCCCTCGTCGACCGCGAGCAGACCGGCGCGGCAGATCTCCGCCATGTACGCGGCCTCGTTGAGACCGAGGCCGAGCAGCGCCGTCAGGAACGGCGTCATGAAGTCCGACCACTCGTCCCGGTAGAACGGGCCGAGGTTGATGTACTCGAAGACCAGGCCCAGGTTGAACCAGACGACCAGCTGCACCAGCACGGGCGTGCCACGGAAGAACCAGATGTAGAACCAGGCGATGGAGGAGGTCACCGGGTTCTTCGACAGGCGCATCACGGCGAGGAGGATGCCGCCGACGACGCCGATGAGCATGGCCAGGACGGTCAGCAGGAGCGTCTTGCCCATGCCGGACAGGATGCGGTCGTCGAAGAAGTAGTCCGGGATCGCGCCCCAGTTGATCTTGCCCTGGGAGAACGCGTAGACGACCGCCGCCAGCAGCGCGAGCGCGATGACGGCGGAGATGTACCGGCCGTAGTGCCGGACCGGGATGGCCTTGATGGCCTCCGGCCCGGCCGGGGGCGTGCCGGCCGGGCCGCCCGCCGTCTTGTCGATGTCAACAGTCACGGGTGATGCCTTTCAGTGCCGCCCCGCGGTCACTTGCCGCCGTTGATGGTGCCCTCCGTGACGGCACCGTCCGCCACGCCCCACTTGTCGAGGATCTTCTTGTACTCGCCGTTCGCGATGACCGCGTCCAGGGCCGCCTTCAGGGCGTCCCGCAGCTGGGTGTTGTTCTTCGCGACCGCAATGCCGTACGGCGCGGCCTCGACCTGCTCGCCGACGAGCTGGAAGTCCTTGCCGCCGCCGGAGGTCTTCACCGCGTAGGCCGCGACCGGGAAGTCGGAGGAGCCGGCGTCGGCGCCGCCCGCGCGCAGGCGGGTCTGGGCCTGCTGGTCGTTGTCGAAGGCCTCGATGGAGATCTTCTTGCCGGCCGGGCACTTCTCGTTCTCGGACTTGGCGAGGTCCTCCGAGACCGTGCCGCGCTGGAGCACGATCTTCTTGCCGCACAGGTCGGTCCAGGTCTTGATGCCCTGGTCGTCGCCCTTCTTGGTGTAGATCGAGACGCCGGCGGTGAAGTAGTCCACGAAGTCGACGCCCTCACCGACCTTCTTGCCGGTGTCGGAGTCGATGCCCTCCTGGCGGTCCTTCGTGTCGGTCATCGCGGACATCGCGATGTCGTAGCGCTTGGAGCGCAGACCGGTGATCAGGGTGTCGAACGTGCCGTTCTCGAACTCGAACTTCACGCCGAGCTGCTTGCCCATCGCGTCCGCGAGGTCGGGGTCGATACCGACCGTCTTGCCGGAGCTGTCCTTGAATTCGACGGGTGCGTAGGCGATGTCGGACCCGACCTTGATGACGCCCTTGTCGCGGATGGACTGCGGCAGCTTGTCGGCCAGCGGGGCCGCGCTCGTGGACTGGTTCTCCTTGGAGCCGCCGTCCTCGGTCTGGTCGCCGCATCCGGTGAGCAGCAGGGCGCCTGCGACCGCGATCGCACCGACCGCGGAAATGCGGGAGTACGCGGCGGTCGTACGACGGGTGGAGCTTGCGGTCATGGTGGTTCCTCCGGCGGAAGATGGAGTTGCCGATGGGGCGGGGGCGCCGGCCGAGTCGATCGGCAGGTGCCGTGGGTCGACGAGAGCACACGCCTTCGAGTGTCGCGACCTCGTGTGATTACGGCATCTTGCCATTCGGACTGAGCCATTCGAGGGGGACGCAATGTCAAAATCGGATAACGGGTGACGCCCCGCGGCGGTCCGAACCGCACCAGGTCGGTACATCACGACCGAACCTTTGCGGGAATCCGCCCTTCCGGCCGGAAGATCTTCGGCGTATCTCGGTATGCGGTCATTGCCGGCCGATCTGTGCGGCCGTTCGGGGGCTGTTTCGGGGGTTTGTCAAGAGGTGCCGAGAAGTTGTCCGGATACCTGTCTATGAGTCATGTCACCGACATATGACGTTCGGGGTCCGGCATGTGAGCTTGCACTGAACGGACTCGTCGCAGGGGGCGTCCGTCGGGTAAGAAGGTTCTTTACACCCCTCATCAGGGGCTCAGGGCGCGTGTGCGGCGCGCCCGTCGCGCGGGGCCGTGTGCATCAACGGCCAGGTTCCTGCGCGGTGCCCGCCCATTCCTCACCAGGAGTGGACAAACCCTCAAACCATGAACACTTAAGGGGTAAAACGAAGTGGCAGCGGAGATCGTCAATCCTCGCAGCGACAGCGACGCCGGTGCGGAGGCGGGGGCGGAGCCCCTCGACACCTTCGATCCGGCGTTCGCGCTGCACCGCGGCGGCAAGATGGCCGTGCAGGCCACGGTGCCGGTCCGTGACAAGGACGACCTGTCCCTGGCGTACACGCCCGGCGTCGCGAAGGTGTGCAGCGCGATCGCCGAGCAGCCGGAGCTCGTGCACGACTACACGTGGAAGTCGTCGGTCGTGGCGGTGGTGACGGACGGTACGGCCGTTCTGGGGCTCGGGGACATCGGGCCCGAGGCCTCTCTTCCGGTGATGGAAGGGAAGGCGATTCTGTTCAAGCAGTTCGGCGGTGTGGACGCGGTCCCGATCGCGCTGGACTGCACGGACGCCGATGACATCGTCGAGACCGTGGTGCGGCTGGCGCCCTCGTTCGGCGGGGTCAACCTGGAGGACATCTCGGCGCCGCGGTGCTTCGAGATCGAGCGGAAGCTGCAGGAGCGGCTGGACATCCCGGTCTTCCACGACGACCAGCACGGCACGGCGGTCGTGACGCTGGCGGCGCTGCGGAACGCTGCGCGGCTGAGCGGGCGGACGCTGGGTGAGCTGCGGGCGGTGATCTCGGGCGCGGGCGCGGCCGGGGTGGCCATCGCCAAGATGCTCGTCGAGGCCGGGATCGGTGATGTCGCGGTGGCCGACCGGAAGGGGGTCGTCTCGGCGGACCGGGACGATCTGACGCCGGTGAAGCGGGAGCTGGCCGGGTTTACGAACAAGGGCGGGCTGTCCGGGTCGCTGGAGGCGGCGCTCGCGGGTGCCGACGTCTTCATCGGGGTCTCCGGCGGTACGGTGCCGGAGCCGGCGGTGGCCTCGATGGCCGAGGGGGCGTTCGTGTTCGCGATGGCGAACCCGAATCCCGAGGTGCACCCGGATGTCGCGCACAAGTACGCGGCTGTCGTGGCGACGGGGCGGTCGGACTTCCCGAACCAGATCAACAACGTGCTGGCGTTCCCGGGCATCTTCGCGGGGGCGCTGCAGGTGCGGGCGTCCCGGATCACCGAGGGCATGAAGCTCGCGGCGGCCGAGGCGCTGGCGTCGGTCGTTGGTGACGATCTCGCGGCCGACTACGTCATCCCGTCCCCGTTCGACGAGCGGGTCGCTCCCGCGGTCACGGCGGCGGTGGCGGCGGCCGCTCGGGCGGAGGGTGTCGCCCGTCGGTGACGGTGTGCAGGTGAACGGTCCCGTCCTTGGGTGGGCGGGGCCGTTTTTCTATGTGTGGGGGGTGTGTGGTGGGTGCGGATGCCTGCGGCGGCCTGTGGTTGTGAGTGGGGGTGCGCGTAGCGCGTTCGGTTGTGTTGTGGGTCGGGGCCGTGTCGGGGGGTGTCCGTCCTCGGAACGGCGCGGAATCGGTTGGTGATCAGCTGACTGGCGTTGACGCGCCAACCGCTGCGGGCGGACACCCCCCGACACGTCCCCTTCCCGCCGTACGCGACTGCCGGCCCGTCGTAGCTGCCGTAGCTGCGGGCAGTCGTGCCTCCCCCAGTGCCTGAACGGCCTGGGAGGCACCCCGGCAGCGCCGGGCCGCGCGACCCACCCCCGGCCCGCACCCACGCCGGGCGCCGCACCTGACCGGCGCCGGCCTGGCAAGAGGGCGTGTGTCACAGGGCCGCCTGGTTTCGGATGAGCGGTGTGGAACCTATCGTCAAGGTCATGTTCGCTGTCTACGCCGCCCGAATCGACCGCGACCAGCCGCTCTCCGGACTGGAATTGGGAGAGCGCCCGGCTCCCGAGGCCCGCCCCGGCTGGAGTGTCGTCGACGTCCGGGCCGCCTCCCTCAATCACCACGACCTGTGGTCCCTGCGCGGCGTCGGTCTCCCCGAGGACCGGCTGCCGATGATCCTCGGCTGCGATGCCGCCGGGGTCGACGAGGACGGCAACGAGGTCGTCCTGCATTCCGTGATCGGTCAGAGCGGGTACGGGGTGGGGCCCCGGGAGCCCCGGTCGATTCTCACCGAGCGCTATCAGGGGACGTTCGCCGAGCGGGTCGCCGTGCCGACCTGGAACATCCTGCCCAAGCCCAAGGAGCTCTCCTTCGAGGAGGCCGCCTGTCTGCCGACGGCCTGGCTGACGGCGTACCGGATGCTCTTCACCAACGCCGGGGTGCGCCCCGGTGACTCGGTGCTGGTGCAGGGGGCCGGGGGCGGGGTCGCCACCGCCGCGATCGTGCTGGGGAAGGCGGCCGGACTGCGTGTCTTCGCCACCAGCCGGGACGAGGCCAAGCGGAAGCGGGCCGTGGAGCTGGGGGCCGTGGAGGCGGTGGAGCCGGGTGCGCGGCTGCCGCAGCGGGTCGATGCCGTGATCGAGACGGTCGGGGCGGCCACGTGGTCCCACTCGGTGAAGTCCCTGCGTCCCGGGGGGACGGTCGTCATCTCGGGTGCCACGAGCGGTGACCGGCCTTCGCACGCCGAGCTGACCCGGATCTTCTTCCTGGAGCTCAAGGTCGTCGGGTCCACGATGGGCACCAAGGAGGAGCTGGAGGATCTGCTGTCCTTCTGCGCCGCCACGGGCGTGCGGCCCGTCATCGACGAGGTGCTGCCGATGGAGCGGGCCCGTGAGGGCTTCGAGCGGATGGAGTCGGGGGAGCAGTTCGGCAAGATCGTGCTCAGCGGCTCCTGAGCGGTTCTGCGAGGTCTCGCGGCGGGTCCGGTGATGCCGGGCCCGCTGTTTTTTCGGTCCGAGTTGTCAACTTGGGTTGACGGGTGCGGTTTGTCAATCTATGTTGACAGCATGACTGAAGCTACGGATCTCGCCGCACGTGCGGGGGATCGCGATCCTCGGGTCGGACTGCGGGCCGTCGCCGCGCTGCGGAGGCTGCTGGAGCAACTGGAGTCGGTGCAGGTGCGCAGTGCGCGCAATCAGGGGTGGTCGTGGCAGGAGATCGCCACGGAGCTCGGGGTCAGCAGGCAGGCCGTGCACAAGAAGTACGGGAGGCATTGATGTTCGAGCGGTTCACCAAGGATGCCCGCGCCGTGGTGCAGGGGGCCGTCGAGTGCGCTGCGGGGGTGAAGGCGCCCGTGGTGGGGGCTGAACACCTGTTGCTCGCCTTGCTGGAGCGTGAGGTCAGCCGTGGCTCCTTCGCGCTGGCCGCTCTCGGCGTCGCCGAGCGCAAGGAGTCGGTGCGGCAGGCGCTGGAGGACGCGCGGCGGCGGGCCGGGCTGTCGCAGGCGGAGGCCGACGCCCTCGCGGGACTGGGAATCGACGTCGCGGAGGTCGTCGCCCGGGTGGAGGAGACGCACGGCGTCGGGGCGATGGCCGGTGGCCCGAAGGGCGTGGGCCGGCGGTCGGGGCGGCCCGGCTTCGCGCGGGACGCCAAGGAAGTGCTGGAGAAGGCGCTGCGGGTCGCCCTCGCCCGGCGCGAACGGCACATCGGGGACGAGCACATCCTGCTCGCGCTGACCGTCCGTCCCGGCGTGCCCGCCGAGGTGCTCGCCGATCACGGGGTGACCCATGAGTCGCTGACCAGGGTGCTGGGAGGGGCGGGGGAGGCCTGCGCCTGACGCGGCGCTCCCGGGGGAGGGGGCGCCGCGCGGGGGCACCCCCTCCGGCGGTCAGTGCTTCGGGGGCCGCAGTATGGCCCCGATGTGCGCCGCCGCGGTCGAGAGGTGGCGGCGTGCGTCGCGCAGCTGGCCGCTCGTGATGCCGTGGTCCCGGGCCGCGTCGCGGATGTCGTCCCGGAAGCGGTCCAGCAGGCGGTCCAGGTCGCGGGCCGGGTCGCCGGTGGAGTCCGCCGGGTTCTCGTGGGCCCAGGACGGGGTGTAATCGGCGGGGAAGTCCTCGGGGGTGCGGGAGTACTCCGGCTGGGCCGCCGGTGTGTCGGTGCCGGCGCGGCCGAAGCCCCAGTCCTTGCCGAACTCGCCGACCTCCTTGGCCAGTTCGCTCAGCCCCTCGCGCAGCCCCGTCGGCCAGTCGCCCCGCGCGAAGTGGTCCTGCACCTGCTCCTGGACCCGCTTGGCGATGCGCTGCACCTCCTCCTGCGCCTGGGCCCGCGCCCGCTCCTGGGCCTCCCTGGCCTGGTTCCGGGCCCGCTCGGCCTCCTCGCGGGCGCGACGGCTCTCGTCCTTGGCGCGGCGGGCCTGCTCCTTCCACTCCTGCTTCACGCGCCGCATCTCCTCCTTGGCCGCGCGCCAGGACTCCCTCTCGCCGGCGTCCGCGGCCTCGGTGCCGCCCTGCTCGCCACCCGGGCCGGAGCGGCGGGCCTCGCTGGCCGCTGCCCTCATCTCCCGGCGCAGGTCGCCGGCCGCACCGCGGACGTCGGCCCGGATCTCCGCGGCCAGCTCGGCCACCGACTCCCGGATCTCCAGCTCCAGATCGGCCAGCTCGCCGCGGCGGCCGTCGAGCTCGGCGCGGCCCGCGTCCGTGATGGAGTAGACCTTCCGGCCGCCCTCGGTGGTGTGGGTGACCAGGCCCTCGGCCTCCAGCTTGGCCAGGCGCGGGTACACCGTGCCCGCGGAGGGCGCGTACAGCCCCTGGAAGCGCTCTTCGAGGAGGCGGATCACCTCGTAACCGTGGCGCGGGGCCTCGTCCAGCAGCTTGAGCAGGTAGAGGCGGAGGCGGCCGTGGGCGAAGACGGGGGGCATGTCAGAGCACCTTCTTGTCGGTCGTACCGTCGGCCGGGGCTCCGGTGGCGCCAGGGCCGGAAGCGGAATTGTCCCGCGAGCCGTCCGGTGCGCCGCTCGCCGGACCGGCGTCCTCCGGTTCCCTGGGCCATGGCCCGTCCTCCGTCGGCGGCCGGCGCAGCAGGGCGATCGAGCCGGAGACCGTGGTGGCCTTCAGCCGGCCGTTGCCCGCGCCGAGCCGTCCGGTGATCCGCTTGGCGCCCCACTGGCCGGTGACCCGGAGGTCCTCGAAGGCGCTGGAGACGGTGCCGCTGGCCGTGTTCGCCTCCACCTCGGCGTCGGCGGGGTGCGGCAGCCGGATGGCGATCTCGCCCGAGACGCTGTTCAGACCGATGTCGGTCGGTCCGCCGGCCGTGTCCAGGTCGACGATCATCGAACCGCTCACCGAGTCGGCCCGGACGGAGGAGCCCGCCTCGACCACGGTCAGGTCCCCGGAGACGGAGTGGAAGCGCAGGTCTCCGGTGAGGGCCTGTGCCTCCACGCTGCCCGAGACCGTGTCGGCGCGGACCGGGCCCGCGAGGCTCACCAGCGTGGTGTCCCCGGAGACCCCCTTCACCTCGGCGCGTCCGGCGATTCCGGAGATCACGGCCGACGCGCTGACCACACCGACCTCCACGCGCGTGCGTGCCGGCACGGCCAGGGACACCACCGCGCTGCGGCGCCAGCTGTGGCGGTCGAGCCACTTGAGGAAGCCCTTCCAGGGCAGGTCCTCATAGGCCACCGTGAGCGTGCCGTCCTCGTGGGTCACGATCAGGGGTGGCCCCTCGATCTCGGAGACTTCCAGGCGGGCGGACGTCTCGTCCGTGCCCACCACGTTCACCGTCCCGTTCACGATGCGTACCTGGAGCTCGCTCACCGGCTCGTCGAAGGTGAGCTTCCCGGGCTCCGCGACGGACCACTCGGACATGGTGCAGACCTCCTCGACCGAACGCGCCATATCGCGTCCCTGGCAATCACGATATATCGCGGAGGCGGGAAGTCAAGACGCACGTTCCGGTGAGCCGTGGCCGGCGGCCCTTCACCGGCCCCCGGACCACGCCCCGGACCACGCGCGGCGCACGTTGCATAGGCTGGGGCGCAGTCGGAACACGGACGCACGCAGGAGAACACAGGCCATGTACTTCACCGACCGCGGTATCGAGGAACTGGAGAAGCGGCGCGGCGAGGAAGAGGTCACCTTCGAGTGGCTCGCCGAGCAGCTGCGTACGTTCGTGGACCTCAACCCGGACTTCGAGGTGCCCGTCGAGCGCCTCGCCACCTGGCTCGCCCGGCTGGACGACGAGGACGACGAGTAGACCCTCCTGCTCCGTGCCCCGGCTGCTCCGCGCCCCGGCCCCGCTCCGCATCCCCGGTGGTCCGGCCGGCGGTGGCGCGGCCGGATCATGCCCTCGCACTCCGCACCGTCCGGGGTTAGCCTTCTCCTCCCATTGGGGTAGGTGACTTCCCCAGGACCGGGGGAGCCGGAAGCGAACGGACGGGGGCGCCGTGGCTGGTGGGATCGAACAGATACGGCTCGACGACGGCACGGTCGTATGGGCCAGAGTCAGCGCGGCCGACGACGCGGCCGACGAGGACGGCTTCCGCGACACCGGGGTGCGCGACCGCGTCATCGACATGGCGGGCGGCCTGGCCGGCACGGTCGGCGGTGTCGTGCGCTCCCTGCGCGCCGGGCTGGACACCCCGGAGCCCGTGGAGGTCGCCGTCAGCTTCGGGATCGAACTGTCGGCGCAGGCCGGCAGCGTGGTGGGCGCCATCGCCGGAGGCGGCGGGACCGCCTCGCTGACGGTGTCCCTGACCTGGACGGAACCCGCCCGGCAGGCCGGCGTACCGGGACCGGAACCGGAAGGCGGTGGTGCCGCCGTCCCCGGGCCGTCGGCCGCCGGTGCCGCATGAGCGCCCTCGAAGATGTGGTGCGCCCCTCGCTCGCGCGCATCGTCGCACCGGGTGACGGGTATGCACCGGACCGTGGCGAGTACTGGGGATCGGGGTTCTTCATCGCTCCGGGCTGGCTGCTGACCTGCGCCCACGTCGTGGGAAAGGGGGGAGCGGAGGTGTGGCGGAGTCGCAGTCCCGTGGGTGTCACCTGGCAGGGCGGCACCACCACGGGCGAAGTCGTGCTGGCCAAGCCGCGGCCGGAGCCGTCCCGGACGGGCCGCGGCCGCTGGGACTTCCCGGACATCGCGCTGGTCCGGGTGCACGGCGCGGACGACGCCCGCTGCGTCTGGCTGAGCGACCGCGCGCCGACCATCCCCGCGCCGGTCGGACTGCACGGCTGGTCGCGGCAGACCGGCGCCCTCGGCATGCGGCACGGCATCGGCGAGGCGAGCACCCTGGACGGCAAGGCCCTGCTGCTCACCGGCAGCCTGCCGGTCGAGGGCGTCTCGGGCGGACCCGTGGTCGACCGGCGCTACGGCTCGGTCATCGCCATGAACAAGGGCGTCGGACGCACCGAGGGAGCCGCCGTACCGATCACCGCGCTGCGCGAGCTGTACGACGTGCGCGGCGGCGACATCCTGCACACCGTCATGCGCGAGCACGACCTGCACCACCTCGCGCGCTTCACCCGCCCCGGCCCGGACCCCGACTGGACCCGCACCCAGGCCCGGCTGCGCGGCCCCGGCGCCCCGGGGCTCGCCCCCGCGCTGCGCGTCCACCTCTACGGCCACTTCGCCCACCTGCCGCCGCCCGACGGCCCGGCGGACGTCACCGACCTCGTCCAGGAGGTCAAGTCCCGGGTGGTGCAGGAGGACTACCGCTCCCCGTTCGCGCACGGACCGCGCACCTGGCGGGAGGGCGCGGGCCTGCTGCACGGCCTGCGCGACCTGAGCGACAAGGGAAGCCGGCCCGAACTGGACGTGGACGCGGTCCTGCTCTACGCGGCCAAAGTGGCCCGGCACACCGCGCTGGAACGCGCCGCCGACACCGAGCCGGAGCGGCTCGGGCGCTTCACGCGGTGGATCGAGGAGCAGGCGACCCTGTACGCCCACGCGGCGATCCGCGAGGACATCGACGGGCTCCTGTCCGGCCTGTGCGAGCGCGCCGCGGGGCGGCCGGCCGGCCCCGTCCTCGTACGCGAGGAGCCGCCCCGCGCCGGCGCCGACGTCCTCCTCGACATCGGCGAACCCGTCTACGGCGAGCGCTATCCGCTCAGCGTCCGCCTCCTGTACGACGGCCGGGACGTCACCCCCGTCTACAGCAACGACCTCGGGGTGCGGCGCCACGAACTCCAGCAGTACCTGAGGGAACCGCTCGCCGAGGCCCTGCGGCTGGGTGACCGCGGTGAACACCTGGCCGTGGTCGAGGCCTTCCTGCCCCGGGCCCTGTTCGACGAACCGCTCGACGAGTGGCGGCTCGTCGCCGACGACACCGACGACGCCGGTGACGACGAGGACGCCGACCTCTTCGACGAGCAGTCCATGCCGCTCGGACTGCGCCGGACGGTCCTCGTCCGGGACCGCCGCCGCAACGCCCGCCCGCCCACGCCCGAATGGCGCCGCCGCTGGACGGGCGCCGTGCGCGGCCCGCTGACCGGCGTACCCCTGCGCGGAGAGGCGACGGACGGCGGGCATCCGCCCGACGGCCGCCGGGAGAGCAGACTCGCCGCGTACGGCCGCCTGTCGAGCAGCGGCGACGCCTGCGTCCCTGTCTTCTGCGGTCCCGTCGGCAGCGGCGCCGGCCGGGAGGCCATGGCCGTCGCCCTCGCGGCCGGGCACCCCCTGGTGCTGTGGCGCAGGGACGGACACGACCACGACGAGTGCCGGGCCTTCCACCGCAGCGCCGCCCGACTGCTGGGGCTCGCCGGCCGCGCCGAGGGCCTGCACCGCCACGTGCGCGACCTGCGCATCGGCGTCTCGGACCCCGAGAACGCGCTGAGCGAGGGCCTCGCGGGCAGAATCGCCGTACTCTACGACCCACCCGATCGTCCGCCGTACGGAACGGAGATGATGCGGCCGCCTCCCATGGCCGGCCCGGCACCCGCCTAGCGAACCGTCAGTGTCCGTGCCCGACAGGGCGTTCGCCGACCGGAAGCAACACCGTACCGCCCGGGAACCTCGGCAGGCCCGGCTGCCGGGCGGTAACGTCGTACGTCGAACCGCCCGGGCCCGCTGCAAGATCACCAGAGCCGGAAGGAGCCCATGGTGAACGACTGGCGGATCTACCGCGGAGTGGGTCAGCCGCACGACGGCCTACAGCGGTTACCGGAGCCGCCCCCCTGGCGCGACTTCGCACGGGCGCGGGACGGCGGCACGCAGACCGGTCCGGAGGACCCCAGCAGCGCCCGCCGGCTCGGCGTCCGGCGCCGCCTCGTGGAGAACTACGCGCCACGGCCCGCCGAGGTCGACGCGGTCAACGCGGCCCTGTACCTGCGCCGCCCGCTCCTCGTCACCGGCAACCCCGGCACCGGCAAGTCCACCCTCGCCTACGCGGTCGCCCACGAACTCGGACTGGGCCGGGTGCTGCGCTGGCCGATCGTCAGCCGGACCGCGCTGCAGGACGGCCTGTACCGCTACGACGCCATCGGCCGCCTCCAGGACGTCCAGCTGGAGCGCGCCCGGGGAGCAGCCGATGCCGAGGCGCCCGGAATCGGGGCCTACATCCGGCTGGGACCGCTCGGCACCGCGCTCCTGCCGTCCGAGCGGCCCCGGGTGCTGCTGATCGACGAACTCGACAAGAGCGACCTCGACCTGCCCAACGACCTGCTGAACACGCTCGAAGAGGGCGAGTTCGCCATCCCCGAGCTGGAGCGCGTCGCCGACCGGGAGCCCGTCGTCGAGGTGCTCACCCACGACGGCGGACGGGTGGCCGTGCACGGCGGCCGCATCGCCTGCACCGCCTTCCCGGTGATCGTCCTGACCTCCAACGGAGAGCGGGACTTCCCCGCCCCACTGCTCAGGCGCTGCGTCCAGCTGGAACTGGAGCCGCCCGGCGAGGAACAGCTCACCGCCATGGTCGAGGCGCACCTCGGCGAGGAGGGCGTCGCCGCGGGACAGGAGCTGATCGGCCGCTTCCTCGACCGCGACCCCGGCGAGGTGATGGCCGCCGACCAGCTGCTCAACGCCCTCTTCCTCACCCAGCACACCCCCCACGCGGAACGGCTCACCCGGGAGCGGATCGCGGACATGCTCATGCAGCCGCTCGACCGGTCGAGGTGAGGGCCGGATGCATGGGGCGCCCCTGGACGAGCTGATCGGCAGGCTGCGCCGTGCCGGCCTCGACCTCACCGCCGAGGACGTCGCGGACGCGGTCTGGCTGGCCCGGCGGCTCGGCGGGGCACCGCCCCGCGCCGCCGACCGGCCCGGACCGGCACCGTCCGGTTCCTCCGGGAGCGGGCCGGACACCCCGCCGCCGCAGGCACCGCCGGCACCCGGCACGGACGGCGCACCGCGGCCGGCCGCGACCGGCCCCGCGCCGTCCGTGCCGGTGCCGCTGCGCACCCCGGTCGGCACCACCGGCCGGCCGCACGGCGACGGCGCACACGCCACCTTCCCGGTGCGCGCCCCCGCCGCCACGGCGCTGCCCGGCCTGCACGGCCTGGAGAAGGCCCTGCGCATCCTGGGCCGCTACCGGGTCACCGCCGCCACCGGGGACGGCGGGATCGACGAGGAGGCGACCGCCGAGCGCGCCGCCGCCGGCGGCATCGTGCTGCCCGTCCTGAAGCCCGCCCGCAGCCATCGCTGCGACATCCGGCTCCTGATGGACACCGGCCCCGCGATGGCCGTGTGGGGACAACTGGTCGAGGAGCTGCGGCAGGCCTGCCAGCAGTCGGGCGCCTTCGCCGCCGTCCGCGTCCACCACCTCTACGCCGACGCGGCCGGAAACCCGGTGATCGGCACGGCCCCCAGGCCCGGCCGCCGGCCCCGGCTGCGCTCGCCCGACGAACTCCACGACCCCACGGGCCGCTCCGTCACCCTGCTGATCAGCGACTGCGTCGGCCCCCTGTGGCAGAGCGGCGGAGCGCAGCGGCTCCTGCGGGACTGGCCGCGCTCATCCCCCCTGGCCGTCGTCCAGCCGCTGCCACCCCGCCTGTGGGGCCGTACGGCCCTGCCCGCCGAACCCGGACTGCTTCTCCGGCCGGCCGAACTCGGCGGACGCCTCGTCTTCCGGCCGGACGAGGAGCCGTGGGAGGAACCCGACGCCGCCGCCACGGCCGTACCGGTGCTCCAGCCGACCCCCGAGGCGTTCGAGACCTGGGCACGCCTGCTGTCGGGCACCGGGCCCACCAGCGAGCGGGCCTGGGCCGCCTGGACGAGGCCCGGCACCGCGCCGGCCGTCCCCGTCGCCCCCGGCACCGCCGCACGCAGCGACGACGACCTCCTGCGCGCCTTCCGGGCCACCGCCTCGCCCGGCGCGCTCCGCCTCGCCGTGTACCTGGCCGCGGCACCGCTCACCCTGCCCGTCATGCAGCTCGTCCAGCGGGCCATGCTCCCCGACACCGGGCCCATGGAACTGGCGGAGGTCCTCCTGGGCGGGCTCCTGCGCCAGGTGCCCGGCACCGAGGAGCAGCCGTGCTTCACCTACCCCGGTCGGGTGCAGGACCTGCTGCTCAGCTCCCTCGACCAGGACGCGGCCGGACTCGTCCTCAAACACTGCTCGGCGTACGTGGAACGCCGCTTCGGCAAGGGCACCCGCAACTTCGCCGCACTCGCCGCCGTCCGGCTCGCCGGCCACGACTCCGGCGACGACACCGGGCCGCTCCCGGACGACCCCGGACCGCGGAGCGCGGACAGCGCCGAGTCCGAGCTGTTCGCCCGCATTCCCGCCCGCGTGCTGCGCTTCTACCTGCCCGACCTCGCGACACCCGAGCCCGTGACGGAGGCGGAGCGGCTGCTCGGCCAGTGGCGGACGCTGGCCGACCCCGACGTGCTGCACCGGGCGAGGGAACACGCCGAGGCCGCGGTGCGGACCGCGGACGCCGCCGCGGTGCCGGACGACGGCGTACGGGCCCGGCTGGTCCTCGGCCGGGTGCTGCGCGCCGAGGCGGACACCGTGGCGGCCCGCGCCGGGGAGCGCCGGGCGGAGCTCCTCGCCTCGGCCGCGGAGGAACTGGCCGCGGCCCACCGCGCGGCACCGGCCGACAGCACCGCGCAGGCGGAGGCCGCACTCGAACTCGCCGCCGGACTGCACGCGTTGTGGCGCGTCACCGGCGACCCGGCCCACCTGACGGCCGCGCTCACCGTCCTCGCACCCGACGCGGCGCCCTGGCCCACGGCCGCCCGCCGGGCCGCGACGCCCACCGGGGCCGAAGCCGCGCCGGAGCACGGACGCACGGAGACCTGGCGGACCGCCCACCGGACCCGGCTGCTGCGCCGCGGCCGGCTCCTCCTGGACCTGGGGCGCCACGGCGAGGCCGCCGCCGACCTGCGCCCGGCCTGCGGCCTGCTGGAGGACGCCGGCGCCTCCGCCGCCGTACGCAGCCGGGCCCTGCTCGACCTGGCGCGGGCACTGCGCGGCGCCGGATCGGACGAGCAGGCGACACGGGAGGCGCTGCTGCGCGCGGAACAGGCCGCAGGCGACGACCCGGCCCTGCGGCTGCCCTGCCTCGCCGCCCGCGCCGCGTTCCACGACACGGCGGGCGAGACACGGGAGGCCGACGAGGCCTACGAGACGGCCGTCATGCTCGCCCCCTCTGAGAGCGCCCGGCGCGGCGAACTCCTCACCGCCTGGGGCGAGTCGCTGCTGCGCCGCGCCTCCCGCAGGGACGGCGCGGGCCTGGTGGACCGCGCGGAGTACGTCCTGCGCGAGGCGCTGAAGGCCCTGCCCGCCCGCTCCGCGCAGCGGGGCCGGCTGCAGGCACTCGTCGGCAGCGCCCTCGCCCAGCGCTTCCGCCACCTGGGCTTCCTGCCCGACCTGTTCGAGAGCCGGCACCTGCTGGTCCAGGCGGTGCGCGCGGCGGCCGACGTCGGCGTGCGCGCCGAGGCGTGGCTGCAGCTCGGCAGGGTGCGGCTCGAAGGGTGGTACCGGGCCGGGGCACCCGTCCTGTTCGAGGCGTTGCAGGCCTACGAGAACGCCGAGCGCGAGGCACAGGCGGTGTACGGCGTCCGGCCGGGGTCCGTGACGGCGGCGCGGGCACGGCACGGTCGCGGGACGGTACTGGTGCTCCTCGGCCGGCCGAACGCCGCCGGGGCGGCCTACCGGGCGGCGCGGGAGCAGTGGCAGCGGCTCACGGGGGCGCTGCGGGACGTCGACTGGGACGACGTGCAGCTGACCCGCCGCGCGGAGGAGGAGCTCGCGGCGGGACGGGCACCGGTGGCACCGACCCGGGCCATGCCCGAGGAGGAGTGGAGGCGGCTCGCACCGCCCTGGCACCCGTGGGAGCAGCAGGCCAACTCGGCCGAGTTTGAACACAGTTGATCCTGGCGGGGTTTCTGCTCCCGGCCGGTCGGGAAGAACTGGGCAACTGTTGACACTGCGCGGGGCGGACATGGGTGGGGAGGAGCCGAGGTGGCGGAGCAAGTGAACACGGTGGCTGGTTCCGGCGGGGTCGCCGGTCGGACCACGCTCCTGCCCGGCCTCACCGACGTCGACCTGCGGACATTGCGTGCCATGGACGAACCGGCCCTCATGGCGGCTGTCGAGCAGGTCTTCGAGGGAGCCCGCGGGCCGGACGAGATCTGGTACTCCGACGAGGGACGGAAGCGCGTATTTTCGGCCGGACTCGTGCCGACGGGCGAACCTCCCCAGGAGCCGGCCTGATGGCGATTGCGCCATCCGAGATCCTGTCGGAACTCGCGAGTACCCGGCCGCGGCCGGCAGCCGTGACGGCACTGCGTGCCGCGGTCCACGCGCGTCGCATGCTGCTCGTCAAGTCCCTGCTGGTCAGGGTCGACCGGCACGGCCCCGCCCTGACCCCCGCCGCGCGCCGGCGATTCGAGCAGGACTGGGCGACGCTGGAGCGGACGGAACGGGCGGACCCCGCGGCGGTCCGGGACGTCCTCGACTACCCCATGACCGGCGCCTGGCTCACCGAAGCCCTGGCCGCTCCAGCGGGCCCCGAGTTCGAGAGGCACCTGGCGCACCTGAGCGGCGTGACCGCCGCCGCCGTCGTCCGCGCCGGATGCGAGGTCGACCGGACCCTCACCGTGCCGGCCGGAGCCCTGACGCTGCCCGGCATCGGCGTGCTGAGCTGTCCCTCGGGCCGCGCCCGCCTGGTCGGCCGGGACGGCCGCGTGCGCATCGTGGACGGGACGGGTGGCACCGGCGTGGTGCTGTCCCGCCCGGAAGCCGACGGGACGCCGGTCGCGGAGCGGCCGGAGAGCGAGGACGCGGGGTGGTCGGGGCTGGGGACGTTCCCGGGCGGCACCGTCGTCCTCGACGACCTGGACCCCTACCGGGTCCCGGCACCCGGGATAGGGCCTTCGGCGCTTCCCGCGGCCGAGCGCCACCCCTCCGCCCGTCGCCTGTGGTTCGAGCGGTGGCGTGCCGCCCAGGCGTTCATGTCGGCCGCGGACCCGGACCGAGCGGCCGAGATCGGGGCGGTGCTGCGGGCCGTGGTGCCCCTGGCGCCGCCCCAGCCCGCGGACGGGGCGCCGGTCAGCGCGACGCTCCGAGCCGCTCCCTGTGCCGTGCTGACCCAGTTGCCCGCCGGAGGGCGGGAGCTGGCGGAGTCGCTCGTCCACGAGACCCACCACACGAAGCTCGCCGCCCTCAACGAGCTCCTGCCCCTGTGCCGTCCGGACGGGACCGCACTGCACCACGTGGGCTGGCGTCCCGACCCGCGGCCCGTACCGGCCGTCCTCCAAGGGGCGTACGCGCATTTGGCACTGACCGACTTCTCCAGCCGGATGCTCAGGGGCTGTGTTCTTCCGTCGGCACTGCGGCGGTGGGCCGCGGGGCAGTTCCCGGACTACCGCGAACAGGTCGGGAAGGCCTTGTCGATCCTCCGTGAATCCGATGAACTGACCAGTGCGGGACGGGAATTCGTCCGTCGGATGGCCCGGCATCACGAGATCCTCGGGATGACGGCCCGGAGCTGCGTGTAACGCTCCGGGGCCGGGTGGCTGCGTTAAGTTATGCACGATCTGTCCGAGGGTGCGACAGACGCCGGAACAGGGAGCGGCAATGGCGGAACAGCGGCGGTCGGCCGACAAGGGTGCGCCGGCACCAGAGCACTTCCTCGTGGTCTTCCCGGGCTATCACCGCTCATGGGCGGCGTGGATCGCGCAGACACTGGAACGCCACGGCCACCGGACCACCCTGCAGCGCTGGGACCCGCCGCGTGAGGTACCCCTGGAGGACGCGCTCGGCGACCTGCTGCTGTCGAGCGGACGCGTGCTCCTGGTCCTCAACGACTGGTTCTTCGAGCTCGGTCCGCGTCCCGCGGGTGAATGGAACGACGTGCTGCGCGGATTCGTCGCCGCCCACGCCGACCGGTTCTGCGCCGTGAACCTGACCAACCGACCGCTGCTGCCCGCCACCGCGGTCCTCGAACCGGCCAGTCTGTGGGGGCTGAGCGAGGAAGCCGCCGAGGAGCGGCTGCTGAGCCGCCTCGGACTGGAACGCCGCCGCGTACCGAGAGTGCTCCCGGCCCGTGTCCGCTACCCGGAGACACGATGCGAGATCTGGGGCGAGGTGCCCCGCCGCAACCCGCGGTTCACCGGCCGCGACGACCTGCTCACCGATCTCCACCAGCGACTCGCCGACGCCGAGCGCGGTGCGGCCGCCTGCACACTGCTCGGCATGTCCGGCATCGGCAAGACACAGCTCGCCGCCGAGTACGCTCACCGCTTCAGCACCGACTACGACCTGGTGTGGTGGGTCAACTCCGACGACCGCAACATCCAGCGCGACCGCCTGGGCGAACTCGCCGTGGAACTCGGCCTGCCCATCGGCAGCGAGCCCGGCGAACGCATCCGTGCCGTGCGCGACTCCCTGCGACGCGGTCAGCCGCACGCCAACTGGCTGCTGGTCTTCGACGGCTGGGACGACATCGACTCCGTCAACGCGCTGCTCCCGCAGGGCCCCGGCCACGTGCTGGTGACCTCCCGCAACCGCGCCTGGAGCGAACACACCGACGTACTGGAGGTGCCGGCCTTCGTGCGCGTCGAGTCCACCGGCTACCTCATGCGCCGGGCCCCCCACATCACCGCGGACGAGGCGGACGAGGTCGCCGCCGAGTTCGGGGACGTGCCGCTGCCGCTGGTCCAGGCCGCCTCCTGGCTCGGCGAGTCGCGCATGGAGGTGCCCGAGTACCTGCGGATGGTGCGTGAGCGCAAACTGTCCACGGTCGACGAACCCGCCACCGGCGAGGGGTTCCCCCAGTCGTCCATGACCTCCTGGTCGATACTGCTCAACCGCCTCCGCAACGCACAGCCGCGGGCCATCGACATCCTGGGGCTGTGCACGTCGTTCGCGCCCGGGCGCATCCCGCTCGGCCTCATCCGCGCCTACCCGCAGGCCGACCTCCCCGAGGGACTCCGGTGGATGGCGAGCGACCTGCCCGCCTGGACGAAGGCGCTCGACACCCTGGTCAACTACTCGGTGCTGACCCGCGAGACGCGTGGCCCGGCCGGTGTCGAGATGGGCCCGCACCAGGAGTCCGTGCACATGCACCGACTCGTCCACGACATCGTCTCCAAGCTCATCAGCGAGGACGGCCGTGCCGTCCACCGCAGGGCCGTCCACACCCTGCTGGCCCAGGCCGACCCGGGCAACCCCATGGACAGCAGGAACTGGCCCCGGTACGCCGAACTGCTGCCGCACCTGGAGCCCTCGGGCGCGCTGGGCAGTACCGATCCCCGCGTCCAGGAGACCGTGCTGAACTGCCTGCGCTACTGCTTCCGCAGCGGTGAGTACACGGCCGGTCTGGAACTGGCCCAGCGGGTCCGCGACCACTGGGCGCAGACGATGGAACCGCTCGCCCAGCCCATGCTCGACCTGACCACCCAGGAGAGCAACATCCTCCGGGCCGGCGGACGGTTCCGCGAGGCGTACGAGCTGGACCGCGGCGTCCTCAAGAAGCTGCAGGCGGCCGACCGGCACGACGATCTCGGTGAACTGAACACCAAGGGCGCCATGGCCAGCAGCCTGCGCCAGCTCGGGCGGTACGAGGAGGCGTACCGGTTGCAGCAGGAGGTCCTCGACGGCAACGTGCGACTGCTCGGTCCGGACGAGGTCACCACGCTCATCGACCGGCACAACCTCGGCGTCAGCCTGCGGCTCCTCGGCAGGTACGCCGAGGCGTACGAAGTCGACCTGGAGGTCCTCGCCCGGCGGGAGAGCGTGCTGCGGGCCCGGCACATCAGCACCCTCAACTCGGCCAGCGGCGTCGCCGAGGATCTGCGTCTCCTCGGCCGTTACCGCGACGCGCTCGCCCGGCAGGAGCCGGTGGTGCGGATGCACGTACAGGTGCTCGGCGCGCAGCACCCCCAGACGCTGGAGGCGCGCTCCCGGCTGGCCATGTGCTACCGCAGAGAGGGCGGCCACACCCAGGACGTGGGCCAACTGATGGCCGGGCTCATGGAGCAGCTGGAGCAGGTGCACGGCCGCGAGCACTACCGCACCCTCGCCTTCATCACCAACTACGGCAACTACCTCCGCGAGCACGGCGACCTCAGCCAGGCCCGCGACCTCATCGGGGAGGCCGAGGTCGGCTACCGTGCCCTCCTCGGCCCCGCCCACCCCGTCGCGACCGGCATGCTCGCCAACACCGGGCTGGTCATGCAGGTGGCCGGTGAGCGTGCCGAGGCGATGTCGATGTTCGAGTCCGCGCTGGCCGGTCTCACGGCCACGCTGGGCCCGGACCACCCCTGGGTGCTGGGCTGCGCGCTCAACGCCGCGAGCGCGCGGAACTTCAACGGCCGGATCGCCGACGCCGTGGAGCTGAGCCGGGACACGCTGCGCAGGGCCCGGCACATGCTGGGCCACGAGCATCCGCTGACGCTGTCCTGCCAGGTGGCGCTGGCGGCGGACCTGCGGGCGGGGCGGGAGCAGGAGGAGGCCGGGAAGCTGGAGGAGGACGCACTGCTGGCGCTGACCCGTACGCTGGGCGCCCAGCATCCGCACACCCTCTCCGCCCGCCAGCGCATCCGGCCGTACTGGGACTTCGAGCCCTATCTCGGCTGAACCACGGAAAAGCCGGACCACGGAGAAAGGGGCCCGGCCCCGAGTCACGAGGACTCGGGGCCGGGCCCCTTCGCATGTCGGCGAGGCCGGTCAGCGGCTCACGCCTCGAACACCTCACGCACCAGCTGCTCCTGCTCGGCCTGGTGCCGCTTGGCGGAACCGACGGCCGGGGACGAGCTGTGCGGGCGCGAGATGCGGCGCAGGCGCTCGCCGTGCGGAACGTCGGCGCCGACCGCCAGGTCCAGGTGGTCGATCAGGTTGAGCGCGATGAACGGCCAGGCACCCTGGTTCGCCGGCTCCTCCTGGGCCCACAGGTACTTCTCGGCGTTCGGGTACTTGGCGATCTCCGCCTGGAGCTCGGCACCCGGCAGCGGGTACAGGCGCTCGATGCGGATGATGGCCGTGTCCGTCACGCCGCGCTTCTTCCGCTCGGCGTCGAGGTCGTAGTAGACCTTGCCGGCGCAGAAGACGACCTTCTTCACCGCGGCCGCCTCGACCGAGGCGTCGCCGATGACCGGGCGGAACTGGCCCGTGGTGAACTCCTCCGCCTTCGAGGCCGCCGCCTTCAGGCGCAGCATCGACTTCGGGGTGAAGACGACCAGCGGCTTGTGGTGCGGGTTGTGCACCTGCCACCGCAGGAGGTGGAAGTAGTTCGACGGCGAGGTCGGCATGGCGACCGTCATGTTGTTCTGCGCGCAGAGCTGGAGGAACCGCTCCGGGCGGGCCGAGGAGTGGTCCGGGCCCTGGCCCTCGTAGCCGTGCGGCAGCAGGAGCACCACGCCGCTCGTCTGGTTCCACTTCTGCTCCGCCGACGAGATGAACTCGTCCACGACCGTCTGCGCGCCGTTGACGAAGTCGCCGAACTGCGCCTCCCACATCACGAGCGCGTCGGGGCGGGCCAGCGAGTAGCCGTACTCGAAGCCCATCGCCGCGTACTCGGACAGCAGGGAGTTGTAGACGTTCAGGCGGGCCTGGTCCTCCGACAGGTACAGCAGCGGCGTGTAGTCCTCGCCGGTGTTGCGGTCGATGATGACCGCGTGCCGCTGGCCGAAGGTGCCGCGCTGGGAGTCCTGGCCGGCGAGCCGGACCGGGACGCCCTCCAGCAGGAGGGAGCCGACGGCGAGGGTCTCGCCCATGCCCCAGTCGATGGTGCCGTCCTCGACCATCGCCGCCCGGCGCTGCAGCTGCGGCAGCAGACGCGGGTGGACGGTGATGTGGTCGGGGATGTTGACCTGGGACTCGGCGATCCGCTTGACGACCTCGGCGGTCACCGCGGTGTTCACGGCGACCGGGAACTCCGCCTGCGGGTCGGAGGGCTCCACGGCCGACGGCTGCGCGGTGGCCTCGCGGACCTCGGTGAAGACCTTCTCCAGCTGGCCCTGGTAGTCCTGCAGCGCCTGCTCGGCCTCTTCCAGGGTGATGTCGCCGCGACCGATCAGGGACTCGGTGTAGAGCTTGCGCACCGAGCGCTTCTTGTCGATCAGGTCGTACATCAGCGGCTGGGTGAAGGCCGGGTTGTCCGACTCGTTGTGACCGCGGCGGCGGTAGCAGATGAGGTCGATCACCACGTCCTTGTTGAACGCCTGGCGGAACTCGAAGGCGAGCCGCGCGACGCGGACCACGGCCTCGGGGTCGTCGCCGTTCACGTGGAAGATCGGGGCCTCGATCATCCGCGCCACGTCCGTCGCGTACATCGACGAGCGGGAGGACTCCGGGGCGGCGGTGAAGCCGACCTGGTTGTTGATGACGATGTGGACCGTGCCGCCGGTGCGGTAGCCGCGCAGCTGCGACATGTTCAGGGTCTCGGCCACCACGCCCTGGCCCGCGAAGGCCGCGTCGCCGTGGATCGCCACCGGCAGGACGGTGAAGTCCGTGCCGCCCTTGTTGATGATGTCCTGCTTGGCGCGGGCGACGCCCTCCAGGACCGGGTCCACCGCCTCCAGGTGCGAGGGGTTCGCGACCAGGGAGACCTTGATCTGCTCGCCGTCCAGGCCGGTGAAGGTGCCCTCGGCGCCGAGGTGGTACTTCACGTCACCGGAGCCGTGCATCGACTTCGGGTCGAGGTTGCCCTCGAACTCGCGGAAGATCTGCGCGTACGACTTGCCGACGATGTTGGCGAGCACGTTCAGCCGGCCGCGGTGGGCCATGCCGATGACGACCTCGTCCAGGCGGGACTCGGCCGCCGAGTCGAGGACCGCGTCCAGCAGCGGGATGACGGACTCGCCGCCCTCCAGGGAGAAGCGCTTCTGGCCGACGTACTTCGTCTGCAGGAAGGTCTCGAAGGCCTCCGCGGCGTTCAGGCGGCGCAGGATGCGCAGCTGCTCCTCGCGCTCCGGCTTGGAGTGCGCGCGCTCCACGCGGTCCTGGATCCACTTGCGCTGCTTCGGGTCCTGGATGTGCATGAACTCGATGCCGGTGGTGCGGCAGTACGAGTCGCGCAGCACGCCGAGGATGTCGCGCAGCTTCATCATCGACTTGCCGGCGAAGCCGCCGACGGCGAACTCGCGCTCAAGGTCCCACAGGGTGAGGCCGTGCTCGGTGATGTCCAGGTCGGGGTGCTTGCGCTGCTGGTACTCCAGCGGGTCGGTGTCGGCCATGACGTGGCCGCGGACCCGGTAGGAGTGGATCAGCTCGAAGACGCGGGCGGCCTTGGTGACGTCGTCGTCGTGGCTGGCGTCGATGTCCTTGAGCCAGCGGACCGGCTCGTAGGGGATGCGCAGCGACTCGAAGATCTCGTCGTAGAAGCCGTTCTCGCCGAGCAGGAGGTTCGCGACCTGGCGCAGGAACTCGCCGGAGGCGGCGCCCTGGATCACCCGGTGGTCGTAGGTCGACGTGAGCGTCATGACCTTCGAGATGCCGAGCTTGTTCAGGGTGTCCTGGCTGGTGCCCTGGAACTCCGCCGGGTAGTCCATGGAGCCGACGCCCATGATCACCGACTGGCCGGGCATCAGGCGCGGCACCGAGTGGACGGTGCCGAGGCCGCCGGGGTTGGTCAGGGAGACCGTGACACCGGTGAAGTCGTCCATCGTCAGCTTGCCCTCGCGGGCGCGGCGGACGATGTCCTCGTAGGCCTGCCAGAACTCGAAGAAGTTCAGCGTCTCGGCCTTCTTGATCGCCGCGACGACCAGCTGGCGGTCGCCGTTCGGCTTGACCAGGTCGATGGCGAGGCCGAGGTTGACGTGCGCCGGCTTGACCAGCGTCGGCTTGCCGTCCTTCTCGCCGAACGACCAGTTCATCGACGGCATGGCCTTGATGGCCTGCACCATCGCGTAGCCGATCAGGTGCGTGAAGGAGATCTTCCCGCCCCGGGCGCGCTTGAGGTGGTTGTTGATGACGATGCGGTTGTCGAACAGCAGCTTCACCGGGACCGCGCGCACGGACGTGGCCGTGGGCAGCTCCAGCGAGGCGTTCATGTTCTTCGCGACCGCGGCGGCCGGTCCGCGCAGCGTCACCAGCTCGGGGCCCTCCGGGGCCTCCTTCGCGGGCTCGGCCTTCGCCGGCGCCTTGGCGGCGGGCTTCGCGGCCGGGGCGGCGGGCGCGGCGGGCTTGGCGGCCGGGGCGGCGGGCTTCGCGGCGGCGGCCGGCTGGGGAGCGGCCGGGGCCTGGGCGGGCTGCGCCGGGGCGGCCGGAGCCGCGGCCGGGGCCTGCGGGGCCGGGGCGGCCTGCGGCGCGCTCGGCGTCTCCGCGGTCGCGGTGCCCGACGCAGCCTGGGCGGCGGCCGCCCCCGGCTTGTAGTCGGCGAAGAAGTCCCACCAGGCACGGTCCACGGAGTTCGGGTCCTGGAGGTACTGCTGATAGATCTCGTCGACGAGCCACTCGTTGGGGCCGAACGCCGCAGCGGGGTTCTTGCCCGCTTGATCGGTGTCGGTCGAGATGCTCGAGTTACTGGGGGACTGTGGCGACACGGCGGCAACCGCCCTCTTCCGCTTCACAAGGTGATGGACAGCGGGAATAAAGGCTACGCCTCCCAGAGCGGGAAGGTCAGGTCGGGCCCGTTCATCGTCGCGTAAGTCACATTGCAGACCGCGTTTCAGGGCTGGAAATGGCGGGAAACTAGCGAGGTTCTGCTTCAGATGGGAAGGGCTCACCGGGACCCGGCGCGGACGTGGCGCGGGCCTGTGGCTGATCACACGTGTCCGTCAGGGCGGACGCCTGTGGATCTTGGGGCTCCGCTTCGAACTTTACGTCAACTTGGCGAAGACGGCAGGCCCGGAAGGGTGATGAGAATCCGGCAGCCCCGCTCGGATTCGGCCACACCGATCCGGCCGCCGTGCAGATCCACCGCCCAGCGCGCGATCGCCAGGCCGAGCCCGGTGCCGCCGTCGCTGCCCGGACCGTGCGGCCGGGACACCGCGCCCCGGTTGAACCGCTCGAAGACCCGGTGCCACTCCGACCGGGGAATGCCGGGGCCCTCGTCGAGAACCTCCAGCTCCAGCGACTCCGGAAGGGCTCCGCGCCGCGCCTTGACCGTCACCCGGCCGTGCGGCGGGCTGTGCTTGACCGCGTTGTCTATGAGGTTGGCGACCACCTGGTGGATGCGCTCGGGGTCCGCGTGCGCGGTCAGGTCCGGGGGGAAGACGTCGAGGGCCAGGTGGACGTCCTTGCGGGTGTGACTGCCGGACCCGGAGGCGATGCCCGCGCGTGCCGAGGCGACCATGTTGGCCTCCTTGAGCACGCCCGACAGGTACGGCCACACCTCGAAGCGCCGCTTGCGCAGCGGTACGACGCCGTTGTCCAGACGGGAGAGGTCCAGCAGCGTCTCCACCAGCCGGCCCAGCCGCTCGGTCTGCTTCAGGGCCGTGCGCATGGTCTCCGGATCGGCCTCCGTGACGCCGTCGACGATGTTCTCCAGCACCGCGCGCAGCCCCGCGATGGGCGTGCGCAGCTCGTGCGAGACGTTGGCCACCAGCTCCTTGCGCTGGCGGTCCTGGGCCTCCAGGTCGTCGGCCATCCGGTTGATCGTGACGGCCAGGTCGCCCAGCTCGTCGCGGCGGTTCTCGCGCACCCGGCGGGTGTAGTCGCCGTGCGAGATGGACCGGGCCACCGCGTTCATCTCGTCCAGCGGCGCGGTCAGCGAGTGGGCCACGAACTGCGTGATCAGCAGCGTGGCGATCATCGAGAAGACCGTGATGAAGCGCAGCTCCGTCTTGGTGTGCACCGCTATCACCGACAGCCCGGTGGTGATCAGCACCGACGTGACGACCAGCGCACCCAGCTTGGTCTTGATCGAGAACGGGCGTACGCCGCCCCAGGGCTCCCCGGGGCTCCTCCGTGCGGCTTCCCGCCCTCGGCTCATGGCGTCGGCGTCTCCAGCGCGTAGCCCACGCCGTGCACGGTACGGATGCGCTCGGCGCCGATCTTCCGCCGCAGCGCCTTGATGTGGCTGTCCACGGTCCGGGTGCCGGAGGCGTCCGCCCAGTCCCACACCTCGGCCAGCAGCTGCTCGCGGGAGAGCACCGCGCGCGGGGTGTTCGCCAGGCACACCAGCAGATCGAACTCGGTGGGCGTGAGGTGGACGTCCTCGCTGCGCACCCGGACCCGGCGCTGCGCGTGGTCGATCTCCAGCTCGCCGAGCCGCAGGATGCCGCTGCGCGGCGTGGTGGCGGCCAGCGCGGCCCGCTCCACGCGCCGCAGCAGCACATGGACGCGCGCGGCCAGCTCGCGCATCGAGAACGGCTTCGTCATGTAGTCGTCGGCGCCGACGCCGAGCCCGACCAGCATGTCCGTCTCGTCGTCGCGCGCGGTGAGCATCAGCACCGGCACCGGCCGCTGGGCCTGCACGCGGCGGCAGACCTCCAGACCGTCGAAGCCGGGCAGCATGATGTCGAGGATCAGCAGGTCGGGCTGCCAGGCCTCGGCCGTGTCGACGGCGGACGGACCGTCGCCCGCCGTTTGCACCAGGAATCCCTCGGCGCGCAGGCGGGTCGCGATGGCGTCCACGATCGTCTGGTCGTCCTCGACCACCAGCACCCGGCGCTGTGCGCCCGGGGTGGCCGCCGCCGTGCCGTTGTGGGAGGTGTGTGTCTGCTCCATCGCCCGCCCCTGAGGTGTGCTTTCCGGAATCCGTGGGGTGATCCCATGACTGCGATTGACGCTTGAATGATCCGCGCCAAGGCAGCAGCGTACGGGGATTCACCGGGCCTTTGCTATCCAGGTCCGATGCCGACGTGGACGACGTCCGGAACGCCCCGGGCAACGGGGATCTCTTCGGTACGCACCTGCTGGAACCCGGCATTACACAAGGTTTCTTCGAATTCCGGAGAGGGGTGGGCCGACCACACCGCGAGCACTCCGCCGGGCCTCAACACCCTTGCGCAGCTTGCCAGTCCGGCCGGTGAGTACAGCCCGTCGTTGCCCTCGGTGACGGTCCAGTCGGGGCCGTTGTCGATGTCGAGGCACAGGGCGTCGTACGTGGCGGATGTCTCATTGACGTATGCGATCAGATCCGCTTCCACGATGTCCGTGCGGGGGTCGGCCAGGGCGTCGGCGGACAGCGGGGCCAGCGGTCCGTCGCGGTGCCAGTCGATGATGGCGCGCTCGCGTTCGACGACCGTGATGCGGCCCCAGCGGGGGTCGGCGGCGGCGTGTGCGAGCGAGAAGCCGACGCCGAGTCCGCCGATCAGCACGTGCGGCGCGGTCCGCTCGCCGAGCGCCTCGGCCGCCACGTCGACGAGCCGCCGCTCGGAGCGTCCGTCGGAGGTGTCCATCAGGAAGCAGCCGTTCGCGATGATCTGGAGCAGCGTCCCGTGCCGGCGCAGGACGACCTCGCCGTGCGGGCCCTCGCGACGGTCCAGTACTTCGGGTGTGTCGTACGAGGTGGTGGACATCGGCCCATCCTGGCAGGCGGGGCGGGTATGGCGGGCGGAATTACCGGCGGACCGCCCGTGCTGGTGAAAGCGGAACCGTCGTCGCCCGGATCCCGCCCAGGTCCCCGGAACCCGCCCGCCGTCCCGGCCCGCGAGCCCGCCGGAGTCATGATCGCTCAGAGCGAACACGGGGTGGGGAACAATCCATGAGCGCCAAGCATTGAGTCGGCATAACTCAACTTGACTGCCGAAGGGGAGATCATGGCTGCTGAGTCCACGGCGTTCACACCGCTCACCCTGCCCGTGCTGCCGCTCGACGACGAGGTCGTGCTGCCCGGGATGGTGGTCCCGCTGGATCTGAGCGACTCCGATGTGCGGGCAGCGGTCGAGGCCGCCCAGGCCGCAGCGAGGTCGGAACCCGGAAAGCCCCGGGTCCTCCTGGTCCCGCGCATCGACGGCACCTACGCCCGGACCGGCGTCCTCGGCACGGTCGAGCAGGTCGGCCGCCTCGCCGACGGCGACCCGGGCGCCCTGATCCGCGGCCGGGGAAGGGTGAGGATCGGCGCCGGCACCACCGGCCCCGGCGCCGCGCTGTGGGTCGAGGGCACGCGGATCGACGAGAGCGTCCCCGAGCCGCTGCCCGGGCAGGTCGCCGAACTGGTCAAGGAGTACAAGGCCCTCGCCACCGCCTGGCTGCGCAAGCGCGGCGCCTGGCAGGTCGTGGACCGCGTCCAGGCCATCGACGACGTCTCCGCGCTGGCCGACAACTCCGGCTACTCGCCGTTCCTCACCACCGAGCAGAAGGTCGAGCTGCTGGAGACCGCCGACCCGGTCGCCCGCCTGAAGCTCGCCACCAAGCACCTGCGCGACCACCTCGCCGAGCAGGACGTCGCCGAGACCATCGCCAAGGACGTCCAGGAGGGCGTCGACAAGCAGCAGCGCGAGTTCCTGCTGCGCCGCCAGCTCGAAGCCGTCCGCAAGGAGCTGCGCGAGCTCAACGGCGAGCAGGACGGCGAGGAGTCCGACGACTACCGCGCCCGCGTGGAGGCCGCCGACCTGCCCGAGAAGGTCCGCGAGGCCGCGCTCAAGGAGGTCGACAAGCTGGAGCGCGCCTCCGACCAGTCGCCCGAGGGCTCCTGGATCCGCACCTGGCTCGACACCGTCCTGGAACTGCCGTGGAACGAGCGGACCGAGGACGCCTACGACATCCAGGGCGCCAAGGCCGTGCTCGACGCCGAGCACGCCGGCCTGGAGGACGTGAAGGAGCGGATCACCGAGTACCTGGCGGTGCGCAAGCGGCGCGCCGACCGCGGGCTCGGCGTCGTCGGCGGGCGGCGCGGGGGCGCCGTACTGGCCCTGGTGGGCCCTCCCGGCGTCGGCAAGACCAGCCTGGGCGAGTCCGTGGCGCACGCCATGGGCCGCAAGTTCGTCCGGGTCGCCCTCGGCGGCGTCCGCGACGAGGCCGAGATCCGCGGCCACCGGCGTACGTACGTGGGCGCGCTGCCCGGCCGTATCGTCCGCGCGATCAAGGAGGCCGGCTCGATGAACCCGGTCGTCCTGCTGGACGAGATCGACAAGGTCGGCTCCGACTTCCGCGGCGACCCGGCCGCGGCCCTGCTCGAAGTGCTCGACCCGGCCCAGAACCACACCTTCCGGGACCACTACCTGGAGGTCGAACTCGACCTGTCGGACGTGGTGTTCCTCGCCACCGCCAACGTCCTCGAAGCCATCCCCGAGGCCCTGCTCGACCGTATGGAGCTGGTCCGCCTCGACGGCTACACCGAGGACGAGAAGGTCGTCATCGCCCGCGACCACCTGCTCCCGCGCCAGCTGGAGCGGGCGGGCCTGGACCGGGACGAGGTGACCCTGGACGAGAGCGCGCTGCGCAAGCTGGCCGGCGAGTACACGCGCGAGGCGGGCGTGCGCAACCTGGAGCGGTCCGTCGCGCGGCTGCTGCGCAAGATCGCGGCCCAGCACGAACTGGGCGAGCGGGAGCTGCCGTTCACCGTCACCGACGGCGACCTGCGCGCCCTGATCGGGCGGCCGCACCACGTGCCCGAGTCCGCCCAGGACCCGGCCGAGCGGCGCACCTCGGTGCCGGGCGTGGCCACGGGCCTCGCGGTGACCGGAGCGGGCGGCGACGTGCTGTACGTCGAGGCGTCCCTCGCCGACCCCGAGACGGGCGCCGCGGGCCTGACGCTGACCGGTCAGCTCGGTGACGTGATGAAGGAGTCGGCCCAGATCGCGCTGAGCTTCCTGCGCAGCCACGGCGCCGAGCTGGAGCTGCCGGTGGCCGATCTCAAGGACCGGGGCGTGCACATCCACTTCCCGGCGGGCGCGGTCCCCAAGGACGGACCGAGCGCCGGCATCACGATGACGACGGCCCTCGCCTCGCTGCTGTCGGGCCGGCTGGTCCGCACCGACGTGGCGATGACCGGCGAGGTCTCGCTGACCGGGCGCGTGCTGCCGATCGGCGGGGTGAAGCAGAAGCTGCTCGCGGCGCACCGGGCGGGCATCACCACGGTGATCATCCCCAAGCGCAACGAGCCCGACCTGGACGACGTCCCGGCGGAGGTGCTGGACAAGCTCGACGTCCACACCGTCACGGACGTCCGCCAGGTCCTGGAGCTGGCGCTGGCGCCGGCCACGAGCGGCGCGGTGCCGGAGGTTCCGGTGGCGGCGTGACGGACGCTGCCGGATGAGGGAAGGCCCGGGTCCCGTGAGGGAGGCCCGGGCCTTCGCCGTACGTCAGCCGTTGGCGAGGGCGACGACGCGGTCCAGCGCGCCGTTGAACTTGTTGTGGTCGCCGACCGTCGGTCCGGACGAGGTGTACTGCCACATCGTGTAGTACGACCAGCCGGCCGGCAGGGTGCCCACCGTGGAGGCGTAGCGGGCGATCCACAGCGGGTTGTAGGCGGCGAAGCCGCCGTAGTTGCCGGTGCACTGGGTCCACCAGCTGGTGGCCGTGTAGATCACGGCGTCCCGGCCGGTGCGGGCCTTGTAGGTGTTCAGGAAGTCGCGGATCCAGGAGACCATCTGGCTCTGCGTCTTGCCGTAGCAGGCGGCCCCGTACGGGTTCCACTCGATGTCGAGGGCGCCCGGCAGCGTCTTGCCGTCGCGCGACCAGCCGCCGCCGTGGTCGACGAAGTAGTTGGCCTGCGTGGCGCCGCTGGTGGTGTCGGGGGTGGCGAAGTGGTACGCGCCGCGGATCATGCCGACGTTGTAGGAGCCGTTGTACTGCTGGGCGAAGTAGGGGTTCGTGTAGTACGTCCCCTCGGTCGCCTTCACGTAGGCCCACTTGACCCCGCTGTTCCACAGGGTCGACCAGGCGACGTTGCCCTGGTGGCTGGAGACGTCGACGCCCTCCGTCTGGGTGGCGTCGCCGGGGACGGGCGTGCCGTGCTGCCCGTCGTGTTCCACGACGCCCATGCCCATGTGGGCGGAGCCGCGCGGTGGCGTGTCGGCGGCCGACGCGGACTGGGCGGGGACGGTGAGGAGCAGGGAGAACGCGGCGAGCAGGATCCCGGTGACGGTGAGGCGTCGGCCGCGGGCCGGTCCGGATCTGTGCACGGGCATGAACGTGCCTCCGAAGGCTCGGTGGTGCACGGTGGGGGAATGGATGGCGTGAGCATGCCATTCAGTGACCGGTAAAGAAGCTACGCACGTAGAACGCCCGGTGGGAAGAGGGTCCGGGAGCTGCCGTTGGTCTAAGCCTGCGAAATACTTGCGGAGCTGCGGCGATGGCGGCCCGTGGCGGAAACTTTCAGGACCGGGAAAATTCAGGCAGGGGCTGACGTGCACGAAGACGGAAACGGCGGCGGTCGCGGAGTCGAATCCGGCGTGACGGGTAGTGGTGTGAACCAGCCGGAATTCCTGGCGCTGGAGCGCGAGTTGACGGTGCTGCTGCGACGCGCCCGGGCCAACCAGGGGGAGATGGCACGGGAGGTCCACCCGGACCTGGAGTCGTCCGCGTACGGGCTCCTCGTACGGCTCGGCGAGTGCGGCGGGCAGCGGGCGACGGAACTGGCCGCCTACATCGGCGTCGGCAAGGCGACGATGTCCCGGCAGCTGCGCGCACTGGAGGACCTGGGCCTCGTCACCCGCGAACCCGACCCCGCCGACGGCCGCGCCTGGCTGGTCACCCTCACCCCGGAGGGCCAGGAACGCGTCGGCCGGGTACGGGAGGCCCGCCGCGCCCGCTACGCCCGCCGGCTCGCCGACTGGGACCCGCGCGAGGTCGCGGAACTGGCCCGCCTGCTGCACGAACTCAACCGCGGCATGGAGAAGTAGCCGTCGCCCCCTCCCCCGGGGGCGCGTCAGAGTTCCGCGTACGCCACCGTCGCGTCGTCGTGGGTCTTGCCGCGGCCCAGGAACGCCCGCGCGCCCCCGGCGTCTTCGCGTTCCAGGTGCCGGACCCGGTCCACCAGCGCCTGTGCGCCCTCCTTGCGCACGAGGCGCAAGCAGTCCGTCCAGTCGCCCTCCCGGAACGTCTCCACCCACCGCGACGCCCCGTCCGTCAGGGCGGCCAGGGCCCGCACCCCGCCCCGCGGCAGCACCCCCGTCACCGCCCGCGCCGCCACCGCCGGGTCGGCCGCCGCCGTGAAGAAGCCGCCCTCCTTGTTGCGGAGGTTGGCGTCCACCAGGGCGTCCGTGGCGAGGGCCGAGCGGGGCAGCCGGGCCAGCCGGTCGTCGAGGTGAGCCGTGACCGTGCCGTCGGGGGCCTCCACCAGCAGCGCCGAGTCCGACAGGACCAGGTACTCGACCACGGCCGGGGACCAGCGGGCCAGGACCACCGTCGCCTGCGGTGTCCGTGGGTGAGAAAGGTCACAGGTTTCGGCGTGTGCCGCCGAGGTACGCGCGATGGCACGGGACAGGGCCTCGGTGAGAGGAACATCGGGGAGTGAAACGGTCAGTTCGGTCAGCGCGCCGCCCAGGCGCGCGGTGAACCAGGGGACGGAATGCAGACAGCCCGTCCCGCCCGGCGGCGGCGTCACACCGTCCAGGACGACGAGCGAACCGCCCTGTCCCGAGGCCGGAAGTCCGACGCTCGCGAAGTCCTCGTTGGGGTGGTCGGGGTTGCCGGGTTCCGAGACGAGTTCCGTGCGCATCCAGCCAGTCTGCACGACCCCTTCACAGCCTCCGCAAAAGGCTGGCAACCCTTGCCGAACCGGCGCAGCAGCGCAGGTCAGGCGCCGGATTTGGGTTGGAATGCTTCACTCCGGGAACGCGTGGCGGCACATAGTGCCACCGCCCGCCGCAGACGTCCAACCGGCACGCCGCGCGGGCGGGGCGCATGAGCCATGGGAACTTGCTCCCCAACTCCCGTCCGATGTTCACTCCTTCGGGTGGCGGGTCAGGTGATGCACGCCCACCGTCAACCGGCACTGGGAGGGTCGGGAACCGGTTGGGGGATCCTGCCCTGCTCATGGGATCTCCCCGCTCGATGCCCAGTCGGGTGCGGGGGAGCCGCCGAGAGCTTGGGGGAGGGTGCACGCGCCGACCGGCCAGTTGACGGAGCGCCACCCGGGCCCACGGGTACACGAGTCAGGAATGCGAGCACCGGTGCAGAAGACGCGGCCTCGTCGCACAGGCAAGCAGACGACCCCCGCGGGGGGCGCCGAGCGGACCCCCGGCGCCACCGCCCCGGCGACACCGGCGCCCCCGGTCGGCAAGGGCCGCCCGACCCATGTGCGCAACCGGCTGATCGTCGCCGTGGCCGTCGTGGCCGCCGCCATCGCCGGAGCCGGCGCCCCCTCGGTCGTCGCCGCCTCGGGGCAACTGAGCGACACCCAGGAACTGGTGACCCTCGCCGGGCGGACCCAGGACGCCCTCACCCTCGCCCACTCCCTCGCGGACGAGCGGGACGAGGTCGTCCCCTACGTCGCCGCCGGCCGCCCCAAGACGAAGGCGCCCTCCGAGCAGCGCAGCGCACGCGTGGACCGGCAGGTGGAGGAGCTGCGCGCGGACACCGACACACCGGCCTCCCTGCGCGAGGACCTCGACGCCATCGCGTCGCTGCGCCGGTCCGCCCTCACCGGCAAGTCCACCGCCCTCGAAGCGCACCAGGCGTACTCCGAGGCGATCACCGAACTCCACGCGCTCGCCGAGGAACTGGCCGAGCGGCTGCCGCCCCGCGCCGGCGCCGGGGCCTACGCCCTCGCCGAGCTGGACACCGCCGTCCAGCAGGCCGCCGCCACCCGCGGCCTGCTGCTCGCCGCCCTCAACGTGCCGAGCACCACGCAGACCGTCATCGACCCGATCACCGGCCTGCCGACGGAGACGACCACGGCCTCGGACGCCGACGCCGAGCAGCGCGACGCCCTCACCGCCGCCGCCCAGCAGGCCCGGGTGCGCTCCGACGCCGCGCTCGCCGACTTCCGCGAGGGCGCGCCGAAGGAGGCCCGGGACCGCTACGACGCCGCGGTCACCGGCCCGGAGGTCAACTCCGCCGAGAAGTACCTGGCCGGCCTCACCGACGAGTCCACCCTCTCCGACGACGACCTGCGCACCAGCGTCAAGCGGCTGGACGCCGCGCTCTCCGCCCGCGTCGACGCGATGCGCGGCGCCGAGTCCGCGCTCTACGACAAGCGCACCAAGGACCTGGAGCAGCTGCGCGACGACGACGTCACGGCGCTGGAGATCCGGATCGCCGCCCTCGGCGCCCTGATGCTGATCGCCGTCGGCATCGCCACCGCCATGGCCCGTACCCTCACCCGTCCGCTCTCGGTGCTGCGCCGCGGCTCGGCCCGGCTCGCCGGGGCGGAGGACCCGGCCGCCGAAGAGCCCGTCGCCTTCACCGGCCGCAACGACGAGTTCGCCCAGGTCGTCCGCTCGGTCAACGCCCTGCACGCGCACGCCGCCGGCCTCGCCGAGCGCGTCACCACGCTGGAGGCCGACCGCAAGCACCTCGTCGGCCAGCGGCAGAAGATGGCCGACGCCCGCGAGGAACTGCGCGCCGAACTGGCCGAGTCCGCCGCCCGGCTGGAGGTCATGCGCAAGAGCATCGGCGGCACCTTCGTCAGCCTCGCGCTGCGCACGCTCGGCCTGGTGGAGCGGCAACTGGCCGTCATCGAGAGCCTGGAGGAGCGCGAGCAGGACCCGGAGCGCCTGTCCACCCTGTTCAAGCTCGACCACTTCGCCACGGTCATGCGCCGGCACAGCGAGAACCTTCTCGTGCTGGCCGGCACCGAACACGTCCAGCACAGCGCCGGACCGGTGCCGCTGGTCGACGTCGTGCGGGCCGCCGTCAGCGAGATCGAGCGGTACGAGCGGGTCCGCATCGCCGCGCTGCCGCCGCACGCGCACGTGGCCGGGTTCGCCGCGGACGACCTCTCCCACCTGCTGGCCGAGCTGATGGAGAACGCCACCACGTTCTCGCCCCCGGACCTGCCCGTCGAGGTCTCCGGCTGGCTGCTGGAGAACGGCGAGGTCATGCTCTCCGTGCAGGACGAGGGCATCGGCACGACCAGCGAGCGGCTGGAGCGGCTCAACGCCCGCCTCACCGACTTCGACCCGGACGCGCCCTACGAGCAGGAGGGCGAGGACGGGCTCGGTCTCGGCCTGTACGTGGTGGCCCGGCTCGCCCACCGCCACGGGGCCCGGGTGCAGCTGAGGGAGCAGAAGCAGGGCGGTGTCGCGGCCGTCGTGGTGCTGCCGAAGACGCTGCTCGCGGCGGCACCGCCGGCCGCCGTCGCCGCGTCCGCCACGCCGAGGGGCGACGGCACCCAGACCTTCTCCCTGCCGGGAGCCGACGCGGAGGCCAACTCCAACGTCCTGCACGGCCGTGTGGAGAAGGGCGTCGACCCGCTGGTCGCCTCGGCGGAGCGGGCCGTACGACGCGCAGAGGCCGAGGCCGACGCCGAGGCCCGGGATGACGCCGGGGCCGAGCAGGACGCCGAAGCCGTCACGGAGCCGCAGACTCCGCCGGCGGAAGGAGACATGGCTCCGGAGCCTCGCGCGGAGGACGGCGAGGCGCCCGCGGAGGAGTCGGCCGCCCCGAAGACCGCCGAGGACGCGGAGGCCCGCGGGACGCGAGGGCCCGCCGCCGGCGGTCTCCCGGACGAGACCACGATGGAGCTGCTGATCCCGGCCCAGGCGACGGAACGGGATCCCGCCCGGGCCGCGGACCCCGCACCCGAGCCGGGACCGACACCCGCACCCGAGCCCGCGTCGGGGTCCGGGTCCGGCCCGACACCCGTACCCGCTCCGGCACCCGAGCCGGCACCGGCACCCGCACCCGGGCCCGCAGCCGCATCCGGGTCCGGCCCGGCGCCCGAGCCGGCGCCCGCACCCGACCCCTACGCCATCGGCCCCGACGCCCACGACCGCACACCGGACGAGGCCGCCGAGCCGGCCGAACCCGTCACCGACAAGGGGCTGCCCAAGCGGACCCCCAAGCTCAGCACACCCGCGTCGACGCCGCGCCCGCGCACGGGTTCCGTCGACGCCGAGGCACTGCGCCGCCGCCTGGGCGGCTTCCGCCGGGGGGCGGAGGCCGGGCGGCGCGACGTCGAGGCGGAGATCGCCGACCGGACAGCTCAGCACCAGGCGCCGACCGCCACAGGCACAACCGAGGAAGCCACGGGGGGCACTGTCGAGGAGGCAAGCAGTTGACCGCGCCCAGTACCTTCGGACTGAGCAGTGAAGCCCGCAATCTGCACTGGCTGCTGACCAACCTCGTCGAGGAGGTGCCCGGCATCCTCTCGGTCGCGGTGGTCTCCTCCGACGGACTGCTGCTGCTCTCCTCCGATCCCGAACACAACGACGCGGCCCGGCAGGTACGGGCCGAGCGGCGCTCCGGTCCGCGCGGCTCCGCCGCCGACCTGGCCACCATCGTCTCCGGCGTCGGCAGCCTGACGGTCGGCGCCGCCCGGCTGATGGACTTCGGCGGTGTGAAGCACACGATGGTCGCGATGGACGAGGGCAGCCTGTTCGTCATGTCGATCAGCGACGGCTCGCTGCTCGGCGTGCACGGCTCCGCGGACTGCGACATGAGCGTCGTCGCCTACCACATGGCGCTGTTCGTCGGCCGCGCCGGCCACGTCCTGACCCCCGAACTCCGCAGCGAGCTGCGGAAGTCACTGGAGTCCGAGTCGACGGGGAGCGCCCGATGAGCAGCAGCCCGAGGAAGACCCTCCCCGTACGCGGCGCGGACCGCAAACCCGCCCGCGTACGCCCGTACTCGCTCACCGGCGGCCGTACCCGCTTCGGTCACGTGCTCCTCGTCGAGACCTTCGTGGGGACCACCGCCGCGCTCGAAGCCGCCGAGGAGCGCAAGGAACTGACGAACGGTGGACTCACCTCCCGCGTGATGCCGGAGATGCGGGCCATCGTCGAGCTGTGCCGCCGTATGCGTACGGTGGCCGAGATCGCCGCGCTGCTGAAGATGCCGCTCGGCGTGGTCCGCGTGCTCCTCAGCGACCTCGCGGACCAGGGAAAGATCCGTGTATACGGCACCGGAACCGGCCATGGCACGGGCCGTCCGGACCGCGCTCTGCTGGAAAGGGTGCTGAGTGGACTCCGTCGTCTCTGACGCCGCCGCCTTCGGCGTCTCCCCGCTCGTCGAGCCCGACGAGCCCGTGCAGCCCTGGCAGACGGACGCCACCCGCGCCCCGATCGCGACCAAGATCGTGGTGGCGGGCGGATTCGGTGTCGGCAAGACCACGCTGGTCACCTCCGTCTCGGAGATCACGCCCCTGCAGACCGAGGCGCTGATGACCGAGGCGAGCGAGGAGACCGACGACCTCACCGCCACGCCGGACAAGCTCACCACCACGGTGGCCATGGACTTCGGCCGCATCACGCTCGACGACGACCTGGTGCTCTACCTGTTCGGCACGCCGGGCCAGCAGCGGTTCTGGTTCATGTGGGACGACCTGGTGCGCGGTGCGATCGGCGCCGTGGTGATGGCCGACACCCGCCGCCTGAAGGACTGCTTCCCGGCGCTCGACTACTTCGAGAGCTGCGGACTGCCCTACGTCGTCGCGGTGAACCACTTCGACGGCAGCGAGCTGTTCGAGGCGGAGGACGTGCGGGAGGCGTTGACCATCCCCGCGCACATACCTGTAATGATCATGGATGCGCGCCGTCGGATCTCGGTCATCGAGACCCTGTTGTCCCTCGTGGGCCACGCGCTCGACGAAACCCCCGAGTAGTCCCCGAGCAGTCCCCTTAGGAGCGTCCCCCGCATGCGGAAGATACTCGTCGTCGGAGCCGGGCAGTCCGGTCTCCAGCTCGCCCTCGGCCTCCAGTCGCACGGGTACGAGGTCACCCTGATGTCCAACCGGACCGCGGACGAGATCCGTACGGGCCGGGTCATGTCGACGCAGTGCATGTTCCACACGGCACTCCAGCACGAGCGCGATCTCCAGCTGAACTTCTGGGAGTCCCAGGCCCCGAAGATCGAAGGACTCGGCGTCTCGGTGGCGGCCCCCGGCTCCTTCGACCCGGGTCCCTCGCAGCGGGCGATCGACTGGCTGGGCCGGCTCGACGGGTTCGCGCAGTCGGTCGACCAGCGGGTGAAGATGGCCGGCTGGATGGAGACCTTCGCGCAGCGCGGCGGCCAGCTGGTCATCCACGGCGCGGCCGTCGGCGACCTGGACTACTTCTCCCGCGCGTACGACCTCGTGCTGGTCTCGGCCGGCAAGGGCGAGCTGGTGCAGATGTTCGGCCGGGACGCCTCGCGCTCCCCGTACAGCGAGCCGCAGCGCGCGCTCGCGGTGGCCTACGTCCACGGGCTGGGCCCGCGCCCGGAGCACCCGGACACCGAGGCCGTCCGCTGCAACCTGGTCCCGGGCGTCGGCGAGATGTTCATCATGCCGACCTACACCACGTCCGGCCGCGCCGACATCCTGTTCTGGGAGGGCATACCCGGCGGCCCGCTCGACGCCTTCAAGGACGTCAAGGACCCGGCGGAGCACCTCTCCCTGACCCTGGAACTCATGGAGAAATTCCTCCCCTGGGAGTACGCGCGGGCCACCAAGGTCGAACTGACCGACGCCGGCGGCACCCTCGCCGGCCGTTACGCCCCCACCGTCCGCCACCCCATCGGGCGCCTGCCCGGCGGCGGCCTGGTCCTCGGGGTCGCCGACGTCGTGGTCGCCAACGACCCGATCACCGGGCAGGGCTCGAACTCCGCCTCCAAGTGCGCCGCCTCCTACCTCGCCTCGATCCTGGAGCAGGGCGAGAAGCCGTTCGACGAGGAGTGGATGCAGGCGACCTTCGACCGCTACTGGGAGACGGCACAGCACGTCACCAAGTGGACGAACGCCATGCTCGCCCCGCCGCCGGAGCACGTCCTGAACCTGATCGGCGCCGCCGGGCAGCTCCAGCCGGTCGCGGACCGCTTCGCCAACGGCTTCAACAACCCGGCCGACTTCGAGAACTTCTTCTACGAGCCGCAGAAGACCGAGGCCTACTTGGCGGAGGTCACCGGCGCGGCCGGCGCGCCGGCGGAGGCGTAGCCCTCGTCGGATCCGTCCGTCGCCCCGGCGGGGAGCCTCGGCGGCACGTACCGCCGCACCGGCTCCCCGCCGGGGTCGGGCCGCACCGCCCCCAGCACCGGGTTGGCGGCGATCGGCGACACCTTGACCCGGGCACCGGGACGGGGCGCCTGGACGACCATGCCGTCGCCGAGGTACATCGCCACGTGCGTGGCCTCGGGGAAGTAGACGACCAGGTCACCCGGCCGCAGCTGGTTCAGCGGGACCCGCTTCAGCCGGGCCCACTGCTCCTGGCTGGTCCGCGGGATCGGCGTGCCGGCCCGCGCCCACGCCTGGGACGTCAGACCCGAGCAGTCGTACGACGCCGGACCCTCCGCGCCCCACTGGTACGGCTTCCCGATCTGCTCCACCGCGAAGCGCACCGCCCGGTCGCCCTGCGCGGAGGGCCTGCCGCCGGCGCCCAGCGCCCCGGACGCGATGAACCGTTCCTGTGCCGTGGCGATGCCGTTCTTCTCGAACGCGGCGAGCTCGGCCAGCCTCTCGGGGGTGAGCGAGGCGAGCAGTTTTTCGACGTCCCGGAGCCGGTCCTGCACGGCGTCCCGTTCCTTCTTCTGCCGCTCGGCGAGGGCGAACTGCGCGTCGAGGGCCTTGCGGGCCCGCCGCGCCACCTCGTCGGCCTTCTTCTCGTCACCGGTGAGCCGGCCCACCGTCTCGGCCCGCTCCCGGGCCAGCCGGCCGATCACATGGCCCTGGTCGAGGGCGTGCTGCGGGTCGCGGGCCAGCAGCAGCCGTACGTAGGGGGAGAGGCCGGTGCTGCTCTGGTACTGCTGCCGGGCCAGCCGTCCCGCCGCGCTGCGGCTGTCGTGCAGGGACAGCCGGGTCCGGGCCAGCTCGGCGTCCAGCCGCCGCACCTCGGCCCGCTGCCTCTTCAGCCGCTCCTCGGTGCCGTTGTAGGTCTCGGTGGCCTTCTCGGCCTCCCGGTACAGCCGCTGAAGATCGGTCAGAAGCTCGGCCACCGGGCGCTCTTCGGGTTCGGGGTCCGCCTCCGCGGACACGGGTGCGAGGACGATCCCGGCCGCCACCGCCGCCGTGCACACCAGACGCAGAAGCCTTCCTGACACGTCATCACCTCCGCTGCGGGGCGGCCCGTCCGCTCCGCAGGGTGATCATCAGACGTATGGGCGGGTTTCGTGTGCCGAGTGTGCGCGGTTCGGCGTAAGCGCGTCACCCGTCCGCGTCGTCCGGCTTGCCGCCCGGCGTGCTGTCCGGCTTGGACCAGGGCCACTTCCGGCGGGCGCCCTTCTTCCCGGTGGGGTCGTACGCGTACTTCCAGCGGGCCATCCCGACCCGGCCGCGGTCGCGCGGGACGCGGCGGTAGACGAGCACCGTGGGCGGCCCGCCGTCGGGGGCCGGGACCGGGATGCGGTACGTCTTCGGCGGGTGCCCGGTCATCCCGACCAGCACCGGCAGCACCCGCCCGTCCATGGGGCCGCCCTCGAAGGGGGTGTCTTCGCTCTTCACGGCACCAGTGTCAGACATCCGCCGCGAGCGCCTCGACCAGCGCCTCGGTCTGCGGGTCGCGCTTCGCGGTGACCGACAGCACGGCCACGAACTGCTCCACGAGCCAGTCCCGCAGCTCCTCGGCCGGCGGCTGCTTGTCCTCGTCCAGCCAGATCAGCGAGGCCGCCTCCACGGCCGTGATCCACATGCGGACGGTCATCCGCAGCCGGGGGCCGGGCTCGTCGACGTCCAGGTGGCTCATGATGTGCTCGGCGGCGGCCCGGCGCACGCCGTCCACGATGGACGTGGTCCGCGAGGTCGCGGCCACGCTGCCGCCGCGCAGCAGGGCGCTGAAGCCGGTGTCGTGCTGGTCCACGAAGGCCAGGTACCGGTCCAGGGCCCGGGACAGGCGGGCCGTCAGGGGGCCGTGGTGGGCCTCGTCGAAGCACAGCCGCAGCTCGTCGGCGGCCGACCGGAGCGCCGCCTCGTACAGCTGCTGCTTGCCGCCCGGGAAGTACCGGTACACCAGGGGGCGCGAGACCCCGGCCTGCTCCGCCACGTCGTCCAGGGAGACCTCCTCCGGCGGCCGGTGCGCGAAGAGGGTGAGCGCGGCGTCGAGCAGCTGACCGCGGCGCTCCTCGACGCTGAGCCGGCGGTAGGCGGGGGTGGGGGCCTGCGGGGTCATGGAACGCAGGGTAACCGGTGCGGTTCCGTGACCCCGTACGCCGGCGGGGCGGGCGGCGTACGACCGCCCGCGGCCGGGTCCTAGGCCAGCAGGCCCGACGACCTCCACAGCCGGCGCCCCACGCCCCGCAGTACGCCGATGTCGTCGAGGAAGTCGGTCAGGCGCTTGGCGCCGGTCTGCATCACCTCGCGGCGGTGCCCGCTGGCCTTGACCTGGGCCATGGCCTCCCGCTTGTCCAGTCCCACGTTCGTGTAGACCTCGGGGTTGATGAAGGCGACGGAGAAGACGCGGGCGAACTCGCCGGAGGTGATGCGGGTGAACTCCTGCGACCACTTCGGGGCCGTCACCATCTGCCGGCGCAGCTCCTCGCGCGCGTACCGCACGTGACGGGCCTCCTCCACGACGTGGATGCGCGTGACGCCCCGGATCAGCGGCTGGATCCGCTCGTCGGGGAAGGTCAGCCGCTGCATCCAGTCCAGGACCTCCTCGCCGAGCAGGGTGGCGGTGAAGGAGCCGGGCGTGGTGGAGATCGTCTTGAACAGACGCCCCAGGTGCTGGTGGACCGGGCTCACCGGGTACCACGGGGTCTCACCGCGCGATATCAGCCGGGCGAACATCTTCGAGTGCCGGCACTCGTCCTCGATCTCGGTGAGCGCGTACCGCACGTGCGCGCTCGTCGCCGACTTGTCGTAGATGTGCCGGACCAGGAGCTGCATGAGGATCAGCTCGAACCAGATGCCGAGCGAGGCGAGGGCCGCGGCCTCGTGCTGGGAGAGCAGGATCCGCTGCTCCTCGCTCATCCGCTTCCACATCGGGGTGTCGTACAGCGACACGAGCTCCGGCGGCCAGAACCACTTGCCCTCCTCGAAGGGCGCGTCCCAGTCCAGTTCCTTGTCCGGGTCGAAGGAGTGCTTGGCGGAAGAGTCGAGCAGCCGTTCGGCCACCTGCTCCCTGTCCTTGAGCAGGCCCAGCGCGTCGCGCAGGCCGTCGAGCGCGTCGGCTTCCGTCAGGGTCGTCATGGCTGTCCCACCTCGTCGTACGGGATTGCGTCCGGAACCGTCGTGTTACCCGCGGTCACTCGCTGCTCTTATAAGACTGCCTGTCAGCAAGCTCGTCAATCCCTTGCGCGCGACTTGTTGACCGCGAGTAAAGGTGGAGGCGGGTGTCAACGGCACGTTCGGGGATCACTCGGCAGAGCGTCGAGTCGCCGTTCTTGCTGAGTACGCTGACTCTGCCAGGCAGACTCCGCCGCATGGGAGCAATCATGAGCGCCGCACGCGAGTACGGACTGGACGAGGACTTCGAGTGGCCCCGTCCGCCGCACGGCGGCTGGACGGCCGATGACCTGGACCGACTCCCGAACCTCCCTCCGCACACGGAGCTGATCGACGGGAGCCTTGTCTTCGTGAGTCCGCAGACCCGTTTTCACCTACGCACGATCCGGTTGTTGGAGTACGCCCTGCTCAGTCAGGTCCCCGATGCGTACGACGTCGACCGGGAGTTCAGCGTCAAGCTCGACCGGCGCAACCGACCGGAGCCCGATCTGCTGGTGTACCGGGCGGATGCCGACACCGGACCGGGGCAGACGTGGCATCACTCGGACTCCGTCATCCTGGCCGTCGAAGTCGTGTCCGACGACTCCGAGGAGCGCGACAGGGATGTCAAGCCCCGCAAGTACGCAGCGGCGGGCATTCCGTTTTTCTGGCGGGTGGAGCAGAACCAAGGACTGCCCGTGGTCTACACCTACGAGCTCGATCCTTCCACGAACACCTACAGCGGCACCGGCATCCACCACGACCGACTGAAGGTGAGCGCGCCGTTCCCCATCACCATCGACCTCACCGCCATCAACCGCCGACCGCCGGTTGGTCCTCCCCCGGAGCTGCCGTAGGGCTGGAAGGCACCGCCCTGCCCCCGAGCCTCACGAAGCGAGCACCGCCTCCATCACCGCCCGCGCGATCGGCGCCGCCAGCCCGCCCCCGCTGACCCGGTCGCGGTCCGCCGCCGAGCCCTCCACCACCACGGCCACCGCGACCTCCGGCTCCGCGGCCCTCTCGCTCTGCGCCCACGAGACGAACCAGGCGTACGGCGTGCCCGAGTTGCCGAGGCCGTGCTGCGCGGTGCCGGTCTTGCCGCCCACGACGGCACCGCGGATCGCCGCCTTCGAGCCGGTGCCGTTCTCCACGACGCCGGTCATCAGCTCCTTCAGCAGCGCGGCCGTCGTCGGCCGCATCGCCTGCCGGGTGGGGCTCGACCCGGCCGCCGCCACCAGGCTGCCGCCCGCCCGCACCGTCCGCTCCACCAGGTACGGCATCCGCAGCTGCCCGCCGCTCGCCACGGCCGCCGCCACCATTGCCATCTGCAGCGGCGTGGCCCGCGTGTTGTACTGCCCGATCGACGACAGCCCGAGCTGGGCCCTGTCCACCGAGGTGTCGAAGGTGCTCCGCGAGACGGAGAAGGGGATCCGCAGGCCGTCGTCGTTGAAGCCGAAGGCCTCCGCGGTGGCCGCCATGTCCGTCGGCCCCACGTCCACGCCCAGCTTGGCGAAGACCGTGTTGCAGGACCACTCGAAGGCCTGCCGCAGCGAGGCGTTCCTGCAGCCCCCGCCCTCGTTCGTCAGCCACGTCCGTGTCCCGGGCAGCCTGTAGGGGTCGGGCGAGCGGGTCGGCGCGTCGAGATCCCGCACCACGCCGGCGTCGAGCGCCGCCGCCGCGGTGACCACCTTGAAGGTCGAACCCGGCGGATAGGTCCGGCGCACGGCCCGGTTGAGCATCGGCTTGTCCGGGTCCTCGTTCAGCCGCCGCCAGGTCCGGGTGGCGGCGGCGCCGTTCCCGGACAGCCGCTGGGGGTCGTACGACGGGGCGGACACCAGGGCCAGGATCCGGCCGGTCGACGGCTCGATCGCGGCCACCGCCCCCTTGTGCGAGCCGAGCCCCTCGTACGCCGCCCGCTGCGCGGCCCCGTTGATCGTCGTCACGACGTCGCCGCCCGGATTGCGGGCGCCGGTGACGTCGTTCCACAGGGGCAGCGGCGCGAGCACCGGGTCCGCGCCGGAGAGCAGGCCGTCCGCGGCGTGCTCCAGCAGGGTGGTCCCGTACTCCTGGGAGGCGAAGCCGGTGACCGGCGCGTACATCGGGCCGTCCCGGTAGGTCCGTTCGTAGCGCAGGTGCTCACCGGTGTCGCGGGAGCCGGTGACCGCCTCGCCGCCGACCAGGATGTCCCCGCGGGGCTGCTGGTAGCGGGCGATGTCGGGGCGGCGGTTGGCGGGGTTGGCGTCGTAGCCGGGAGCCTGGACGATCTGCACGCGGGCGGCGTTCACCAGCAGGGCGACCAGCAGCAGGGCGCAGAAGGCGGCGGCGTGCCGGATGTGCCGTGTCACGTGTCCTCCCCGTCTCCCGCGGCCGTGTCCCTCACGCCGGCCCCCGCCCGTCGTGCTGACGGCGCGCCGCATCGCTGACCCGGATCAGCAGCGCCACGATCGCCCAGTTGGTCACGACCGAGGAGCCGCCCTGGGCCAGGAACGGCATCGCCATCCCGGTGAGCGGGATCAGCCCGGTCACCCCGCCCGCGATCACGAACACCTGGAGCGCCACGATCGAGGACAGGCCCACCGCGAGCAGCCGGCCGAACGGGTCGCGCAGGGCGAGGCCCGCCCGGTAGCCGCGCTCGACCAGCAGGGCGTACAGCAGGAAGATCGCGGAGAGACCGACGAAGCCCAGTTCCTCCCCGGCCGTGGCCAGGATGAAGTCCGACTTGGTGGCGAAGCCGATGAGGACGGAGTGCCCGAGGCCGAGGCCCGTCCCGGTCACGCCGCCCGCCGCGAACGCGAACAGCGACTGGGCCAGCTGGTTCGGCCCCTGACCGGCCTCGATCGACGCGAAGGGGTGCAGCCAGTCCTCCACCCGGCCGTGCACGTGCGGTTCCAGCCAGCCCACCGCGACCGCGCCCAGCGAGGCCAGCAGCAGGCCGACGGCGATCCAGCCGGTGCGGCCGGTGGCGACGTACAGCAGGACGACGAACAGGCCGAAGAACAGCAGCGAGGTCCCGAGGTCCCGTTCCAGGACCAGGACGCCGACGCTGACCAGCCACACCGCCACGATCGGGCCGAGCACCCGGCCGGTGGGCAGCTGCAGGCGCCACACCTGCCGGCCCGCGTACGCCAGTGCGCTGCGGTTGGCCGCCAGGTAGGCGGCGAAGAACACCGCCAGCAGCACCTTCGCGAACTCGCCCGGCTGGATGGAGAAGCCCGCCACCCTGATCCAGATGCGGGCGCCGTTCACGGCCGGGAACAGGATCGGCAGTGTGAGCAGGACCAGCGCGGCGGCCACGCAGACGTAGGCGTAGCGCGCCAGGACGCGGTGGTCGCGCAGGAGCAGTACGACCACGATGAACAGCCCGACGCCCAGCGTCGACCACACCAGCTGGGTGGGGGCCGCCCGGTCGCCCGGCGTCTCCAGGTCGAGCCGGTAGATCAGCACCAGGCCGAGGCCGTTGAGCAGCACGCCGATGGGCAGCAGCAGAGGGTCGGCGCACGGGGCGCGCAGCCGCACCGCCAGATGGGCGAGGAGGGCGAGCACCCCGAGACCGGCGCCGTAGCCGGCGGCGCCCGGCGGGAGGGTGCCGTGCTGGGCGAGGCCGACGTTGCAGTAGCCGTACACCGACAGCAGGACGGCCACCACGATGAGCGCCAGTTCGATGCCGCGCCGCCGGGGGAGGCGGCCGACGGGAGCGGGGGCGTCCGCCGCTGCCACGGTGATTCCGGTTCCGGCCTTCATCATGTCCGGAACTTACCCAAATGGTGCGTCTTGCCGGTCGTCGGCGTCGGTATCAGCGCGGCGCGCCGGAGTCCCCGCCCCGCGCTTCGCCCGCCACGGCGGCGGAACGACGGGTACGGGGGCATGGGAGTACCTCCAACCTGACGAACGCGTCATAGCTGACCAATCGCCACATTAGGGTGCGCCGGGCGGGGTGCGCCCGCCGCACTGCGCCATCGGGGAACGGCCCGGCCGCGTGTCGGGGCGGCTTGACGGGACGTCAGGGTGGCCAGGCGGGCGTCAGGGCTGATGCGGCAGGGTCAGGGTCGCCAGTGCCCCGCCGTCGGGGGCGTTCGCGAACTCCAGCCGCGCGCCCAGCACCTCCGCCTGCCCGAGCGCGATCGTCAGCCCGAGCCCGTGCCCCCGCGTCCCGCCCTCCGTGCGGAACCGCTGCGGCCCGTGCGCGAGGAGGTACTCCGGATACCCGTCCCCGTGGTCCCGCACGGTGACCACCGGACCGTCCACGGTCAGCACCACCGGCGCCCGCCCGTGCCGGTGCGCGTTCGCGACCAGATTCCCGAGCACCCGCTCCAGCCGCCGCCGGTCGGTCTCCACGCACGCGTCCCGCACGACGTCCACCCGGGTGTCGGTGCCGGAGCCCCGCACCACCCGCTCGGCCAGCGCGCCCAGCGCCTCGGCGTCCAGCTCCAGCCGTTCCCGCCCGGTGTCGAGCCGGGAGATCTCCAGCAGGTCCTCGGTGAGCGTGCGCAGGGCGGCCACCCGGTCCCGCACCAGCTCGGTCGGGCGGCCCGGCGGCAGCAGCTCGGCCGCCGCGTGCAGTCCGGTCAGCGGAGTGCGCAGCTCGTGCGCCACGTCCGCCGTGAAGCGCTGCTCGGCGAGCAGCTTGCCCTGGAGCGACGACGCCATGGAGTCCAGCGCGGCGGCGACCGAGGCCACCTCGTCCTGCGGCCGCGTCGGGTCCTTCGCGCGGGGGTCGTCCACCCGGGCGTCGAGGTCGCCCGCGCTGATCCGCCGTGCCACCCGTGCCGTCGCGTGCAGCCGCCCGGTCACCCGCGTCACGGCGAACGCGCCCACCAGCAGCGTCGCCCCGATCGCCAGCGCCGACGACCACACGATCGCCCGGTCCAGCCCGTCGATCGTGCCCTTGCCCTGCGAGTAGTCGACCTCGGCCGCGAGGACCCGGCCCCCGTCGGCGGGGCCCGCCGCCCACATGATGGGCCGGCCGTCGTGCTCGGCGACCGTCGTCCCGCGCTCACCCCTGGCGGCCAGCTCCCGCAGCCCCCCGGGCAGCCCCGGCGGATCGACGCCCGCGCCCGGCCCGAGCGGGTCCCCGGCCTCGTACGCCTGCGTCGCCTCCCGCAGCCGGGCGAGGGCGGCCTCGCGGGCCCGGTCCACGGTCTGGTCGGTCACCGAGACGTGCACCAGGACACCGAGCAGCGCGGCCAGCGCGCAGCACATCACCGTAATGAAGGCGGCGGCCTTCACGGCGAGCGCGCCGGCCCACCTCGGCAGCGCGAGTCTCATGGCCCGCTCGCCGACGCCGACGCGGACGGGGCGGCCGAGGGTGAGGGCGAGGGCGGGGCGGTGGGACGCTTCGACCGCTTCCCGCCGGCGGTGCGCAGCATCTCGTCGTGCGTGAGGAGCATCGCGCGCTGATCGGGGTCCCAGGTCCACTGGAGGCGGTACTCGTACCCCGCCACCTCCGACGGCGACCGGACGATCAGCGACCGCCCGGCCAGCTCGACCGCGCTGACGGCGTCCTCGTAGGACATGACCCGCACGAGCCGGCCCCGCTCGACGGTGTAGACGCGCACGGCGGTCATGTTCTCCGGCAGGAGCCGGAACCCCAGCGTCATCTCGGGGTGCCCGTCACCGGTCAGATCACGGAAGTACGGCGTGAGCACCGGGCACCGGCCGCGCTGCCCCTCCGGGCCGCAGTCGGGCATCCGCCGGGCCGTCTCGCGGTACGGCGCCTTCGCGCCCGCGTAGTCGTCCGGGTGCTCGGCGATCTCGGCCCGTACGGCGGCGACGGCGTCCGCCCTGCGGATGTCCCCGCCGGGCACGGCGACGCCCTTGACGACCTCGTGGTCCACCTCGCCGATGTCGTAGGCGGGGCTCGACGCCGGCGTCAGGTCCGGCCACAGCCGGGCCGGGCTCACCGCGGTCGGCGTCGCGCCGGCGCTGCGCAGCCCGCCCGTGTCACCGCACCCGGCCACGGCCGCACCGGCCGTCGCCGTCACCAGGAACACGGCGAGGGCGGCGGTGACGCGGGCTGCGCGCCCGCGGCGGCTGGGGAGCACTGCACTCCTGCGGTTCGGGGGGCGTCGGTGGCCCTGCACACCCTATTCGTACGGAAGTCCATTTTGCGTGCGCGGGGGGCGCGGCCGTGCTCGTGGCCGGCACTTCGGACACGCCTAGTCGGCCAGCTCCTCCAGCAGCCGGGCCGTGGGCAGGCCCGCGCGCAGGTACTCCACGAACAGCTCGTTGTGCAGGGCCCACGGCGACCGCCGGGACCGGATCAGCCGGATCGCCTCCTCGGCCGTGCCGCCCCGGCGCATCAGGGCGTGCGCGATGACCAGGCCGGAGCGGTTGTACCCGTGGTAACAGCGGACGAGGACCCTGCGGCCCTCGTCCAGCGCCTCGACCGCGGCCTCCGCCAGCCGGATCACGCCCGCGAGCTGGGTCCCGTCGAGCGGTCCGTCGGGGATCGGCCACACATGGTGCTCGACGCCCGGGTCGGGCCCGTGCCCGGGCAGCCGCAGCAGGGTCTGCACGAGATCGAACTCGTCCCGCACCACGGCGAACTCCAGCTGCCCGGCATGCCGCCGGAACTCGTGCCCGCCCATCCACAGACCGGGCACGATCTCGCTCCACGGCCTGTCCGGGGCCGGTACGTCGGGTACCTTCCCGCGCGTGCGCAACGGCGCCTCCCCACGATCCCCGCCCGTCGGGCAGACCCAACTCCTGTCAAAGGTAGCCCGGTTCTTGCCCCCGGAGCACCCCGCCTGTTCCCATGGTCATGGGGTGATGGTGCATGAGCGGACTGCGCGTCATACCGACCTGGCGGCACGGTCAGGAACGGCTCTACGTCTGCCTCCCGGACGGCAGGAACATCGCCTGGTACGACCGTGAGGCAGCCCGGGTCAACCTCCTCGGCGACGACCGCCGGGACGACGTGCTCGAAGCCCTGGCCCCCTTCCTCACCGGCCCGGTCGCCGTGGGCCCGCCCCCCGTCCCCACCCCCGCCGAGCTGGCCCGGCTCTCCCTCCACCCGGACGACGACCTCGCCCCCAACCGGCCCGGCGAGGCACATCTGATCGCCCTGGACCGCGACCCCGCACCGGCGCACCGGCTGCGCCCCGACCCGCGCCGGCGGGCGCTGGCCGCCGAACAGACGACGGGGCGGGCCCTCGACGGCCTCGACGGCGCGGGCTGGCGCACCCTGCACTCCGTCCCGCTCCCCGGCGGTGACCGCATCCACCACCTGGCGATCGGCCCCGGCGGCCTCTTCGCCCTGCACGTGCTGCCCGCCCGCAGACAGCGGGTCCGCATCGCCGGCCCCCTGGTCACGCTGGGTCGCCGCGAACCCCGGCCGCTGCTGCACCGGGTCCGCGCGGACGCCGACCGCGCCTCCTACGCCCTGACCGCCGAGGTGCACGCCGTGCTGGTCCTGGTGGGGCCCGCGGACACGGTCCTGGCGGCCCCGCCGCGGGAGGTGCGCGTCCTCACCGACGAGGAGCTGCCGGAGCTGGCCCGCCTGGGCGGCGTGCTCAAACCGGCGGACGTCGAGGCCCTGCACGCGATGGCCCGGGACCGCAACACCTGGCTGCGGGTGTGACGGCGCCCGTCCGGTGAGGCCGGGGCCGGGCGGTTCAGGGCAGGGTCGCCGCCCGGCGTCGTTCGAACAGGGGTGCCAGCAGGTCGCCGTGGTCCTGCACGCGCGGTCCGACGTCCCCCGCCCGGAAGACCAGCTGGTCCGCCCGCCGGCACCGTTCCACCTCCTCCCACGTCACCGGCGTGGAGACGGCCGGCTCGGCCCGGGCCCGGATCGTGTACGGAGCGGCCGTCGTCTTGCGCGCGGCGTTCTGGCTCCAGTCCACGAACACCTTGCCCGGCCGCAGGCTGCGCGTCATCCGGTGCACCACGAGCTTCGGCATGGCCCGCTCCGCCTCCACGGCCAGCGCCTTCGCGTACTCCGACACCCGCTCGGACGACGACCCCCGCACCCCGGCCAGCAGATGCAGCCCCTTGGCGCCGGACGTCTTGGCGAACGCCTCGAAGCCGTCCGCCGCCAGCCGCTCCCGCAGCCACAGGGCGACCTCGCAGCAGTGCACGACGGTGGCGGGCGGCCCCGGGTCGAGGTCGAACACCAGGCGGTCGGCCTCGCCGGGGTCGACGGCGACCCACTGGTGCGTGTGGAACTCGGTCACCAGGTTCGCCGCCCACATCAGGCTGGCCAGGTCCTGCACCAGCACCATCCGCGCCGGCCCCTCCGACCGGGGCACCTCGGCCGTGGTGACCCACTCGGGCGTACCCGGCGGCACGTTCTTGGTGAAGAACAGCTGGCCGTCCGGTCCGTCCGGGTACCGCAGGAAGGACAGCGGACGGTCCCGCAGATGCGGCAGCAGCACCTCGGCGGTCGTCGCGTAGTAGTGCAACAGCTCGGCCTTGGTGAAACCGGTCGCGGGATACAGCACCTTCTCCAGGTTGCTGAGGGCCACCCGTCGCCCCTCCACCTCTGTGATGGGCGCCATACGATGAGAATCGCACGAAACTCGCGAAACAGGACGAATCGCCCTGGGTGGCAATCGACCGGAAAGGTGCTCCACGTGCGATCCATCTGGAACGGCGCCATCTCGTTCGGCCTGGTCAGCATCCCGATCAAGCTGGTGAACGCGACCGAGAGCCACTCGATCTCCTTCCGTCAGATCCACACGGAGGACGGCGGCCGGATCCGCTACCGCAAGGTCTGCGAACTGGAGGACCGCGAGGTCACCCAGGGCGAGATCGGCAAGGGCTACGAGGACGCCGACGGCACGATCATCCCGATCACCGACGACGACCTCTCCCACCTGCCGATCCCCACCGCGCGCACCATCGAGATCGTGGCCTTCGTGCCGGAGGAGCGCATCGACCCGCTCCAGATGGGCGCCGCGTACTACCTCGCGGCGAGCGGCGCCCCCGCGGCCAAGCCGTACACGCTGCTGCGCGAGGCGCTCAAGCGCAGCAACCGGGTCGCCATCGCCAAGTACGCGCTGCGCGGCCGCGAGCGGCTGGGCATGCTGCGGGTGGTGGGCGACGCCATCGCCATGCACGGCCTGCTCTGGCCGGACGAGGTGCGCGCCCCCGAGGGCGTCGCCCCGGACGCCGGCGTCACGGTCCGCGACCAGGAGCTCGACCTGGCGGACGCCCTGATGGACACGCTCGGCGAGATCGACCTGGACGACCTGCACGACGAGTACCGCGAGGCGCTGGAGGAGGTCATCGCCGCCAAGGCCGCCGGTGAGGCGCCGCCCGAGACACCGGAGCCGTCCGCCCCCGGCAAGGTGCTGGACCTGATGGCGGCCCTGGAGAACAGCGTCCGCGCGGCACGGGAGTCCCGCGGCGAGGAACCGGCCGAGGAGGCCGAGGTCAGAACGCTTCCGCCACGCAAGACGGCCTCCCGGGGAACCCCGAAGGAGACCGGCGGGAAGAAGTCGACGTCGACGGCCGCGAAGAAGACGGCGGCGAAGAAGACCGCGGCGTCGGCGAAGAAGTCGACGGCGAAGTCGGACCAGTCCGGGAAGAAGTCGGCGGCCAAGGGCACCGCCAAGAAGTCGGCGGCCAAGAGCACGGGGTCCAAGAGCACCACGAAGAAGACGGCGTCCCGCAGGCGCAGCGCCTGAGTCCGGCCCGCAGCGGCGGTGCGGGGCCGGGGGGAACCGGTCCGTCCGCGGACCGCGTGGTCAGTCGATCGTCCACGAGGCGGCGGACCCGCCGGCGGGCCGCGGGGGCTCGAAGACGGCGGGGCTCGCCGGCCCGGACGAGCCGGGGCCCACGGAGGCGACGGGCGAAGGGGAGGCCGTCGCGGGCAGGTCGACGGGGGCCTCCTCCAGCTGTTGCCCGATCGTTTCGCCCGGCCCGTCGGCCGGGACGACCGAGTCGGTGGACAACCGCGACCAGGCCGTCAGTGCCAGGGTCACCGCCGCGGCCGTACCGATCACCCGGCCCACGCGCCGGAGCCGGGCGCGGCCGTCCAGATCGCGCCACGCCGGGCCGGTCCACACGTCCTCGGCCTGCCAGAGCTCGCCGACCGCCTCCGTCCCGCCGGTGACCGGCGGCTCGGGGCGCCAGTCCGGCGTCCGCTCCCGTGCCGCGGGCTCACGGGGAGCGGAGGCCCGGATGGCGCACTCGCTGTCCGCGAGGAACTTCTGCCACACCGCCTCGGGGACGGCGGGCGCGCCGTCCGGCTCTTCCGGTGTTCCGCCGCTGCCCGGCCAGGGAGTGGTCACGGTCCTCTCTTCCTCTCGCGCTCTCACGCTCTCGCGCCTTCGGCCGGCGGTGCGGTCCTGACGCCCCGCCGGATCATCGCTCGGTGCGCGAAGAGATCACCAGGCACCACTCTTCCGCCCCTGCCGGCGCTCACGGAATCTACACGCGTGGCCGAAACCCCCGGGCCCCGGGACCTCGGCCCGCGCGGCCGGCGGGGCGGGCTCCGGAGCGGGAACCGCCTGGTGGGCGCGGTGGAGGACGACGGGACGCCGGGGCGTGAGACCCCTGTCGGGGGGATGGACGACGCCGGCGCCGCCGAGGTTCCCGTGCCGGCGGTGATTTCCACCCGGGGCGCCACCGAACCGTCCAGGCCGGCCGACCGGCGGACCAACCCCCGCCGGTCGCCGTGAGCCCCTGCTGCGGCTCACCGGCGGGAGCCGGCACGCGAGGCCGGGGGAGCCGGAGGTCGTGGCGCGGGCGTCGGCCGGGGAGCCGGAGGTGGCGGTCCTGGACTACGGAGCGTGAGGAGCCCGGGTCAGCGTGCGGTGGGCGCCGGGGTCGGTGTCGGCGTGGCCGTGTTCACGTCCAGGTCGGGGCGCGGCTTGAGAACGAGAACGCGCTCCCCGGGCCGGGGCGGAGGCGGCGTGACCTTCTCCTTCGGGAGCTTCGCCGGCCCGGTCTGCTGGAAGGTGACCCGGTCGTAGTCGACCAGTCCGGTCTTCTCCAGGACCGTGATGTGGTCCAGGACGGTGTCGTTGGCCAGGTCGGCCAGCTGCCGCACCAGGGTGTTCTTGGTGGTCGCCCGGATCTTGGCGATGGCCGGGAAGATCTGCCCGTGGGTCACGCGCATGATGTTGACCGCCGCCGAGTCGAACTCCCGGCCGCTCTTGGAGTCCACGGTCGCAACGAAGCCCTCCTGCTGCGGGGACGCCTTGTTGGGCAGCGTGATGCCCAGCTCGGGGGCGATCTCGCGGCACATCGCGTCGAGCCCGGCGTGCCCCACGACCAGGTGCTCGCCGGCCTCCTTCATCTCCTTCGTCGTACCGCGCGCCATGGCCATCTCGCCCAGCGGGTACTCCCACAGCCCGGCGGCGCGGACCTTGACCACGAAGTCCCGGTCGGCCTCGGTCACCGGCCCGTACTTGGTACCGGCGATCACCCGGTTCTGGTCGCCGTCCGCCTCGTCCAGGCCGAGCACGGCCGGGAAGGCCAGCGCGGTGAGGGTCAGGGTCATCGCAGCGAACAGGACGACGACTCCGATCCTGCTGCGGGACAGGCGCATGATGCCTCCAGGGGCGACGCGGTCGACTCGTACGCCAGGAGGTACGCAGGAGGCGCACGGATCAGTCACCGCCCCCGGGTAAAACCTGCGTCCCGGGCCGCCACGAAGCGCCTGGAAGCCCCTCGGGGCGACCCGCCCGGCCGCGGCCGCTCCCGGTCAGCCGAGGTCGGCCCCGTACACGCGGTCCACCGTCATCGTGACCAGCACCCTGCGGTCGGACACCATCACCGACCGGTACTCCTCCCAGTCCGGGTGCTCTCCGGCCGCGGCCCGGTAGTACTCCACCAGCGCCTCGACCTCCGGGCCGTGGGGGTCCGTGCCCGGTCCGGTGAGGGTCGCGACGCCCTCGGCGGTGGCCCAGGACCTGCCGTCGGGGGCGGTCACCTCCAGCGTGGCCCGGGGATCCCGGCGCAGGTTGGCCGTCTTGGCCAGCCCCTCCCGCGTGGAGATGCGGATGACGCCGGCCTCGGGGTCGTAGGCGGGCATGACGGGGGAGAGCTGGGGGCGGCCGTCCGCCTTGATGGTCGCGAGGACGCCGAGCCGGCTCTGCGCCAGCAGCGCGCGGGGGTCGAAGGACGGTGTGGTGGTCATGGCAGGATCATCACCCCTCGCACCACCGTACGGCCAGGCATTGGCCGATGCGGCCGTCCGCGAGCCGTCGCCATACGCCCGTCGGGGCTGCCCGTGACAAGTGGGCAGCCCCGACGTGGGTGAACCGGCCGTCAGCCGACGGGAGTGCGTTCCCAGCGGTAGAAGCAGCGCGCCATCGCGTCCTTCGGGCTGCGCCAGGTCTCCGGGTCGTACGCGGAGACGTACGGGGAGAGCCGCTCGCTGACGTCGCGGAACTCGGGGTGGCCGGTGAGTCCCGCGATGGTGGAGGCAGGGTCGCTCTCGCTCTCGATGAGGTGCAGGTACACATCACCGAACTGGAAGAGACTGCGCCCGGTGACGCCCACCAGGTGGGGCAGTTCGCCACGGTCGGACTCGGCGAACACCTTCGCGATGGCGGGTGCCGAGTCGGGTGCCATACGGGCCACGATCAGGGTGTGGTGCATGGGGAGGCCGTCCTTCGGTCGTGGTCAGTCGGCGAGTGCCGCGGCGGTCCGCCGCTCGCCCGCGGCCTGCTCGATCCGGTCCCGGATCAGGGCCATCTGCGTACGCGAGTTGCGGTTGATGTTGTCCTGCATCCAGGCGTCGTCGACGGGCGCGTCCGGCTTCATCGCGAAGTCCTGCACCCAACGCATCCGGGTACCCTCCGCGGTCTCGGCGTACTCCCAGACGATGTTCATGTACTCGAAGGGACCGGTCTCGACCCGGTGGGCGCGGACGGTGCGGGTCACCGGGTCGGCGACGCGCCGGGAGACCCAGCTCCACACCTTGCCCTGCTCGTCCGGGTGCATGGTGAGCCGGAACGTGACGCTGTCGCCGTCCCGTTCGAGCACGTCCACCGAGGCGTACTCGCTGAACAGCCGCGGCCAGCCCTCGATGTCGTTGGTCATGTCCCAGACCAGCTCCAGAGGCGCGGCGATGGTGATCTCGTTGTCGGTGTGTCCGGCCATGTCATACTCCTGTCTTCAGGGCGCCGTTGACCAGCGCGAGGAAATCCGCGGGCGTCTTGCAGCGCTCCGCCTGCTCGGGCAGGCCGAAGCCGTACCGCTTCTCCAGCTCGGCCACGATGCCCAGCAGGCCGAGCGAGTCCAGACCGAAGGTGTCGAAGGTGGCCTCGGCCTGCCGCTGCAGGGTGATCGGGTCGACGTGCACCCCCGCGGTCCGCTTCATCAGCGTCGACAGATCCTCGACGGTCAGCTGGTAGTCCACTTGGTCGGTCATGCGGATGTGCTCCTTCACTCGGGGGATGGCGCGGCGCCCCGTCGCAGGACGAGCGCCGAGTTGAAGCCCATGAGTCCTCGGCTGAGGACCAGGGCGGTGCGCGGCTCGGCCGGCCGTGCCCGGCCGGCCACCAGGTCGAGGTCGTGGCACACGTCGAACACGTGCGGCGTGGGCGGGATCAGTCCGTGCTCCATCGCGAGCACCGCGGTCGCCACGTCGAGCACCGGCGCCGCGCAGTACGCCCGTCCGGTCCCGGTCTTGGGCGCGGTGACGGGCACCCGCCGCGCGTGCGGGCCGAGCGCGTCCGCCAGTGCGAGGGCCTCGGCGCGGTCCGCCTCCGGGACGCCGAGGGCGTCGGCGAACACGACGTCCACGTCCTCGGGCCGGCAGCCGGCCTCCGCCAGCGCCCCCTCGATCGCCCGGGCCAGCCCGGCCCGGGACTCCTCCCAGCGGGAGGCGCCGGTGAACGTCGCCGCGTGCCCGGCCACCGTCGCCCGCGCCTCGGCCCCACGCTCCCGCGCCGTCTCCTCGGCCTCCACCACCAGCACGGCCCCGCCCTCGGCGGGAACGAAGCCGCAGGCGGCACTGGTGAACGGACGGTACGCGTGGTCCGGTTCCGTCGCCCGGCTCAGCTCCGGATAGCCCAACTGGCAGACGATCGAGTACGGGGCCAGCGGCGCCTCCGTCGCCCCGCAGACGACCGTGTCGGTGCCCTGCCGCACGGACAGCGCGGCACGCGCCAGGGCGTCCAGACCGCCCGCCTCGTCACCGGCCACCACACCGCAGGGGCCCTTGAAGTCGTTGCGGATGGAGATCTGGCCGGTGCTGGCCGCGTAGAACCAGGCGATCGACTGGTACGGGCCGACGTACCGCGACCCCTGACCCCACAGGTTCTGCAGCTCTCGCTGCCCGAACTCGCCCCCGCCCGAGCCCGCGGCCGTCACCACGCCCACCGAGTACGGCGACTCGACGTCGGCACGGCCGAACCGCGCGTCCGCCAGGGCCATCTCGGCCGCCGCCAGGGCGAAGTGCGTGTACCGGTCGGTCTGGACCAGGTACCTCCCCTCGATCAGCTCGTCGGCGTCGAAGCCGCGCACCTCGCCCGCCACCCGCAGCGGCAGGTGGGCGCAGCCCTCCCGGGTGACGGGACCCAGGCTGCTGGTGCCGTCCGCGGTCGCCTTCCAGAACGCCTCGGCCCCGATGCCGTGCGGGGCCACCACGCCCAGGCCGGTGACGACCGCGCGCCGGGGCGGTTGTCGTCCGCTCATCGCCGTCCTCCTTCGAAGCCGGAACCGGAACCGGGACCCGAGCCGCTCAGAACGACCGCGGACTGGAAGCCGCCGAAGCCGCTCCCCACGGACAGCACGTGCCGCAGAGCCCGCTCCCGTGCCTCGCGCGGCACGTAGTCCAGGTCGCACTCGGGGTCGGGGGTCTGGTAGTTGGCCGTGGGCGGCACCACCTGGTGGGCCAGCGCCAGGACACACGCGGCGAGCTCTATGGAGCCGATCGCGCCGAGCGAGTGACCCACCATGGACTTGATCGAGCTCATCGGGGTCGCGTAGGCGTGTTCGCCCAGCGACCGCTTGACCGCCGCGGTCTCGTGCCGGTCGTTCTGCTGGGTGCCCGAGCCGTGCGCGTTGACGTAGTCGACGTCCGAACCGTCCAGCCGGGCCATGTCGAGCGCGGTGTCGATCGCCCGCGCCATCTCCAGGCCCTCCTTGGTGAGCCCGGTCATGTGGTAGGCGTTGCCGAAGGTCGCGTAGCCGGAGATCTCGCAGTACACCGCCGCCCCGCGGGCCCGGGCGTGCTCCAGTTCCTCCAGGACGAGCACCGCGGCACCCTCGCCCATCACGAACCCGTTGCGGTCGGCGTCGAACGGACGGGAGGCGTGCGCGGGGTCGTCGTTGTTCGGCGAGGTCGCCTTGATGGCGTCGAAGCAGGCCATCGTGATCGGCGATATCGGCGAGTCCGCCGCGCCCGCCAGGCACACGTCGGCGCGTCCCTCGGCGACGGCGTGGTAGGCGTACCCCACCGCGTCCAGGCCGGACGTGCACCCGGTGGACACGGTCTGCACCGGACCGTGGAGGCCGAACCGCTCCGCCACCGCCGAGGCCAGCGTGCTGGGGGTGAAGGCGCGCTGCAGATGCGGTTCGGCCTTGCGGTCGTCGACGTCCCACCGCGAGCCGCGCTCACTGACCAGGACGTAGTCGTGTTCCAGGCGGGTGGTGCCCCCGACGGCCGTGCCCAGCGTGGCGCCCGCCCGCCACGGGTCCTCCCGGCCGAGGTCGAGGTCCGCGTCCCGCACCGCCTCGGCGGCGGCGACGAGCGCGAACTGCACGTACCGGTCGGACCGCTGGACCGTCGCGAGGTCCAGCCCGTGCGCCGAGGGATCGAAGTCGCACTCGGCGGCGATCTGCGAACGCAGCCCGGCCGGGTCGAACAGGGAGATCCGACGCGTCGCCGTACGGCCGGCCGACAGAAGGTCCCAGAACTGCGGGACGCCGATGCCGCCCGGGGCGACGACGCCTATGCCCGTGACCGCCACCCGACGTCCGGTCATGACGCCACCTCCGCCGTGGCCGCGGGGCGCTCGTCCCCGGGCGCGTTCCCCTGCGCCTCGTCCTCCGTGTCGACATGGCCGAGCTCCGGCCGCGGGGCCAGCGGACCCAGGTGGAAGACGATGCGCGCCTCGGCGTCCGAGACGTTGCGGAAGCGGTGCCGCACATTCGGCGGGATCAGCATCCCCTGCCCGGTCCGCAGGGAGTGGGGTGCGCCGTCCACGTCGACCTCGAACGAGCCCTCGGTGACGTACACGAACTCCTCGGAGTACGGGTGGTAGTGCTCACCGATGCGCTCGCCGGGCTGCACGATGGCCACGCCCATGAAGCCGCTGGTCGACCCGGCCGTGCTGGGGGTGAGAAGGGCGCGGAGGTCACCGCCGCGCCGGCGGTTCGGCGCTACGTCGCCGAGGGAGACGATGCGTGCCTGCTGGTCTGTCATATCGGTCACTCCGGAGAACGGAAGGCGGTGGGAGGGGTAGGGGACGCGGCACGGACGGCGCCGGGAGGCACCGGGCCGGCGGACGCCGGTCGGCCGGGGCCGCGAGGTCAGGAGGCCGGCGACCGCCGGTCCGTCAGGGGCCGCATACGGGCGTGCGCGAGCAGCCGCAGCAGCGTGCGGTCGTCCGTCAACGGCCCGTCGACGCCGGCGGCGGCCGTGTCCAGCAGCCGTCCGGCCTCCGCGGCGACACCGCCGTCACCGGCGGCCCCCCGCAGGGCCAGGACGAACGCGGGCGCGTCGTCCGGATCACCCGCCACGTCGACGACCCGTACGACGAAGTCGTCGCGATGGAAGACGGTGGCGGCGCGGACCGGACTGTCCGGCACGTGGGCCGCGGCCTCGTCCTGACGGGCCAGCAGCCGGGCCAGTCCGGCACCGGCGCCGGGCGCGACCGGATAGAACAGCGCGATCCGCCGCGTGTCCGCCGCCGTCTCGCCCCCGGACGCCACATGGTGGACGGCCGGCATGGCGGCCAGGGTGAAGAACCGCCGGGCGGACTGGGGATCGTCGAGGTCGCGCTCCTGCTCCAGATGGGGGTTGAGCGCCTCCTCGACGGCCCGCACCTCGGGCTGCCGGGCGACATGGCGCAGCGCGGTCTGCAGATCGCCCCGCACCTCCACCGCCCGAACGATCCGGTTGCCGTGCAGGAACAGCGAGGTGCGCAGCAGCCGCGTGGCATCGTCGACACGCGGCTCGGGCGATGCGTAGTTGGCGAGGATCTCGGCGACCTCGGCCTCGCTGCCGGGCCGCACGGTGAAGGTCAGCGCGTGCCGGACCACGTTGCTCCCCACCCGGGGAGCGGCCCGCAACTGCTCGTCGGGCCCCGTGCGCGGCCCCGCGTGGACGCCGGCGGTCTCCCGCAGGACGCTGTAGCGCAGCGAGCGCGTGTCGCGGACGCAGTTCTGCAGGGGCTGGACCGTGTCCAGGTGCTCCTCGCTGTTGACCCAGGCCAGGAAGGGAGCCGCGCTCTCCCACTCACTGGTGAGGAGCCACTGGGTGGGATTCTCCAGGGACTGGCACAACTGGTCGCTGACATGGCCCGGCACGGCGGCGACCCGGTGACGAATGCGCTCGTAGGCCTCCAGGAACTCCTGCTGGGTTCCGTCGTGGATGTCCAGCATCAGAACGACCCGCACGCGGGATCCGTCGAACGCCGACGTGGAGACGCCGTCCGCGGCCGCGGCCCAGGCACCCGGGGCCCTCGCGGACGCGGCGCCGGCGGACACGGCGTCCGTCGGCGCGGCGTCTGTCGCCACGGCGTCTGTCGGGACGGCGTCTGTCGACAGGGCGGGAGAGACCGTCATCCGCCACCTCTTCTCGGGGAACTTCCTCATGGACTGGGGAGCGACCACCGCGCCGCGTCGCATGACGACGCAGGCCGCCGGTCGCGTAAGCACGATCGTGGGCCGTACCCCGAGGGACCGCGAACCAGACGGGTTAAGCGGGTGAAGCCTGAGCCGCCGCGAGCATCGCGGGGCATGCATGAAGATCCCGGCCGGACCCGTGCCCGACCCCGCCCACACGTCCCGACGAGACGTCCCGACGAGACGTCCCGACAACACGTCCCGACAACGGTCCTGACCACACGTCACCACGACGACACGTCATGACGACGACGCGTCACAACCACGCGACCCAGCACGACGGAGGACACGACGCCATGGAGGACGAGCGATGAACGAACGAGCCGAGCAAGCCGAAGGGGCTGTACGAGCCGAAGGGACCGTACGAGCCGATCGAGCTGGTCAGGCCGATCTGGCCGATCTGGCCGATCGGGCCGGTGGGGCCGCACCCGGAGTCCACCGGGTCCCGGTGCTCATCGTCGGAGGCTCCCTGGTCGGCCTGTCGACCTCGGTGTTCCTCGGCCGGCTGGGCATCCCGCACACGCTGGTGGAGCGCCACGCGGGCACCTCCATCCACCCCCGCGGGCGCGGCAACAACGTCCGCACGATGGAGCTCTTCCGGGTGGCCGGCGTCGAGCCCGCCATCCGCCGGGCGGCCGCCACACTGGCCGACAACCACGGCATCCTCCAGACGCCCACGCTCGTCGGCGACGCGGGCGAGTGGCTGTTCAAGGAGATCGACCCCGGCAACGGACTGGCCCGCTTCAGCCCCAGCTCATGGTGCCTGTGCAGCCAGAACGACCTGGAACCGCAACTCCTCGACCACGCCCTCGCCCTCGGCGGCGACCTGCGCTTCCACACGGAACTGCTGTCGTTCGACGCCGACGCGGACGGTGTCACGGCGATCGTGAAGAGCCGGGACACGGGCGAACACACCACGATCCGCGCGGACTACCTCGTGGCCGCCGACGGCCCCCGCAGCCCCGTCCGCGAACAGCTCGGCATCGGACAGAGCGGCCCCGGCGACCTCTTCCACAACATCAGCATCACCTTCCGCTCCCGCCGCCTCGCCGACCACGTGGGCGACCGCCGCTTCATCGTCTGCTACCTGACCACCCCGGACGCCGACGGAGCGCTGCTCCCGGTGGACAACGTGGAGAACTGGGTCTTCCACGCCCCCTGGCACCCCGAGCACGGCGAAGCCCTCGAGGAATTCACCGACGAACGCTGCATCGACCACATCCGCCGGGCGGTCGGCGACCCGGACCTCGACGTCGAGATCACCGGCCGGGCCCCCTGGCACGCCGCCCAGCGCGTGGCACGCAGCTACCGGTCGGGCCGCGTCCTGCTGGCCGGCGACTCGGCCCACGAGATGTCCCCCACCGGCGCCTTCGGCTCCAACACCGGCATCCAGGACGCCCACAACCTGGCCTGGAAACTGGCGGCGGTGCTGGAGGGCTGGGCCGGCGAGGGCCTGCTCGACACCTACGACGCCGAACGCCGCCCGGTCGCGGAGGCGACAAGCGCCCGCGCGGCGGGCCGCTCGGTGGAACACAGCCACCCCGGCTTCACACCACCGGCCGGCGGGGTGGGAGACGTGGCCGGTCCGGGTGGGCCTGGAGGCCCGGCCGGCGGTCCCGGAGGCCCCGGCGGTCCGGGGGGACCGGGAGGGGCAGGAGCACCGGGAGGACCGGAAGGCCGTGGCGGCCCCGGCGGTCCCGGAGGCCCCGGTGGCGGTCCCGTTGGCGGCCCGGGCGCCGGTGGACCCGGCGGGGGCCCGGGCCGCGGCATCCTCAACGTCGCCCTCGGCTATCGCTACCCCCAGGGCGCCGTGGTCGGCGCAGACCCGGCGGCCCCGGTCGTGCCGGACGGACTGGACCTCACCGGCGCCCCGGGCAGCAGGGCCCCCCACCTGTGGCTCCGCCGGGGCGCCGACACCGACCGCGTCTCCACCATCGACCTCTACGAACGCATCCTCGTCCTGCTCACCGACGCGACGGAGGGCGGCGACTGGCACAAGGCGGCGACACACCTGGCCGAGGAGATGTCGGTCCCGCTGACGTCGTACCGCATCGGCACGGCACCGGACGCCGACCTGGTCCCGGACGACGCCGGCACCGACTGGGCCGGGCCCCACGGCGTCACCCGCCAGGGCGCGGTCCTCGTCCGCCCCGACGGATTCGTGGCCTGGCGCTCCCCGGGCCCCGCCCCGGACCCGGTGTCGGTGCTGCGCGAGGTGCTGAGGACGGTCCTGTCCCGACCGGCGTGACGCGGCGTGAGGCGGCACGACGCGACCGAGGGGCCCCGGGGCCGGGCCGGAGGGGAACATCCCCGGCCCGGCCCCGGGGCATCCGCACGATGGGGACGCGGTCAGCCGGACGGCTCCGCGCACGCAGTACCGGACCGCCGAGCGGGCAGGTGAGGGACATGGTCGGCGAATCGGATGACGAGAGGGCGGCGCGGCGGCAGGGCGTGAGCGGACACAGGCTGGTGCCGCACACCGCCGACGTGCGCATCGAGGCATGGGGCGCGAGCCGGGAGGAGTGCCTGGCGGAGGCCGCCCTCGGCTTGGTGGGCTGCTTCGCGGACGTCTCCGCGGTCCGGCCCACCGCCGTGGAACGGGTGCGCTTCGCCGAGGCCAGCGGCGACGAACTGCTGGCCGCCCTGCTGGACGAGGTGGTCTACCGGCTGGAGGTGCACGGACAGGTGCCCGTCGACATCGAGACGGAGGCGGCCGACGGCGGCCTGGAGGTGCGCCTGGCCGTCGCCGCGCTGGCGGATGTGGAGATCGTCGGTGCGGCCCCGAAGGGCGTCTCCTGGCACGAGCTGCGGTTCGGCCCGGACGCGTACGGCTGGTCGTGCGCGGTGACTGTGGACGTATGAGACGGACGTATGAAACGAAACGTATGAGACGGACGTCTGAGACGAACGTCCGCCACGGCCGCCGCTGTGACTCGGACACGACGGGTCAGCCCTTGACCACCCCCAGCGGAACCAGCCGCGCCACCGTACGGCACAACCCCGCCCCCTCGCTCGCGGCGACCACCGCACCGACGTCCTTGTACGCCTCCGGAGCCTCCTCGGCCAGCCCCCGCCACGACTTCGGGCGCACCGCGATGCCGTCGGCCTCCAGCCGGGTCCGCAGCTCCTTGCCGGTGACCGCACGTGCCGCCCGGTGGCGGCTCATCACACGGCCGGCGCCGTGGCAGGTGGAGAAGAAGGCGTCGCCCTCGGGCACTCCGGCCAGGACGTACGAGGCCGTGCCCATCGTTCCGGGGATCAGCACCGGCTGCCCGTACTCCCGCAGGTCCTCGGGCAGGTCGGGGTGGCCGGGCGGGAAGGCACGGGTGGCGCCCTTGCGGTGCACGCACAGGCGCCGCCGCGATCCGGCCACCGTGTGGGTCTCGATCTTGGCGAGGTTGTGGGACACGTCGTACACCAGCGACAGGCGCACGCCCGCCGCCTTCTCGAAGGCCCGGCGTGCGGCGTGGGAGAGCAGCTGGCGATTGGCCCGCCCGTAGTTGGCGGCCGCGGCCATCGCGCCCAGATAGTCCCGTCCCTCCGGGGAGTCCACCGGCGTGCAGGCGAGCTGCCGGTCGGGCACGGTGATGCCGTACCGGCTCATGGCGTGGTCCATCGCCCGGACGTGATCGGTGCAGATCTGGTGGCCGAGACCCCGCGAACCGCAGTGGATCATCACGCACACCTGTCCCGCGGAGAGTCCGAACGCGGCCGCGACCCGCTCGTCGGACACGTCGGCGACCTCCTGGACCTCCAGGAAGTGGTTGGCGGACCCCAGGCTGCCGACCTGCCCGAGGCCGCGCTCGCGGGCCCGCGCACTCACCTGCTCGACGTCGGCGTCGGCGACCGCTCCGCCGTCCTCGCAGCGGGTCAGGTCGCGCTGTTCGCCGTACCCCTCGTCGACGGCGTACCGGGAGCCGCCGTTCAGGATCCGCTCCAGTTGCCCGGGGCCGGTCATCTTCCACACGCCGCCGGGGCCCGCGCCGCGCGGGATCGACCGGTCCAGGGCGTCCATGATCGCGGGCAGGGCGGGCTCCACCGTCCGCCGGTCGGCGTCGGCCGCCAGCAGCCGCACCCCGCAGGAGATGTCGAAGCCGACCCCGCCGGGGGACACGACCCCGCCGTCGTCGAGGTCGGTCGCGGCCACGCCGCCGATGGGGAAGCCGTAGCCCCAGTGGATGTCCGGCATGGCGTACGAGGCGACGACGATGCCGGGCAGAGTGGCCACGTTGGCGACCTGCTCCAGCGACTGCCGGGCGTCGGCGAGCAGGTTCCGGGAGGCGAACACCACCCCGGGCACCCGCATCGGTCCCCGGGGTTCGATGCGGTAGCGGTAGGGGCGCTCCTCGACGAGTTCCATGGCGGCCTCACAGTCGGTCAGGGTCCTGGGACCCGTCCACCAGGCCGGGCCCCGTCGTCTCCCTGTCCCCGTCGTCTTCCTGCACGGCCCGCCAGCCGGTCCACCGCAGAACACCGACCGCGATCACCGGTCCCTCCGGCGGGCGCTGCCGGTACTGGGGGTACTTGCTCCGCAGCAGCTCCATGGCGGCGGCGTATTCCGGCTGTGCCGGCGCGTCGTCGGGCGGCAGGACACGTGCGTCTCCGTCGGCCCGTACCCACCACAGGCGGTCCCAGTCCTCGTCGTAGAGATCCACCAGAAGGCTGACGGCCGGATGCGCGGCGATGTTGCGCAGCCGCCCGAGCCGCTGCGAGCGCTTCGGCTTGTGGTCGACGGCGGTGACGACGGCGTCGCCGTCCCGGGCGAAGACGACCGGTACGAGCTGCGGGCGTCCCGCGGGGTCGACCGTCGCCAGCCGCGCGACCCGGGCCGCACCGAACCGCCGCCGCGCCTCGTCCCGTCCCATCTCCGGCATCACGGACCCCTTCCGCCTCAGCGGTGCGCCGAGACGGCCGCGGCGTACTCGTCGAGGGTCCGCAGCGTCTCGTCCTCCGGAAGGGTCGGCAGGTACAGCAGCACCCGCTCGACGCCGAGCCCGGCGTAGCCCTCGAGCGCCTCCGGGGCGTGCGGGGCGGCGTACACCACCACGGGTGTCGCGGCGCCCGTCACCTGCCGCATCCGGTCGATCCGCGGGCCCAGCTCCTTGGGGTGGACGCCGCTGGGCATCCACGCCGACCCGTACTCGGCCACCCTTTCGAAGGTCCGCTCGCTGTCACCTCCGACGTAGACCGGCGGGTGGGGCTGCTGCACCGGCTTGGGCCAGGAGAAGACGGGGTCGAAGTCGACGAACTCGCCGTGGAACTCGGCCTCCTCCTGGGTCCACAGCGCGATGACCGCGCGGACGCGCTCGTCCATCAGCCGGCCCCGGGTGCGCGGGTCGGTGCCGTGGTTGCGCATCTCCTCCCGGTTCCATCCGGCGCCGACCCCGAACACGGCCCGGCCCTGGGAGATCAGGTCGAGCGTGGCGACCTCCTTGGCGGTGTGGATCGGATCCCGCTGGACGATCAGGGCGATGCCGGTGCCGAGGAGCAGGTTCCGGCTGGCGACGGCGACCGCGCCGAGGGCGACCAAGGGGTCGAGGGTGCGGTAGTACATGCGGGGCAGCTCGCCGCCCTCGGGGTAGGGGGTCTCCCGGGAGACCGGGATGTGGCTGTGCTCCGCGAGGAACAGGGCGTCGAAGCCACGCTCCTCCAGGGCGGGGCCGAGCGCGGCCGGCCCGATGCCCTCGTCGGTGAGAAAGGTCGAGACTCCGAACTCCATCTGCCCCACTCCACTCCTCGCGACCGCCGGACCATCCGCGTACCCGCTGGCCGCCCTCTCTCCCCCTCCCTCCCCCTCCCGTCCGACGGCCGCGTGGCCGCAGGGACGAGGGGTACTCGTCGACGACCGGTCCGCACTCCTCCCGAGCGTCCCGGGAGATGACTCGAATCCGGGAGATGACCCGAATGCTGTTCCTCGGACTGCTCCTCCTCGCCGTCACCGGAGCCTTCACGGCCCTGTTGATCATCGGAAACCTGTCCGGCGGCCCCGAGTACACCGTGTCGGTGCTCGGCCAGCAGATCGTCACCCTGAACGCACTGGCGATCTTCAGCTCCGGCCTCGCGCTGGCCCTGATCTTCTGCCTGGCCCTGGCCGCGGTGAAGAGCGGCGCGTCACACCGCCGCCACAGAAGGCCACGCGCGTACGACCCACACGACCGCACCGCGATGCACCATTGACCGGGCCGCCACCCGGCCGCCCGGGACCTACGATGGCGCCATGGCCGTCGACCTCTTCGCAGGCATCCCCGTCAACGACTACGCAGCGGCGCTGGCCTGGTACGAGCGGCTGCTCGGCTCCCCGCCGACGTTCATCCCGAACGACACGGAGGCGGTGTGGGAGCTGGCGGAGCACCGCTACCTGTACATCGAACACCGCCCCGGTCACGCCGGCCACGCCATGCACACCGTCTTCGTCGACGACTTCGACGCCCGCGTCGCCGGGATCACCAACCGGGGCCTGAAGCCCTGGAACCGCGAGACATACGCGAACGGCGTACGCAAGGCCATGTACCGGGACCCGGACGGCAACGAGATCGGCTTCGGCACAGCCCCCCTCTGAGCACACCTACCCCGAGCCGATCGAGTACGGCACTGTGTCTCCTACCGTGTACGTCAGCCATGAGGGGGGATCGGCGTTGTGGGAGCAGCTACCGGCCCTGATCGGCGTGGCCGTAGGAGCCGTCGGCTCCTACGCGGCGACAAGCCTCACGGAACGCAGCCGGTGGCGACGGGCCAGAGCCGAACGCTGGGACCAGAAGAGACTGGACACGTACGCGTCCTACGCGAACACCCTGAAGCACCAGATCAACATCGCGCAGCGCATCGGCGCATCAAGGGGCTTCCAGCACGCCGTCGACCCGCTGGACCCGGAACAGGGCCTCACCCAGCTGGCCGAAGCCGAGGCACGCCGCGCGGCCGAGTGGGAATCGGTCCTGCTCGTCGGCGACGCCGAAACGATAGGCGCGGCCCGTAAATGGCACGAAGCAGTCTGGAACATCGAACTCTACGCCCGCGGCCTGAAAACCGACCCGCCAGGCTGGGAGCAGGCGATCCGCCACCTGAGCCAAGCCCGCGACGATTTCTACACCCTCGCTCGCCGCGACCTGGGCATAACCGGACCACCCCCACCCTCCGGCAACTGGCCCCGAGCCTGGCAACAACAAGACGAACCGACCTGAGAGCATCGACGGACGAAAGCCTCGGCCCGAGCGCTGGTTGGGCGGTCGCACGGGGTGGAGCCGAGCTCACGGCTGGGTGCTTCGTCGCGTACGAGCCGCACGCCCGCAGCCTCAGGTTGCCAGTAGCACCTGCCGCGTCGCGTTCCGTCTCGCCAGCAGTCGGCCGCCACATGGGTCCCGTCCGATTCGCGCTCTACGCATGTGCTGCCGAGCTGCCGACTCTGGACGTCATGGGGCCATTACAGGGGGAGCCGCGTCGACTGAATGGCGGGCAGTTGCGCTGCCTGTACTGCGGTTTGCTTCAGGACCGAGTGGCGACGCTTGAGCACGAATGGGTCTTCTTGGAACCGGACATGACGCCGCTGGCCCATACGGTGCCGGCGGAGCACCGGTGGATCGAGCTCTCCGACGGTCGGGTCACCGTCTACGGCGTCTGTCCGCCAGACCCATTTCAACGGTGCCGTATCGAGCACCGGCTGGCTTGCTCGGCACAACGGCTACCAGACCTCTGGCCGTGGCTGACGGCGCTGCGAGCGGAGAACGGGCGGCGAGCGGAACGGCAGTTGCAAGCTGCCCCGGAGCCGTCGGAGCCTCCGGAGGAATGGCCGGATGCGGGGTAACGGTCACGCTTGCGTACACCAGCTCACCGAGCGGGAAAGGTGAGTCGCAGAACGATCTCACCGTCATCGATCTCCCCGGTGCGCTCGAACCCGAACTTCTGATAGAAGGGCCACGGTTCGCCCTCACCGGGCTCGTAGCTGGTCAGCAGCTCGGTGGCGCCGTCCGCGCGCACCAGCGTGGCGACCTGCATGAGCGCCTCACGGCCGATCCCTCGCCTCTGGTACCGCTTGTCGACGAGGAAGCGCCAGAGGAAGTGACGCCCTTTGTAAGGACCCACCGGCGGCTTCCACGAAAGCATGACGAAACCGACTGGTTCGTCACCGCGGTACACGGCGCGATACCAGGGGTTGGCCTCCGGCTTCTTCGCCGCCTCCTTGAGCGACTTGGACACGGAGGCGACGAACTGCTTCTGATCACCTCGGACATGGAGGCCGCGAACGGCATCCCGGTTGTCGTCGGTGATCTCACGCAGATGCACGCCTGGGGATTGAATGTCACACCCCTTCCGCATTCCGGCAGCTGCGCCATCCGGGCCTACGCGAAAAGCCGCCACCGGGAGGCATTCCCATGCGCCCGCGATATTGCGCGCGCCAGGTCGGACATCTTCGCAGCGTATTCGACGCAGGCGATCTGGACCGGCACTGGCACGCCGGACTGCGACCGCGTCCAAGGCAGCTTCCGGAGGAGAGCAGCACGGCCTGACACGACGATGCGCACGCGAGTACGACTGAGACCACCCGGCCATGCCCGAAGCCCCTGGCATCCACCAGAGGCCTCGGTGTTTTCCAGGTGTGCTTGCTCAGAACGCTGGTTCCACGGTGTCCTCGGTCGGGAGTTGCTGTGCGCGGGTGCCGAAGGGGTTGTCGATGACATACCGCCAACGGCCGTCCGGACCCCGCCGGGCGATGTCGGTGGCAGTGCCCTCGACGTGCACGGCCTGTCCCTCCGGGCCGGTCCCGTCGATGACCCAGTCGACTATCAGCAGCGCCACGTCTCCGCTGCGGTACACATGCCGCGGACGGACCGCGATGGGAACTCCGAGCTTTTGCAGGCGGCTGTTTGCGGTGTGCAGGTCCGGGCCGTTCACCGGCATCCCCGGCTGCGGGACCAGCACCGCCGCGTCCTCGTAGACCTGCGCCAACGCGGCGGCGTCGCCGCTGTTGAACCGCTCGGCGAACACCGCGGGCACTTCTTCGGGCCGATCGGCCAAGGCTCGCATGATCGACAGACGTCCTTCCGGGCCGGGAGAATCGAAGTGCCCCACACGTTAGGAGGCGATCTCGTGACTCACCGAACGGTTGGTCACCCGGCAGGGCTCCCCGACGACCCGCGCGCGAACGTCACCGCACCCACCCCCGAGTGCCCGGTGGAGATCACTCTGTCGGCACTGCACGGTCGCTGGACGACGCTGGTGGTTCGCGAACTGCTGCGTGGCGACCGCTCCTACAGCGAGCTGCGCGCGGCCCTGCCCATGTTGTCGGACAAGGTGCTGTCCGACCGGTTGGCACAACTGGGCGAGGCCGGAGTCGTCGAGCGCGACCGTCGACCGGGCTGGCCGCCACGCGTGCGCTACGCACTCACCCCGAGCGGACACCGCCTCGGCCCTGTCCTCCAGGCTCTGTGGGACTGGGGAGCGGAGGCGTCGGTACGAGACAGCGGGGCTGAGAGTGGCCATGAGACGAGCCCAGCTCACTGATCGGCCGAACAGAGCCGTCTCCCTGCGGCGACGCTTCAAGATCCCTTCCACGCCTCGCCCACAGACCCCGGCATACGGCCGCTCCGGGCGCACACGCCTCCACATGCGCGAAGACCCCGACCTCAGCGTTGCCGCTGGTGACGGGGTCTTTAGGCACCTCACAAGGGGTGCCCCCGGCAGGATTCGAACCTGCGCACACGGCTCCGGAGGCCGTCAAATTTTACGGTGTCCGCGCAGGTCAGCAGCCTGCTGATGGCCGTCATGCATGTCCTCGTCCACGGATAGTCCGCGATCGCCGGTCCGCAGGCAGATGTGTCAAGTGGATGCGTACCTATGCCGGCCCCAGGCCTCGGGCCGGTAGGCGCACGTCTGACCTGAGCGGGTGGGGTCCCTCGTCGGTCGGGCAGCTTCGCCGCACCCGGGTTCTCCGAGGGGCGCCAAGGCTCACTCCGTGACGCTTGCGCTTGGCCTTGGCGCCCCTCGGAGGTTCCGGGTACGCCCGCAGGGTGTCCGACCGACGAGGGACCTCACCCGCGATCTGCCACGACAGACGTCGCCAGGGTGGAACCACCCCTCAGAAAGAGGGCCGGGGCTTGGGGCGGAGCCCCGAAAAGCCGATGGTGCCGTCGTCGCGTGCGCCCCGGAACCCCTCGGAGTCGGAGCGTCCTGGTGGCGTTTTGCCCTCAGGCGCGGGTTTCAGCAGCTTGTGAGATCGCGGGTCAAGTACCGGAACCACGCAAGGATGCATCACTGATTTCCGTCGGCGACTGTTGCGCCCCCCGTCTGCAACTGATCGCCCCTCTTCCTGATGGCAAGTCAGCGATTAGGTGTACGATACCTGCCACTCAAGATGAGGCCGTCTTGATCATGGGGCTGCCGCCCTGTAGCGCGGCAGGTTGGGGGGAGTACCACGTGGTGGGGATCGCGCAAGCAGTGCAAGCAGGTACCGAGCTTCGGAAGCCGCTCACTGCTCTGATCAACAAGGGATGCATGCCGGTGGGCGGCGTCTTCCGGCTTGACTACGATTCTGCTGTCGTGCTGACCGATGACTTCAAGAAGCAGCAAGCGGGAGGCGTTCCCCGCGGCGGCTTTCTTCTCGCGGTTGCAGGCGACAGCACAGAAGCTGGATTCATACTGGAAGACCAGGAAATCATTCTCCTCCGCGTCCGGGGAACTGCGCCGCTCCCGAATGAAGCGGAGCTGATTCAGACGCGCCTGGCTGTGGTGCGGGATGCAGGAGCATCGGGTGTCGGCTTCGATGACGTCACCGACGACCTCACCCGTAACGAGCTGCAGCAGTCTGCCTTTGATTGCGAGGTCCTCGGGACCTTCTACACGGAGACAGATGCCCGGGACGCAGAAATCAAATATGGGGCAGACATTGATAATGTCGTTGTATCTGCGCGTTACCAGGTCTTCCTACCTTCCCTCGAAGTTCTGTCATGGATTGCCTCGTATCCAGAACCAGCCGACGCTCGTGACGCCCTAACAATCGGAAAGGTTCGATTCGCGGCAACGCGACGGAAAGCTTTGGTTGCTGGCACTGATCAGGCCCAGGTCCGTATCGATGTGTCTGACTTTGTTGGTCGGAAGACTGCAGTGTTCGGCATGACGCGAACGGGAAAATCCAATACGATCAAGACGTTGGCCACCGCCATTCATAGGTATGGGTCGGAGCATCAGAAGTCTATCGGTCAACTGATCTTTGATCCGCAAGGCGAGTACGCCAATGTAAATAAGCAGGACGGGACTGGGCTCCGACTTCTCGGCGACGATGACAGCACCGTACGCATTTACAAGGTAAATCCAGATCCTTCTGACTCACGTGAGAAGACTCTCCGGCTGAACTTTTACGACCGCGACGTCCTCGATGCTGCGTGGAGTCTGGTAAGTGACGCTGCCGCCACGGTTAACACCAACTACGCTAAGTCTTTCCGTGCCGCTGATTTCACCGAACCCGACCCGCAGAACTACAGCGCACACAATCGCTGGGGCTGGGCACTAGTTGCCCTCTATGGTCTACTAGCTAAGTGCGGGTTCTCTGCGGATAGCATTCCGCCGCTTCGGATTTCACTTGGCGCAGATAATGCTGAAGCCTTCCTTGAGAAACATCCTGGCGCTATTTCCCCGGCTGGTCGCGGCTATTACAGCATAGCTACGCCGGGCGCTGCCCTTGCACTTGCCACGTGGGTCGGCAAAAGGCCGGATCAATTTCCGAAGTGGCACGATGTTGAAAACAGCAGGTTTCCCGATATTTACGGCGTGTATGAGTACACCGGCGTCACTTCGGCCATCCGTTCGATTCGCGCCTTCCATGGGGCGGAGTCGGCCGGTGACGTTGCAGAACTCCTTTGGCAGGACATGCTTGCGGGGAGGCTGGCAATTGTGGACTTGTCGAGTGGCAACGAAGACGTGACCAAGGTCATGTCCGAACGTATCGTCACCCATCTCCTCAACCGTGCCGGCGAGCGCTTCCGAGCAGACCAGGATCCAGCGGCACTGCAAATCATTGTGGAGGAGGCGCACAACCTCTTCGAGCGCGGCGGGCGAGAGGTTGCCTCTAATCCCTGGGTTCGACTTTCGAAGGAGGCTGCTAAATATCGGATGGGTCTAATTTATGCGACCCAAGAGGTGACGTCCGTCGATAAGCGGATTCTTTCGAATACGTCGAATTGGCTGATCGCTCACCTGAATTCCGATCATGAAACGCGGGAGTTGGCACACTACTACGACTTCAAGGTCTGGGTGCCTAGCATTCTGCGTGCTGAGGATGTCGGCTTCGCGCGCATGAAGACTTACTCCGGAAAGTACATCGTGCCAGTGCAGATCGCGCAATTCGATCACTCAATGGTCAATGAGGCGCGCAAGGCCGCTGGCTTGGACGCCATCTCTTTCGTGGAGACAGGTGAGTGATTGTGTCTTACGAGGGAGAGAAAGCTTCGCGCCTTGGGCATGTTGGAACGGTCCGGAACGAGGCGGTGAAGAACGCCCTACAGCGTTGGGAGATCACGACCGCCAAGCCGAAGAGCACCGAGGCGATAGCTGAATTGTGCAGTCCGCTTGAGAAGCTGCCCCTCGTTGGTAATGCAAAGGATGTCGACTTCTCCATCACTGTGGACGGTTCGGACACTGAGGTGGAAGCGACGCGTGACCATCCGACAGTCAAAGTGGGCTACCTGCGGGTCGCCGGATCCATGGTGCAACTGGACGTCTTCCGCAGCTTGAGAAATGTCCGCTACATCGACCCTCGCGTCGTTCGTCAATCGCAAACCGAATATGCTTTCGATGTGGCGCTGCCTGGGTCCCAGTTGGCGCGGCCAGGTATGACCGGGATAGAGACTTGGAGAAGCGAGCTAGATGCATTTCTCCTTAACTCCCGTTTCGACTCAAGCACGACAATGACTTTGGCCGATGGGCTTTTGGCGCTGCACGGGACGAAGGCCGCGCCGGCGAAAAGGATCCCTCTCCGGGTTTGCCCGGGGTGCGGGTTGAAGGCGCGAGATGAGAACACCTTGACTGTTGATGCAAACGGTGGAGTGTGCCCCTCATGTCAAGATCACCTTTATCTTGCCGACGTGCTTCGAACTCACGAGGAATATAACGTCGAGGGTTCGAACTTCACGCCGTTGGGGCGTGTCATGACGGCATCCGAGCGCCTCATGTCACTCTGCTATTTGGACTTCTTTTCCAATACGGCACCCACGGTTCTCCAGCATACGATATTCATAACTGATGGCCCGCTTGCGATGTTCGGTCCGCTTGCGCCGCTGAAGCGCCGCTTCCAAACGTACCTCAGTGACATGAGTAGATGGTGCAAAACGCAGGGCCTCGTGGCGCCACTAATGGTTGGGATCGAGAAGTCTGGAGCATTCGTTGAGCATGCCGAGCAGATCCGCGATTTGATACCTGTCGGTCATGTTATGCGATTGACGAATGACTACATTAACCGGATTTCTGGCAGGCCTGCAAGCAACCAGTACGGGGTTGATGAGTTTTACGGCCGGCGCTTCATCTACCGAACAAGTTCGGGAGATGTGTTGGTTATCACGGTGAACCCGGCTCCTGGAATCTCTCCGTATGACGGGAGTGCCGAGGCTGAAGGGTGGGAGGCCTACCCCACGCTCCGTCTCATCTGCGAGGTGCTTGACTCGCTACGGACTCGTATGTATCGGCATGCCGTCGTTCCAGTGGCACTGGCGCACTCGGCGGCTGCCCTGCCGCTGGGGGTTGGCCGTTCTGTCCTTACGATGATGGCGCAGCAAAACATTCCCGGGTTGAAAGTCGACCTCCAAGCCGTTCAGCCGCCGACGTATTTCAAGAGGTAGTTGGTATGGTTCAGAACCCTGCCTTCATCAGGCATGATGTCATCATGCCTGATGCCCTGCCAGCCACCTCTGACCTCCCATCCGAGCTCAGTCAATCGACCGTTCCGCCAGAAACGGGCAATGAGGTAAATAGAGAGACTAAGCGTCTGGTTGCCGACCTTTCGGCCATTTCGCATCAGCTGGCGCGCGGTCGCTACCAGTCTCCGCTGCGTTATCCGGGTGCTAAATCATCGCTTGCTCCAGTTATCGCGCGGGTTATCACCACGGCGACTAAATCCCGTGCGGTGCCTGAAGTGAACCTTCTTGTCGAGCCATTTGCTGGCGGCGCTTCTGCTTCATTGCGCATGATCGGGGAGGGGGTCGTCGAACGTATCCTTCTTGCGGATGCCGACCCGCTCGTTGCCGCCTTCTGGCAGGCGGCGGCCGACGATACAGAGCGGCTTGTGGATCGCATGTATGACGAATGGAAGCGATTCGTTCGTGGTGGTGGTGCCATTGCCGTAGAGCGATGGGATTATTGGCGTAATTGGGCACCCGGCGCCGGCTTGAAGTCGAGTGACCTTAGGCTGGAAGTCGCAACTAAGTGCCTTTTCCTTAATCGCACGACTTTTTCCGGTATTTTGCACGGCAAAGCTGGTCCTATCGGCGGGCGCGCGCAAGCGAGTAAGTATCCGATAGGGTGTCGCTGGAATCCTGAAGCCATCGCTGAGCGCCTTCAGTATGTCGGTCATCTTTATGACACCGGCCGCCTCGTTGATGTCTGGTGCAAGGACTGGAGGCAGACTCTAGACGATATTCCTGAGCGATATCCGCAGCTTCTGCCATCTCGGGTCGTCGCCTACTTGGATCCCCCGTATGTAGAGAAGTCGTCACTTCTTTACCGCACCTCGTTCGACCCCCGCGGCGGTTATGGGGGTGACGGTCTCGGCTCATCTCGGCCATGGGATGACAGCCTGCATCTGGGCCTCGCCGAGTATCTGCGAACCAAGGCCCAGTTCCGGTGGCTCCTTAGTTACGATAATCATCCAATACTCACTCAAAGTCCTTGGTTCTATGCACCCGATCGAATGTCGCCGTCTGAGTCCGACCGCGAGTCACTCGGGGTTCGACGTTGGAGAATCACCAAGCGGCTGGTCAGCACCCGGTATACGGCAGCTGGTCGTGTCGGCAAGCGTTCTGCTGACGAGCTGCTAATTACTACGTTGCCGCCTACAACTGTTCCGGTCGACGATCAACTGCGTCCGCTGGGCAAAGCGGAGGCATCTTGACTCGCCTGTTGAAAGGTTGAGGGCGGCGCTCGGTGTGCGTGCCGGAGCGTGGCGGAGACAGGAGCGCCGGCGCGCACACCGAGCGCCGCCGCGCGGGGAGCGGAGCGAGCCGCCTTGAACCCGTAGAGAAGGTTGTAACTCAGTAGGACTCAGGTGCTGGTTGACCTGTCCGGTCCTCTGGTTGCTGTGATCCTGCGTGCTTGTTCTGCTGCGCGCTGAAGTGCCTGGGCCACTTGGTCGGCGTCGTCGGCGTTCAGCAGGATCTCTTGTGTCCAGAGGATCGAGAGCCTGACGGTGCCGTCGTGCAGGTGTACGGCTACGTCGACTTCTGTGTCATATCCGGCTGCGTCCCGAATGCCGTCCAGGCCTAGGTCGCTGGCGAACGCGCTCATGCTCCGATGCTCCACAGCGGGGCGTCGTACTGGCCCGGTCGGCTGTGGATGAGAAGCCGGCGTAGCTCGTCGCGCTGGGAGCCTCTGAGGCTCAAGGCCTCGGTGATGTGGCGGAACGTCGTGTGGGTGACTCCGCGGGCTCGGGCCTCACTCTGGAACTGGTCGAGTCGAGACAGTACGTCGCCGGGGTTCAGCTTCGTCGGTGGCCGCTCAGCGAGCCATGCTGCCTTGTTGCGTTCGTAGTCGATCTCCGAGAAGCCGCAGATTTCGCGGCTGTGTGCCTCGGCCTCGTCCAGGGTGGCGGTCGTCATGATGGCGCGGGCCAGGCTGTTGCGGCTGACCGCGTCGTCCAGGTCGACTTCGTGGACCGTGGGTCCTTCGTCGGTGAGGGCGACGGGAAGGCCGGCGTCGCGCACCTCGCAGATGCCGCGGGCTCCTCGGGCTGTTGCGGCGAGCATGGCGGTGGCCTCCGAGGGGTGCCATTCCAGGATGCTGCCGATCGTCTCCACGTCCTCGGCCGTGAAGGTGTGGACGGAAGTGCCGAACAGAGGGCGCAGGTCGTCGGGGGAGATCTCGCCGTCCAGACCGGGGCCTGCGACCAGGAGCCGGATCGGGGCGTTGACCTGGCAGCAGGCGGCGAGGGTGAGGGCGTCGGCGAGGGGGCTCTTGAGGGTGGGTTCGTCGCCCTGGGCGAGGATGTCGCCGCCAACGTCGAGCAGATCGATCGAGGCCGGCGCCAGGTGGGACACCAGCTCTTCGAGCTGGCGAGTGATGCCCTCGGCGCCGTGGTGCGGGTCGAGCAGAGCCAGTGTGTGCGGGAGCTCTGTCGCGAGTCGGGGGAGTGTGGAGCCCGCCGGGGCGATCGGCTGGGCCTCGGCCGGCACCGACCAGACGGACTGAGTGACGGGTTCGAGTCCCGTGAAGCTGTCGGCTCCCCGTGGTCCCGGGAGGGGGTCGATCAGGAGGCGGTCCCACGCGTACGTGAGGATCACCGCCTGGTCTTCGTCGCCGTAGAGGGCGGCGTGAAGCATGGCGGCGGCGACTGCGTCGCCCCCTCCTCCTGCTGCGACGATCAACCGCGTCATGCGCTCAGAGTACGGGTTCATGGGTTGGCCACTCACCCTATAGTGGCTAAAGGCCATAGCCACTTGGACGAGGAAGGGAGGGGAGATGCCGCAGATCGAAGAGGCCCAGCCGAAGTATCTCCAGATCGCCCACTACATCCGTGACCAGATCCTTCGGGGTGACCTGCGGCCGGGGGACGAGGTTCCCTCGGAACGGCAGCTCGCCGCGGACTGGAAGGTATCCCGACCTACGGCCGCGCGGTCGTTGGAGGCACTGAGCCATCAGGGCCTGGTCGAGAAGCGTCAGGGCTCGGGGACGTACGTGCGCAGCCTGGAAGTGAACCGCAGGGCAAGGGAGTTGTATGGGCGTGCCCGACAGACCGGGAAGATCTACACGCCCGGTGAGTACGCAGTGATCACTTCGGCCGGTTGGCTGGAGGCTCCGGACTACGTCGCCGAGGCCCTGGGGCTGGTGAAGGATCGTCGGGCCGTGCACCGCCGGCGGGTGACGAACAACCAGGACGGTCCAATCAACTTGTCCACTTCGTGGTTCGCTGCGGACGTCGGCCAGCGGGCGCCCAAGCTCACGGATCCCGAGCGGATCCAGGAAGGGACGCTCATGTACGTCGAGCGGATGACCGGGCGCCAAGGCAGCTATGCCGAGGACCGTATGTGCGCTCGGTCCGCTACGGACGAGGAAGCGGCTGATCTGAGGTTGGAGCCGGGATCCGCGGTTCTCATCGTCCATCATGTCGTCTTCGACCTCCAGGACCGCCCTCTGGAGTTCGCCGAAGCCACCTACCCGCCGCACCGCTGGGCGTTCGAGCAGGGCTACCCGCTCACCTGACGACGACTCGCCAGTTCCGGCGAACCGCTTGCACCTCTCAAGTGGCTAACGCCACTATCCAGAAAGTGGCTAAGGCCACTTGAGGTGAAGGGGGCACGACGTGACGAGTCGGCGGCCGGTACAGGGCGCGCGGTTAGCTTGCCGGGGGTGTCGGGGGCGTGGATGGAAGCGCGTCGGCTCCCGAACGGCGCTGGCGCTCTCCACGGCCAACGACCGCGACCGTGCCACGTCGAAGCGGCGCTGCCTCGACTGCGACGGCAGCGGCAAGGAGTGAGCACGCATGGCCTACACGATCGACCGCCACCCCTGTGAGGACTCGCCGCGGCTCGGAGCGATGACCTTGCATCCGGAGCCCGAGTCCGTCCCCCGCGCCCGGCGCTGGTTCCGCAAGTTCATCGCTCCGTACAACCCGGCCTGCTCGATCGACGACTGCACGCTGATGATCTCGGAACTGGTGACCAACGCCATCCGCTACGGGAGGTCGGACGACTCGTGGGTGGTGCGGGTCGAGTGGTACCGCGAGGGAACCTCGCTCCGCGTCGACGTGCACAACCCGGGCTTCCCGGCGAGTGTGCGGCTGCGGCACCCGGAGGCGGACGACGCCCACGGGCGGGGATTGCTCCTGGTCGACTCCATCGCCGACTCCTGGCGCTCCGGGCCCAGCTGCTTCGGTGGAACGGTCGTCTCCTTCGTGGTCGCCGATGCCTGGCCGGCGTGATGGGATAGCCCACCTCTTCTACTGCCACCGTGAATCTGTCGCTAGGCTGGTTGACCAGTTGACTTGGCCAATCCTGACGGGCGGCGTTCATGGCGTATGAAGTGGAGCCACCGAAGTACGTGCGCCTCGCGCAGACGCTTCAGCGGCGCATCGAGGACGGCACGTACGCGCCCGGCACCCGCGTACCGAGCGAGAACCAGTTGGTGCAGGCCTTCGGGATGTCCCGCCCGACCGTCGTCCGGGCTCTGGAGCTGCTGAAGCGGGACGGCTGGCTCGAGTCCCGGCAGGG
>NZ_JACVQF010000212.1 GCF_014534645.1 Streptomyces griseicoloratus
GAGGTACCCCCAGGGCGGCACGGGTGGGCGCTGGGGGTACCCCCTCTGGGGGAGGCACCCCGGCAGCGCCGGGCCGCGCGTCCCACCCCGGCCCGCAGCCACGCCGCGCACCCGGGAGCGCCGGGCCGCGCTCACACCGCCCGCGCGTCCCGCTCCGCCACCCGGTGCGCGCACGGGCGCCGCGTGGGCGTGCGACGGCGCAGGAAGCGAGGCAGGGGCGGGGCAACGTTGACGAAGCCCTCCGCCTGCATCGCGGCGAGGCCGATGCGGGGCAGGTCGGCGGAGGCGCGGTAGACGACGAAGCGGGGTTCCCAGCGGGGCCGGAACTTGGCGTTGAACTTGTACAGGGACTCGATCTGGAACCACCGGGAGAGGAACACCAGCAGTCCCCGCCAGGCGCGCAGCACCGGACCCGCGCCGATCTTCTCCCCGCGCGCCAGGGCCGAGCGGAACATCGCGAAGTTCAGCGAGACGCGCTCGATGCCGAGCCTCGGGGCGGCCTGGAGGGCGGCCACGATCAGCAGCTCGTTCATGCCGGGGTCGGCCGAGCGGTCGCGGCGCATCAGGTCCAGGGAGACGCCGTCGCTGCCCCAGGGCACGAAGTGCAGGACCGCCCTCAGATCGCCGTACGCGCCGGGCTCGGCGTCCGGCTTGTGTGCGGTGGCGACCAGGCAGTCCCCGTCCGCGGGGTCGCCGACGCGGCCCAGCGCCATGGAGAAGCCGCGCTCGGTGTCGGTGCCGCGCCAGTCGTCGGCGGCGCGGCGGATGCGGTCCAGCTCGGCGTCGCCGAGGTCACGGACACGTCGTACCCGGGTCTCGTAACCGGCGCGCTCGATGCGCTTGACCATCTGGCGCACGTTGCGCATCGCGCGGCCGGCGAGCGAGAAATCCGCGACGTCCACCACCGCCTCGTCGCCCAGTTCGAGGGCGTCGAGCCCGGTCTCGCGGGTCCACACCTCTCCGCCGGTCTCGGAGCAGCCCATGACGGCGGGGGTCCAGGAGTGGGCGCGGGCCTCGTCCATGAAGCGCTCGATGGCGCCCGGCCACGCCTCGACGTCACCGATCGGGTCGCCGCTGGCCAGCATCACCCCGGAGACGACGCGGTAGGTCACGGCCGCCTTGCCGCTGGGGGAGAAGACGACGGCCTTGTCGCGGCGCAGCGCGAAGTGGCCGAGGGAGTCCCGGCCGCCGTGCTTGGCGAGCAGCGCGCGCAGGCGTGCCTCGTCCTCCTCCGTCAGGCGTGCGGCGGGGTGTTCGGGGCGGAAGGCCAGGTAGACGGTGGTGACGGCGGTGAGCAGGCCGAGTGCGCCGAGGGAGAAGGCCACCGTCGAGGAGGTGCTGCCCCGGTAGTGGACCGGCCCCTCCACGCCGAACAGGCCGTACAGCACGTGCGTGATGCGGTCGGCCAGGCTCGGATCGCCGGCCATGCGGTGCGGGTGGGCGCTGACGACGACCAGTCCGAGCGCGAGGGAACCTGCGCTCATGAGCACGAAGTTGGCCAGCGCCCGCCACCGGCTGCGCGGATCGGGCAGCGCGGCGAACTGGTCCCGGTGCCGCAGCAGCGGTGCGAGCAGCGCCAGCGAGATCAGCACCCCGACGAGGGAGTGACGGTAGGTGAACTGCGCCACGGCGCCGAGCGGCAGCAGGGCGACGGCCGCCCGCCACGCCCGGCGTTTGCGGCGCCCCAGGCCGTGCGCGAGCAGCAGCAACAGCACCCCGGCGCTGAGCGAGAGCGCCGCGGCGAACGGGCCGAACGCGCCGGGCAGCACCTCGGCGAGGGCGTGCACACGGCTGTGCCGGAACCGTGGGAAGACGCCCGCGGCGATGTCCAGCACGCCGACGAAGGAGCAGGCTCTGCCGACGAGGACGGGCACGGCCTCCGGGCGCGGGCCGCGCGGTATCCGGCGCACGCTCATGGACTGGGGAACCCCACCCGACATTTCCTCATCTGTCCTGACAGACATCGCATCCCGTGGTTCTGCGAGAGATCGTGGATCCGGCCCCGATTCGGGCATCCGGCGACATTGCGCCCTCTAGGACGGTGTCTCGGAGGGAGAGGTTCACTCCCCCTCGCACGGAAAAGCCCGGACAGAATCACGGAAAGCGCAGGCAGGTAGCGACGCATGGGTCTCACGAGCAACACGGTGCTTGCGCTGGCGGTGCTGTCCGGTGTGCTGCTGTTCGCCGGCACGGTCTGGCTGTGGCCGCGGCTGGCCCGGCGCAGCCTGCGGGCCGTCGCCGGGCGGATCGGGCTGCTGCTCGCCACGCAGCTCGCCGTCTTCGCCGCGGTCGGCCTCGCCGCCAACCAGGCGTTCGGCTTCTACGCCGGCTGGGCGGACCTGTTCGGGCGGGAGACCGGCCAGGGGGTCGTCGTCGACCACGCGGCGGGCGATCCGGGCGGCTCGCTCCAGGTGGTCGGCACCCGGCGGGTGAACGCGGCCGGCAGCACCCGGCCTGAGGTCGCGGGCCAGATCCAGAAGGTCGAGCTCACCGGCCGTACGACGCACATCGCGACATCCGCCTACGTGTACCTGCCGCCGGAGTACTTCCAGTCCCGCCACCGCACCCGTACGTTCCCCGCGGCCGTCGTCCTGACCGGCTACCCGGGCACGGCCGAGGCGCTGGTGGACAAGCTGCACTATCCGCGCACGGCCCTGGAGCTGGCCAGGGCGGGCCGGATGCAGCCGATGATCCTGGTGATGCTGCGCCCCACGGTCGCGCCACCGCGGGACACGGAGTGCGTGGACGTCCCGGGCGGACCGCAGACGGAGACGTTCTTCGCCGAGGACCTTCCCGGCGCCGTGCTCGCCCACTACCGCGTGGGCCGGAAACCGGGCAGCTGGGGCATCGTCGGGGACTCGACGGGCGGTTACTGCGCGCTGAAGCTCGCCATGCACCACCCCGGGGTGTACGCGGCCGGGGCCGGTCTGTCCGCGTACTACGACGCGCCGAGCGACCCCACCACGGGCGACCTCTTCCACGGTGACGAGGAACTGAGGAATCGGGCCGACCTCTGGTGGTATCTCAAACACATGCCCGCTCCCGACACTTCGCTGCTCGTCACCAGCAGCAAGGCCGGCGAGACGAACTACAAGGACACGCTGGAGTTCATTGAGCGGGTCAAGGCGAGGAAGCCGACGCGGATCTCGTCGATCATCCTCGAAAGCGGCGGGCACAACTTCAATACGTGGCGGCGCGAGATTCCCGCGACCCTGCAGTGGCTCGGCGGACGCCTGAGCGGCCGCTGACGAGAGCCGCCGGCGGAGGGCCCGCCGGGTGAGACTGAAAATGATCTTGAGTTAATTCCCCTTCCGGTGGACGAGTGGATTCCTGATGCCCTGTGAACCCTTGGGAGACCGCTGAGTTTTTACGGGGCGGGGCGCCAAGATTCGCCTACGCGCGGTAAGTTTCTGGCCATGCCACGTGGACGTCACCGTCATTCCCCGCCTCTGCACAGGCTGCTTCCTCCGTCGGCGATAGCAGGCGTCTCCGTCGTCTGCGCCCTCGGCCCCTGGGTGTTCAGCGAGACGCTGATCCTTCGTTCGCTGGCCGCGGCCGCCGCGGTGACGGCGGTCGCCGGCGCGTTCGTCATGCGCCGCTGGGACGCCCAGGCGGGCAAGCGCGTCGCCGACCTCACGCGCGCGCGTGCGAGCGACGAGTGGCGTCACGAGGAACGGGTCGCCGAACTGGAGTCCGACCTGGAGGAGTCGCGCGAGCTGCGCCAGAAGCTGGAGCACCGGCTGCGGGCGAAGCGCGCGGAGCTGGCCGGGCTGCGCAACGAGCACGCCGCCCTGCTGCGGCGGTACGCCACGGCGGAGACCGAGCGCGCCACCGCGCTGGAGGGCCGCCGCCTGCTGGAGATCGAGGCCGCGTCCCCGGCGCCCGCGCTGCCGCCGGCGCGGACGGCGCCGGCCGAGGAGCCGCCGGTCCAGGAGGCCGGTGAGGAGACCCCGGAGACTCCCGCCGTCTTCTCGCCGGAGGGCGCCCCGCTGTTCCAGCGGGCCCGGGCGGCGCTGTCGCGGTTCGACGGCGAGACCGTCGCCGGCACGGACGCCGGCGAGAGCGCCACCGGCTCGGACGACGGCGGCGAAGGTGGCGAGGCCGCGGCCCCTGCCGGACCCGCCGCGGGGGAGGACGAGGCACAGGGGCAGCCCGAGGCGGCCGACGGGCACCGGCGCTCGGCCGCCACCACGACCGCCCGGCCGGACGACCGGCCCGCGCAGTCCGCACCGCAGCCCGCGGGGCACTTCACGGTGCCGGCCGCGGTGGCCGTCGTACCGGCCGCTCCCGCGCGGCGCCCGGTCGTCGAGGGCGGCTTCGACTTCTTCGGCACGAAGAACGCCGAGGACGGCACGTCGCCGAACGCCGAGGACGGCACGTCGACGCCCGAGGCCCTGGAGGACGTCCAGAACGAGGACCTCGCCGACGTGGTCGGCCCGGAGGCCCTCGCCCTGCACAAGGCCGAGGAGGAGGCCGGGGCCGAACCGGCCGACGAGAAGTCCCGGGCCGCGGGCCAGGTGATCGACCTGACGGCCCACGACGAGACGGAACAGATCGACGTACAGGGACTGCGCAGCGCGGCGTCCTGACTCCGGCCGGCGGGGCCGACAGGGCGGACAGGGCCGTCAGGCCATCCACCGGTCCGGGCGGGCGTCGCGGCGGCCCGTCCGGGACCGCTCCGCCTGGGCGTGCAGCAGCCGTGCCGCCTCGTCGGCGTCCCGCAGCCGGGCGGTGACGGTCTTGTTCGCCCCCGTGTCCACGCGGACGTCGGCGACCCGCCACACCCGCTGCCACGGCCCCTGCGTCAGGCGCACGCTCTGCACCTTGGCGTGCGGCACCAGCGCGAGGCTGCGCCGCAGCAGCCCGTGCCGGGCGGCGAACACCGCGTCGGTGACGACGAGCCCGTAACCGCGCCACCACAGCGGCCGGCACCGCCAGGACCGCCGCGGCGGCCGGGACAGCGACGAGCGGGCCGGTACGGTCACCCCGGGCAGCACGCGCGCGACGACGGACTCGGCGATCTCGCGCGGGGCGACGGGCAGCAGCACGGAGTTCGACGACCCGGCCACGTCCAGCTCCACCCGCACCCAGCCGCGCCCCCGCCACAGCAGCGGCTCCACGATCCGCACGGTCTGCACCCGGCCCGGCGGCACCGTCTCGTGGGCGCGGTCCAGCAGCCCGTGGTCGATGCGGAGCCCGTCGGGCGACTCGGCCACCGTCCAGTCGTACTCACCGACGAACCGCCCCACGCTGCTCGCGCCCGCCGCGCCCAGCAGCGGCAGGGCGGTCGCCAGGACCGTCCACAGGTTGTGGGTGGCGAGCCACAGCAGCGTCGGTACGACCACGGCGGCGACCAGCGTGCCCCAGGTGGCGCCGGTCAGCAGCAGCGAGACGGCGAGGACGCCGGGCGGCACGCGCAGCAGCTGCCGGGAGGGTGCCTCCCCGACCTCGTGCGCGGTCTCGGGTGCGAAGCCGGCCGCCCGCGCCAGCAGCTCGGCACGCAGGGCGCGTGCCTCGTCGGCGCCCAGGAAGGCCAGCTCGTCCTTCTTGTCGGTGCCTATGACGTCGAGTTTGAGTTTGGCGACCCCCGCGACGCGCGCGAGCAGCGGCTGGGTGACGTCGATGGCCTGGACGCGTTCCAGCCGGATGTGCGCGGTGCGCCGGAACAGCAGGCCGGTACGGATGCGCAGCTCGGTGTCCGTCACCGCGAAGTGGGTGAACCACCAGGTCAGGAAGCCGTACAGGGCGGCGGCGGGGATCAGCACGGCGAGGCCGATCAGCAGCGTGGTCGTGGTCAGCCGGGTCAGCTGGCGCTGCGCCTGGTCGGGGTCGTGCACGGCCCAGCCGACGAGCACGGCGACCGGTGCCCACGCCCGCCGCAGCGGGGTGACGGGGTGCAGCCGCCGCTCGGTCACCTCCTCGCGGGGCTCCGTGGTGCTCACAGCCCCGCCGATCGGGCCTCGCCCAGCTCGGTGAGCCGGTCGCGCAGCCGTTCCGCCTCGGCCGGGTCGAGGCCCGGGATGGTCGCGTCGGTCGCGGCGGCGGCCGTGTGCAGCTGCACGCTGGCCAGCCCGAAGTGCCGCTCGACCGGCCCGGAGGTGACCTCGACCAGCTGCATCCGCCCGTACGGCACGACGGTCTCCTCGCGCCACAGCACACCCCGGCTGATCAGCAGGTCGTCGGCGCGCTCGGCGTAGCGCCAGGAGCGCCAGTTCCGCTCCAGCATCACCCAGCCCCAGACCATCAGGGCGAGCGGCAGCAGCGCGAAGACCGCCCACACCGGTCCCGCGAACAGCCCGGGCAGCAGTCCGGCGGCGAGCGCGCACAGCCCCAGCCACACCACCAGCAGCAGCCGTCGCATCCGCAGCAGCCCCGGTGGCAGCCCGGTCCACACCGGCTCGTCCCGCGCCGCTTCCGTCGCCCCCGCCGTGCCCGCGTCGCCCGGGCTCCCCGTCTCCATGAGCCCAGCGTACGTAGGAGAGACTGTGTGCATGACTCCTACGACGGAGACCATGGTCGGCATCGGCGGCGCCGCGGAGAGCACCGACATGGTGCTCAACATCGGACCCCAGCACCCCTCCACGCACGGCGTGCTGCGACTGCGGCTGGTCCTGGACGGTGAGCGCATCACGCGCGCGGAGCCCGTGATCGGCTACATGCACCGCGGTGCGGAGAAGCTGTTCGAGGCGCGCGACTACCGCCAGATCATCGTGCTCGCCAACCGCCACGACTGGCTGTCGGCGTTCTCCAACGAGCTGGGCGTGGTCCTCGCGGTGGAACGCATGCTCGGCATGGAGGTCCCCACGCGCGCGGTGTGGCTGCGCACGCTGCTCGCGGAGCTGAACCGGGTGCTCAACCACCTGATGTTCCTCGGCTCGTACCCGCTGGAACTGGGCGGCATCACCCCGGTCTTCTACGCGTTCCGGGAGCGGGAGGTGCTGCAGAACGTCATGGAGGAGGTCTCCGGCGGGCGCATGCACTACATGTTCAACCGCGTCGGCGGCCTCAAGGAGGACCTGCCGGCCGGCTGGACCGCACGCGCGCGTGCCGCCGTCTCCGCCGTGCGCTCGCGCATGGACGTCTTCGACGACCTGGTGCTGGGCAACGAGATCTTCCGGGGCCGGACGCGAGGAGTGGGCGCGCTGACGCCCGAGGCCGTGCACGCCTACGGCGTCAGCGGCCCGATCGCGCGCGCCTCGGGCGTCGACTTCGACCTGCGCCGCGACGAGCCGTACCTCGCCTACGGCGAGCTCCAGGACACCCTGAAGGTCGTCACCCGGACCGAGGGCGACTGCCTCGCCCGCTTCGAGTGCCTGCTGGACCAGACGCACAACTCCCTCGACCTCGCCGACGCCTGTCTGGACCGCCTGGCCGAGCTGCCTCCCGGTCCGGTCAACCAGCGGCTCCCCAAGGTCCTGAAGGCGCCCGAGGGCCACACGTACGCGTGGACCGAGAACCCCCTCGGCATCAACGGCTACTACCTGGTCAGCAAGGGCGAGAAGACCCCGTACCGGCTGAAGCTGCGCTCGGCCTCGTACAACAACATCCAGGCGCTGACGGAACTGCTGCCCGGAACGCTGGTCGCGGACATGGTGGCGATCCTCGGGTCACTGTTCTTCGTGGTCGGGGACATCGACAAGTAGCGCGAGCGGATCGGCCGTCCCGACCGGCTGCGTCAGCCACACGAAGTCGCCGAGCCCGCCCGGCGCGGTCAGTTCGGCGGCCTCCGAGGCGCCCGCGAGGGCGCGGACGTACGCCGCGGGGTCGGCCGTCGCGAGCGTGAGCGGGGGGCGTGCGCCGGTGAGGCCGAGGGCGCGCAGGGCGTCGCGCTGGGGGAGCAGACGCGCACCGGGGAGCGCGCACGCCGTGGCGCACGCGTCCAGCGCCACATGGGCGGTGATGTCGCACGACCCGTCCGGCACGGGCGCCGTCTCGCGGCCCTGCCGGAAACCGGTGAGCGTCCCGAACGGCGGACGCGTACCCGCCGTGTGCGCGTAGTCGGCGGCCACGGCGAGCCCCCTGCCGACCGCCGACACGGCGGACGCCCAGGCGGTGTCCCGGGGCAGGCCGATCTCGGCCCGCAGCCCCTCCTCGGCCGGCAGGGGCCACCACCGCGCCAGCCACCGAGCCTCCGCCCCGGCGACCGGCTCCCCCAGCCGCTCGGTCCCGTCGCCCCGGACCAGCACGCGACGGACCACACCCGCGGAGTCCACCTCCGCCACGTCCACCGGTACGTTGTCCAGCCACTCGTTGGCGAACAGCAGCCCGGTGATCCCCCGCGGCGGCTCCGGCAGCCACTCGATCCGGTGGTCCAGGCCCTGCGGCCGGCCGGCGATCTCGACGGCGTACGCGCGCGTGCGGGCGGCCACCTCGGCGGGCAGCGCGGCGAGGACCCCGGTGACCAGCTCGCCCCGTCCGGCCGCCATGTCCACGAAATCCAGCGTCGCGGGCCGGCCCAGCGCCTCGTCGACCCGGCACAGCAGCCGCGCCACGGCCCCGGCGAACAGCGGCGACGCGTGCACGGACGTGCGGAAGTGCCCCGCGGGGCCCTCCGGCCCGCGGTAGAAACCGTCCGGTCCGTAGAGGGCCTCCCGCATGGCGTCCCTCCAGCCCCGCCACTCGCCGGATGTCCCCGCTGTCCCTGTTGTCCCTCGCGTCACGGGGCCAGGCTAAGCGCACAGGGGAACGGTGCCTCCACCTTGCGGAGTATGCGCAGGGGGCGCGGATCGGTCCTCCGGTTGACCCCTGCACCTATCACGCTTCCCTACGCTGGGTTACGTGCAGCGCCTCTACGACTTCCTTCGCAGACACCCCACCGGGGTCGACTGCGTCTGGGCCCTTGTCCTGCTCGGGATTTCCGTGGCGTCCCTGGCCCCGCAGCAGGAGGCCAGAGGGACGGACGCCCCGGCGCTGACCATTCCGTTCATGGTGCTGCTGTGCCTGGTGATCGCGCTGCGCCGGCGCATGCCGGAGAAGATGCTGCTGCTGGGCGTCGGACTCGGCGTGGCGCAGCTGGCGCTGGACGTCCCGACGATGCCCGCCGACTTCGCACTCCTCGTCATCGTCTACACCGTGGCCGCGACCGGCGCCCGCTGGGCCTCCCGGACCGCGCTCACGGCGGGCCTGTGCGCCGCGCCCGTCGCCCAGCTGCGCTGGCCCAACGACGACGTGAGCATAGCGGGCAACATCGCCGTGACCGTCTTCCAGGCGGTGCCGTTCGCCCTGGCCTGGGTGCTCGGCGACTCCATCCGCACCCGCCGCGCCTACTTCGCCCAGCTCGAGGAGCGGGCGGCCCGGCTGGAGAAGGAGCGCGAGGCGCAGGCCAAGGTCGCGGTCGCCGCCGAGCGCGCCCGGATCGCGCGCGAACTGCACGACGTCGTCGCGCACAACGTCTCCGTGATGGTGGTGCAGGCCGACGGCGCCGCCTACGTCCTCGACGCCGCCCCCGACCAGGCGAAGAAGGCCCTGGAGACGATCTCCTCCACCGGCCGCCAGGCCCTCGCCGAGATGCGCCGCCTGCTGGGCGTGCTGCGCACCGGCGAGCACCAGGAGGCCGGCGAGTACGTCCCCCAGCCCGACGTCCAGCAGATCGAGGACCTCGTCGAGCAGTGCCGCAGCCACGGGCTGCCCGTCGACTTCAAGGTCGAGGGCACCCCGCGTCCGCTGCCCAGCGGCGTGGAGCTGACCGCGTACCGCATCGTGCAGGAGGCGCTCACGAACACGCGCAAGCACGGCGGACCCAACGCCGGCGCCAGCGTGCGCCTGGTCTACTTCGACGACGGCCTCGGCCTGCTGGTCGAGGACGACGGCAAGGGCGCCCCGCACGAGCTGTACGAGGAGGGCGGCTTCGACGGCCAGGGCCACGGCCTGATCGGCATGCGGGAACGGGTCGGCATGGTCGGCGGCACCCTGGACGCGGGCCCGCGCCCGGGCGGAGGATTCCGCATCAGCGCGCTGCTGCCGCTGAGACCGGCACACTGACGCCCGCGCACATCCGCACGTACGGCGTTGACACCTGTAAGACCCCAGGCAGACGGAACGGAAGAGGCCCCGATGACGATCCGCGTAATGCTCGTCGACGACCAGGTGCTGCTGCGCACCGGGTTCCGGATGGTGCTCGCCGCCCAGCCGGACATGGAGGTCGTCGCCGAGGCGGGCGACGGCGTCGAGGCCCTCCAGGTGCTGCGCTCGACCGACGTGGACGTGGTGCTGATGGACGTCCGCATGCCCAAGCTGGACGGGGTGGAGGCCACCAGCCGGATCTGCGCGCAGCCCGGCGCCCCGAAGGTACTGATCCTGACCACCTTCGACCTCGACGAGTACGCGTTCTCGGCGCTGAAGGCGGGAGCCTCCGGCTTCATGCTCAAGGACGTGCCGCCCGGCGAACTGCTCGCCGCGATCCGCTCCGTGCACAGCGGCGACGCGGTGGTCGCCCCCTCCACCACCCGCCGCCTGCTGGACCGCTTCGCCCCGATGCTGCCGGCCACCGGCAAGGAGCCCCAGCACAAGGAGCTCCAGCGGCTCACCGAGCGCGAGCGTGAGGTGATGGTGCTGGTCGCGCAGGGACTGTCCAACGGCGAGATCGCGGCCCGGCTGGTGCTGTCGGAGGCGACCGTGAAGACGCACGTGGGCCGCATCCTGACCAAGCTGGCCCTGCGCGACCGGGTGCAGGTGGTGGTGCTGGCCTACGAGACCGGCCTGGTGCGGGCCGGCGGACACGACTGACGGCGCCCGGGGCCGTCGGTAGGGTCTGCGCATGCTCCTGTGGATCAACGGCCCTTTCGGGGGCGGCAAGACACAGACCGCACACGAGATACGGCGCCGGCTGCCCGGCAGCGTCATCTGCGACCCCGAGCACGCCGGCTTCGGCCTGCGCCGCATGCTGCCGCCCGGACTGCGGGGGGACTTCCAGGACCTCGTCTCCTGGCGGCAGGGCGTGGTGGAGGTGCTCGACCTCGCGCTCCGCGAGCACGACGGCGTGGTGATCGTCCCCATGACGGTGACGGACTCCGGGTACTTCGCCGAGACCGTCGGACGGCTGAGCGACCTCGGCCACGACGTACGGCACTTCACCCTCCTCGCCGAGCGCGAGACCGTCCTGAGGCGGCTGCGTGAGCGGGGCATCGGGGAAGTCCTGCGGTACGTCGCCGGGAAGGAGACCGGTCCGCGCCGGGAGAGCTGGGCGGTGCGGCAGCTCGACCACTGCCTGGAGCGGCTGCGCGAGCCGGAGTTCGCCGAGCACCTGTGGACCGACCACTCGACCGTCCCGAAGACCGCGGACCGGATCGCCGTGCTCGCCGGGCTCACCCTCGAACCCAACCGCGAGGGCGCGCTGCGGACGCGGCTCCGGCAGGCGGGCGTGGGGCTGCGGCACATCCGGTTCGACTGAGCCCGGTGCGGGCTACCGCAGGATGCCCTCCAGGAAGTCGCTGCCCAGGCGGGCCACCACCGTCACGTCCAGCTGGTGCAGGACGTACCGCCCGCGGCGGCGCATGGTGAGCAGTCCCGCCTTCTTCAGCACGCCCAGGTGCCGGGATATCTCCGGGGCCGTCATGCCGTGCGCCTGCGCCAGCTCGCCCGTGGTGTAGGCGCTGCGCGCCAGAAGGCGGCAGATCCGCATCCGGACCGGGTGGGACAGCGCGGACATGCGCAGCGTGAGCTGCTCGACCGACGGGGGCGAGGCCAGTTCGGGAGAGCCGGCCGGGTAGTGCAGCACCGGCTGCCAGCCGTCCCGGTACAGGACGGACAGGTGGGGCCAGCCGAGGCTGGTGGGCAGGAGCAGCAGGCCGCCGTCCCCGGTCGCCGTACGGCCGTCGCCCAGCTTGTCGATCGTGATCCGCCCGGCGGTCTCGTCCAGCGTCACCGCCGGGGAGACCGCGGCCAGTGCCTCGGCCAGGCCCTTGCGCCGCAGGATCTCCGTCTTGTGGCGGGCGTCGGCCGCGAGCTGGTGGCGCAGCCGGGACCAGGCCTCCGCGAAGAACGCCTCGTCGCAGTCGTGCAGGAACTGCCGCAGCCAGGCCCTGATCCGCGGCGGGTCGGCGAGCAGCCGCTCGCTGAACCGGAGCTGCCGCGGGCCCCGCGCGGCGGCCAGGTCCAGGGCACGCCGGCGCAGCCCGGCGTCCGTGAGCGCCGAGCGCCCCCGGGTGCCGTACTCCAGGGCGCACGTGAACTCCAGCGCCGCGTCCACGAACTGCTCGTCCGAGAGCTTGTCCAGCAGGTCCAGGTCCTCGGCGAGCGTGGCGCCCGGGAGGGTGCTGCGGCCCGGGATGCCGGCGAACGGCAGGAACAGGTCGGACAACGTGGTCCGCCACAGGAAGTCGGCCTCGCACATCCGGTCGGCCAGGTGCGAGTCCAGCCGGGCGGTGACACCGGTCACCCAGCCCTGCAGGCCCGGGTGGTGCCCCGGCTCGGACAGCGCGTGCAGCGCCATGCACAGCTCGCCCAGGGGGGAGAGTACGACGGCGACCGCCTCCGGCCTCAGTCCCGTGATGTCGATGTGCACGCTCATGCCCTCATGGTGCACTCCGCCACCGACAACGCCGGCCTCGTTTGACGGCCGCCGTCAATCCACGCGACGCGGGACGCCGCACCGGAGCAGTCTGGGACCACCGGGGCAGCCGCGGAGCCCGATCACACCCGACCTCCTACGTCCCGAGAAGGCGATCCGTCATGAGCGTCACCCAGCAGTACCTCCTCGACACCCACCGCGCCCGGCAGCACGGTGAGCCCCTGCCGCCCGCGCCCGGCACGCACGACCGTGCGGTCGTGCGCGAGTGGCGCGAGTACCGCCGCTTCCGGGCGGTACTCGCCGGACGCCCGGCCCACGGGCGGCTACGACGGGCACTGACCCGGTGGCTGTCGCCGCATCCAGGTCCTAGGCGCCGCTCCGCGGGCTGAGCCGGGAGACGAGATCGGCGACCGCCGTCCGCACGTCGGCGGCCGTCCACTCCAGGCCCGCGTCCTCCACACCGACCTCGGTGACGGCGAGTCCCGGGACGGGGGCGTCCCAGGCCCGGGAGAAGAGCAGGCGCCCCGTCTCCTCGCCCTGCCGGACCGCCGCCTCGGCGACGTCGTCGGCGTCGTAGGGCAGCCAGACCTGGAACTCGTGGGTGTGCGGCACCTCGGGGTGCACACGCGCCCACGGCACACCGGCCGCGGTGAAGCCCTCGCGCAGCGCGGCGGCCACCACGCGCGCGTGGGTCACGTACTCCGGCAGCCGGGGCAGTTCCCGCTCCAGTCCGGCCAGGGCCGCGAGGGCCGTCGGGAACTGCTGGAACACCGTGCCGCCGTAGCGGTGCCGCCAGACCTTCGCCTCCTCCACCAGCCACCGCGGACCGGCGAGCGCGGCACCGCCGTAGCCCTTGAGGGACTTGTAGAACGACACGTACACGCTGTCCGCCAGGCTCGCGATCTCCTCCAGCGGGCGGCCGAAGTGGACGGTGGTCTCCCACAGGCGGGCCCCGTCGAAGTGGACCACCGCGTCGCGGTCCCGCGCGGCCCCGACGACCTCGGTGAGCTCCTCCCAGGAGGGCAGCAGGAAACCGGCGTCCCTGAGCGGCAGCTCCAGCATCAGCGCGCCGAACGGCTCCTCCAGGTCGCGCACCTCCTGCGCGGTCGGCAGCTGGGGTTCGCCGGTCAGCCTGACCGGGCGCAGCCCGCTGACCTGGCTGAGGGCGTGCCGCTCGTGCACCTCGGGGTGGCTGAGCCCGTGCAGGGCGACGACCGGGCTGCCGGTGCGGCCCGCCCAGCAGCGCAGGGCGACCTGCTGGGCCATCGTGCCGGTCGGGAAGAAGGCCGCGGCCTCCAGGCCGAGGAGGGCGGCCACCTTCTTCTCCAGGGCCTCGACCACGCCGTTGCCGTACATGTCCGACGGCTCGTCGAGGTCGTACAGCTCCGCTGCCCCGTCCAGCAGGGCCAGCCGCTCCCGCAGGGAGCCGGCGAAGCCGGGGCGGGCGAGCACCCGCCGCGCCCTGCGGTGGGCGGCGGCGCGCCGCTCACGGAGCCGTTCGCGCCGCCCCTCCACCGGCTCCCCGCTCGCGGATCCCCCGCTCGCCGGCTCCTCGCTCGCCGGTTCCCCGATCGCGGATTCCCCGCTCTGCCGCTCGCTCTGCCGCGCCGTATCGCTCATGCGGGGATCATGCCGCGTGACGTTCCGCACGGGCACCCGGGTACCCGCACGCGATCCCACACGCCCGCGCGTGTGTGTGCTCCGGCTCCGTACGGAAACCCACAGCCTGTGGACAACCGGACGCCCCCCGAACCAATCGCGTTAACATGACGAGAAATCGTCCGGTACCCCGAGCGGACTGGAACGGGAAGGCCGCCGTCGCGTGAACACAACCCCACAGCCAGACCCCAAGGACCGCCCTGCGCGGCTCACCGTCGGCGTCGTCGGCGCCGGCCGCGTGGGCCCCGCGCTGGCCGCGTCCCTCCAGCTCGCCGGGCACCGCCCGGTCGCCGCCTCGGGGGTGTCGGACGCCTCCAGGCGGCGTGCCGCGGCCCTGCTCCCCGACGTGCCGCTCGTCACGCCCGCCGAGGTCCTGGAGCGCGCCGAGCTGGTGCTGCTGACGGTTCCGGACGACGCCCTGCCCGGCCTCGTGACCGGACTCGCCGAGACCGGCGCGGTACGCCCCGGCCAGCTGCTCGTCCACACCTCCGGGCGGTACGGCGCCAGGGTGCTGGACCCCGCCCTGCGGGCCGGCGCCCTGCCGCTGGCCCTGCACCCGGCGATGACCTTCACCGGCACCCCCGTGGACGTCCAGCGCCTGGCCGGGTGCTCCTTCGGCGTCACCGCGCCCGAGGAGCTGCGACTGGCCGCCGAGGCCCTCGTCATCGAGATGGGCGGCGAACCGGAGTGGATCGCCGAGGACAAGCGCCCCCTGTACCACGCGGCGCTCGCCCTCGGCGCCAACCACCTGATCACGCTGGTCGCCCAGTCCATGGAGCTGCTGCGCACCGCGGGCGTCGACGCCCCCGACCGGATGCTCGGCCCGCTGCTGGGCGCCGCCCTCGACAACGCCCTGCGCTCCGGCGACGCCGCCCTGACCGGCCCCGTCGCGCGCGGGGACGCGGGCACGGTCGCCGCCCACATCGGGGAGCTGCGCGAGCACGCCCCGCAGGCCGTCGCCGGCTACCTGGCGATGGCCCGCGCCACCGCCGACCGGGCACTTGCCCACGGGCTGCTCAAGCCCGAACTCGCCGAGGACCTGCTCGGGGTACTCGCCAACGGGACCAACGGCACCGAGGGAGACGCCCGATGACCACCACCCTGCTGCGCACCGCCGACGAGCTGCACGCGCGCGTGCGCCGCGGTCGCCGTGCCGTCGTGATGACCATGGGCGCCCTGCACGAGGGCCACGCCACCCTGATCCGCACCGCCCGCGGGATCGCCGGGCCGGACGGCGAGGTCGTCGTCACCGTCTTCGTCAACCCGCTCCAGTTCGGTCAGGGCGAGGACCTCGACCGCTACCCGCGCACCCTGGAGGCCGACCTCAAGGTCGCCGAGCAGGCGGGCGCCGACGTCGTCTTCGCCCCCTCCGTCGAGGAGGTCTACCCGGGCGGCGAGCCCCAGGTCCGCATCTCCGCCGGACCCATGGGCGAACGCCTGGAGGGCGCCTCCCGGCCCGGCCACTTCGACGGCATGCTCACGGTCGTCGCCAAGCTGCTGCACCTGACCCGTCCCGACACGGCCCTGTACGGCCAGAAGGACGCCCAGCAGCTCGCCCTGATCCGCCGCATGGTCCGCGACCTCAACTTCGGTGTGGAGATCGTCGGCGTCCCCACCGTCCGCGAGGAGGACGGCCTGGCGCTCTCCAGCCGCAACCGCTACCTCTCGCCGCAGGAGCGCCGCACGGCCCTCGCCCTGTCCCAGGCCCTGTTCGCGGGCCTCGACCGGCACGTCGCCCTGGAGGCGCTGCGCGCGCGGGCCCGCGAAGTGCCCGCCACGCGTGCGCGTGCCGAGGCCCTCAGCGCCCTCGGGGAGTCCCGCGCGGCGGCCGACGCCCACGCCGTCGCCGAGGCCACCCCCGGCAACCCGGCGGCCGTCCGGGCCGCCGCCCGCCTGGTCCTGGACGACGCCGCCCGCTTCGACCCGCCGCTGCGGCTGGACTACCTCGCCCTGGTCGATCCGTCCGACTTCTCCGAGATCGGGGACGACTTCACCGGCGAGGCCGTCCTCGCCGTCGCCGCACGGGTCGGCGCGACCCGGCTGATCGACAACATCCCCCTCACCTTCGGAGCCGCCTCGTGACCAGCACAGGCATACGACTGCACGCACCCGCGCCCGGGTGGGCCATCGCCGCGGACGTGGTGGTCGTCGGCTCCGGCGTCGCCGGCCTCACGGCGGCCCTGCGCTGCGAGGCGGCCGGCCTGGAGACGGTCGTCGTCACCAAGGCCCGCCTCGACGACGGCTCCACCCGCTGGGCGCAGGGCGGCATCGCCGCGGCCCTGGGCGAGGGCGACACCCCCGAACAGCACCTGGACGACACCCTGGTCGCGGGCGCCGGCCTGTGCGACGAGAACGCGGTCCGCACCCTCGTGACCGAGGGCCCCGACGCCGTACGCCGGCTCATCGCGACCGGCGCGCAGTTCGACGCGTCCACAGAGGGCGGGCTGGCCCTGACCCGCGAGGGCGGCCACCACCGCCGCCGTATCGCGCACGCCGGCGGCGACGCCACGGGCGCGGAGATCTCCCGCGCGCTCGTCGAGGCGGTACGCGCGCGTGGCCTGCGCACCGTCGAGAACGCGCTCGTCCTCGACCTCCTCACGGACGCCGAGGGCCGCACCGCCGGCGTCACCCTGCACGTCATGGGCGAGGGCCAGCACGACGGCGTGGGCGCGGTGCACGCCCCCGCCGTGGTCCTGGCGACCGGCGGCATGGGCCAGGTCTTCTCGGCGACGACGAACCCCTCCGTCTCGACGGGCGACGGCGTGGCCCTCGCGCTGCGCGCCGGCGCCGAGGTGAGCGACCTGGAGTTCGTCCAGTTCCACCCCACGGTCCTCTTCCTCGGCCCGGACGCGGAGGGCCAGCAGCCCCTGGTCTCGGAGGCGGTACGCGGCGAGGGCGCCCACCTGGTGGACGCCGACGGGGTGCGCTTCATGCAGGGGCAGCACGAACTCGCCGAACTCGCGCCCCGGGACGTCGTCGCCAAGGGCATCATGCGCCGCATGCAGGAGCAGGACGCCGAGCACATGTTCCTCGACGCCCGGCACTTCGGCGCCGACATGTGGGAGCACCGCTTCCCGACGATCCTCGCCGCCTGCCGCGCCCACGGCATCGACCCGGTCACCGAGCCGATCCCGGTCGCCCCGGCCGCCCACTACGCCTCCGGCGGCGTCCGCACCGACTCCCACGGCCGTACGACGGTCCCCGGCCTGTACGCGTGCGGGGAGGTGGCCTGCACGGGCGTGCACGGCGCCAACCGGCTGGCCTCCAACTCCCTCCTCGAAGGGCTCGTCTACGCCGAACGCATCGCCGCGGACGTGGCGGCGAGCCACGCGGACGGCACCCTCCACGCGCGCGTGCCCGCCCCCGTCCCGCACCCGGAGCAGCCCGCGCACCCGCTCCTCCCGCCCGAGGCCCGCTTCGCCATCCAGCGGATCATGACCGAGGGCGCCGGCGTCCTGCGCTCCGGCGAGTCCCTCACCCGGGCCGCCGACCAGCTCGGCCGGCTCCACGCCGAGGCCCGCGAAGCCCTCCACGACAACGGCAAGACGGCCGAGCCGGGCGTCGACACCTGGGAGACCACGAACCTGCTGTGCGTGGCCCGCGTCCTGGTGGCCGCGGCGGCACAGCGGGAGGAGACCCGGGGCTGCCACTGGCGCGAGGACCACCCCGACCACGACGACACCACCTGGCGCCGCCACATCGTCGTACGCCTGAACCCGGACCGGACCCTCGCGGTGCACCCCACCGACACCGCAGAATTCCCCCCGACCGCCCACGTCCCCCAGCCGACGCAGCGCCCCCAGGAGCAGTGACAGCAGTGAACACCCCCGACCTTCCCATCGCCTCCGCCGGAGGCTGCGGCGACGGCTGCGCCTGCGGCGCGGACAACGACGAAGAGATCTACCTGGAGTGCGGCCTGGACCCCGCGCTCGCGGCCCTGCTCGTGAACGCCGGACTCGACCCCGTGGAGGTCGAGGACATCGCGAACGTCGCCATCCAGGAGGACCTGGCCCACGGCGTCGACGTGACGACGGTCGCGACCATCCCGGAGGACGCCGTCGCCACCGCCGACTTCACCGCGCGCGAGGCGGGCGTGGCGGCGGGCCTGCGGGTCGCCGAAGCGGTCCTCTCGGTCGTCTGCACGGACGAGTTCGAGGTGGAACGCCACGTGGAGGACGGCGACCGCGTGGAGGCGGGCCAGAAGCTCCTGTCCGTCACCACCCGCACCCGCGACCTCCTCACCGCCGAGCGCAGCGCGCTGAACCTCCTGTGCCGCCTGTCCGGCATCGCGACGGCCACGCGCGCGTGGGCGGACGCCCTGGAGGGCACCAAGGCCAAGGTCCGCGACACCCGCAAGACGACGCCGGGCCTGCGCTCCCTGGAGAAGTTCGCGGTCCGCTGCGGCGGCGGCGTGAACCACCGCATGTCCCTCTCCGACGCGGCCCTGGTCAAGGACAACCACGTGGTCGCCGCGGGCGGTGTCGCCGAGGCCTTCAACGCCGTCCGCGAGCGCTTCCCCGACGTCCCCATCGAGGTCGAGGTCGACACCCTGCACCAGCTGCGCGAGGTCGTGGACGCGGGCGCCGACCTGATCCTGCTGGACAACTTCACGCCCGGCGAGTGCGAGGAGGCGGTCGCCATCGTGAACGGCCGCGCCGCGCTGGAGGCGTCCGGCCGCCTCACCCTGGACAACGCCAAGGCGTACGCCGACACGGGCGTCGACTACCTGGCGGTGGGAGCCCTCACCCACTCCTCGCCGATCCTGGACATCGGCCTGGACCTGCGAGCGGCGGAGTAGGGACGGCCATGCTGCTGACGATCGACGTAGGCAACACGCACACCGTCCTGGGCCTGTTCGACGGCGAGGACATCGTCGAGCACTGGCGCATCTCCACGGACGCGCGCCGCACGGCCGACGAGCTGGCGGTCCTCCTCCAGGGCCTGATGGGTATGCACCCGCTCCTCGGCGAGGAGCTGGGCGACGGCATCGACGGCATCGCCATCTGTGCCACGGTCCCCTCGGTCCTGCACGAACTGCGCGAGGTCACCCGCCGCTACTACGGCGACGTCCCCGCGGTCCTGGTCGAACCGGGCGTCAAGACGGGCGTCCCGATCCTCACCGACCACCCCAAGGAGGTCGGCGCCGACCGCATCATCAACGCCGTCGCGGCGGTCGAGCTCTACGGCGGCCCGGCGATCGTCGTGGACTTCGGCACGGCGACGACGTTCGACGCGGTCAGCGCGCGCGGGGAGTACGTCGGCGGGGTCATCGCCCCCGGGATCGAGATCTCCGTCGAGGCGCTCGGCGTCAAGGGCGCGCAGCTCCGCAAGATCGAGGTGGCGCGGCCGCGCAGCGTGATCGGCAAGAACACGGTCGAGGCCATGCAGTCGGGCATCGTGTACGGCTTCGCCGGCCAGGTCGACGGGGTCGTCAACCGCATGGCCCGCGAGCTGGCCTCCGACCCCGACGACGTCACGGTCATCGCGACGGGTGGGCTGGCGCCGATGGTGCTGGGGGAGTCCTCGGTGATCGACGAACACGAGCCGTGGCTGACGCTGATGGGCTTGCGACTGGTGTACGAACGAAACGTGTCCCGCATGTGAGGTCACCCGGCGTGGGTGCGGGCCGGGGGCGGGTCGCGCGGCCCGGCGCTGACGGGGTGCCGCCCGCGCCCACCCGTGCCGCCCTGGGGGTACCTCCCAGGCCGTTCAGGCACTGGGGGAGGCACGACTGCCCGCGGTTGCGCGGAGCCGCAGCCGCGTGCGGCGGGGAGGGGACGTGTCGGGGGGTGTCCGCCCGCAGTGGTTGGCGCGTCAACGCCAGTCAGGTGGTCACCGACCTATTTCGCGCCGTTCCGGGGACGGACACCCCCCGGCGCGGCCCCGACTCACAGCGCAACCGAATGCGCTACGCGCACCCCCACCGAAGCCCGCACAGGCCGCCGCCGGCATCCCACCAGCACCACCCACCACCCCCACCCGAGTGGCACCCCCACGCCACACCCACCCGTTATGCCGAGTTTGTCTGATTAGCGCGTATCGTCGCCGCATGCCCACGCCATACGGATCCCGCGGCGGCATGGCGTTCGGCGTGCAGGAGCTGCGTGTGCTCCGACGCGCCCTCGCCCTCGCCCTCAACCCCAGCCCCGTCTCGGCCGAGGACGTCCAGGACTGCCTACGCCTCGCAGAGTCGCTCGACGAGGCGATGCGGGAGAGCGCGCGGCTGCGCGCCTTCCTGGTGGCCGACCTCGCCCGCTACCGCGCCGCCCTCCCCGGCACCGCGGTCGGATACCTCACGCTCATGGGCGAGGCACTGGACGCCGGACACCGCCCCGGCGCGGACGACCTCGCCGCCCTCCGGGCCCTGCGCGGCAACCCCACCGCACAGGCCCTCCTGTCCCGCTGCCGGGCGGACGCCGAGCCCCCCGGGCGCCCCCGCACGGCCCCCCTCCTCCCCGCCGCCCGCACCCCCCTCCTCGCACTCCCCGGCGGCCGGTCCGACGCGGCTGCCCGGGACGCCGCGAAGCCGGAGAAGAAGCCCGCCCAGAAGCCCGGCCCCCAGCCCTCCCCGGCGGCTCCCCAGACCCCCAAGCGCCCCATCCCCACCCCCGGCGAGGTCTTCCCCCGCCGCAAGCCGTCCTCGCCCCCCGCCGGCTCCCGGCACCACCTGGCCGCCGGCTGACCCCACGGCCCCACCGGACCCCCGCTCCACCGAACCCCCGCTCCACCGGACCCCCGTCCCACCGGCCCCCGCCCCGCCGACCCCGCGGGCCCCACCCCACCCCGCGGCGTCCGGCCCCCGTCCCGTGGCTACCCTGGTCCCATGGACTACGTCTCCGCGCTCCTGCCCCCGGTCGTCATGGCCGCACTCTTCATCGGTGTGATCAGGGTGATCGTGAAGACCCAGGGCGGCGCCAACAAGGCCAAGGAGGACGCGGCCGTGGACGCCGCCATCGCACGGGCGGAGGGCGCCCGCCAGGCCGCCACCGCGAACCCCGACGCCTGACCCTCCCGGCCTCGCCGCGCCGCGCCACGCCACCGCTCCACCACCCCACCGCGTACGACTCCACGCACCGCGCCCCACCAGGCCCGCACCCCGAGTCGTACGCCCTTTTTGTGCCCGTTTGCCCTGAAGATGCCCGCTCGGCACGCCAGTGCCGACATCTCCCACTACTGTTCTGAGTTGTGCCCCGCCCATTGGGAGAACTCGAAGACGCGGTCATGACGAGGGTGTGGAAGTGGAACCGCCCGGTGACCGTTCGAGAAGTCCTGGAAGACCTCCAGCAGGAACGGTCCATCGCCTACACCACGGTGATGACCGTTTTGGACAATCTCCATCAGAAGGGCTGGGTGCGCCGCGAGGCGGAAGGCCGGGCCTATCGATATGAGGCCGTCTCCACCCGCGCCGCCTACGCCGCCGCGCTGATGAACGACGCCTGGTCCCAGAGCGACAACCCCGCCGCCGCCCTCGTCGCCTTCTTCGGCATGATGAGCGAGGAACAGCGGCAGGCACTGAGAGACGCCATCCGCATCGTGCAGGGTCCGGAAACCCCGGGCCCCAACCCCGGCTCGGTACCGGAAGCCGACGGGCGATAGCGTCCCCACATGTCAAAAGCCATCACCGTCCGGCGGGCCCGCACCAGCGATGTCCCCGCCGTGCGCCGGCTCCTCGACGCCTACGCCCGTGACCGCATCCTGCTCGACAAAGCGACGGTGACCCTTTACGAGGACATCCAGGAGTTCTGGGTGGCCGAACGGGACGACAACGCCGAGGTGGTCGGCTGCGGGGCCCTGCACGTGATGTGGGAAGACCTCGCCGAAGTGCGGACTCTCGCGGTGAAGCCGGGCCTGAAGGGGGCCGGTGTCGGACATCAGTTGCTGGAGAAGTTGCTGCAGACCGCGCGCTGGCTCGGTGTTCGACGTGTTTTCTGTCTGACCTTCGAAGTGGACTTCTTCGCCAAGCACGGCTTCGTGGAGATCGGAGAGACACCCGTCGACGCGGATGTCTACGCGGAGCTGCTGCGTTCCTATGACGAGGGCGTAGCGGAGTTCCTCGGACTCGAACGAGTGAAACCGAACACCTTGGGCAACAGCCGGATGCTTCTGCATCTGTGATCGTCGGGCTTCGGCAAGCCCCGCAAGGGTCCGGAGGCGGATCCGGGCACGCACGCCAGGTTTATTCCGCCGAAGGACCGTGCGCCGGTTCCCTATGTCCGAAACGCGCATCTTTCCCGTGTGGGGGAGGGCTTCGGGTCTCCACCGGGGGTTTGTGTTTTTCCGGCAAAAGCGGTTTGCTTTCCGACGTACTGCAGTACTGCATATAACAGGGGACGGCGATACGGCGGACGCCGACAGACCTCCGGCCCTCAAGTTATCGATGAAAGGAAATCCGGTGGCACAGAAGGTTCAGGTCCTTCTTGTCGATGACCTCGACGGCGGCGAGGCGGACGAGACCGTGACGTTCGCGTTGGACGGCAAGACGTACGAGATCGATCTCACCACCGCCAATGCGGACAAGCTCCGCGGCCTTCTCGAGCCTTACGTGAAGGGCGGCCGCCGCACCGGGGGCCGTGCTTCGAGCGGCCGCGGAAAGGCGCGCGCCACTGCGGGTGGCAGCCAGGACACCGCGGCGATCCGCGCCTGGGCGAAGGAGCAGGGCCTGGAGGTCAACGACCGCGGTCGTGTTCCCCAGGCCATCCGCGAGGCGTACGAGAAGGCCAACGGCTGACCGTCCGGCCCGCGTGACAGGGCTCCGCACACCCGCACGCCCGCCCGCGTTCAGCGCGGCGCACGCGAGGGGACCGGCGGCGGGCCGCACGCGCGCCGCAGTCCGACCCGGTGGCACTGCGTCGCCAGCGTGCGCACCAGCCGTACGAGATCGGGAGCGACCCCGTCGCCTCCCACGGCCGACAGCCTCGGCAGCGAGGTCCCGGCCTCGCACCCCGGCTCGGGGGGCCGCAGCCACACGGCGGCCCCCTGTGAACCGCCGTGGTCCGGAGGAAGCGCCCACGGGCCGGTCGGGCCGCTCGGGTCGGCCCCGGGGGGCAGGGGCGCGTCGATGAGGCCGCCCGCGCCGACCGCCGTCAGGTCCAGCGCCAGCGATCCCCACTCCAGCCAGTCCAGCAGGCCGGGCAACTCCTCCGCGCTGCCCGCGGCCACGAGCAGCAGCATACGCTCGCCCCGGACGGCCACCGGAGCGCCGGACCCCGGCCGTCCCGGCGGTCCCAGCCGCCCCAGCGCCGCATGCCCGGCCTCGGCCGGGACGTCGAGCACGTCGAAGCGGATGCCCGTGTGCAGCCGTACCGGGGATCCGGGCGCGGTGGGCCAGCCGAGCGCGTTCTCGTACCACCACCGAACCCGCTCCCACGCCCCGCCCGGCACGAGCGGCCGACGGGGGAACGGAACCGCGGTGAACGGGGTCACCGGAGGGGTCCGGGGGACCGGGGGCGGGGCGCCAGCCATGCCAGGTGAACCGTCGGACAGGCACTCGGGTTACGCTGGGTGTAGCGGCGACTGCGCAGAGTGTCGGAAGAGGGGGCGCGTGGGGGTACGGGGAGGCGCAAGGTTGTTCGCCCGTAGCGGAGTGAACCGGTGCGCGCGGCATGGAGTGTCAGTCCCCGCGGGTAAGACATCCCTAGTGGGAGGGGGCGACCCGCGGAACAGGCCGTCTCACGTTCGCCATCGGCGTACTGGCGAGTGGGGTAACTGCCTGGCCTGCGGGAACATCGTCTCGCACCATCGGGTTGGAGCAGATGTCGGCGTTCGGGGTCAGGAGGCCATCGACGGTGTCGGCAGTTGGAATGAGCGGTCCCCGCTTGCGGGACTAAGCTGCGGAAGGACAGGGAGGGGAAGTTCCCCTTACTGCCTGACCGCTCTGAGGAGCGATTAACGATGTTCGAGAGGTTCACCGACCGCGCGCGGCGGGTTGTCGTCCTGGCTCAGGAAGAAGCCCGGATGCTCAACCACAACTACATCGGCACCGAGCACATCCTCCTGGGCCTGATCCACGAGGGTGAGGGTGTCGCCGCCAAGGCCCTTGAGAGCCTCGGGATTTCGCTCGAGGCGGTCCGCCAGCAGGTGGAGGAGATCATCGGGCAGGGCCAGCAGGCCCCGTCGGGTCACATCCCCTTCACTCCCCGTGCCAAGAAGGTGCTGGAGCTGTCGCTCCGCGAGGCGCTTCAGCTGGGCCACAACTACATCGGCACGGAGCACATCCTGCTCGGCCTGATCCGTGAGGGCGAGGGCGTCGCCGCCCAGGTCCTGGTCAAGCTGGGCGCAGATCTGAACCGCGTGCGGCAGCAGGTGATCCAGCTGCTCTCCGGTTACCAGGGCAAGGAGACCGCCACCGCCGGCGGTCCTGCCGAGGGCACCCCCTCCACGTCCCTGGTCCTCGACCAGTTCGGCCGGAACCTCACCCAGGCCGCTCGTGAGTCCAAGCTCGACCCGGTCATCGGGCGCGAGAAGGAGATCGAGCGGGTCATGCAGGTGCTGTCCCGCCGTACGAAGAACAACCCGGTCCTGATCGGTGAGCCCGGTGTCGGTAAGACCGCCGTCGTCGAGGGCCTCGCGCAGGCCATCGTCAAGGGCGAGGTGCCCGAGACCCTCAAGGACAAGCACCTCTACACCCTGGACCTCGGCGCCCTGGTCGCCGGCTCCCGCTACCGCGGTGACTTCGAGGAGCGCCTGAAGAAGGTGCTCAAGGAGATCCGCACCCGCGGCGACATCATCCTGTTCATCGACGAGCTGCACACGCTGGTCGGTGCGGGTGCCGCCGAGGGCGCCATCGACGCGGCTTCCATCCTGAAGCCGATGCTGGCCCGCGGTGAGCTGCAGACCATCGGTGCGACCACCCTGGACGAGTACCGCAAGCACCTGGAGAAGGACGCGGCCCTGGAGCGCCGCTTCCAGCCCATCCAGGTCGCGGAGCCGTCCCTGCCGCACACGATCGAGATCCTCAAGGGTCTGCGCGACCGGTACGAGGCGCACCACCGCGTCTCCATCACCGACGAGGCGCTGGTCCAGGCCGCCACCCTGGCCGACCGGTACATCTCGGACCGCTTCCTGCCGGACAAGGCGATCGACCTGATCGACGAGGCCGGTTCCCGGATGCGCATCCGCCGGATGACCGCGCCGCCGGACCTGCGCGAGTTCGACGAGAAGATCGCCGGTGTCCGCCGCGACAAGGAGTCCGCGATCGACTCGCAGGACTTCGAGAAGGCCGCCTCCCTCCGCGACAAGGAGAAGCAGCTCCTGGCCGCCAAGGCCAAGCGGGAGAAGGAGTGGAAGGCCGGTGACATGGACGTCGTCGCCGAGGTCGACGGCGAGCTGATCGCCGAGGTCCTCGCCACGGCGACGGGCATCCCGGTCTTCAAGCTCACGGAGGAGGAGTCGTCCCGCCTGCTGCGCATGGAGGACGAGCTCCACAAGCGGGTCATCGGCCAGGTCGACGCCGTCAAGGCGCTGTCGAAGGCGATCCGCCGTACGCGTGCCGGTCTGAAGGACCCGAAGCGTCCCGGTGGCTCGTTCATCTTCGCCGGCCCGTCCGGTGTCGGTAAGACCGAGCTGTCCAAGGCGCTCGCGGAGTTCCTCTTCGGTGACGAGGACGCGCTGATCTCCCTCGACATGTCGGAGTTCAGCGAGAAGCACACGGTCTCCCGTCTCTTCGGTTCGCCCCCCGGCTACGTGGGCTACGAGGAGGGCGGTCAGCTGACGGAGAAGGTGCGCCGCAAGCCGTTCTCGGTCGTCCTCTTCGACGAGGTCGAGAAGGCCCACCCGGACATCTTCAACTCGCTGCTGCAGATCCTGGAGGACGGTCGCCTGACCGACTCCCAGGGCCGGGTCGTGGACTTCAAGAACACGGTCATCATCATGACGACCAACCTCGGCACCCGGGACATCTCCAAGGGCTTCAACCTCGGCTTCGCCGCCGCGGGTGACACGAAGACCAACTACGAGCGCATGAAGAACAAGGTCTCGGACGAGCTGAAGCAGCACTTCCGGCCCGAGTTCCTGAACCGTGTCGACGACGTGGTGGTCTTCCCGCAGCTGACGCAGGAGGACATCCTCGCGATCGTCGACCTGATGATCAGCAAGGTGGACGAGCGCCTGAAGGACCGGGACATGGGCATCGAGCTCTCCCAGTCCGCCAAGGAGCTGCTGTCCAAGAAGGGCTACGACCCCGTGCTGGGCGCCCGGCCGCTGCGCCGGACCATCCAGCGCGAGATCGAGGACACGCTGTCGGAGAAGATCCTCTTCGGCGACCTGCGCCCCGGTCACATCGTGGTCGTGGACACCGAGGGCGAGGGCGAGACGAAGACCTTCACCTTCCGGGGTGAGGAGAAGTCGGCTCTGCCCGACGTCCCGCCGATCGAGCAGGCGGCCGGCGGTGCCGGGCCGAACCTGAGCAAGGAGGCGTAGCCCTCCGGGGTGAGCCGAGAAAGGGGCTGCTCCGGGACTTAGGTCCCGGGGCAGCCCCTTTCGCTGTCTCAGCCTTCGCCCTCGGACACCTCGGCGTCCGGGAACAGCGCCTCGAACCGGGCGGTGTCGACGCGTGCTCCGGGGGCGCTCAGGACGCGGACGACGCGCACGCCGGGCAGGCGGGCCGGGAGGCCGGAGACGTCCTCGCCGCCCTGGAACCCGGCCAGCCGCAGTTCGTTGATGCCGGGAAGGGCGGGCATGGGCCCCAGCCCGAAGGGGAAGAGCCGGGCGCTCAGGTGCAGGCAGCCGAGCAGCGGCAGCCGGGCGATCTCCGCCCAGTCGGCCGCGGTGAGCGTCGCGGTGGGGGCCAGGCTGAGCACCTTCAGCGTGCGCCAGTGGGACAGGCCCCGAAGACCGGTGTGGTCCGTGGTGCGGCGGCCCAGGAACAGGTATTCCAGGGGCGCCGGCACGGGAAGCACATCGGTCAGCCGGTCGCCGGGCAGCGGGCCCGACAGGGACAGCAACCGGAGCGAGCCCAGCTCCCGCAGACCGGCGAGGTCGCCGGCCTGGGCGATCACGAGTTCCCCGAGCGGCAGGGGCGCGAGTTCCTCGAATCCGCGTGCCGACGGGCACTCGATCAGCACCAGGCGCCGCAGGGAGCCGAAGGCCGACAGCGCACCCAGACCGGCCACTGCCGGGTTGTGCACGAGCCGCAGCACCTCGACCGCCGCCGGATCCGGCACGGCGGAGACGATGTCGGACAGACGGTGACCGCCCCGGAACTCCAGCCGGCTCCACGGCCGCATGCCGGCGACGGCCAGGCGCTGGGCGTCGGAGGCGCAGGTCAGCGTCAGGTCCGTGCGGTCCAGGTGATCCAGCACCTCCGTCGCGTAGGCCCGCCCTTCGAACCGCGCCCAGGTGCCGACGAGCTGCCGCCGCACATCGAGATCCGCGTGCTCACGGAACCGGCGCAGCACGGCCATCGCCCCGTCCGGCTCCAGAGTGGCCAGCAGGGAGGCCGTGACCGTGACCCCGTGTGCCTCCGTGTCCGTCAGCCCCTCCGGTCCCGGCAGCAACTCCAGCACCAGGGGACCCGCCTCCGCCAGGAGCTTCGCGTCCTCCTTCGACCGCGGCGGAATCAGCGCCGCCGCCCGTGCCTCCACCTCCGCCCGCACCGCCGGGTCAAGGGCGGTGGCGTGCTCCAGGCAGGCGAGGGCCAGCAGGGTCAGGCGCGCGGTGCCGTCGGCCAGCAGCCGGCGCAGCAGGACCGCACGCTCCCCGGGCCGGGCGTGGGCCACGGCCATGCGGATCACGTCCTCCCACTGGGTGTCGTGGGCGTGACCGGCCAGGACGTCGAGGTGGCCCTCCTCGACCGCGTACCGGGCTCCCAGGTAGTCCTGGAACGTGCGGTGCACGAACTCCAGCACCCCCTCGGCGGGCCGGCGGAGCAGGCCGCTGCGCAGCAGCAGGGCGCCCAGGACCGTGGCCGCGTCGCCCTGGCCCGCCGCCGAGGCGACGGACGGCAGGCAGCGCTCCACGATTCCCTCGGCCGTGGCCACGTCCATCTCCGTGCGGCCGCTCAGCACCAGCGCGTACGCGAGCCGCTGCAACAGCTCGACCTGCGCCTCCTCGCCCAGCTCCGCCCCGTCCACCGCGCCCATGCCCCGCTCCCGGTCCCGGCGGGCGAGCAGCATGGTGAGGGCGGCGTCGTACAGCTCCTTGCGGCCTGTGGGGAGGTAACCGCGGCGTTCGCGGTGCAGGGCGCACATTAGGCCGCACATCAGCGGGTTGGTGGCGAGGCGGGCCAGGTCGCGTTTGGTGCGCAGGGAGTCCAGCAGGCGCGCCTCGTACTCGGGCGCCCGGGCCGCCGCGTGCCAGCGCTGTACGAAGGCGGCGACGTCGGCCTGCCGCATCGGGGTCAGCGCCAGCTCGTGGAAGCCCTCCGCGGCGAGCCAGTCGGGGCGCACGGCGGTGGGGCGGGAGGTCAGCAGCCAGCGGTTGCCGGGGAAGGCGCGGATCAGGGCGAGCAGCCAGTCGCGGGTGCGGTGCCGGTCGGCGGAGGGGATCTCGTCCAGGCCGTCGACGAGGAGCAGGCCCCGGCCGGCCGTGAGGACCCGTTCGGCCCAGCCCTCGGGCGGGGTCAGCGGGCAGCCCACCGCGGTGAGGAAGGCCGCCGGGGCCGGGAGGGCGCCCGCGCGGACCAGGGTGCGCAGCGGCAGGACGTACGGGACCCGGTCGCCGTCCCGGGCGGCGGTCACCGCCAGCCACTGCACGAGCGTCGTCTTGCCGGAGCCCGCGTCGCCGCGCAGCAGGACGCGGTCGTGGGTGCGGAAGGCGTCCTCGGCGGGGACGCGGACGGTGCGGTCGGGTTCGGGCCGCTCCTCCGGCAGTGCGGACCGGTCTTCGCCGGTGGTCGCCTCCAGGCTCAGATAGGCCACTTCGAGGGGCCAGCGGTCGGGTGAGTCGCGCAGGTCGATGCCGTAGATGGTGATGCGGTCGTGCTGCTCGGCCACGTACGGCAGGTAGCGGCGTTCGAAGGCGGTGTCGCGGGCGTCGGGGCGCGGGGTGCGGGTGATCAGCTCGTCGACCTTCGCGATCAGTTCGGCCTGGCCGCGGGTCTGCTCCACCAGGGTGCGCGCCACGAAGGTCGAGCGCCGGGTGAAGAACTCCAGGATGTGCAGGCACGCCCACTCCGTCGCGGAGTCGAGGAAGTAGCGGGCGTCCGTGGACAGGCCGTCGTCGCTCCGGCGGGCGCCGTCGCGCAGTCGCCGGGCCAGTTCCCGGTACCCCAGCCCGACGGCCTGGACGTCGTCCATGTCGAGGTCGCCGAGGGCGAGCAGACGGGCCGTCAGGCCGTCGGTGACGGCATCCGCCTCGCCGGGCGGGAAGGGCGGCTCGCCGGGGGAGTCCAGGGACGCCCCGACCAGCCGCCCGGCGAGCTTGCGCACCTCCGCCTCACCGAGGTGGCGCCGCTCGCCCCGGAAGGACACCAGACGGGCCAGCCGGACCGGCCTGTCGACCAGCCCGGCACCCGGACCGCCCGTCACGAACAGCTTCTTCACCAGCGGGGCGACCAGACCGGACGCCAACTTCCCGCCGAGTACCGCCGGTTCCATGTGCCACCCCCGTGGTCGGCCGACGGGGGGAGCCTATCGAGCGTCAGGAGAGCTGACCGTCGTAGTCGGGGAGCTTGAAGGTCTTCTCGGCGTGGCCGCCCGACAGGTCGGTGGCGCTGTTGCCGATGTTCGCGATGATCGTGTAGCCCCTGGACTCGATGTCGGCGCGCTGGGCGGTCTTGTACTCGGCCACGTTCCGGAACAGGTCGAAGAAGCCGCGGACGTAGAGGCCGGAGGACTCGTACCCGGCGTGGTCGAGGTTGTACGCGGTCGGCGCGTGGATGATGCCCGGGCGGGCGGTCACGAAGAACAGGGCGACGCCGTGCTCCTGGGCGTACCGGGCGACCTCCAGGACCGGCCTGTTGGCGGGCTGCGGGAAGCTGAAGCCGAAGTCGGTCTCCAGGGAGGTGTTGTCGATGTCGAGGACGATCGCCTGCTTCTCACCGGGCGCGACGCCGGCGATCCGCTCCTTCAGGTACGGCAGGGCCTGGTCCATCACGGCCTGGCAGTCCTTCTGCCAGGTGGCGTAGTCGACGTCCGCCGCGGCGGACGCCGTCGTGGTCGCCGTCGTCTCCGTCGCCGCGATCGTCGCCGTGCTCGTCGCAGTGCCGGCGGTCGAGCGCGCGGTCGTCGCGGCTTCGGCGGGTGCCGCCAGCGCGACGAGGGCCGCCGCGGAGACCGCGGCCACGGATGCCCGGTGCAACCAGGGGTGTCTGGCCATGTGGGGTCCTCTCACGTCCGTACGCGTCTGTTGTCGAGTGCATGATCGGTGGTGAGGGTGGCGCGAGAGGAACCGTAGGGTTACTGGACGGTAAGTCGCTAGAGGCGTGCGTCACATGCCGGGGGTGCGTCCTGAACTCTTCGGTGGCGTAACCGCCGTCACATTCACCGGCTTATGGATCTTGCCGTCGGTGACATGCCGCACAGGCGATTTGGGCCTTACTACCAGGAATAGTGGAAACGCCCAGAACTGCGAAAACGGGCGACAAGGGACGAAATGACCAGGTGATACCACCCCTCTGATCTGCTTTGTCCCAAATGTGCCCTCTGTCGAGAGCTGAGAAGTTTCGGGGTCAAGTACTAGATGTCGTCGTAGGTCACACTCTTGGGCGATTAGGGCCGATTGGGTTACCAAGGTGGAGCCCGCCCGACGAGCACCCGCTTCGCCGGAGGGGCTTTCCTTTGCACCCGTCCCCATGAGGTTCGAATGTCCCTGCGTGTCACGCCCCGCTTCTCCCGTCCGACCACCCTCCGCACCCGTGCGGCCGTGATGGCCGCCGGCCTCGGCGCCTCGGTCGCACTGGGAGCAGGGGTCGCGGCCGCCGTCGACACCACGGCGGCCTCCAACGCCTCCACCGTCGCGAGCGCCGTCCAGGCCCAGGCCGAGGCTCAGGCCAAGGCCGCCAAGACCGCCAAGGCCGCCAAGGTCGCGAAGGCCCAGGCCGCCGCGAACGCGAAGAAGGCCACCACCGCCAAGAAGGCCGCCGTCACCAAGAAGGCCGCCTCGTGGGTGGACCCGGTCAAGGGCTACACGCTCACCGCGAGCTTCGCCCAGAACGGTGGCATGTGGGCGCACAAGCACAGCGGCCAGGACTTCGCCGTCCCGGTCGGCACCAATGTCGTGGCCGCGCACGGCGGCACCGTCGTCAAGGCCGGCCCGAACGGCGCCGGTGACGGCCCCGCCTACGGCAACGCCATCGTCATCAAGCACGGCAACGGTACGTACTCCCAGTACGCCCACCTGTCCCGTGTCGACGTGCGGGTCGGCCAGGTCGTCGCGACCGGCCAGCACATCGCCAAGTCCGGCAACACCGGTAACTCCAGCGGTCCGCACCTGCACTTCGAGATCCGTACGACCCCGAACTACGGCTCGGCGATCGACCCGGTCGCCTTCCTGCGCTCCAAGGGCGTGACCGTCTGACGAGGCCGGACAGGCCCTAGGACTCCCCGGCCCCCCGGTGGGCCCGGGTGATCAGATCGGTGGCGACCTCGAGGACGGCCCTGCGCTTGTCCTCGGGGTCGCCTTCGAGGTCCTGGAGCACGAACATCCCGGCGTGCAGTGTGAACAGCGCGCTGATGCTGCGGACCTGGTCGACCAGGTCCGCGTCCGGGGCGACGAGGATGTCGCGCAGGACCAGCATGCGGTCCTTGAACATGCCGCCGATGCGCAGCTCCCGCACCGTCGCCTGGTTCTCCTGCATGAAGCGGAAGAGGGGGGCGGCGCCGGCCAGGGCCTCGCTGTAGCGGCGGACGATCTCCTGCTTCGTCTCCAGGGTGTGCGGCTGCAGCCGGCCCCACTCGATCAGGTCCTCGATCGGCCGGGAGAGGTCCTCGAAGATGCTGACCAGGATCTCTTCCTTGGTCTTGAAGTGGTAGTAGAGCGCTGCCTTGGTGACCTCCAGGCGCTCCGCGATCTCGCGCAGGGAGGTCTTCTCGTAGCCCTGCTCCGCGAAGAGCTCGAGCGCCACGTCCTGGATGCGCTGGCGGGTGTCCCCGCGGCGCCGCTGCCTGGTGCCGTCCATCGTGCCGCCCATCTTCCTACGTCACCTCCGCCCCGCGCACTTTCCGGAAAACTTACTTGACGACCGGCTAGTTACGCGTCTACCTTCCCGAGTGTAGTGAACTAGCCGGGCGGCAAGTAAGTAGCGGCGCCAGGGGGAGTAGGAGCGATGGCGGACACACCGACGGCAAAAGCCGTCGAAACGGCGGACGGCAAGCAGCCCAAGAGCGTGCGGGTGGTCCTGCTCGCGCTGATGATCGCGATGATGCTCGCGATGCTGGACAACATGATCATCGGCACGGCGATGCCGACGATCGTCGGCGAGCTGGGCGGCCTGGAACACCTGTCGTGGGTGGTCACCGCCTACACCCTCGCGACCGCGGCGGCCACCCCGCTGTGGGGCAAGATCGGCGACATGTACGGCCGCAAGGGCTCGTTCATGACCTCGATCGTGATCTTCCTGATCGGCTCCGCGCTCAGCGGCATGGCCCAGAACATGGGCCAGCTCATCGGCTTCCGCGCCGTCCAGGGCCTCGGCGCCGGCGGTCTGATGGTCGGCGTCATGGCGATCATCGGCGACCTGATCCCGCCCCGCGAGCGCGGCAAGTACCAGGGCATGATGGCGGGCGTCATGGCGCTGGCGATGATCGGCGGACCGCTGGTCGGCGGCACCATCACCGACCACTGGGGCTGGCGCTGGGCCTTCTACATCAACCTGCCGCTCGGCGCGGTCGCGCTGGTCGCCATCAGCGCCGTACTGCACCTGCCGAAGAAGCGCAGCGACGCGCGGATCGACTACCTCGGCGCCGCGCTCCTGACCATCGGCATCACCGCGATCGTGCTCGTCACCACCTGGGGCGGCACGGAGTACGCCTGGACCTCCGCCCGGATCATGGAACTGACCGGCATCGGTCTCGCCGCCCTGGTCGGGTTCGTGTTCTGGCAGACCAAGGCCGCCGAGCCGGTGGTGCCGCTGCACATCTTCCGCAGCCGCAACTTCACGCTGATGTCCGTCATCGGCTTCATCACCGGCTTCGTGATGTTCGGCGCCACCCTCTTCCTGCCGCTCTACCAGCAGGCGGTGCAGGGCGCGTCCGCCACCAACTCCGGGCTGCTGCTCCTGCCGATGCTGGGCGCGATGCTCGTTACGTCCATGGTCGCGGGGCGGATCACCACGAACACCGGCCGCTACAAGGTCTTTCCCATCGTCGGCGGTGCGCTGATGACCCTGGGGCTGTTCCTGCTGTCGCTGATGGACACGGACACCAGCCGGTTCACCTCCGGCGTGTACATGGCCGTCGTCGGCCTCGGCATGGGCTGCCTGATGCAGATCACCATGCTGGTCGCGCAGAACAGCGTGGAGATGAAGGACATGGGCGTGGCCTCCTCGTCCACCACCCTCTTCCGCACCCTGGGCTCCTCCTTCGGCGTCGCGATCATGGGCGCCCTGTTCAACCACCGGGTCCAGAACGTCATGGCGGAGAAGGCCGGGGCCCTGGGCGCCAAGGTGACCGAGCAGTCCGCGCAGCTGGACGCCGCGAGCCTGGCCAAGCTGCCGGAGGCGGCCCGGGAGGCCTACCAGCACGCGGTGTCCTCCGGCACCCACGGGGCGTTCCTGCTGGGTGCCGCGGTGGCGGTGCTCGCGCTGGTCGCGGCGGTGTTCGTCAAGGAGGTGCCGCTCAAGGGGGCGGGCCCGAAGACGGACGGCGACCCGGCCGCCGGCGCCGGTGACGGTGCCGCGGCGAAGACGCAGGCGGTCGAGGCGGTCTGATCCGCCCGGCGGACGAAGGCCGCGGGGAGGCGCGCACCTCCCCGGGGCCTTCGCCGTACCCGCCTCACCGGGGCTTTTGCCGTCCCCGCTTCCCCGGGGCCCTCGCCCCACCCGCGGCCGAGCGGGTCACCGGCCGGTGTCAGTGCCCCGTGCCACCATCGGTCGCATGGACAAGTTGCGGCAGTTGCGGCTGGCCAAGGACGCCATGGACCGCGACTGGGCCGACCCGGCCCTCGACCTGGACGCGGTGGCCGCGCACGCCGGGTACTCCCGGTACCACTTCATCCGCGCCTTCAAGGAGGCGTACGGCGAGACCCCCGGCCAGTACCTGACCCACCGCCGCATCGAGCGCGCCGAGGACCTGCTGCGCACCGCCAACCTGTCCGTGACCGAGATCTGCCACCTGGTCGGCTTCAGCAGCCTCGGCACCTTCTCCACCCGGTTCAAGGCGTGGACCGGCCTGACCCCCAGCGAGTACCGGACGAAGCACGTGGGCCGAGGAGCCGCCCTGATACCGGGCTGCTACGCGATGCTCTGGGCCGGCGCCTTCCGCGGCGGCCGCGGCGCGGGACCCGGCGCTGAGCGGCGCAATTCCGGAGAAGCGGACTGACCCGGCCGCTGCCTACGGTGGCAGGGCGACGCAGGCACGACGACCGGCCGCGTATCGCAGGGGCACGGGATTACCGCGCACCCGCAGGAACACCGGAGTACAGGAGCACGCCATGATCAAAGGTCTCGCCATCTCGACCGTCTGGGTCCTCGACCAGGACCGGGCCAAGGAGTTCTACACCCAGAAGCTGGGCCTGGAGGTCCGTACGGACATGACGATGGGCGAGGGCGGCATGCGCTGGCTCACCGTCGGCTCCCCGGACCAGCCCGACGTCGAACTGACGCTGATGGTCCCCGGCAGCGGCTCGATGGACCCCGAGTCCGCCGAGATGATCAAGAAGCTGGTGGCCAAGGGCGCCCTCGGCGCCGGGGTGCTGACCACCGACGACATCCACGGCGACTACAAGAAGCTCAAGGACCGCGGGGTGGAGTTCCTCCAGGAGCCGCAGGAGCGCCCCTACGGCACGGAGGCGCTGTTCCGCGACGACTCCGGCAACTGGTTCTCCTTCACCCAGCCCCGCGAGGGCGGCCTCGACATGGACAAGGACTTCGCCTGTTAGGACACGCCCTGGGCCGGCCGGTCCGGCAGTATCGGGTAACTCCCCGTGTTCGTCGGTGCGTGCTCCGGCAGCCACAGCACGGCGACCGCGCCCTCGGCCGGCACGTGCTCGGGCGCCCCGGCCGGCCGCACGTTGCGGAACGTCAGCCTGGCGCCCAGCACCCGGGCCTGCCCGGCCGCGATGGTCAGTCCGAGCCCGTGTCCGCGGCCGGCCCGGTCCGCGCTGCCGGTGCGGAAGCGGCTCGGGCCCTCGGCCAGCAGGTCGCCGGGGAAGCCGGGACCGTGGTCGCGGACCCGGATCACCCGGCCCTCGACGCTCACCTCGATGGGCGGCCTGCCGTGCCGGGCGGCGTTGGCGAGCAGATTGAACAGCACGCGCTCCAGCCGGCGCGGGTCGGTGGTGACCTCCGACTCGTGCACGACCCGCACGTCCACGTCCGGGTCCTTGGCCGCCACCCGCCGGGTGACGAAGTCGCCCAGCATGATGTCCTGCAGCTCGGCCCGCTCCGAGGCGCTGTCCAGGCGGGCGACCTCCAGCACGTCCTCCACCAGCGTCCGCATGGCCTTCGCCCGGTCCAGCACCAGCTCCGTGGGCCGGCCCGGCGGAAGCAGCTCGGCCGCCGTGAGCAGCCCGGTCACCGGAGTGCGCAGTTCGTGCGCGATGTCGGCGGTGACCCGGCGCTCGGCCTCCAGCCGCTGCCGCAGTGCGTCCGCCATCGCGTCCACGGCGCTGGCGAGGTCGTCGGTCTCGTCGCGCACGACCCCGCCGATGGCGTCCCGGACCCGCACCTCGCTCTCGCCCTTGGCGACCTGGTTCGCGGCGGCGGCGGCCTTGCGCAGCCGGCGCGACAGCTGCCCGCCGATGAGCACGCCCAGCGCGCTGCCGCCGAGGACGACCGCGATGGAGCCGATGACCAGGGCCTGGTCGAGGTCCTTCAGGATGTCGGAGCTGCGGTCGGTGAACCCGGAGTGCAGCGAGATCACGTGCCCGTCCTTGAGCGGCACGGCCGCCCAGATGTCCGTCACACCGTCCGCCCGCTCGGAGACGTACGTCGCCCGCCGCCCGTCCTCGACCTTCTTGCGCAGCTCGGCCGGCAGCTCTGGGTCGTCGATCTGGGCGTTCGGGAAGTTCAGCCGCCCGGACAGCTCGTAGTTGCGCTGGGCGATCAGGACCCGGTCGTCCGCCAGGTCGCGCGCGTTGTCCAGCATCGACACCCTGGCCGCGTTGTGCACGACCAGGCTCAGCGCGACCGCGACCAGCGCGCCGACCAGCGCGATGGCCGCGCTGAGCTTCCATCTCAGTCCCGTACGGATGCCCGTGCGCCCCGGCGTCGAGGCGGCCAGGCGATGGAGGAACCCCCGCATGTCCCCTGCTCAGGCCTTCAACTTGTAGCCGAAGCCACGGACCGTCTCGATGCGGTCCTGGCCGATCTTGGTCCGCAGCCGCTGCACATGGACGTCGACGACGCGCGTGTCACCGCCCCAGCCGTAGTCCCACACGCGCTCCAGGAGCCGGTCGCGCGAGAGCACCGTGCCCGGCGCCGAGGAGAACTCCAGCAGCAGCCGCATCTCGGTCGGCGTCAGCGCCACCGGCCGGCCGGCCCGGCGCACCTCCATGCCCTCGGTGTCCACCTCCAGCTCGCCGAAGGTCAGCAGCCCGCCGTTGCCGTCGGCACCCCCCGCGTCCGCCCGGACACCGCCCCCGGCGTGCCCGAAGCGGCGCAGCACCGCCCGGATCCGGGCGACCAGCACGGCCCCGTCGAACGGCTTGGTCACATAGTCGTCGGCGCCCGCCTCCAGGCCGAGGACGACGTCGATGGAGTCCGCCCGCGCCGACAGCATGATCACCGGCACGGTGGACTCGTCCCGTATCCGGCGGCACAGGCTGACGCCGTCGAGACCGGGGACCATGACGTCCAGCAGCGCGATGTCGGGGCGGTTCGCCCGGAACGCCTCCAGGCCCGCCAGGCCGTCGGGCATCGCGGTGACCGCGAAGCCGTCGCGCTCCAGCGCGAGCTGGGTGGCCTCGCGGATGACGTCGTCGTCCTCGACGAACAGGACGTGGGTCTGGTCTGCCATCCCGGTGCTCTCAGTCCTCGTTGTGGTGGTCGGGGTGCGCTCGCTTCTCCATCGGTCCGAGCGGCCCGGTCGGTTCACGCCGCCCGGTCGGTTCACGCCACTCGGCCGGTCCTCCGCCCGGTCAGGGCTCCGGAGCCGGTGTGGGCGCGTTCCCGACGGCGTTGCTGTAGTCGTTGTGCGTGCGGTACCGCTCGGTGAACCGGCCCGAGGACCAGCGGTACGTGATCACGTTCTCGCCGGACGGACTCGACACCGGGTCGCCCCTCTCGTACACCTGCTTGGTCACCACCAGGTCGCCGCGGTCGATCTCCGCGTAGACCGGGGGTTCCTCCGCCTTGAACACATTCTGGTACCGGCCTTCCGTCCGCCGGTACACGTAACTGCCCACACCCACCGCGTCACCGCAGGTCAGCACATTCACGACGACGTCCTCGGCGGAAGAGCCGGTCAGCTCGCCGTACGAGACGTCGACCGGGTACTCGTCGGCGACGCACGGCTTCAGCTCCCGCTTGACCTCGGCGGAGACCCGGGGATCGGCCTTGACCAGCCGGACCGCGTCCACCCGGTCGGGAGTCCGGCTCGGGGAGGCCGCGGGGGAGGAGGCGGCGCCCGCCACCGAGTCGGCGTGGGCCGGGCCCTCGTCGCGGGCGCCGGTGCCGCCCGCGCCACAGCCGGCGAGCGAAACGGCGAGGGCGACGGACACGGCCGCCGCCGTGCTCGTCGCCTGAATGCTTCCCCGGGCCGGTCCGGTCCTCCCGCCGACGGTCAGGCCGCGCAACGCTCCCGCTCCTCACGCTCCAGCGCGCGTGCGTCCAGATCGCGGGCGACCAGCTCCTCGCGGAGCCGGGCGAGCGCCCGGTGCAGCGTGCTCTTGACCGTTCCGGCCGACATGCCGAGGGCGGCGGCCGTCTCCTCCGTGGACATCTGCTCCCAGTGTCGCAGCACCACGACGCTGCGCTGCTTCGGGGCGAGCACCTTCATGACGTCCATCAGCAGGGCCCGGTCCGCGTGCTGCTCGGTGGAGTCGTCGACGCAGGCCTCCGGCAGCTGCTCCGTCGGCACCTCCTCCAGCTTCCGCGCGCGCCACCACTCGGTCCGCGTGTTGATCATCACGCGGCGCAGATAGGCGTCCGCCAGCCGCTTGTCCGCGATGCCGTCCCAGCGGCCGTACGTCCGCGCCAGCGCGGTCTGGAGCAGGTCCTGGGCGTCGACGGGGTCGGGGACCAGGCGCCGGGCACTGCGCAGCAGCGCGTCCTGCCGGGTGCGGACGTACTCCTCGAACTCGAGCACCTCGCCCTGCGCCATGTGAACCGCCTCCCGTGTCCCCGTTGGTCCTCAGCCGTGCCCTTGCCTGCCGGGCACGGAATGAAGGTAGGGAAGCGTTGTCACGACGCTGTGCGAAGCAGCCTGCGGCTGGCAATCGGCTGTCCGTCGGTTGTGTAACGGAAGTAGGAACGGGGTAAGCCGGAGGGTCGCTTGGAGCGGCTGTGTGCCGATTTGCCCGGGCGGGTGACCGGCACGGAGACCACTGCGGCCGTGACCGGGCGACGCCCCGCGCTGTGCCCCGCCCGTGCGCCGACTCAGCGGCGGCCGGTACGGCCCGTCGGCTCAGCGGGGACCGGTGCGGCCGGTGCAACCGACGTCTCAGCGGCGGCCGGTACGGCCCGTCAGCTCACCGTACGGTCCGTCACTCACCGCACCGGCCGTCAGCTCAGCGGCAGCCGGTACAGGCCGTCCGGCAGTGGCTCCACCAGGCCGTCGGCGACGAGGCCGTCCAGGGCGCGGGCGCGCTGGACCGGTTCGTGCCACACCTGGTCGAGCGCCGCCTGCGGAACCGGCCCGTGTGCCTCCCGCAGCACCGCCAGCAGCCGGCCGCGCACCTGCCGGTCCGTGCCCGCGTACGTCTGGCCGCGGCGCGCCGGGCCCTCGTGCTCGGGCTTGCCGGCCAGCCGCCAGGCGCACAGCGCCGCGATGGGGCAGCGGTGACAGGACTCGTTCCGGGCCGTGCACACGAGCGCGCCCAGCTCCATCGACGCCGCCGCCCAGCGAGCGGCGGTCCGCTCGTCCTCGGGCAGCAGCGCGCGGGCCAGCTTGCGTTCGGCGGCGGTCGTCGCGTTCGGCGGGTACTGCACGCCCGTGACCGCCCGTGCGAAGACCCGCCGCACGTTGGTGTCCAGCACCGCGTGCCGCTGGCCGTACGCGAAGGAGGCCACCGCCGCGGCCGTGTACTCGCCGATGCCGGGCAGCGCCAGCAGCTGGGCGTGGTCCGCCGGTACGTCCCCGCCGTGCCGTTCCGTTATGGCCACCGCGGCGCCGTGCAGCCGCAGCGCGCGGCGCGGATAGCCGAGCCGGCCCCAGGCGCGGACCGCCTCGCCGGGCGGCTGGGCGGCGAGGTCGGCGGGACGCGGCCAGCGGGCCATCCACTGCTCGTAGACGGGCAGGACCCGGTTCACCGGCGTCTGCTGGAGCATGAACTCACTGACCATCACCCCCCACGCACCGGCCTCCGGACGCCGCCACGGCAGGTCGCGGGCGTGCTCGTCGAACCAGTCGATGACGGGGGAGTGCAGCGGCACGCCGGGGGCGGCGCGCCCGGTGGCCGGGGCGGAGACGGGAGCGGAGTCGGCGGAACCGGTGGGCGAGGGCATCGTGGGCGTAGTCATGACCCTCCGATCCTGCCACGGGAGGAGGGCCCCAGGGGCGGACCGCCACCCTGGGGAGGGCATGGCACCCGACGATCGGCAGAGGCGCCGCCCCGCCGTCCGCTTGTAGCGTCGACGGCATGGAACGTCCCCGTCCGGCCGGTCGCGGCACACCCGGCAGCCTCGTCGCGGGAGCCCTGCTGTGGGCGGCACTCGCCCTTCCGGCGCTCACGGCGGACCGGCTCGGGCTGAACGAGCCGCGCCCCCTCTGGCTCCAGCTCGCCGGCCTGGGCGTGCTCGCCGCGGCCGTCGCCCTGTGCCGGCGGCAGCCGCTCGCGTCCTTCGCGCTGACCGCGGGCCTGAGCCTGGTCACGGCCCCCGCCCTGTTCACCGTCTCGTACGGCCCCGCGCTCGGCACCTTCGCCCTGCTGCTCGGCCTGCGCGCGGACCGGGCGCGCCCCGCGGCGGCCGCCTTCGCCGCCGTCGGCGTCGCCGGCACGGCGCGGATCGTGCTGGTCGGGGTCGACCCGGCACCGGAGTGGCTGGTCATGACGGGCACCCTGCTTTTCGGCTGCGTCTTCCCCTGGCTCGGCGGACGCTACTGGCGGCAGAGCCGCGCGCTGACCGAGGCGGGCTGGCAGCGCGCGGCACGCCTGGAGGACGAGCAGCGGCACGCCGAGGAACGTGCCCGGCTGCGCGAGCGCGCCAGGATCGCCCAGGACATGCACGACTCCCTGGGCCACGAACTGAGCCTGATCGCCCTGCGCGCGGCCGCCCTCCAGGTCGCCCCCGACCTCGCCGGTCACCACCGGGCCGCCGCGGCCGACCTGCGCGCGGCCGCCGCCGACGCCACCGACCGCCTGCACCGCATCATCGGCGTCCTGCGCGAGGACGACGAGCCCGTTCCGCTGGCCCCGGCGGGCGAGAGCGTCGAGGCACTCGTCGCCCGCGCCGCCGAGTCGGGACTGCCGGTGCGCTGGGAATCCCCGGACGCCGCCCCGGCCCCCGAGCCCGGCGGGGTCGCCGAGCGACTGATGCACCGGGTGGTGCGCGAGGCGCTGACCAACGCGGCCCGGCACGCGCCGGGCGCCCCCGTCGTCGTGGCGGTCACCGGCCAGGCCCACGGCACCACCGTCACCGTCACCAACGGGCGGGCCACCGAGGAGAGCACCCCGTCGTCCGGCGGTTCGGGCCTGCTCGGGCTGCGGGCCGCGGTCACCGCGGTCGGCGGCGAGTTCCGGGCGGGCCCGCACGGGGAGGGGTTCCGGGTCCGGGCGTACGTCCCCGCGCAGCAGACCGCTGTCGCCGTGCCCCGCACCCCGGCGGCCCCCTTCGCGCTGGCCCGCCGGCGCGTCGTCCTCGGCCTCGGGGCCGCCGCCGGTGCGGGCGTCGTCCTGGTCGGGGCGGCCTTCGGCTGGTACGCGTACACGGAGACGCACTCGGTGCTCGACCCCGGCGCGTACGCGCAACTGCGCCCGGGCACGCCGTACGACGAGGTGGCGCGGGTGCTGCCGGACCGCTCGGTCGCCGACCCGCCCGCCGAACGCGCGCCCGCGCCGCCGAAGGGCGCCGACTGCCGCTACTACCGCTCCAGCGGCGAACTCCTCGTCTCCGTCGACCACTTCCGGCTCTGCTTCGACCAGGAGGGACGGCTGGTCGCCAAGGACGTCGTCCCGCGCGCCGGACTGTCCGGCGAAGGACGCGAGGAATACGAGGAGTTCGCACGGTGATCCGGGTACTGCTGGCCGACGACGAGACGATGGTGCGGGCGGGGGTGCGCGCCATCCTGGCGAGCGGCGGTGAGAGCGAGGTCGTCGCCGAGGCCGGTGACGGCCGCGAGGCCGTCGAACTGGCCCGCGCCCACCGCCCCGACGTCGCGCTGCTCGACATCCGCATGCCCCGCCTGGACGGGCTCGCGGCGGCGGAGGAGATCGTGCGGACGGTCCCCGGCACGGCCGTGGCGATGCTCACCACCTTCTCCGAACAGGCCTATGTGGCCCGCGCGCTGGCCGCCGGCGCCACCGGCTTCCTGCTGAAGTCCGGGGACCCGTACGAACTGATGGCGGGGGTGAGGGCGGTGGCGGACGGCGCGGCCTTCCTGTCGCCGAAGGTGGCCCGGTACGTGATCGAGGACCTCGGCCGTGGCGGGGGCGGCGGCCGGCTCGCCCGCGAGGAGCGGGCACGCGCGCGCGTGGCGGGCCTGAGCCCGCGCGAACGCGAGGTGCTCGGACTCGTCGGCGCCGGTCTGTCGAACCCGGAGATCGCGGTGCGGCTGCACCTGGTGGAGGGCACGGTGAAGGCGTACGTCAGCGCGGTCCTGGACCGGCTGGGGGTGCGCAACCGGGTACAGGCGGCGATCGTGGCCTACGAGGCGGGGCTCGTGGACGCCTGACCCTCAGCGGCGGTGGGTGGCGTAGGGGGCCGCGTGGGCGGCGGCCGGCCCCGGCCCGGTCAGCCACCGTGCGAAGGGCGCCGACGACGCGCGCATCCCCTGGGCCAGCCGGGTCACCGGGCGCGTGCCGAGGCGTACGGCGACGACGGAGACGACGGCGCCGACGAGCAGGCCGGCGGCGACGTCGTGCGGGTAGTGCACGCCGACGAAGACCCGGGAGAAGGCCATGAGCAGGGCGAGCGGGGCCGTCAGCCAGATGATCGCGCGCCGGGTCAGGGCCAGGGTGACGGCGGCGGCGCCCGCGATGGTGGCGTGGTTGCTGGGGAAGGACCAGTCGCCGGTCGGCGGGCACTCCGCGAGCGACGGGACCGCCCCGGCCACCGCCCGGCACGGACGCTCCTCGGTGAAGCCGGACTTGAGCAACTCACTGCACACGTACGCCAAAGCCGTGGCCACGGGTGCAAGTACCGCTATCGCGAACGCCGTTGTGCTGCCGCGGCGCGCGCGCCACCAGGCGGCGACGAACAGCGCACCGAACAGGAGCAGTCCACCCTCCGTCCACAGTTCCGCCGTGTGCTGAACCCACGCCGGGGTGTCGTGGGCGAGGCCGGTGATGTCGCGGTAGAGCTCGTCGTCCTTGAAGTCCATGGTCACAGACCGTAGGCAACACGGCGATCCGGTCACACCCCGCGATCGGCATGTGCGGCACCTGACGAAGGACAGGGGGTTCCGGGGCCGGTTCCGGGATGATGATCGGGAAAAGTTGCCGCCCGGAACGGCGGGTGGGACAAGTCAACGCGCCGATCTCTCGTACAGTTTGCGCCGTGGGATCTCTGCGCAATCCGGTCGGGCCGCTTCCCTCCTCCATCTACTGGCGTCGGAGGGCCGTACTCCTGTCCCTGCTCGCCCTGTTGGCGTTGCTGATCACATGGGTGGTCGTCGCCGGCGACGGGGGCGGCGGGAAGGACCGCGAGGACGGTGCCAACGGCAAGAATCCCGCGCCGTCGATCACTCCGGGACCGTCGGGCTCCGGACCGGCGATAAGCCAGGCGCCCGGCGGGCGGGACGAGTCGGAGGGCGAGGAGTCGAGCGGTACGGGCACCGGCGGCGGTGACGGCTCCGGTGCCGGGTCGGGTTCCGGTGGCGGCTCCGGTGCGGGAGGATCCGGCGGTGTCGCCGGAGGCGGCGGCTCCGACGGCGGTACGACGGCCGGTGTCGGCGCGGGCGACGCGCTGCCCGCCGGGTCGGGACTGCCCGACTGCACGCCGGGCGCGGTGAAGTTCGGCCTGCGCAGCGTGCGCAACACCTACGAGCCCGGCCGGACGCCGGCCTTCGAACTGACCGTGCGGAACACCTCGGGCAGCGACTGCAAGATCGATCTCGGGCCGGAGAACGCGGTGTTGACGATCACTCAGGCCGGCGGCGACGACACCTACTGGGCGTCCGACGACTGCCCCAAGGGCGCCGGAAGCCTGCAGTACCGGGTGCCTGCCAACAGCGCCATCACCTACACCGTGAAGTGGGACCGCAAGCCGAGCGCCCCCGAGTGCGGGACGCCTCCGGCGGGGTCGGCCAAGGCCGGCACGTACCTGGTGGAGGCCGAGGCCGCGGGATTCGCGAAGGTGCAGACGTCGTTCGTGCTGGAGAACGACTGACGCGGGGCGCGGCCGCGCCCGCTCAGTCATGGCGTTCGAGGGTCTCGGACGTGGCCTTCGGGCGTCCTCAGACGTAGCGTTCGAGGATCGAGGACTCCGCCAGCCGGGACAGGCCCTCCCGCACGCTGCGGGCCCGGGCCTCGCCGACGCCGTCCACGGTCTGGAGGTCGTCGACGCTGGCGGCGAGCAGCTTCTGCAGGCCGCCGAAGTGCTCCACCAGGCGGTCGATGATGGCGCCGGGCAGCCTCGGGACCTTGGCCAGCAGCCGGAAACCGCGCGGCGACACCGCCGAGTCCAGGGTCTCGGGCGAGCCGGTGTAGCCCAACGCGCGGGCCACCGTGGACAGTTCCAGCAGTTCGGCGTGGCTGAGCTTGTCCAGCTCGGCAAGGGCCTCCTCGACCGTGCGCGAGCGCTTGGCCGTCGGCTCGGGCACGTAGTCCCGCACGACCAGTTCGCGCTCGGGTTCCACGCCGGCGATCAACTCGTCGAGCTGGAGGGCGAGCAGGCGTCCGTCCGTGCCCAGCTCCACCACGTACTCGGCGATCTCGGTCGCGATGCGGCGGACCATCTCCAGGCGCTGGGCGACCGCCGAGACGTCCCGGACGGTCACCAGGTCCTCGATCTCCAGCGCCGACAGCGTGCCGGCGACCTCGTCGAGGCGGAGCTTGTAGCGCTCCAGCGTGGCCAGGGCCTGGTTGGCGCGCGACAGGATCGCCGCCGAGTCCTCCAGGACACGGCGCTGGCCGTCGACGTACAGCGCGATCAGGCGCATGGACTGCGAGACGGAGACCACGGGGAATCCGACCTGCTTGCTGACCCGGTCCGCCGTACGGTGCCGGGTGCCCGTCTCCTCCGTGGGGATCGTCGGGTCCGGGACCAGCTGGACACCGGCCCGCAGGATCTTCGACAGGTCGGAGGAGAGCACGATGCCGCCGTCCAGCTTGCACAGCTCGCGCAGCCGGGTCGCGGTGAACTCGACGTCCAGCACGAAGCCGCCCGTGCACATCGCCTCGACGGTCTTGTCGGAGCCGAGCACGATTAGACCGCCGGTGTTGCCGCGCAGCACCCGCTCCAGTCCGTCACGCAGGGCCGTGCCGGGTGCCACGGCGCTCAGCGAGGCGCGCATCAGGCCATCGGAACCGGCACTCCCACCGGACTTTCCGGGAGCCGCTGCCCGGTCGTTGGCTGCCACTGCACTCCTCCGGTCGCAGGTTCTGGGGCGCTCCCGTGTCGCACACTCGGTTCGTACGGACGGGCGAGACCAGGGCAAAGTCTACCGGCGGTCCTCCTCCTCCCGCGGGGCCTCTCGGCGACGGGAGCGCGGAAGGACGCGCAGGGCGTCCCCTATGTCGGCGACTTCCAGCACCTTCATGCCCTCGGGGATCCTGCCCGGGTCGCCCGGTACCAGGGCGTGCGTGAAGCCCAGGCGGTGCGCCTCGGCGAGCCTGCGCTGCACGCCCGTGACCCGTCTCACCTCGCCCGCGAGGCCCACCTCGCCGATCGCGACGAGGTTCTTGGGCAGCGGGGTGTCACTGGCCGCGCTGGCCAGCGCTAGGGCGACCGCGAGGTCGGCGGCGGGCTCGGACAGCTTCACGCCGCCCACCGTCGCGGAGTAGATGTCCCGCTTGCCGAGGGCGCTGATGCGGCCGCGCTGCTCCAGGACGGCCAGCATCATCGACACGCGGGACGTCTCCAGGCCGGACGTCGTGCGGCGCGGGGACGGGATCTGGGAGTCGACCGTGAGCGCCTGCACCTCGGCGACCAAGGGCCGGCGGCCCTCCAGCGTGACGGTCAGACAGGTGCCGGGAACCGGCTCGGCGCGGCGGGTGAGGAACAGGCCGCTGGGGTCGGCCAGGCCCGTGATTCCCTCGTCGTGCAGCTCGAAGCAACCGACCTCGTCGGTGGTGCCGTAGCGGTTCTTGACGCCGCGGACCAGCCTGAGGCGCGCGTGGCGGTCGCCCTCGAAGTGCAGCACCACGTCCACGAGGTGCTCCAGCAGACGCGGGCCCGCGATCGCTCCGTCCTTGGTGACGTGGCCCACGAGGAGGGTGGACATGCCGCGTTCCTTGGAGGCGCGGATCAGGGCGCCCGCCACCTCCCGCACCTGCGCCATGCCGCCGGGCGCGCCGTCGATCTCCGGGGAGGCCACGGTCTGCACGGAGTCGAGGATCAGCAGGGACGGCTTGACCGCGTCCAAGTGGCCGAGGACCGCCGCGAGGTCGGTCTCGGCGGCGAGGTAGAGGTGGTCGTCGATGGCGTTGATGCGGTCGGCGCGCAGCCGCACCTGGCTCGCCGACTCCTCACCCGTGACGTACAGCGTGCGGTGCTCGTCACTGGCCGACTTGGCGGCCACGTCCAGCAGCAGCGTCGACTTGCCGACGCCGGGCTCGCCCGCCACCAGCACCACGGCACCGGGCACGAGCCCGCCGCCGAGCACGCGGTCCAGCTCGGGCACGCCCGTGGAGCGGGCGGTGGCCTGGCGGCCGTCGACCTGGCCGATGGGCACGGCCGAGGTGGTGACGCGCCCCGGCGTCGTCGTACGGACCGCGGGCGCGCCGTACTCCTCGACCGTCCCCCACGCCTGGCACTCGGGGCAGCGGCCGAGCCACTTGGCCGTCTGCCAGCCGCACTCGGTGCAGCGGTAGGACGGCCGGTCCTTGGTGGTCTTCGTACGGGCAGCCATGCGACGAACCGTAGCCGCCGCCACTGACAACGCGGCAAACGGGCGGCTGCCGGAGTCCGGCCGCCTGCGTCCCGAACCGGCCACCGCCCTTACCGAACCAGCCACGGAACGAGGGGTTCCTGTCCCCTTATGAGGGATCGTTTCACCCGTACGGATTAAAAGTGTCCATTGCGCCACTTCGCGCCACCCATGGCCCCCTACGGTCGCCGGGTGATGAGCAGCAGTCCGCAGACCACGACCCGCACGACCGGCGCACACAGAGCGCACCGGGAAGCGCGTGACCGTACCGCGGCGCGCACCCTGGCCAGGCGGCCGCCCGCGCGATACGAGGCGTACCTGGACGGCCTGTTCACCTACTGCCTGTCCGTCCTGTGCGACCACGACGCCGCGACCGCCGCGCTGGGCGACGTCCTCGCGCTCGCGGAGCGCCGCGGCCACCGCTGCCCCGAGCCCGCCGACCGCAGGGCCTGGCTGTACGCGCTGGCCCGCTGGGCGTGTCTGCGCAAGCTGGCCGAGGCCAAGCAGAAACGTCAGGTCAGCCACGCGGCGGGCCGCTCCGACGCCGGCCGGCAGCACTCCGGGCCGTGGCCGGCCCCCCTCCAGCCCCCCTCCGAGGAGGAGCGGGAGCGCCGCCGCCGCGAACTGACCCTGCTGGCCTGGCCGGAGGCCGCCGGCACCACACCGGAGCAGCGCGAGGCCCTCGAACTCGCCGTACGCCACCACCTCACCGCCCAGGAGGTCGCGGCCGTCCTCGGCCTGGCCCCGGCCGCCGCCCGCGAACTGCTCGCCTCCGCCGCCTGCGAGGTCGAGCGCACGCGCGCGGCCCTCGCGGTCGTCGAGACCGGCGCGTGTCCCGGCGTGGCCCGCCTCACCGGCGACCACCAGGTCGTGCTCGGCGCGGCCCTGCGCCGCGAGCTGGTCCGGCACGTCGACGACTGCCCGCGCTGCCGCCGCACCGCCGAACACGCGATCCCCGGCCGCTGGCCCGGCACCAGCGTCACGCCCGACGAGCTGCCCGTCGTCGAGGCCCCCCGGGCGGCGTTGCACGTGGCCATGGCGCACCTCCCGCGCGCGCGTGGCGCCGCACCCCGCTTCGACCGGCGGGGATTCCCGATGGACCCCAAGGACCGCGCGGCCCGCCGGGACCGGCTGCGCGCGCGTGCCGTCACCACGACCGTCGTCGCCACCGTCGTCGCGGCCCCCGTGCTGGCCCTGTGGGCGGCCTACCGCGGCACCCCGGTCGGGGAGGGCGAGGACGGCCGCTCGGCCAGCGCGAGCCAGGCACACGGCCCCGACGGCCTGGAGGGCGAGTCGGCCGGCGGCTACGGCTACGAGAACGCCGGCAACGCGAGCACCACGCCCGGCACCCGCCTCGGCAAGGACGGCAAGGCCGACGTCTCCGTGGAGGTCGTCAGCGTCGCGGGCGGCGGCGAGCGAGGAGCCGGCCGGCTGGAGGTGGCGGCCGGACACGACGGCGACACCACGCTGATCACGCTGACCGCGGCCGGCGACGCACCGGTGCACTGGTCCGTGTCCACGAGCGCCCCCTGGCTCTACCCGAGCCGGGCATCGGGAACCCTGCGCCCCGGCCAGACCGTGACGATCAAGGTGTACGTCGACCATCTGCGCGAGCCGGCCGGCCACTGGAGCGCCCAGGTGGCCGTCGCGCCCGCCGGCGCCGTCGTCTCCATCCACGGTTACGGCACCGCGGCCGGCCCGCCCCGCACGGTCCCGCGCCCCGGCACGCCCGTCGTCCCCTCGACCCCCACCGGCCCCGATCCGTCCCCTTCGGCCTCCGAGCCCCCGGACCCGACGCCCAGCGCCTCGGCCACCACGCCCGCCCCGGACCCGACGCCGACCGAGCCGTCGCCGACCGGCACGGACGGCACGTCACCGCCGCCCGGCGACGGCGGCGAGCCGAGCCCGTCCGCCTCGTGAGGCCCGCACGGGCCCTACGGCCCCGGGGGCCTCAGCGAGGCGGGTCCGCCGGGTGCGGAGCCACCAGGGGCAGCTGCGACGCCAGCCGCTCCTCGCACAGCTCGGCCAGCCGGTCGTACCCCGCCTTGCCCATCAGCTCGATCAGCTCCGGCCGGTAGGAGACGTACACCGGCTCGCCCGCGCCGTGCGCCGAGGTGGCCGAGGTGCACCACCAGTGCAGGTCGTGCCCGCCGGGGCCCCAGCCGCGGCGGTCGTACTCACCGATCGACACCTGCAGCACGCGCGTGTCGTCGGGCCGGTCGATCCACTCGTACGTCCGCCGGATCGGGAGCTGCCAGCACACGTCCGGCTTGGTCTCCAGCGGCTCACGGCCCTCCCTGAGGGCGAGGATGTGCAGCGAGCAGCCCGCGCCGCCGGAGAAGCCCGGCCGGTTCTGGAAGATGCACGAACCCTGGTACGGGCGGGTCTGCCGGGAGCCCTCGTCGTCCTCGGAGATCCAGCCGTTCTCCGTGCCCTCGGCGTGGTGCTGCCAGATGTCGGGCGTGAGCCTCGCCACATGCTCTGCGACCCGCTTCTCGTCGTCCTCGTCGGAGAAGTGGGCGCCCAGGGTGCAGCACCCGTCGTCCGCCCGGCCCGCCTGGATGCCCTGGCAGCCGCTGCCGAAGATGCAGTTCCAGCGAGAGGTCAGCCATGTCAGATCGCACCGGAAGACCTGTTCGTCGTCCGCCGGATCCGGAAACTCCACCCACGCGCGCGCGAAGTCGAGTCCCTTTTCGTCGTCCATCGAAGAACCCCCGGCCCTCGTGTCCAGCCTGTCCTTCTTGCTCTTCTTGTCCTTCTTGGCCGACTTTTCGTCCTTCGCCTTTTTCGTCTTTGGCACCCGTCCAGGGTAAGTGGCCCGGACCGGATGACGGCACCGCCGCCCGTCTCCGTCCCGGACCCGCTCCGGGGGCGGCACACGGCGCCACTGGCAGTAGCGTTCCGTACATGAGACTCGGTGTCCTCGACGTGGGTTCGAACACGGTGCATCTGCTGGTGGTGGACGCGCACCCCGGCGCACGCCCGCTGCCCGCGCACTCGCACAAGACGGAACTGCGCCTCGCCCAGCTCCTCGACGACGACGGCGCCATCGGCCCCGACGGCGTCGACCGGCTGATCGGGGTCGTCCAGGAGGCGCTCCAGGCCGCCGAGGACAAGGGCGTGGAGGACCTCCTGCCGTTCGCCACCTCCGCCGTGCGCGAGGCCCGCAACGCCGATGACGTCCTCGCGCGCGTGAAGGCCGAGACCGGCGTCGAGCTGGCGGTCCTCACCGGCACCGAGGAGGCACGGCTCACCTTCCTCGCCGTCCGCCGCTGGTTCGGGTGGTCCGCGGGTAAGCTGCTGGTGCTCGACATCGGCGGCGGCTCCCTGGAGATCGCCTTCGGCATCGACGAGGAACCCGACGCCGCCGTGTCACTGCCGCTCGGCGCGGGCCGGCTGACCGCCGCCCGGCTGCCCGGCGATCCGCCGCACCCCGACGACGTCAGGGCGCTGCGCCGCCACGTCCGGACGGAGATCGCCCGCACGGTCGGCGAGTTCAGCCGCTTCGGCGCCCCCGACCACGTGGTCGCCACCTCCAAGACCTTCAGGCAACTGGCCCGCATCGCCGGCGCCGCCCGCTCCGCCGAGGGGCTGTACGTCCAGCGCGAGCTGAAGCGGGCGTCCCTGGAGTCCTGGGTGCCGCGCCTGGCCGGCATGACCGCCGCCGAGCGCGCCGAGCTCCCGGGCGTCTCCGAGGGCCGCGCGGGCCAGCTCCTGGCCGGTGCCCTGGTCGCCGAGGCGGCGATGGACCTCTTCGGCGTGGAGAACCTGGAGATCTGCCCCTGGGCCCTGCGGGAGGGCGTGATCCTGCGGCGCCTGGACCACATGGGCCAGGGATAGCGCGCCCTGAACCGGCCCGAGCGGCTGCGGGGAGCCTGCGGCCGCTTATGGCGATCGCGGGGGAGCCTGCGGCCGCTTATGGCGATCGCGGGGGAGCCTGCGGCCGCCTATGGCGGTGAGGGGGGAGCCTGCGGCCGCTTATGGCGATCGCGGGGGAGCCTGCGGCCGCCTATGGCGGTCAGGGGGACACCGCGGCCGCCTACGGCGGTCAGGGGGGAGCCTGCGGCCGCCCATGGCGGTCACGGGGAGCCTGCGGCCGCCCATGGCGATCACGGGGGAGCCTGCGGCCGCCTATGGCAATCGCCACAACCGCGAACGGCCGCCCCGCCTCCCGCCGACCGCACCCCGTAACCTGTCCCCCATGGCAGAGCCCCTGGTCCGCATCCCGGATGCGAAGGTCGCCCTGTCGACGGCTTCCGTCTACCCGGAGTCGACGGCGACGGCCTTCGAGATCGCCGCGCGCCTCGGCTACGACGGCGTCGAGGTCATGGTGTGGACCGACCCGGTCAGCCAGGACATCGAGGCCCTGCGCCGGCTCAGCGACTACCACCACATGCCCATCCTGGCCGTGCACGCCCCGTGCCTGCTCATCACCCAGCGGGTGTGGTCCACCGACCCCTGGATCAAGCTGCAGCGCGCCCGTGCCGCCGCCGAGAAGCTCGGCGCGAGCACCGTCGTCGTCCACCCGCCGTTCCGCTGGCAGCGCCAGTACGCCCGGGACTTCGTCACCGGCGTCTGGCGGATGGCGAACGAGACGGACGTGCGGTTCGCCGTCGAGAACATGTACCCCTGGCGCTACCGCGACCGCGAGATGCTCGCGTACGCCCCCGACTGGGACGTCACCAAGGACGACTACCGCCACTTCACGATCGACCTCAGTCACGCCGCCACCGCCCGCACCGACGCCCTCGCCATGGTCGACCGCATGGGCGACCGCCTCGGCCACGTCCACCTCGCCGACGGCAAGGGCTCGGCCAAGGACGAGCACCTCGTCCCCGGCCGCGGCACCCAGCCCTGCGCCGAGGTGCTGGAACGGCTGGCCCTGACCGGCTTCGACGGCCACGTCGTCATCGAGGTCAACACCCGCCGCGCCATGTCCGGCGCCGAGCGGGAGGCCGACCTCGCCGAGGCCCTGGCCTTCACCCGCCTGCACCTGGCCTCGGCCGCGAAGGTGCCCCGGCGGTGAGCGACCTCACCGAGGGCCCATCCGGCCGCCGCCGCGGCCGCCCCCCGCGCACCGAATCCGCCGGCACCCGTGACCGCATCCTCTCCGCGGCCCGCGAGGAGTTCTCCGAGCGCGGCTACGAGAAGACCTCCGTCCGCGGCATCGCCAAGGCCGCGGGCGTGGACTCCGCGCTCGTCCACCACTACTTCGGCACCAAGGAACAGGTTTTCGCGGCGGCGATCGAAGTCGCCTTCGCGCCCGCCCTGAACGCCTCCGAGGTGATCGAGCACGGCCCGCTCGACGGGGTCGGCGAGCGGCTGACCCGCTTCGTCCTCGGCGTCTGGGAGAACCCCACCACCCGCACGCCGCTGCTCGCCATCGTCCGCTCCGCCGTGAACAACGACACCGCCGCCGCCGTCTTCCGCCGCCTGATCGCCTCCCAGCTGCTGCGCCGGATCACCGCCCGGCTGGACCTGCCGGACGCGGAGCTGCGCGTCGAGCTGGCGGCGGCGCAGCTCGTGGGGTGCGCGATGCTGCGGTACGTGATCAAGGTGGAGCCGCTGGCCTCGGAGGACGTGGAGCGGATCATCGCGCGCGTGGCACCGGTCGTACAGGGACACCTCACCGGCCCCTGACAACGCGCGCGAACCCGAGACACGCGTCCCGCATGACGGACACCGTGTCCCGCTCCCTGGATGACCGGCGTACGCTCGATGGCAGTCAGAACCTGCCGGCCCCCTCTGCACGGCCGGCGGAAATCTCCGAAGGAGCGAGCGACGATGCCCGAGCTGAGGTCCCGCACTGTCACCCACGGCCGCAACATGGCGGGCGCCCGCGCCCTTATGCGTGCCTCCGGTGTACCGGGCGCGGACATCGGACGGAAGCCGATCATCGCGATCGCCAACAGCTTCACGGAGTTCGTGCCCGGCCACACCCACCTGGCGCCGGTCGGCCGGATCGTCAGCGAGGCCGTGAAAGAGGCCGGCGGCATCCCGCGCGAGTTCAACACGATCGCCGTCGACGACGGCATCGCCATGGGCCACGGCGGCATGCTCTACTCCCTGCCCTCCCGCGACCTGATCGCGGACAGCGTGGAGTACATGGTCGAGGCCCACTGCGCCGACGCCCTGGTCTGCATCTCCAACTGCGACAAGATCACCCCGGGCATGCTCAACGCGGCCCTGCGCCTGAACATCCCCACGGTCTTCGTCTCCGGCGGCCCGATGGAGTCCGGCCGCGCCACCCTGGTCGACGGCACCGTCCGCACGCTCGACCTGGTCGACGCGATGGTCGAGGCCGCCAACGACAAGGTCTCGGACGCCGACGTCCTCCGCATCGAGGAGAACGCCTGTCCGACCTGCGGCAGCTGCTCCGGCATGTTCACGGCCAACTCCATGAACTGCCTCACCGAGGCGATCGGCCTCTCCCTCCCCGGCAACGGCACGGTCCTGGCCACCCACACGGCCCGCAGGGCCCTCTACGAGAACGCGGCCCGCACGGTCATGGACCTGACCCGCCGCTACTACGAGCAGGACGACGACACGGTCCTGCCCCGGTCCGTCGCCACCTTCCAGGCGTTCGAGAACGCCATGGCGCTGGACATCGCCATGGGCGGCTCGACGAACACGATCCTGCACCTGCTGGCCGCCGCCCGCGAGGCGGAGGTCCCCTTCGGCCTGACCGAGATCGACGCCCTCTCGCGGCGCGTGCCGTGCCTGTCGAAGGTGGCGCCGAACGTCACCAAGAACGGCACGTACTACATGGAGGACGTGCACCGCGCCGGCGGCATCCCCGCCCTCCTCGGCGAACTGCACCGTGCGGGCCTGCTGAACGAGGACGTCCACGCCGTCCACAGCCCGTCCCTGGCCGACTGGCTGAAGACCTGGGACGTCCGCGGCGGCTCCCCGTCCCCGGAGGCGGTGGAACTGTGGCACGCGGCCCCCGGCTGCGTCCGCTCGGCGGAGGCCTTCTCCCAGTCCGAGCGCTGGGACTCCCTCGACCAGGACGCCGAGGGCGGCTGCATCCGCTCCGCCGAGCACGCCTACTCGGAGGACGGCGGCCTGGCGGTGCTGCGCGGCAACCTGGCGGTCGACGGCTGTGTCGTGAAGACGGCCGGCGTCGACGAGTCGATCTGGACCTTCGAGGGCCCGGCGGTCGTCTGCGAGTCGCAGGAGGAGGCCGTCGAGAAGATCCTCACCAAGCAGGTCCAGGAGGGCGACGTCGTCGTCATCCGCTACGAGGGCCCCAAGGGCGGCCCCGGCATGCAGGAGATGCTCTACCCGACCTCGTACCTGAAGAGCCGCGGCCTGGGCAAGGCGTGCGCCCTGGTCACCGACGGCCGCTTCTCCGGCGGCACGTCCGGGCTCTCCATCGGCCACGCCAGCCCCGAGGCGGCCTCGGGCGGCACGATCGCCCTCGTCGAGGACGGCGACCGCATCCGCATCGACATCCCGAACCGCTCCATCGAGCTGCTGGTCGACGACGCCGAGCTCGCCCGCCGCGAGCAGGACCTGAACGGCACGTACGCCCCGAAGAACCGCGACCGCAAGGTCTCGGCGGCCCTGCGGGCCTACGCCGCGATGGCGACCAGCGCCGACAAGGGCGCGGTGCGGGACGTGAGCAAGCTGGGCTGAGGCCACTGGTCCGTCCGTGAGGGCCGCTTCCCCGCCGCGGGGGAGCGGCCCTTGCGCATGCCGCTACCAGGAGGCCGGATCCCGCCCGTCCACCGCGAACACCGTGCCGTCGGGGGCACCGGCGTAGACCCGGCCGTCGGCGACCACGGGCGCGGGCAGGCCGGCGGGCACCCCGTCGCCGGCACCGAGCCGGGGCGGCGTCTGCCCCAGCAGCCGCCCCTTGCGGGCGTCCACGCCGAGGAGCCGCCCGTCGGGGCCGGTGACGTAGACGTGCCGGCCGTCGGCGACCGGGGCGGAGCCACGGGCGATGCCCGTCTCCAGCCGCCACCGCTGTCTCCCCGCGGCCATGTCCACGGCCACCAGGGAACCGCCGCCGCCCATCAGGTACACCTCGCTCCCGTACACGCCGCCCTGCGCCTCGTCCACCGGCACGGGCAGCGCCACCCGGCGCGTGGCGCCGGTGTCCGGGGTGTAGCGGACCACGCCCTTGACCCGCCCGTAGACCGAGTCGCCCTCGGCGAGATAGACGGACCCGCCGGCCGCGCCGAGGAGGTCCAGCGTCCCCGGGAGCTCCTTGTCCCACCGCACGTTCCCCGTGGCCGGGTCCACCGCGGTGACCCGGGTGCTCCCGCCGTCGGCGGCCACGGTCGCCGCGTACGCCGCCCGCCCGCCGAAGAAGCGGAAGTGCGGCACCGGCCGGCCCGGGAACGGCCGGTTCCACCTGACCTCGCCCGTGGCGGCGTCCACGCCGGACACCGTCCCGTCGGCCCGCGTCAGCAGGAGCATGGCCCCGGTCGCGGTCGACCCGCTGTACGCGAGGCCGTCCTTCCGCCAGCGGACGGCACCCGAGGCCGGGTCGAGGGCCTCCAGACCCGGGCCGTGGTCGAGCGCCGGCTGCACCAGCCCGGCCGACACCGCCGGCGGCGTGCCGCGCAGGAGCGGCGCGACGGGATGCCGCCACAGGGAGCGGCCGTCGGCCGGATCGAGGGCGAAGACCAGCCCGGTCCGCGCACAGACCAGGGTCTTCGCCCCGTACGTGCACTGGGGCACGCCCTCTCCGCCGGCCGGCTCGGCCTCCCAGGCGTCGAACCCGGCGGCCACGGCCCGGGGGTTGCCCTCGGGTGCCGCGCCGCCGTCCGCCGACCGGAGCGTGACCAGCACGGCAGCGACGGCGGCCACGAGCGCAGCCGCCCCGAGCACCGCCCGCCTGCCCGGCCCGCGCCGCACCCGGCGTGCGGCCACGCCGGCAGGGGCCTTTGCCCCGCCTCCGGGCTCGCGTACGGCCTCCGGGGCCTGGACCCTGTCCTGGCCCCGGCCCTGGTCCTGGTCCCGATCCCGGTCCTGGGCCGGTCCGGCCTCCACCCCGCGGTCCGGCTCCGTCCGCTGCGCCGGTATGAACGCCTGGGTGTCGTACGAGGCCGCCTCGGACCGCAGCTCCCGCATCAGCTCGTCCGGCGTGGGCCGCTCCTCGGGCTCCTTCGCGAGACACCGCAGCACCAGGGACGCCAGTTCCTCCGGTACGCCGGTCAGGTCGGGCTCGTCGTGCACGACCTGGTAGGCGACGACGTACGGGCTGTCGGAGTCGAAGGGCCCGCGTCCGGTCGCCGCGTGCACCAGCACGGAGCCGAGCGCGAAGATGTCGGCCGCGGGACCGACCTCCCGGGGGCGCCGGAACTGCTCGGGCGCCATGAACGGCGGCGTGCCGATCAACTTCCCGGTCTCGGTCCGCAGTTCGCTGTCCTTTGGCCGGGAAATGCCGAAGTCGATGACCTTCGGACCGTCCTCGGCGAGCAGCACGTTGCTCGGTTTCAGGTCGCGGTGCACGACCCCCACCCGGTGGATGTCACGCAGCGCCTCGGCGAGCCCGGCCATCAGCCGGCGCACCTGGGCGGGGTCCAAAGGCCCGTTCCGCTTCACCTGTTCCGAGAGGGTCGGACCGGGGATGAACAACGTGGCCATCCAGGGCCGTTCGGCATCCGGGTCGGCGTCGACGACCGGCGCGGTGAAGGCACCGCTCACCCTCCGCGCCGCGGCGACCTCCTGCCGGAAACGGCCCCTGAACTCGGGGTCCTTGGCGAACTCGGCGTGGACGACCTTCACCGCGAGCTTCAGCCCCGAGGTGCTCCGGGCCAGGTGCACGACGCCCATGCCGCCCGACCCCAGACAGGATTCCAGGCGGTAGTGACCGGCGTACTCCGGAAATTCCGCTTCCGTGCCCGGACCGACGTTCCGCGGTGTCGCCATGGGACCACCCCCGTGCTTTTCGTCCGCGTGCGCGACGCACGGAGCCTAGTCGATGAGCCGTACGGGACCGAGGAGGCTTGCTAGCCTCCATGTGCGAGTCGCGAACTGGTGTTTCGTGGCTTGTTCCGGGGGTATCAACGTGACCCCACGGCAGTCGTGGGGTCCAACGGGGGAGGTTTCCATGTCCATCGAGCATGCCGCGGAAGTCGGGAGCGGCGACGAGCGGGACGCCGTCACCACGGCGGCGACCACGGCCACCTACCCGGTCGCACCCGGCGTCCGGCTGAACGTCCGCAGCGGCCCCGGCACCGGCTACGCGATCGTACGCGTCCTGCCCGAGGGCACCAGGGTGTCGATCTACTGCCAGACACCGGGCACGTGGGTCACGGGCCCGTACGGCACGTCGAACATCTGGGACAACATCGGCAGCGGCCAGTACGTCTCGGACACCTACGTGCTCACCGGCAGCGACGGCTACTTCCGCCCGCGCTGCTCCTGAGCCCGCCCGGAGCCCGCGGCCCCTGCGGCGCCATAATCGTCCCGTGAGCGCAGAGAACGGCACGAACGGCACCCCGGACACCGCCGCGGGCCCCCGCCCGGAACCCATCCGGTTCTACGGCACGACCTGGGTGAACCACGACCACGGCTACACCGCCCGCCGCGTCGGCCTGGCCGTCGGCTCCCTGGCCGCGGCCGTCGCCGCCTGCTTCGTCCTCCGCTTCGCCTACCAGGGACTCCGGATCGCCGACGTCGGCAGCTTCGTCACGCTCCTGATGGTCGTGATGTTCGCGGTCTGCAGCGCACTGGCCTTCCGGCACACCTGGTCCGGCTTCACCACCCGTCCCGACCCCGACCGCCAGGCATCCCTGCGCGGCCTGCTGACGATCGGCTTCGTCGGCTCCCTCCTCGCCTACTTCTTCCGCTCCCTGACCGAGGCCCCCGGCGAGAAACTCCACCGCGCCGAGTACGAAACAGCCCGGGAGCAGTACGAGAAGCGCACCACCCGCCGCTCGGGCAACCCGTCGAAGAAGCGCCGCCGCTCCTAGGGCCTGTCCGGCGGATCCTGCCGAGGACGGCGTCGCCCGGTCACCATGGCCGTATGACGACTCAGGGAGCAACAACAGCCGGCACCCCCGACACGCCCGCCGCCGATCCGGTCCGAGCCGGCCGGGCCCACTCCTTCAACGCCGCCGCGGCCCAGTACGCCGCCAACCGCCCCTCCTACCCGCCCGCCCTCTTCGACACGGTGGAGGACCTGGCCGGCCGTCCCCTGGCAGGTTCCCGGGTCGCCGACGTGGGCGCCGGCACCGGCATCGCGACCGCCCTGCTGCACGCGCGCGGCGCCGACGTCATCGCCGTCGAACCCGGCGCCGGGATGGCGGCCCAGTTCCGCCGGACGCTCCCCGACGTGCCGATCGTCCGCGGCAGCGGCGACACCCTGCCCCTCGCCACCGCCTCCGTCGACTTCCTCACCTACGCCCAGGCCTGGCACTGGACCGACCCCGCCCGCGCCGTCCCGGAGGCCCTGCGCGTGCTGCGGCCCGGCGGCGCGCTCGCGCTGTGGTGGAACACCGAAGCCCTCGACGTGCCGTGGATCGCCGAAGCGGCCGAACGCACCCGGCGCCACTTCGACCTGGACGTCTCCGCCGAGCAGCGGAACGTCGGCATCCGCACCGCCGACCCCACCGGCGACCTCGACCTCGTCCGCCGCGAGATCCGCTGGAGCCGCCGGGTACCCGTCGACACGCATCTGGCCAACATCGGCAGCCACTCCGTCTTCCTCGTCCACGACGAGGAGCACAGCGCCGCCTTCCTCACCGAGGAGCGAAAGCACCTCATGGCCGTCTTCCCGGACGGCATCGTCGAGGAGGTCTACAACGTCGTCCTCCTGCTCGCGACCGCTCCCTCGACCGCTTGACGCCACCCTGGCCCGGGAGGAGTATTCATCACATGATGAATTACTCCTCCCGTCCGCCCGACGGACCCCGCGCACCAGGCGTTCCCGAGCCACCGGGCCCACAGGCCCCACCACCCGCCCCGGCCGTCCGCGCCGAAGCCCTCACCGTCGTCCGCGGCCCCGGCACCGTCCTGCACGACCTCCACTTCACCGTCCCGCGTGGCCGGATCACCGGCCTCCTCGGCCCCTCCGGCTGCGGCAAGTCCACCCTCATGCGCGCCGTCGTCGGCACCCAGGCCAAGGTCACCGGCACCCTGGACGTCCTCGGCCGCCCCGCCGGCCACCCCACCCTGCGCTCCCGCATCGGCTACGTCACCCAGGCCCCCTCCGTCTTCGACGACCTGACCGTCCGTCAGAACCTCGACTACTTCGCCGCGATACTCGACCCGGGCGGCCGGTCCGCCGCCGAACGCCGCCACGAGCACGTCACCCGGGCCATCGCCGACGTCGACCTCACCACCCACGCCGACGCCCTGGCCGGCAACCTCTCCGGCGGCCAGCGCAGCCGCGTCTCCCTCGCCGTGGCCCTCCTCGGCGCCCCCGAGCTCCTGGTCCTCGACGAACCCACCGTCGGCCTGGACCCCGTCCTGCGCCGCGATCTGTGGACCCTCTTCCACTCCATCGCCGCCGACCGAGGCGCCACCCTCCTCATCTCCTCCCACGTCATGGACGAGGCCGAGCGCTGCCACCGCCTCCTCCTGATGCGCGAGGGCCGGATCCTCGCCGACGACACCCCCGACTCCCTCCGCACCCGCACGGACTCGGAGACCGTCGAAGCGGCCTTCCTTCACCTGGTCGACGAGGCGACCGCGGCAGACCGCACGAAGGAGCACACGCGATGACCCCGACCGCACCCACCGCCGGAACCACGCCCGCCACCCTCAGGCCGGCCCCACCCCGCGCGCTGAACCTCTCCCGCACCACCGCCACCGCGACCCGCGTCCTGCGCCAGCTCGGCCACGACCCGCGGACCATCGCGATGATGATCCTCATCCCCTGCGTGATGCTCTTCCTGCTGCGCTACGTCTTCGACGGCAGCCCCCGCACGTTCGACAACATCGGCGCATCCCTGCTCGGCATCTTCCCGCTGATCACGATGTTCCTGGTCACCTCCATCGCCACCCTGCGCGAACGCACCTCCGGCACCCTCGAACGCCTCCTCGCCATGCCCCTCGGCAAAGGCGACCTCATCGCGGGATACGCCCTCGCCTTCGGCGCCCTCGCCATCGTCCAGTCGTCCCTGGCGACCGGCCTGGCGGTCTGGGCCCTCGGCCTGGACGTGACGGGCAGCCCCTGGCTGCTGCTCCTGGTGGCCCTGCTCGACGCGCTCCTGGGCACCGCCCTCGGCCTCTTCGTCTCGGCCTTCGCGGCCTCCGAGTTCCAGGCGGTCCAGTTCATGCCGGCGGTGATCTTCCCCCAGCTCCTCCTCTGCGGTCTCTTCACCCCGCGCGACAAGATGCACCCGGTCCTGGAAGCCATCTCCGACGCCCTCCCCATGTCCTACGCGGTCGACGGCATGAACGAGGTCCTCAGGCACACCGACATGACCGCCGCCTTCGTACGGGACGCCCTGGTGGTGGCCGGCTGCGCACTCCTGGTCCTGGCCCTGGGCGCCGCGACCCTCCGGCGCCGGACGGCCTAGCCGGTCCGGCCCGTCCGGCGTTCGAGGACGAGGCCGTTCCGCCCACTGGACGCCCCGACCTCACCGCCACCCGGGATGCGAAGATGACGAGGGACGACGCACCCCCGGAGGGCACCGCAGCCATGACCCAGAAAGTCGCAGTCCTCGGCACCGGCAAGATCGGCGAAGCCCTGCTCAGCGGAATGATCGGAGCCGGCTGGTCCCCGGCCGACCTGCTGGTCACCGCCCGCCGCCAGGAACGAGCCGACGAACTCCGCACCCGCTACGGAGTCACCCCGGTCACCAACGCCGAGGCCGCCAAGACCGCCGACACCCTGATCCTCACGGTCAAACCCCAGGACATGGGCACCCTCCTCGACGAACTCGCCCCCCACGTCCCCGCCGACCGCCTGGTCATCAGCGGCGCGGCGGGCATCCCCACCTCCTTCTTCGAGGAACGCCTCGCCCCCGGCACCCCGGTCGTCCGCGTCATGACGAACACCCCCGCCCTCGTCGACGAGGCGATGTCCGTCATCTCCGCCGGCACCCACGCCACCGCCGACCACCTCGCCCACACCGAGGAGATCTTCGGCGCCGTCGGCAAGACGCTCCGCGTCCCCGAGTCGCAGCAGGACGCCTGCACCGCCCTCTCCGGCTCCGGCCCGGCCTACTTCTTCTACCTGGTCGAAGCCATGACCGACGCCGGCATCCTCCTCGGCCTGCCCCGCGACAAGGCCCACGACCTGATCGTCCAGTCCGCGATCGGCGCGGCGACCATGCTCCGCGACAGCGGGGAACACCCGGTCAAGCTCCGCGAGAACGTCACGTCGCCCGCCGGAACGACGATCAACGCCATCCGCGAACTGGAGAACCACGGCGTACGAGCGGCCCTCATCGCCGCCCTGGAAGCCGCCCGCGACCGCAGCCGCGAACTCGCCTCCGGCACCAAGGACTGACCGGACCGGCGGGCCGCCCCACCGGCCCGCCGCCCGCTCCCGCGCCTACCGGACCGCGCTCACCACCGTCTCCGGCACCGGCGGCAGCAGCCCGATCGCACGGTAAGCGGCATCGACGGTCGGCCGGGCCATCTCCCGAGCCCTCTCCGCTCCCTCACGCAGCACTCCCTCCACATAGCCGGGATCCGCGCACAGCTCCTTGTGCTTCTTCTGCAGCGGCCGAAGCACCTCGACCACAGCTTCCGCGGTGTCCTTCTTCAACGAGCCGTACGACTCATATACACCGCTCAGCGCCGCCGGGTTCCCACCCGTGCACGCGGCCAGGATCTCCAGGAGATTCGCCAGCCCGGGCCGCTCCTGCCGGTCGTACACGACGTCCCGCCCGCTGTCGGTCACGGCCCGCATGACCTTCTTCCGCACCACCTCGGGCTCGTCGAGCAGATAGACGATCCCAGGACCGGTGTCGTCGCTCTTGCCCATCTTCGACGTCGGCTCCTGCAGGTTCATCACCCGCGCGGCCACCGTCGGAAGCGTGGCCCGGGGCACCACGAACGTGTGCCCGTACCGCTGGTTGAACCGCACCGCGAGATCCCGCGCCAGCTCCACGTGCTGAGCCTGGTCGTCCCCGACCGGCACCTCCTCGGTTCCGTACGCCAGGATGTCGGCCGCCATCAGCACGGGATAGGTCAGCAGCGACAGCCGCACACTCCCACCGCGCTCCCGCTCCCGCACGGCCTTCTCCTTGTACTGGATCATCCGGCGCATCTCCCCGTCGGTCGCCACGCACTCCAGCAGGTACGACAGCCGAGCGTGCTCGTCCACATGGCTCTGCACGAACACGGTGCACAGCTCCGGATCAAGCCCAGCCGCCAGCAGCAGCGACGCCGACTGCCGGCTCAGCCTGCGCACCCGCGCCGGATCGTGGGCCACGGTCAGCGCGTGCAGGTCGACGATGCAGAACAGCGCGTCCGCCCGGTGCTGGTCCACCCCGGCCCACTGCCGCATGGCCCCCAGGTAGTTCCCGAGCGTCAGATGTCCGGTCGGCTTGACCCCGCTGAAGACCCGTGTCATCTCTCCACCTCCTGGTCAGGACCGCCGCTTCCCACCGGCCGCCCCCCTGGAGGGAGATACGAAAACGGCCGCCGAGGCGGCGGCCGTCGAGTGCATACGTGAGTGCGGCCGCCGTCAGGCGGCCCACCACAGCTGGGTGCACGTACGCGTAGTCACGTCCCCAAGACTACGCATGGAGAGACCCGCGGGCCAGGGTTGACACGCTGCTCCCCGGTACGTAGTGTTCTCCGAGTTGTCCGACGTGAGCGCCGACTCCGGTCGGTCCCCGGACAGCGATTCCGCAAGTACCAACCAACTTCGACGAACAGTCGCACTGTCGTCGTCGTGTCTTTGGCGTGCGTATTTACGGAATGAGGAATCCACGTTCGAAAGAACGCGGCCCCCGATTAGCTCGGGAGCCGGGAATCCGCTAAAGTCTCACTCGTCGGAACGGCCCAACGGCCGCGAAGACAACCCCCTCTGACGGGGAATCAGAGCCCGGAAGG
>NZ_JACVQF010000213.1 GCF_014534645.1 Streptomyces griseicoloratus
GCGTCCCGGAGCCGGCACCCGGCTCAGCCGATGCCGAACGCCCCGTCGGGAGGCACGGGTGACGGAACGGCGTCCTCGTCCCGCACCGGCCGGGCAGCGCCGATGAAGTCCCGCAGCGCGGACCCGTGCTCGACCCGGGCCGGGAAGACGTCGGCTGCCGTGAGCCTGGTCAGTCCCGCCGTGTCGAGGGGCCGGTGCGCGGCGACGAGGACGGCGTTGCCGAAGCGGCGGCCGCGCAGCACGCCCGGCTCGGCGATCAGCGCCAGTTCCTCGAAGAGCGTGGCGAACCCGGCCAGTTGCGAGCGCAGGAAGGCGAACGGCGCCGCGTCGGCCAGGTTGGCGAGGTAGACGCCGTCGGCCCGCAGGACGCGTTCGGCCTCGCGGGCGTAGGCGACGGAGGTCAGGTGCGCGGGGACGCGTGAGCCGCCGAAGACGTCGGCGACGAGGACGTCGGCGGAGTCCGCGGGGGCGGCGGCCAGCCAGGCCCGCGCGTCGGCGGCGTGCGTGACGATGTGCGCGCCCTCCGGCAGCGGCAGGTGCTCGGCGACCAGCTCCAGCAGGCCGCCGTCGGCCTCCACCACGTCCTGCCGGGAGCCCGGCCGCGTCGCGGCCAGGTACCGGGGCAGGGTCAGGGCACCGCCGCCGAGGTGCAGGACGTCCAGCGGACGCCCCGGTTCGGCGACGGTGTCCAGGACGTGTCCGAGCCGCCGCGCGTACTCGAACTCCAGGTGCGCCGGCTCGTCGAGGTCGACGTAGGACTGCGGCGCCCCGTCCACGGTCAGCAGCCAGGCCCGTTTCCGGTCGACGTCGGGCATGAGCTTGGCGGTGCCGTGGTCGGTCACCCGGGTGACGGGTATGGCTTCGTTCACCTTCCCATTGTGCCGGGGCGAAGCGCCCCGAAGGGGCGCGGGACAGCACCGGCGTGCGGCCCCGCAGCCCCCCGCGGACGCGCACCGCCCCTCAGTGCACGGCGGTCACGGTCCCCGCTCCCACGGTCCGCCCGCCCTCACGGACGGCAAACCCGAGGCCCGGCTCGAGAGGCACGTCACGCCCGAGTTCGACGGTCATGGTGACCGTGTCACCGGGCCGGGCGACGGCCGCCTCACCGAGGTCGACGTCACCGACCACGTCCGCCGTACGGATGTAGAACTGCGGCCGGTAACCGGTGGACACCGGCGTCGTGCGCCCGCCCTCGCGCGCCGACAGCACGTACACCTGCGCCGAGAAGCGCCGGGCCGGCACGACACTGCCGGGCGCGGCGACGACGTGCCCACGGCGCACCGTGTCGCGGGCGACACCGCGCAGCAGCAGGGCCACGTTGTCCCCGGCCTGCGCCTCCTCCATGGGCTTGCCGAAGGTCTCCAGCCCGGTGACCACCGTCTCGACGGACGCCCCGAGCACCTCGACCCGGTCGCCGACGCGGACGGTGCCGCGCTCGACCGCACCGGTGACGACCGTGCCCCGGCCGGTGATGGTGAGCACGTTCTCGACGGGCAGCAGGAACGGCGCGTCCAGATACCGCTCCGGCATGGGCACGTAGGTGTCCACGGCGTCGAGCAGCGCCTCGACGGACGCCGTCCACCGGGGGTCGCCCTCCAGGGCCTTGAGGCCGGAGACCCGTACGACGGGCACGGCGTCGCCGCCGTATCCGTGCGCGGTGAGCAGCTCGCGGACCTCCAGCTCGACCAGGTCGGTCAGCTCCTCGTCGCCCGCGTCGGCCTTGTTGAGGGCGACCACGATGTGGTCGACGCCCACCTGCCGGGCGAGCAGGACGTGTTCGGCGGTCTGCGGCATGATCCCGTCGAGCGCGGAGACGACGAGGATGGCCCCGTCGAGCTGGGCGGCGCCGGTGACCATGTTCTTGACGTAGTCGGCGTGGCCGGGCATGTCGACGTGCGCGTAGTGCCGGGTGTCGGTCTCGTACTCGACGTGCGCGATGTTGATGGTGATGCCGCGCGCGGCCTCCTCCGGCGCCCGGTCGATGCGGTCGAACGGGACGAAGGTGCCGGCGCCGCGCTCGGCGAGGACCTTGGTGATGGCGGCGGTCAGGGTGGTCTTGCCGTGGTCGACGTGACCCATCGTGCCGATGTTGAGATGCGGTTTGGTGCGGACGTAAGCCGTCTTGGGCATGGCGGTACCTCGAAGCCTCGTGGTGGCGGTGATGGGACCCCGGGAACTCGCCGACCCTCCCCCTGCGGGGTCCGCCGGACGATCCGGGGAGGGTCAGCTTCGGGCGCCGTCGACGGCGGTCAGGAAGTGGGGAACGGCAGCCTTCGGGGCATCCGCGGCGGCGGATGCGGCGAGGTGGAAGGCGTACCGGAACATGACGCCGATCATCGCCGACGCCTCGCCCGGCGTCGAATGGTTTTCAGCGCACGGCAGTTCGAGCGGTCACGGGCCGGTGTTCCGCGGCGCCTCCCGCACGGGCAGCGCGGCGAGGTGTGCGCCGCGGTTCGCCACGTCCGGTGTTTGCGCCGTTGTGACGCTCATGAGACGCACCATACGGCGATCACACACATTTGTCGGTTAGTGTCACCGGATGCTCGATGCCACCACCCGCTCTGGGGGCACCGCCACGGCCTCTCCCCGGGCCGTCACCACCGCCGCCGCCGGTCCGGTCGCGCCGGCCGGCTTCGCCGCCCGCGTGACGAGAGTGCTGCTCTCGCCGTGGTCCCGGCTGTCGCTGCTCGTCGCCCTGCTGGCCTCGGCCGCGGTGACGGTGCTGCTGTTCGAACCGCAGAAGCTGCTCGTGCACGGCTGGCCGCCACAGCTCGGCGGAGCCGCGGCGGCGGTGGCGTACGCGCTGGCCTACGGGCTGTGCACGGTCGCGTTCGTGCCGCGCCCGCTGCTGAACCTCGCGGCCGGTGCCCTGTTCGGCTCCCAGATCGGCCTGGTCTCGGCCCTGGCGGGCACGGTGCTCGGCGCCGGCATCGCCTTCTGCCTCGGCCGGGTGCTGGGCCAGGAGGCGCTGCGCCCGCTGCTGCGGGGCAGGTGGCTGAAGGCCGCGGACGGGCAGCTCAGCCGGCACGGCTTCCGCTCGATGCTGGCGGCGCGGCTGTTCCCCGGCGTGCCGTTCGCCGCCGCCAACTACTGCGCGGCCGTCTCCCGCATGGGCCTGCTGCCGTTCCTGCTCGCGACGGCCCTCGGGTCGATCCCGAACACGGCCGCCTACGTCGTCGCCGGCGCCCGCGCCTCGGCACCGACGTCGCCGGCCTTCCTGATCGCCCTGGCCGGCATCGCCCTGCCGGGACTGGCGGGCGCGGTGGTGGCCTGGCGCAAGCGGCACCGGCTGCGGGGGCGCTGACGGGACGTCCGGCACCGGGTCGCACGCGGGGCGGGCGGCGCCCGGGCCGGGAGGGCGACCCGGCCCAACCCCTGTGCCGTTCCATTCACCCAAGGACGCTACGCTGCCCCTCGACACGCCCGACCCCTGATCACCGCACGTGGCGGCTCGGTGTGTCCATCGTCCGTTCCACGATCGGCCACTTGGACTCCGTAACTTCATGTCTTGGTTTGAATCTCTCATCCTCGGACTCGTCCAGGGGCTGACCGAGTTCCTCCCCGTGTCCTCCAGCGCCCACCTGCGGCTGACGGCGGCGTTCTCCGGCTGGCACGACCCGGGCGCGGCCTTCACGGCGATCACCCAGATCGGCACGGAGGCCGCCGTACTGATCTACTTCCGCCAGGACATCGGGCGGATCATCTCGGCCTGGACCCGGTCGCTCCGGGACAGGACCATGCGCAAGGACCCCGACGCGCGCATGGGCTGGCTCGTGATCGTCGGCTCGATCCCGATCGGCGTGCTCGGTCTGACGCTGAAGGACCAGATCGAGGGGCCGTTCCGCGACCTGCGGGTCACCGCGACCATGCTGATCGTCGTCGGTGTGATCATCGGCGTCGCGGACCGGATGGCGGCGCGCGACGAGACCGGCGGCCGGCACCGCGCGCCCAAGCGCCGCAAGGAACTGCAGGACCTGGGCGTCCGCGACGGCCTGATCTACGGCCTGTGCCAGGCCATGGCCCTCATCCCCGGCGTCTCCCGCTCCGGCGCGACCATCAGCGGCGGCCTGTTCATGGGCTACCGGCGCGAGGCCGCGGCCAGGTACTCCTTCCTGCTCGCGATCCCGGCGGTGCTCGCCTCCGGCCTGTTCGAGCTGAAGGACGCGATGGAGAGCGACCACGTCAGCTGGGGGCCGACGATCTTCGCGACGATCATCGCCTTCGCCACGGGGTACGCGGTCATCGCCTGGTTCATGAAGTTCATCTCGACCAAGAGCTTCATGCCGTTCGTCTGGTACCGCGTCGCGCTCGGCGTGGTGATCATCGTTCTGGTCGCGTTGGGCGTCCTCAGCCCGCACGCCGCGGAGTCGGCGGGCTGACGCACACGGTCCTGTAGCCGTCCGGTAGCGCACTGTCAGTGCTTGCCCCTAGGCTTGTCCGCATGTCCCCCGATTTGGTTACCCCTGGTTCCGTGCGGTCCGCCGCGGAGCTGAACGAGCAGATCCGCGCCCTGTGGCGGCGCGCGGGCGGGACCCTGTCGTCCCAGGAGCGCGCGGAGTACGAACTGCTGGTGGTCGAGTGGGCGGCCGCGATCCGGGGCGAGGTCATCGAGGCGGCGTGAGCCGGGCGCCGGCCCGAGGCACGCGCCCCTCAGCGGCCGCCCGCCACCCGCAGCACGGCCCCCGTCGTGTACGAGGCGTCCGGCGACATCAGCCAGGCGATGGCGGCGGCGATCTCCTCGGCCCGGCCAGCACGGCGCAGCGGGATCGCCGGAGCCATCTGCCGGACCCGGTCCGGCGCGCCCATCGCGGCGTGCATCTCCGTGTCGACGAGGCCCGGTGCGACCGCGTTGACGCGGACACCGTCCGGGCCGAGCTCCTTGGAGAGCCCGACCGTCAGGGCATCGATGCCGGCCTTCGTCGCCGCGTAGTGGACGTACTCCCCCGGGCTGCCGAGGGTCGCCGCACCCGACGACACGTTCACGATCACGCCGTTGCCCCGGGCGGTCATGAGCTGCGCGGCGCGGCGGGCGCACAGCAGCGCGCCCAGGAGGTTGACGTCGAGGACGCGGCGCAGGTCCGTGGTGTCGCTGTCGGCGAGGCGGCCCAGCGGACCGGTCACCGCCGCGTTGTTCACCAGCCCGGTCACCGGTCCGAGGGTGCTCTCGGCGACGTCGAAGAGCCTGTCGACGTCGGCCTCGGCCGAGGTGTCCGCCCGGACCGTGACAGCGCGGCCGCCGGCCTCGCGCACGCCCGCCGCCACCGCTTCCGCGGCCGCCTCGTCCCGGACGTAGCCCACGGCCACGTCGTGCCCGTCCGCCGCGAGGCGCAGGCAGGCCGCCGCGCCGATTCCCCGGCTGCCGCCGGTGACCACCGTGACCGGACGCGACATGAGGACCTCCTGAAACGACTCGTTTGATCGATCATCGATCATCTTAGGCGCGATCATCGTGGCCGCACAGGTGCGCGGGCCACCGAATACGGCCGCGCCCCTTGGCTGGGCACCTCCCATGCCCAACACTGAGCCGATGACGCAGCGTGTGGAACTCGCGACCGTGAGGGACCGGCTGGCGGTCGACCAGTTGGTGACCGACTACGCGGTGGCGCTGGACGACGGGGACTGGACGGCGTACCGGGAGCTGTTCGCACCGGGCGGGCGGGCCGACCACCGGGCGGCCGGCGGCATCGCGGGGGACGCCGGGCAGGTCGCCGCGTGGCTCGCGGAGAACCTGCGGCCGTTCCCGGTACGGCAGCACCTGATCGTCAACCGACGGGTGCGCTTCGGCGTCTGGGAACAGGACACCGGCGACACGGCCCGCCTCCGGGCCGACTACGTCAACGCGATGGGCCCCGCCGGCCGGGACGGCGTCCCGGGTACGCCCGACTTCCTGAGCGGCGGCCGGTACGTCTTCGGGCTGCTGCGGACGGCTGACGGCTGGCGGCTCGGCGAGGTGGTCGCCGAGGAGAAGTGGCGGCGCCTGTGATCGACTGTGCCGGTGCCGGTGCCGCCCGGCCGGATCTTCTGCTCCCGGTCCCGCCCAGGGGCGCACACTGACGGCACCACGGGGTAGGGAAGCGCCTATGAAGACGCTGGGCCACTGGCTCGCCTCCCCCTGGCGGCGCTCGGCCGTCGCCGCCGTCGCCGGCGCCCTGCCCGTGCTCGCCTTCCCGGCCCCCGGCCTGTGGTGGTGGGCCTGGGTCGCCCTGGTCCCCTGGCTGCTGCTCGCCCGTGCCGCGCCGAGCGGGCGCCGGGCGGTGTACGACGGCTGGTGGGGCGGGTTCGGGTTCATGCTGGCCATGCACCACTGGCTGCTTCCCAACCTGCATGTGTTCACCTTCGTCATCGCCGCGCTGCTCGGCGCGCTGTGGGCCCCGTGGGGCTGGCTGGTGCGCCGTCTGCTGGGCTCGGCACCCTCGGGCGGCCGGGTCGCGGCGGCACTGGTCGTGCTGCCCTCGGGCTGGCTGGCGGTGGAGCTGGTCCGCTCCTGGCAGGGGCTCGGCGGCCCCTGGGGCATGCTCGGCGCCAGTCAGTGGCAGGTCGCGCCGGCGCTGCGGCTCGCCTCGGTCGGCGGGGTGTGGCTGCTCAGCTTCCTGGTGGTGGCCGTCAATGTGGCCGTGGCCGTCCTGATCGCCGTCCGCCGCGCCCGCGTGCCCGCCGTGGCCGGGCTCGTCGCGACCGCCGCGGCCACCTCGGCGGCCTGGGTGTGGTCACCGCGCCCGGACACCGACGAGCGGGTCGCGGTCGCCCTGGTGCAGCCGGGCGTCGTGGCCGGGCGGGACAGCGCCGACCGCCGGTTCGACCTCGAGGAGCGGCTGACCCGCCGGCTGGCCGGCCGGGACGTCGACCTGGTCGTGTGGGGGGAGAGCAGCGTCGGCTTCGACCTGGACGACCGGCCCGACCTCGCGCGCCGTCTCGCGGCGCTGTCGCGGGAGACCGGGGCGCGGATCCTGGTCAACGTGGACGCGCGGCGCTCGGACAGACCCGGCATCTACAAGAGCTCGGTGCTCGTCGGCCCCGACGGCCCGACGGGAGACCGGTACGACAAGATGCGGCTCGTGCCCTTCGGGGAGTACGTGCCGGCCCGGTCCGTGCTCGGCTGGGCCACGTCCGTCGGCGAGGCGGCGGGCGAGGACCGCAGGCGCGGCTCGCGCCAGGTGGTGATGGACGTCGGGGACGGGCTGCGGATCGGGCCGATGGTGTGCTTCGAGAGCGCGTTCCCCGACATGAGCCGCCGTCTCGCCGCGGACGGCGCCGAGGTGCTGCTCGCCCAGTCCTCGACCTCGACGTTCCAGCACAGCTGGGCGCCGGGGCAGCATGCGTCACTGGCCGCGCTGCGCGCCGCGGAGACCGGCCGCCCGATGGTGCACGCCACGCTGACGGGGGTCTCCGCGGTGTACGACGCGAGCGGCGCGCGGATCGGGCCGTGGCTCGGCACCGAGGCGAGCGCGGCGCACGTGTACGAGGTGCCGCTCTCCCACGGCAGCACGCCCTACGTCCGCTTCGGCGACTGGCCGGTGCGGGCGGCGCTGCTGGTCCTCGCCGTCTGGGGCGCTGCCGAGGGCGTACGGACGCTGCGGCTCAGGCGTGGCGCTCCTGCACCGCGCGTACGACCCGCTCGCACAGTTCATGGGTCTCCAGCGCGTCCCGGGCACTGAGCACCTTGCCCGCGCGCACGGCGTCCAGGAAGGCCAGGACCGCCTGCTCGATGCCGCGCTGCCGGGCCACCGGCACCCAGTCGCCGCGCCGCCGCACGGTCGGCTGGCCCCGGTGGTCGATCACCTCGGCGAGGTTGACCACCTGCCGCTTGGTGTCCTGGCCGGAGACCTCAAGGATCTCCTCCGCCGAACCGCTGAGCCGGTTCATCACGCCGAGCGCGGTGAAGCCGTCCCCGGCGAGCTGCAGCACGACGTGGTGGAGCAGGTCGCCCTCGACGCGGGCACGGACGCCGACGTCGTCGATCTGTCCGGGCACCAGGAAGCGGAGCGTGTCGACGACGTGGATGAAGTCGTCGAGGATCATCGTGCGCGGTTCCTCGGGCAGCCCTATGCGGTTCTTCTGCATGAGGATCAGCTCGCGCGGATGCTCGGCGCACTGCGCGTACCCGGGGGCGTAGCGGCGGTTGAAGCCGACGGCGAGGCTCGTGTTCCGCTCCTCGGCCAGGGCCACCAGCCGCTCGGAGTCGGCGAGGTCGTAAGCGAGCGGCTTGTCGACGTAGGTCGGGACGCCGGCCCGGAGCAGCCGGGTCACGATCTCGGGGTGGACGGCCGTCGGCGCGTGCACGAAGGCGGCGTCGAGGTCCTGGGCGAGAAGCGCGTCGAGGTCCGCGTGCCGCCGGTCCGGCGGGAGGTGGAGGCCGTCGGCGATGCGGGTGAGCGTCGCCGGGGTGCGGGTCTGCAGGTGCAGCTCGACCCCGGGCAGGCCGGCGAGCACGGGAAGGTACGCCTTCTGCGCGATGTCGCCGAGTCCGATGCAGCCGACCTTCACGGGGTGTGCTCCTCACTGACGCATGTCGGGACGGGTGTGCTGCGAAGCATACGGCCGCTGCGGGGGCCGCCAGTCGGCGATGCCGTCGAAGCTGCGCAGGAACAGCGCGGGCCCGGCCTTCGACAGGGCGGCGATCACCGCGTTGCGTACGGCGATGCCGGCGCGGTTGCTCATCATGTCGAGCCGGGCGACCTTGACGGCCTGGCGCGCGATGGCGGTCGTGCGGGGCAGCCTGGCGGCGGTGTAGGCGGCGAGGTCGTCACGGTGGTGGGCGAGCACGATCGCGTCCTCGATGGCCTGGTTGCCGCCCTGGCCGAGGGTCGGCGGCATGGCGTGCGCGGCGTCGCCGAGCAGGGCGACCCGGCCGCGGTGGTAGGCGGGCAGCGGCTCGGCGATGTGGTGCACGTCGTGGCGCAGGACGTCCTCGGGGCGGGCGGCGGCCAGGACGGCGGGGATGGGGTCGTGCCAGTCGCCGTACCGGCGCAGCAGCTCCGCCCGCTCGTCGTCCGGTGCGTGCCCGCCGGCGGGGGTGACCGCGGCGGCGTAGGCGTAGACCCGGCCGTCCTTGAGCGGGTGCGTGCCCCAGATGCGGCCCGGGCCCCAGCTCTCGTGCGAGGCGAACCGGACGCCGGGCACCGGGATCACGACCCGCCAGGTGGTGAATCCCGAGTAGACGGGGCCCGGGTGCTGCGGGAACAGCACCCGGCGTGCGGCGGACCGGATGCCGTCGGCGGCCACGACCAGGTCGGCCTCCAGTTCGCCGTCGGGTGTGCGGACCGTGGCCGGCCGATGGGCGTCGCCGGGGTCGGTGACGGTCGCGGCGGCGGCCGTGCGGACGGCGTCCGGCGGCAGCTGGGCGGTGAGGCTGTCGATGAGGGTGGCCCGGTGCAGCAGCACGAGGGGACCGCCGAAGCGCCGGGCCGCGGCGTCGGCGTCGGAGCGGGAGAGCCAGCGTCCACGCGGGGTGCGCAGTCCGCCGTCGCCCTGCCAGGCGGCGAGGTCGCGGATCTCGTCACCGAGGCCGATGACGTCCAGGGCCCGGAGGGCGTTGGGGGACAGGGAGATCGCCGCCCCGATCGGCTGGAGCGTGGGGGCGCGCTCCAGGACGGTGACCTGGGTCCCCCTGCGGTGCAGGGCCGCCGCCGCGGTCAGCCCGCCGATTCCGCCGCCGATCACGACGGCCCGCATCGACCGTGCCATGGCTCCTCCTCGTCTCCACCGCACTCACTACAACTGTAGTGAGGTGATGTCCCGACTGTACTACAGCTGTAGTTCCGCGGGTAGGTTGACCTCCATGTCCGTACGCACCGCAGGCGCCTCGCGCTCCGATCTCGTCGCCGACACCGCTCTCGCCCTGCTCGCCGAGCGCGGGATGCGCGGGCTCACGCACCGGGCGGTCGACGAGGCGGCCGGACTCCCCCAGGGCTCCACCTCCAACCTCGCGCGGACCCGGCAGGCGCTCCTGGAACTGGCGGTGCGGCGCCTGGCCGAGCGGGAGGCGCGGGTGCTCGGGCTGCACGAGATGCCGGACCCCCGCGGCGGCCTCGACGCCCTGGTGGACGCGCTGGCGCTGGCGACGCACCGGGCCCTGACCCGCAACCGGGAACTGACGCTGGCTCGCTACGAACTCGCCCTGGAGGCCACGCGCCGCCCCGAGCTGCGCGCCCATTTCGACGCGGCGGGCGCCCGTTTCCGCGACCAGCTCGACGCCCTCGTCAGGGCCATGGGATCGGCCGACCCCGACCGGCACGTGCTGTCGCTGGTCGCCTGGGCGGACGGGCTGATGTTCTCCTGCGTGGCCGGGTCCTTCCACGCCGAGGTCCCGGGCCTCGCGGAGGTGCGGGCGGGCCTGCGCGAACTGCTCGACGGCATGCTGGGCGGCTGAAACCCCGTGGTGGGACCGGGCCCGCGTCGGCGAGGATGCGGGCATGACCACCGAACGCCGTGAACCCGCCAACGACGCCGACGAACGCACCATGCTGGAGGGCTGGCTGGACTACCACCGCAGCACCCTCGCGTGGAAGTGCGAGGGCCTGACCGACGCCCAGCTCAGGACCGCCTCCGTGGCACCCTCCGGACTGTCCCTGATGGGCCTGGTGCGGCACATGGCCGAGGTGGAACGCAGCTGGTTCCGCAGGGTGCTCGCGGACGAGGACGCCGGGCCCATCTACTACGGCGACGAGGACCCGGACGGCGAGTTCCGGCTGACCGAGGGGGACACCTGGCAGGAGGCGTACACCACCTGGCAGACCGAGATCGCGATCGCCCGCCGCCATGCGGCCGGCTTCCGTCTCGACGAAATGTCCCGGGGAAGGCACCGGCGGACCGGCGAGCGGTTCAGCCTGCGCTGGATCCACACCCACATGATCGAGGAGTACGCGCGTCACAACGGCCACGCCGACCTGATCCGCGAGTGCATCGACGGCGCCACCGGCGACTGACGTCACCCCCGCCGGTCCCGGGGCCCTCGTACGGGGCCGGAGATCACCCGTGTGGGCCAACCGAGGCCCGTCCCGCTGCCATGGAGCGCGCCCGACCCGCCAGAGTGGCGCGCGTGCATCGATCGACGACCACCGCAGCGCTCCTGGTGACCGTGACGGCCTCCGCCCTGACCGGCTGTGTGACGGTCCAGCGGACACCCGGGTCCGACCCGGCGGCGGCCGGCGCCCGCTCGTCGGCGCCGCGTCCCGACGGCCCGGTCACACCGCGGGCCGTGCAGCCCCCGGCCCGGGAGGCACTGGAGCGGATCACCCCCTCCGACGGCCCGGACCGCGCCTCCGGCGAACCCCGGAGCACGGTCCCCTCCGCGACGCCACCGCGGCGCAAGGCCCCGGCGGCCCGACCGGAACCGCGGCCGCGGACGGCCCGCCCCGAGCCGCGGCAGCGGGAGGGCGGGCCCACGCCGGCACCCCGTCCGTGGACCCCTCGTCCCGCCGGCCCGGCCGGCGGGCGTGCGGGCGGGGACACCGCGGACCTGTGCTCCCTCGGGAAGACGTACGGCGGCTGGCGGGCGGGCAGCCCCGAGGCGGTCATCTGCGAGCAGGCGTACGGCCGCTGAGAGCGCCCGCCCCTAGGGCCGCTGCCGCGGCGGGCCCCAGGGCCAGGGTCCCTCCGCCGAGGGGCCGTCGTCGCCCAGCCGCAGCTCCATGCGGCCGATCTCCATGCGCACGCCCTCGCCGTAGCGGTCGTCGCCCAGCGACTCGGCCGCGTACCGGGCCCGCCGCAGATGGGCGCGCGCGGCCTCGCGGTGGCCGAGCCTGTCGTAGTCGGCGGCGAGGTTGAGGTGGAGCGTCGGGTAGAGGGCGCGCGCGGCGAGGGCCCCGGGGTGCTCGGCCAGCCGGTCGGCCGTGAGTTCCTCGGCGGCGGCCAACGCCCTGAGGTCCCAGGCCAGTTCGTCCCCCGGGTCGTCCTGGGTGTCGGCCAGGTAGTGGGCCAGGGTGCAGCGGTGCAGCGGGTCGCCGTGCTCGCCGATCTCGGCCCACAGGTCGAGGAAGCGACGCCGGGCCTCCTCGCGGTCGCCCGCGTGATGCAGCATGACGACCTGCCCGATCCGCGTCGGCACGGCGTCCGGCGCCGCCTGCTCCTGTCCCTTGGCCACCGCGTCCTCCGTACCACTCGTCGGCTGTTCCCGACGAACGCTAACGGCACGCACCGGCAATCCCGGTCAGGCGGCTCCGTGGGGCACGGGCCGGCCGGTGGCGGACCGGCCCGTCCGGCGGGGTCAGCCCAGGTTCGGGATGCGCCAGTCGATGGGCTCGTGGCCCTGCCGGGCGACCGCCTCGTTGATCTGCGTGAACGGGCGGGAGCCGAAGAACTTCTTCGCCGACAGCGGCGAGGGGTGCGCGCCCTTGACCACGGCGTGCCGCGTCTCGTCGATCAACGGGAGCTTCTTCTGCGCGTAGTTGCCCCACAGCACGAACACCGCCGGGTCGGGCCGGTTCGCCACCGCGCGGATCACCGCGTCGGTGAACAGCTCCCAGCCCCGGCTCTTGTGCGAGTTGGCCTCGCCCGCCCGGACGGTCAGCACGGCGTTGAGCAGCAGGACGCCCTGCTTCGCCCACGGCATCAGATAGCCGTTGTCCGGGATCGGGACGTCCAGCTCCGCGTGCAGCTCCTTGTAGATGTTCCGCAGGGACGGCGGGACCTTCACGCCCGGCCGGACCGAGAAGCACAGGCCGTGGCCCTGGCCCTCGCCGTGGTACGGGTCCTGCCCGAGGACCAGCACCTTCACCCGGTCGTACGGCGTGGCCTCCAGGGCGGCGAAGACCTCCTCGCGCGGAGGGTAGACCGGGCCGTTCGCCCGCTCCTCCTCGACGAACTCCATCAGCTCCTTGAAGTAGGGCTGCTGCAGCTCGCCGCCCAGCACCTCGCGCCAGGACTCGGGCAGCATGGCGATGTCGGTCACGTCAACTTCCTTACGCTGTGCGGTCGCTTCCAGGCCACAGAACCTACAGGCGACCACTGACAACCGGGCCCCGGGGGCGTTCGGCGAGGGCGTGGCCGCCCCTACCAGCTGGTCTTCCGGTAGAGCTGCCACATCATCATGATCGTCGACGGGTCCAGGGCCCGCTCCGCACCCGAGATGTCCTCGCTCGCGGCCACGTACTGCTTGCCCTGCCACAGCGGGAGCAGCCGCGCGTCGTCCACGAGGATCTGCTGCGCCTCCTCGAACTCCTTCACCACGTTGGCGCGGTCCCCCTCGCGCCGCGACCGGGGCAGCAGATCGCCGGTGATCTCCGGCGCCGGGTAGGGCGTGCCGAGCGCGTTCTGGTCGCCGACGAAGGGGGCGATGAAGTTCTCGGCGTCCGGGAAGTCGGGGGACCATCCGCGTCCGAACACCGGGTACTCGCCCTTCTGGTAGCCGGTGACGTACGTCTTCCAGGGGCGGCTCTTGAGGGTCACCGTGAACAGGCCGGAGGCCTCCAGCTGGCGCTTGAGCTCCTTGAACTCCGCGGCCGTCTCGGAGCCGTAGCGGTCGGTGGTGTACCAGAAGGTCAGCGGGACGGGCTCGGTGATGCCCGCCTCGGTGAGGATCGCGCGGGCCTTGGGGACGCTGGGGTCGCCGTAGTCGTCGAAGAAGCCCGTGGTGTGGCCGGTCAGCCCCTTCGGGACCATCGAGTACAGCGGGTCGACGGTGTCCTGGTAGATCGTGTGGGCTATCGCGGCCCGGTCGATCACCTGGGCGACGGCCTGGCGCACGGCCCTCCGGCCCGCCCAGGGGTCCTCGGGGTTGAAGACCAGGTAGCTGATCTCCGTACCGGTGCCCTCGACCAGCTGGAGGTCCTCCTCCTTGCTGGCCCTGCCCTGGAGCGTGATGATGTCGTCGGCCGCGAGGCCCCGGTAGGTCACCTGGATCCGGTCGTCGCGCAGCGCCTTCACCATGGCGGCCGAGTCCTTGAAGTAGCGGATGGTCACCGCCTTGTTGCGGCGCTCCGCGAAGCCCTTGTATCGGTCGTTGCCGACGAGTTCGGCCTGCTCGCCGTCCTCGTACGACCGGAGGGTGTACGGCCCCGAGCCGACGACGCCGCCCTCCTCGCGCAGGGAGTCCGCCGGGTAGGTGTCGGGGTCGACGATCGACATCGCGGGCGTGGCGAGCACGAAGGGGAAGGTGGCGTCCGGCTTGTTGAGGTGGAAGACGACCTCGCGCCCGCTCGGTGCCTGGACCCGGTCGAGGCTGCCCAGCAGACCGGCGGGGCCGCCGTTGACGTTGATCTTCCTGATCCGGTCGATCGAGTGCTTGACGGCCTGGGCGTCCAGCGGGTCCCCGTCGGAGAAGGTCAGGCCCTCGCGCAGCTCGCAGCGGTACACCTGGTTCGTGCTGTCCGTGAACGCGCACTCGGAGGCCGCGTCGGGCTCGGGGGCGGTCGCGCCGTTGGGGTAACTCAGCAGGGTCTGGTACACGTTGCGGAAGAGCTCCCAGGAGCCGTCCCAGGACGCGGCGGGGTCCAGCGTGCTGGGGGCACTGGTCGTCCCGACGACGATCGGTTTCTCCTCGTCGGAGGGGTCGGACGACAGAATGCCGCACCCGGTGACCAGTGATGACATGGACGCGATGGCCGCCACCCGCCGCAGGCATCGGTTCCGGTTGAACACGCGCACGCTCCTCGATCTGCCGTACCAAGGGTCGGCAGACCATACCGCAGCGCCACGCCCCCTGAACCCCCTTCTGAACAGGGGTTTTGATCATTTCGGGAATGACTACGTTGTCATGACCCCTGAAGTCTCGAAACGCGGACACGGGCGCCGTCGTCGACGGCGCCCGTGCCGGGATCGCGAGCGTCAGGCCACGCCGGCGTTCAGGAAGATGCCGCCGTCGACCACCAGCGTCTGGCCGGTGATCCAGTCGGACTGGGCGGAGGTGAGGAACGCGGCGGCGCCGCCGATGTCGGAGGGCACGCCGAGCCTGCCCAGCGGGTAGCCCGCGGCGGCCTCCTCCTCCCGGCCCTCGTACAGGGCCGCGGCGAACTTGGTCTTGACGACCGCCGGGGCGATCGCGTTGACCCGCACCTTGGGCGCGAACTCGTGCGCCAGCTGTGCGGTCAGGTTGATCAGCGCGGCCTTGCTGACCCCGTAGGCGGCGATGAAGGGCGAGGGCGACAGCCCCGCGACGGAGGCGATGTTGACGATCGCGCCGCCGTTGTCCTTCTGCCAGGCGTGCCAGGTGCGCTGGGCGAAGCCGAGCGCCGAGATCACGTTGGTCTCGAAGACCTTGCGCGCGATGTTCAGGTCGAGGTCGGCGATCGGGCCGAACACCGGGTTGGTACCGGCGTTGTTGACCAGGAAGTCGACGCGGCCGAAGGCCTCCATCGTGCGCTCGACGGCGACGGCCTGGTGGGCCTCGTCGTGCGCCTTGCCGGCGACGCCGATGACCCGGTCGGCGCCGAGCTTGTCGACGGCCTCCTTCAGGGCCTCCTCGTTGCGGCCGGTGATGCACACCCGGTCGCCGCGCGCGACCAGCGCCTCGGCGACGCCGTAGCCGATGCCGCGGCTGGCGCCGGTGACGAGGGCGACCTTGCCCGAGAGTTCCACTGTCATGTCCGTTTCCCCGGCCCCTAGTCGAGCGGTCCGCCGGCCACGTACAGCACCTGGCCGGAGACGAAGCCGGCGGCCTCGCCGGTGAAGAAGGCGATGGCGTTGGCGATGTCGTCGGGCTCGCCGACGCGCTGCACCGGGATCTGGGTGGCGGCGGCGGCCTTGAAGTCCTCGAAGCCCATGCCGACGCGCTCGGCGGTCGCGGCCGTCATGTCGGTGGCGATGAAGCCGGGGGCGACGGCGTTGGCGGTGACGCCGAACTTGCCGAGCTCCTTGGCGAGGGTCTTGGTGAAGCCCTGCAGACCGGCCTTGGCCGCCGAGTAGTTGACCTGGCCGCGGTTGCCGAGCGCGGAGGAGGAGGAGAGGTTGACGATGCGGCCGAAGCCGGCGTCCACCATGTGCTTCTGGCAGGCCTTCGACATCAGGAAGGCGCCGCGCAGGTGCACGTTCATGACGGTGTCCCAGTCGGAGACGCTCATCTTGAACAGCAGGTTGTCGCGCAGCACGCCCGCGTTGTTGACGAGGATCGTCGGCGCGCCCAGTTCCTCGGCGATCCGCGCGACGGCGGCCTCGACCTGCGCCTCGTCGGAGACGTCGCAGCCGACCGCGATCGCCTTGCCGCCGGCCGCGGTGATCTTCTCCACGGTGTCCTTGCAGGCCGCCTCGTCGAGGTCGATGACGGCTACGGCACGGCCCTCGGCGGCCAGTCGTACGGCGGTGGCGGCCCCGATGCCGCGCGCGGCGCCGGTGACGACGGCGACCCGCTGCTCAGTGGTGGACATTGCTGCTTCTCCTCGACCTAGGGGTGCGGCTCATGCGGAGCGCCCTGCGGTGAGCGACCGCTTAGTACCTTCAGCAGACGTGACGCTAGAAGCACCGGCACCCGGTGTCAACGGGACACCGGCCCGGTGTGATCCATTACCTGGGCCCCACGTCCGGTTTCCGGCCCCGAATCGCCCGTTCGGCCCAGTGGGGCGGGCCGTCCCACGGGCAACGCCGGCCCCGGGTCGACGGGACACAGTGCGCGGCGCGATACCGCAGTGGCGTGGCACGCGGCGGCCTGGACGGCGGCGACGCTCCGGACGGCCCGGACGGTGACGCCGAGGCCGACACGGCGGCCTGGACGGCGGCAACGCTCCGGACGGCCCGGACAGTGCCCCCGAGGCCCACGCGGCGGCGCCCGGAGCGGCGGCGGCGCAGCGGACTCCGGCGGGGCGCGCCCTTCCGCGGCCGCGGCTCGACGGGGAGAGGTGTGCCCGACCGGGCGGCTCGGACGCCGGCGTCGGCCCGGCCCGTCACGGGCGTCTCGCTCACCGGCGGCCAGGCGCCGGGCGGCACCGCCGGTCGCTCGCGGAGGTGACGGCCGTGCCGTCTACCGCACCAGCAGGTCCAGCAGCCGTTCGGTCTCGGCCGCCGGATCGGCCGTGAGACCGGTGTGGACCGGACCGGGCTGGACGATCGTGGAGCGGGGGGCGATCAGCCACCGGAAACGGCGGCCGGCATCGTCGCCGGACGCCTGGCCCGCCGCGGCCCCGCCGGCGCACACGCCCTCGACGGCACGCAGCGCGGCCCGCACGCCCGCCAGGTCCACGGCGGCGTCCAGCGCCAGCAGCCTGGCCTCGTCCAGGTGGGTGCGCGCGCCGACGTACGCCTTGGCACGGCAGTACACCAGCACCCCGGCGTTGACGCACTCGCCGCGCTCGACGCGGGGCACGACGCGCAGCAGCGCGTACTCGAAGACGTGCCGTTCGCTCACCGGTCCCCCTCCGTTCCGTCGATGCCCTTGATGCGCTCGTGGACGACCGCGGCGCGGGCCAGCAGCGGCCGGGCGTAGGCCCGCCGGAGGTCGTCGGGCGTGACGAAGCCCGGCTCGTCGGCCAGCCAGACGTCCGGGATCTCGGCGGTGACCTCGGCGAGGAGTTCCTCGGTGACCAACGGCGCGAGTGCCGCGGCGGCCGCGGCGACGTCCGGTGCGAACGGCGCGAGGGCGTGGTCGCGCGCGTCGTAGGGGCGGGCGGCAGAGGCTTCGGCGCCGGGCCAGTTGTGGTGCCAGATCATGGTCGCGCCGTGGTCGATCAGCCACACCTCGCCCCGCCAGCGCAGCAGGTTGGGGTTCCGCCAGGACCGGTCGACGTTGTTCACCAGCGCGTCGAACCAGACGATCCGCCCGGCCTCCTCGGGGCTCACCTCGAAGGCGAGCGGGTCGAAGCCGAGCGCACCCGAGAGGAAGTCCATGCCGAGGTTGGTGCCGCCGCTGGACTTGAGCAGTTCCTGCACCTCCTGGTCGGGCTCGCCGAGGCCCAGCACCGGGTCGAGGCCGACGGTCACCAGCCGCGGCACCCGGAAGCCGAGCCGGCGGGCGAGTTCGCCGCAGACCACCTCGGCGACGAGGGTCTTGCGGCCCTGCCCGGCGCCGGTGAACTTCAGGACGTACGTCCCGAGGTCGTCGGCCTCGACGAGTCCCGGCAGCGAGCCGCCCTCACGCAACGGCGTGATGTAGCGGGTCGCGATGACTTCCTTGAGCATCGCCCCAGGTTACCGGCGTGCCGACGGCAGGGCGCCGGGCACGGTCTGAACGGCACGCGCCCGCCGGCCGTACCTCTCTGTAGATCACTCATCCACCCCGGAAGGGAACGCCAGCATGACCAGCGCACAGTTTCAGCCCGCAGCGGGACCGGCACGTCGTACCGTCGTGGCGGCGGCCGGAGCGGCGGGGCTCGCCGTCGCGCTGACCGCGTGCGGGGGCTCGGACGACGACGCCTCCGGCGGCAAGGCGGCGGACTCCTCCGGTTCGGGCGGCGGTGAGAGCTCCGGTGCCGGGACGGCGCTGGCGGCGACCGCCGACATCCCCGAGGGCGGCGGCAAGGTCTTCCCCGATCAGAAGGTCGTCGTCACCCAGCCGGCCGCCGGTGAGTTCAAGGCGTTCTCGGCCACCTGCACCCACCAGGGCTGCGCGGTGAAGAGCGTCTCCGGCGGTCTCATCAACTGCCCCTGCCACAACAGCAGCTTCTCGATCACCGACGGCAGCGTGCAGAGCGGCCCGGCGCCCAAACCACTGCCCGCCGTGCGGATCACGGTCAGCGGGGACTCGGTCCGACTGGCGTGACAGGAAGGGGCCGCATGACCGTCACTCAGCGCCGGGGCCGGAAGATCATGATGACGGCCGGTGAGCTGGACGCGTTCCTCACCACCCAGCGCACCTGCCGGGTCGCCACGGTCTCGGCCGGCGGCGCCCCGCACGTGAGCACGCTGTGGTTCGCCTGGGACGGCCGCGCGATGTGGCTGTACTCGGTGGTGCGCAGCAGGCGATGGGCGGATCTGCGCCGCGACCCCCGGGTGGCCCTCGTGGTCGACACCGGCGAGGAGTACGACGAGCTGCGGGGCGTTGAGCTGTCCGGCAGCGTGGAGTTCGTGGGCGAGGCTCCGCGCACCGGCGAGCTGTGCGCCGAGCTCGACGTGCCCGAGACGCTGTTCGCCCGCAAGAACTTCGGCCTGGACGAGATGCCGCACGACGGCCGGCACGCCTGGCTGCGGCTCGTCCCCGAGAAGGTCGTCTCCTGGGACTTCCGCAAGCTGGCGTCGCTGTAGGGCAGCAGGGCAGGGTGCCGGCGGCCCGGCGGCGGAGCCCGGCCGCCGGGTCAGCCCACCTCGCCGGCCGAGGTCTGCAGGGCCCGCACCGCCGCCCGGATGGACGGGCGGCGGTCGGCGTCCGCCCGCCAGACCACGTACACGTGCCGGCGCACCCGCTGCCGCAGCGGCACGGTGACGACGCCGGCGGGCATCGGATGGCGTCCGAGCAGCGGGACGATGCACACGCCGAGCCCCACCGCGACCAGCCCGAGCTGGGTGTGGGTCTCGGCGGCACGGTGGCCGACGATCGGTTCGATGCCCTTCGAGCGCAGGGTGAACATCAGCCACTCGTGGCAGAACTCGCCCTCGCCCCAGGTGATCCACTCGTCCTCGGCGAACTCGGCGAGGTCCACCTCGTCCCGGCCGGCGAGCCGGTGGCCTTCCGGCATCGCCACGTCGGCCGGGTCGTCCAGGAGCGGCGCCTTGACCAGGCCGTCGGGCAGCGGCATCGGCTTGTTGTACCAGTCGAGCACGACGGCCAGGTCGAGGTCTCCGCGCACCACCCCGGCGATGCCGCGCTCCGGCTCCAGTTCGCAGGAGCGGATCCGCAGGGCGGGGTGTTCGGCGCGCAGCGCGGCCAGCGCGGTGGGGAACAGCCCGCGCGCGGCCGTCGGAAAGGCCGACAGCCTCAGCTCGCCCACCACCTGCCCGCGGTGGGCCTCCAGGTCGGAGCGGGCCAGCTCGACCTGGGAGAGGATGCGCGCCGCGTGCTCGGCGAGCAGCCGGCCGGCGTCGGTGAGGCGTACGCCCCGGCCGTTCTTGGCCAGCAGCTGCTGGCCGACCTCGCGCTCCAGCTTGGACATCTGCTGGGAGACCGCCGACGTCGTGATGTGCAGGCCCTCGGCGGCGCCGCTGACCGATCCGTGCCGGGCGAGGGCGTCGAGGGTGCGCAGGCGCTCCAGGTTCAACATGTAAGCGATGCTACGAGGTATCGGGCGCGGATTCTCGATTGTGCTACGAGATTCCTTGTCGCATCGTTGCCTGCATGAGCAGCGTTCACCCCTCCCGCGCGCCCCGCCGCGCCCTCGACTGGCGACTCCGCTTCGGTCTCCTCTCCCTCGTCTGGGGCTTCAGCTTCCTCCTGATCAAGGTGGGCACCGAGAGCTACGCCCCGTTCCAGGTCACGCTGGGCCGGCTGGTGTTCGGTACGGCGGTGCTGGCGGTGGCGATGGCCGTCAAGCGGGAGCGGCTGCCGCGCGGGGCCCGGACGTGGGCGCACCTGGCGGTCGCCGGGTTCCTGCTCAACGCGCTGCCGTTCTCGCTCTTCGCGTACGCGGAGCTGACGATCCCCTCGACGCTCGCGGGCATCTGCAACGCGACCTCGCCACTGTGGGGGATGGCCCTGTCGCTGGTGGCCCTCTCCGAGGACCGGCCGACGCGGCTGCGGGTGGCCGGGCTGGGCATCGGCTTCCTCGGCGTGCTGACGGTGCTCGGCGCCTGGCAGGGCTTCCGGGGCCTGGACGCCACGGGCACCGCGCTGGCCCTGCTCGCCTCGCTCAGCTATCCCGTCGGCTGGATCTACGTCCGTCGCACGCTGGCCGGCTCGGGCCACTCCCACCTCTCCCTGACGGGTGTCCAGTTGCTGCTGGCGACGCTGCAACTGGCGGTCGTCACCCCGGTGTTCACCACGTTCCCGTCCGAGTTCCCCGTCGTGCCGCTGCTCGCGGTCGCCGCGCTGGGCGCCCTCGGCACCGGGTTCGCCGTCCTCGTCCAGTACGGCCTGGTCGCCGAGGTCGGCCCGACGACGGCCCAGATGGTCACCTACTTCATCCCGGTCATCGCCACCGCCGCGGGCGTCGCGATCCTCGGCGAGTCCCTGGCCTGGTCCACCCCGGTCGGCGCGCTGATCGTGCTCGCGGGCGCGGCACTGACGCAGGCCGGCCCCAAGGCCGCCCCCTCCACCACGGAGCCCGAGCGCTCCGCGCCGGTCCGGCGGAAGGCCACGGTGGGCTAGGTGCGGCGACCCGCGCCGTTGTCCACCGGCTGACGGGCGCGGTGCGCCGATGGGGGCGGTGCGCCGGTGTCGCACCGCCCCCATCGGCGCACCGCGCCCGGAACGCCCCGTCGACGGACCGGACCTGGACGCCACCACCGGCGGACCGGGCCCGGAGGCCGCCACCCGCAGCACGCAGCTACACGTAACTCCGCGTCGATCCCCGCAGCAGTGCCGCGGCGACCGCGTCCGCCAGCGGGCCGATGTCCTGCTCCGCCAGCGTCGAGACGGTGACGCGGATGCCGGGCGGCGCGCTCATCCGGAAGCGGGCGCCGGGCGCCACGGCCCAGCCGGCGTGCAGCAGCCGGGCGACGGCACCGGTCTCGTCCGGCACGGGAATCCAGACGTTCATGCCGCTGCGGCCGTGCGCCGCGACGCCGCGCTCCGCGAGGGCGCCGAGCAGCGCGTCCCGGCGCCGCCCGTACGCCGCCGCCACCGCCCCCGCGTCCACCGAGCCCTCGGCCCAGAGCCGGGCCACGGCCCGCTGGGTGATGCGGCTGACCCACCCGGGCCCCAGTCGCTGCCGCCCGCGCACCCGGTCGAGCGTGACCGCGTCACCGGTGAGCACGGCGAGCCGCAGGTCGGGCCCGTAGGCCTTGGCGGCCGAGCGGACGAAGGCCCAGCTGTGCGTCGTACCGGCGAGGGGGTGCAGGGGCAGGTCGACGATCCGGTAACCGTGGTCGTCCTCGATCAGCAGCGTCTCCGGGTGGTCGCACAGCACGGACCGCAGGGCACGCGCGCGCGTGGCGCCCACCGCGGCACCCGTGGGGTTCTGCGCCCGGTCCGTGACGACGAGGGCGCGTGCACCGGCCGCCAGGGCGCGGCGCACGTCGTCCGGCAGCGGGCCCTCGTCGTCGACGCCGACGCCGACCGTGCGCAGGCCGAGGGCCGGGACGAGGTCGAGAAGGCTGCCCCAGCCCGGGTCCTCGACGGCGACGGCGTCGCCCGGCCTGAGATGCGCCGCCAGCACCCGTTCCATGGCGTCCAGCGATCCGGACGTGACGGCGACGGGGCCGTCGGGCACCCCGTCGGCGTCCAGATCGGCCCGTGCCAGACGCACCAGCTCCGGCTCCAGGGCCGCGTGCCCGTACAGCATCGGCTCCCGGTCGCCCTGCCCGGCCGCCGCGGCGAACACCGGGCCCAGCGCGGGCAGCAGCGCCGGGTCAGGGTTGCCGTCGGAGACGTCGCGCACCCCCTCCGGCACCTCCACCCGGATGAACTCGCGCCCCGTGGTGGCCGGCTTGGACCGCACCCGGCTCCCCCGGCGCCCGGCGGTCTCGATGACCCCGCGCTCCCTCAGCGTGCGGTAGGCGGCCGCGACGGTGTTCGGATTCACCCCCAGCCGGTCGGCCAACTCCCGCATCGGAGGCAGCGGTTGGCCCGGTTCCAGCTCCCCCGAGCCCACCGCGCGCTCGATGCTCGCGGAAATCTCCGCTGCGCGTCGCCCCGTGATCAGATACTCTCCTAGCACAAAGCCAATTATGCACTAGTGCAATGGAGAGCGCCATGCAGGGGACCTCGCAGACGCCGTCGCGGCCCACCACCGCCTACACGCCCACCGACCGCACCGTCCCCACCCGCTCCCCCGACCGCGCGTCGTACGACAAGGAGCTGGTGCACGCGATACTCGACGAGGGCTACGTCTGCCACCTCGGCTTCGTCCGCGACGGCGCCCCGGTGGTGCTGCCCACGCTGTACGGCCGGGTCGGCGAGCGCCTCTACGTCCACGGCTCCACCGGTTCGCGCCCCCTGCGGATGGCGGGCGGGGCCGACCCGGGGCTGCCGGTGTGCCTGACCGTCACCCACGTCGACGCGCTGGTGCTGGCCCGCTCCGCCTTCCACCACTCGATCAACTACCGCTCGGTGGTGGTGCACGGCACCGCCCACGACGTGACGGACCCCGACGAGAAGCGGCAGGCCCTGGACGCCCTGGTCGACCACGTCGTACCGGGCCGCTCCTACGACTCCCGGCCGGCCAACAAGAAGGAGCTGGCGGCCACCGCGGTCATCCGCCTCGACCTGGACGAGGTCTCCGCCAAGGTCCGCACCGGCGGGGTGAACGACGAGCCCGAGGACCTCGCCCTCCCCCACTGGGCCGGCCTCGTCCCGCTGCGCAAGGGCTACGAGGCCCCGGTCGCCGACCCCGGCCTGGCCCCCGGCACCGCGCTGCCCGGCTACCTCGCGGAGCTGTGATGCTGATCCACCCCTGGGACGCGCCCCACGACGACGCCGAGTGGCAGCACTGGCTGGCCGAGCACGACTTCGGCCAGCTCGCCGTGAGCGGCCCGCCGGGCGAGCCGCCCCACGTCCAGCCGCTGCACTTCGCCTACGACGCCGGGCGCGCCGAGGTCGTCACCCACCTGGCGCGGCCCAACCCGCTGTGGCACGCGCTGGAGGCGAACCCGGACGTCCTGCTGAGCGTGGTCGACGACTACGTGTACGTCCCCGGCCCTTGGCAGGCCGCGCCGGACGGCCCGCCCGAGCACGGCGTGCCGACCAGCTTCTACGCGGCCGTCCAGCTCCGCTGCCGCGCCCATGTGGTGGACGACCCGGACGAGAAGGCCGACCTCCTCAACCGCCAGGTCGGCCACTTCCAGCCGGAGGGCGGTTCCGCGCGGGCGGCGGCGGGCGAGGCGCCGTACGGGCGGATGCTGTCCGGGATCCGCGGCCTGCGGCTGGAGGTGACCGGCGTACGGGCGAAGTTCAAGTACGCGGGGCACCGGACCGAGGAGGTCCAGGACCGGATCGCCGCCGGGCTCGCCCACCGGAGCGGCCCCGGCGACGCGGCGGCCCGGGAACACCTGCTGCGCCGCAGGGGCACCTGACCGCGGGGCTCCGGGGGCGGAGGCACCCGACCGCACGGCATCCTCCGGCGGTCAGGCCCCGCGTGCCGTCACACGAGCACCGGCCGCTCCTGTCGCGTCCGTGCCTCGCGTGCCTCCGCCACCGCAAGCCCCGCGACCGAGCCGAGCATCAGCAGGGTGCCGGCCAGGGTGGCCGCCGTGAGGTGCTCGCCGAGCAGGGCGACGGCCAGCACGGCCGCGCTGACCGGCTCCAGGAGCATGATCACGGACACGGTGGCGGACCGCACGACGGCCGCGCCGGCGAAGTACAGGCCGTAGGCGAGGGCCGTGGGCACGGCCGCCACGTACGCCAGCAGCCACAGGAGCCGGCCGGGGTCGGCGGTGTGCGGCACCAGGCCCTCGGCCAGGGCCAACGGCAGCAGGCACAGGCTCGTGACGGCGAACGCGCCGACGGACGTGGCGGCGGCGTCCGTCCCGCCGTCCCGGCCCCACCAGCGGGTGAGCAGGGTCATCACCGAGTACCCGGCCGCAGAAAGCAGCGCGAGGAGGACGCCCGCCGGACGTACGGTCGCGCCGCCACCGCCGAGCACGAGCACGCCGAGCCCGGCGAGCGCCCCGGCCACGGCGAGGGCCCCGCCCCGGCCCAGACGCTCCCCGAGGCCCAGCCGCGCGCCGAGCGCGATGAGGACGGGACCGGCGCCGAGGGTGACGACCGTGGCCACGGCGAGCCCGGTGGACCGCACCGCGGCGAAGTAGGCGGTCTGGAACACGGCGAGCCCGAGGCCGGTGACACCGGCCCGCAGCGCCCTGCGGCCCAGCGGTTCGCGGACGGCGGTCCGCACGCGCGGACGCAGCAGCCGGGCGGCGAGCAGCAGCACCAGGCCGGCCGCGCAGCGCCAGAACGACAGGGCGACCGGCCCCATGTCGCTGGTCCGGTACACCAGCGACGCGGCGGCGCCCGCGGTGCCCCAGGCGGCACCGGCGACGATCAGATAGAGGAGGCCACGCCCGACGGGCAGGCCGGAGACGGCATTCGACACGAGTTCTCTCCGCAGACGCGCACAGGGCGCGGAAGTTCGGAGCACCCCACGAGCAGGGGCGCAAGGACTTCGTCCGCGGGCAGCACCGTTCGGCCCGGCGACGACACGCCGGGCTTGCGAGGGGCCCGCCTCAGGCGGCCGGAGGCGGGAGAACGAGTGCGTCCGAATGCATGATCAGCAGCCTATGCGGCCGTTCCCCGGCCGGACAACTCCCTTTCCGCCCCGCCGCTCGCCACCGGTTCCGCGGAGCCCTTCGAGGGCGCCGACGACTGGGCGATGAACGCGCCCACGAGGACCACCACGCCGCCGGCGATCTGCGGTGCCGAGAGGTGCTCGCCCAGCAGCACCCAGGCCAGGACGGTCGCGATCACCGCTTCGAGGCAGGCCACGACGCCCGCGACCTGCGGGGAGAGGCGGCGCACGGAGACGATGCCGGTGACGTAGGCGAGGACCGTGGCGACGAGCACGATCCAGGCCAGCAGCAGGCCGGCGGCGACGGGCGTGCCGTTCATGGGCACGGTGTGGGCGAGCAGCGACCAGTCCATGCCCCAGGGGCGGGCGACGACGGTGAGCACGGCGGCGCCTACGAGCAGCCCGTAGGCGATCACCCCGAGCGGGTCGGGCGTCTCGTCGCCCGCGTCGCTGCCCTGGTCGGACAGGACGAAGTAGCCGACCTGGCAGCAGGCGGCGCCGAGCGCGAGCAGCAGTCCGAGGGCGTCGAAGCCCAGGCCCGCCCAGACCTCGACGACACAGGCGAGGCCGCCGATCGCGAGGACCACGCCGAACGCGGCGGCCCGGGTCACCGGCCGCCGCTGCACGAACCGGACCCAGCCGAGCACGAGCGCGGGCGCCAGGTACTCGACGAGCAGGGCGACGCCGACCGGGATGCGGGAGAGCGCGGCGAAGTAGCAGGCCTGGACGCCGGCCACGGCGAGCAGCCCGAACCCGGCGAGCAGTCCGGGCCGGCGGCGCAGCAGCGCGCGGTGGCGGACGGCGAGCGGAAGCATCACCAGGGCGGCGCCCGCGACGCGCAGCCACACCACGTGGAGCGGGTCGAGACCCGCCTCGATCAGCGGCTTGGCCGCCACTCCGGATCCGCCGAAGGCGACCGCGGACACGAGCGCGAGGCCGAGCCCGAGGCCCCTTCCACGGCTGCCGTGAGCACTGTCTGACGTATGCACCGGCACATGATGACAGGGGACGACATGACCGTCACCCCCGATGACACCTGTCTCAACGGCTGGACGTCCGGGTCGGCCCGGCGCGGGATCAGGACGTCGGTCCGACGTGGCTGTCGCAGCGGTGGAGCACGGTGCACGGGTCGACGGCGGCGCGGCCGAGCACCTCGACGGCGCGCGCCCCGGGGTCCACGACGAGGGCGGCGAGCAGGTCGACGCCGCAGGCCCGGGCGGCGCCCCGCCGGGCGGCGCGGGCGCAGGCGTACTCCATGGCGGCCGCGGCCAGCGGCGAGAACCCCGCGGCCTCGGTCACGACGGGTACGGCGCCGGAGTCCTCGACGGTGCCCTGCCAGCGCAGGCCGTAGCCGATGCTGCGCTGCACGAGGTAGCCGAGGAGCCGGGCGATCTGCGGCCCGTCGCCGAGGACGGCGCGCACGTCGGGGTCGTACTCCAGGAGGGAGTGCAGCAGGTGGGCCGTGTCGATCTGCCGGTCCCCGTCCCGGACCGCCCGGCGACGCGCGCCGGAGACCACCGATGCCAGCTCTGCGCTGAACCGGGCATCGACGTCGGCGCCGTCCGCGCGCCGGCTGCCTTGCTCACCGGCCGACTGCCGGGGGATACGGGGTTGCACACCCCCTACCCCATCAGCCCCTTCGGCCCGGGTCATCCCCGAAGGGGACCATCTTCACGTCCCACGCAGAGCGGACTCGGGGCGCCGGAATCTCCTCCTTGCGGATGAGATCAGGCCGTTCCTCCCCCGGGCGCACGCCACCTCGCCCCGCGCTCCCCCGGGCAACCGAGGCGCATGATCACGGGTCGTACCAAGGCATGAGGAGCAGGTGCTGGCTGGTGGCCCTGCCGGCGGTCGACGGCAGGCAGTACGTCTACCGGGTGTACGCCCCAAAGGACGCGCTGCCGGCCGATCTGTTCTGGGCGGCCTGGCACTGCCATGACGAGAGCGCCCTGCCGCGCGCGTGGGACCTGTTCGACGCGGCGGTGATCCGGCGTCTCGACTGAGCCGGGCGGCCGCGCGGGCACACAGGAGGCGCCCCACGGAGGGTCCGCGGGGCGCCTGCCGACCGGGGTCAGTCCTCGTCGGCGAGGATCAGGTACAGCTTCTTGCGGGCGTCGTTGATGACGGCCAGCGCCTTCTCTCGCTGCTCCTTGCTGCCGGTCTTCCAGACCTGGCCGAAGGCCTCCATCAGCCCGAAGCCGGCCTGCCGGACGTCGTTCAGCGCCTCCCAGTCGACGCCGCGCGAGGCCTCCTCCCAGGGGGCCTCGGGGCCCGCCTCGGCGGCCGCCCGGCCCTCTTCGGTGAGCGAGAAGAGCTTCTTGCCGCCCTCGCTCTCACTGGCGATCAGGCCCTCGTCCTCCAGCAGCTGGAGGGTGGGGTAGACCGAGCCGGGGCTGGGCTTCCACACTCCGCCGCTGCGCTCGGCGATCTCCTGGATCATCTCGTAGCCGTGCATCGGCCGGTCCCTGAGCAGGGCCAGGATCGACGCGCGGACGTCACCGCGCCGCGCCCTGCCCCTCGGACCGCCGCGCCCTCGTCCGCCCCAGGGCCCGGGGCCGAAGCCCGGCACGAAGGGACCGAAGGGTCCGCCCGGACCCCCAGGACCGAAGCCGCCGGGGCCCCCCGGTCCACCGGGGCCGCCCGGACCACCGGGACCAGCCGGCCCGAAGGGGCCGAACGCCGCGCGCCGCTCGTCGAAGCCGAAACCGAAGCCGCGACCGCGGCGTCCGCCCTGTCCACGTCCACCGTGTCCACGCTCGTATCCGTGGGTACGCATCGCCATCACTCCATTCCATCGTTGATCTGTCGCGATGCCTCAACGATATATCGGAACAGTTCGCCTGACAATCCCCTGCGCTGCGCGAGTACGGTGAAGCCGCCAACCCCGCCCGGCCGGGTCGAGCAGGGGCCGGGCCGCGGAAAACCGGTCCAGCGGTCGCGAATTGGCGTTGGCCCGCGGCTCGGCCGAGCACCTAGCGTCGGGGCATGCGCATCCGAATCGTCGACGCCTTCACCGACCGTCCCTTCTCCGGCAACCCCGCCGGCGTCCTGCTCCTCGACGCCTTCCCGGACGACAACCGGCTCCAGCAGGTGGCCCTGGAGGTCAACCACGCCGAGACCGCCTTCGCCCACCGCCTCCCCGAGGGCGGCGAGGCCGACTGGGCCCTGCGCTGGTTCACGCCGCTCACCGAGGTCGCGATGTGCGGCCACGCGACCCTGGCCACGGCCCACGTCCTGCACACCACCGGCGTCCACGAGGGGCCCGTCCGGTTCGCCACCCGCAGCGGCGTGCTCACCGCCACGCCGCGCGAGGACGGCTCGATCGCCATGGACTTCCCGACCGCCCCGCTGACCCCGGCCGAGGCTCCCCCGGGACTGGCCGAGGCCCTCGGCGCCGAGCCGTGCACGGTCCTCGACACCGGCCCGCTCATCGGTGACCTGCTGGTCGAGCTGGCCGACGAGAAGACCGTCCACGCACTGAGGCCGGACCACAAGGCACTGGCCGCCAGTTCCGAGCGAGGCGTCATCGCCACCGCCCGCGCCGAGAACCCCGCCCTCGGCTACGACTTCGTCTCCCGCTGCTTCTTCCCGAACGTCGGCATCGACGAGGACCCGGTCACCGGCAGCGCCCACACGGCCCTCGCCCCCTTCTGGTCCGGGCGTCTGGGCCGCCCCGACCTCACCGGGCTCCAGGCATCGCCCCGCACCGGCCGCGTCCGCACGGAACTGCGCGGCGACCGCACCCTGCTCAGCGGGCGCGCGGTGACGGTGATCGAGGGCGAGCTGCTCGCCTAGCGGCACACGGAGGGGCGTACGAATCGCCCGTACGCCCCCGCCGGAGCCTTCACGCCGTGGGCAGCCAGTCCACCTTCCCGGCCAGGAGCGCGTAGCCGACGAAGGCCCCGATGTCGAGCAGCGAGTGCGCCACCACCAGCGGACCCACCCGGCCCCAGCGGCGGTACAGGTACACGAACACCACGCCCATCACCATGTTGCCGATGAAGCCGCCGATGCCCTGGTAGAGGTGGTACGACCCGCGCAGCACCGAGCTGGCCGCCAGGGACGCGCCGGGCGTCCAGCCGAGCTGGTCGAGCCGGCGCAGCAGGTAGCCGACGACGATGACCTCTTCCAGCACGGAGTTCTGCACGGCCGACAGGACGAGGACGGGGTACTTCCACCAGACGTCGGGCAGCGCCTCGGGGACGACGGTGAGGTTGAAGCCGAGTCCCCGGGCGGCCAGGTAGAAGGCGATGCCCGTGCTGCCGATGACGGCCGCGATCGCCGCCCCCCGGCCCAGGTCCGGCCAGGGGCGGGTGCGGTCGAAGCCGAGGGTGCGCAGGCTCTGCCCCTCGCGCAGCAGGAGGTGGGCCACCAGGGCCACCGGGACGAGCGCCGTGGCGATCCCGAAGAGCTGCCAGGCCAGGTCCAGCCAGGGACGGCCGGGCGCCGCGGAGGCGTTGAGGGTGGCCGCCTGGTCCTTGAGGCCGCCCGGCCTGGTGACCGAGCCGATGAAGCTGATCAGCGCGGACACACCGCTCGCGCCGAGCGAGAGGGCCAGGACGAGCAACGTCTCGTCACGGACGATCCGTCGCGAGAGCCGCTCCTGAGGAATTGAATCGGTCACCGGGCCCGCCTCCGCCATGCACACCTGCCTCCAGCTGGGACGTCACAGCTTGCCGGATCAGTGTGAGGCGGCGGGCGGCGGGGGCGGGCCCGCCGGTTCCGGCGGTCAGCTCAGGGACACCGGCTCCGGCAGACCGACCGGCCACCTGTGCACGGGGTCGCCCTTGTGCATGAGTTCGCAGTAGCGGCGGGTGGTGGCGGCCAGCGCGGCCTCCCGGGACAGGCCCGCCTCCAGCGCCCGGTGGAACGTGGCCGCCTGCCAGGACGCGCCGTTGACCCGGCGCCGGCAGCGCTCCTCGATCACACCGAGGTACAGGTCCCGGTCGGCGGGCTCCACGCCCCACGCGTCCAGCCCGGCCTCGGCGAGCGGCAGCAGTTCGTCGCGTACGAGCACGGCGGCGTCGACCTGCGTGGTGCCGCCGAGCCGGCCGCGCCGGGGCCAGGTGAAGACGGCGTCGATGCCGTGTCGGCACGCGGCCTCGAAGTTGGCGGCGGCGGCCTCGAACGGCAGCCGGGTCCACACCGGCCGGGGTTCGTCGGCGAGGGCGCGGACGATGCCGTAGTAGAAGGCGGCGTTGGCGATGACGTCGGTGACGGTGGGGCCGGCCGGCAGCACGCGGTTCTCCACGCGCAGGTGCGGGACACCGTCCGCGATGTCGTAGACCGGACGGTTCCAGCGGTAGACCGTTCCGTTGTGCAGGACGAGTTCGCCGAGCCTGGGCACGCCGCCCGCGTCCAGCACCTCCAGCGGGTCCTCGTCGTCGCAGATCGGCAGGAGGGCGGGGAAGTAGCGCAGGTTCTCCTCGAACAGGTCGTACGCCGAGGTCACCCACCGCTCGCCGAACCAGGTGCGGGGGCGGACCCCCTGGGCCTGGAGTTCCGGCGGGCGGGTGTCGGTGGACTGCTGGAAGAGCGGCGGCCGCGACTCCCGCCACAGCTCGTGGCCGAACAGGAACGGCGCGTTGGCGCCGACGGCGATCTGCGCGGCGGCGACCGCCTCGGCCGCGTTCCACACGTCGGCGAAGCGCTCCGGGGTGACCTGGAGGTGCAGCTGCACGGATGTGCAGGCCGCCTCCGGAGCGATGGACTTCGATGTGCAGGTGAGATGCTCGACGCCGTCGATGTCGAGCGTGAAATCCTCGCCGCGGGCGGCCACGATCTGCTCGTTGAGCAGGGCGTAGCGGTCGACGTCGGAGAGGTTGGAGGAGACCAGGTCGTCACGGTCCAGGGTCGGCAGAATGCCGATCATGGCGATTCCCGCGTCCACCTCGCCGGCTTTTCGGTCCGCATATGCCAGTGACGTTCGGATCTCCTCGGCGAGCCGGTCGAATACCCGCCCGGACAAGCGGTGTGGAGCTATGTTGACTTCCAGGTTGAACATGGCGAGTTCTGTTTGGAAGTCGCGACTCGCGATGCGCTCCAGGACTTGCGCATTCAACATTTTCGGCATCCCGTCCACACCGACGAGATTCAATTCGATCTCCAGCCCCATCAGGTTCTTGGGACGGTCGAACCGCCGCTCCGCCAGGAGTCGCTCCAGCCCCGTCAGACACCGGCGGAGCTTGTCACGGTAGCGCTGGCGATCGGACAGGTCGAACTGACCTGCCACGACCTTCTCCCCCATGGAAGCGTCCCTTCTCGGATCAGCGGGCCGAAGATCCGGCCGCCGGTGTGCGGGTCAGGTGGGATGATGCCCAGCCGAAGCGATCGATAACGTCCACGCGCGGGCCCGCCGGCCGTTACGCTGAGCCGGTGCGACCGGTGGCACATTCACCGGGCATGGCGCATCGCACAGTTCCGCCGGCCGGGAACTCGTGAAAAACGCCGACGACAATTGGCCGACCGCTCGGTGACCATTTCCCGAGGTCATCGCCGTGCCTCCGCTGCGGAATCCGGATGATTCTCTCATATCGACGACTGAATGCGCCCTTGTTCCGCTTGCCGGAGGCGGCTAGGGGAAACACAGTCTGAACACATGTCGTATAAACTCCGCGAACAAGGGCAGTAGACCGGCGCCCGGTCGAAGGTTCCTGCTGTCGGGATGGCGGCAGGCCTCACCCCCCACTTCCAGGTTCCCGGGCCCCGGCCCCTGCCTCTGTCGACCCCGTGAGCTGACAGCGTCGTCCGCCCCACCCTGCACCGCCCTCGCGCCACCGTGCCTTCGAATGAGAGGCGACCCACCATGCCGCTGCATGTCCCCCCGGCTCCCGCGCCCGCACTTCGCTCCGTCCTCGCCGCGCTCTCCTCCCCCACCGCGGTCCGCGAGGCCCGAACTCCCTCCCTGCTCCGCGCCCAGGGGCCGACCACGCCCGAGCTGCCGCTGCCCGTGCACGTCCTGGACCGGATCACCACCGAGGGCGTGACGGCGACGCGGCTGGCCGGCTGGCGGTTCCTGATCCGCTGCGGCGACCACGCGGTGGCCGCGGCCGAGACCATGCTGACCCCCGACGGCTGGGCGTTCTCGCACTTCTTCGAGGGGCCCTACGTCGCCTCGACCGAGCGCGCGCTGCGGCAGGCCGAGACGGTGCCCCAGCCCTACCAGCCGCGCCTGCTGTCCCTCCCCGGCCTGTACATGCTCACCCTGTGGCTGCACGGCGACTGCGCCGCGGACGCCGCCATGGGCCACCCCGCCGCCACCGATCTGCTGGTGCCCCTGGCGCCCGCCCCGCCCGGCATCGCGGCCCACCGCCCGCACCGGGTGGCCGAACTGCTCCCGGTGCTGACGCACCGCGTCGCGCCGGCACCGACGCGGCTGCTGCGGTCTCCCGCCTGACCCGCCGCAACCCCTCGAACACCGTCGCAACGCCCCGAACACCGTCGCGCTCGTAGGAGCAGTCAGCTGCTCCTACGAGCCCTCCAGGGCTGCCGCCCCGACTGGACTAGCCCCATCCGGCCATGACGAACCATCCGAAGTGACAGTGCAGTTGAGATGAACCGTCCGCGCGGGTGACGCGTCATCAACCTGTGAGAAGCGGTGCTGCGAAATACCTGCGGATCGGCGCCCGCAGGGCAACACTGGGTTCGGACCGACACACACAACGGGGGGCGGCCATGAACGACGCTTCACGCCGCGGGACAGCCACGACAGCGAACTCACCCATCACGACAGAGCGAAAGATCCCTCCCATGTGCCAGCACCAGCCACCGTGCCCGTCAGCCGACTCCGCCGACCGGGAATCCGCCCGTCTCGTGGCGCACCACCCGGAGCAGGGTTGGAGCCTGCTGTGCAACGGCGTCGTGCTCTTCGAGGACACCGGTGAGCTCCTGCCGGACGGCCAGGTCATCGCCCCGCACCGCCCGCTGGGTACGGGCCTGATGACAGCCGCCTGAGCACCGGCCGGGCGGCCCGCCCACCGGCCGCCCGGCTCACCGAAGGGGCCGGCCCGCAGTGACCGCTGCGGACCGGCCCCGACGTGTGTCCCAGTGCCATCCCCCCGTAGCCCTCTGCGCCGCCGCGGTCATGGCGCGCCCGGGCCGCCGGCCGCGGCTTCCCACCGGCGCCGGCTTTCCGGAAGACTCCTGGAAGTTTTCGCGTCCGTCGGCGGAGGTGGGGAAGTGGCAGCAGACGAGGCCGGTGCCGGGGCGGATCCCGGGGGGCGGGGCAGGGTCACGATCACGGAGATCGCCCGGCGGGCGGGCGTCTCGGTGCCGACCGTGTCCCGGGTCGTCAACGGCCGGTCCGACGTGTCGCCGCAGACCCGGGCACGGGTGGAGGACCTGCTGCGCCGGCACGGCTACCGCAGGCGGAACAGCACCTCGGGCGGCCGGGCGGCCCTGCTCGACCTGGTCTTCGACGACCTCGACAGCCCCTGGGCGGTGGAGATCATCCGGGGCGTCGAGGAGGCCGCCCACACGGCCGGGGTGGGCACCGTGGTGTCGGCGGTCCACGGGCGGTCGGGCGACGCCCGCGAGTGGATGCGGAACCTGCGTGCCCGGGCCTCCGCCGGCGTCGTCCTCGTCATGTCCGTCCTGGAGCCCGTCCTCCACGAGGAACTGCGGATCCTCGGCGTACCGCTGGTGGTCGTCGACCCGGCGGGCTCCCCCGCCCTGGACGTACCGACCGTCGGCGCCGCCAACTGGTCGGGCGGCATGGCGGCCACCCGGCATCTGCTGGCGCTCGGCCACCGCAGGATCGGCCTGATCTCCGGACCACCGCGGCTGCTGTGCTCCCGCGCCCGCCTCGACGGCTGTCGCGCGGCCCTGGAGGGCGCCGGCGTCGCCGTGGACGACTCCCTGATCGTGTCCGGCGACTTCCGTCCCGAGTCCGGCTTCTCCGGCTGCAACGCGCTGCTGGACCTGCCCGAGCCGCCGACCGCCGTGTTCGCGGCCGGCGACCAGATGGCGCTCGGTGCGATCGAGGCACTGCGCCGGCGTGGGCTCAGGGTGCCCGAGGACATGAGCGTGGTCGGATTCGACGACCTTCCGGCCGTGCGCTGGTCGGCTCCGCCGCTGACCACCGTGCGGCAGCCCCTCGCCGACATGGGCAAGCTGGCCGTGCGCACGGTGCTGCGGCTGGCCCGGGGCGAGCGGCCGGACTCGCCCCGGGTGGAACTGGGCACGGAACTGATCATCCGCTCGAGCACGGCGCCCCCGGCGAAACCCGGGCCGACCCCCTCACTCTGACGGCACCACCCCGCCCACGCCGCCCACCACCGACGACCCCGCGTCGGAACACCGCGCACCGTGCGGAGCCGTCCCGGCGGTGGGGTGCGGACCGGCCGGAGAAGCCGCCGCGCACGTCTCGTCACCTGCCGCCGAGCGCCTCCCGGATCGCGAAGTACGCCGGCTTCGGTCGCAGTTGCTCGTCCCACGGGAGCGCCGCGCCCTCCCCGGGGAAGAAGCCCGGGATCCACGAGTACTTGTCGGTGTAGTCCCACAGGGTGATGCCCACGCAGCGGCGTACCGCGAGGCAGTCCTCGGTCAGCTGCCGGTACCAGTCGGCCTGGGTGGCCAGCTTCGTCTCGTCCGCGGGCAACTCCATCCGCACGTCGACCTCGGTCAGGGCCGTGTCGAGCCCGAGCCGCGCGAACCGGCGGAGGTTGTCCTCCAGGGTGGTCGGATAGCCGTACTGCAGGGCGAGATGGGTCTGGAGGCCGATCCCGTGCAGCGGCACGCCCTGCGCCCGCAGATCCTTGGCCAGCCGGTAGTACGCGTCGCTCTTCGGGCCGACCGCCTCGATGTTGTAGTCGTTCAGGTACAGCTTGACGCGCGGGTCGGCCTCGTGGGCCCAGCGCAGTGCGTCGGCGATGTAGCCGGGGCCGAGGGTGTTGTAGAAGACGGTCTCCCGGTAGGTGCCGTCCTCGTTGAAGGCCTCGTTGACGACGTCCCAGGCGAAGACCTTGCCCCGGTAGTGCCGCACCTCGGCCTGGATGTGCTTCTTCAGTACGGCCCTGAGCTCGTCGGCCGTCCAGTCGCGGCCGGTCAGCCAGTCGGGCAGCTGGCTGTGCCAGACCAGGGTGTGGCCGCGCACCTTCTGGTGGTTGGCACGGGCGAGATCCACGATCTCGTCGCCCGCCGACCAGTCGAAGACACCCTGCTGCGGCTCGGTGGCGTACCACTTCATGCCGTTGCCGGGCGTGATCTGGTCGAACTCGCGGCCGAGCAGCGCCGTGTACGCGCCGTCGGTCAGCTCGGGGTTGTCGGTGGCGCTGCCGAAGTAGCGGCCGTGGCGCTGGGCGAGCTCGGCCAACGTGCTGTCCCTGCCGTGCCGTTCCTCGCCGGCCTGGGCCGCCGGTCCGGTGGCGACGCCGGCGGCGACCAGGACGGCGGCGAGCGCGCCGGCGAGTCTGAGCCGGGTCCGGGAGCGGATGGCCGTACACGTCGTACGCATGGTGCGACTCCTCACGATCGTCGGATGCGGGGGGGTGTGAAAGCGTGCGGCCGCGGGCGCGCGTCATCCCTTCGTGGCGCCGGCGGTGAGGCCGCCGACGAGCTGCCGCTCGGCGACGGAGTAGAAGGCGAGGGCCGGGACCATGGCCAGCACCAGATAGGCGAAGACCCGGGCGGTGTCCGCCGAGTACTGCCCCTGGAACTGCTGCACGCCGATCGGGATCGTCCACCACGTGGAGTCGGTGAACACCAGCAGCGGCAGGAAGAAGTTGTTCCAGCTCGTGACGACGGCCAGGACCGACACCGTGCCGAGCGCGGGCCGGGCCATGGGCAGCAGCACCCGCCAGAAGAAGCCGAAGGGGCCGCAGCCGTCGAGCGTGGCCGCCTCCTCCAGCTCGCCGGGGATCTCCCGGAAGAAGCCGCGCAGGATGATGATGGTCATCGGCAGCCCGAAGGCGGCCTGCGGAAGGATCACGCCGAGCGGGTTGTCCAGCAGGCCGAGCGAACGCAGCAGCAGGAACAGCGGGAGGGCCGCGACCGCGAAGGGGAACATCAGCCCCATGGTGAACAGCGTGAACAGCAGTTCCCGCCCGCGGAAGGCGAACCGGGCGAAGGAGAACGCGGCCAGCGCCGAGACCGCCACCACGAGGACGGTGGTCGCCACCGCGATCAGCGTGCTGTTGCCGACCAGCCGCCAGAACGAGCCGGACCCCAGGATGCCGGTGTAGTTGGAACCGACCCACGGGTCGGGCAGCCCGAAGGGGTTGTCGGAGAGCTGGTCGGTGGACTTGAACCCGGAGAGCACCGCGTACAGCAGCGGCACGGCCATCACCGCGCCGACGACGATCAGGACGACGTGCAGGGGAAGGGTCCGCCTCGCACGGGACTTGGAACGGACGGTCACTTCCCGCCTCCTCGCATGGTCGTGGTGGCCCCCTCCAGGTCGCGCCGGAGCACGAACCGCTGGTAGGCGAGGGCGAAGACGAGGCTGATGCCGAACATGACCACGCTGATCGCGCTGGCGTAGCCGACCTGGTACCGCTTGAAGCCGAACTGGAACATGGTCACGGCCATCGTCTCCGAGTGGTGGTCGGGACCACCCTGGGTGACGACCCACACCAGGTCGAACAGCTGGATCGCGCCGATCACCGACAGGAAGACGCTGATGCGCAAGGTGGGCGCGAGCAGCGGCAGGGTGACACTGCGGAAGCGCTGCCAGGCGTTCGCGCCGTCGATGAGCGCGGCCTCGGTCAACTCCTTCGGGATGGACTGCAGTCCGGCCAGGTAGAGCATCATGTGGAAGCCGAAGTACTTCCACGTCATGACGAGGAAGAGCGTCGCCATGACCATCGACGGGTCGGCGAACCACTCCCCGCCGATCCCGTCCAGCCCGACGCTGCCCAGGATCTGGTCGGCGAGGCCGTCGCCCGGCGCGAAGATCATGCTGAACAGCACGCCGGTGATGGCCTCGGAGAGCACGTACGGCGCGAAGAACAGCATCCGGTACACCGCCCGGCCGCGGAACCGCTGGTTCAGCAGGACGGCCATGGCGAGCGCGAACGGCAGCTGCAGGGCGAGGGAGAGGACGACCAGGACCAGGCAGCGCCACAGGTCACCGAGGAAGACGGGGTCGTCGAACGCCCGGGTGAAGTTCTCGGTGCCGATGTAGTCGGAGGGCATGCCGAAGCCGCCCCAGCGGAAGAAGGCGGCGTACAGGGCGAACAGGATCGGCAGCAGCACCAGGACGATGAACAGCACCAGTGCGGGCAGCTGGAAACCGACCGCGGTGAGCCAGTGGAACACACGGCGCCGTGCCCGCCCCCGGGCCGCGGCGGCGGACGGGGGCGGGAGGTCGACGCCGGGGCCGGTCCGCTTGTCCGGCAGGAACGTGGAGGTCATCGGGACCTACTGCTCTTCCTTCGCGGTCTTCGTGATCGACTCGGCGACCTGCTGCGGGGACTTGGAGCCGGCGACGAGCGCGGCGACGCTGTCGTTGACCTCCTGGCCGACGGCGGGCGCGTACGCCTGGTCGAGGTAGAGCTGGAAGCCGGTGGCGCCATTGAGCTGCTTCTGCACGGCCTGCAGGTTGGCGTCCGTCAGGGCGTCCTCGGCGGCCGGGACCACCGGGAGGACCCCGGTCTTCTTGACCAGTTCACGGTCGGTGGCGGCCGAGGCGAAGAACTTCAGGAAGTCGACGGCGGCCTGCGGGGCGTCCCGGCGCAGCGCGTGCCCGCCGCCCCCGCCGAACACCTCGGTGATGGCGCCCTTGCCGCCCTCCACCGCGGGGAACGGGAAGAAGCCGAGATCGTCGCCGAGCCCCTTGCCGGCGTCGGACTGCACGACCGGGGCCCACTGGCCCATGAGCTCCATCGCCGCCTTGCCGTTGCCGACGGTGGCGGCCTGGCCGGTGGGGGTGGAGTAGGCCGCGCCCAGGAAGCCCTTCTGGAACGGCTGGAGGTCGACGAGCTCCTCCAGGTGCTTGCCCGCCTGGACGAACTCGTCGCCCGTGAAGTCCTTCGCGTCGTTGGCCTTCTCCAGGGCGTCGGCGCCGGCGGTACGCATCGCCAGGTACGCCCAGTAGTACATCCCGGGCCACTTCTCCTTGCCGGCCAGGGCGATGGGCGTGATGTTCTCCGACTTCAGTGCGCGCACGGCGTCGAGGAAGCCGCTCCAGGTGGTGGGGGGCGCGCTGATGCCCGCCTTCTTGAAGTGGGCCTTGTTGTACCAGAAGCCGACCATGCCGATGTCGAACGGGATGCCGTACACCTTGTCGTCGATCAGGTACGGCTCCTTGGCGACGGGCAGCAGGCCGTCGGCCCACTCCTTGGTCCGGTCCGTGAGGTCCTCGACGAGGCCCGCGTCGACCTGCTGCCTGAGAACGCCGCCGCCCCAGGTGTGGAAGATGTCCGGGAGCTTCCCGGAAGCGGTCAGCGCCGTCATCTTCGACTTGTAGGCGTCGTTCTCGAGCTGGACGATCTTTACCTTGACCTTGGGGTTCTGTGCCTCGAACTGCTTGGCGAGGGCTGCCCACACGTCCTTCGTCGGCTGGGTGGTGGAGATGTTCCACCACTCGATGGTGGTCGTCCCCGACGACCCCCCGTCCGAGTCACCGCCACAGCCGCTCAGCGCGGTCATCCCCAGACCAGCCGCGGTGGAGGCCGCCAGAAAGCCGCGGCGGGACAGTGCCGGGTCGCCCATCATGTTGCTCCTTGAGTGCGGGACGGCGTGTGTACGCCCATCCGGAGAACCGAAAGTTTCGGAAATAATTCGGAAAGCCGCGCTGCTGCCGCACCCTAGAGACAGGCCGTAAACGGTGGCAACCCCTTGTGCAGGATGAATCTTCGATCGATCATCCTTAACCACGCTGAGCGAGTGCACGCGCGCCCGTATCACACTGAGCGTGGCCGAAATTTTCGCTGCGGACAACGAACGTTACGCCCTGCTCGTGGCGCCGGTCTTGACGGAAGCTTGACGCCCTTAACGGAAGCTTGACGCCCGCTGCCCCCTTTGAGCGCGGGCCCCGACAACACGCTCTGCCTACGCTGATTCCGCCGTCCGCGTGATGGCCTCACCCCGCCGAACCCCGCACCAGGAGCACCCCCATGGCCACCGCACAGCGCCCGAGGGCCGGCCGGCTGCGCACCTGGATGCTGGAGGGCCTGTCCGACATGGGCAGGAGCGGCGAACACCAGGGCCCGCACGCCCCGCCGCAGCCCGCCCACAAGGGCCAGCGCTGGTGGCGGGTCATGTGCCTGACCGGCGTCGACTACTTCTCGACACTCGGCTACCAGCCGGGCATCGCCGCCCTCGCCGCCGGCCTGCTGTCACCCGTGGCGACCATCGTGCTGGTGATCGTCACCCTCGCGGGCGCCCTGCCGGTGTACCGGCGGGTGGCCGAGGAGAGTCCGCGCGGCGAGGGCTCGATCGCGATGCTGGAGCGGCTGCTGTCCTTCTGGAAGGGCAAGCTGTTCGTCCTGACCCTGCTGGGCTTCGCCGCCACCGACTTCCTGATCACCATCACCCTGTCGGCGGCGGACGCCTCGACCCACCTGGTCGAGAACCCGCACCTGACCGACGCCCTGCACGACAAGCAGCTGCTGATCACCCTGCTCCTGGTGGCACTGCTCGGCGCGGTGTTCCTCAAGGGCTTCCTGGAGGCCATCGGCGTCGCCGTCGTCCTGGTCGGCATCTACCTCGCCCTGAACGCGGCCGTCGTGGTCGTGGGGCTGTGGCAGGTCGCCACCGCCGGTCATGTGGTCACCGACTGGTCCAGCGCGCTGACCGCCGAGCACGGCAACGTCTTCGTCATGATCGGCCTGGCCCTGGTGGTCTTCCCCAAACTCGCCCTCGGCCTCTCCGGCTTCGAGACCGGCGTCGCCGTGATGCCGCACGTCAAGGGCGACCCCGAAGACACCGAGAAGCGGCCGGCCGGGCGCATCCGGGACACCAAGAAGCTGCTCACCACCGCCGCGCTGATCATGAGCTGCTTCCTGATCACGAGCAGCTTCATCACGACCCTGCTGATCCCGGAGAAGGAGTTCGAGCCGGGCGGCGACGCCAACGGCCGCGCTCTGGCGTATCTCGCCCATGAGCACCTGGGCAACGCCTTCGGCACGGTCTACGACGTCTCGACGATCGCCATCCTGTGGTTCGCGGGCGCGTCGGCCATGGCCGGCCTGCTCAACCTCATGCCGCGCTACCTGCCCCGTTACGGCATGGCCCCGCACTGGGCGCGGGCCGTGCGACCGATGGTCGTCGTCTTCACGCTCATCGCCTTCCTGGTCACCTGGATCTTCGACGCCGACGTCGACGCCCAGGGCGGCGCCTACGCCACCGGCGTCCTGGTGCTGATCAGCTCCGCCGCCATCGCGGTGACCATCGCCGCCCGCAAGGCGGGCCAGCGGAACTGGACCATCGCGTTCGCCGTGATCTCGGCCGTGTTCCTCTACACGACCGTCGTGAACGTCGTCGAGCGACCGGACGGCGTGAAGATCGGCGCCTGCTTCATCGCCGGCATCATCCTGGTCTCGCTGCTGTCCCGGCTGGCGCGTGCCTTCGAGCTCCGCGTGACCAGCGTGACGCTCGACGACATGGCGGAACGTTTCGTCCGGGACATGGCCAGCCGCAAGATGCGCTTCATCGCCAACGAGCCCGACCAGCGGGACCTGGCCGAGTACCGCGACAAGATCGAGCAGATCCGGCAGGACAACGACGTACCGACCCACGAGGACTTCGTCTTCGTCGAGGTCACGGTCGTCGACCCGTCCGAGTTCGAGGCGGGCCTGACGGTCCGCGGCTCGACCCTGCACAACCGCTACCGCGTCCTGACCCTGGAGTCCTCCTCCGTCCCGAACGCCCTCGCCGCCCTGCTCCTCCACGTCCGTGACACGACCGGCCGTACGCCGCACATCTACTTCGAGTGGACCGAGGGCAACCCCTTCGCCAACTTCCTGCGGTTCTTCCTCTTCGGGCAGGGCGAGGTCGCCCCGGTCACCCGCGAGGTCCTGCGCGAGGCGGAGCCGGACCCCGCGCGCCGCCCGCGCGTCCACACCGGATGACGGGCGGGCCGGCGCCGACTCGCCCTCCCCGGGCCGGGGGCTCGCCGAGGCCACGCCCGACCCCGCACCCACCGCCGCCCGGCCTCCGCCTATCGTGACCGGCATGCAGTCCTACACCATCGGCCAGGCGGCGCGGCTGCTCGGCGTCAGCCCCGACACCGCCCGCCGCTGGGCGGACGCCGGCCGGATCACCACCCACCGCGACGAGAGCGGACGGCGGCTCATCGACGGGCGGGACCTCGCCGCGTTCTCGGTCGAGCTGGCCCGGACCGCCGACGGCGACGAGGGCGCCCCGCACACCTCGGTCCGCAACGCCTTCCCCGGGATCGTGACCGCGATCAAACTCGGCGACGTCGCCGCCCAGGTCGAGATCCAGGCCGGCCCGCACCGGCTCGTCTCCCTGCTGACCCGGGAGGCCGTCGAGGACCTCGGCCTGGAGGTGGGCATGGAGGCCACCGCGCGCGTGAAGTCGACGAACGTCCACATCGACCGCACCTGAGACGACCTCCCCCGCTCTCCGGCTCCCTGGCTCCCCGGCCGCCCGCTTCCCGTACGAACGCACATGCGGCCCCTTTACGTCCCCAGGGTCGCTCATGCGATACGACAGGAGACTTACCCCTCGCAGATGCGGAAGTATGATCGATGCATCGGAGGAGCCCGGACGGCCGCCGTCCGCCGGACCCGGACAAGGGCCCGGACGCGGTGGGCCTGCCGGACTCCTGTCCAAGACCACAGAGGGAGTGGCCCGTGTCGACCCGTTCCGTGCGCAGCATCCGCCGCACCCGCCCCGCCCTGCGGGTGGCCGGCGCCGGGGCCGCCCTGCTGCTGGCCCTCAGCGCCTGCTCCTCGTCCGGCTCCGACTCCGGTTCCGGTTCCGGTGAAGCGGGTTCCTCGGGGTCCTCGTCCGGCAAGCTCTCCGGCACGGTCACCGTCTTCGCCGCCGCCTCGCTCAAGGAGAGCTTCACCGAGCTCGGCAAGGAGTTCGAGGAGCGGCACCCGGGCACCGAGGTCGCCTTCAACTTCGGCGGCAGCGACAGCCTGGCCGCCAGCATCACCAGCGGTGCCCCGGCGGACGTCTTCGCCGCCGCCAGCGGCAGGACCATGGAGATCGTCACGAAGGCCGACGGCACGGCCGGGACGCCGGCCGTCTTCGCCCGCAACCAGCTGGAGATCGCCACTGCGCCGGGCAACCCGGACAGGATCTCGACGCTGAAGGACCTCACCAGGTCCGGCCTGAAGGTCGTCCTGTGCGACGAGAGCGTGCCGTGCGGCGCAGCCGCCCGCAAGGCCCTGGCAGCAGCCGGACTCGACCTCACCCCGGTGTCGTACGAGCAGGACGTCAAGAGCGCCCTGACCAAGGTCGAGCTGGACGAGGCCGACGCCGCCCTCGTCTACAAGACCGACGTGAGGGCGGCCGGCGACAAGGTGGAGGGCGTGGACTTCCCCGAATCGGCCGAGGCCCTCAACGACTACCCGATCGCCCTGCTCAAGGACGCGCCCAACGCCGGCGCGGCGAAGGCCTTCGTCGACCTGGTGAGCTCCGCCGAGGGCCAGAAGGTGCTCACCGACGCCGGATTCCGCAAGCCGTGACGAAGCCCGCCACAACCACGCCCGGCGGCGTCGGGGGCGGGCCGCGGCGCACCCGCCTCCGCCGCGGCACCCGCGCGGTGCCGGTGCCCCTGCTGCTGCCCGCCCTGGCCGGCCTGGCCTTCCTGCTGCTGCCGCTGGTCTCCCTGCTCGTCCGGGCCCCCTGGCGGGACCTGCCCGAGCAGCTGGCCAGTGCCGAGGTCTGGCAGGCGCTCAGGCTGTCGCTGGTGTGCGCGACGTCGGCGACCCTGCTGAGCCTGCTCGTCGGCGTTCCGCTGGCCTGGCTGCTGGCCCGCACCGAGTTCCCCGGCCGCGGCCTGGTGCGCGCCCTGGTGACGCTGCCGCTCGTCCTGCCCCCTGTCGTGGGCGGCGTCGCGCTCCTGCTCGCCTTCGGCCGCAACGGTGTCGTCGGGCAGTGGCTGGACTCCTGGTTCGGGATCACGCTGCCGTTCACCACCACGGGCGTCGTCCTCGCGGAGACGTTCGTCGCGATGCCGTTCCTGGTCATCAGCGTCGAGGGCACGCTGCGGGCCGCCGACCCCCGGTACGAGGAGGCGGCCACGACGCTGGGTGCCTCGCGGTTCACCGCGTTCCGTCGCGTCACGCTGCCGCTGATCGCGCCGGGCGTCGCGGCGGGCGCCGTCCTGGCGTGGGCCCGGGCGCTGGGCGAGTTCGGGGCGACGATCACGTTCGCCGGCAACTTCCCGGGCCGTACGCAGACCATGCCGCTCGCGGTCTACCTCGCCCTGCAGTACGACCCGGCGGCGGCGATCGCCCTCAGCCTGGTGCTGCTGGCCGTCTCCATCGCCGTACTGGCCGGTCTGCGGGACCGGTGGATGACGGCCTCCTAGACCCGTACCGAGACCCGGCACCGACGGCCTTCCCGGAGCCGCCCCGAGACACGATTGGGTGGACGATCCCCAGATGACCGACCTCGACGACACCGCCCCCGCCCGCGCGATCCCCCGCGCGCCTGCCGAGGGTCTCGACGCCCGTCTCGTCGTGGACCGCGGCGGCTTCCGCCTGGACGTCGAGCTGACCGCCGCACCCGGCGAAGTCGTCGCCCTGCTCGGCCCCAACGGCGCCGGCAAGACCACCGCCCTGCGCGCGCTCGCCGGCCTGGTCCCGCTCACGGACGGCCGGCTGCTCCTGGACGGCGTCTCCCTGGACCGCACGCCGCCGGAGTCCCGCCCGGTCGGCGTGGTCTTCCAGGACTACCTGCTCTTCCCGCATCTGACCGCGCTGGACAACGTGGCGTTCGGACCGCGCTGCCGGGGCGCGACCAAGGCGGAGGCCCGCGCCCAGGCCGCCGAGTGGCTGGACCGCATGGGCCTGGCCGAGCACGCCGGCGCCAAGCCGCGCAACCTGTCCGGCGGCCAGGCCCAGCGCGTCGCCCTCGCCCGCGCCCTGGCCACCCGGCCCCGGCTGCTGCTCCTGGACGAGCCGATGGCCGCGCTGGACGCCCGCACAAGGCTGGAGGTCCGCGCCGGGCTCCGCCGCCATCTGGCAGGGTTCGAGGCCGTCGCCGTCCTCGTCACGCACGACCCGCTGGACGCCATGGTGCTGGCCGACCGGCTGGTCGTCGTCGAACACGGCCGGGTCGTCCAGGAAGGCACCCCCGCCGACATCGCCCGCCGGCCCCGCACGGACTACATCGCCCAGCTGGTCGGCCTGAACCTGTACCGGGGCCGGGCCGACGGGCACACGGTACGGCTGGACGCCGGGCCCGCGATCACCACGTCGGAGGAGCTGTCGGGGCCGGCGTTCGTGGCGTTCCCGCCCTCGGCGGTCGCCCTCTTCCGGGACCGGCCCACGGGCGCCGGCGCGCGCAACCTGTGGCGCTGCGAGGTCGCCGGCCTGGAGACCTACGGCGACCGGGTCCGCGCCGGCCTCACGGGCGAACTGCCCCTGGCCGCCGACCTCACCACGGTCGCCGCAGCAGAACTCGGCCTGCACCCGGGTGCACCGGTTTGGGCGATGGTCAAAGCGACGCAGACACACGCATACCCTGCCTGAACCCCCTCCCGCACTACGGTGAGGGGCCATGACCCTGAGCATCCGCAACCAGCTTCCCGGCACCGTCACCGAGGTGCACCCCGGCGAAGTCATGGCGACCGTGAAAGTCCGGCTGACGGGCGGCCAGGAACTCACGGCGGCCATCACCCTGGAGGCCGTCGAGGAACTCGGCCTCGCCCCGGGCTCCCCGGTGAGCGCGCTGGTGAAGTCGACGGAGGTCTCGCTCGCCACCGGCCGGATCGAGGGCCTGTCGATCCGCAACCAGCTGCCCGGCACGATCACCCGCCTCACGCTCGGCGAGGCCATGGCGATCGTCAAGGTCACCGTGGACGGCGGCGATCTCACCGCCGCGATCACCAAGGACGCGGCCGGCGACCTGGGCATCTTCGTGGGCTCCGACGTGGTCGCCCTGATCAAGTCGACCGAGGTCGCGCTGGCCACGGCCCCGCACCAGGTGCCGTGACCACAAACCCGAAGGCCCCGCCCGGAACAACCCGGGCGGGGCCTGGAGAGCGTCGGCCCGCTCAGTCCTCGTAGGCGTCCAGCGGCGGGCAGGAGCAGACGAGGTTGCGGTCGCCGAAGGCCTGGTCGATGCGGCGGACCGGCGGCCAGTACTTGTCGGCGGCCTGCACACCGGCCGGGAAGACGGCCTCCTCGCGCGTGTACGCGTGGTCCCACTCGCCGCCCAGCGCGCCGGCCGTGTGCGGCGCGTTGCGCAGCGGGTTGTCGTCCGCGGGCCACTCGCCGGAGCCGACCTTCTCGATCTCCGCGCGGATGGCGATCATCGCGTCGCAGAACCGGTCGAGCTCGGCCAGGTCCTCGGACTCGGTCGGCTCGATCATCAGCGTCCCGGCCACCGGGAACGACATGGTCGGCGCGTGGAAGCCGTAGTCGATCAGCCGCTTGGCGACGTCGTCGACACTCACGCCGGTGGCCTTGGTCAGCGGACGCAGGTCGATGATGCACTCGTGCGCCACCAGCCCGCCCGGGCCGGTGTACAGGACCGGGTAGTGGGGCTCCAGCCGCTTGGCGATGTAGTTGGCGGACAGCACGGCCACCTGAGTGGCGCGCTTGAGGCCCTCGCCGCCCATGAGCCGGACGTAAGCCCACGAGATCGGCAGGATGCCGGCCGAGCCCCAGGGGGCCGCGGAGACGGGTCCGACGCCCGTCTCCGGGCCGGCGGCCGGCTGCAGCGGGTGGTTGGGCAGGTACGGCGCCAGGTGCGACCGTACGGCCACCGGGCCCACGCCGGGACCGCCGCCGCCGTGCGGGATGCAGAAGGTCTTGTGCAGGTTCAGGTGGGAGACGTCGCCGCCGAAGTGACCGGGCTTGGCCAGGCCCACCAGGGCGTTGAGGTTGGCGCCGTCGACGTAGACCTGGCCGCCGGCCTCGTGCACCCGGGCGCAGATGTCGGCGACGTGCTCCTCGAACACGCCGTGCGTGGACGGGTAGGTGATCATGAGCACGGCCAGCTCGTCGCGGTACTGCTCGATCTTGGCGCGCAGGTCCTCGACGTCGATCTCGCCGTCCTCGGCGGTCTTGACGACGACGACCTTCATGCCGGCCATCACGGCGCTCGCGGCGTTGGTGCCGTGCGCGGAGGACGGGATCAGGCACACGGTCCGCTGGTCGTCGCCGTTGGCCCGGTGGTAGCCGCGTACGGCGAGCAGCCCGGCGAACTCGCCCTGCGAGCCGGCGTTGGGCTGGAGCGACACCTTGTCGTACCCGGTGACCTCGGCGAGCCGTTCCTCCAGCTCACGGATGAGGGTCAGGTAGCCCTGGGCCTGCTCGGCGGGCGCGAAGGGGTGCAGCTGCCCGAACTCGGACCAGGTCACCGGCTCCATCTCGGTGGTCGCGTTGAGCTTCATGGTGCAGGAGCCCAGCGGGATCATGCCGCGGTCCAGCGCGTAGTCCCGGTCGGCGAGGCGGCGCAGGTAGCGCAGCATCGCCGTCTCGGAGCGGTGCTGGTGGAAGACGGGGTGCGTCAGGTAGTCGTCGGTGCGCAGCAGCGCCTGGGGCAGCGCGTCCTCGGTGGCCGCGTCCAGCGCCTCGACGTCGCCCTCGACACCGAACGCGTTCCACACACCCGCCACCTGCGCGCGTGCCGTGGTCTCGTCGCAGGCGACCGACACGTGGTCGGCGTCGACGAGCCGCACGTTGATGCCGTTCTCGCGGGCGGCGGCGACGACCTCGGCGGCCCGGCCCGGCACCCGCGCGGTGACCGTGTCGAAGTAGGCGCCGTGGACGATCTCGACGCCCCCGGCCGTGAGGCCCGCGGCGAGGACGGAGGCGTAGCGGTGCGTGCGCCGTGCGATTCCCTTGAGGCCCTCCGGGCCGTGGTAGACGGCGTACATGCCGGCCATGACGGCGAGCAGCACCTGCGCGGTGCAGATGTTGCTGGTCGCCTTCTCCCGGCGGATGTGCTGCTCGCGGGTCTGCAGGGCGAGGCGGTACGCCTTGTTGCCGTCGGCGTCCACGGAGACGCCCACCAGGCGGCCGGGCAGGCTGCGCGCGAACTTCTCGTGCACGGCCATGTAGCCGGCGTGCGGCCCGCCGAAGCCCATCGGCACACCGAAGCGCTGCGTCGTGCCGACGGCGATGTCGGCGCCCAGCTCACCGGGCGACTTCAGCAGCGTGAGGGCGAGCAGGTCGGCGGCGACGGTGACGAGCGCGCCGAGCTCGTGCGCCCGGTCGATCACCGGCTTGATGTCGCGTACGGCACCGGAGGCGCCGGGGTACTGGATGAGGACGCCGTTGATCTCCCGCTCGGCGACCTCGGCCGGGATGCCGTCGGTGAGGTCGGCGACGACGACCTCGACGCCGGTCGGCTCGGCCCGGGTCTGGATCACGGCGATGGTCTGCGGCAACGCGTCCGCGTCGACCAGGAACAGGCCCTTCTTGTTCTTGCCCATGCGCCGGGACAGCGCCATGGCCTCGGCGGCCGCCGTGCCCTCGTCGAGCAGGGAGGCGCCGGAGGTCGGCAGGCCGGTGAGGTCGGCGACCATGGTCTGGAAGTTCAGCAGGGCCTCCAGGCGGCCCTGGGAGATCTCCGGCTGGTACGGCGTGTACGCCGTGTACCAGGACGGGTTCTCCATGACGTTGCGCAGGATGACCGGCGGGGTGAAGGTCCCGTAGTAGCCGAGGCCGATCATGGAGTCGAGGACCTGGTTGCGGTCGGCCAGCGAGCGCAGCTCCGCCAGCACCTCGGCCTCGGTGCGCGCGCCCGGCAGGTCGAGCGCGTCGGCGTTCTTGATCACATCCGGCACCGCGGCGGCGGTCAGCTCGTCCAGCGAGCCGTAACCGGCCTGCGCGAGCATCTTGGCCCGGGCCTCGTGGTCGGGGCCGATGTGGCGCTGCTCGAACGGGATGCCCTGTTCGAGCTCGGAGAGCGGAATGCGAGGGGCGGTCATTGCGGAGGCCTCCTGGTCTGACGCGACCTGTGAGGGGCACCACGGCGCGGGTACCCGGACGGCCTCCCCCTCTGTCATCTCGACCTGAGAGCTTCACCGGAGCGCCCGAGGGCTTTCCGGCTTTCACCGTCGGTGAGAGCGGAAGCCGTCGACACCCGCCCTGCTTTCCAGAGTGACCTCGTCCGTGCGGTACGTGGGCCTGAGAGATTCCGGGGAGGATTTGCTCCTTCGGCGCCTCCGATGGTGTCTGGAGGACTCTCCCGCACGGGGTCAGCAGCCGCTTGTCAGCGTACCAGCGAGGTCAACGGCCGGACTTCGAGTGGCCGCGGGCCCGGATGTGCTCTTTTGTAGTACTTACGGATGATTGACCGGGGTGGTTTGCGACCAAGTGGAGGGCCCGTGCGTACCGACATCGATCCACGCAACCTGATCGGCCGCAAGGCGTTCGACCGCAACGGCACCAAGATCGGCACCATCGACGAGGTCTACCTCGACGACGCCACCGGTGTGCCCGAGTGGGCGGCCATACGCACCGGGCTGTTCAGCAGGGACGCGTTCGTCCCCCTGGAGCCCAGCGAACTGGTCGACGGCGCCCTGCGGGTGCCCTTCGACCGGGCCCTGATCAAGGAGGCCCCCGACTTCGGCGTCGGCCGCCATCTCTCACCGGAACAGGAACTGCAGCTCTACCACCACTACGGCCTCGACGTGGCCGCCCCTCCCCCGCTGCCCGACCGCGACTTCGGCAAGCTGGCCGGCAAGGACGACAGCTGACCGCCCGCTGCGGCTCCCCGGCGTCGCCCGGCCCGGTCGCGGGCGCTACCCCGGTCGCGACGTCACCTCCGCCGGACCGACCGGCCCCCCGGCGTCGGGAGCCCCTTGGCCGGCGTCCCCGGGTCTTCGCGGCCCAGCCGGCACCAGCGGCAGCGGATCGGCCGGTTCCAGGTCCGGGTCGTCGACGGGGAAGGTCCGCACCCGGCCCGGCGCCGAGCCGGGCGTCTCGAACCGCACGGTGACCCGGCCCAGGCCGCTGCCCTGCACCCATCCGTGCCCGTAATCCGCGTGCCGCACGTCGTGCCCCGACGGCCACCGGCGCTCGGCGGGCGGCTCCTGCCGCTCCTCGACGGGCTCGGCATCGGGCTCCTCCGCGTGCTCGTCGGCCCGCTCCCCCGCCGCCTGGGCGAACAGGTCCTCCTGCGTGTAGTCGGCGAGACCGCTGACGCCCACGCCGAGCAGCCGCACGCCGCCCGTGGTGTCCACCGAGTCCAGCAGCCGGGCCGCCGCCTCCCGCACCACCGCCGGGTCGTCCGTGGGCCCGCGCAGCGTCTCCGAGCGCGTCAGCGTGGAGAAGTCGTACCGCCGCACCTTGAGCACGATGGTCCGCCCGGACAGCCCGGAGCCGCGCAGCCGCCGCACACACCGGTCGGCCAGCCGCCGCACCTCCACGCCCACCCGCACCCGGTCGTGGATGTCCACGTCATAGGTGTCCTCGACCGACACCGACTTGGCCTCCCGCTCGGCCACCACGGGCCGCTCGTCACGGGCCAGGGCCATGGCGTACAGCGCGTGCCCGTGGGCCTTGCCCAGGAGCCGCACGAGTTCGTCCTCGCCCGCCTCGGCGAGCTCGCCCACCGTGGTGATGCCGGCCCGCCGCAGATGGTCCCCCGTCGCCGGGCCGACCCCGGGCAGCGTCCGGACCGGCATCGGCGCGAGCAGATCCCGCTCCGTCCCCGGCGGGATCAGCACCAGCCCGTCGGGCTTGGCCTCCTCCGAGGCGATCTTGGCGAGCATCTTGGAGGCGGCCAGCCCCACCGAGCCGGTGAGTCCGGTGACCGCCCGGATGTCCGCGCGCAGCTTCGTCCCGGCCAGCCGGGCCGACTCCGCGTCCCAGGCCGCCCCACCGGCCTCCAGGTCCACGAACGCCTCGTCCAGGCTGAGCGGCTCCACCAGCGGCGACAGCGCCCCCAGCAGCCGCATCACCTGCTCGCTGATCGACCGGTAGAACCCGAAGCGCGGAACGAGATAGGCGGCGTTGGGCGCCAGCCGCCGGGCCTGCCCCATCGGCATGGCGGAGTGAACGCCGAAGACCCGCGCCTCGTACGAGGCTGTGGCCACCACGCCGCGCGGCCCGAGCCCGCCCACCACGACGGCCTTTCCGCGCAGACTCGGCTTGGACGCCTGCTCCACCGAGGCGAAGAAGGCATCCATGTCGAGATGCAGGATCGTGGGCGCGGTTCTCACATCTCCGATGCTGCCCTACGCCACTGACAACGCCCTGTCCGCGGGCCGCTTCCTCAGACCGCCCGGTTCCGGCGTCGCGCGAGTTCGTCCGCCGGGTTGTGCCCGACCAGGGTCTCGCCCGTGTCGATCCGCTCCCCGTGCAGCTGCGACAGCGCGCTCTCGACGTCCCGCCACACCACGCCGACGGCGATCCCGAAGATGCCCTGCCCGCCCTGGAGCAGGGCGTGGACCTCGTCGGGCGAGGTGCACTCGTAGACCGTGGCGCCGTCGCTCATCAGCGTCATCCGCTCCAGGTCGCAAAAGCCACGCTCCCTGAGGTGCTGGACGGCGGTCCGGATGTTCTGCAGCGACACGCCCGTGTCGAGGAACCGCTTGACGATCTTCAGGACGACGACGTCCCGGAAACTGTAGAGACGCTGGGTGCCCGACCCGTGGGCGGGCCGCACACTGGGCTCCACCAGCCCGGTGCGGGCCCAGTAGTCCAGCTGCCGGTAGGTGATGCCGGCGGCCGCGCAGGCCGTCGGGCCGCGATAGCCGATCTGCTCGGACGCCATGGACGTCACCCCTCCGCTGCTCGGCACGGCCGTCGGACGCTGCGGAGCGTGATCGGTCGCGCTGCCGTGATGGGGGTACCCTCCGCTCGAGCGGAGCCGAGAGCGAGGGGAAGGGTACGGACCGCTCGCCCCGGGGGTGCTCCGGGGTCCACCCCCGGTCGTACCGTCGCCGCTGATTCTCACGCCGACCTCCGTCCTTGACCTGCCTCCTCGACGGTAGGCAGTCACCAAGGGTGCGTCAACGATCGCCACACTCGGCACGCCGAGTGATAATCACCCTACGAGTGGTTTCCCGTACCCAACCGCGGGGAAAGGCTAGCCGAATGTGTCCGGAGCCGGCCGTGCGGCGCTCCCGTCCGCCCTCGGCCCGCGCGCGTCACTGGTTGCTGCTGCCGAAGTCCTCCGGCGAGATCTGGTCCAGGAACTCGCGGAACTTCTCCACCTCGTCCTCCTGCTCGTCCGGGATGGCGATACCCGCGTCGTCGAGCACCGTGTCGCTGCCGAAGATCGGCGTCCCGGTGCGCAGCGCGAGCGCTATGGCGTCGGACGGCCGTGCGCTCACCTCGACTCCGCTGGCGAAGACCAGCTCCGCGTAGAAAACCCCCTCACGCAGGTCCGTGATGCGTACCTCGGTGAGCTCCTGGCCGACGGCTTCCAGCACGTCCTTGAACAGATCATGGGTCAGCGGCCGTGCGGGAGCCATGCCCTGCTGGGCGAAGGCGATCGCCGTCGCCTCCCCCGGACCGATCCAGATGGGGAGGTAACGGTCGCCTCCCACTTCACGCAGCAGCACGATCGGTTGGTTGGAGGGCATTTCGACCCGGACACCTACGACATCGAGCTCGTTCACACAGCAACCCTAGGCGCTGCCCGGGACCTTTGGGTAGTCGGGCCGGGATCGGGGGGCGATCCGGGGCCCGCGAATCCGCCGTTTCAGGGCAGGCGCACCCCGAGAGCGGTCTGCACGAGGGCCGCGTGCAGTCTCACCGCGAGTCCCGCCAGCTCCTTCGTGCGGGCCTCCGCATGCGCCCTGGTCTGCGGGTTCCGATGGCGCTTCAGCGGGGCGACCACCTGGTCCACCAGCCCGGCCTCCCGGTCGGCGGCGGCCTTCATCACCCGCAGGTGTCGCGGCTCGATCCCGAATCGCCCCAGCTGGACCACGAGCGAGGCGACCGTCACGGCCTCCGCGTCGTAGGCCCCGTCGGCCAGCGGAGTGATGAGCCCGTACGACTCCCACTCCTTCAGCTCCTCGTCCCCGATCCCGGCGGCGACGAGCAGCTCGTCCCGGCCGATCCGGGCCGGCGTGGGCCCCTCGGGGGGCTCCGGGACGGCCTCCGCGTCCCGCTGCCGGCCCAGCGTGGGCAGCCGCGCCGGCTCACCGCGCTCCATGGCGTCCAGATGCTCGCGGATCACCTTGAGCGGCAGATAGTGGTCCCGCTGCATACGCAGCACATGACCGAGGCGCTCGACGTCGTGCGCACTGAACTTGCGGTACCCGGCCGGGGTCCGCTGCGGCTCGACCAGGCCCTCCGACTCCAGAAAGCGGATCTTGGAGATGGTGATGTCGGGAAACTCGTCCCGCAGCACGTTCAGCACCGTGCCGATGCTCATCGGCCCGCTGTCCGTGGCGGCGGTGCCGTGCCCGGCACCGCCGCTCGGTGTTTGAAGCATGGACCTTCCCTGTGAGTACCCCCGGACGGAGTGGGGGGAGGGTCAGTAGCCCCGCTGGCTCGCGTAGAAGACCAGCCGGTACTTGCCGATCTGCACCTCGTCACCGTTCGACAGGGCGACCTGGTCGATCCGCTCCCGGTTGACGTACGTGCCGTTCAGGCTGCCGACGTCGGCCACCGTGAACGAGCCGTCCGGACTGCGGCGGAACTCCACGTGCCGGCGGGAGACCGTCACGTCGTCCAGGAAGATGTCGCTCTGCGGATGACGCCCCGCAGTGGTCAGCTCGCCATCCAGCAGGAAGCGGCTGCCGGAGTTGGGCCCGCGGCGCACCACCAGGAGCGCGGAACCCATCGGCAGCGCGTCCACGGCCGCCTGTGCCTCGGGAGACAGCGCCGGGATCGCCGTCTGACCGGTGGTCTCGGCGTCGTACGCCTCCAGCCCGGAGATGGAGATCGTGGAGGTCGTCTCCGAGGAGCGCTCCGGGACCACTCCGGGCCGCAACGGGGCGCCGCAGTTCGAGCAGAAGCGGCTGTTCTCCGCGTTGCGGTTACCGCACCTCGTACACACCAGGGCCGACATGGACGGATCCTCCTGCCGCGGCTGCCCCGCCGGGGCGTTCGACGCGTACGGACCGGGGGCAAACCCTCCACCCGTACCTGAGGTTGACGGTTGGCCGAAACCTATGCCGCCGGACTGCGCAGGGTCAACAGACGCCGCGCCCTGACCTCCGGAAATGTCACCGCCCGGACCAGCCACCTGGTCCCGGAACAGCGGGCGCTGGCCTTCTGCGTCAGGCTGCGCGCGGTGGCGAGCGGTCGCGTTGTCGCGGCCCTCTCGCGCGCTCTTGCCGAACAACTTCGCAAACAACTTCACGGGCGATTCCCCTTGACCGAAACAGACCCGCCCGTGGGGCAGGACGAACCCTGACTGACCGTACTGGCCGACTCGGACACCTTCACAACGTCCGTCTCCACCAGACAGTTTCCACCACGCACCGCCCAATCGGTGCGCCGACCCCCCGCAACCTCATGCCCTCGCCGGATGTCCTCCATGCACCCCCGGTTCACCGGGAGGACGACCGAGCGTAGTCAGGCCGCTTCACCGCTCGCAAGGCATCCACGACGATCTTGCTCGACCTCTCAACAGTAACGGTGGCCTGTTCCTTCTCCAGAGTCTGCACCACGCCTCCCGGGATGTTGAGCGCCGGTTCGAGATCCTGCGGTTTGCCGATGACCTGGAAACGATAGGGCGCGTTGATCTTGTTCCCGTCGACGCTCACACTCTTGCCGGAGTCCGTGAGGTACGTGCCCGCCACGACCCGTACGCCGTTCACCTGGATCGCCTCCGCGCCGGCGGCACGCAGTTCCTGGATCGCGTCGAGCAGCATGTCCGCCTCGACCGTCCCCTTCGTGTCCTCGATCGTCATCGTGATGCCGGGCCCCTGCGCGGCCACCGTGCCCGCCAGGATGCCGAGTTGCCGCTCCTTCTCGACCGTCTGCCTGCGGGCCTCCTCGGCCTGGTCGGAGCTGTTCTCCAGCTCGTCGCGCTGCTTCTCCAGACCCTGCTTCTCGTCCTCAAGACGCTGAGTACGGTCGTCCAGTTCATCGAGGATGCGCACGAGATCCTCCTGGCGGGCGCCACGCAGCGCGCTGTCGCTGTCGCTGTTCGACGCCACCTGGACCGCCAGCCCGAAGCCGAGCCCGAACAGCAGCAGCGCGACGGTGAGTTGGGCCCGGGTGACGCGCGGCGGCCACAGGCCCTTCACCAGTCGCTGCCGGCCGGTCAGCGCGGCCGGCTTCTCCGCCTCGGCGTCCGCCGCGGGAGGCTTCGCCGCCGGCACCTCCTCGGGCAGCTCCTCGCGCAAGCTGTTCGCGGGCTTCTGGTCCTGGTCGCTCATCGGCCTCACGCCCTGAAGACGTGCCGGCGGATCGCCGCGGCGTTGGAGAAGATCCGGATGCCGAGGACGACCACGACACCGGTCGACAACTGGGCGCCGACGCCCAGCTTGTCGCCCAGGAACACGATCAGCGCGGCCACGACCACGTTCGACAGGAACGAGACCACGAAGACCTTGTCGTCGAAGATGCCGTCGAGCATGGCCCGCAGACCGCCGAACACGGCGTCGAGCGCCGCCACGACGGCGATCGGCAAATACGGCTCGACGGCGGCCGGAACCTCGGGCCGGACCAACAGGCCGGCCACGACTCCCACGACGAGGCCCAGTACGGCGATCACGATGTGCCCTTCTCGGATATCGGCTGTGCAGTACGTACGATCAGACTCGGTGCGGCAGGCAGTGTGAGGCCGTCCGCCACGGAGATGGCGGTCCGGATGCCGTAGTTCTCCTGCAGTGCGTGCAGGTACAGCCCGTCGGCGCTGTCCTGGAACCTGCTGCTGAGCCCTTCGCCGTCCCCCACCGCGAGCACCGTGTACGGCGGCACCAGCGGCTTGTTGTCGACCAGTATCGCGTCTCCCGCGGCCCTGATCGCGGAGAGCGCGGTCAGCCGCTGCCCGTTGATGGAGATCGCCTCGGCACCCGAGGCCCACAGACCGTTGACCACACGCTGCATGTCCCGGTCACGCACCCGGCCCGTGTTCGAGAACCCCGAGGTGCCGCGCGCCTCGCCGTCCACACCGGTGCCGACGTCCTTGGCGTCGTTCACGACCAGTTTGACCCCGGGCCCCCGCACCTCGACGGCGCCGGACAGGATCCCCACCAGGTCGGACCGGCCGCTGCCGCCGCTGTTCTCCAGCGCCTCGCGCTGCCGCGCGCTCACGTCGTCGCGCAGTTTGTCGACGCCGTCCTCCAGCTTGTCCGCCGCCGCCGTCTCCGCGTCGATGCGGTCGATGAGCTCCTCGCGCTCCTTGGCGACCACGGGAGCCGCGACCCTCGCCTGGGCCGCTCCGACCGTCACGACCAGCGCCGCGAGCACCAGCCCCGCCGCCAGGCCGAGCCTGGCACGGAGGGTCTTGGGCATACCGCCGGTACCCTCGGCCTTCTTCCTCGCGGCGGCCTCGGCGTATCCGTCGTCGAGACTGTGGTCCATGACGTTGGTGATCAACGACATGGAGGCGTCCGGGCGCGCAGGCCGCGGGGATGCGCTCCGAACGGGGGGTTGCTGCGGCATGCCGCACATCGTCGCACGCCGCGCCGACTACCTCCGAACGGCCCCACCGGCGTGCCGGACAGGCCCCCTTGGGGACACTTGTCCGGCACGCGCGCGTGCGGTGTGTTTCAGCGCCCCGCGCTGTCCACGACCGCCGACCACTCGTCGAGCAGCGCCTGGGCGGAGGCGTCGTCCGGTCCCTCGGCCCACAGGTGGGTGACCGCCTCGGCCGGGTCGGGCAGCACCATCACCCAGCGGCCGTCGGTCTCCACCACGCGCACGCCGTCGGTGGTGTCCACGAAGCGGTCTCCGGCCGCCTCGACGACCCGTCGCATCACCAGCCCCTTGACGGCCCACGGCGTCGCGAGGTCCCGCTTGAGGACGTGCGCCCGCGGGATCCGCGCGTCGATCTGGCTGAGCGTGAGCTGCGTCCGCGCCACCAGCCCGATCAGCCGCACGAAGGCCGCCGTGCCGTCGTACACGCTGCTGAACTCGGGGACGATGAAGCCGCCCTTGCCGTCGCCGCCGAAGATCGTCCCTTCCTCACCGCCGACACGCGTCAGATCGTCCGGAGAGGTCGTCGTCCACTCGACCTGGGTGCCGTGGTACGCCGCCACCTGTTCGGCGATCCTGGTGGTCGTCACGGGCAGCGCGACCCGGCCGCTGCGCCGCTCGGCGGCGACCAGGTCCAGCATCACCAGCAGCGCCCGGTCGTCCTCGATGATGCGCCCCTTCTCGTCGACGAGGGAGAGCCGCTCACCGACCGGGTCGAACCGCACGCCGAACGCCGCCCGCGAGGACGCCACGATCTCGCCGAGCCGCACCAGACCCGACCGCCGCATGTCGGCCGACTCCGTCGGCCGGGACTCGTCGAGCCCCGGGTTGACGGTCAGCGAATCGACACCCAGCTTCCCGAGCAGGCTGGGCAGCACGAGTCCCGCACTGCCGTTGGACGCGTCCACGACCACCTTGAGGCCCGACTCCGCGATGCCGGTCGTGTCGACGTTGCGCAGCAGCGACCCGGTGTACGAGTCGTACACGCTGGCCGGGAAGTGGAGGTCGCCGATCTCCCCGGGGAACGCACGCCGGTACTCCTGCCGCGCGAACACCCTGTCCAGCTTCCGCTGGCTGCCCTGCGACAGGTCGGCTCCCTGCCCGTCGAAGAACATGATGTCGACGGAGTCCGGCACGCCGGGCGTGGTCCGGATCATGATCCCGCCGGCACTGCCCCGCGCGGTCTGCTGCCGCGCCACGGGCAGCGGGACGTTCTCCAGGTCCCGTACGTCGATGGCGCTGGCCTGCAGCGCGGAGATCACGGCTCGCTTCAGCGCGCGGGCGCCACGGGAGTGGTCACGAGCGGTGGTGACCGTCGAGCCCTTCTTGAGGGTCGTCGCATAGGCACCGGCCAGTCGCACGGCCAGCTCCGGCGTGATCTCCACGTTCAGGATGCCGGACACGCCCCGGGCGCCGAACAGGTGCGCCTGCCCGCGGGACTCCCAGATGACCGACGTGTTGACGAAGGCACCGGCCTCGATGGTCTTGAACGGGTAGACCCGCACATTGCCCTGGACGATCGATTCCTCACCGACCAGGCATTCGTCACCGATGACCGCGCCGTCCTCGATCCGTGCCGCGCGCATGATGTCGGTGTTCTTGCCGACGACACAGCCCCGGAGGTTGCTGTGCGGCCCGACGTACACGTTGTCGTGGACGACGGCCTTGTGCATGAAGGCGCCGCTCTTGACGACGACGTTGGACCCGACGACCGTGTGTTCTCTGATCTCGGCGCCGGCTTCCACCTTGGCGTAGTCCCCGATGTAAAGGGGCCCGCGCAGGACGGCGTCGGGGTGCACCTCGGCGCCCTCGGCCACCCAGACACCGGGAGAGATCTCGAAGCCGTCGATGTCGACGTCGACCTTGCCTTCCAGGACGTCCGCCTGGGCCTTGACGTAGCTCTCGTGCGTGCCGACGTCCTCCCAGTAGCCCTCCGCCACATAGCCGTAGACGGGCTTGCCTTCCTTCATCAGCTGCGGGAAGACGTCGCCGGACCAGTCGACGGGCACATCGGGGTCGACGTAGTCGAAGACCTCGGGCTCCATGACGTAGATGCCGGTGTTCACGGTGTCCGAGAAGACCTGTCCCCAGGTCGGCTTCTCCAGGAAGCGCTCGACCTTGCCTTCCTCGTCGACGATGGTGATGCCGAATTCCAGCGGATTGGGCACGCGCGTCAGGCACACGGTGACGAGCGCGCCCTTTTCCTTGTGGAAATTGATCAGCTCGGTGAGGTCGAAGTCGGTCAGGGCATCACCGGAGATGACGAGGAAGGCATCGTCCTTCAGGGCCTCCTCGGCGTTCTTGACGCTTCCGGCAGTACCGAGTGGCTTCTCCTCATTGGCATAGGTGAGTTCCATTCCGAGCTCTTCGCCGTCACCGAAGTAGTTCTTGACCAGCGATGCCAGGAACTGGACGGTAACAACTGTCTCGGTCAGCCCATGCCTTTTGAGCAGCCGCAGGACATGCTCCATGATCGGCCGGTTGACCACCGGCAGGAGCGGTTTGGGCATGCTCGAGGTCATGGGACGAAGGCGTGTGCCTTCGCCACCAGCCATCACGACGGCCTTCATGTCGGAAGCGTCCTCCTCTGAGAGACGACGGTCTAGCCGACTTCACCCGCACAGATTCTCCCGCACTTTTCCAGCGCGGGCCATCCGGCAACTACGGGCCGCATACTCAGCGAGTTCAATCGGCCACGGCGTCCGCACGAACCAAGCGGCGGACCTGCACCACGTAGAGAACACCTGCCCACCAGTACAGCGTTGTACCCCATCCGGCGAACGCCCATCCGAAAATAGCAGCGAGTGACGCGATCCATCCACTTCCGTCACTGAGCAGGAGCAGAGGGAACGCGTACATCAGGTTGAACGTGGCGGCCTTCCCAAGGAAGTTGACCTGCGGCGGCGGATAGCCGTGGCGCCGGAGGATGCCCACCATCACCAGCAGGACCAGTTCCCTTGCCAGCAGTACGACGGTCAACCAGAGAGGCAGGATCTCCCGCCAGGTGAGACCGACCAGGGTCGACAGAATGTAGAGCCGGTCGGCGGCAGGGTCGAGGAGCCGGCCGAGGCTGCTGATCTGGTTCCAACGCCGGGCTAGTTTGCCGTCCAGATAGTCACTGACCCCGCTCAGGGCGAGCACCAACAGGGCCCAGCCGTCGCTCTTCGGGCCGCCGAACTCGGGCCTGAGGATCAGCCACAGAAAGAGGGGCACGCCGACGAGACGGGCCATGCTGAGGATGTTCGGGATGGTGAGGACCCGGTCAGTCTGGACGCGGGTCTCCTGGACCTCCACCCGGGGGCCTCCTGGGGGAAACGAACCGATGATGCCCCCTGACCTTACCTCAACGCAAAAAAGCTCTGGCCCTCGGGCTGTTGCCCAAGAGCCAGAGCTCTAAAAGGAGTTCGGCGGCGTCCTACTCTCCCACAGGGTTCCCCCTGCAGTACCATCGGCGCTGTAAGGCTTAGCTTCCGGGTTCGGAATGTAACCGGGCGTT
>NZ_JACVQF010000214.1 GCF_014534645.1 Streptomyces griseicoloratus
CTGGTAGTAGGCGTGCTGCCCGTTGGTGCCGGGCGTGCCCCACACCACCGGCCCGGTCTGCCACTCCACCGGGTGGCCGTCGCGGTCCACCGACTTGCCGTTGGACTCCATGTCGAGCTGCTGGAGGTACGCCGTGAACTTCGACAGGTAGTGGCTGTACGGCAGCACCGCGTGCGACTGGGCGCCGAAGAAGTTGCCGTACCAGACCCCCAGCAGACCGAGCAGCAGCGGGGCGTTGGCCTCGGCCGGGGCGTTGCGGAAGTGCTCGTCGACGATGCGGAAGCCGTCGAGCATCTCCCGGAAGCGGTCCGGGCCGATGGCGATCATCAGGGACAGGCCGATCGCCGAGTCGTACGAGTACCGGCCGCCGACCCAGTCCCAGAACTCGAACATGTTGTCGACGTCGATGCCGAACCCGGCGACCTTCTCCGCGTTCGTCGACAGGGCGACGAAGTGCTTCGCGACGGCCTCGTCGGCGCCGTCCAGCCCGGCCAGCAGCCAGGAGCGCGCCGAGGTGGCGTTGGTGATCGTCTCGATCGTGGTGAACGTCTTGGACGCCACGATGAACAGCGTCTCGGCCGGGTCCAGGTCCCGGACCGCCTCGTGCAGGTCGGCGCCGTCCACGTTCGACACGAAGCGGAACGTGAGCGAGCGGTCCGAGTAGGCCCGCAGCGCCTCGTACGCCATCGCCGGGCCGAGGTCGGAGCCGCCGATGCCGATGTTGACGATGTTGCGGATGGGGCGGCCGGTGTGTCCGGTCCACTTGCCGGCGCGGACCCGGTCGGCGAAGTCCGTCATCCTGTCGAGGACGGCGTGCACCTTGGGGACGACGTTCTCGCCGTCGACCTCGATCACCGCGTCCCGCGGGGCGCGCAGCGCGGTGTGCAGCACGGCGCGGTCCTCGGTGATGTTGATCTTCTCGCCGCCGAACATGGCGTCGCGCAGCCCGAACACGTCGGTGGCGGTGGCCAGCTCCTGGAGCAGGGCCAGCGTCTCGTCGTTGATCAGGTTCTTGGAGTAGTCGATGCGCAGGTCACCGACGCGCACGACGTACCGCTCCGCCCGCCCGGGGTCCGCGGCGAACAGCTCGCGCAGGTCCGGGTGGAGCAGCGCGCCCGCGCGGTGGTCCTCCAGGGCGGCCCACTGCGGCCGCCGGGTGAGCTTGGGAGAGTCAGACATGGACGGGGGTCTCCTCGGTTGCCTCGCCGCGCAGGGCGATGGCGTACATCTCGTCCGCGTCGAGGCGCCTGAGCTCCTCGGCGATGAGTTCGGAGGTGGGGCGGACCTTCAGCGCGAGGGACCGCGGCGGCTGGCCGGGCAGGGTCAGCGTGGCGAGCGGGCCCTCGGGCCGGTCGATGACGATCTCGCCGCCCGCGGTGCCGAGCCGGACGGCCGTGACGACCGGACCGTCGGTGACCACGCGGTCGACGTTGACGCCGAGCCGCGCCTCCAGCCAGCGGGCCAGCAGCTCGGCGGCCGGGTTCTCCGCCTCGGCCTCCACGGTCGCCGACGTGACCGGGACCCGGGCCTGGTCCAGCGCCGCGGCCAGCATGGAACGCCACAGCGTCAGCCGGGTCCAGGCGAGGTCGGTGTCGCCGGGCGCGTAGGAGCGGATCCGGGTCTGCAGGACCTCCATCGGCCGCTCGACCGCGTACAGATCGGTGATCCGGCGCTGGGCCAGTGCGCCGAGCGGGTCCTTCGCCGGGTTCTCGGGGGCGTCCACCGGCCACCACACCACCACCGGCGCGTCCGGCAGCAGCAGCGGCAGCACGACCGAGTCGGCGTGCTCGGACACCTCGCCGTACATGCGCAGCACCACCGTCTCGCCGGTGCCGGCCTCGGAGCCCACGCGGACCTCGGCGTCGAGGTGCGAGCGGGTGCGTTCGCGCAGGTTGCGGGTGTGCCGCTTGATGACGACCAGGGTGCGCGAGGGGTGCTCGTGCGAGGCCTCCTCGGCCGCCTTGATCGAGTCGTAGGCGTTCTCCTCGTCCGTGACGATCACCATCGTCAGGACCATGCCCACGGCCGGCGTGCCGATGGCGCGGCGGCCCTGCACCAGTGCCTTGTTGACCTTGCTTGCCGTGGTGTCGGTCAGGTCGATCCTCATGGCCTGCGCCAGCTCCGTCCGTCTCGTGCGAGCATCTCGTCGGCTTCCCTCGGTCCCCAGCTGCCCGAGGCGTACTGCGCGGGCCTGCCGTGCGTGGCCCAGTACTCCTCGACCGGGTCGAGGATCCGCCAGGACTCTTCCACTTCCTGGTGGCGGGGGAACAGGTTGGCGTCGCCCAGGAGGACGTCCAGGATGAGGCGTTCGTACGCCTCCGGGCTGGACTCGGTGAAGGACTCGCCGTAGGCGAAGTCCATCGACACGTCCCGGATCTCCATCGACGTGCCCGGCACCTTG
>NZ_JACVQF010000215.1 GCF_014534645.1 Streptomyces griseicoloratus
ACTGGCCCTAACAAAGCCTCTGGACGTGGCGGTAGGTGATCAGGCAGACGGCGAGGCCGAGGAAGGCCTCGTGGATGTCGTCGCGTCTTTCCCAGCGGATGCGCAGGCGGCGGAAGCCGTGCAGCCAGGAGATCGTCCGCTCGACGACCCAGCGGAAGGTGCCCAGGCCGGTGCCGTGCGGCTGGCCACGTTCGGCGATCACCGGTCGGATGCCCCGCTCGCGAAGGAGCCGGCGGTACTTGTCATGGTCGTAGCCGCGGTCGGCGAAGAGCATGTCCGGGCGGCGTCGTGGCCGGCCGACGACTCCCGCGACCGCTGGAATCTTGTCGAGCAGGGGCAGGAGCTGGGTGACGTCGTTGCGGTTTCCGCCGGTCAGCGACACCGCGAGCGGGATGCCCTGACCGTCGGTGATGATGTGGTGCTTGCTGCCCGGTCGTGCGCGGTCGACCGGGCTGGGTCCGCTTTTGGGCCCCTGCGTGCGGCCCGGACGTGGGAGGAGTCGATCACCGCCCGGGACCAGTCCAGCTGGTTCTTCGACCGCAGCTTGTTCAGCAGCAGCTGGTGCAGCTGGTCCCAGACGCCGGCCTCGTTCCAGGCCGCCAGGCGCCGCCAGCACGTCATGCCCGATCCGAAGCCGAGCTCCTGGGGCAGGTACTCCCACTGGATACCCGTGTGCAGGACGAACAGGATGCCGCACAAGGCCTGACGGTCGGGCAGCCGCGGCCGTCCCTCAACCTGCTTCGGTGCCGGTTCGGGCAGCAACGGCTCGATCAGCGACCACAGTTCGTCCGACACGATCCATGGCCGCGACTGACGCTTCCCCATGCCCCCATCAACGAGCGACCAAGCCGACAGTCACATGATCAACCCGCTTTTGTTAGGGCCAGTTAAGCGTGTAGGGCTCCCTGACCGAGCAACTGGTGACCACGAACCTCAAGCCCTTGTCGGCCTTGAGCAGGATCCCGCCGCGACGCATCGCGCGAAGCCAGGTCGGACGCCATCCGGCCTGCGTGACCTCGCAGTCGATGGACACAGTCTCGGACACGTCGACCGGGAACTCATCCTCGATGAACTCCTCGGTGTCCCTGAACAACCGGGACGAGTCGCTCGCGCTCTTCGCCAGCGGCACCGACGTGCCGAAGACCTCGCGCCACTTCTTGTTGGCGGACGTCTGGCCTTCGTCCGCGATCGCCTCGAGGCATCGGTTGTACGCCTTCTTCGCCTTCGGTTGGAACTGCGCCTTGACGTAAACCCGCTGCCGGCTGCCCAGCGCCAGGTAGTACTCCTGCTCTGGCTGATCCTTGAGGAACTCGAAGAAGTCGCGGGCCATGAGGTCGAACGAGCCTGTGCCCGCTGCGTCGTAGTCGTCGGTCTGGTCGAAGAAGTTGTAGACGAGGGTGTCGATGAGCAGGCCGCCCATGTTCACGCCGTTCGCGTTCTTCCAGGCCCGTGCCATCCGGGCGAGGTGGCGCATGTTCGTCGAGGTGCGGTCGTTGCACTCCTTGGTCGCGGCGATCTCCTCGCGCGGCTTGGTGACCTTCCAGCCCTCAGCGTTCGTGTCCGGGTAGTCGAAGCTGCCGTCGTCGTTCTCGAATGCTGGCTGGACCTCGAACTTGAAGGCGTTGGACGTGAACCGCACTCGGACGACACACTGGTCGACGCGGATCTCAGTGTTCTTGTACCTCGCCTTGAGGTCGTTCCGAACCCTCTCGAGAATTCTCCGCGGGCCGGTGTCCCCGTCGTAGCTTGACCGGATCTTGGGCGGGAGGATGAAGATCATGTCGAGGTCGGACACTCCCTTGATCGCGGTGTGCCGGCCGAACGATCCGACCATCAGCTTGTAGTCGGTGCAGCCGTCCTTGTCGCGGAAGTCCTTGTTGAGCGCCTTCGTGATCTCGTCCCGCCGTGAGGCGACCGTCGTGGCCGTCTCCCCGACCTTCAGGTTCTTCAGCAGTGTCTCGAAGATTTCTGAGGTCTTCATCGTCATGCCTCGCCTCCGCCGAGCCGGAGCGCCTCCGGGAGGAAGAGGTCGATCTCGCGCGAGGTGAACGTCATCTCCTCGTTGTTCTGCAGCCCGCCTTGGGCGCGCGCGAACGCCCTGCTGCTCGTCCTGGGCGCGTCGGCGTAGGCGTCGCGCGCGGCCTGCTGCAGCTCGTTCCGCCGCTCTCGGCCCTCCGCGTTGGAGACGGTGCCGGACATCAGGTCGGCGACGAGGGAGATGTAGGACTCTCGGACGTCCCACAGCCGAGACGCGATGCCGCGGTGGGCCTCGGACTCCTCCTCGAACTTGAAGGTCTTCGTCCCAAGGCTCATCCAGCTGACCAGAAGCGCGATAGAAGAGGTCGCGAGGCTCGTCAGCACTGCGTTGCCGAGCAGGCCGACCACCGCGGCAAGGAAGGTGCCCGAGCTGATCGCGGTGAGAGCAATGAGGACGCCCTGCTGCCACCGGTGCTTGGTGAAGCAGATGTCCGCCTGCTTCTCATGGGTCTTGTGGCTGTAGACCACGCGCCCAAAGGACTCTCGTATCTGCGCCAGAAGGTACGGGTCGCGGTCGGGCACCGCGTCGCTCTCGGGTGTCAATTCGTTCCTACTCGGTCGAGGGCTGGCTCCTGGATATGCGCCTCAAGGTCAGGTGCACGTCTTCTGAGTATGGCGGCGACCACTGACACTCCGACCGACTCGAGCTATCTCCCATTCAGGCCGCGCTTGACCCTGCTCGCGCTGCGGCCCTCTCCTGCTTCGCGCAGGTAGCGGAGAGCAGCGGACACGGTGCCGCGGAGCCGCTCGCCATCCTTCTCCGCGGCGGTCCCGCGAAGCTCCTGGCTCCTGGCCCGGGCGAGAGCGGGGCTCGGAGCAACTGGTGCTGATCCGGGCGGACCGGGGCGGGACCTGGCAGCTCGCCGACGCCTGTGCCGCGTGCACGGTCGCGATTCCGCAGGCGGCGACCACCCCGGAGGCCCCTGCTTCGTGCGACAGTACAGGCCACGAGTCGTCGGCGGCCGACGCCTCCTGTGCTGGAAGAGCCCGGTGAGTGGATCGAATCGTTGTGAGCAGCGCCGTATCGCGGCTGTGGCAGGGACCCGGGGAACCGGCCAGAGGTTCGATGCGCGCGGTATCTGCTCTGGCGGTCGCGGTCCCGTGGTGCCAGTGCGGGCGGTGCGGACGGCCCGGTGAGGTAGAGGGTTGTCGTGGCCACGATCCGGGGGCAGCCAGAAGGAAGCGGGAAGCAGGTTTACTTCGCGGGCCGCCTGATCGAGGTCGGCGACGACCAGCTCCAGGGCTGTGTAGACCAGGTCGCCGCCAGCGGCTATGCAGCGGATGGCGTTCACGTTGGTTCTGGCCCGTTTCGCCACGACAGCTTGGAACCGCAGGCGGTCGCCCTCGTATCCGTAGGCGTCGAGCAGCAGACGCAGGCGTCCGCATGCGGAGGTGGTTCACGGCTGCGGCGGGGACCAGGGCATCGGCACCACGCACGGGCCCGGGTGCGGATCTTCTTCCAGTTGAAGTACTACCTGAACGGTTCCCCGACCACGGCGCACACTCACGTCAAGCATGCTTGGACAGTCCACCAGGGGTGACCTGCTCAACCAGCGACCTGCTGGCCAAGGCCCACAAGACGCCGACATCCGGCACAGCCCGTTTCGGGACCTGGGCGCGCCCATGCCGTTCTCGCGCGTGACCTTCGCTGCCGCAAGGCCGATACTGCCGACAGCAGGGATCCCGACCAAGCCGCACCCGACCGTCCGACGGACCTGAAGAGCCGTCACCGAAGTCAGCATTGAGTCAGCATCAGTACCGCCAGAACCCGCTCCGAGCCGTCACGGAGCGCCAAGATCGAAAATCGCTTCCACCCACTCTGACCAGCAAAGACGCAGGTCACTGACTGGCCTGCTAGGCTTCCCAGGAGGTACCCATGAGGATGCTCATCAACGTCCCGGAGACCGTGGTCGCCGACGCGCTGCGCGGTATGGCGGCGGCCCATCCCGAGCTGGCCGTGGATGTCGAGAACCGGGTGATCGTGCGGCGGGACGCCCCCGTGGCCGGGAAGGTCGCCCTGGTGTCCGGTGGCGGTTCCGGGCACGAGCCGCTGCACGGCGGATTCGTCGGGCCCGGGATGCTGTCGGCGGCCTGTCCGGGTGAGGTGTTCACGTCGCCGGTGCCGGACCAGATGGTGCGGGCGGCCGCCGCCGTGGACAGCGGCGCCGGAGTGCTGTTCGTCGTCAAGAACTACACCGGTGACGTCCTGAATTTCGACATGGCCGCCGAACTGGCCGAGGACGAGGGCATTCAGGTCGCGAAGGTACTGGTCAACGACGACGTGGCGGTGACGGACAGCCTGTACACGGCGGGCCGGCGCGGTACCGGGGCGACGCTGTTCGTGGAGAAGATCGCGGGGGCGGCCGCGGAGGAGGGCCGGCCGCTGGAGCGGGTGGAGGCGATCGCCCGTCAGGTCGTCGAGAGCTCCCGCAGTTTCGGCGTCGCGCTCAGCGCCTGCACCACGCCGGCCAAGGGCAGCCCCACCTTCGACCTGCCGGCCGGGGAACTGGAGCTCGGCATCGGCATCCACGGCGAGCCGGGGCGGGAGCGGCGGCCGATGATGACCTCCGGTGAGATCGCCGAGGCCGCCGTCGACGCGATCCTCACGGACCTCAGCCCCCGCAACCCCGTTCTGGTCCTCGTCAACGGCATGGGCGCGACCCCGCTGCTGGAGCTGTACGGCTTCAATGCCGAGGTTCAGCGTGTACTCGGCGAGCGCGGGGTCGCCGTCGCCCGCACCCTCGTCGGCAACTACGTCACCTCCCTCGACATGGCGGGGGCGTCGGTCACCCTGTGCCAGATCGACGAGGAACTGCTCGGTCTGTGGGACGCGCCGGTGAAGACGCCGGGTCTCAGGTGGGGCATGTGAGAGCCGACGGGTAAGCGACCACCACGTACCTACCAGGCAAGGAGACCCAGTGCTCGACGCCGATTTCTTCCGCCGTTGGATGACGGCGACCGCCGCGTTGGTCGACCGGGAGGCGGAACGGCTCACCGCCCTCGACTCGCCCATCGGCGACGCCGACCACGGCAGCAATCTCCAGCGCGGGTTCACCGCGGTGACGGCCGCGCTGGAGAAGGAGGCACCCGACACGCCCGGCGCGGTCCTGATCCTCGCCGGGCGCCAGTTGATCTCGACGGTCGGCGGAGCGTCGGGGCCCCTGTACGGGACGCTGCTGCGCCGCACCGGCAAGGCGCTCGCAGACGCCGCCGAGGTGAGCCCGGAGCAGCTGGCCGAGGCACTGCGGACGGGGGTGGACGCCGTCAGGACGCTCGGCGGTGCCGCACCGGGTGACAAGACCATGATCGACGCCCTGGTGCCCGCCGTGGACGCCCTCGGCGAATCGTTCGCCGCGGCCCGCGACGCCGCCGACGAGGGCGCCCGGGCCACCACGCCGATGCAGGCGCGCAAGGGCAGGGCCAGCTATCTCGGCGAGCGCAGCATCGGGCACCAGGACCCGGGTGCCACGTCGTCGGCCCTGGTGATGACCGCACTCGCGGAGGCCGCCGGTGAGTGACGGGAAGCTGGTCGGAATCGTGCTGGTGTCGCACAGCGCGGAGGTGGCGGCGTCCGTGGCCGACCTCGCGAAGGCGCTGTCGGGCGGCGGCACCGCGGTGCTCGTGGCCCCGGCGGGCGGCACCGAGGGGGGAGGATTCGGCACCAGTGCGGAGCTGGTCCGCGCGGCTGCCGCGTCCGTCGACCGGGGCGCCGGGGTCGCCGTCCTGACGGATCTCGGCAGTGCGGTGCTCACCGTCAAGGCGCTGCTCGCCGAGGGCGACGAACTCCCGGACAACACCCGTCTGGTCGACGCGCCCTTCGTCGAGGGGGCGGTGGCCGCGGTGGTCACGGCGGCCACGGGCGCCGACCTGGCGGCCGTGGAGGCGGCGGCGGTGGAGGCGTACTCCTACCGGAAGGTGTAGCGGCCTCCTGCCGGAAGGGGTGGCGGGCTCCTGCCGGAAGGTGCGGCGGGCTCGCGGCGGGGCCGGCGGCGTACGCGTGCCGGGACGGTGACGGTGCCGCCCCGGGGACGTGCCGGGCGGGTCAGTCCTCGTCGAGGAAGCGCCGGGCGAGCCGCTCCCCGAGCCGTTCGGCCGCGGCTCGGTCGTCGATGGGTCTGACCCGGCTGTCCTTGAAGACGATGTAGGTGACGCCGGAGGGGGTGCCGCCCCGGCGCGGATCGGGGCGGACGCCGAGGGCGCGCGCGGCGGCGTGGGACGCCTCGCCGATGACGTCGCGCGGGCCGACGTCGCCCACGACGGCGTACCGCAGCCGGTCTCCGCGGACGACGGCCGCCACCGATCCGCCCCGGATCCCGTCCTCGCGGTGGTCCCAGATGCCGCTCGGCTGGGGGACGACGATGTAGGGCAGGCGTTCGGCGTCCAGCGGCCCGCCGTCGGACCCGGGGAAGGCCGTGGCTGCGGTGAAGTACGGGTCGGTGCGGCTGTTGCACAGCCGGCCGGGCCGGCCGTCGCAGTCGATGTCCATGTCGGCCTTCCAGAAGACGGCGTCCTTGGCGCCGCAGACCGGGATGTCCGCCCGCAGCCCGGCGTCGCTGCGGTAGCGCCCGCGCGAGACGGGGCGGCAGTCGCGCACCTTGGCCAGCAGGTCGGCGGCGCGGACGGGCTCCTCCCGCCCGTCCTTGGCCGGCTTGTGTGCCTCCGGACCGGTCCTGACCCGGGACTGCGGGCCGGGCACCGGTGGGGGCGGGGCGTCGGGAAGTGTGGTGGGGGCGAGCAGGGCGGCGCCCGCCGCGACCAGCGTCAGCTGAACACGCACGTGATGGCCTCTCCTGGGGGACGGTGACGGACACTCGGCCGATCTGTCCCCGTATCGGAACACGCGCTCACCGCTGAAACGCTGGAACGATTGCATCCCCCGCGTGTCCCGGGCAGGGGCCGGCGTACGGGATGCGGCCGCCCGGCCGCCGGGCCGGCGCGGTTCCAGCGACGACAGCGTTCCGCGCCAGCGGCCCGAACTCCCCCGAGTGCGAGGGGATTTCGACCGGGCGGACGTTCAGCATACGTAACCCTCGGGGGTGGTCACCAACGCACGCCCTCTTGATGTGATCGCGTCATGGGCGTCATATTGGTCCGGACCATTGTCGTCCTGCCGTCGTCCCCAGGGAGGCAGAGCCGTGCGAGGCGTTCCCTCTCCCGCCGCACCCGCCGCTCGTCCGCACCTGCGCCGCTGCGCCCTGCTCTGCGGAGCACTCGCCCTGGTCGCCTCCTGCGGCTGGGGCATGGGCGGGGACGAGGAGAGCGGCCCGCTCCCGGCGGCGCCGCGGGGCGTCACCGCCGCCGCGGGGAGTGCGACGAGCGTGCACGTCATGTGGAACGCGATCGACGGCGCGGAGGCGTACGAGGTGTATCGCGGCTCCACAAAGGTGCAGGAGGTGCCGTCCTCCGACCACATGGTGGATGTCACCAGGCTCCGCCCGTCGACCACGTACGTCTTCACCGTCCGGGCCCGCGGCGCCGGCGGACGCCTCGGGCCGCCCAGCGAGGAGGTGCGGGCGACGACCCCCGCGGCCGCCGCGGCCGACCGGTCCGCCCCGACGCGCCCGCCGGGGGTCCGCGGCCGGGCGGCCGGGGGCCGGGCGGTCCAGCTCACCTGGTCGGCGGCGCGGGACGACCGGGGCGTGGTGTCGTACGACATCTACCAGGGCGACACGAAGATCCACAGCGTCGGCGGCGGACAGACGGCCACCGCCGTCGGGGGCCTGCGGCCGGGCACCCGCTACGTCTTCACGGTCCGGGCCCGCGACGCCGCCGACAACCTCTCCCCCGCCAGTGCCGCCGTCCGGCTCACCACCCCGGGCACCGACGACGGCCGTGCCACCGCGCCCACGGGGCTGCGGGCCACCACCCACCGCGCCGACGAGGCGTACTACATCGACCTCGCCTGGGTCCCGCCGCGCACGGACGGTGTGGTGACCGAGTACCAGATCCACCTCGACGGCCGCCAGGCCACCTCACTCGTCTACGGCGGCGACGCGCCGCGCGACCGGGCGGAGTACAGCTTCTACGCGGGCCAGGAGCCCGGCGTGACGCACCGGGTGCGGATCCGCGCCAAGCTGCCCGACGGCACCTGGGGCGGCTTCTCGGCGGAGCGGACGGTGACGACGGGCGAGCGGCGGTGACGTCCCGCCGGGCGTCCGCCGGGCCCCGGGACGGGTCACCTGCCCGGTGGCGCTCGGCATGCGGGCCCGGCCGCGGCCCTGTTGGCTGCCTCTGAGGCAGCACGGCCGTTTTCCGATCTCGGCGGCACCCGGGATGTACCGCCGACCGTGCCGCCGGAGGGCAGTCCACATGCGCAAGTCATCGCCACTCCTCCGCTCCGGCCCAGCCGCGGCAGCCGCGGTCGCGCTGCCCCTCGCCCTGACCGCCGGCACGGCCTCCGCCGGACCCGGGATCTCCGTGAGCACCACCGGGTCCACGGTGTCCGTCACGACCACCGCGTGCGCACAGCTCCACGGGAGCTGGGGCAACGCCTCGCTGCTGACCACCGGTCAGGCGTCCTTCACCCAGGGCCGGCAGGTGGCCCTGTCGGGGACGAGTGCCGGCCAGTCCGCCACCTGGTCCGGCGTGAGCCCGGGCACCTACACGGTGATCGTGGTGTGCTCCGACAACAGCACCGCCGGCACGCAGACCGTCCTGGTCTCCCCGGGGCCCTCCCCGGCGGCGGCCCGGCCCGTCCCCACCACGCCGGCCTCGCCCCGCGGCGTCCTGGGCGGCGTCGGCGGTGCCGTGGAGGACCACGGCACGGTCACCCTCGTGGCGGGCGGGACCCTGGTCGGGACCGGTGTCGTCGCCGCGGCCTGGTTCCTGAGGCGCCGCTCGAAGCCGTACCGGTCCTGAGCAGCACCCCCGCCGGCGTCAGGGCAGCTCGGCGAACTCCTCCAGGGCGTGCCTGAGCCACTGCGTCCAGAACGTCTCCAGGTCGATGCCGGCCCGCAGCACCAGGTGCCGCAGCCGGTCCTCCGGGCCGTCCTTCCCCGGCGGGAAGTCCCGCTCCTCGATCTCCTCGTACTCCGCCAACTGCCGCTCGTGCAGCTCCAGATGGCGCCGCAGGTCCGCCTCGATGCCCTCGGTGCCGACCACCGCCGCGGCGCGCAGCCGCAGCAGCATCACGTCGCGCAGCGGTTTGGGGTCGTGGGCGGCGGCCGTCCAGCGGGCCAGTTCCGCACGGCCCGTGGGCAGCACCTCGTAGCTCTTCTTCTGCCCGCGGGCCGGCTGCTCCGCCGGGAGCGCGCGGATCAGCCCCTCGGCCTCCAGTTTTCCCAGCTCGCGATAGATCTGCTGGTGCGTCGCCGACCAGAAGTAACCGATCGACTTGTCGAACCGGCGGGTCAGTTCCAGCCCGGACGACGGCTTCTCTAGCAGGGCGGTGAGGATCGCGTGCGGGAGTGACATGGGCTCATCCTAGGGACGGCCTCCGACGCCGGTGCCCGGCCCTAGAGAGCCGCCGCCAGCTCCGTGCCCTGCTTGATGGCGCGCTTGGCGTCCAGCTCGGCGGCCACGTCGGCGCCGCCGATGAGGTGCGCGGAGCGGCCGGCGGCGACCAGTTCCTCGTACAGGCCGCGGCGCGGCTCCTGGCCCGTGCACAGCACGATCGTGTCGACCTCCAGCACCGTGCTCTCCTCGCCGATCGTGACGTGGAGCCCGGCGTCGTCGATCCGGTCGTAGCGCACGCCCGGGACCATGGTGACGCCGCGGTGCTTGAGCTCGGTGCGGTGGATCCAGCCGGTGGTCTTGCCGAGGCCGGCGCCGACCTTGGAGGTCTTGCGCTGGAGCAGGTGCACGGTGCGCGGCGGGGCGGGGCGCTGGGGCGCGGCGAGGCCGCCGGGCGCCCGGTAGTCCATGTCGACGCCCCACAGGCGGAAGTACGCCGCCGGGTCCTCGTGCGCCTTGGCGCCGCCGTCGGTGAGGTACTCGGCGACGTCGAAGCCGATGCCGCCCGCGCCGAGGATCGCGACCCGGTCGCCGACGGGGGCGCCGTCGCGCAGCACGTCGAGGTAGCCGAGGACGCTCGGGTGGTCGACGCCGGGGATCTCGGGGACCCGTGGGGTGACGCCGGTGGCGACCACGACCTCGTCGTAGGCGTCCAGGTCGGCGGCGGTGACGGGGGTGTCGAGGCGTACGTCGACGCCGTGCTCGTCGAGCCGCGTGCGGAAGTAGCGCAGCGTCTCGTCGAACTCCTGCTTGCCGGGGACCTTGCGGGCGACGTTGAGCTGGCCGCCGATCTCGCTCACGGCGTCGAACAGCGTGACGTCGTGGCCGCGCTCGGCGGCGGAGACCGCGCAGGCCAGGCCGGCCGGCCCGGCGCCGACGACCGCGACGCTCTTGCGCAGCCGCGTCGGGGAGAGGACCAGCTCGGTCTCGTGGCAGGCCCGGGGGTTGACCAGGCAGGAGGTGAGCTTGCCGCTGAAGGTGTGGTCGAGGCAGGCCTGGTTGCAGCCGATGCAGGTGTTGATGGCCTCGGGGCGGCCGGCCGCGGCCTTGGCGACGAAGTCGGGGTCGGCGAGCATCGGGCGGGCCATCGACACCATGTCGGCGGTGCCGTCGGCGAGCAACCGCTCGGCCAGTTCCGGGGTGTTGATGCGGTTGGTGGTGACGAGCGGCACCTTCACCTCGCCCATCAGCCGCCTGGTCACCCAGGTGTACGCACCGCGCGGCACCGAGGTGGCGATGGTGGGGATCCGCGCCTCGTGCCAGCCGATGCCGGTGTTGATGATGGTCGCCCCGGCGGCCTCGACGGCCCTGGCGAGCGTGATCACCTCGTCGAGCGTGGAGCCGCCGGGGACCAGGTCCAGCATGGACAGCCGGTAGACGACGATGAAGTCCTCGCCGACCGTCTCGCGCACCCGGCGGACGATCTCGACGGGGAAGCGCATGCGGTTCTCGTAGGAGCCGCCCCAGCGGTCGGTGCGGTGATTGGTCCGCGCGGCGGTGAACTCGTTGATCAGGTAGCCCTCCGAGCCCATGATCTCGACGCCGTCGTATCCGGCCTCGCGGGCGAGACGGGCGGTGCGGGAGTAGTCGTCGATCGTGCGCTCGACCTCGTCGTCGGTCAGCTCACGGGGCACGTGGGGGCTGATCGGCGCCTGGAGCGGGCTGGGTGCGACCAGGTCGGCGTGGTAGGCGTAGCGGCCGAAGTGCAGGATCTGCAGGGCGATCCGGCCGCCCTCGCGGTGCACGGCCTCGGTGACGGTCCGGTGCCGCTCGGCCTCCTCCGCCGTGGTGAGCTTGGCGCCGCCCGGGTAGGGCCGGCCCTCCTCGTTGGGCGCGATGCCGCCGGTGACGATCAGGCCCACTCCCCCGCGCGCCCGGGCGGCGTAGAACGCGGCCATGCGCTCGAAGCCGCGCTCGGCCTCCTCCAGGCCGACGTGCATGGAGCCCATCAGGACCCGGTTGGGCAGGGTGGTGAAGCCCAGGTCGAGCGGGCTCAGCAGGTGGGGGTAACGGCTCATCGGGCCCTCCGTGCGCGGTGACGTGCCTCTGTTGTAGAGGACGACCACCACCTTTTGCAACTAGTTGCAAAAGGTGGTGGCGCGCACGGCGGGCTCGTTCAGCGGCTCGCCAGCCGGACGTGCAGTTCCCGTTCCTGGTCCCCGGAGGCCATGCTCAGGTCCTGCACGGTGAACAGGGAGTCCAGGGTGGTGCGGAACCGCTCGATCGCCCAGTAGCCCCCCTGCGCGTCGGCGTCCACGGACGCCTGGAGCCGGGTGGGGCCGCACTCCCCCTCATGGGCGTCGGCCACGTCGAAGGTGCCGAGCCACACGGTCGGGCGCACCTCGTCGTACTCCCGGGGCACGTCGTCGGCGCACCGGTCGGACGAGAAGCACGCGCACAGGGCGTCGAAGACGATCCGGGCGTCTTCCTTGCTGCATCCGCTCAGCTCCACCGACACGGACTCCGGGTGCTCCGGGTGCAGTCGCTCACCTTCCATCGTGATCGCTCCTCTCGTGGCCGCGGCGCGGCATCACGAGCGCGCGCCGTACCACGGACGTACCCGTGGAGAACGACCCCATACCCGCAGAAAAGCAGCAGAACAGCGCAGTACGGCACCAGCTCGGCCGAGCACCGGCCGCGCGGCCCGGGCCGGGGTGCCTCAGCCGCGGGTGAGGCGGTAGGTCTTGCTGTCCGTCAGCACGCAGAAGCCCGGCGAGACGACGATCACGCGCAGGGTGCCGGTACGGCGGTCGTAGTCGATGCCCTCGGCCTCGAAGGCCCCGGAGCAGGCGCTGCGCAGCGGCAGCTGCCGCAGGGCGGTGACCCGGCCGGTGACGTCGGCGGTGCCGCCGGGCGCCGCGGAGAGGTCGATCCTCAGCAGCGGCTTGGTGATGCCGAACAGGGTGCCGGCGGGGTCGTCGGAGGAGCACAGCAGGGTGGTCGCGTCGAGGAAGTCGCACCCCTGGACGTCGCGCACGGCGCGGTCGAGGCGGACCGTGGCCGCCTGCGGGAGGTTCGCCGAGGGCGAGGTGGCCGGGTTGACGCCCGGCGTCGGGAAGACCAGCAGCCGGTTCATGGTGCCCCACTCGCCGGACAGCATCCACTGGCCGTCCGGTGAGACGGCGACCCAGGAGTTGTTCAGCGCCTCCCCCGCGCTCAGCGTGTGGACGTACTCCGACCAGCGCCCGTCCGGCGCCTGCACGCGGAACATCTTGGCGTTCCCGTCGTCCCGCTGGTACGGCTCGATGTAGTGGCCGTCGTAGGAGGTGTCGGGGTCGCCGACGTGGTTCCAGCCGCGGCCTGCGACCCCCAAGGGGATGGTGCCGATCCCGGTGTAGCGGTTGGGGCTGCCGGCCGGGACCTCGACCGAGGCCAGGCCCTGGCTCTCGGTGAGCGGGTCGGCCCGGTCGGAGCCCACCTCGGTCCAGGTGTCGGCGGCGGCGCCGGCCGCGGCGGGCGGGGCGGTGGCGAGAACGGCGGCGAGGGCAAGGGCGGCGAGTCCGGTCAGGGCCGCGTGACAACGTTGCCGGGCGCGCAGGGGCATGGACGGGCTCCTCGATGCGGAGGGGGACGGCACGGGCGGCGCGGTGGCCGCGGGGCGTCAGTGTGGACCGCCAGCTAGGGTCATGTACAGACCAAATCAGGGCTCCTCGGCGGGCCGCGCGGAGCGCTCGGCGCCGCGCCGGGAGATGCTGGAAGGAGACGACAAGGGCCTCGGGGAAACGGTCCTGGACACGGTGGAACGCGGTAGAACAGGGTCAGTCGGCATCGCAAGGGCGTGCCGCGCGGATCGGCGAAGGCGGGGCGTGGGATGAGTGCAGCCAGGTCTGCCGGGTTCGAGGGCGACGGGCCGCCGCACGCGTCGGCGGGGCCCAGCGGGCTGCTCGACGTACTGCGCGTTGCCTCGGTCGTCCTGGACGCCGAGGGGCGGATCGTGCTGTGGAGCCCGCAGGCCGAGGAACTGTTCGGCTACTCCGCGCGTGAGGCCCTGGGCGAGTACGCCGCCCGGATCATGGTGCACGAGCAGCATCTCGACCTGGTCGTGAAACTGTTCGCGGACGTCATGCACACCGGCCAGAGCTGGGCGGGCGCCTTCCCGATCCGCCGCAAGGACGGCGGCACCCGGCTGGTGGAGTTCCGCAACATGCGTCTGATGGACGACCGGGGCGACGTCTACGCGCTGGGTCTCGCCGCCGACCAGACGACCGTGCGCCGGCTGGAGCGGGACATGGCCCTGTCTGCGCGGGTGATCAGCCAGTCCCCGGTCGGCCTGGCCGTCCTGGACACAGGTCTGCGCTACGTGTCGGTCAACCCCGCGCTGGAGCGGATCAACGGCGTGCCGTCCGAGGCCCACCTCGGCCGCACGGTCCGCGATGTGCTGCCGATGCTCGACGCCGACGCGCTGGAGAGCCAGGCCCGCGAGGTGCTGGACACCGGTGAGCCGGTCATCGACCGTTCCATGATCGGCCGGACCCCCGCCGATCCGGAGGACGACCACGCCTGGTCGGTCTCGCTGTACCGGCTGGAGGACGCCCTCGGTGCCGTGCTGGGGGTGGCCGTCTCCATCGTGGACGTCACCGAGCAGTACCGGGCGAGCAGGGAGGCCGAGGCCGCGCGGCGCCGGCTCGCCGCCGTCGCCGACGCCTCCACCCGGATCGGCACCACGCTGGAGCTGGACCGCACGGCGCACGAGCTGGCCGACGTGGCCGTCCCCGGTCTCGCCGACATCGCGGCCGTGGACCTGCTGGAGGCCGTGGTGAAGGGCCGGCGCAGCACCCTGGGCCCGGCCGAGCACGCGGTGATCCGGGCCCTGGCCGTCCACGCGGACGACGCCCCGGAGGCGATGCGGGCGGCCGATCCGCCCGGACAGGTCGCCCGGTACGGGCCCGAGCGGCTGGTAACCGAGTGCGTGCGCACCGGGCGTCCGGTGATGGTGCCGCGGGTGACGCAGGAGGACCTGTCCCGCATCGCGCGCTCGCCCGAGGCCGCCGAGTTGCTGGGGCGGGCCGGGGTCCACTCCTACCTGGCCGTTCCCCTGATCGCCCGGGGCGAGGTGCTCGGGGCCCTGGACCTGAAACGCATGCGCAATCCGCTGCCGTTCGGCGAGGACGACCTGCTGCTGGCCAGGGAGCTGGCCGCCCGCGCGGCCCTGCAGATCGACAACGCCCGCTGGTACCAGAACGCCCGGGACGCCGCCCTCACCCTCCAGCGCAGCCTGCTGCCGAGCCATCCCCCGGTGACGGGCGGGCTGGAGGTCGCCTCCCGCTACCAGCCCGCCGAGGCCACGAGCGAGGTCGGCGGCGACTGGTTCGACGTCATCCCGCTGGAGGGCTGCAAGACGGCGCTCGTGGTGGGCGACGTCATGGGCAGCGGCATCACGGCGGCGGCGTCCATGGGGAGGCTGCGTACGGCGACGAACACGCTGGCCTCCCTCGACCTCGACCCCGCGCTCGTGCTCGAACACCTCGACCGCACCGCGACCGGGCTGGACCAGGCCATCGCCACGTGTGTCTACGCCGTCCACGACCCGCGCCGGCGGGAGTGCCGGATCGCCAATGCCGGCCACCTCCCCCCGGTGCGCCTCCGCGCCGGCCGGCCTCCGGAGCTGCTCGACCTGCCCACCGGGGTGCCGTTGGGGGTGGGCGGTGTCGCCTTCGCCACCACCACCGTCGGCCTGGACCCCGGCGACCGGCTGGTCTTCTACACCGACGGGCTCGTCGAGACACGGCAGCATCCGCTCGACGAGCGGCTGAACGCGCTCCTGGAGGTGCTGGACGGCCCGGACCGCCCGCTGGAGGAGGTCTGCGACCTCCTGCTGCGCACCCTGCACGAGCCGGAGAACTCCGACGACGTGGCCCTGCTGATCGCCCGGGCCACGCCGCCCGCATAGGTACCGCGTCCTTACCGGCGGACGCCGATCACCACGTGCGCGTACAGCTCCTCGGAGACGGCGAGGCGGGCCGTCAGGCCGCTGCGGGCGAAGGCGTCGAGCGCCGCCGGCGCCTGCCGCTCGCTCGTCTCGACCAGCACGCATCCGCCGGGTGCGAGCCAGCCGGGGGCCTCGGCGGCGACCCGGCGCAGCACGTCGAGGCCGTCGGTGCCGCCGTCGAGGGCGACCAGGGGTTCGTGGTCCCGGGCCTCGGCGGGCAGCAGGGCGACCTCGTCGGTGGGGACGTAGGGGACGTTGGCGGCGAGTATGTCGACCCGGCCGCGCAGCGTGCGGGGCAGTGCGTCGAACAGGTCGCCGGTGTGCACCCGGCCGCCGGCGGCGGCGAGGTTGCCCCGGGCGCAGCGCACGGCGGACGGGTCGACGTCGGCGGCGTGCAGCTCGGGCCGGCCGAGCCCCGCGGCGAGGGCCGCACCGACGGCTCCGGAGCCGCAGCACAGGTCGACGACGAGGCCGGCGCCGGGCGCGTGGGCGAGGGCCTGGGCCACGAGGAACTCGGTGCGGCGGCGGGGGACGAAGACGCCGGGCTCGACCGCGATGCGCAGGCCCCGGAACTCCGCCCAGCCGAGGACGAGTTCCAGGGGCAGGCCGGTGACCCGGCGGTCCACGAGGGCGGCGAGCTCCTCGGGGGTGCGGGCGGCGGCGAGGATCAGCTCCGCCTCGTCCTCGGCGAAGACGCAGCCCGCGGAGCGGAGCGCGGCCACGACGCGGTCACGCGAAGACGCGGACGGGGCGGACGACGATGGAGCGTGAGAGGAGGAGGTGGAGGACGAAGCGGGAGACGGTGAGGACATGGAAGCCGAGAGCCTTTCGGGAACCGAAGGGCGCTCTCGCGGTCACCTGTCGACGGCGACCGAACTGCCGTGAGGTGAGAGCACCCTGACCGACACAGCGGTAATGGGTCTCACCCCCTCGACGTCCGACGGCCGGGACGATCCGCGGCCGACGGTCACACTACCCCAACGATCAGACCGCGACGGTCTCTTCCGCCTCCTCCTCCGCTTCCTCGCGTGCCGCCTCAGCCTCTACGGGGGTCCGCTCGTCCGGCCTCGCGTGCCTGGGCCGGGCGGCCGCGGGCGCCGTGACACGCTCGCGGAGGGCGGCGACGGCCATGACGACCAGGCCGAGCAGCAGCCAGGCGGCCAGCGTCCAGACGTTGCGGCCCAGACCGTCGCCGTCGAAGTAGAGCAGGCTGCGGGCGCCCTCGACGAAGCCGGCACCGTTCCAGAAGGCGTGCAGCGTGCCGAAGAAGCCGTTCTGCAGCTCGGGCCGGAACAGGCCGCCGGAGGTGGTGAAGTTGAGCATCACGAACAGCACCATCATCGCGAGCGTGGTCCACCGCTTGAGGAAGGTGTGCAGGCCCACACCGATGAACAGGATGCCCGCCGCGTAGAGCCACGCCATGCCCCACAGGCCGGCCAGGTCGTGGTGCGCGAGGTGGAAGACGGGTCCGGCGAGCAGGGCACCGATGCCGCTGACCACGACAGAGACGCCGAGCGTCAGCAGCGCCCGGATCCGCATCGGCTGGGCGGACCCGGCGGCGCCGAGCGCGGCCACGGAGGCGTAGGAGCCGATGCTGACCGCGATGAGCAGGAAGAACAAGCCCTGTCCGGTGGGGTCGTCGTCGACCGGGGTGGCCACGTCGGTCACCTTCAGCGGGACGCCCTGCCGCTCGGCGAGGGGGGTGAAGACCTTCTCGGCGGCCATGGCGCCCATGTCGGAGGCGGCGGTGGCCACGACGACCTCGGGCGCGTCGGCGCCGGGGACGTAGGCACCGGTGATGTCGCGGGCCTTCAGCAGGTCGACGGCCTCGGCCCGGGTCGCGACGGTCCGTACGTCGAGTGCGTCACCGGCCTCGTCCTTGACCGACTGGGCGAGCACCTTCACCTCGGGGCCGGAGCCGACGACGGCGACCGGAAGGTGGTTCGGCTCGGGGGTGACGAAGGCCCCCATGTACGCGAGCCCCATGCCGACGCACATCAGCAGCGGGGTGATCAGGTGCGTGAGCACGTGGCGCAGGGCGTGCGACCTCATCGCTCACATCCTCCAATGGTTGGCTTATACAACTTCTTCTTCAAGTTGTACTATACAACCGACACTGTGAGGGAGGACCCGTGACGACAGCCGAGATGCGCGATGGGACGACCGTCACCCCCGGCGGCTCCGCGGCGGACACGGCCGTGGAGACCATCCAGCGCGAGATGACGGTCTTCGCCCGCCGCGCCCGCGCCTCGGCGGGGCGCATGCATCCCGAGCTGACCCTGGTGTCGTACACGCTGCTCGGCCACCTGGAGGAGCGGGACGGCTGCCGTGCCACCGACCTGGCCGCCCACTACGCGCTGGACAAGTCCACCGTGAGCCGTCAGGTGGCGGCCCTGGAGCGCACCGGCCTCGTCGAGCGGCGCGTCGACCCGGAGGACCACCGCGTCCAGGTGCTGCACCTGACGGAGGCGGGGCGGCGCATCCTGGCCCAGGTCACCGAGAGCCGGCGGACGGCGTTCCGGGAGCGGCTCGCCGACTGGCCGGAGGAGGACCTGACGCGCTTCGCCGCGTATCTGGAGCGGTACAACGCGTGGCCGGGGCCGGGGACCGGTGAGGGCTGAGCCGCCAGGGGCGGCCGCGGCCGTCGCGCCGGGACACGTACGGTTGTCCGCGTACGCACCGATGACGCCGGCCGCGAGCAGTTCGGTCTCCGGCCGGCCCGAAAGGCACCACCGCATGAACATCACCCGAGGCTTCACCGGGCGCCCGCGCGCCGCCCGGCCGGGGCTGCCGCCCGGGCAGTACGACGCGGGCGAGGACTGGCCCGTGCTGTCCGCCGAGGTCACGCCCGACCTGGCACCCGACGACTGGTCCTTCCGCATCGGCGGGCTGGTGGCCGAGCCCCGCGCCTGGGACTGGGCCGAGGCCGGCCGGATGCCCGGGTCGGCGTACTCGGGCGACATCCACTGCGTGACGGGCTGGTCGAAGTTCGGGGTGCGGTTCGGGGGCGTGTCCCTGGACGCCTTCCTGGACGCGGTGCGGCCGCTGCCGTCCGCCACGCACGCCGTCGCCTACGCGCACACCGGCTACACGGCGAACCTCCCGCTCGCCGACCTGACCGGCGGACGCGCCTGGATCGTCCGGGAGTACGACGGGCGGCCGCTCGCTCCCGAGCACGGCGGCCCGGCGCGGCTCGTCGTACCGCACCTGTACTTCTGGAAGAGCGTCAAGTGGATCGCGGGCCTGGAACTCCTCGACCACGACGAGCCGGGCTTCTGGGAGCAGAACGGCTACCACGCGCGCGGCAACCCCTGGGAGGAGCAGCGGTACTCCGGTGACTGAGACGGCGACCGAGACAGTGACCGAAACAGCGACGCCCACGTCCGGGGGGTTCGCTCCGCCGACGCGGTTCGCCGTGCCCGGGCGGATCGAGGTGAGCGGCCGGGTGGCCGGCAGGTGGCAGACGGCCACGCTCACCGAGATCCGCCGCGAGACGCCGCGCGCCGCCACGTTCCGCTTCGCCGTGCCCGGCTGGGCGGGGCATCTGCCCGGCCAGCACCTGATGCTGCGGCTGACCGCCGGCGACGGGTACGTGGCGCAGCGCCACTACTCGCTGGCGTCCGCGCCCGACGACTCCGGGCACATCGAGCTGACCCTCGACCACGTCGCCGGCGGCGAGGTCTCGGGGTGGTTCCACACGGTGGCGCGGCCCGGCGACCGGATCGAGGTGCGGGGGCCGCTGAGCGGCTTCTTCGCCTGGCCGGGCGACCGGCCCGCCCTGCTGCTGGGCGCCGGCTCCGGGGTCGTCCCGCTGATGTCGATGGTGCGGCACCACCGGGCGCGGGGGCTGACGGCGCCGCTGCGGCTGCTGGTGTCCGCGCGCAGTCCCGAGGAGCTGATCTACGCGCGGGAGTACGGCGCGGAGACGACCCCCGTGTTCACCCGGAGCGCTCCGGACGGCACGCCCGTGGGGCGCCTGACGGCCGCGCACCTGGCACCGCTGCTGGCCGATCCGCCCGCCGGCGGCTGGGAGGCGTACGTGTGCGGATCCAACTCCTTCGCCGAGCACGCCTCGCGGCTGCTGGTGGCAGCCGGCCAGCCCGTGGACCGAATCCGCATCGAACGCTTCGGCTGACCCCACGGCCCGCTCCCGTCCCGAGTCCCCCCACCGCCCTGCCGGGCACCTGCCGACCCGGCGCGGCACAACCCGGCCGGCGCGGCACGACCGCCCGGCCGACGGGGCACGACCGCCCGGGGGGCGGCACGATCGTCCGCCCGCCGGCGCCACGATCGTCCCACGGCTGCGGGACAGAGTCCGACGGTGTGGGACGGACGCCCCGCCGACACGTTGACGGCCGCGCCCGGCAGTACGGGCGGCCCCTGGCGGCATGAGACAGGCGCCCGGCAGCGAAGCAGAACGGGCACTCGGCAACGCGACGCAGCCACCCGACCTCACGCCCGCCGCGACGACGCGCAGCGGCTGGACGCCCCCGCAAGACGGGCGGTAACGGCACGAGACAGGCCGGCGACGCGGAGCGAGCACCCGCAGCACCCTCCCGACAGGTGCCCGGCATCGCGCCGCCGCGACGACGCGCAGCCACTCGACGCCCGCGCTCGACGGGCGGCCGGGCGCACGAGACGAACCGGCGACGCGAGAGAAAACCCGACGACGCACGCTGGGCGGCCGACAGCCCGAAGCGCCCGCAGCGCGAGGCAGTCGGCCGGCAACGCGCCCGCCACGACGACGGGCAGCCACTCGCGGCCCGCGCTCGACGGGTGGCCGGGCGCACGAGACGAAACCACCACCGGCCCCCGGCCCGCACCACCGGGTGCCTCCCTCACGTTGCCCTGGGTGAGGGGTGTGGGGGGAGAGTCGCCCACCTTGCAACGGGTACCAGATGTGTGCGGGCACTCGCGCGCGCGTGGCGTGGCGCGGAGGGAGCGGCGGTCCCGGTTTCGCAGGGCGTCGCCCGGCCCTCCGGTCGCGGTGATCGCGAGGAGGTCGAGATGCGAACCCGGGTGCGCGGCTGGCGGTGGCGGCGCAATCCGCTGCGACGCCGGTCGGACGTCGTCGAGGCGTGGACGGTGCTGACCGTCGCGCTCCTGCTTTTCGTGGGAGCGCCGGTGCTGGGAGCCGTCTCCGCCTGGTGGGCCCACGGCCAGGCGCGGGAGGTCGCGGCGGAGCAGCGGGCCGACCGGCACCGCGTCGGCGCGACGGTGGTGGGCAGGACCCCCGACACACTTCCCTCGGTGCAGTCGGGGGGCCCGCACTCGTACCGCGCGACGGTGCGCTGGAGCGAGCCGGGCGGTGCCGAGCGGACCACGACGACGCGGGTCGCGGCCGGCACGCGCCAGGGTGACGTGGTCGACGTCTGGCTCGACTCGCGCGGCCGGAGCGTGGCGCCGCCGACGAGCGACTCCGCCGTCTGGCAGCACACCGTGACCATCGGCGCGTGTTCCGCCCTCGGCGCCTCGCTCGCGGTCCTCCTCGCGAACAGCGTCGTACGCCGCACGGCCCTGCGGCACCGGCTGGCCGAGTGGGAGCGCGAGTGGGCCAGCACCGAGCCGCAGTGGACGCACCGCCGGGCCTGACGCGCCGCGCGCACCCGCCCGGTGCCGCGTCTCCGCGTCCGGTGACCCGACCACCTGTCCCTGACGCCGACCGCTCAGTCGTCCCCTTGCCCGGGCCGGAGACCCGGCCCGCTGCCCTGACCTGCGGTACGCCGGATCAGCGTGCCCGGAGCCACGCGGCCGGCCCCAGGTGAACCCGGCGGAGACCTGGCGAGTCCTCCGACCACTCACGTACGGTGTGATCACCTGATCTTCCTCGCACCGTCCCGTCCCGACTGTCTCTCCGTAAAGGCGGTTCTCGATGGCCCTGTTCGACCTCCCTCTCGACGAACTGCGCGCCTACCGCAGCGAGTCCACCGCACCCGAGGACTTCGACGCGTTCTGGAGCAAGACCCTCCAGGAGGCCCGTGAGTACGACCTGGACGCCCGCTTCGAACCGGTCGACACGGGCTTGTCCACGGTGCGGGTGTACGACGTGACGTTCGCCGGGTTCGGCGGTCACCCGGTGAAGGGCTGGCTGGTCCTGCCGGCGTCGGCCGAGGAGCCGCTGCCGCTGGTCGTGGAGTTCGTCGGCTACGGAGGCGGGCGCGGCCTGCCGCACGAGCACCTGCTGTGGGCGTCGACGGGCCGGGCGCACTTCGTGATGGACACGCGCGGACAGGGCAGCGCCTGGGGCGGCGGCGGCGGTACGGCGGACCCGGTCGGCGGCGCGCCCGCCTACCCCGGGTTCATGACACGGGGCATCGACGCCCCCGAGAACTACTACTACCGCCGCGTCTTCACCGACGCCGTGCGCGCGGTCGAGGCGGCCCGCTCGCACCCGCTGACCGACGCGTCGCGCACGGTGGCCCTCGGCGGGAGCCAGGGCGGCGGCATCACGATCGCGGTCGGCGGCCTGGTGCCGGACCTGACGGCGGTCGCACCGGACGTGCCGTTCCTGTGCGACTTCCCGCGCGCGACGACGCTCACCGACCGGCACCCGTACCGGGAGGTCGGCCTGTACCTCAAGACGCACCGCGGCCGCACCGAGGACGCCCTGCGCACGCTGTCCTACTTCGACGGCGTGCACTTCGCGGCGCGCGGCCGGGCCCCCGCGCTGTTCTCCGCGGCCCTGGAGGACCAGACCTGCCCGCCCTCGACGGTCTTCGCGGCCTTCAACGCCTGGGCGCACGACGACAAGTCGATCGAGGTGTACGAGTTCAACGACCACGAGGGCGGCGGGCCCTTCCAGCAGGCGGCCCGGATGCGCTGGCTGCGGTCGTACGCCTGAGCCGCGGGGCGGCGGGCGGACGGCGGTCTTCGGCCAGTCGCCGTCCGCGGCCCGCGCCGGGCCCGTCGGCCCCGCGGACCGGCACGGCGCCGCGCCGGGCGGGTGCGCCGGAGGCGGGCGCGGTCCGGTTTCGGCCGAACCGCCGGTCCGCCCTTCACAACTGGTTTAGACCAATGGTACTCCTGGTGGCGCACCGAGCCCGCACGGCTACCGAACGTCACCACCAGGAGGCGCGGCATGGCCCGCACCACCCCGTACGACCACCCTCTCGCCGACACGCAGCCCCTGTACCGGCGGATCGCCGTGGAGCTGCTCGGGGAGCTGAACGACGGAACCATCCGGCCCGGCGGGCGGCTGCCGGGCGAGCGCCGGCTGGCGGAGCACTTCGGGGTCAGCAGGGAAACCGTGCGGCAGGCCCTGGAGGTGCTGCGCCGGGACGGCCTGGTCGCCACCGACCGGAGGGGCACCCACGCGACCCTGCCGGGACCGCCCGACCGGGGCCTGTCCCTCGCCTTCCCGGTCGGCGCGCGGGCGGCGGTCCCGGGCTCCGTCGACCGGGCCACGGTCACCTGGGAGCCCCCGTCGCCGGAGCACGCCGAGGCGCTGGGCCTGGCGCCGGACCGGCCGACGCTGGTCCACCGCTACGAGTCCGCCACCGCCGACGGGCGCGGCCGGCGCACGGCCGTCACGTCGTTCTCCGCCGTGGCGCTCGCCGAGGTGGAGGAGCTGGCCCGCTACCGCCACCGCGCCGACGGCGCCGCCTCGGCGCAGCTGCGTCAGGCCTACGACTGGATGCGCAGGGCGGGCCTGACCCTGCATCACCGCGACACGATCAGCCGGCCGGCGAACGCCCCGTCGGTGCGGGTCACTCGGCGGGTGCACGACCAGTACGCCCGCCCCCTGGAGATCACCGACCTCGTCCTGGACGCCCAGCAGGACGCGCTGGTCTACGAGTTCACGCTGCCGGCGGCGGGCTGAGCCACCCGCGCACGGCCGGGCACGGGGCGTCCGGCGGCGCCGCTAGGGGCTTTCCGGGGACCCCGTACCGGCCCGGCGTGCGCGGCGCGGTCCGCCGGCTCGGACCGGGGGTGCCTTGCGGGCGACGACCAGCCGGACGCGCGGACTGCCGTCGGGCCGCCGCCCGAACTCCGGCAGGGCGTACAGGTCCACCCGGAATCCTGCACGCACCAGCTCCCGGCCCACGTCGCCGAGGCGGAACGTCCGGTAGTACATGACGAACGGGGGCCGCCACAGCGCGTTGCGCACCCGCATCACCGCGTCGAAGCCGAGCAGCGCCCAGTACGCCGGGGAGCCCGGGCGCGGCGGCGCGACGACGGGGAAGGCGAAGCAGCCGCCCGGGCGCAGCACGGAGTGCACCTGAGCGAAGAGCCCGGGCAGCTCGCGGGGCAGGAAGTGCCCGAACGCGCCGAAGCTCACCGTGAGGTCGAAGGCGGGTGCGAACGGCAGGGCGCGGGCGTCCGCGCGCACCCAGGAGACCGCCGGCCCCCCGGGCAGGGGCCGGGCGCGCTCGCGCGCGACCGCCAGCATGCCCGCGCTGAAGTCGACTCCCGTCACGCTCCCGCGGCACACCCGGGCCAGCACGTCCATGCCCGCTCCGGTGCCGCAGCACAGGTCGAGGCCCGCGTCGAACGGCCCCAGCCCCGCCAGTGCCGACGCCACCGCGTCCAGCACCGGGTCCGGCGTCCGGTACGGGGTGTGGTCGAACTTGGGGGCGAGCAGGTCGTAGCCGCGCTCGACCGACGACAGCGCCTGGACGGCGAGTTCGCGCAGACTGGGGCCTTCGGGGCTGAACATCGGGTCAGCCTAGAGGAGCCCGTCGCTTCAGCACCGTGAGCACGTGTTCGCACCACCGCACGTTCTCCCGCTCCAGGGTGATCCCGGCCGACAGGGTGAGGTAGGGGCCGACGCGGTCGGCGTCGCGCAGGTACTCCTCCTCGGTGCGGCCGTCGAGGAGGCGTTCACGGACGCGCTCGTACCGGGCGAGCTTCCCCACGGCCCACGCTCTGCGTTCCTCGACCAGCGCGCGGACCGCCTCCGGGTCGACGCCGTCCATGGCCTGGATCTTGATCAGGAACTCGTCGCGGATGGCGGTGGGACGACGGGTCGGCTCCGCCGCGAAGGCGTTCAGGTGCTCCCGGCCGGCCTCCGTGAGCGTGAACAGCCGCTTGTTGGGCCGGCGTTCCTGCTGCACCGTGCGTGCCTCGATCAGTCCGTCCGCCGCGAGGCGCTCCAGCTCGCGGTAGAGCTGCTGCGGCGTCGCGGGCCAGAAGTTGGCGAGCGAGACGTCGAAGACCTTGGACAGCTCGTATCCCGAGGCCTCGCCCTCCAGAAGGGCGGCCAGCACGGCGTACTTGAGAGACATGTCGACACGCTAGCAAGAGATGACTACTCTACTCCGCACCTATTCAATTAGTTCAATAAGGAGATGCCGATGCGCACGTTCCGCGCGGCCGTCGAGGCGCACGACCTCGACGCCGTCGAAGCACTGCTGGCCGAGGACGTGGTCTTCACCAGTCCGGTCGTCTTCAAGCCGTACCGCGGCAAGGCCGTCACCGCGGCGATCCTGCGCGGCGTCGCGCGCGTCTTCGAGGACTTCCGCTACGTGCGGGAGATCGGCGACCCCGACGGCCGCGACCACGCGCTGGTCTTCGCCGCTCGCGTGGGAGACCGCGAGATCACCGGGTGCGACTTCCTGCACCTCGACGAGGACGGCCGCATCGACGAGCTGACGGTGATGGTCCGCCCGCTGTCGGGCGCGCAGGCGCTGGCGGCGGCCATGGGCGCGCAGTTCGACCGGATCGCCGAAGAGGCGGCGGCGCGTTCGCAAGGGTGATTCCGCCGGACCCGCGGAAGACGGAACAAGCGCGGCACCGACCGCGTTGAAGAGGGCGGGACGGAGGTGACGTCCCGCCCCACCGCCACAACACCGCCCTCGGTGGTACAGTGCGGTCAGCACCTGTGTACGCCCCGTTTCCGGGCGCCGGTGCCGTTTCCCTTCGGTTCGCTGATCCGCCCGTCCTGCTGCGACCGGCGCGGTCCGCTTCCCAGCACGACCTCGTGAGCGGGGTTCTCCCCGCTGTTCCCGAGGTGCTGTTCCCGCCGTGCGCAGGCGTGGTCGTACGAGACCGCCCGCGCGGCTTCCCTTCCTCCTTCCGCATGTCCCATGCCCGCGTCCCCGAGAGGACCGATCACCATGACCACCACACTCGAACACCCTCCCCTCCGGCAGTCCCCGCCCGAGATCGTCACCGGCGTCCTCGACATCGACGCGGGCGGGAGGGGCCACCTGCGCGGCGAGAGCCTCCTGCCCGGACCGTCCGATCCTCCCCTCTCCCCCGCGCTGATCCGCCGCCACGGCCTGCGCAAGGGAGACCTGGTCGAAGCGGTGCGCGACGAGCGGCGCACGCTGACGGACGTCGTCCGGGTCGACGGCCGCACGCCCGGCCGGCTGCGCGGCCGCCGGCACTTCCGGGACCTGACGCCCCTGCACCCGCACGACCGGCTCCGGCTCGAACACCCGGCGGCCGGCCTCACCGGCCGCGTCATCGATCTGATCGCCCCCGTGGGCAAGGGCCAGCGCGGACTGATCGTGGCCCCGCCGAAGACCGGCAAGACCGTCCTCCTCCAGCAGATCGCCGCCGCCGTCGCCGGGAACCACCCCGAGTCCCGGCTGATGGTCGTGCTGCTCGACGAACGGCCCGAGGAGGTCACCGACATGCGGCGCTCCGTGCGGGGCGAGGTGTACGCCTCGACCTTCGACCGGGCGCCGCGGCAGCACATCGACCTCGCCGACCTGGTGATCGAACGGGCCAAGCGGCTCGTCGAGGCCGGCGAGGACGTCGTCATCCTCCTCGACTCCCTCACCCGGCTCTGCCGGGCGCACAACAACGCCGCCTCCTCCGGCGGACGGACGCTCAGCGGCGGTGTCGACGCCGGTGCGCTGCTCGGGCCCAAGCGGTTCTTCGGCGCGGCCCGGCAGGCCGAGGAGGGCGGCTCGCTCACCGTCGTGGCCACGGCCCTGGTCGAGACCGGCTCCCGGGCCGACGACTTCTACTTCGAGGAGCTGAAGAGCACCGGCAACATGGAGCTGCGGCTGAGCCGGGAAGTCGCCTCGCGCCGTGTCTTCCCGGCCGTGGACCTCACCGGCTCCGGCACCCGCCGCGAGGAACTGCTGCTCTCGGCCGCCGAGTCGGCCGCCGTACGCGGACTGCGGCGGGCGCTGTCCTCCCGCGACGGGCAGTCCGGCGTGGACACGCTGCTGGAGCGGATGCGCCAGAGCCCCGACAACGCCACGTTCCTGCGCCGGGTCCAGCCCACGCTGCCGGCCGGCTGACGGGCCGTCGGCCGACGGGCGGCCGCCCGTGGCGCATACGGCATCCGGGTGCTCGCGGGCGCGGCTCGGCCCGGGCAGCGGGGCGTTCACGGGGCACGTTCCTACGTTTGCGATATGACTAACAGATTTTCATCTCGCACGGTTCTGTCCACCTGTGTGTTCTGCGCGGCGGGCCTGCTGGCGCTCGCACCCGCCGCCACCGCCGGCCGTACGGAACGGCCGGACCCCGGTACACCCGGCGGACCTCGGGCCATGGCGCCGCCCCCGTCCCTGCTGTACCGCTCCGGCACACAGGTCCGGCTCCACCCGGGGTCGCCGGAGGTCCCGGATGTCTCGGCCCTGTCCTGGGTGGTGGCCGACGCCGGCACCGGCGAGGTGCTGGCCGGGCACGACGCGCATCGCAGACTGCCGCCCGCCAGCACCTTGAAGACCCTGTTCGCGCTCACCGTGCTGCCGGTCCTCCCGGGAGGCATCCCCCATGAGGTGAGCGCGGAGGAACTGTCCGGCGTCGGCCCGGGCAGCAGCCTGGTCGGCGTGGTCGAAGGCCACACGTACCGCGTCTCGGACCTGTGGAACGGCGTCTTCCTCAACTCGGGGAACGACGCCGTCCACGTGCTGGCCTCCCTCACCGGCGGCTGGGAGGCCACGGCCGCCCGGATGCAGGCCGAGGCCCGCGCTCTCGGGGCCCGCGACACGTTCGTGCGGTCGCCCGACGGCTACGACGCACCGGACCAGGTGTCGTCGGCGTTCGATCTGGCGGTGTTCGGCCGGGCGGGGCTGCGCAACCCGGACTTCGCGCGGTACTGCGCCAAGGTCGACGCGCTGTTCCCCGGCTCGGACGGGGAGGTGTACGGGATCCGGAACACCAACCGGCTGCTGACCGGCGCGGACGGTGTCGAACCGTACCCGGGGCTGATCGGCATCAAGAACGGCTACACCAGCAACGCCGGGCACACGCTGGTCGCCGCCGCCCGCCGGGACGGGCGCACCCTGGTGGTGACCGTGATGAACCCGCAGTCGGGCGGCCGCACGGCCGTCTACGAGGAGGCCCGCGCGCTGCTCGACTGGGGTTTCGAGGCGGCCGGGCGGGTCGACCCGGTGGGTTCGCTGGACGCCGGGCGGGCCCGGGCACGGTCGGGTCCCGAGGCCCTGCCCACGACGCCGAAAGCGGCCGAGCCGTCCGGGGACACCCCGGGGTGGCCGGAGACGGGAGCCATCGCGGGCGCCGCCGGGCTCGGCGCCGGCGCCATGGCCCTGGCCCTGCGGCTCGTGGCCGGCCGCGCGGAACGGGACTGACCCGCCGGCAGACGACCGCGGAACCGGTCCCGTGGCGGCACCGGCGGTCCCGTGGCCGTGGCTCGACGGCACCCGGCAGGTGGGGCGAGCCGGTCGCGGGACGGTGGGGCTGGCTACACCCCGCTTCGGGGGCAAACGCCATTCTGTTGACGGAAAGCCGTTCCCATACTGGAGCGCATGGCCAATCCAACGGTGCTCACGGAGAATCCGTCCACGCGCGAGCGGGAAAAGGGAAGCGACTTCTCGGAGCTGTCACGACGCATAACCGAAGCGGGGCTTCTCCGGCGCCGCCCGCTCTACTACACCGTGCGTTTCGCCTCCGTGGCCCTCGCACTCGGCGCAAGTGCCGCCGCCTTCCTCGCACTGGGCGACGACTGGAGCCAGCTGATCGTCGCCGCCGCCCTGGCCGTGGTCTTCGGACAGCTCGGGCTGGCGGCCCACGACCTGGCTCACCGGCAGGTCTTCTCCCGCCGGCGCCCCAGTGAGATCGGCGGTCTGCTGGTGGCCAACCTGCTGCTCGGCATGAGCTACGGCTGGTGGATGAACAAGCACACCCGCCACCACGCCAATCCCAACCACGAGGGAAAGGACCCCGACGTCGCCCCCGACATTCTGGTCTGGTCGCGGCGTCAGGCCCGCAAGGCGGAGGGAATTCCCCGTTTCATCGGAAAACACCAGGCCGCGTTGTTCTTTCCGCTGCTGACCCTGGAAGGTCTCAATCTGAGTTTCAGCAGCTTCAAGGCCCTGCGCAGCCCGTCGATGAAACGCCCCTTTTTGGAGGGGACGCTGCTCGTCGCCCATTTCGTGCTGTACTTCGGCGGCCTGTTCGCGGTGCTGTCGCCCGGCAAGGCGCTCGCCTTCATCGCGGTGCACCAGGGGCTGTTCGGGATCTACCTCGGCTCGGTCTTCGCGCCCAACCACAAGGGCATGCCGATGATCGAGGAGGGCACGCGGCTCGACTTCCTGCGCCGCCAGGTCCTCACCTCGCGCAACGTCAGGGGCGGCGCGCTCATCGATGCCTTCATGGGCGGGCTCAACTACCAGATCGAGCACCACCTCTTCCCCAGCATGCCCACGCCGGCCCTCGGCAAGGCCCAGGTGATCACCGAGCGGTACTGCGCCGAACTGGGCATCCCGTACCACCAGACCGGGCTGCTCGCCTCGCACCGGGAGGCGCTGCGTCATCTGCGGAGCGTCGGGGAGCCGCTGCGCGAGGCACGCTGACGGCGCACGGCCCGGGTGCCGGGCGGCGGAACCGGCGGCCGCGTCACATCCAGAGCGCCTCCGCCAGCGCGACGCCCGCGAACGCCGCCCCCAGTCCCGCCGCCACGCTCGCCGTGACGTTCACGGCGGCGTGCAGCCGGGCGCCCGTCTCGGCCAGCCGCAGCGTCTCGTAGGAGAAGGTCGAGTACGTCGTCAGCGCTCCGCACAGGCCGGTGCCCAGGAGGAGCAGCAGCCGGGAGTCCGCGGCGCCGGCGACCGCCGCGCCGGTCAGCAGCCCGAGGACCAGGGAGCCGACGACGTTCACGGTGAAGGTGCCCCAGGGGAAGACGGAGTCGTGCCGGGACTGCACCGCACGGTCGGTGAGGTAGCGCAGCGGGGCGCCGACCATGGCCCCCGCGACGACCAGCAGCCAGTTCACGACGGCTCCCCGCCTTCGTGTGCACCGGAGCCCGGTGTGCGGCCGGCACGGCGGACCACCTCGCACTCGTCGAGGACCACCAGGCCCTCGGTGACGAGCTCGTCGAGCTGCGGCACGAAGGCCCGTACGCGCTCCTCCGTGTCGACGATCACGATCGCCACCGGCAGGTCCTCGCTCAGCGACAGCAGCCGTGTGGTGTGCACGAGGGACGAGGCGCCGAACCCCTCGACGCCGCGGAAGACGCTGGCGCCCGCGAGGCCCGCGGCACGGGCCCGGTGGACGACCTCCGAGTACAGGGGCCGGTGGTGCCAGGTGTCGTTCTCGCCGATCAGGACGGTCAGGCGCAGTGCTCTGCCGGCCGGCCTCGTCATGGCTGCCTCCTCCGGTTCAGGACACGGCGGGCCGCCCATGCGGCGAGCCACACCGCCGCGAGCGCCGCGAGCGGGGTCGCGGCGAGGTAGGCCATGGCCGTACGGATGTGGCCCGCGGCGAACAGCTGCCGGCCGTCGACGGCGTACGTCGAGAAGGTGGTGAAGCCGCCGAGCACCCCGGTGCCGAAGAAGGGCCGTACCAGGCGGTGGGCGGCCCACACGTCGGTGATCAGCACCATGAACACGCCGATGACGGCACAGCCGACGACATTGACCCAGAAGGTCGTCCAGGGGAAGCCACCCGTCCGGGTGGGCCACCACAGGGAGGCCGCGTACCGCGCGCAGGCGCCCGCGGCTCCGCCGAGGGCCACGACCGCCACGACCGGTGCCTGTCCGCGCCAGTCGGGGCGCCGGGCGGCGGCGGGCCGGACGCCGGGGCTCTGGATCTCCGGGGCTGTCATGGTCGTACGTCTCCTACTCGCCGGGCATGGGGGTGCCCCCGTTCGCAAGTAGGGACCGTTGGCGGCACCTGTGCCGCGGTTCGGGTACGGCGGGCCCCACCGCCGCGCCGCGAGGTGGTCGCGGCCGCAGAACAGGGTAGCGCCGGGCGTGGGGCCGGGGCACTTCGGGGCGGGGCGCCGGAGCCGCGGGAGGCCCCGGCGCCTACCAGCCCTTCTCGAACATCCGGGCGACCTCGGCGATGCGCACCTCGTCGCGCCGGTAGTACGTCCGCCGGCGGACCCGCAAGGTGCGGAGCAGGCCGAGGTCCACGAGCAGATCGAGGTGGGCCTGCGCCACCCGCGGGGGCACGCCGAGTTTCGCGGCGACGTGGGCGGTGCGGACGCCGTGTGCGACGGCGTCCGCGCGGCGCTGCTGCGGGAAGTGCGCGAGCGGATCCTTCAGCCACTCCAGGATCTCCAGCCGCGTGCCGCTCACGGGAGTCCTCAGCATCTCGCCCTCCCTTCGCCGGGGGCGTCCCCGTACCCCCCTGGGCTCCACGGTCCCGCAGCCGGGGCCTGCCCGTCCCGGACTCCGCCGCCCTTGGCCGGTACCGGACCGGCCGCGCCCTTCCGGGGCGTCAGCGGTGGCGGAACCACGCCGTCGCCGGCAGTGCCCTGTCGTCGTAACCGAACAGGGCCTGGTTCTCCCAGCCGTTGCCGGAGGCCGGGTCGGCCGGGTCCCAGCCGTTGCCGGGGACCGCGGTCCAGGTCGCCTCCCAGTAGAAGACACCGAGTCCGCGGCCGTCCGGCACCGCCTCCACGATGTTCGCCACCGTGTTCATCCACGCCGTCTGCCCCGCCGTGGTCGCCGGGTAGCCGGGGACCAGTTCGGCGGCGGTGTCGATGATGTTCTCGTGCGCGTCCTCGCTGTCCAGCCGGAACGGATAGGCCGTCTCGGCGACGAAGACCGGCTTGCCGTAGCGGGCGGCCGCGTCGTCCAGGGTGGTCTGGAAGTCGGACAGCGGACCGTGCCAGTAGCCGTAGTACGACAGACCGATGGCGTCGAACCGCACGCCGTGCGCGACCGCGTTGTCGAACCACCAGCGGGTGCCCGCCAGGTCGCCGCCCTTGGCGAGGTGCAGTGCGACGGGTGTCGACGCGTTGACCTTCTTGACCGCGTCGTATCCGCTGTTGATCAGTCCGGCGAGCCGGGGCCAGTCGTCCGTGGAGCCCTCGCTCCACAGCATGCCGCCGTTGATCTCGTTGCCGACCTGGACCATGTCGGCGGCGGTGCCCTGCGCCTTCAGCGCGCCGAGCACGTCGTACGTGTGGTCGTACACGTCCTTCTTGAGCTGGTCGTAGGAGTGTCCGGCCCAGGCGGCGGGCTTGCTCTGGGCGCCCGGGTCGGCCCAGGTGTCCGAGTAGTGGAAGTCGACCAGCAGCTTCATGCCCTGCGCCTTGACCCGCTTGGCCGTCGCCAGCACGCGTGCCTTGTCGTTGTAGCCGTCGGCCGGGTTCACCCAGACCTTCAGGCGGGCGTAGTTCATGCCGGCGGACTTCAGGATCGCGAGCGCGTCGCCGCCCGCCCCGGAAGCGGTGCGGTAGACGCCGCCCCTGGCCTCGCTCTTGGCGAGGGAGGAGACGTCCGCGCCCTTGACCGGCACTCCGGCGGTGCCCTTCGTCAGGGTCAGGTCGTCCACGTTGATCCAGTTGCCGGCGTTCGCGTCACTGGTGACGCTGACGGTGCACTGGTTGTTCGTCACCTGGACCGGCACGACGATCCGGATCCACCCGGTGGCGGAGACCGGCAGGTCGGTGCGCTGCTCGGCGCCGCCGCAGTTCTTCAGCGCGAGGTACGCGGAGTTCTGACCGCCGCCGGAGCGGACCCAGGCGGTGAGCCGGTAGGAGCCGTTGGCGAGCCCGGACAGGTACTGGTAGGTCTCGACCCGGTAGGCGGAGGAGGACCAGTGGCTCAGGCGGTGGTCTCCGCCGTGGCCGCCGGCCTCGACGTACGAGGCGCCCGTCGAGCCGTACTCCGACCAGCCGCTCGGGGTGGCGGTGCCCGTGCCGTCCGCCTCGAAGCCGCCGTTGGTGAGGGTGCTCGCCGCGTGGGCGGCCGGGGCGGGCAGGGCGGTGAGGGCGAGCCCGGCCACGAGCGGCGGCAGCAGGGCCTTGAGCGTGCGTCTGGGATGGAACATCGTCGTCCGTCGTCCCTTCGACGTTCGGGGTGAGGAAGTGCCGCCTCCCACGGCCTGCGCGAGAGACGGCCCCCTCCGCCCGCGGCTCGTGTGCTCGCACGGGCGGAGGGGAGTCGAGTCGTGGCTCAGCCGTCGAGGCGTACGACCCGGACGGCTCCCGCCGGGACGGCGAGCCGGCCCGCGGCGCGCTCGCCGGTGAGCAGCTCGGTGCCGTGCGCCTCCAGCGGCACCTTGGCGTCCGAGGCGGTGTGGTTGATCGCGAACAGGAAGGTGCCGGACTCGCCGGTGCGGCGCACCACTTCCACGTCGCGGGGCAGGTCGTCGCGCGGGGCGATCCCCGCGTCCTCGGCCGCCCGGCCGAGGATCGCGTCCAGGCCCTCGGGTCCCAGGCGGGTGGAGACGTACCAGGCGGTGCCCTCGCCGAGGCGGTGCCGGGTGACGGCCGGCCGGCCCGCGGTCAGGCCGTCGGCGTACGTCCACACCGGCTCGGCGCCCCGCGGCACGACGAACTCCGTCCAGACGTCACCGCTCAGTTCGGAGCCGTCCGGGCCGGTGACGCGCACCCGCTCCCCCGCCAGCAGGGGCGAGAACTCCTCGACGGTGAGCCCGAGCACGTCCCTGAGCGCGCCGGGGTGGGCGCCCTCGTGCACGGCGTCGTGCTCGTCGACGATGCCGGAGAAGTACGACACGACGAGGGTGCCGCCCCCCTCGACGTACTCCCTGAGGTTGTTCCCGGCCGCCTCCGTCATCAGGTACAGCGCGGGGACGACGACAAGGGGATGTGCCGACAAGTCGGCTTCCGGGTGGGCGAAGTCGACCGTGAGGTGACGGTCGTACAGGGCCTCGTAGAAGGCGTCGGCGCGCTCGCGCGGGTCGTGGTCCTCGCTGGGGCGCCACTGGAGGGTCTGCGCCCACCAGGAGTGCCAGTCCCAGAGCATCACCGCGTCGGCCTCGGTGCGGGTGCCCCGGAGCGGGGCCAGCGAGTCGACCGAGGCGCCCAGCTCCACGACCTCGCGCCACACGCGGGTGTCCGTGCCGCCGTGCGGGAGCATCGCCGAGTGGAACTTCTCGGCGCCGCGCCGGGACTGCCGCCACTGGAAGAACATGGCTCCCTCGGAGCCGCGGGCCACGTGGGCGAGGGAGTTGCGGGCCATCTGGCCGGGGGCCTTGGCGGGGTTGCGGGGCTGCCAGTTGACGCCCGAGGTGGAGTGTTCGAGCAGCAGCCAGGGGGCGCCGCCGGCGACCGAGCGGGTCAGGTCGGCGGCCATCGCGAGGTTGACGTGGGTGCGGCGGCCGTCGGTGATCAGGTAGTGGTCGTTGGTGACCAGGTCGACCTCACGGCCCCAGGCCCAGTAGTCCACCGAGTCGCACTGGCTGAGCGCGGTCATGAAGTTGGTGGTGACCGGTACGCCGGGAGACAGGCGGTGCAGGATGTCCCGCTCCATGCGGAAGTTCTCGCGCATCGTGGCGTCGGCGAAGCGCCGGTAGTCCAGCGCCTGGGCCGGGTTGCCGACGGTGGGCGTCAGGCGCGGCGGGTTGATCTGGTCGAAGTCCGCGTACCGCTGGCCCCAGAAGGCCGTGCCCCAGGCCTCGTTGACGGCGTCGACGGTGCCGTACGTCGTGGCCAGCCAGCGGCGGAAGTGAGCGGCGCAGGAGTCGCAGTAGCAGGCCGAGACGGGGACGCCGTACTCGTTGTGGACGTGCCACAGCGCCAGGGCCGGGTGGGTGCCGTAGCGCTCGGCGAGCCTGGTGGTGATGTCCGCGGCCGCGGCGCGGTAGTCGGCGTTGCTGTGGCAGATCGCGGCGCGGGAGCCGAACTCGTAGCGCACGCCCTCCGCGGTCACCGGCAGGGCCTCGGTGTGGGCCCGGTAGAACCAGGCGGGCGGGGCGACGGTGGGGGTGCCGAGGTCGACGCGGATGCCGTTCTCGTGCAGCAGGTCCAGGATCCGGTCCAGCCAGCCGAAGTCGTGGGAACCCGGAGCGGGCTCTAGCAGGGCCCAGGAGAAGATCCCGACGCTCACCATCGTGACGCCGGCCTCCCGCATCAGCCGGACGTCCTCCCGCCAGACACTCTCCGGCCACTGCTCGGGGTTGTAGTCCCCACCGAAGGCGAGCCCGGTGAGGCCCCTGGGGGTGGTCTCCGGCATGGATGGTCTCCCGTTGTGATCGATCAATTGGGAACGTGCACACACGCTGTCGGCGGTGCGAGGCCAACATAACCGCACAGCAACAACCATTGACAAGTGTCCGGGATGTTTCTCTACTGTGAACGCTCACAGAAGCATGGCAGGTCCTCGCAGCAGGCGGGGACCCAGGTCAGGGGAGAGATCCATGCCGTACACGAAGCGCCGCCGCCTCGTGACTTCCGCCGTCGCCGTCGCGCTCGGCGCCACCACCCTCGCCGCCTGCGGCTCGTCGGACGAGGACGGCGACACCCAGGCCGGGCCCGTGTCGCTGACGTACTGGACCTGGACGCCCGGCATGGACAAGGTCGTCGACCTGTGGAACAAGGGCCCGGGCAAGAGGGAACAGATCACCGTCACGGTGAAGAAGCAGGCGTCCGGCGACACGCTGGTCACCAAGATCCTCACGGCGCACAAGGCGGGCAAGGCGCCCGACCTGGTCCAGGCCGAGTACCAGGCGCTGCCCACACTGGTCAGCAACGACGCGCTGGCCGACATATCGGGCGAGGTCGGCGACGCCAAGGGCAAGTTCGCCGAGGGCGTGTGGCAGCAGACCACGCTGGGCACGGACGCCGTCTACGCCGTGCCGCAGGACATCGGGCCCATGATGTTCTACTACCGCGAGGACCTGTTCAAGAAGTACGGCCTCAAGGTGCCGAACACCTGGGAGGAGTTCGCCGAGACCGCGCGCAAGCTGAAGAAGGCGGCCCCCGACAAGGACCTCACCACCTTCTCCGCCAACGACTCCGGTCTCTTCGCCGGTCTCGCCCAGCAGGCCGGCGCCGAGTGGTGGACGACCGAGGGCGAGAAGTGGAAGGTCGGCATCGACGACGAGGCGACCCGGAAGGTCGCCGACTTCTGGGGCGGCCTCGTCAAGGAGGGCGCCATCGACAACCAGCCGATGTACACCCCGGCCTGGAACAAGGCGCTCAACACCGGCCGGCAGATCGCCTGGGTCAGCGCCGTGTGGGCGCCCGGCACGCTGACCACCGCCGCACCCGACACCGAGGGCAAGTGGGCCATGGCCCCGCTCCCCCAGTGGTCGGACAGCGAGAACCGCACCGGCAGCTGGGGCGGCTCGTCCACCGGCGTCACCACCGACTCCAAGAACAAGGACGCGGCCGCGAAGTTCGCCGCCTGGCTGAACACCGACGCCGACGCGCTCAACGCGCTGGCCAAGGAGGGCGGCATCTACCCGGCCTCCACCTCGGCCCAGCTCAGCGGCGCCTTCACCAACCCGCCGGAGTTCTTCGCCAACCAGCCGGACTTCTACACCAAGGCCGCCGAGATCGCGAAGACGACGGCACCGTCCGCCTGGGGTCCGAACGTCAACGTCGCCTACACGGCCTTCAAGGACGCGTTCGGGACCGCCGCCAAGACCAGGTCGGACTTCGCCTCCGCCCTGGAGACGATGCAGAAGGAGACGGTCGCCGACCTGGAGAAGCAGGGCTTCGAGGTAGCCCGGTGACCGGCACGACGGCACGCCGGAGGCCGTACGGGGTCAAGGGCGCCCCGTATGCCTTCCTCCTCCCCGCGACGGTCCTGTTCCTGCTGTTCTTCGCCCTGCCCATCGGCTACGCGGTCTGGCTCAGCTTCCGCAAGGTGGAGGTGTCCGGGCTGGGCCTGGGCTCCGGCGCCCGCAAGGAGGTCTGGGCCGGCCTGGAGAACTACACCGACGCCCTCACCGACAGCGAACTGCTGGACGGCGCGCTGCGCGTTCTCGGCTACGGCTGCATCGTCGTGCCGGTGATGCTGGGGCTCGCGCTGCTGTTCGCGCTGATGCTCGACTCGGAGAAGGTGCGGTTCACGCCCGTCACCCGGCTCGCGATCTTCCTGCCGTACGCCATCCCCGGCGTGGTGGCGGCGCTGCTGTGGGGCTTCCTGTACCTGCCCGACGTCAGCCCCTTCTACTTCGTCCTGGACCGGCTGGGGCTGCCGCAGCCCGACCTGCTGGACGGCGGGCCGCTCTACCTCGCCCTGTCGAACATCGCGGTCTGGGGCGGCACCGGCTTCAACATGATCGTCATCTACACCTCGCTGCAGTCCATCCCGGCCGAGGTGTACGAGGCGGCCAAGCTGGACGGCGCCACGCCGTTGCAGATCGCGCTGCGCATCAAGATCCCGATGGTGGCGCCCTCCCTGGTGCTGACGTTCTTCTTCTCGATCATCGCCACGCTCCAGGTGTTCAGCGAGCCGACCACCCTCAAGCCGCTCACCAACTCCGTTTCCACCACCTGGAGTCCGCTGATGAAGGTGTACCAGGACGCCTTCGGCAAGGGCGACATCCACGCGGCCGCCGCCCAGGCCGCGATCATCGCGCTCGCCACGCTGGTGCTGTCCTTCGGGTTCCTGCGGGCGGCTAACCGGCGCAGCAAGCAGGAGGCAGCACGATGAGTTCCCTTGCCGTCCGCAAGGCCCGGCCGGCGGCGGGCACCACGCCCGGCACCGCGCAGGGGCCCCCGCTGCGTCGCCGTGTCGCGCTGCTGCCGACGCTCACGCTGCTGCTCGGCGCGGTCTACTGCCTGCTGCCGGTGGCCTGGGTGGTGATCGCGGCCACCAAGTCCGGCCGGGAGCTGTTCTCGACGTTCACCTTCCTGCCGGGCACGGGTTTCGCCGACAACGTCAGCGACCTGAGCGCCTACCGGGACGGCGTCTACTGGCAGTGGATGGGCAACTCCGCCCTGTACGCCGGTCTCGGCGCCCTGCTGTCCACGGTCGTGTCGGCGTTCAGCGGCTACGCGCTGGCGACCTACCGCTTCCGGGGCCGGGAGACCCTCTTCAACGTGCTGCTCGCGGGCGTGCTGATGCCGCCGGTGATCCTCGCCGTGCCGCAGTACCTGCTGCTCGCCGAGGCGGACCTGACGGACTCGTACCTGTCCGTGCTGCTCCCGCAGATCCTCTCCCCCTACGGCGTCTACCTCGCACGGATCTACGCCGCTGCGGCCGTGCCCGCCGACGTGGTGGAGGCCGGGCGGATGGACGGGGCGAGCGAGTGGCGGATCTTCACCCGGATCGCGCTGCCGATGATGGTGCCGGGGATGGTCACGGTGTTCCTGTTCCAGTTCGTGGCCGTGTGGAACAACTTCCTGCTGCCGTACATCATGCTCAGCGACGACGAGAAGTTCCCGATCACGCTCGGCCTGCACACGCTGCTGGAACAGGGCGCCAACACGCCCGCCCTGTACACGCTGGTGATCACCGGGGCGTTCCTCGCGGTGCTGCCGCTGGTCGCCCTCTTCCTGGTCGTCCAGCGCTTCTGGAGCCTCGACCTGCTCTCCGGGGCCGTAAAGTCATGACCATGAGCAACACGGGGGGCCGGCGCCGACCGCCGACGATCCACGACGTGGCCCGCGAGGCGGGGGTCTCGCGGGGCACCGTCTCGCGGGTGCTCAACGGCGGGCACTACGTCAGCCCGGCAGCGCAGGAGGCCGTCAACGCCGCGATCCGCAAGACGGGTTACGTCGTCAACCGGCACGCCCGCTCGCTGATCACCGGGCGTTCGGACTCGGTCGGCTTCCTGCTGACGGAGCCGCAGGAGCGGTTCTTCGAGGACCCCAACTTCAACGTCCTGCTGCGCGGCTGCACCCAGGCGCTGGCCGCGCACGACATCCCGCTGCTGCTGATGCTGGCCGGGACGCGGGACGAACGGCGGCGCATCACGCGGTACATCACGGCGGGGCACGTCGACGGGGTCCTGCTGGTCTCCAGCCACTCCGGGGACCCGGTCGCCGAGGAGCTGCGCGCGGCGGGCGTGCCGCTGGTGGCGTGCGGCAAGCCGATCGGGCTGGGGTCGAAGGTGAGCTACGTGGCGGCCGACGACCGGGACGGCGCCCGGGACATGGTGCGGCACCTGCTGTCGCTGGGGCGCCGGCGGGTGGGCGTGGTCACCGGCCCGCTGGACACCCCGGGCGGTGTCGAGCGCCTGGCCGGCTACCGGGAGGTGCTCGACGAGGCCGGGGTCGGGTTCGACGAGCGGCTCGTCGTCTCCGGCGACTACAGCAGGGCCAGCGGCGAGGCGGGCGCGGAGCGGCTGCTCACGCAGGCCCCGGACGTGGACGCCGTGTTCGTCGCCTCCGACCTGATGGCGCAGGGCGTGCTGGCGGCCCTGCAGCGGGCGGGGCGGCGGGTGCCGGAGGACGTGGCCGTCGGCGGGTTCGACGACTCCCCCGCCGCGGTCGCCGCGAGCCCGGAGCTGACCACCATCCGGCAGCCCTGGGACCGCATCAGCGCGGAGATGGTCCGGGTCCTGCTGGCCCAGATCGGCGGCGAGGACCCGGCAGCGGTGATCCTGCCGACGGAGCTGGTACGACGGAAGTCGACCTGACGAAGCCGAAATCCCTGCCGGACGCCATCGCAAGGCCACCGGCAGCACGCGAGGCGATCCCAGCACGCCGAGCCGATCCGCCACGGCCCGGGGCGCCTGACCGGCGCTCCGGGTACGGGCCACACCCCCGACGCCCCAGACGCACCGAACACCGGCCGCGCCGCCCGCTGGCCGGTGCAGACGGCCACAGGGAGGCGACGGCCCTTCCGAGCGCCACTGCCCGCCAGGGCCCGGGCGCGCTGACCGGCGGTCCGGGTGCGGGCGCACCGGGTGTCCACCGCGCGGTGCCGGTGCCCGGCAAAAGAGGCTCCGAGCGGCGCCGGCCCCCTGGGTGCCGGTGCAGGCGGGCCGTGAGGCCGCGGCTGCGCCGGTCCGAACAGCAATGAGGACGTCCGCGGCCACGGTGCGGCGGCGTCACGTGCATGACCCCGCCGCACGGCGCGCCGGCGGCGAACGCCCTCCGTCCGGACCCGGGCACGCTGACGGCCGTCCGGGGGCCGGTGGGACTTTCGGCCTCGGTGTGCGAGAGGGCCTGTCGTGGCCGGCGGGGGTCTCCACGTTGGCTGCCCTGCGCACTAGTTGCACGGTCAAGGAAATGTCGTTTCGGTGTTACCGTGCAGGTATGGCAGTGAAGACAGCCGATGCCCGGCTGGAGGAACGGTGGCGCGGCATCCTCGCGGTGCACGCGCGCACGATGTGCGAGATCGACCGCGCACTGCACCCGCACGGCCTGGGCGCGAGCGACTTCGAGGTACTGGACATCCTCGCGACCGCGGCGCCCGAGGAGGGCGACCAGTGCCGGGTGCAGAACCTGGTCGGCCGTGTCCACCTCAGCCAGAGCGCGCTGTCCCGGCTCATCGCCCGGCTGGAGAAGGACGGGCTGGTGGAGCGGTCCATCTGCGCCGAGGACCGGCGCGGCGTCTGGGTCGCCCTGACCCGCAGGGGCCGCGACCTGCACGCCGAGGTGCTGCCGCTGCAGCGGGCCGTGCTGGCCCGCATGCTGGGCGACGATCGCGGCGACGCCTAGCGCCCGCCGGCCGGCCGGACGCTAGGGACGGGCCAGCAGGGTGCGCACCCCGTCCGAGGTGAGGGTCAGGCGGTGCTCGGAGCCGGCGTCGATGGACAGCGACAGGTCCTCGGCCGGCCACTGCGCGGCGAGTGCGCCGAGCGGCACCACACGGTAGCGGGAGACGAACGGCAGCAGGCCGGCCATCTCCAGCTCCGAGGTGAACACGGGCACCACCTGTCGGCCGCCCTGCTGTTCCAGTACCGGCAGTGCGAGCATCGCGGGATCGGCGGCGTCCTGGTCGCTCGCGTCGTCGGGCACCGGCACGAGCACGTCGCTGCTCGCGAGCGTGTCGAACGCCGCCGTGTCCTCCGTGTTCTCGGCGAGCGCGTCCAGAGCCCGCTGGGCGGGCGTGACGTTGTTGTCGTTCGCGGGTGTGTCCATGGCAGGTTCCCTGGTAGCAGCGGTCGTGCGGCCCGCCCGGACATGATCGGCGCGGGCGCGGTCCAGCCTCGCGTACCCGGTCGTTCCGTGGGCAATCCTGTTCGACGCGGGACTCTGTGATCGTCCGCACGCGACCGGTTCGTACCGGTATGGCCGGAATGTGATTACCGAGGCTCGGCGGTTACCCGGATGGTCCGGAACGTCCCACCGGGGCCGACACACGGACTGGGAGATGCACTCATGCCCCGCACCACGAGCGCCCGAGAGGTGGTCGACGCCATCAAGGACGTCGACTTCCCGGCGGGCAAGGACGAGCTGATCGAGGCGGCGCGCCGGTCGGGCGCCTCGCAGGACGCCGTAGCGGCGCTGCGCGGCATTCCGCCCGAGAGCTACGCCAACCGCGAGGAGGTGGCCCGGTCGGTGCGGGTGGACCCCGCCTCCGACCTCGGCACGTCTCCCGCGCAGCGGGCCGAACAGGCCCGTGCGGGCGGCAAGCCAGGCCAGTCGCAGCATCTGCGCGAGGTGCCGAAGCCGCCCGTCGAGGAGGAACTGGACCGCTGACTCGCCAGAGTGTCTCCACCAGGAAAGCCGGGAACGCAACCTTTCGGTCAATCAACCCGTCTCAGCCAATACCGGAACATGCGCATCCTGGGGGGACACCATGCGACGCAGCAGAACGGCATGGGTGGCGGTCGTACTCACGGGCACCGCCCTCGGGGCGGCCACGATCTCGGCCGACGCCGCCCCGGCCGCTCAGGCCGCCGCGGCCGCACGGAGCACGACGTGCCCGAGCGGCTGGGGCAGCCTCGACAAGACCCGGGCCACGGCGACGACGGTCCCGGTGCAGAACGTCAGGACCGGTCGCCACGCGTGCTTCGACCGGCTGGTCGTCGACGTGCCCGGCGCGCGGGCCGGCCGGCTCGGTCACACCGTCCGCTACGTCGACCGGCTCCACCAGGACGGCTCGGGCCGCCCGATCCCGGTCGCCGGCGGTGCCGTGCTCGAAGTACGGGTCGCCGCGCCCGGCTACCGGCCCGAGACCGGCGCCCCCACGTATCCCGGGCAGGTGGGCAGGCCGCTGCCGCACGTCGACCTCGCCGGGTACCGCACTTTGAGGGACGCCCGGTTCGCCGGCAGCTTCGAGGGCGAGACGCAGATCGGGCTGGGTGTGCGCGCCCGGCTGCCCTTCCGGGTGCTGACGGTGGACGACCGTCTCGTGGTCGACGTCGCCCACACCTGGGGTACCGCACGCTGACGCTTCGGTGGCCGCGCTCGCCCGGCTCGCGGCCCGAGGCGGGGAGCCCGGACCTGCGCAATTGATCACAGTCGCGCCCACTTGATCGATCACCGAGCGCGGTGGGGTTAGCATATGAGCGCCGCCTAGCTCGAAAGATAGAGACGTGACTGTCAACGACGACTCGTTCACCAACTGGAAGCACCGCGAGGAGATCGCGGAGTCGATGATCCCGATGATCGGGAAGCTGCACCGCGAGCGGGACGTCACCGTCCTGCTGCACAGCCGCTCCCTCGTGAACAAGTCGGTGGTCAGCATCCTCAAGACCCACCGGTTCGCCCGGCAGATCGCCGGCGCGGAGCTGTCGGTCACCGAGACGCTGCCCTTCCTGGAGGCCCTGACCACGCTCGACCTCGGCCCCTCCCAGATCGACATCGGCATGCTCGCCGCGACCTACAAGGCCGACGACCGCGGCCTGTCGGTCGCGGAGTTCACCGCCGAGGCCGTCGCCGGGGCCACGGGCGCCAACAAGATAGACCGCCGCGAGCCGCGCGACGTCGTCCTGTACGGCTTCGGCCGCATCGGCCGGCTCGTCGCCCGCCTGCTCATCGAGAAGGCCGGCTCGGGCAACGGCCTCAGGCTGCGCGCCATCGTCGTCCGCGGCGGTGGTGAGCAGGACCTGGTCAAGCGGGCCTCGCTGCTGCGCCGCGACTCCGTGCACGGCCAGTTCCAGGGCACGATCACCGTCGACGAGGACAACAGCACGATCGTCGCCAACGGCAACGCGATCAAGGTGATCTACGCCGACGACCCGACGAAGGTCGACTACACGGCGTACGGCATCAAGAACGCGATCCTCATCGACAACACCGGCAAGTGGCGCGACCGCGAGGGCCTGTCGAAGCACCTGCGCCCCGGCATCGACAAGGTCGTCCTGACCGCGCCGGGCAAGGGCGACGTCCCCAACATCGTCCACGGCGTCAACCACGACACCATCAAGCCGGACGAGCAGATCCTGTCCTGCGCCTCCTGCACCACCAACGCGATCGTCCCGCCGCTGAAGGCCATGGCCGACGAGTACGGCGTGCTGCGCGGTCACGTGGAGACCGTCCACTCGTTCACCAACGACCAGAACCTGCTGGACAACTACCACAAGTCCGACCGCCGTGGCCGTTCCGCGCCGCTGAACATGGTCATCACCGAGACCGGTGCCGCCTCCGCCGTCGCCAAGGCGCTGCCCGACCTCAAGGCGAAGATCACCGGCAGCTCGATCCGGGTGCCGGTGCCGGACGTCTCGATCGCGATCCTCAACCTCCAGCTCGCCCGCGAGACCACCCGCGAGGAGGTCCTCGACCACCTCCGCGAGGTGTCGCTGACCTCGCCGCTCAAGCGCCAGATCGACTTCATCAGCGCGCCCGACGCGGTCTCCAGCGACTTCATCGGCTCGCGCCACGCCTCGATCGTCGACGCGGGCGCCCTGAAGGTGGAGGGCGACAACGCGATCCTCTACCTGTGGTACGACAACGAGTTCGGCTACTCCTGCCAGGTCGTCCGTGTCGTCCAGCACGTCTCCGGGGTGGAGTACCCGACGTACCCGGCCACGGCCGTCTGACCGGGCTGAGCCGCACCGCGTGAGGGGCGGTGGGGGCGACGGACGCCGTTCGGCGCCGCGGTCGCTCCCACCGCCCCTCGCTCATGCAGGACTCATGCCGGGCCGTCGGCCCGCGTCACATCGTTCAGTTGCCCCTGCGGGCGGCGGCCGACCCGACCGGCGCACCGCTGATCGTGAACTGCGAGCCCGGTTCGATCAGCACGTCGCCCTGGGCCGAGCCGGTGATCGTGACGTTCGTCAGGGTGGCGCTGCCGCGGGCGCCGCCCATCGCGAGGATGCCGGAGCCGTTGTTCGACTTGTCGATACGGACGTCGGTGATCTTGACGCCGGGTGTCGCACCGCCTCCCGTCTTGAACTGGATGCCGTCGTAGGTCGAGTCGTGGATCTCGGTGTCCCGGATGGTGACGCCCGGGATGTCCTGGCCCTGTGCGAACAGGGTGATGGCGCCGAACTCCTGGGCCTCGCCCCAGAACGCGCCGCCCGTCCGGTGCAGGGCGTTGCCCGCGATGAGGGTCTGGCCGGAGAAGGGCAGCGGGTCGTGGTCGGTGGCGAGCATGATGCCCGGGTAGTTCATCGTGTCGGCGACGACGTTGTTCTCGATGGTGTTGCCGTAGCCGCCGTACACCGCGATGCCGTTGGCCCGCCACGGCAGCTGGATGGTGTTGTTGCGGAAGTGGTTGTCGTGGCCGATGTCCACGGAGGTGTCCTTCACGTACTTGCTGGCCCACACCGCGAGCGAGTCGTCACCGGTGTTGCGGAAGGACGAGTTGTACACGGTGGAGTTGCGGGTTCCGTTGGCGAAGTTGATGCCGTCGGCATAGGTGTTGCGGATCCGTACGCCGGTGAACTCCAGCCCGTCGCCGGGGCCCCACAGCTCCGGGATGTTCGAGTAGTCGCGGCCGGCCCAGACGCCGACGTTGGCGTGCTCGATCCACACGTTGCTGATCTTCGTGTCCTTGCCGAAGCGTCCGTTGAGGCCGACGCCGCCCTCGTGGTTGCCGTCGCCGCCGCGGATGGTGCCCGAGCCGAAGATGGCGATGTCGGAGATCCGGGTGTTGTGGTCGATGTCGAAGCCGAAGTTGCCCTCGTGCGGGTGGTTGATGCCGCCCGCCTCGTGCGGCGGGGTCAGGGTGTAGAGCTGGGAGTGCCACATGCCCGCGCCCCGGATGGTGACGTCCCGGATGCCGACCTGGTTGAACTGGCCGCGGTTGTGCGGGTCGTCGGTGAGGATCTTCTGCTCCTGGCGCCACTGTCCGGCCGGGATCCACACGCAGGAGATCTGGCCGTTCTGGTCGGCGGTGACCGCCCGCTGGATGGCGTCGGTGTCGTCGAGTCCGTCGCCCGGTACGGCTCCGTACTCGGTGATGGAGGTGCAGTCCGCCGGCTTGGCCGCCGGGGGCGCGACCTGCTCCAGGTCGACCAGGTCGATGACGTAGAAGGCCGCCGAGTCGCCCGCGTCGCGCTGCAGGCGGAACCGGGTGCCCTGCGGGTAGGTCTGCGACAGCAGCGCGTGGGACTCGTCGAAGAGCCGCCGTGCGTCGCCGCCGGGCCGGTTGGTGAGCCCCTCGGGGTCGTCGGTGTTCCCGTAGAGCCAGCTGTGCTTGGACGACAGGGTCAGCTTCCGTACGAACGTGCCGTCGGCGTAGAGGCTGATCGTGGCCTCCGCTCCCCCGCCGCCGGGGGCGTCGGGGACGGAGTTGCGCACGACGATGGAGTTGGCGGGCGTGGTGGAGGTGAACTCGACGTACTGACCGGTGGAGTCGAGCCGGACGGACTTGCGGCCGGAGGACTCGGTGCCGAAGTTGGTGTGCCCGAAGGTCCTCTTGGCGTCGGTGGTCAGCAGGGTGCCCTGGTAACGCCCGTCCTCCGCCTCGTACTCGGTGTACGGCACGGCGGCACCGCGTCCGACGACGACCGGCTTGGCGAGGACGTTGTTGTCCTCGTTGGTCTCGGTGACGACGCCGGTGGCGTCCGCGGTGGCGGTGAGGGTGACTCCGCCGCCCGTCGCCGTCCAGGTGCCCTCTATCGGCACGTTGACCGTGGCGTCGGGCGCGACCTGGCCGGTCGTGCCGTTCAGCGTGGTGGTGCCGGCCTGGATCCGGGTCACCGAGCCCGCCGGCGCGGCGGTCGTGCCGCGGTTGTGCACGGCGACGGTGAAGGAGACGGGCGCGCCCACGGCCGGGTTGGCCGGGTTGGTGGTGATGGCGCTCACCTCCAGGTCCGGACCCGGTGCCCGGCCGACGACCAGCCGGTCCGCGGCGGTACGGCTGTTGTTGGTGTCGTCCAGTTCGGCGACGGTGTCGCGGGGGTCGGCCACCGCGGCGACGGCGTAGCTGCCGGCCGGGCGGGTGCCGGTGGAGACGGCGACCGTGGCGGACGCGCCCGGGTCGAGGGCGGGTACGGCGGCACTGCCGGCCACCGTGCCCTCCACGCTCACGTCGGCGGTCGTCGCGGCCGAGCGCGCGGTGCCGGCGTTGCGGACCGTGGCGTTCACGGTGACCGGGTCCCGCTCGGAGGGGGCGGCGGGTGACCAGTCCAGGCCGGTGACCGTCAGGTCGGGGGCGGGGGCGGCGGTGCCGACGACCTGGAACTCGGCGACCTGGCCGCCGGGTGCGCCGGTGTTGGAGAAGAACCTGAGCCGTACGTCGGCGGCCCGGCCGCTGACCGGGATGGTCACCGAGTTGCCGGTGGCCGGGCTGAAGGCGTAGTCGGCGCGGTCGCGCAGCGTGGTGAAGCCGCTCGCGGACTGCGCCCGGCCGAGGACCTGGATGCCTTGCGTGCGGGCCGACCACACCTGGTCCGGGTTGAGCTTGACCACCACGGCACTGACGTCCGCGTCGGCGCCCAGTTTGACGGTGAGGTCCGCGGGGTGGCCGGCGGCCTCCCAGTAGGTGGAGGTGGAGTCGTCGGTGGCGTTGGCCGCGACGTAGGTCTGCACGGACGAGGTGGCCTCGACCGGCTTGTTGCGGGCCAGGTTGGTGCCGGTGGGCGGCGGCTCGGTGCCGCCGTCCTCGCCGTACACCTCCAGCTCGGAGAGCTGAGCGGCGTTCCAGCCGGTGTTGCCGGTGACGTGGACGCGCACGTACCGCGCGTCGGAGGGGGAGGCCAGGTCGACGGCGACGGTGTTGGCCTGCGCCGGGTTGAACGCCCGTGCGGCCGAGGCGGAGAGCGTGCGGAAGGTGGAGCCGTCGGTGCTGCCCTGGAGGGAGAGCGTCTGGCTTCGGCTCTCCCAGCCCGTGGGCAGCTTGAGCACCACCCGCTCGACGTCGCGGGCCTCGCCGAGGTCGACCTGCACCCACTGGGGGAAGGAGCCCACCGGGCCCTCCCAGTAGGACGCCTGGACGCCGTCGGTGGCGTTGCCCGCGGGGTACGCGCCGTGGGAGCCGCCTGCCGTGGCCGGGCGGCCGAGCGCGAGATTGACGTCGGCGGCCGTCGCGCGTGCCGTGGCGGCCTGGGCGGAGGTGGCGAGGGGCAGGGGCAGCAGCCCCGCCGACACGAGCGCGGCCAGGACGGCACCGGTCAGCGACCGTCTGCCGGGGGGTCTCCATCTCATAGGGTCCTCGGTTCCATGGGGAGGTGGGGAGCGCGTGACAGGCAGGAGGGGGAGGGCCGGGGAGGAGCATCCCGGGAGAAGAGCACCGGCCATGCACGCCAATTGAGCTGAGCAGTCGATTTTTTGCGGAAACTGCGTCATCAGGTTTCTAGCGTGTCATCAGTTTGTCAACGGTCTTCCATGGCAAGGAAATTGCCGCGTAACCCGCTTGCAAGCCTTGCGGAGCGTTTGCGTGTGCCGCAGGGTCACGCGGGACGTCATCGACCGGCCGACTTCTTGGCAGGGCATACGCGTTCGGATGCGGTCCCGAGGGAGCGGACCGCATCCGATGAGCAATTTCTTGAGCTCTTTACGTAAGATCGTCGCTGCGTCCGGCGCATCCGGCGTCGGCGGTCCGGGTGCCCCGCGGAAGGGAAGGGGCCGTGGTGCGGAAGCGGGCGCGGTAGACGGTCGGGGACACGCCGAGGGCGTGCTGGAACACGCGCCGCATGGTCTCGGACGAACCGAATCCGGCCTCGCGTGCGATCTCTTCCACCGAGGCGGTCCCGGAGGACAGCAGGGCCTGGGCCGACTCCACGCGGACGGCGTCGACGTACTGCCCGGGCGTCATGCCGGTCTCCTGGCGGAAGAGGCGGGCCAGGTGCCGGGCGCTGATGCCGAGCCCCGCGGCGAGACCTTCGGTACCGTGCGGGAACGAGGGATCGGCGGTGACCTTGTCCATCGCCCGGCGCACCAGCGGGTGCCGGGGCTCCTGCGGGGTCATGCGGACACTGAACTGGGACTGTCCTCCGGGGCGTGCCATGAAGACGACCAGTTGCCGGGCCGCCTCCCGTGCGACGTCGGCCCCGTGGTCCTCCTCCACCAGGGCGAGGGCCAGGTCGATGCCCGCGGTCACTCCGGCGGAGGTGACCACGTGGCCGTCACGGACGAACACCGGGTCCGGTTCCACGGCCACCCGGGAGTAGGCGGCCGCGAGTTGCGGCGCCAGCTCCCAGTGGGTGGTGGCGCGCCGGCCGTCCAGGACCCCGGCCTGCGCCAGGAGAAACGCGCCGGCGCAGACCGAGGTGACCCTGCGCGCGCGTGCGGCGAGACCGCCGACGAGGGCGATCAGTTCGTCGTCGGCGGTCGCGCGCCGCCAGTCCCTGCGGCCGGGCACGACCAGCGTGTCCACCGTCCGGGGCACCTCCTCGACGCGCGCGTCCGCCCCGATGCGCATCCCGCAGGAGGTGCGCACGTCGAGTCCCGTCGGGGAGACGACGCGCACCTCGTAGCGGGCGCCGTAACGGTTGGCCGTGGTGAGGACCTCCAGCGGCCCGCTCACGTCGAGGAGCTGCACCTGGTCGAAGGCCACGATCACGACCACCCGGGCGGCACCCGGCCGGGCGGCTGCTACTCCGCCCACGGGGAGTCCAGGATCGTGCGCACGAAGTCCCCTCGCCGGAAACCGGGCACGCAGTGCTGGAGCACGTCGGCCTTGACGTTGCCGAAGGTCGTCTCCGGCTTGTGGCGGACGCCGTCGGCGAATGCGGCGAGGATGCGCTTCTTGAAGCCGGGACGCGGGTGGAGGGACACGACGTCCTCGCGCTCGGAGGCCGGGATGTCCGCGTAGCCGATGCCCAGGACGTCGTACTCCACGCCTGCGGTCACCAAGGCGACCTCCGGCTCCATGAACTCGGGGATGCCGGGTGTGGTGTGGAGGGCGATGGCCGTCCACACCCGGCGGACGCTGTCCTCCGGCAGGCCGTGCGCCTGCAGGAAGCGACGCGCCTCGTCGGCACCGTCGACCTCGAAACGGCGTCCGCTCGTGTGGAACTTCTCGTTCAGCCCCAGGTCGTGGAACATCGCCCCGATGTACAGCAGCTCGGGGTCGAAGGAAAGGCCCCGGTTGCGGCCCTGGAGACTGCCGAAGAAGTACACCCTCCGTGAGTGGTGGTAGATCAGTTCGCTCGTGCTCTCCCGGACCAGTTCGGTCGCCTCACGCGCCGGCTTGGTGTCCGGCACACGCACCCCGGCCCTGATGTCCGCGTCGGTCGCCACGGTGCACTCACCTGTCTTTCCGTCTCGGTTCTGCCCCGTCCCGGGCAGAACCGAGTCTTGTGCCCCGGCGACCTCGCCGCCATGTCCGGCGTGCCAGGTATCCCACAGATACGGACATCGTCCTCGGTCAGGTGGTCATCAGGGTCCATTTCTGGTTGGCGGTGCCCGCGCAGGTCCAGATCTGTGTGCGGGTTCCGTCGGCCGAGGAGTTGTCCCGGACGTCCAGGCATTTGTCCGCGGCCGTGTTGACCACGTCGTGGGTGGCGGCGCTGTACGTCCAGCGTTGGGCCCCTGTGCCGTTGCAGGTGTAGAGCTGGACCGCGGCGCCGTCGGCCGTGGAGCCGCCGGAGACGTCCAGGCACTTGCCGAGGGCGCGGACGGTGCCGTCGGGGGCGAGGGTCCAGCGCTGGGCGGCGGTCCCGTTGCAGGTGTGGAGCTGGACGGCGGTGCCGTCGGCCGTGCCGGCCCCGGCGACGTCGAGGCACTTGCCGGCCAGGCCGGTGAGGGTTCCGGTGGTGCCGCCGCTGCCGCCTCCGTCGCCGGGCGTGCCCGACCAGGTGAAGGTCGCGGTGGTGCGGGCGGGCAGGGTGTAGACGAAGGACTGGTCTCCCCAGTCGACCCGCACCGAGCGGGCGGAGGTGCCGCCGTTGTGGGCGATCAGCGCCTTGGAGCCGTCGGTGTTGCGCCAGGCCACGTTGGGCACGCTGCCGGAGGCGGTGGAGGCGATGCGGTACGCGCCGGGCTTCACGAACTTCGTGAGGTGTCCGGTGGTGTAGTACTCGATCGTGTAGTCGACCTGTCCGGCCCGCGGGCCGCCCTCCTGCACGGTGATCAGCCCGGTGCAGGTGCCGCAGCCGCCGTTGTGCGGGCCCATGTCCTGGTTGAGCGCCAGGCTCCACTTGACCAGGCTGCTGCTCCAGTTGCGGGCGTAGTTGACGATGTCGGCCAGGTCCTCGTTGTGCTGGTTGGCGATCCAGGTGCCGCCGGAGTGCTCGGTGCTGAACTGCCGCACGTTCGGGTACTGGTCGTGGACCTGGGTGCCCACCGCCGGGTCGCCGGAGTAGCCGTGCCAGGCGATGCCGCCGAAGAGCGGGTCGTTGCGCACGCCGGCGTCCGCGAGGACGGGGGCGCCGAAGTTCGCGTAGTCGCCGTAGTTCCAGTCGTGGATCAGGATCTTGGTGGTGATGCCGGCGGCACGGAAGGCCGGGTACACGTGGTTCTTGGTGAACTCGATCAGGCCCGAGGGGTTCCAGCTCATGCCGGGGTAGTTCATGGCGGTCGGATTGCCCGCCTGGCAGCAGTTGGGTTCGTTCTGGACCGACAGGTAGTCCACCTGCACACCGGCGGCCTGGTAGCTCTGGATGTACTTGACCAGGTACTGGGCGTACAGGGGGTAGTACTCCCACTTCAGCCAGCCCATCTGGTCCATGCGGCCGTTGTCCTTCATCCAGCCGGGCGCGCTCCACGGGACGCCCTTCACCCGCAGCGCGGGGTTGAGCTGCTTCGCCTGGACGGTGAGCAGCCGGACGTCGGTGTCGTAGCCGTTGGCGCCGAAGTCGGCGAGGTCGCAGCAGGTGTCGTCGAGCGAGACGTGGCCCGGCCGGGACAGGTCGGAGGCGCCGATCGGGTTGCGTACGAAGGACAGCCCGATGCCGTCGGCCGGCGAGAACAGCCTGCGCATCACGGCGTCGCGGGTGGAGGCGCTGACCGCGCCGCCGCGCAGCAGGTGGGCGGTGGTGTCGGTGATGGACGCGCCACCGCCTTCGAACCGCTGGTAGGTGGTGCCCTCGTCGACGGTGACGGTCTGGTCGGCGCTGCCGCCGGCCGGGCCGAAGCCGACCGGGCTCTGCTGGGCGAGGCCACGGGTCACGTTGCGGCCGGCCGAGTCGGAGGTGGTGGTGAGCCAGACGTCGACGCGTTCTCCCGCGGCCGCGGCCCGCGATGTCACGCCGGGGGCCGCGGTGAGCGCGAGGGCGAGCAGGAGAACGACGGTCAGCGCGGCGAGGAACCGTAACGCGGGCGGTGCGCCGCGGAGCGGGTGGTGTCTGCGTGAAGAAGTCATGACCTGACCTGGCCTTGAGTGACGGGGGGGGGGGAGTGATCCGGGCAGGAAGGCGGGGCTGCGGGGACGCGGGCTTTGCGAATCAACGGGCTTAACTTAAGCCGTGATTGAATCGGGCTGTCGTGCTCTCGTCAATATGCTCGCCGGGGTTTCCGAGTCGCGATCGCCGTGACGCACCGCTCCGCGAGCCCGTCAGCGCCCCGCCGGGACGACGCCTCCCACCCGGCGGGTCAGCTCCCGTGCCGTCTGTGCCACGTGACCCGCGATCCGGTGGCGTTCCGCCTCGTCGGCCGGCTCGCCGGGGAAGGTGACGGAGACCCCGGCGATCGGGTGGGCGTGGTGGTCCAGCACGGGTGCGGCGACGGAGGAGAGGCCGGGGGTCACCTCGCCCTCCTCCGTCGCATATCCACGGCGCCGCACCTGGGCCAGCAGGCCACGCAGCGCCGTCAGCGACGCGGGACCGACGCCGTGCCGCTGCACGAAGGCCGACCGGTCCGGGAAGATCGCCCGCACCTGGGCGGGCGGCAGCAGCGCCAGCACCGCCCGGCCGCTGGCGGTCAGATGCGCCGGCAGCCGCACCCCCACCTCGCTGACGAGCGGCGGCCGGCCCGGGGCGCGCTCCTCGATGACGTAGATGACCTCCCGGCCGTGCAGCACGGCGAGGTTCGCGTTGTGCCCTGTACGGTCCACGAGTGCGGCCAGCGGCGCCCGCGCCAGCCGCTGGAACGGCGCCTGGCGCTCGTACCCGGAGGCCAGTTCGAAGGCGCTGACGCCGAGGCCGTATCGCCGCTCCTCCGGCAGATGGACGACGAAGCCGTCCGCGGCGAGGGTGTCGAGCAGGTGGTACGTCGTCGAGCGGGGCAGACCCACGTCACGGCTGATGGCGGCCGCGGGCACGGGCGCGGCCTGGCGCGCCAGATAGCGCAGCACGGCCAGCACCTGAGCGGCGGCCGGAACGATACTCATGGGGCGAGCGTAGACCAGTGGCCGCCCAAACCTGGTGTCTGGAATCCCAGACAGTTGACCACTGAATTGTCTGGGATACCAGACACTCCCACTCCGGACGCTCTCGCACACCCCCGTCGGCCTGCGGCTTCATAGGGACATGACCGTTGTTGTTGGTGTCGGCGCGCTCTCCGCCGACGAAGTCGTGTCCGTTGCCCGTCTGGGGACCCCGGTGGCCCTCGCCCCGGAGGCGCTGAAGGAGATCGCCCGCAGTCGCGAGGTCGTCCAGGCCCTCGCCGACGACGCCAGGCCCCACTACGGCGTCTCGACCGGTTTCGGCGCCCTGGCCACCCGTCACATCCCCACCGAACTGCGTGCCCGGCTCCAGCGCAGCCTGGTGCGTTCGCACGCCGCGGGCTCCGGTCCGGAGGTCGAGCGTGAGGTCGTGCGGGCGCTGATGCTGCTGCGCCTGTCCACCCTCGCCACGGGCCGTACGGGCGTACGGACACAGACCGCCGAGGCGTACGCCGCGCTGCTGAACGCCGGCATCACCCCGGTCGTCCACGAGTACGGCTCGCTCGGCTGCTCCGGCGACCTCGCGCCCCTCGCGCACTGCGCGCTGGCCGTCATGGGCGAGGGCGAGGTCCGCACCGCCGACGGGGTGCGCAAGCCCGCCGCCGAGGCGCTCGCCGAGGCGGGCATCACCCCGGTCGTCCTGGAGGAGAAGGAGGGCCTGGCCCTCATCAACGGCACCGACGGCATGCTCGGCATGCTCGTCCTCGCCGCCCACGACCTGCGCCTCCTGCTGCGTACGGCCGACATCGCCGCCGCGATGAGCGTGGAGGGCCAGCTCGGCACCGACGCCGTGTTCGCCGGCGACCTCCAGGCGCTGCGCCCGCACCCGGGCCAGGCGGACAGCGCCGGCAATCTGCGCTCCCTGCTCGCCGACTCGGCGATCGTCGCCAGTCACAAGGGGCCGGAGTGCACCCGTGTCCAGGACGCCTACTCGCTGCGCTGCACTCCGCAGGTCCACGGCACGGCCCGGGACACCCTCGCCCACGCCGAACTGGTGGCCTCCCGCGAGCTGGCCAGTGCCGTCGACAACCCCGTCGTCACCCTCGACGGCCGGGTGGAGAGCAACGGCAACTTCCACGGCGCGCCGGTCGCCGCCGTGCTCGACTTCCTGGCCATCTCGGCCGCCGACGTGGCCTCGATCTCCGAGCGCCGCACGGACCGGTTCCTCGACCCCGCCCGCAACCGCGGTCTCAACGCCTTCCTCGCCGACGACCCCGGCGTCGACTCCGGCCACATGATCGCGCAGTACACGCAGGCCGCGATCGTCTCGGAGCTCAAGCGGCTCGCCGTGCCGGCCTCCACCGACTCGATCCCCTCCAGCGCCATGCAGGAGGACCACGTCTCCATGGGCTGGTCCGCCGCCCGCAAGCTGCGCCGCGCCCTCGACGGACTCGGCCGCGTCCTCGCCGTGGAGCTCTGCACCGCCGCCCGCGCCCTCGACCTGCGGGCCCCGCTGGCCCCGGGACCGGCCACGGCGGCGGTACGCGACGGGCTGCGCGAGACGGTCGACGGCCCCGGCACCGATCGCTGGCTCGCCCCCGAGATCGAGGCGACCGTCCAGTACGTCGCCTCCGGCCGCGCCCTGGCCGCCGCGGAGTCGGTCACCGGCCCGCTGGTCTGACCGGGTCGTCGTCCCCCACACCCTGCCTCCCGATCCCGCACGGGCCCGGGAGGCGGGGTCGTCCCCTGCCGGACGCGTTCGGGCGCGGCCCTCGCCGTCGCGGCGGTCACCCGGACCCTTGGCACGGGCCGTCGTAGCGACGTCGGCCGCCTCTCCCCCGGCGCGCGGGCCGGCCTCGTCGTCCTGGAAGCGCCCTCCCATGTGCATCTGGCCTGCCGGCCGGGGGTGCCGCCGGTGTCGGCGGTGTGGCGAGCGGGCCGTTCGTGCCCCGGTGCGTGACGTGCCGTTCGCACCCCGGGCCGGCGTTCGTTCCCGTCGTGAAAGCCGCGGCCGCCAGGCCGCGGCTTTCGTCGCTTCGCACGGCCTGGCGACCTGTTCGGGGGCGGGCGGAATGCACGCCCGCGGGGGTGTCACATCCGGGCGGTCACCATGCGGTGGATCAGGCGGGCGCCGGCGCGGGCCGTGCGCTGGTCCACGTCGAACTCCGGGTTCAGCTCGGCGATGTCGCAGACCGCGAGCTTGCCGCTCGCCGCCACCCGGTGGCAGACGCGCTCGACGACGTCCATCGGCACCCCGTAGGCGGCGGGCGCGCTGACGCCCGGTGCGACCGCCGCCGGGAGCACGTCGAGGTCGATGCTCAGGTGTACGACGTCGCAGCTCGCGAGGAAGTCGACGACGAACCTCTCGGTGCGCGCCAGGTCCGGCAGGCCGCACTCGGTGTCCGGCAGATGGCGCACGCCGAGCGCGTCCGCGGTGTGGAACAGCCGCTGTGTGTTGCTCGGCTGGCTGATGCCCAGCACCCAGTAGTTGAACTCCCGGCCGTGCCGCTTCTCGTCCTGCGCGATCTGCAGGAAGGGCGTGCCGGAGCTGGGCCGGATGTCGTCGCGCAGATCGAAGTGCGCGTCGAGGTTCAGCACCCCGAGCCGCCCGCCCTCGCGCAGCGCACGCGTCTGTTCCAGCCCGCAGTAGCTGCCGTACGCGACCTCGTGGCCGCCGCCCAGCACCATCACCGGGTGGCCGCGGTCGACGAGCGCCGCGACCGCGCGTCCCAGGCGCCGCTGCCCCGCCTCCAGGGCGTCCTCGCCGTCCCCCGTGACCTCGATGTCGCCGGCGTCGAGCGCCCGCAGCGGCTTCGGCAGCGCCATCGACGCGAGGGCGCGGCGCAGGGCGTCCGGCCCGTTCGCGGCGCCCTGCCGGCCCTTGTTGCGGCGTACGCCCTCGTCGCTGCGGAAGCCGACGAAGGCGACGTCCCCCGGTGCCGCCCGCTCCGGATCGAGGTGAACGGCGTTGTGCCAGCGCAGGTTCTCGTCGCCGGGGCCGTCGTCCCGCCCGGTCCACGGCGTGGCCGGGACGTCCGTGCGGAGGTGCCGGGCCTCCTGGTGCGTCCGCACGGCACTCACGCCGCACCGCCCTCGGTCTCCGTCATCGGGATGCGCACGCCGCGCTCCTTCGCCACCGCGGCGGCGTGCTCGTAACCGGCGTCGACGTGCCGGATGACGCCCATGCCCGGGTCGTTGGTCAGGACGCGGGCGATCTTGCGGGCCGCGAGTTCGGTGCCGTCGGCGATGCAGACCTGGCCGGCGTGGATGGAGCGGCCCATGCCGACGCCGCCGCCGTGGTGGATGGAGACCCAGGAGGCTCCGGACGCGGTGTTCACCAGGGCGTTGAGCAGCGGCCAGTCGGCGATGGCGTCGGAGCCGTCGAGCATGGCCTCGGTCTCGCGGTAGGGCGAGGCCACGGAGCCGGAGTCGAGGTGGTCGCGGCCGATGGCGACGGGGGCGGACAGCTCGCCGGAGGCGACCATCTCGTTGAAGCGCAGGCCGGCGCGGTGCCGTTCGCCGTAGCCCAGCCAGCAGATGCGGGCGGGCAGGCCCTCGAACGCCACGCGCTCGCCGGCCATCTTCAGCCAGCGGTGCAGGTGCTCGTTGTCCGGGAAGAGCTCCATGATGGCCTTGTCGGTGGCCTCGATGTCCTTCGGGTCACCGGAGAGGGCGGCCCAGCGGAAGGGGCCGAGGCCCTCCTCGAACAGCGGCCGGATGTGGGCCGGCACGAAGCCGGGGAAGTCGAACGCCCGCTGGTAGCCGGCCTTGCGGGCCTCGTCGCGGATGGAGTTGCCGTAGTCGAAGACCTCGGCGCCGGCGTCGAGGAAGCCGACCATCGCCTCGACGTGCCTGGCCATGGAGGCGCGGGAGCGCTCGGTGAAGTCCGCGGGGTCCTTGCGGGCCTGCTCGTGCCACTCCTCGACGCTCACGCCGACGGGGAGGTAGGACAGCGGGTCGTGGGCGCTGGTCTGGTCGGTGACGATGTCGATGGGAGCGCCCCGCTCCAGCAGTTCGGGGAAGACCTCGGCGGCGTTCCCGACGAGACCGATGGACAGCGGCCTGCGGGCGTCGCGGGCCTCGACGGCGAGGCGGAGGGCGTGGTCGAGGTCGTCGGCGGCGACGTCGAGGTAGCGGTGGCCGATGCGGCGCTCGATCCGGGTCGGGTCGCAGTCGACGCAGATCGCCACGCCGTCGTTCATGGTGACGGCGAGCGGCTGGGCGCCGCCCATCCCGCCGAGGCCGGCGGTGAGGGTGATGGTGCCGGCCAGGCTGCCGCCGAACTTCTTGCGGGCGACGGCACCGAAGGTCTCGTACGTGCCCTGGAGGATGCCCTGGCTGCCGATGTAGATCCAGGAACCGGCCGTCATCTGGCCGTACATGGTCAGGCCCCGGGCCTCCAGCGACCGGAACTCCTCCCAGTTGGCCCAGTCGCCGACCAGGTTGGAGTTGGCCAGCAGCACGCGCGGCGCCCACTCGTTGGTGCGCATCACGCCGACGGGCTTGCCGGACTGCACCAGCAGCGTCTCGTCGTCCTTCAGCGTCTTCAGCGTGCGGACGATGGCGTCGTACGCCTCCCGGTTGCGGGCGGCCTTGCCGGTGCCGCCGTAGACGACGAGGTCCTCGGGGTGCTCGGCGACCTCGGGGTCGAGGTTGTTCATGAGCATCCGCAGGGCGCCTTCCTGCTGCCAGCCCAGGCAGTTCAGTCCGGTGCCGCGCGGGGCGCGGACGACGCCGGGTGCGTCGGGGGAAACGCTGGTCATGTGCACTCCTCACAGAGGGGTTTGAGCCGTTGCCCCGCCATGACACGGCAGCGGCACAGGCGGAACCAGCGGCGTCCGCGGGGTTTCTCGGATCCGAGACGCTTCCGCGCCCCTCGGCATCGGCCTCTTCGTGGGCGGGACGTCTCCCTTAGGATGCGAGGCGGGTACGGGGCGGCGGAGCGGATGACGAGGACGGTGGGCGGCTTGGTCGTGGATCCGGCGGAACTGGGCCGCTTGTACGAACAGCACTCGGCCGGCTCCACTCCCGCGTACCAGCGCGTCAAGGACCTCGTCACCGGGCAGATCGCGGAGGGCCACTGGCGCGAGGACGACGCCCTGCCGTCGGAGAGCCAGTTCGTCGAGGCGCTCGGCCTGTCCCGGATGACGGTCAACCGCGCCCTGCGCGAGCTGGCCGGCGAGGGCGTCATCCGGCGGGTCATGGGCGTGGGCAGCTTCGTCGCCCCGAGGAAGGCCAGCTCCGCGCTGCTGGAGGTGCACGACATCGCCGACGAGGTGCGCCACCGCGGCCACCGGTACGAGGCGCGGGTGCTGTCCGTGTGCGAGGAGCGGGCCGACGAGAAGACCGGCGCGCACCTCGGTCTCGGCGAGGGACGGCCGGTCTTCCACTCGCGGGTGGTGCACTACGAGGACGGGGTGGCGATCCAGCTCGAGGACCGGTACGTCAATCCGGCCTTCGCGCCCGGCTATCTGGAGCAGGACTTCACCCGGCAGACGCCGTTCGCGTTCCTCTCCAAGGTCGCGCCGCTGGGCCGCGGCGAGCACATCGTGGAGGCGGTGCCGGCGTCACCGGAGGAGTGCGCGATCCTCGGCATCGCGCCGTCCGAGCCGTGCCTGCTGATCCATCGCCGCACCTGGTCGCGGGACGCGCTCGTCAGCATCGCGCGGCTGCTGCACCCCGGCTCGCGCTACCGCCTGGAGGGCGCGTTCGCCACGCACTGACGCTCAGGCCGCGGCCGCCGCTCCCGTTCCGGTCGCCGGCGCGTGGCCCGAGACGGCCGCGGTGAGCCGTGCGGCGCTCTGCCGCAGGGCGTCCCGGACCTGTTCCGCGTCGTGCCGGCAGTGGTGGCGGCGCCAGGTGGTGCTGATCGCCGCGATGGGCCGCCCGTTGTGGTCGAACGCCGCCACGCCCATCGAGCAGAACCCCTGGGTGACGAGTTCGACCTCCTGCGACCAGCCGCGCTCGCGTTCCCGGTCCAGCTCGCCGATCAGCCCCGGCAGCGTCCGCGGTCCCCTGCCGGTGCGGGTGGTCAGGTCCCCGGGACGGGGGAAGAGCGCCCGGAGCTGCGCCTCGGAGGTGTGGGCGAGGATGGCGCGCCCGTTGGCGGTGAGGTGGGCGGGCAGGCGGACGCCGATGTCGGTGACGAGGGCGATGTCGATGTCGCCGGCCCGGCCCGCGGGCGGCCGTTCCTTGAGCAGGTAGACCGTCTCCGCGCCGTGCAGGATCCCCAGGTGCGCCGTCTGGCCGAGGCGGCCCGCGAGGGTGCGCAGGACGGGCCGGGCGAGACGTTCCAGGGGCTCGTGGCGCAGATAGGCGGAGCCCACCTCGAAGGAGGTGACGCCCAGTCCGTACGCCTGCTCCGCCGGCACGTGGGTGACGAAGCCGCGGTCGGCCAGGACGGTGAGGATGTGGTACGCCGACGATCGGGGGATGCCCAGGTCCCGGGCGAGTGTCGCGGCCTGCACCAGCCCGGGGCGCCCGGCGAGGTACACCAGGATGTCCAGCGCCCGGCCGACGGCCGGCGACGCGCTCGACGACGACAACGCACCGGGTGTCGGCTCGCGTTCACTCATCGGACCACCCCTTGACTCTCCTGTATAGACAGGAATATACAGGCTGCCGTCCGCCGCCGGGGGCTCGGACCTTCCTTCCGACGCACACCCGAAGAGGCCCGAAGAGGGAGACACTCGTTTGCGTACCGACACCGCCGGCCTGAGCAGGGGGCTCCGTTCCCGGCACATCCGCTTCATCGCCCTCGGCTCCGCGATCGGCACGGGGCTCTTCTACGGCTCCTCCGAGTCCATCAAGGCCGCCGGGCCCGGCGTGCTCCTGGCCTATCTGATCGGCGGAGCGGCCGTCTTCCTCGTCCTGCGCTCGCTCGGCGAGATGGCCGTGGCCTCGCCGAGCGCCGGCTCCTTCGGCGAGTACGCGACCAGGCATCTCGGGCCGCTCGCCGGGTTCACCACGGCCTGGACGTACGCGTTCGAGATGGTGATCGTCTGCGTCGCGGACGTCACCGCCGTCGGCGTCTACATGGGCTTCTGGTTCCCGGACGTGCCGCGCTGGATCTGGGTGCTGGCCGCCGTCCTCCTCGTCGGCGCGCTCAACCTGGTCAGCGTCAAGGTCTTCGGCGAGCTGGAGTTCTGGCTGTCCCTGGTGAAGATCGTCGCCATCGTCGCGATGATCCTCGTCGGCATCGCCGTGATCGCCTTCGGCCTCGGCAGCGGCGACGGCCACGCCGGCCTGTCCAACCTGTGGAGCAACGGCGGCTTCTTCGCGGGCGGCGCCGACGGCTTCGTCCTCTCCTTCGCCGTGGTCATGTTCGCCTTCGGCGGCACCGAGATCATCGGTGTCACGGCGGGTGAGGCCCAGTCCCCGGAGAAGACCATCCCGAGCGCGGTCAACTCCATCCCGCTGCGCATCATCCTCTTCTACGTCCTGACACTCGCCGTGATCATGTCGATCAGGCCCTGGCAGAACATCGACTCCTCGGGCAGCCCCTTCGTCGAGATCTTCGCCGGCGTCGGGCTCAAGTCCGCGGCCGCCGTGCTGAACCTCGTCGTCCTCACCGCCGCCCTGTCGGCGATCAACAGCGACATCTTCGCCGCGGGCCGCACGATGTTCGGCCTGGCGCAGCGGCGACAGGGCCCAGCGGTCATGCTGCGGCTCACCCGCAACGGCGTGCCGTGGGTGACCACCCTCGTCATGATCGGCGCCCTGCTGACCGGCGTGCTGATGAACGTCCTCATGCCCGGCAGGATCTTCCTGGTCATCTCCTCGATCGCGACGTTCGCCACCGTGTGGGTGTGGCTGATGATCCTGCTCACCCACGTGAAGGCCCGCAGGTCGATGTCCGCCGAGGAGGCGGCGTCCCTGAAGTTCCCCGCGCCCTTGTGGCCCTACGGCCAGATCGCGGCCATCGCCTTCATGGCCGGGGTCATGGTGTTGCTCGGCTTCCACGAGAACACACGGGTCGCCCTGGTCGTCGGCGCCGTGTGGCTGGCACTCCTCGCGGGCGTGCACGCCCTGTGGGTCGGGCCGCGGCGTACCGGCCCGCAGCCGGTGGCCGCAGCGGAAGAGAGGGCGGGCGAGACGCCGGACGCGGACCTGGCGAGTCTGGAGGGGCCGGCCGGCTCTTCGCGATGACGGCCACCGGCGAAACGTCTCCGCCTCGCACCGGCACGCCCCGGCTCAGGACAGGAATCGCCACCCGAGTGCCGGGAGGCTCATGCGGCCGTACCCGCGATCGCGGTCGGGAGTTCGGCGCGGGAGGGGCCCGGATCGCAGTAGTGCGGTGCCTTGCGGCCGAGTTCGGCGACGTTTTCCGCCAGGGCGGGATCGGTGAACGTCTCCTCGGCGGTGGCCAGCAGCGTGCCGGTGTCCGCGAAGGCGCGCAGCCAGTCCCGGATCCCGCAGCTTCGCGGTGTCCGGCGCCCTCTTGAAGTGCCAGTCGCGGTCCTCGGTCTCGTACGGGGCAGGGACGTCGCGTATCGCGGCGTCGATCTCGGCGAGCCGGTGCCGGTCCCACTCCGCCAGTCCCCGCTGCATCGGGGACAGCGAGGCCCGGGTGATCTCGTCGAACCGGAGGGCGAGCTTCTCCGGGTCGCCGGTGCCCTCCGTGCGCAGGAGATCGCGCAGGAGGGTGGCATGCAGGGCACTCATGGACATGCCCAGGCCGAAGAGGGGGTTCGTGGTCGCCCAGGCGTCACCGATGCTCAGCAGGCCGGTCGCCACCGGCAGACCGTCGATCACGAACTGCCGGTGCCTGGTCTCCATGCCGGACATGGCCATGATCCCGCTCATCGGCTCGCCCTCCTCGGCCAGGTGGGCGATGTCGGGGAAGAGCGCCACCGTCCGGTGCCAGGCGCCGGGTTCGCGCAGGGCCCGCAGTGCGCGGTCGCCGCCGGACACCCCCAGGGAGACCGCCCACGTTCCGGCGTCGCCCTCGATGGCGACGGTCGACACGGTGTCGTAGTGGGCCACCCGCCACACCGGCCAGTTCGGCAGCCTGCCGTCGGCGGACCGGAAGTACCGGGTGCAGGCGAGGAATCCGGCCTCGGTCCGCTCCTCCACCGGCCCGGGGGCGCCGAGATCCCGGAGCATCCGGCCCACGGGCGAGTTCCGGCCGCCGGCGTCGACGACCAGGTCGGCGTGCACGACGTCACCGCCCCGGGTGAGCACTCCGGCGACATGCGGCCGTCCCGGCACGCGCTCCCGGCCCGTCAGCAGAGCGGAGACGGCCGTGCAGCGGCGGACGGTCAGCCCCGGGACGCGGGCGGCCACGGCGGTGAGCGCGGCCTCGACGACGGGGCGGCGTGCGGCCATCATGGCGAACTACCGGCGGACCGACACGAGGGAGACCGTCGCCTTCATGACCTGGCTGCGGCTGACCGGGCGGGGCGAGGAGGCCGACGCCGACCCGGTCGTGTCGGCGGCCTGGGACCACGTCGAGAGCAACGCCCCGCTGCGCCCGGGCGAGCATCTCCTGCTCTGCCGCTTCATGGTGGACCCGGAGACGTACGGCGGGATCTCCCACGTCGGCCACCTCATGCAGCTGCGCATCTGTGTCGACTGGATCCGGTCCCAGGGGCTGGGCTGGTCCTTCATCCTCAGCCCCGACGCCACGCTGTGGTCGCCTCTGATGTCCCACCTGGGGCACCGTCCGGTCTTCGACACACCGTGGGACCGAGAGCGCACCTTCACGATGTTCGCCTGCGACTGGCGGGTCACCCCGCTGGAGATCTGGTTCGACCGCACCCAGCCGGGAGCCCTCTCCGACAGGCCCGTGACCCCGGCCGCCGACGGGCCGGCCGGGGAGACCCTGACCCGAACCGGCTTCGACCGGGCGGTCCGGGACGCCCTGCGTGCCCTGCACCACCCCGACGACCTGCGCGCCAACCCGCTGCTGTCCTGCCGTACGGTCGCCGTCGAGGCCGAGTACGGAAGCACCGATCCGGTGGACTCACCGAGGCGCCTGCTCACCGAGACGGTCGCCGCGCTCCTCGACGAACCCCGTGGCGCCAAAGCGCACAGGGCCGTGGTGACGGCCTTCCTGGAACGGCCACGCACCCAGGAGGCGTCCGCACAGCGGCTGGGCCTCCCCTACAGCACCTATCCGCGGCACCTGGCGCACGGCGTGGAACGGGTGTGCGAGCTGCTGTGGCGCAGGGAGAGGAGCGAGGCGTCATCCGGGTGACCGTGCCGGCCGGGGACGGGCCGTTCCCGGGCACCGGGGACGGCCCCTCCCTGTGGCGGCCGCGTGCACTGCGCGGATTCGCCGGCGTTCACCGGCTCGTGTCCTCCCCCAGGGCGATCATCTCGGTGATCTCCGCGGCACGTGCTGTCTCCTCGGCGGCGAACCGTTCCGCGTCCAGCGCCTCGGCGATCTCGTCGTCCTGGCGCATCAGCCGGTCCAGGTCGCTCCCCCGTACGTCCCCGTCACACAGCTCGGCGAACGCCTCCCGGACCTCGGGGCTCCACAGCCCGATGTCCCTGAGGCAGGGCGCGATCCGGGAGAACAACGCCCGGCGGAAGACCCGGAGATGGCCGCTCTCCTCCGCGATGCGGACCGCCGCGGCACGGGGTACGCCGAAGTTCTCCAGCACTTCGGTGCCGCGCAGCCGGTTGCGCATCAGATGGCAGCCCTCGATGACGAACTCCTCGCGCTCGGCCAGTTCGTTCGCGGTCAGGCCGCGGTAATGGTCGCGCAGGGCGATGCGGCCGAACGCGACGTGGCGGGCCTCGTCCTGCATGACGTAGGCGAGCAGACGCCGGGGCAGCGGCCGGCGGGTGGTGTCTCTCAGCAGCCCGAACGCCGCCAGCGCCAGCCCTTCGACGAGGACCTGCATGCCCAGGTACGGCATGTCCCAGCGGGAGTCGCGCAGCGTGTCGTCCAGCAGTGTGCGCAGACTGCCGTTGATCGGGTAGCTCGAGCCGATCTTCTCCCGCAGGAAGCGGGAGAAGATCTCCACGTGGCGGGCCTCGTCCATGGTCTGGGTCGCCGCGAAGAACTTGGCGTCGAGGTCGGGCGCGCATTCCACGATGCGGGCCGAGCAGATCATGGCACCCTGCTCACCGTGCAGGAACTGACTGAACTGCCAGGCGGCGAAGTGCCGCCGCAGTTCGCTTCGCCGCTCGGGCCCCAGGCGTTCCCAGTACGGTGTGCCGTGCAGCGGGAGCGCCTCGTCGGGGGTGCCGAGGGGGTCGGCGGGGTCCACGTCGAGGTGCCAGTCGATCCGGCGTACGGCGTCCCACTGCCGGTCCTTGCCGCGCTGGTAGAGCGTGAGCAGTCGTTCACGGCCGTCGCCGTACTCCCAGGAGAAGGTGCTCGCCGCGCCGGCGGGCACGCTCCAGTGCCCGGACGAGGAGGAGGGGGGCGGGGCGGGGGATGTCATGAGCGCTGTCCTCCCTGCGGCACTACAGCGGCTGGTCGACGTGATCGGGGGTGTAGCGGACGGCATGGGCGTAGGCGTCCAGCAGTCCCTGCAGCGGGCGTTCGGGGAGGCCGGGCTTCCACAGTTCCACCGCCATCTCGCCGTGGTAGAGCATCGGCCAGCGGACGTACAGCCGGGGATCCGCGGCGTCGTTGACGGCGTGCGACCGGGCGACGGTGTCGGCCGCCACGTCGGCCATCAGGTCGGTTCCGCAGCCGAAGCCGTACGGGTACAGCTCCCGGTTGGCCGGTACCGACTCGATCACCGCGGCGTCGGCCCAGCCGACTCCCACGTGGGCGTGCACCCCGCCGCGGATGAGCGGGGCCGTGCGTTCACCGTCGGGGTCCACGACCCAGTGCCCGCTCGCCGACCGCCCCAGACGGACCGTGGGCACGGCGGCGAGCAGGGCGCACACCTCCCATGCCTCCACCGACGGTCCCTTCGGGTCGACGCCCTCCGGGGCGAGGACCCGCAGGCGGTCGCCGCGGCTGCGGGGGTGGAGCACGGTGACCTCGTCCTCGCGCAGGTCGCGCTTGTCGACGTCCCAGCTGCCGGAGGCGGTGACCACGACGGCGTCGAGGCCGGGGTCGTAGAGGAACAGCATGCCCTCGCTGAGGCGTTTCCAGCCGAGGTACTCGCGGTACAGCGAGGCGAGGCCGTCCGAGACGTAGCGGTCGACGCGGACCGGTTCGGGAAGCAGCCCGAGCCGGCCCATCCGCCGCCCGGCCGACGCCAGGTGCCGCGGTGCCTCGCAGGCCGCCCAGACGGTGGCGGGCAGGGCGTCGCGGACCACTTCGTAGCGGTCCCCGACGTCTTGGGCGCAGGCGGCGGTGACCAGCCGGTCGCGGATCCGGTCGGCCAGTCGCCCGGTCTCGGTGGGATGGCCTCCTTCCAGGGTGAACAAGGTGGCTTCCCGCCCTTCGCGGTCGACCAGGACCACGCGGGGGGCCGCGGTCCGCGCCATGACGGTCCGCCCGATCTCGACCGCCTCGGTGTGCCGCAGGCCGGCGAGGCTCTCGGGGACCTGGGCGATCACCACCGTCTGGCGCGAGCCCACGCGCAGTCCGAGTTCGGCGCACGTCCGGGCGCTCAGCGGAGGGCTCTGCTCGGGAACCCGGTCGGGCAGGGGCTGCGGTCCGGTGGGGATGTGCGTGACGATCAGCAGCAGGTCGACGTCGCCGTGCGACTCCTCCACGACGGCGTGTCCCTGTTCCTCGAAGGCGGCGGTGAGCTGGCGGACGAAGACGCCCAGCGCGGTGTCGTCCGGGTGCGGCCGCCCGGCGACCTGCACCACCAGTGGCCGCCACCACGGCAGTTCGTCGAGTTTCACCGCCGGGCGGTCCGGGAGGCCGGTCATCGGCCGCCTCCGGCGACCAGCGGCAGGACGCGGCGTGCCAGGTCGTCGAGGCAGCTCGCCGCGATCAGTTCCAGCGCGGGGATGTTGCATCCCAGGGCGCGGTCCACGGCGACGGACAGTTCGACGACCATGAGCGAGTCCAGTCCCAGCTGGTCCAGCCTGCAGGTGCGGTCGACGCGCTCGGGGGTGGTCTGCACGACCTCGGCCACGAGCGCCGCCAGCTCCGCGGCGACCGCTTCCACCGCCTCGTCGTCGCGGAGCCCGGCGAGCCTGGAGCGCAGCGCCTCGGCGCGGCTGACCCCGGCGCGGCCGGCGGCTCGGCGGCACGCGGCGAAGGCCGGCCGGTTCAACCCGGCGAGCAACTGCCCCATCCTCTCCCAGTCCACCCTGCCGAACACCCCGACGTGGGGCCCGTGTCCGAGTTGTCTTTCGAACGCCTGCCAGACCTCCGCCGGCGAGACCGAGCCGAACCCCATGCGGTGCAGCGTCTGTTCGAAGCCGGTACGGACGACGAAGCCGGTCTCGGCGACGCCGCCCAGAACCTGCGCGGATCCCGGCAGGCCGTGGGCGCGTCGCCGCCGGACCAGGGCTTCCAGGTAGGCGTTGGCGGCGACGTAGGCGCTCTGGAGCTTGTTGCCGCCGAGGGTGGCCACCGACGAGCACATGTGGAAGAAGTCCAGTTCGCGGTCCATGGTGAGCTCGGACAGTACGGCGGCCCCGCGCACCTTGGGGTGCAGGACGGCGTCGAAGCGTTCGGCCGTCAGCTCGGCGAGCAGGGCGTCGTCGAGGACCATCGCCGCGTGCAGGACGCCCCGCACCGGATGCCCGGCGTCGTCCGCGTCGGCGATCACCTGCCGCATCGTCTCGCGGTCCGCCACGTCCGCGGCGAGCGCCGTCACCCGCGCCCCGGCCGCCGCCAGCCGCTTCAGCAGCGCCGGAGCCTCGGGAGAGTCCGCGCCGCGCCGGCCGGCCAGGATCAGGTGCCGGGCTCCCCGTCGCACCAGATGCTCCGCCAGCGCCGCACCGAGTCCGCTCAGACCTCCGGTGACCAGGTAGCTGCCGGTGGCGTCCGGGTCCGCCGGTGGCACCGGTTGTTCCACCGGGACCGGCTCGCCCAGTTCGACGACGATCTTGCCCAGGTGTCTGGAGTGACGCAGGGAGCGGAACGCCTCGGGTACCGCGTCGGCGGAGTGGACCTGGTGCGGCAGCGGGCGGTAGCGGCCGTCGGTGACCCGGCGGCAGAGTTCGGTGAACTCCTCGGCCGCGACGTCGGGCAGCTGCACGGGGAGGGTCGCCACGTCGACGCCGAAGTAGGCGATGTTGCGCCGGAAGGGACCCAGGAGCACCGGCGCGTTGGCGTAGAGGTCGCGCTTGCCGAGTTCGACGAACCGGCCGCCGGGGCTCAGGCACTCCAGGCCGCGTGCGATGGCCTCACCCGCCAGCGAGTTCAGCACCACGTCGACGCCGCGGCCGTCGGTCAGCTCGCGGACGTCCTCGGCGAAGCGCAGGTCCCGCGAGTTCAGGACGTGCCGCACACCGAGCATCCGCAGCAGGTCGCGCTTGGCCGGCGTACCCGCGGTGGCGATGACCTCGGCGCCCACGGACCACGCGTACTGCAGGGCGGCCAGACCCACTCCCCCGGCCGCTCCGTGGACCAGCACCCGCTCTCCGGCGCGCAGGCGGGCCAGACGCCCCAGCCCGTACTGGACGGTGAGGAAGACCGCGGGCAGCGTGGCCGCCTCGGCGAAGGACATCCGCTGCGGGACCCGGCCCAACTGCTCGGCCCGGACGACGACGTGCGAGGCGAACCAGCCGGCTCCGCTGCCGAAGACGCGGTCCCCGGGGGCGAGGCCGGTCACCCCCGCTCCGACGGCGACCACTTCACCGGCGCCCTCCAGCCCCAGGGCAGGGCCCTGGAGACCGGGTACCGGCTGGTCGTCCGGGATCAGCCCGGTGGCGAGCATCACGTCACGGTAGTTCAGGGCGGCGGCCCGTACCGCGACCAGCACCTCGCCGGCCGAGGGAACGGGGACGTCCTGCGGTTCCCAGACCAGACGGTGGGCCATGCCGGGGTCGCGCAGGCTCAGCCGGTATCCGTCGGTCTGCCGGCGTACCGGTGGCGCGGCCGTGGTGAACCGGGGGACGAAGCGGCCGGCCCCGGTCAGAATGATCTCCCGTTCGGTCCCGGGGTCGTTCAGCTCGGCGAGCAGCCGCGCCGAGTCCCGGCCGGTGTCTTCCGAACGCTCCAGCGAGATCATCCTCACCTCCATCGCGGGGTACTCGCTGGCCACGGTGCGGCCGAGCGCCCAGAGGGCGGCGGCCTCGGGTGCCTCGGGGCGCTCCGGGGGCGGGAAGAGACCGGTCGGGGGCAGGACCAGCCACAGCGAGGCTTCCCGGCAGGTGCCGAGGGCGGCCACCACGTCCCGGATGCGGCAGGCGGCACGGGTGATGACGGCGGCCGGATCGGACGCCGGGGCGGGGGAGCCGGCCGGGGCGGGGGAGCCGGCCGGGCCGGCGGAATTCAGCAGGAGGGCCATGCGCACGGAGGAGTCCGGTTCGGACGGCACCGTCGCGGCCCAGTCCGGCCCGTCGAGCGGCAGGGACCGGGTGCCGAGCGCCTCGGCGAGCCGGCCCGAGAGCGCGTCAGGGGTGGCTGCCGCCACCAGCCACCGGCCGGACGGCTGCGGCACCGCGGCGGGCGGCTGGGGCATCGTGTCGGGCGGCTGCGGCGCCGCGGCGGACGGCCGGCAGGTGGATGCGGGTGCGGTCGCGCGCTGGGCGAGGATCACCGAGTCGCTCGCGCGCTCCACGTCCGGTGCCTCCCCGGTGCAGGCCACGGCGTCGAATCCGTGCGCGCCGAGCAGTGCCTTCCACTGCTCACGGGCCAGGAGGGGGGAGTCCTGCCGCAGGTCGGTGTCCGTGTAGTCCCAGTAGTCGTCCAGCACGCCGAAGAACGTGGACACCCAGTCGCTGTCGTGGCTCTCCAGCGCGAGCAGCATGCCCCTGTCGGCGAGCAGCACGGCGAGCCGGTCGACGGCGGCGGCCAGGTCCTTGGCGGTGTGCAGCGCGTTGGCGGCGATCACCACGTCGAACTGCTGAGCGTGCAGGCCCTGGTCGGCGGGGTCGCGGTCGAGATCGAAGGTGGCGTACTCGACGAAGTCGTACGCGGAGAACCGGGCTTTCGCCTTCGCCAGGAAGCCGGCCGAGCGGTCGGTGAACAGGTAGCGGGTGCGCTCGGGGGGCAGCGCGGGCAGCAGCGCGCCGGTCATGCCACCGGTCCCGGCGCCCACTTCCAGGATGCGCAGCGGCCGGTCGGCGGGCCAGTCCTCGACCATCGCCCCCAGCAGCGTCCCGGCGTAGGCGTTGTGCAGGCGCAGGTGGGGCGCGCTGCCGTAGAGCTGGGTGAGGAAGTGCTGGTCGGCCTCGCCGAAGAGGACCTCGCGGGGATCGTCCTCTCCCCGCAGCAGGCGGGCGAGCCGCAGCCCGCACCGCAGACCCGGCAGGGTCAGGGTCAGTGCGTCGGGCAGGTCGGCGAGCAGGGGGCGGATGAGCTCCAGCGGGCCTGTGGCGGCCTTCCTCCCGGTCAGCCGCCAGCGCTCACGGGCGGTCTGCTCGGCGATGCCGAACGCGCACATCGTCCTGGCCAGCCGGCGGAGGTAGGGCCGGTACTTCGGCAGCGCACCGGCTGCGCACAGGTCGTCGAGCCCGAACTCGGTCCTGCCGGGGAGGAGTGTCTCGACGGCGCGCCGGGCGAACAGCGCCGCGATTTCCCCGGTCCGGGCCGTCACCTGCTCGTAGTGGTCGTCGATGCGGTCGCGCAGGCGCGCCCGGGCGGGGGCCGTCCGGGTCATCAGCTCGGCGGGAGCGGGCAGCCGCACCGGCGCGGCGGCGCCTCGTGGCGCTGCCCGGAGCACCAGTTCCTGCAACGCGGCGGGGGTGCCCCCGTGCTGGTCGAACCGACGCAGCCGGCAGCCCTCCAGCTCCATGCAGACGCGGCCGTCCCGGTCCGTCAGCGACACGTCCCAGACGGCTTCCCGCCCGGTCGCCCTGATGAGCCGCAGGTGCAGATGGCCCTCGGGTGCCGGCGGGTGCCACAGGCGTACGGCCGTCAGCTGGGCGGGCAGGAAGAGCGCGTTCCCCGTCAGCTCGGCCAGGAGCGGGGCCCCGGCCTGGAGGGCACCGTCGGTCACCACCGGGTGGGCGAGGTAGTCGTCCGCGTTCTGGTCGGTGCGGTAGGAGGCGAGGAGTTCCCCCTCGCCGAGCCGGAACTCGGTGAGGACCTGGAACGCCGGACCGTGCGTGATGCCGCTGTCGGCCAGGCCCTGGTAGTGCGCGTCGGCGGGCAGGGGGTCGGGGCGGAGCCGGCCGCGCAGCGCGGCCAGGTCGAGGGGGGCGGGTTCGGGGCGCAGGAGGCGGCGCACCCGTCCCTGCGCGTGGTGCTGCCAGGGCGAGTCCGGTCCGGTGCGGCCGGCGATGGTCACGGTCCCGGTCCGTGGTTCCAGGCCGGTCTGGAGCAGCAGGTCGTCGGTGCTGTCCTCGCCGGGCAGGACGCAGGCACTGGTGAGGGAGAGGTCGGTGACTTCCAGCGCGGTCGTGTCGAGGAGCTGACGACCGGCGGCGAGAGCGACTTCGAGGTGTCCGGTGGCCGGCAGCACGCTGGTCCGGCCGACCCGGTGCTCGGACAGCCACGGGCTGCGCACCGTGCTCAGTACGCCGTGCCAGGCGGGTCCGGCCGTGACGGCACGCTGGCCGAGCAGCGGGTGCAGGGCCACACCGTCGCTGGCGATGCCGGACCACCAGCTGGGCTCGGCCTCCCAGTACCGCTCCCGCTGCCACGGGTAGGCGGGCAGTTCCACCGGCGGTGCCGGCCGGGGGAAGTGCACGCCGGTGTCGACCGCCGCTCCGGCGGCCAGCAGATGGGCGACGGTGCCCCTGAGAGCGGCCGGGCCGTCGGCTCGCCGGGAGCCGGTTCTCACCACCGCGACGGGCGAGGAGCCGCCTTGGGCCAGGCGGCGCAGGTAGGGGCCGAGAACGGAGTGCGGACCGATCTCGACGAAGACGTCGAAGCCCTCGGCGGCCAGCGCCTCGACGGCCGGGGCGAACCTCACCGGCTCGCGAACGTTCCGCCACCAGTACTCGGCATCCAGCGGCCCGGCGTCCAGGAGCCGGCCGGTCACCGTGGAGGCGAACGGCAGCGCGGGTTCCGTGGACGGGAGGCCGGCCAGGCCGGTGAGCAGGGCCTCCCTGATCGGGTCCATGGCGGCGCTGTGGAAGGCGTAGTCGAGATCGAGTTCTCGTGCGAACACCCCGCGCTCCTGCAGTCGTTCGCTGAGTAACGCCACGTCGGTGACCGGCCCGGCGACCGTGGTGTCGGTCCCGCTGTTGACACCGGCCAGTTCGAGCCGGCCGTCGTACGGGGCGAGTTCGGCCGTCAGCTCCTCCTCGGCCAGTCCGACGGCCGCCATGCGCCCCGTGCCGGCCGTGGCCTCCTGGGCCCGGCTCCGCGCGGCGACCACACGGGCGGCGTCCGCCAGGTCGAGCGCTCCGGCCACGCAGGCCGCGGCGATCTCCCCGACGCTGTGACCGACGACGGCCTGCGGCCGCACACCGTGCGTGCGCAGTACCTCGACGACACCGAGCTGGTAGGCGAACAGCAACGGCTGGGCCACTTCGGTGGACTTCAGCCGCTCCGCGTCACCCGCCGCCAGCGCGTCGACGACCGACCATCCGAGCAGCTCGTCGAGTACGTCCGCGACGTTCTCCACGGCCCGCCGGAAGGCCGGCTCGGTGCGCAGCAACTCGGCACCCATGCCGGGCCACTGCGACCCGTTCCCCGAGAAGGCGAACGCGACACGGCCGTGCGCCACCGCCCTGGCCGTGGCCGAACCCGGCGCCGGGCGTTCACCACGGGCCGCGGCCGTCAGGGCGGACGCCGCCTCCTGCGCGGTCTCGGCCAGAACCACGGTGCGGTGGTCGTGCCGGGCCCGACGGCGTGCCGTGGTGTGGGCGATGTCGTAGAAGGTGCTCGCGTCGGCCTCCTCGAGTCGCTCGGCCAGCCGGCCGCACGCCTCGGTGAGGGCGACCTGGCCCCGGGCGGTGACCATGACGGGCAGCGGGCCGTCCGCTGCGGCCCCCCTCGGGCCGGGACCGGAGGGGGCGGGGCCCAGCAGCACATGGGCGTTGGCGCCGCCGAAGCCGAAGGAGTTGACACCGACCACGGCGTCGGGGGACACCTCGACACGGTGCGGCCGGACGGTGGGGCTGAGGTTGAGGTCCTGGAAGCCGATGCGCGGGTTCAGCGGTTCGGCGTGCAGGGTGGGCGGCACCAGGCCGTGCCGCAGGACCAGGATGGCCTTCAGCAGGCCGGGCACCCCGGAGGCCGGTTCCAGGTGGCCCAGATTGGTCTTCACCGAGCCGATGGGCAGGGGGCCGACGGTGCGCCGGGACCCGAGTGCGCGGCCGAGGGCCTCGCACTCGATGGGGTCCCCGATCGCGGTGCCGGTCCCGTGGGCCTCCATGTAGACGAGGCGGTCCGGATGCACCGACGCGGCGGCGTAGGTGGTCGTCAGCAGGCTCTGCTGTGCCTGCCCGTTCGGCAGGGCGAGGCCCGGGGTGCGGCCGTCGTTGTTGGCGCCGCTGCCGAGGATGACCGCGTGGACGCGGTCGCCGTCGGCCAGGGCGTCGGGCAGCCGTTTGAGCAGCAGCAGACCGCCGCCCTCGGAGCGGACGTAGCCGTCCGCGTCCGCCGAGAAGGCCCGGCACCGGCCCGTGGGCGACAGCATCGACGCGGAGGAGAACCCGGCGAACACCCGGGGGTCCAGCAGGATGTTGATACCGCCCGCGAGGGCCAGCCGGGTACGGCCGGCGCACAGGTGCTCGTACGCCCGGTGGACCGCGGTCAGGGCCGAGGAGCAGGCGGTGTCGAGCGCGAAGCTCTCCCCGTGCCAGTCCAGCAGGTGCGAGATGCGGTTGGCGGTGTTGGCCAGGGCGATGCCCGTCATCGAGTGGACGTCGCCCATGGCGGGCCTGGCCTGCGCGAGGCGGCTGAAGTCATGGCTGGAGCAGCCGACGAAGACGGCGCCGTCGGACCCCGCGCAGGTCGCCGGGTCCACACCCGCGTCGTCCAGCGCCTCGACCGCCAGTTCCAGCAGGAGCCTCTGCTGCGGATCCATGTGCTGCGCCTCCCGTGGGGAGATGCCGCGGAAGTACTCGCAGTCGAAGCCCTGGACGTCGGGCAGGAAGCCGCCGGCCACGGTGTAGGACCGTCCGGGCCGGCGCCGGCCGCCGTCCAGGAAGTCCGCCGCGTCGAACCGGTCCGGTGGGACCTCTCCGATCAGGTCGTCTCCTTTGATCAGAGCGGTCCAGAGTCCGTCCAGGTCACTGATGCCACCCGGCAGTCGGCAAGCGGTGCCGATCACGGCGACGGCTTGAGCCAGCTCGGCCATGGAACTCCTCATGATGCGTTGTCGGAAGGCCGGAAGGTCGGAAGAAGAGCGCCGGCGTGGTACCGGTGGCCGGTCCCGGACCCGTCCGGATCCGGGCCGCGGTCACCCTGTCTCCCCCTCGGCGGGACGTCGTGCGGGAGCGGGGCGTCGGCGCAGCGCCGGCGACCACCAGTTGGCCCGGCCGGCCAACTGCATCACCGCCGGAACGAGGACGCCCCGCACGACGGTGGCGTCGAGGACGACGATCGCGGCCATCGTCGCGCCGAGGACCACCAGCAGACTGACCTGGGACAGCATCAGGGCGCCCATGCTGACGGCGACCACCAGCGCGGCGGCGGTGAACAGCCGGCCGGTGTGCTCCACACCGAACACGATGGAGGCGGTGTTCCGGCGCGTGCGTCGCCACTCCTCCGCCATGCGGGAGACGAGGAAGACCTCGTAGTCCACACAGAGGCCGAATGCCAGAGCGGCGGCGAGCAGCGGCATCGTGATCTCCAGCACGCCCTCGCCCCCTCCGGCCGGCGGCCCCAGGATCTGCCACCGCTGGAAGAGCAGGACCATCAGTCCGATCGCCGCACCGATGGCGAGAGTGCCCAGGACATCTGCCGGACCGTCCCTTCGGATGGCCAGTTGAAGGGGGGATGGGACGCGAGGCGGCGTCCCTCGCATCCGGCTCCCACGGTCGCCGTCCGGCGTGCGCCGGCCTCGGCATCGGTGGTGGTGAGACGGTCGCGGACGGCTCGGCCGGTGGCCGCCGGCCGAGGGGGGTCTCATGCGTCACCCGAGGGGGCGGCCTCGGACGCCCCGTTCTCGAGCGCCCGCAGGAGCAGCTGGAACCTGCTGTCGCGGATCAGAAGGCGATCGCAGAGGGGATTGACCATGCCACGCAGGATCCCGACCGGCTGCCAGCGACGGGGAACCGTGATGCTCGCGGTACGCCGCTCGATTCCTTTCACCACGCGTCTCGCAACGGCTTCCGCGGGGATCGCGGCGGCGAAGGGACGGGGAAAGCCGACTTCGCGCATCCTGGTGGCCAGATCGTCCCCTCCGAAGGCCAGTCGGGTCATCCCGGTCTCCACCCACCCCGGGTAGAGGACGCCCGCGGTGGCCCCATGGGGGCTCAGCTCCACTCGCAGAGCACGGGTCATCTGCTCGACCGCGGCTTTGGAGGCCGCGTAGGCGCAGTTCACGGCGCCGTTGATGTAGGCGTAGACGGACGCGTTGACCAAGACATGACCGCGATGGGCGATGACCTGGGGCAACACCGCTCGCACGGTGCGCCATACGCCCAGGAGGTTCACCTCGATCACGCGCTCGAACGACACGGGATCGACGGTGGCGACGGTGGCGGGACGCACCGGGGCGATTCCCGCGTTGGCGAAAACGACGTCGAGCCTTCCGAAGCGGTCCACGGTACGCACCACCGCGTCGTCCAGTGCTGCCCGGTCCGTCACGTCCACGCTCAGGGACAGCGTTCCTTCTTCCCCCAGTTCGCGCGCCAGCGTCGCGACCGAGGAGGCGTTGCGGCCGGCCAGCACCAGGTTCGCGCCCCGGGCACGCAGCGACCGCGCGCAGGCTGCTCCGATGCCACCGGCGGCGCCGGTGATGAGCACGGTCTTGCCGGCGAGTGAGTAGGGGGGCATGGACGACGTCCTCATCCATGCGGGCGGCGCTTCACGCCGGCGGCTGCCGGCGTCATGGGCTCGGACTCCTCATGCCGAGTCAGGTACATGCCCCCGCCCTTCTCGTCGCTTCGCGTACTGCGGACCGCGCGACTCAGGGGAGCACCCGAGGTCGCTGCCACTGGCGCGCCGGTCGCCGCTCCATCGTCGAAGAGAAGAAGTCCGTCGCGTGGCGATCGGCCCCTGCGGCCCCCGATGGTGTGAATCGGAGGCGCGAGTGGCACGGGGCAGCGCATCCAGGCGCACACGGGCGGGCGACGTGGCGGACGGCTCGGCCACCGGAAGCTCTGGGCTTGCTCAAGACGCGCTTCGGGCCGCCGGACCGCGGGGCATCCTGCGGGCAGTCGGTGCGCAGGCCCGGCGGAAGGGGGACGTCATGTTGATCGCGTTGGTGCTGGTGGGTGTGTGCGTACTGGCCCTCGTCACGGTGGCCACCTGGATGGTGCGCCGGGCGTGGCGCCGCGCCTGGGACGATCTCGGCACGTGGGCGAGCGCGCCCGACCCGAGTGCCGTGCCCGGCCGTGGAGCGTGGCCGACCGGGACCGGCACGCACGGCGGAACGTCGGCGCATGACGCCGGCAGCCCCCTCACCCACTCGTCCTGGTGGGAAGCGGGCGCGAGCGGAGGATCGTCGAGCGACTGCTCCGGCGGCAGCTCGTCGTCCTGCGGGAGCAGCTCCTCGTCGTGCGGGAGCAGTTCCTCGTCGTGCGGCAGCTCGTCGTCCTGCGGCAGCTCCTGCTGACTCGGGAAGCGGGTCACCGCCCCCGGTCAGTTCTCCTGAAGCACGGAAAGGACGTTCCCGGCCGGGTCGGTGAACCACGCGACCGCCGTGGGGCCGTCGCCGCCGACCCGGACGATGCCCTTGTCGTCGTGGTCGAATTCCGCGTAGCGCTCCAGGGTGACGCCGCGCCGTTCCAGTTCGGCGACGGCGGCCTCGATGTCGTCGACGGGGAAGTTGAGGATCGTGAACGTCGCGGGGGTGTGCGTCTCCTTCGGGTAGACGAAGACCTGCGCACCGCTGCCGAGCGTGAGGGTCAGCATCCGCATGTCCCCCTGCCCGGTCTCCTCCACCTGGAGGCCGAGCGTCTCGCCGTAGAACCGGCGGGCCTCGCCGAGGTCGTCGACCGAGAAGCCGCTGAACGCCTGCGCCTGACCGAACATGCTCCGTGTCTCCTCCGTGGGTGGACCGTCCTGCATGTCTCCAGGCCACACCACGCGCGCCACCGTGCCGGGGCGCGCCGCGCGGGCGGCGGCCGGATGGTCGTGTGCCCTTCACCCGCCGGGTGCCGGCCGCCCGAGCGCCGGCCGGGTGCGTGCGTCATGACGACGGCGTGCGGCTCCGACGAACAGGCGCGTGACCTGCGGCGACTTCGACCGTTTATATGAGCGGGCTGCTGTACCGGCCCGGTCCGAACACCCGCGTCCCCGCGAGGAGCACCTACCGTCATGACCGCCCGTCGTACCTTCCGGCGCGCTGCCGTCGCCGCCGCTGTGATCACCGCCTCGCTGCTGACGGCGCACTCCCCCGCGCAGGCGGTGGAACTGCCTGCCGCGTGCCGGTCGGCCATCACGGAGGCCCGGGACAAGTTCCCCGTCCAGCAGTTCACGGTCCCCGACAAGGTCGAGACCGCCCTTCTGGACGAGCTGGCCGCGCTCGGCGAGGCCGACCAGCAGGCGTTCACGGAGACCGCGTGCGCGGCGTGGAACAGGTGGGCCACCGCGAACGGGGCGGCCGTGGCGCGGGACCTGGACACGCGCTACCAGAACGCCGGCGGCCTGGCGTGCAGCAAGTTCACCACCGCGGCCGTCGGAGCCCTCAAGAAGTACGCGCCGGGCATCCCCGCGGAGACCCGGGGTCTGGAGGCCGTGGCCAAGAAGGTCTGGCGGAACGCCATGCAGCGGCTCTCCGTCGAGGCGACCAACGCCACCTGCCGGCAGTCGTACGACAGCGCGAAGGCCGGCTGGTGACGGACCGCTCCCTGGTGAGGCCCCTGTGTCTGATGATTCCGCTCTGAAGTCGGCCGGCATCCTCGCGTCCCTGGAACCGGTCGTGGCGCGGCTGCTGGACCGCCATCTCGCCGCCGCCAAACCCTGGTTCCCGCACGTCTACACCCCGTGGAGCGAGGCCACCGACTACGACGGTCCCCTGGACGGCGAGCCATGGCGGGCCGGCCAGTCCGTGATGTCGCCGGCCGTGCAGGACTCCTTCACGGTCAGTCTGCTGACGGAGGACAACCTCCCCAGCTACCACTTCGAGATCGCCACTCGCTTCGGCCGGGACGGCGCCTGGGGCACCTGGGTGCACCGGTGGACCGCGGAGGAGGACCGGCACGCCCACGCACTGCGCAGCTACCTGCACGCCCGCCGGGCCCTCGACCCGGTCGTCCTGGAGGAGCAGCGCATGGCACACCTCTCACGCGGCTTCGACAGCGGCCGGCCCGGCGTGCTGCACAGCCTGGCCTACGTCACCGTGCAGGAGATGGCCACCCGGGAGGCCCACCGCAACACCGGCAAGGCCTGCGGGGACCCCCTCGGCGAGCAGCTGACCGCCCGCATCGCCGCGGACGAGAACCTGCACATGCTGTTCTACCGCGACCTGTACCGGGCGGCGCTGGACCTCGATCCGGACGCCGCCGTCACCGCCCTGGCCGATGTCGTCTGCGACTTCCGGATGCCCGGCGCGACACTGCCCGGATTCCAGGAGCGGTCCCTCAGGATCGCCGCGGCCGGCATCTACAACCTCGACGTGCACCGTGAGCACGTGCTGCTGCCGCTGCTGCGCACCCTCGGCGTGTGGGACCGCACCGACCTCACCGCCGCCGGCGACCAGGCGCGCGAACGCATCGGGCTGCACCTGGAGCAGGTGGAGCGGAACGCCGCCCGCTTCCGCTCGGTCTTCGCGCGGATGAACGCGGACGGCGACATCGGCGTGTGACCGTCCGCCGTACCGGCCCGGCCCCCGGCGCCCTCAGCGGCCGCGGGCCGGGCCGAGCGCGTCCCGCAGGTCCCGGGCGAGACTGCGCGCGATGTCGGGCCACCGGTCGTCGACGTAGAAGTGCCGGCCGGGATAGACGCGGTTGCGGACGCGGCCGTTGCTCAGGTCGGCCCACGCGCCGAGGGCACCCTCCAGGACGACGGCGTCCTCGCGTCCGCCGAACACGCTGATCGGACAGTCCAGCGGGGCCTCGTCCTGGTGCCGGTACCGCAGATAGACGCTCACCTCGCGCTTGACGACCGCGTTCGCGCTCGCCAGGTGCAGCCCGCGCTGTGCGGCCAGTTCCCGGAGCACGGGCGCCAGCCGGTGCAGCGGTCGTGCCCTCAGCTCGGCGGTCATCAGGTGCCACTGGTGGGGCGGGTGGGTGGCGGAGACGGCGAGCAGCGCCGGCTGCGGGCAGGACCGGCGCCGGAGCTCCCGCGCCGCCTCGAAGGCGAGCAGCCCGCCGGCGCAGTGCCCGAAGAACGCGAACGGCCGGCCTTCCGTGTCCCGGCGGACCGCCTCGGCCAGCAACCGGGCCAGCTCCGGCACGTCGCGCACGGCGGACTCCCGCAGGCGCCGTCCGTAGCCGGGCAGTTCGACGGGGCACGGCTCCACCCAGTCGGGGAGTTCCCGCACCAGGGGCAGGAAGAAGTCGGCGGGCCCGCCCAGGAAGGGCAGGCAGTACAGGCGTACCTCGGCGCCCGGGCGTCGTACGGCACCCGCGGTCCACGGGGAGGGGGCCGCGGCGGCCTTCGTGCCGTCGTGCAAGGTCACCTCGGGCTGTCCTTCCGGTCGGAGTGGTGGTGCGGGCCTGCGCGGGGACGGGCCCGGCACGCCCGGTGTCAGCGTCCCCGGGCGGATGCGGACACCGGGCGTGGCTTCATGGCCGTACGGCCGGTGCGGCGGCCTGCCGGGGGCCGGTCTGCTGGGGTGGCAGCGTCACGGCGGCGGCCCGGGCGGCCTGCTGTTTGAGGACCAGGTCGGCCAGCGCGATCAGGGTGGGGTTGGCGACCGCCTCGATGGTGGGGATCTCGCAGTCGAAGTGGCGCTGTACCAGCACCGCGAGCTCGGCGGCCATCAGCGAGTCCATTCCCAGTTCGCCCAGCGGCCGCTCCATCGGCACCCGTTCCGGCACGGTCTGCAGGACGGTGGCGGCCAGCTCCGCCAGTGCCTCAAGCGCCAGTTCGCGGGCCTCCTGCGGCGGCAGTACGGCCAGTTGCCGGCGCAGGTCGTCGCCGCTGTGCCCGGCCACGTCCCCGGCGGGCGCCAGGACCAGGCTCAGCCGGGGGGCGTCCGCGGCGGGGCAGAACGAGCGCAGCGCGTCCCACGTCATCCGGCCCACGGCGACGACCTCGGCCGGTTCCGTGAGGAGCCGGCCCAGGCGCTCGTGCGCCAGGCGGGGGGCCAGCAGACCCATGCCCTTGCTCTCCAGCATCTCGGTCAGGCCCAGCCGCGCCACATAGCCGGCCTCGTCGATGCCGCCCCACTGCACGGCCAGCGCGGCCTCCCCCCGTCGGCGGCGGGCCCGGGCGAGGGACTCCAGGGCGAGGTTGGCGCCGGCGTACGGGGCCTGGTGGGGGTTGCCGATGAGCGCGGCGGCCGAGGAGTACAGGACGAACAGGTCCAGCCGCCTGCCGCGGGTCAGTTCGTCCAGGACCAGCGCCCCGCCGATCTTCGGGGCGAGCACCGCCGCGACGCGCGCGTCGTCCAGGTCGGCGAGGGGGGCGTCGTCCAGGTGCATCGCGGCGTGCACGACACCGCGCACCGGGTGCCCGCGGTCGTCGGCGTCCCGGAAGACGGTGCGCATCGCCTCGATGTCGGCCGCGTCGGCGGCGTACGCCGTGGCCCGCACGCCCTGGGCGCGCAGGTCCTCCAGCATCTCGGGGGCGCCGGGGGTCCGTTCGCCCCGGCGCCCGACCAGGGCGAGGTGGCGGGCGCCGCGCTCGGCGAGCCACTGCGCGGTGGCCGCGCCGAAGCCGCTGAGCCCGCCGGTCACCAGATAGGTGCCCTCCCGGTCGAGCGGCCGGCGCACGGGATACGGGGTGAGGGGCGGCGGCTGGTCGAAGGTGAGGACGAGCTTGCCGACGTGGTGCGAGTGCTGGAGCAGCCGGAACGCCTCCGCGGCCTCGGCGGCGGGCCGTACCCAGTGCGGCACCGGCCGGATGTCACCGGCGGCGATGCCTTCGGCGAGCAGGCCGACGTGGTGCCGTACCCGGTCCGGGTCCTCCAGGACCATCTCGTTGAGGTCGACGGCGGAGAAGGTCAGGGCGCGCTGGAACGGGCCCAGCAGCAGGCGTTCGTTGGCGTACAGATCCCGTTTGCCGAGTTCCACGAAGTGGCCGCCGGGCTTCAGGAGTTCCAGGCTGCGGGTGACGGCCTCCCCGCTGAGCGAGTTGAGGACCACGTCCACGCCGCGCCCGCCGGTGGCGTCGAGGACCTGTTCGGCGAAGCCGAGGGTGCGCGAGTCGGCGACGTGGTCGACGCCGAGCAGGCGCAGCAGGTTCCTCTTGTGCGCGGTGCCGGCGGTGGCGATGACGCGGGCACCGGCCCGCTGGGCGTACCGGACGGCGGCGAGGCCGACGCCCCCGACGGCCGCGTGGACGAGGACGGTCTGCCCCCGGCTCAGCCGGGCGACGTGGCCGAGGCCGTACTGGGCGGTGAGGTGGGCGAGCGGGACGGTGGCCGCCGCGGTGAGGTCCATGCCGTCCGGAACGCGGACCACGGCCCGCGCGTCGACGGTCAGGTGGGAGCGCAGCGCGCCGCGGGCGAGGACGCAGACCCGGTCGCCGGGGGCGAGGGAGGAGACCTGCTCGCCGACGGCGGTGACGATCCCGGCGCACTCGTAGCCGACGGGGTGTTCCCCGGTGCCGTCGGCACCGGGCTGCGGCGGGAGCACGGCCTGCGCCTGGAGGACGTCCCGGTAGTTCAGGCCGACGGCGCGGACCTCGACGGACACCTCGCCGGGGCCGGGCGGCGCGGGCGGCGGAACGGGCCGCCACACCAGGTCGTAGGCCGGGCCCGGCCGCCTGACGCGCAGGGCGTAGGCGCCCGGCTGCGGCGGGGCGGCGGCCTCGGGCGCGGCCGGGCGGTCCGTCACGCGGGTCACGAACCGGCCGTGGCGCGTGGTGACGATCTCGTCCTCGTCACCCGGGTCCAGCAGCTCGGCCACGATCCGCCGCACGGCGTCCGCGCCGCCGCCGTAGTCGGCCGCGAGGCGCCGCACCGCGATCCGGGGGTGCTCGTTGGCGAGGGAGCGGGCCGTGCCCCAGGTCGCGGCGGCGGGGACGGTCGCGGGCTCGGGCTGGGGCGTGGCGCCGTGGGTCGGTGCCACCAGCCACAGCGAGCGGGAGATGTCCGAGGGCAGACGGGACAGCATGGCCGACGCGTCCCGCAGGGCCGCCGCGTAGCGCACGGAGCGGGTGGTGGCCTCCAGCGGGGTGAGCTCCGACGCGCCGGGGTCGGTGTCGGTGACCAGGACGGCGGTGACCGACGTGGCGTCCGCGCCGCCGCCGGGCAGGCCGGCCCAGGCCCCGGCGGGGGCGTCCGGCCCGGTGCGGTGCACCGTGCCGCCGGCCGCGGTCAGCGCCGCGGCCAGCCCGGCCGAGAGGTCGCAGTCCGGTTCTCCTGCGACGATCCACGCGGAGTCCGCGGGCGCCTGCGGCGGCGGGGGCACCGCGACGGCACCGGGGCGGGGTGTGCGCCGCGCGCGGAGCACCGAGGCCACCCGGGCCAGCTCGCCGCCGGCGTCGGCGTGCGCGACGTCGCCGAAGCCGGTCTCCGTCAGCAGCTCGCGCCAGCGCGCTTGCGGCAGCAGCGGTGTGTGGGGGCGTTCGGCGAGGTCGGTGCGGTTCCAGAAGCTCTTCAGCACCCCGAACACCAGGGCGCAGGCCGCGGTGTCGTGGATCTCCTGCACCAGCAGGTGGCCTCCGTCCGCGAGCAGGTAGGACAGGCGGCCCAGGGCGGCGCGGACGTCCTCGGTGGCGTGCAGGACGTTGGAGGCGAGGACGAGGTCGAACGCCCCCTCCGCGCAGCCCTGTTCCTGCGGATCGGCGTTGAGGTCCAGCGTCCGGTACTCGATGAAGTCGTGGGCGGTGAGCCGGGCCCGGGCCCGGGGGAAGAAGGACTCCGAGACATCGGTGAAGACGTACTGGGTGCGCTCGCGCGGCAGGTGGGGCGCCACCGCCCGGGTGGTGGCGCCGGTGCCGGCGCCGACCTCCAGCACGCGCAGCGGCCGGTCGGCGGGCCATGCCCCGGCGAGGGCGCGTACGCAGGACCGGATGGCGCGGTGGGCGGCCTCGGACTGGAGCGAGGAGGTGTACAGCTCCTCGGTCAGGTGCCGGCCGGACTCGGAGAACAGCAGCTCCAGCGGGTCGCAGCGGCCCGTCAGGATGTCCGGCAGCCGCTGACCGCACATGCCGTACGCGGTCAGCTCCGGACCGCGCCGCAGGGGACCGTCCGCCAGGGAGCGCACCGTCTCCCCGGGACGGCCCGGGGCGAGGACCCGGCAGGCGTCCCCGGAGCGGAAGGCGTCCGCGCCCGCCACGAGGCCGTGCTCCTCGGCCACCTCCAGCAGGACGCCGAGCAGCGGTTCGTACTCGGGCAGGACCCCGGCGCCGCTCAGCTCGGCCCAGGTGAAGCGGGCGCTGCCCGGCAGGATCTCCTCGACGGCGCGTACCGCGAAGTGCGCCGTGACGCGCTTGAGCGCGTCCATGAGGTCCCGCCCCCGGCGCGTCTCGGACTCGGACAGGACCACTGCGGGCGGTGTCGCGCCGCCGGCACGCGGGTGGGGCAGCGGGAACGCCTCGCCGGTGCGGCCCGGGCGCGGTGCGGCGCGCAGTTCGGTCACGCACTCGCTGACCGACGGCCCGGCCGCGGTGTCGAAGCGGCGCAGCCGGCAGCCGAGGAGTTCCACGCAGACCGTGCCGTCCTCGTCGACGACGGTGACGTCCCAGACGGCCTCGGCGGCGGTGGCGGACCGCCCGCGCACCCGGACGTGTCCGGTGGCGGCCGGGGGCCGCCAGGCGCGGACCGTGTCGACGGCCGCGGGCAGGAACGTCGCGCCGTCCGTGTCGTCGAGCAGCGCGGCACCGGCCTGGAGGGCGCCGTCGAGGATCGCGGGGTGTGCCAGGTAGCCCGCGGTGTCGAGGTGCTCGGCGCGGTAGTGGGCGACCGCCTCGCGGCCGTCGGTGCGGACGTGGTCGAGCACGCGGAAGCTGGGGCCGTAGTCCAGTCCGCCGCGGCGGGCCCGGTCGTAGACCTCGTCCGCCCGGGCGCGGTGCGGGAACTGCCGGCCCAGCGTGCCGCCGTCCAGGGTTTCGGGGGCCCGGCCGAGCAGGCGCCTCACCCGGCCGCGGGCGTGGGGCCGCCAGGGCTGTCCGGGGCCGCCCGCCCGGCTCGCCACGCGGACCACCCCGTCCTCGTCCGACAGGGAGGTGTGCAGCCAGACGTTCATGTCCGGGTCGTCCCAGGGCAGGGTGAGCGGCTGGAAGGTCAGCGCGGTGACCTCCACGGGCCCGTCGAAGGCCCGGCTCCCGGCCGCCAGGGCCGCCTCGACGTACCCGGCGGCGGGCATCAGCACCGCGCCGGCCACCTTGTGGTCGGCCAGCCACGGCAGCCTCACCGGGTCGAGGCGCTGGTGCCAGCCGGGCTCCAGGGCGGCGGCCCGTTCGCCGAGCAGGGGGTGGTCGAGGGTGCCGTCCCCGCAGGTGCGGGTCCAGGTCGCGGCCGGCGGCATCGGGTGGGCCGCGCGCTGCCAGGCGTACGGGGGCAGGCCGGTGACCTTTCCGGGCACGGGGAAGAACGCCGTCCAGTCCCCGGCCCCTGCGGCCAGGGCGCCGCCGACGGTCTCGTCCAGCGCGTCCGTGCCCCGCCGGTGGCGGCGCAGGGTGGGCAGGACCGCGGCCGGCACCCCCGCCGTCTCGGCGGCCCGGCGCAGATAGGAGGTGAGCACCGGGTGCGGGCCGATCTCGACGAGTGCGCCGCAGCCCTCCTCCAGCGCCGCGGCGGCGGCCTCGGCGAACAGCACGGGGCGCCGCAGGTTGCGCCACCAGTACCCGGCGTCCAGGCCGGTGCCCTGCTGCCCGTGCCGGAGTCCGCCGGTGACGGTGGAGGCGAACGGCAGCCGCAGCGCGCCCGGGCGCAGGCCGGCCAGTGCCGCCTTCATGGGCTCGGCGAGCGGGTCCATGAGCCGGCTGTGGAAGGCGTAGTCCAGTTCCAGCGGGCGGAAGAAGACGTCGCGGTCGGCCAGGTGGTGGCCGAGATCCTTCAGCGCCCGCTCGTCGCCGCTGACGGTGACGTCGCGCACGCTGTTGACGGCGGCGATCTCGAGTTTCCCGCCGTACGGCAGGAGCAGGACGCGGGCCTCCCGCTCGGGCAGTCCCAGTGCCGCCATCCTGCCGCTGCCGGCGGTGGTGCCCTGGAGCCGGCTGCGTTCGGCCACCACCCGGGCGGCGGCGGGCAGGTCCAGCGCGCCGGCGGCACAGGCGGCGGCGATCTCCCCGACGCTGTGTCCGAGGACCACGTCCGGGCGCACCCCCTGGTCGGCGAGCGCGGCGACGAGGCCCATCTGGAGCGCGAACAGGGCCGGTTGGGCGATCTCCGTGCGGTCCATGCGGGAGTGCTCGCCCGGTGCGGCCAGTTCCTCGGCCACCGACCAGCCGAGCAGCGGGGTCAGGGCGGCGTCGGCCTCCGTCACGGCGGCGCGGAACGCGGGCACCGCGGCCATGAGGTCGGCGCCCATGCCGTGCCACTGCGACCCGTTGCCGGAGAAGGCGAACACCACCCTGCCGCTCGCGGCCCGGCCGGTGACGGGCGGCGGAGGTACGGCCGGGGAGGCCGCCCGCTCCCGGAGCCGGTCGGCGGCCTGCTCCGGGGTGCGGGCCAGCACCACCGCGCGGTGCGGGTGGAGGCGCCGGCGGCGGCAGGCGGTCCAGGCGGTGTCGTAGAAGGCGTCCGGTGCGACGGTCTCCAGGTGGTCGGCCATCCGGTGCACGGCGGTCGTCAGGGCGTCCTCGGTGTGGGCCGAGACCAGCACGGGCAGCGCCGCGCCCTGCGGCCGGGCGGGGGCCTGCTCCGCCGGGACGGGGTCGGGCGGCGCTTCGAGCAGGACGTGGGCGTTGGCGCCGCCGAAGCCGGCGGAGCCGACCCCCACCAGTGCGCGTCCCTCGCAGGGGGGCACCGGCCTGGCGGTGACGGCCGGTTCGAGTCCGAGCCCGGCGAAGTCGATGCCGGTGGCGAGCGGTTCGGCGTGCAGGGTGGCGGGGATGTGCCGGTGCCGCAGCACCAGCAGCGCCTTCAGCAGGCCGGGCATGCCCGAGGCCGCCTCCAGGTGCCCGAGGTTGCTCTTGACCGATCCGATGGGCAGCGGTCCCCGGGTGCGGGCCGCGGCGAGCGCCCGTCCGACGGCCTGGCATTCGGCGCGGTCCCCGGCCTGGGTGCCGGTGCCGTGCGCCTCGAAGTACACCAGTTCGTCGGGGGAGACTCCGGCGTCCCGGTAGAGCGTGCGCAGCAGTTCCTCCTGCGCCTCGCTGCTGGGCAGGGCCATCCCCTGGGTGTGCCCGTCGCTGTTGACGCCGCTGGCCCGGATCACCGCGTGCACCCGGTCGCCGTCGGCGAGGGCGTCGGCGAGCGGTTTGAGGACGACCAGTCCGCCGCCCTCCGCCCGTACGAAGCCGTCGGCGGCGGCCGAGAAGGCCCGGCACCGGCCGGTCGGGGACAGCATCGACGCCTTGGCGAACCCGATGTAGGGGTGGGGGTCGAGCAGCAGGCCGATGCCGCCCGCGAAGGCCATGCGGCTGCGGCCGGCGCGCAGCGCCTCGCAGGCCTGGTGCACCGCCGTCAGGGCCGACGAGCAGGCGGTGTCGACGGTCATGCTCGGGCCGCGCAGGTCGAAGACGTGCGACAGCCGGTTGGAGACGATGGAGTTCGCCCCGCCGGTCATCGTGTAGGCGTCCGTCTCGTCCGGCAGGGCGCCCATCATCGCGAGGGCGGACGAGCCCGCGCAGCCGATGAAGACGGCGATGTCCGACCCCGCGATCCGGTCGGCGTCCATCCCGGCGTCGTCCAGCGCCTCGACCGCCATCTCCAGCAGCAGCCGCTGCTGCGGGTCCATGCGGGCGGCCTCGCGCGGGGAGATGCCGAAGTAGTCGGCGTCGAACCGGTCGTAGTCCCGGAGGAACCCGCCGGCGACGGTGTAGGTCCTGCCGGGACGGTGGGGGTTCGGGTCGAGGTACCGGGAGGAGTCGAAGCGGTCCGGGGGCACCTCGGTGACCAGGTCCCGGCCCTCGCTCAGGGCCGCCCACAACTCGTCCGGGGAGGTGATGCCGCCGGGCAGGCGGCAGGCGGCTCCGACGAGGGCGATGGGCATGTCGTGCCGGGGGGCAGGCGGCGTGCGCAACACGGTCTCCTTGCGGTCGTGAGGGAAGGGAAGGTCCGGGAAGGGGGCGGCCGTCTCGGGCCGGGCCCGGTCAGTGCAGGGCTGCCGCGACGTAGTCCCGGTCGACGACGGGCCGGGCGGGGCAGGCGAGGCCGAGCCGGGCCAGGCCGGCGCCCTCGTAGGTGCGGGAGAACGACAGCCAGTAGGCGTACGCGGGCAGCGTGCGCCGCATGTCCTGCGGCGCCCGCGAGGAGCGCCAGCTGGTGTCCACGGGGACGCCGAAGTGGTCGCCGAGGGCCGCGATCACCTCGGTCATGGGCAGGTTGCGGCGGTTGACGACGTGGTGGATGCGCGGCCGGTCGCCGGTGTGCCGGGCGGCCGCCTCCACCATCGCGTACGCGGCGTGCTCGACCGGCAGGACGTTGGTGCCGGCGCCCGCGGGCACCGGCAGTGCCATGGGCCCCGGCGTGCCGGTGAGTTCGGGGTGCCGGCGGAGCATGGCCCCGACCTGCCGCGCGAGCACCTGGAGGGGGTGGTGGGGGCGGTCGGGGTGTGCGGGGCGGTGGGTGGCCAGGCAGCTGGGCCGGAAGACCAGGGCCCGGCCGCCGTACTCGGACACCCAGCGGTGGACGAGGCCCTCGGCCTCGAACTTCGACTGCTCGTAGGGGGTGTTGAAACCGAAGGACGCGTCCAGCTCCTTCTCCTCGACGACCCCGTCGGGACGTGCCCCTGCCACGGCGACGGTGCTGACGTGGCACAGCAGGGGCGCCCGCTCCCCGGCCGTCAGCAGCCGCAGCACGTGCCGGGTCCCGTCGACGTTGGTGCGCCGCGCCTGCTGGAGGGAGGAACCGAAGGAGATGTCGCCGGCGCAGTGCCACAGGACGTCGATGCGGTCCGCCAGCCGCTGGAAGCCCTCCCGGCCCAGCCCCAGGAAGCCGTCCTCCAGCGCGATCTCCCGCGTCTGCAGGTGCGTGCGCGCCACCCGCAGTTCCTCCGCGTCCGCGCCGCAGGTCCGCAGGAACCGCTCGACGCGCACGGGCGCCGGCAGCGGATGCGGGCGGGCGAGCAGCAGCAGCCGTCGCCGGCGTGCCAGCAACTCCCGTACCAGGTGCAGGCCGAGGAACCCGGTGGCACCGGTGACCGCGGTCAGCACATACGCCCCTGGGCGTCGGCGACCGTCCTGCCGGTGACGGAGTCGGAGGCGATCGACGGCGTCCGGTCCGGATGGGGACGGGGTGCAGCGGAGGGCATCGCACGGATCACGCGTCGGACAGTAGCCGAATCGGCGCACACGGTGACGATCACGGGAGGCGTTCACCCGTCGGGGTGATCACCCGGTTCCGGGCAACCGGCGGCCCGGGGTCGTGCGCCGCTGCGGACGACCGCCCGGCGGAGCCGCCGTCAATGCACCCGCTCCCCCACGCCACTCCTTCGTGTCATCGCCGTCCGGTGACCCCGCGGGCCGGGCCCCCTTGCACCGTCCGGCCGATCACGGTCTCCGGGCGGGCGGCGGGCGGTCGCGGTGTCCGGAACGTCCCTGTCCGACTGTGATAGCCAAAGGGCCCTCGTCAGCCTGTGGGAGGGAGGCGCGGGTGCGCCACATCGGGACGCTCGTGGTGCGGTACCGGTACGCGGTGATGACCGTGTGGCTGGTGCTGGCCGTGGCGGGGCTCGCCGTACTGTCCGCCCTGCCCCGGATGCTGCAGCCGCCGGACATCACGGTCGACCGGTCGGCCTCGGCCACCGCCTCCGAGCTGATCGCCGAGCGGTTCCCGGACATCGGCGGACGGCAGGTGATGCTGGCGTTCACGTCCCGCACGCTGCCGGCCGACGACCCGGCGTACCGGCGTGCCACCCGGGCCGTCACCTCCGCGATGGCGGAGCACCCGGGGGTGGGGGCCGCCCTGCCGGTCCCCCGCACCGGGGATCAGCACGCCCGCCACGCGTACGTGATGCTCGGGGTGCGCGGCGACCCGGACACCGCCCGCCGGGTGCTGCCGGAGCTGGACGAACGGGCCCGGAACGTCGCCCGCGACCGCTCGGACGGGGCGGTGTCGGTCGCCCTCGTCGGCCTGGACCCGGTCCTGGCGCAGCTGGCCCGCACCACGACCGAGGACGTACGGTCCGCCGAGGTGTACGCCGTGCCCGTGGCGGCCCTGCTGCTGGCGCTGGGGCTCGGCTCCCTGGGGGCCGCCGCGCTGGTCCTGCTGCTCGCCGGCACGGCGATCGTGCTCGGTCTCGGCATCCTGACGCTGACCGGGCTGTCCCACGGCGTGGACACGACCGCGGTGACCGTGGTCGCCACCGTCGGACTCGGCGTGGGCCTGGACTACGCCCTGCTGCTGACACTGCGTCACCGTGACCGCCGGGCCGCGGGCCTGCCGCCCGACCGGGCCGCCGAGCAGGCCACCGTCACCGCCGGCGCCACGGTCGTCCTGGCGGGTACGGCCGTCGTCGCGACCGCCCTCGGCCTGCTGCTGACGGACATCACCTACATGCGGACCCTGGCACTGGCCGCGGTGCTGGCCGCCTCGACCGCGACGCTCGCCGCGCTCACCCTGATGCCGGCGCTGCTCACCTCCTGCGACCGGGTCCTGGGATGGGGTCCGATGCCCTGGACGCGGCCGGGACGGCGCCGCCCGAAGACCGGCCCCACCGCCTGGGAGCTCTGGACCGGCCACCTGCTGCGGCACCCCGGACGCTACGCCACGGCCGCGGTACTGCTTCTCCTGCTGGCCGCGGCCCCCGTGCTCGGGCTGCGCACGGCGCTGCACTTCGACCGGTCCGTCCTGGCCGGGACCAGCCTCGGTGACGGTCTGACCAGGATGGAGGACGACCGGATCGCGAGCCTCACGCTGGTCGCCCTGCCCCACCCGGTGGACGCCGGGCCCGTCGACACCGAGCCCCTGTCCGCCGCGCTGGACGGGGACCCGCGGGTGTCCGTGTCCGCCGCGCTCGACAACGGCCACGACCTGACGCTGCTGCTGATCGGTGAGAGCCAGGCGCCGGACACCGCCGCCGCGGCCGCTCTCCAGCGGCATCTGCGCGAGGACCTGGTGCCGCGTCTGCTGCCCGCCGGGCAGCCCGTGCGGATCGCCGGTCCGGCCGCGACCGTCCACGACCTGAGCACCGAGGTCGGCGACCAGGTGTGGCTGGTGCTGACGGTGATCTGCTGCGGCACCTTCGTGCTGACCTTCCTGGTCTTCCGGTCGGTCGTCGTCCCGCTCAAGGCGATCGCGATGAACCTGCTCTGCGTGGGCGCCGCCTTCGGCGTGCTCGCCCTGGTCACCCCCGCGCTCGGCTACCCCGCCGTCAATCCCCTGCTTCCGCTGATCGCCCTCACGCTGGTGTTCGGCCTGTCGATGGACTACGAGGTCTTCCTCGTCCACCGCATCGCCGAGCACTACCGGGCCCACGGCGACAACGCCGCGGCCGTCCTGCACGGACTGCGACGCACCGCGCTGCCGATCAGCCTGGCCGCGGGCGTGCTCGTGGTGAGCCTCACCGGCCTGCTCGGCGCCCACCGCCAGGATCTGCGCCAGATCGGCTTCGTGGTGATGACCGCCGTGGTGCTGGACGCCACCGTCGTCCGCATGGTGCTGGCGCCCGCCCTGATGCGGCTCATGGGCCGCGCCAACTGGTGGCTCCCCGCCTGGTGCGGCCGCCTGCTGCCGTCCCGGACCGGCGACGCGCGCGTGCCCGCGCAGTCCGGCGCCGCCGACACCGCCCCCTCAGCCGACCGGCCACGGGTGTGACGCACGCCGTCCCGCCCCGTTCCCGTCCGATGTGATCCGAGGAGTTCCGCCATGTCCCACCCGACCGCACGCCGTCCGGTGCACCGCGTCGTTCCCGCGGTGGCCGCCCTTCTGCTGGGCACCCTCGTCCTTCCGCAGCAGCGGGACGCCGCTCCCGTGCCCGCGGCGCGGGCCGCCGACGCCGCGCTGCTCGACTGCGCCATCCGCACGGCGCCCGGCCGCCCGGTCACCATGACGCCGGCCGTCACCGCGGACGCCCGCACGATCGGCGTACGGGCGACCATGCGGCTCACGGACTGCCGGGCCTCGACGCGCGCCGGACGGCACGTGCGCACGGGTACGGCGCACATCGACGGCAGGGTGCGCGCCGACTGCTCCAGCGTCACCCCGCTCGGCGGCAAGGCCACCGTCACCTGGCGGGACGCCTCCGGCCACCGCGTCGGCACCTCCACGATCCGGGCGGTGCGCCGCACCCTCCACACGTCCAACGTCAGCGACGGCCTCCTCAACGGGAAGGTCACGAGCGGGCTGATGTCGGGCGCCAAGGTCAGGGGCAGCATCACGCCCACCAGCCGCATCTCCCGGTGCACGGAATCGGGCCTGCGCAGCCTGTCGGGCGCGGGCAGGATCGCCCTGTACCGGTGAGGCCGCCGGGCCGGCCGGTGCCCGTGGCCGGCACGGGCCGCCCGGGCCATCACCCGTCGGTGAGGAGTCGACGAGCGAGGGGTCGCCGATCGGGTCGGCGGGCAGCCGGGCGGCGCCCCGGTAGCAGACCCGCGGGCCCTTCGGCCCAACGCAGGCTGCCGGAGGGCGAGTTCTCGCCCTCCGGCGCCGGCCCGAACGGGGAGAGGGGCGGCTCAGGACGCGGAGGGCTCGATCTCTCCCGCGAAGACGATGACCTGGTCGATGAGGCTCCGCCGCAGATGGACGACGTCCGTTCCCGCCAGGCGCGGGCCTCCGCCCGGCGTGGTGAAGACCCACTGGTACCGGGCCCACTCGTCCGGCATGTCCACCGCCGAGCAGCGCACCATCGTGCCGGCCCCCGCGGGGTGGCGCCGGATGTCGAGCACGAACCGTTCGACCGCCTCGATCCCCTCACTGCGCCCCAAGGGCCCCCAGAAGACCACGTCCGAGGTCAGGGCCTGGGAGAGCAGCCCGGTCACATAGCCGTCGTCCGAGGCGTTGAACGCAGAGATGAACGTATCGATCGCGGACCGCGCGGTCTCTTCATGCATGCACCAGTAATACCAGTCCGTTTCGCCGAGCGTGTCCGGCCCGTGAACGACGCACGTCGGTCATGTTGACGGCGGTGAGCTCGTTGCGTCACCTCACCGATCGAATGACGCGCCCTCACATCTTGACCACAAATTACACACGTCCCCTTCTTCATCCTGGCCTCGATGGTCTAGATTGACCGTGCTTCAGCTGATCGGCAACAAGGCGACCGTTAATGATCTTTAGTTCCGGCGCTGGGGAATGCCAGCAGTCGCGTCCACGGGACCAGACGTGGGCGTGATCAATTCCTGGGGTCTCGTGCCGCCGGGGTGCGTCGGGTCGTGCAAGTGGCTCTGAATTAGCCGGGGTGTCATGCGCAGGGGGGCGGGGGCCTCCCGAGGGGAACGGCGCGGCGGGGGGCTGGGGGCCTCCCGAGGGGGAGCAACAGTGTTGGGCGACCACGTCGAACCACTGGGGACCTGGGGGGTTCTGTGCGGCAGGGGGAATTACTCGGCCCTTTTCCGTCGGCGCGCGGGCGTCCGGCGAACGGGGCGATCAGCCAGCCCGCGATCGAATGGGAGCAGCGGTACCGCCGTACCGTGATCACCAGCGATACCGTGACCACCTCCTTCGTGGTGGCGGCGATCGGCAACTTCTTCGGGGCCAGGGACGCGGCCAACTGGCACGAGAAGTGGGGAATTCTCGCATTCGGCACCGAGCTGCTGGTGCTGGGGGCGCTGGCGGTGAGCCGGTCGTGGGCTCCGGCCGTTCTCGGCCAGGGCGCGGAGGAATTCCGCCGGCTCGGACGCTCACTGTTCATGGCGACCGTCGTACTGGCGCTCGGCGGGATCGCCCTCACCTCGCGCAACATCAAGCTCTGGATCTTCGTCGCGGTCCCCGCGATCGCGCTCATCACCATGACCGAGCGGTATCTGCTGCGCCTCTGGCTGCACAGACAGCGCAAGGAAGGCCGGTGCCTGAGACCGGTGCTCGCTGCCGGGAGCCCGGCCACCGTGCGCGACCTGATCGCCCGGACCCGCAGGTTCCCGCACCTCGGCTGGCGGGTGGACGCGGTGTGCACGACGGACGGTCGCGGGCTCGACGGTGACCAGCTGGACGGAGTGCCGGTCGTCGGCCCCCTCGCGGACGTCGCCGACCACGTCCGCCGCGACGGCTACCGTGTCGTGGCGGTCACACCGGACTCGCACTGGACACCGCACCGGCTGCAACGGCTGGCCTGGAACCTCGAAGGCAGCGACGCCGAGATGGTCGTCGCCCCCGTGCTGATGGAGGTGGCCGGCCCGCGGCTGCACGTCGACGCGGTGCTCGGGATCCCGCTGCTGCGGGTCAGCATGCCGGCCTTCACCGGGGGCCGCCGGGCGGTCAAAGGGATCGTCGACCGGCTGGGCGCGGCGATCCTGCTGATGCTGTTCGCGCCGTTGATGGTGTTCGTCGGGCTGCTCGTGATGGCGGACAGCAGGGGCGGGGCGTTCTACCGCCAGCGCAGGGTCGGCAAGGACGGCCGTGAGTTCACCATTCTCAAGTTCCGCACCATGGTCGTCGGGGCCGACCGGGCGCGTGCCGAGCTGGCCGGCCTCAACGAGGGTGCCGGCCCGCTGTTCAAGCTGCGCCGGGATCCGCGGGTGACCCGGGTGGGGGCGGTGCTGCGCCGGTACTCGATCGACGAACTCCCCCAGCTCTTCAACGTGCTCACCGGATCGATGTCGCTCGTCGGTCCGCGGCCTCCCCTACCGGAGGAGTCCGCGGCGTACGGCCCGGACATCCGGCGGCGGCTGCTGGTCAAGCCCGGACTCACCGGCCTGTGGCAGATCAGCGGACGCAGCGACCTGTCCTGGGAGGAGGCGGTCCGGCTGGACCTGCGGTACGTGGAGGACTGGTCGCTCGCTCTGGACACAGTGATCTTGTGGAAGACGCTGCGTGCGGTGCTCCGAGGGCAGGGGGCCTACTGATGCGCGGGGATCGTCGTCCGGCCGGTGCACGGACCGCAGGCCGACAGGGCCTGCCCGGGGGGAGGAACGGGTCATGAAGGTCAGCGTTTTCGGGCTCGGCTACGTGGGCTGTGTGTCGGCCGCGTGCCTGGCCAGCATGGGTCACGAGGTCATCGGGGTGGACGTGAACCAGGTGAAGGTCGACCTGGTCAACGACGGCAAGGCCCCGCTGGTCGAGGAACGGATCGGCGAGCTCGTCGCCGACGTCGTGCGGACCGGAGCATTACGCGCCACCTGCGACGTCCGTGAGGCGATCGCGGGCAGCGAGGTCTCACTGGTCTGCGTGGGCACGCCGTCGGAGCCCAACGGCAGCCTGTGCACCACGTACTTGGAGCGGGTCACCGAGCAGATGGGCGCCGCGCTGGCCGAGCGGGGCGGGCGGCACACCGTGGTGTTCCGCAGCACCATGCTCCCGGGCACCTGCCTGAACCTGCTGGTGCCGATCCTGGAGAAGTCCGTCGGCGGCACGGCCGGCGTGGACATCGGGGTCGCGGTCAACCCTGAGTTCCTGCGCGAGGGCACGAGCGTGCGGGACTTCTTCGACCCGCCCAAGACCGTCATCGGCGAACTCGACCCCGCGAGCGGCGATGCGGTGATGGCCCTGTACGACGGCCTGCCCGGCGAGGTGTTCCGTGTGCCGATCCCGACGGCCGAGGCGATCAAGTACGCGGACAACGCGTTCCACGGCCTCAAGATCGGCTTCGCGAACGAGCTGGGCGCGGTGTGCCAGGCGCTCGGGGTGGACTCGCACCAGGTGATGGACGTGTTCCTGGCCGACCGCAAGCTGAACATCAGCCCCGCCTACCTGCGTCCCGGCTTCGCCTTCGGCGGCTCCTGCCTGCCCAAGGACCTGCGCAGCCTGGTCCACGCGGCGCAGCGGGCCGACGTCTCGGTGCCGATCCTCTCCCATGTGCTGGCCTCCAACTCCGACCATCTGCAGCGCGCGGTGGACCTGGTCGAGCGCACCGGCAAGCGCCGGGCGGGCCTGTTCGGACTGTCCTTCAAGCCCGGCACCGACGACCTCCGCGAGAGCCCGCTCGTCGAGCTGGCGGAGAAGCTCTACGGCAAGGGGTACGACCTGAAGATCTACGACGCCAACGTGAGCCTTTCCCGGCTGCTCGGCGCGAACCGCGAGTACATCGAGACCCGGCTGCCGCACCTCGCGCAGCTGCTCGCGGATTCCGTCGACGAGGTGCTCGAGCACGCCGAGGTGTGCCTGGTCGGGACCAGGGATCCGGCCGTGCTGTCGGCGCTGCCCCATGGCGCCGACCCGGTGATCATCGACCTCGTCCGCCTTCCCGACGCCGAGACGCGCCGGGCCGAACCGGGATACCTGGGCCTTGCTTGGTGACACGACCAGCGGCGGCCGGCCGAACCGGCGCGCGCTGATCCTGGTGGAGAACCTGTCCGTGCCGTTCGACCGGCGGGTGTGGCAGGAGTGCACGACGCTGCGCGACGCGGGCTGGGAGGTGCACGTCATCTGTCCCCGCGGGAGCAAGCGGGACGCGGAGCCGGAGGCGGTGATCGACGGGGTGCGGATCCACCGCTACCCGTTGCGCGCGGCCACCGGAGGCCCGGCCGGCTACCTGCGGGAGTACGGATCGGCGTTGTGGCACACGGTCCGGCTGGCCCGGACGGTGGGCCCGGTCGACGTGGTCCACGCCTGCAACCCGCCCGACCTGCTGTTCCTGCCGGCCCTGTGGCTGAAGCGGCGGGGCGCGCGGTTCGTGTTCGACCAGCACGACCTGGTGCCCGAGCTGTATCTCTCCCGGTTCGGCCGCGGCAAGGACCTGCTCTACCGCGGCGTGTGCGCGCTGGAACGGATGACCTACCGGGCCGCGGACGTCGTGCTCGCCACGAACGAGAGCTACCGGGACGTCGCGGTGCGCCGTGGCGGCCGGCGGCCGGAGGACGTCTTCGTGGTGCGCAGCGCGCCCGACACCGACCGGTTCCGCCCCGTACCGCCGGAGCCGGAGCTGAAGCGCGGCAAGCCCCATCTGCTGTGCTACCTCGGCGTCATGGGCCCGCAGGACGGCGTCGACTACGCCTTGCGGGCTCTCGCGAAGCTGCGCGACGAGCTCGGGCGGACCGACTGGCACGCGGTGTTCGTCGGCGCCGGCGACACCTTCGACGCGATGGTGGAGCTGTCCCGGCGGCTCGGGCTGTCGGAGCAGGTGCAGTTCACCGGGCGCATTCCGGACGCCGACCTGGTGCGCTACCTGTCCACCGCGGACGTGTGTCTCTCCCCCGACCCGCACAATCCGCTCAACGACGTGTCGACCATGAACAAGGTCCTGGAGTACATGGTGATGGGCCGGCCGATCGTCTCGTTCGACCTGAAGGAGGCGCGCGTCTCCGCCGGTGACGCCGCCCTCTACGCGCCCGCCGACGACGAGGCCCGGTTCGCCGGGCTCATCGCACTGCTGATGGACGATCCGGAGCAGCGGGCCCGGATGGGCAAGATCGGTCAGGAGCGGATCAACGGGCCGCTGTCCTGGCGGAATTCGCAGACCTCGCTGCTCGCCGCCTACACCGCTGCCTGCCGTGGCCGCGCTCCGGTGTCGGCGGGCGGCCCGGACGGGGCAGGGACGAGGCCGCGCCGTTGAGCGATGACACGATACGCCTGGTCACGATCGGGCGGATTATCCGTCGGCGCCGGCGGCTCCTCACCATCCTCGCCGTGGTCGGTGCGCTCGTCGGCTACGGCACCTCCGTGGTGTTTCCGCCGCGCTACACGACGTCGGCGTCGGTGCTGCTGCCGGGGGCGTGGGAGCAGCGCGAGCTGCTGACCCAGACGGAGATCGCGACCAGTTCCGTGGTGATCGACCGCGTGGCCGCCACGCTCGGCTGGACCGGGGTCACCGGCACCGAGCTGCGGGACCGGGTGAGCGCCAAGGCCGCCGACGGGAACATCATCAAGATCTCGGGCACGGCCGACACCCCGGAGCGGGCGCAGCGGCTCTCCGACCAGGTGGCCCGGGAGTTCGTCGCCTTCGCCGCGCGGCTCGCGGGCGACGACCCCGAAGCGGCGGCCGAGCCCGAGGCACTGCGCAAGCGGGTGGAGGAGACCAACCGCCGCATCACCGACCTGGCCGAGGCGGCCGATCCGGGGCGGACCGTGGAGAGCGTGCAGGCCCGCACCGAGCTGGAGAAGCTGCGTACCGCGCTGCAGGAGGCCATGAAGAAGCTGGACGAGGCCGACCCGGCGACCGACAGGGCCACCATGGTCGTCATGGGGCCGGCGGCCCGGCCGGCCGGCGAGGCACCGCCGACGCGGGTGCAGCTCGTCGTCGCCGGGGCGCTGTTGTTCTTCCTGCTCGCGGTCATCGGCCATCTGACCGCCGCCCGGATGAGCCGCCGGCTGCGTACCGAACCGGAGATCGCCGCGGCGCTGGGCTCGGAGCTGCTGGGTACCGTCGACGTGCCCGGTGAGCGGCCCGTGCGCCGGCCGGAGGGCCGTGACCCGCGGGCCTGGATCCGCTGGCTGCTGGGCGTCGACACCCGGTGGGACGTGCCGGCCCCGCAGCCGTCCGGCGACGAGGCCGGCCGGCAGATCCGCTACCGGCGGGTGTGCGCCCGTCTCCGGGAGCAGCTGCCGGCCCCCCGGCGGCTGCTGGTCGTCGTACCGGACGGCGACGAGGTCGCCCGCAGGGCCGCCGGGCAGCTCGTCGCCGAGGCCGGGAGCGATCCGCTGCTGCGGGTGGTGGGGGTCTCGGTGTCCCGGCCGCTGGTGCCGGACCGCGACACCGAGTCGGGTGCCCTGGTGGTGCTCAGCGCGGGCAGCTGGACCGCGGCGGAGCTCGCCGGCGTCGCCGAGGCGTGTGCGGACGCGGAACACGAGGTCGTCGGCATCGTCGTCGCCGGCCCGGTCCAAGCCCGTCCGGCACGCTCTGCCGCCCGTCCTCCGGACGAGGCCACTGCGGCGCTCGCGGTTGGCGGCCACACGACGGGAGGTTCGGTGTGACGACGAGCAGGACTTCAAAGCCGTCGGCCGCCGCTCCGCTGCTGGATCTGCAGGCGCTGGTGGTGGCGGTGCGCAGGCGCCGCCGCTTCTGGGGCGCCTTGGCGCTGCTGGGGCTGCTGGCCGGCGTGGCGGTGGCGGTCCTGCTGCCGCCGCCGCCGACCGCGGTGACCAAGGTGCTGGTCGCGCACCAGGAGGACCAGCCGAACGACACCGGAACGCTGATCCGCACCGATGTCGCGCTGCTGCAGACCACGCGGATCGCCAGTGAGGCCCTGCGGTCACTCGGGTCCCGGGAGAAGCCGGAGGACTTCATGCAGGACTACGGGGGCCTCGGCCTGACCAACAACCTGCTGCAGATCACTGTGACGGGTGGCAGCGACGCGGAAGCGGTGGCCCGCGCCAAGGCGCTGGCCGACGCGTTCGTCGCGGACCATGTGAGGCGGATTCAGGAGGCCGCGGACGCCGAGGCCAAGGCCCTGCTCGACCAGCGGGACCGTATGCGAAAGGAACTCGCGCAGGTCAACGAGGCGATCGGGGACGGACCGCCGCAGACCGACCCGACGGCGTCGGCGGACCTCGAGTCGCTCTTCGCCCGCCGGGCCGAACTCACCTCGCGGATCGCCGATTTCGACCAGCGTGCCGCCGAGGCGCGCATGGGCACGCCCCGGCTCATCGCCGGCACCCAGATCGTGGACGCACCGCGCGCGGTGCGGCACTCCCTGCTCAGGACCGCTGCCACCGACGCCGCGATCGGGCTCGTCCTCGGGCTCGTCCTCGGGCTCGCGGTGGCCGCGGTCGGCGCGGTGGTGGCGGACCGCCCCGTGCTGCGCCGGGAGATCGCGGCGAACCTCGGCGCCTCGGTCATCGCGGAGCTGCCCCGCACGCGCCGCCGGCCGCCCCGGCCGTGGCAGCGCCGAAGGACCCGGGCGGCGCGCGAACGGCTCACCGCGTCCCTGGCCCGCACCGTGCGCGGCTCCGCGGAACCGGTGTCGCTGCTGGAACTGGGCTGTGCGCGCAGCACGAGCGTCATCGCCCTGGACCTCGCCGGGGCACTGGAGGCGGACGGGCCGGTGGTCGTCGTCGACGGTCTGCCCGGCCCGCAGCTCTCGGGCCGCCGCGCAAAGCCGGGAGACCCGACCGTGGTCGGCGGCGAGCGCGCCGCGGCCGTGTCGCCACAGGAACGCACGCTCGGCGTCGGCTCGGTGGCGCCCGGCACGGCGTGGACCGACCTGCAGTACCTCGGCACTCGGACCGTGCTCGTCGTGCGAGCCGGGCACGGCAGCGCCGCATGGCTGCACACCGTGGCACGGCAGCTCGCGGACCAGCGCATCGAGGTGATCGGCGTGGTGCTGATCGACCCCGATCCGCGTGACCGGACCGACGGCACCCTGTGGGACGGGCTGCACACCGCACTGCGCGGCCGGATGGACCGGCCGGCCCGGCACAACGGGACCGACCGGCGGCGGACGGAGCGGCTGCCGCTGCCGGCGGCACGGGTCCCGGACAGCGACCAGGAGGCACGGTAGGACATGTGTGGCATCGCAGGCACTTACCGGTGGCCGGACGGGAAGGTCGTGACCGACCGGCTCACCGACACCCTCGCCCACCGGGGTCCGGACGGGGCGGGCCGGTACAGTCATCCGGCCGGTGACGGGGACGTGCACCTCGGGCACCGCCGGCTGGCCATCATCGACCTGTCCGAGACCGGCGCCCAGCCGATGGTCTCGGGCGGCCTCGCCCTGACGTACAACGGCGAGCTGTACAACGCGCCCGAGCTGCGTGCCGAGCTGACCGCCGCCGGCGTGCGCTTCCGCGGTACCTCCGACACCGAGGTGCTGCTGGAGGCCTGGCGGCGCTGGGGCACGGACTGCCTGCCCCGCCTGCGCGGCATGTTCGCGTTCGGGATCTTCGACGAGCGGACCGGTGACCTGGTGCTCGCCCGCGACCAGCTCGGCATCAAGCCGCTGTTCCTGCTCCGGCGCGGCGAGGGCCTGGTGTTCGCCTCCGAGCTCAAGGCGCTCGCCGCCGCGACCGGCGGGTCGCTGGAGGTGGACCACGCGGCGCTGGTGGCCTCGCTGCTGTACTACTGGGTGCCGGACTCGCGGTGCGCGATCCGCGAAGCGGAGAAGCTGCCGCCGGGGAGCTGGCTGAGGTGCCGGCCCGACGGCCGGGTGGAGCGCGGCCGGTACTGGCACCTGAAGGACGTCGCCGCCGAGGGCCGAGAGCGGGCCCGGGCCGGCGAGCGGCCGGACCTGGCCGCCGTCGTCGAGGAGTCGACCCGGCGCCACCTGCTCTCCGACGTCCCCGTGGCGACCTTCCTCTCCGGCGGCCTCGACTCCAGCTACCTGACCGCGGTGGCGGCCCGCCACCGGCCGGGGATCTCCGCCTACACGATCGGATTCCGCGCCGAGGACGCCAGGTTCGAGGCGATGCCCGACGACCTGCGCTACGCCCGGCAGGTGGCCGCGCGGTTCGGCGTCGACCTGCACGAGATCGAGATCGCCCCGGACGTGCTCGACCTGCTGCCGCGCATGACGTACCACCTGGACGAGCCGATCGGCGACCCGGCCGCGATCAACACGTTCCTGATCTGCTCGGCCGCCCGGGAGGCCGGGGTCAAGGTGATGCTCTCGGGGATGGGCGCCGACGAGCTGTTCGCCGGGTACCGCAAGCACCTGGCCAACCTGCTCGCGCTGCGCTACCAGCGCGTCCCGCGCCCCCTGCGCCGCGGGGTGTCCGGGGCCGTGGACCGGCTGCCGGTCGCCACGTCCCGCCGGGGGTACCGGTCGGTGCGCTTCGCGAAGCGGTTCCTCTCCTTCGCGGAGCTGCCGGAGGAGACCGCGTTCCGGCGCAGTTACACCATGTACGACCGGGACGAGCTGCTGGCCCTCATCGATCCGGACCTGGCCGGAACGGTCGACGACGTGCTGACCGAGCACGCGGACGTCTACCGGGACAACGACCTCGACGACTTCGTCAACCGCATGTGCCTGGCCGACGCCCGGCTGTTCCTGCCGGGCCTGAACCTCACGTACACGGACCGGTCCAGCATGGCCGCGTCGACCGAGGTGCGCGTGCCGTACGTGGACGTCGAGGTGGTCGAGGCGGCGTTCGCCGTGCCCGGCGAACGCAAGATCGCCGGGCGGCAGGGCAAGGCCGTCCTCAAGGAGGCGGCCGCCTCGGTCCTGCCCCGGGAGATCGTGTACCGGCCCAAGGGCCTGTTCAGCGCCCCGCTGCGCGCCTGGATGAGCCGGGACCTGGCACCGCTGGTGCGCGAGGTGGTGCACGACGGCGAGCTGGTCCGTTCCGGGTTCCTGCGCCGCGACGCGCTGGCCCGCATGGTCGCCGAGGACGCCGCCGGGCAGCGGGACTTCTCCAAGCATCTGTGGCATGTGCTGACCCTCGAGTACTGGTATCGCGACGCGGCCTCTGGGTCCGGCCAGAGCACTCGGTTGACGGCTTAGGAATCAGAGGAGTTCGGGTGAAGCAGGTCGTACAGAACTACAAGAGCGGCGAGCTGGCGGTGCTCGACGTGCCGGTGCCGGGGTGCAAGCCGGGCGGTGTGCTGGTGCGCAGCGCCTACTCGCTGATCTCCACCGGGACCGAGCTGATGAAGGTGTCCGAGGCCGGCATGTCGATGCTGGGCAAGGCCCGCTCCCGCCCGGACCAGGTGGCCAAGGTCATGCAGAGCGTGGCCACCAACGGGGTGCCCGCCACCTACCGCAAGGTGATGGGCAAGCTGGACTCCTACACGCCGCTGGGGTACTCGCTGTGCGGGGTGGTCGAGCAGGTCGGCGCCGGGATCGACGATGTGAAGGCCGGCGACCTGGTGGCCTGCGCCGGCAATGAGCACGCGTTGCACGCCGAGCTGAACTGGGTGCCGAAGAACCTCTACACCCCGGTGCCGGACGGGCTCGCGCCGCGGCACGCGGCCTTCGGCACCGTCGGGTCGATCGCGTTGCAGGGCGTCCGCCGAGGTGAGCCGCAGCTCGGCGACGTGGCGCTGGTCATCGGCCTCGGGCTGATCGGCCAGCTGGTGGTGCAACTCCTCGCCGCCTCGGGAGTCCGCGTCGTCGGCGCCGACCCCGACCCGGCGCGCTGCGAGCTGGCGGAGCGCTTGGGGGCCGCGGCCTGCGGCGATCCCGCGTCCGCGGCCGTGGAGACGGCCGTCGCCGAACTCACCGGCGGCCTGGGCGTGGACCAGGTGTACCTGGCCGCCGGCGGCGGCAGCAACCAGCCCGTCGAGCTGGCCGCCGAGCTGAGCCGGGACCGCGGCCGGGTCGTCGACATCGGCAAGTGCCGCCTGGACCTGCCGTGGAACGCGTACTACGAGAAGGAGCTCGACGTCCGGTTCTCCCGCAGTTACGGCCCCGGGCGCTACGACCCGGAGTACGAGCTGGAGGGCCGGGACTATCCGATCGGCTACGTGCGCTGGACCGAGCGCCGCAACCTGGCGTGCTTCCTCGACCTCGCCGCCCGCGGCAGCGTCGACGTGGAGCCCCTGATCTCCCACGTCGCCGACTTCGACGACGCCGTCGAGACGTACCGGAGCCTGAAGGACGGCGACCTGAAGGCCGTGGCGGTGCTGTTCCGGTACCCCGGACAGGCGGGGGAAGCGCAGGAGGCGGCGGCCCCGGCGGTGACCGTGCCCGCGGTGAACGTGCAGCGCAGTCCGGCCCGGGCCGCCAGGACGCCGGTGCGCCTCGCGTTCGTCGGCGCGGGCAACTACGCGACCTCGATGCTGCTGCCGCACCTGGCACGGCGCGACGGAGTCGAGTTGTCGACCGTCGTCACCACGACGGCGCTGTCCGGGGCCAACGCGCAGCGGAAGTTCGGCTTCGCCCGGGCGACCACCGACCTCGACGCCGTACTCGGCGACAAGTCCGTCGACGCGGTGTTCGTGGTCACCCGGCACAGCTCGCACGCCGAACTGACCCGGAAGGCGCTGCTGGCCGGCAAGACCGTGTTCGTGGAGAAGCCGCTGGCCCTCACCGAAGACGAACTGGCCGGGGTGCTCGCGGCGGTGGAGGAGTCCGGCAACGACCGGCTGCAGGTGGGCTTCAACCGCCGGTTCGCGCCGCTGCTGCGGGAGGCCAGGCAGCGGTTCGGCGCCCGGACCGGTCCGGCGAGCCTGCGCTACCTGGTCAACGCGGGCCGCCTCGACCACGGCAGCTGGTACCTCCGGCAGGGCACCGAGGGCTCGCGGTTCACCGGCGAGGGCGGACACTTCATCGACACGGCGAGCTGGCTGCTCGGGGCCGACCCCGTCTCGGTGTACGCCATCGCCCCGTCCGGCAACGAGGACCTGCAAGTCGTGCTGCGCTACCCCGACGGGTCCACCGCCACCATCAGCTACGTGACCACCGGCCCGTCAGGCTTCCCCAAGGAGACGCTGGACCTGGTCGCGGACGGCAAGGCGCTGCGGCTCGACGACTTCGTCCGCGCGTCGGTGTACGGCCGCAAGCGGTGGGTCAGCTCCCGGCTGCCCAAGGCCCGGGACAAGGGCCAGAACGCCGAACTGGCCGCGTTCGTCAAGGCCGTGCGGACCGGCGGGCCGATGCCGGTGCCGCTTCAGTCGCTGGTCGCCACCACGGCGGCCACCCTCGCCGTACAGACCGGCCTGGCGGCCGGTGCCCCGGTGACGTTGGCGGGGGCGCGATGACCATGAGCGCGGGCTGGTACCTGCGGCGGCTGTCCCGGATGGGACCGCAGGAGGTCGCGGGCCGGGTGGGCGACGCGGTGCGCAGGAGGCTGTGGCGGTCGGCACGGCCCGACTGCCCGAGCGTGACCGGCGCCGGGTTCACCGCGGTCCTGCCCGCCGGGACGACCGCCGCGGTACCCCCGGACGCCGCGAAGCGTCTCGTCGCCGAGGCGGACCGGCTGATGTACGGGCACGCCGAGTTCTTCGGGGTGGTCCGCGACGACCTGGCCGATCCGGACTGGTGGTACGACCCGAAGACCGGACGCCGGGCCCCGTGGGGCTACGCCTTCGACGTGCCGTACCGGGACGAGGACGCGGTCGGGGACATCAAGCAGATCTGGGAGCCGTCCCGGCATCAGTACCTCACCCAGCTCGCCGCCGCCTACGCGATCACCGGGAACGAGCGGTACGCCGAGCGCGTCGCCGATCACCTGCGGTCGTGGTGGGCGGCCAACCCGCCGCTGCGCGGCGTGCACTGGATCAGCGGCATCGAGCTGGGCATCCGGCTGCTGTCCTGGGTGTGGATCCGCCGGCTGCTCGACGGCTGGCCGGGCGCGGCCGGGCTGTTCGAGGGCAATCCGGTGGCGGTGCGGCAGATCTGGCACCACCAGCGCTGGCTGGCCGCCTTCCCCAGCCGGGGGTCGTCGGCGAACAACCACGTCATCGCCGAGGCCGCCGGGCAGCTGGCCGCGGCCTGCGCGTTCGACTGGTTCCCCTCGTCGGCGCGCTGGCGAGCCGACGCGCTGCGGTCGCTGGAGCGGCATCTGCGCAGCAACACCTTCGCCTCCGGCCTCAACCGCGAGCTGGCCACCGAGTATCACGGACTGGTGCTGGAACTCGGCCTGGCCGCGGTGGCCGAGGCGGATGCCGCGGGCGTGCCGGTCCCCGCGACGGTCCGGCTGGTGCTGCTGCGGATGACCGACGCGCTCGCGGCCGTCGTGGACAGCCGGTTACGGCCGCCGCGCCAGGGGGACGCGGACGACGGGCACGGTCTGGTCGTGGACGGCGCGGGCACCGACCGCTGGGCCTCGCTGCTGGCCACCGGGGAAGCCGTGTTCGGACGGCTCCCCTGGTGGCCGGCGGTGACCGGCACCGATGTGCGCACCCCGCTGCTGGCCGCGCTCATCCGGCCGTACGCCGGGACCGGAACCGCACCGGCCGTGAAACGCCCCGCGAGCCGGCCGGCCCGCTTCGCCGACGCGGGGCTCACCATCCTGCGCGGTCCGGGCGAGATCTGGTGCCGCTGCGACGGTGGTCCACACGGCTTCCTGTCGATCGCCGCGCACGCCCACGCGGACGCACTGTCCGTGGAGGTCCGGCACGACGGGGTCGACGTGCTCGCCGACCCGGGGACGTACTGCTACCACGGGCAGCCCGAGTGGCGGCGGTACTTCCGGTCGACCCTCGGCCACAACACCCTTCAGCTGGACGGCGAGGACCAGTCCCTCTCCGGCGGCCCGTTCCTGTGGACCCGGCATGCCAGGAGCCGTGTCCTGGCCGTGGACACCTCCGACGAGGGCGTGGCGCGCTGGTCTGCCGAGCACGACGGCTACCAGCCCTCCGTGCACCGCCGCCGGGTGGAACTGACGGCCGCGAGCGGGGAGTTGAGGATCGTCGACGAGGTGCGCGGCCCGCGCCGGGCCGTGCGGCTGGCGTTCCACCTCGGCCCGGCGATCGCCGCGGACCTGACGGACGGCCGGGCGGCGCTCACCTGGACCCGGGACGGCGAGGACCGCTCCGCGGTGCTCGACCTGCCCGGCCGGCTGTCCTGGCGGGCGCATCGTGGCGAGACCGACCCGCCGCTGGGCTGGTACTCCGCCGGGTTCGGACGCAAGGAACCCAGCACCACGCTGGTCGGCACCGGCTTCACCGACGGCGCGGAGGGCTTCACCACCGTGCTCAGGTTCCACGGCTAGGGGGGAGGGGAAGCGTGGGGACGAAGTGGCGGCACCGGGCGTTGCCGGCGGCACCGCTGGTGCTGGCGCTGCTGGCGGCGGCCGGCTGTACGGGCACGCCGGACGCCAAGCCGGGGCCGACCGCTTCGCCGTCCGCGTCCGGGGCCCGGTCCGTGGCCCAGGTGTGCGCCAAGCCCACGGCCGGGCCCGCGAAGGCGCCGGCGGGCGCGGTGCCGGTCGACCCCGGGGTGGTCGGTGACCTGGCCGCGAAGACCAGGAGCAACCCGCCGAACACCACGTTCTGGCTCCGGCCGGGCAAGCACCGGCTGGAGCCGGACCGCTACGCCCAGGTGATGCCCAAGGAGGGGAACCGCTACCTCGGCGCGCCGGGCGCGGTGCTCGACGGACGCGAGACCAACCAGTACGCGTTCAGCGGCACTGCCCGCAACGTCACCATCCGCCACCTGACCGTGCAGCGTTTCGTCGCACCGCACGACGAGGGCGTGGTCAACCATGACATGGCCGACGGGTGGGTGATCGAGCACACGAAGATCCAGTACAACTCCGGCGCCGGGCTGATGGCAGGCGCCCGCCAGCAGGTCCGCGCCAGCTGCCTGCGCGGCAACGGACAGTACGGGATGAACGCGTACAAGACCGGCAACTCCATCCGTGACCTGGTGGTCGAGGGCAACGAGATCGTGGGCAACAACACCGGCGACTGGGAGCGGCGCAGGCCGGGCTGCGGCTGCACCGGGGGCATCAAGTTCTGGGCCGTCGACGGCGCCGACATACGCGGCAACTGGGTGCACGACAACCGCGGTACCGGGTTGTGGGCGGACACCAACAACAACGACTTCCGCATCGAGGACAACCTGATCGAGGCCAATGACGGTGCCGCGCTGATCTACGAGATCAGCTACAACGCGGTCATCCGGAACAACACGATCCGGCGGAACAACTGGGTCGAGGGCCGCAGGTCCGCCGAACGCGGCGACGACTTCCCGTTCGCGACCGTCTATCTGTCCGAGGCCGGCGGCGAACCACGGGTCCGCGCCCGCACGGACAGGATCGAGGTCTACCGGAACGTGCTGGAGAACAACTGGAACGGGATCACCCTGTGGGAGAACGCCGACCGGTTCTGCAACAGCCCGGCCAACACCTCGTCCGGTGACTGCACGTTGCTGGTGAAGGACAAGGACCGCTGCGCGAGGCCGGGGATCGCCACCGCACCGCTCTACGCCGACTGCCGGTGGAAGACCCAGCGGGTGGACATCCACGACAACCGCTTCGTGCTGGACAAGTCCGTCGTCACGTGCACGGTCAAGTGCGACCGCATGGCGGTGCTCGCCAACTACGGCACCTACCCGCACTGGTCGCCGTACAAGGGCGGGCGGGTGGCCGAGGCGATCACGCTGGAGCAGCACAACCGCTGGCACGACAACGTCTACCGCGGGCCGTGGAAGTTCGTCGTCCGGGACCCGAGCCGGGTGCTCGAACCCGGGCAGTGGCAGGGCACGCCGTACCGGCAGGACGCGGGCAGCACCTTCCAGGCACGGGACGGTGGTTGAGGTGGGCGGCGAGCACACACCGAAGGCCGTCGGGATCGTCTGGGGACTGCTGGGCCTCAACACGCTCGGCTCCACCGGGGCGAAGACCATCGTCGCGCTGCCCCGCTCCCTCATCCAGATGGTCACCATGGGAGCGCTGGCCGCCGCGTTCGCCCTGGCGCTCGCGCTCAATCCCCGGCTGCGCATCCGGGCCAGCGCGTTCGTGTTCCTGCTCACCCTGCTGCTGGTGCCGAGCGTGATCTCCAGCGCGGACCTGGAGTCCGGGTTCGGCGCGCTGTTCCGCTGCGCACGGTTCGCCCTCTTCGTCGGCACGCTGTGGCTGCTCACCCGCTGGTGGGACGGCAGTGTGACGTTCGTCCGGTACCACATCCGGATGTACTTCGCGGTTCTCGTGTCGGTGGCCGCCGGCCTGGCCATCTCACCGGGCGCGGCCATGCCCGAGCTCTACGGCGGACGCCTCGTCGGCGCGTTGTGGCCGCTCACCCCGCCGCAGATCGGACAGTACACCGCGGTGATCATCGGGCTCACCGTCCTGCTCCTCCTCGGCCGCCGGACCGACGGGGTCAGTGCGGCGGTGGTCGTCGTGCCGTCACTCGTCCTGCTCGCCCTCACCCATACCCGGACGGCCACGGTGGGCCTGCTCGTCGGGCTGGCGCTCGCGATCGGCTCGCTCGTCCTGACCAGCGCCGCCGCCCGCCGGCTCTTCGCGTGGGCGGTGCTGGTCGCCACGGTGGCCGCCGTGGGGTTCGCCTCCGCGCTGCGGACGTGGTTCCTGCGCGGACAGAGCCAGGAGAACTTCACCAGCCTCACCGGACGGGCCAAGGTCTGGGACGCCCTGCTGGCGGCCCCCCGGACCACTGCGGAGCAACTGTTCGGCACGGGCCTGGGCGACAAGTCGTTCGGGGGGCTGCCGATCGACAACAGCTGGCTGGCCGTCTACAACGAGCAGGGTCTGACCGGCGCCGCCGTCGTGGCGGCGGTCATCCTCGTGCTGGGCGGCGTCGCGCTGCTGCGGCCGCCGTCGCTGCCGAGGGCCTGCGCGATCTTCTTGATCAGCTACGTCGCGATCTCCTCCTACACCGAGGCCGGCCTCGGCGACGCCTCGCCGTATCTGCTGCACCTGGCCCTGGCCGCCTCGCTGCTTGCGGCACCGGCCGCGGACACACCCCTCCCGGCGCCCGCGGTCCCCCGACGGCGTGTCCCGCGCTGGGCCCGGAACGAGAGGTGAGCTGACCATGCACGTCCTCGTGGTGCACAACCGCTACTCCTCGGCGCAGCCGAGCGGGGAGAACAGGGTCGTCGATGAGGAGGTGGGGCTGCTGCGCGCGGCCGGCCACCGGGTCGACGTGTTCGAGCGGCGCAGCGACGACATCGCCGGGCGGTCCCTCGTGGCCAAGGCCGCGGTGCCGCTGCTGGTGCCGTGGAACCCGGCGGTCCGCGCGGAACTGGCCGCCCGGCTCCGCGCCGAGCGGCCGGACGTGGTCCACGTCCACAACGTCTTCCCGCTCCTGTCGCCCGCGGTCCTCGCCGCCTGCGCCGACGCCGGCGTGCCCGCCGTCGCCACACTGCACAACTACGCCCAGATCTGCCCGCCCGGCACGCTGCAACGGGACGGCCGGCTGTGCACCGACTGCGTCGGGTCGGCGGCACCGCTGCCCGCCGTCCGGCACGGCTGCTACCGCGGCTCCCGCCTCGCGACGGTGCCGCTCGCGGTCAGCCTGTCGGTCAACCGGCGGCGCTGGTGGTCCGGCGTGGAGCGGTTCTTCTGCATCTCCGCGGCGCAGCGCGATGTCCTGGTGCGGTCGGGCATGCCGCCCGAGCGGCTGACGGTCAAGCACAACTTCGTGCCCGACCCGGGCGCCCGCCGCGCGGGCGCCGGCGAGCAGCTGCTCTTTCTCGGCCGGCTCGCGGAGGCCAAGGGTGTGCGGTTGCTGATGGCCGCATGGGACGAGATCACCGCGGCCGGCGGTGTGGGCGTGCCGCTCGTGCTCGCCGGCGCGGGGCCGCTGGAGCGGGAGGTGACCGCCTGGGCGGCGGGCCGGGACGACGTGCGGTACGTCGGCCTGCTCGATCCCGCTCAGTGCCGGGAGGCCGTCGCGCGGTCGGTCGCCGTGGTGGCTCCCTCGATGGCCCTGGAGACCTTCGGCCTGGTGGTCGCGGAGGCGATGGCGGCGGGGGTCCCGGCCGTCGCCGCCGGTCACGGCGCCTTCGTCGAACTCGTCGAGGACCGAGTGACCGGGCTGCTGCACCGGCCGGGCGAGACCGCCTCGCTCGCGTCCTGCATGCGCCGGATCGCGACCGAGCCGGCCCTCAACCTGCGGATGGGGCTGGCGGCCCGGCGCCGTTACGAACAGGCCTTCAGCCCGGCCGTCGGGCTGGAGCGCCTGCTGGAGGAGTACCGCACCGCGATCGCGGGTCGGACGGAACGAATGGGGGGCAGGAGATGACACGATGCCGACTCTGCGGCTCGGCGGCGCTGGCGAGCGTCGTCGATCTGGGGGCGACCCCGCCGTGTGAGAGCTTTCTCGCCGCGGACCAACTGGATCTGCCGGAGCCGGCGTACCCGCTGCACCTGCGGGTCTGCACCGACTGCTGGCTGGCGCAGATCCCGCCGCTGATCACGCCGGAGGAGACGTTCAAGGAGTACGCGTACTTCTCCTCGTACTCGGCCTCGTGGGTGGAGCACGCGCGCACCTTCGTCGACGACGCCGTACAGCGGATGGGTCTCGGCCCCGATTCCTTCGTGGTGGAGGTCGCGAGCAACGACGGGTACCTGCTGAAGCACGTGGTGGACCGGGGGATCCGCTGCCTCGGCATCGAGCCGTCGGTGAACGTGGGCGCGGCGGCGCGGGATGCGGGCGTGCCGACGCTCACGGAGTTCCTGGACCCGGACACCGGCGCCGCCGTCCGCGAAGAGCACGGCCCGGCGGACCTGGTCGTGGCCAACAACGTGTACGCGCACATCCCCGACGTGGTCGGGTTCACACGGGGGCTGCGCGCCCTGGTCGCCGACGACGGCTGGGTCTCCATCGAGGTGCAGCACCTGCTGACCCTGATCGAGGAGAACCAGTACGACACGATCTACCACGAGCACTTCCAGTACTACACGGTCGCGTCCGCGACCCGGGCGCTCGCGAGCGGCGGACTCGCGCTCGTGGACGTCGAGCTGCTGCCCACGCACGGCGGCTCCATCCGGCTGTGGGCCCGGCCGGCCGAGGCGGCCGGCGAGCCGAGCCCGCGGGTGACCGACGTACTGGCCCGGGAGAAGGCCGCCGGGCTGCAGGAGCCGGCCGGGTACACCGAGTTCTCCGCCCGGGTGGCCAAGGTGCGCCGGGACCTGCTGCGGTTCCTCATCGATGCGGCCGAGCGCGGCGAGACGGTCGTCGGCTACGGCGCCCCGGGCAAGGGCAACACCCTGCTCAACCACTGCGGCATCCGGCCCGACCTGCTCCCGTACACGGTCGACCGCAACCCCTACAAGCACGGCAGGTTCACCCCGGGCACCCGCATACCGATCCTGCCGCCCGAACGGATAGCCGCCGACAAGCCGGACTACGTCCTCGTCCTCCCGTGGAACCTGCGGGCCGAGCTGGTCGAGCAGCTGTCCTTCGTGCACGACTGGGGCGGTCGGCTGGTCTTTCCCATCCCGGAACTGAGCATCGTCGAGGTCGCGTCTCGAAAGGGCACAGCATGAAGGTCGTTCTGTTCTGCGGCGGTTACGGGATGCGGATGCGCAACGGAGCCGCCGACGACGTGCCCAAACCGATGGCGATGGTCGGGCCCCGGCCGCTGATCTGGCACGTCATGCGCTACTACGCGCACTTCGGGCACACGGAGTTCATCCTCTGTCTCGGCTACGGGGCTCACCACATCAAGGACTTCTTCCTCAACTACGAGGAGACGACGTCCAACGACTTCGTGCTGCGCAGGGGGCGGACCGAGCTGCTGTCCACCGACATCGCCGACTGGACGATCACGTTCGCGCAGACCGGCATCGACTCGCCGATCGGTGAGCGGCTGCGCCGGGTGCGGCACCACCTGGAGGGGGACGAGATGTTCCTCGCCAACTACGCCGACGTGCTCACCGACGCCCCGCTGCCGGAGATGATCGACCGGTTCGCCCGGCGCGACGCCGGGGCGTCGATGATGGTGGTGCCGCCGCAGTCGTCGTTCCACTGTGTGGAGCTGGGCGAGGACGGCCTGGTGGGCGGCATCACCCCGGTGAGCGAACTGCCGCTGTGGGAGAACGGCGGCTACTTCGTGCTCCGTCAGGAGGTCTTCGACCACATACCGGAGAACGGGGACCTCGTCGCCGACGGATGCGCCCAGCTGGCCAAGCGGGGGCGTCTCGTGGCGCACCAGCACCGCGGCTTCTGGAAGCCGACCGACACCGTGAAGGAGCGGGCCGCGCTCGACACCGCCTACGCCCGCGGCGACCGCCCGTGGGCCGTGTGGGAGCGGGACGGCGCGGAGGTGAGCGCGTGATCCGGCTCGGGGCGGGGCGCCCGGAGAGGATCGCCGCGGTGGGCGCGCACTGCGACGACATCGCCATCGGCGCCGGCGGCACGCTGCTGACGCTGTGCCGGGCGCGGCCGGGTATCCGTGTCGACGCGCTGGTGCTCTCCGGCGGGGGCAGCGAGCGGGAGCAGGAGGAGCAGGCCGCGCTCGCCGCCTTCTGCCCGGGCGCCGACCTGCGGCTGACCGTGCACAAGCTGCCGGACGGCCGGCTTCCCGCGCACTGGGAGGAGGCCAAGTCCGCCGTCGAGGAGCTGCGTGAGCGGACCGACCCGGACCTGGTCCTCGCCCCGCGTACCGACGACGCGCACCAGGACCACCGCGGCCTGGCGCAGCTGATACCGACCGCGTTCCGCGACCACCTGGTACTCGGCTACGAGATCGTCAAGTGGGACGGCGATCTCGGCCGGCCGGCCGCCTACCAGCCGCTGTCGCCGGAGACCGCCGAGCAGAAGGTGCGGCTGCTGCAGGAGCACTACCCCTCGCAGCGGCACCGGCCCTGGTACGACCGGGAGGCCTTCCTCGGCCTGGCCCGGATCCGCGGCATCGAATGCCACGAGCGCTACGCAGAGGCGTTCGCCGTCACCAAACTCACTCTCAGTCTGGGGGATTGAACCTTGCGCGTACTGCTCACCGGACACCAGGGCTACCTGGGCACCGTCATGGCCCCGGTCCTCGCCGCCGCCGGGCACGAGGTCGTCGGCCTCGACGCCGGCCTGTTCGCCGACTGCGTGCTGGGTCCGGCGCCCGCCGACCCGCAGGGGCACCGGGTGGACCTGCGCGACGTCACGGCCGACCACGTGGCCGGGGTGGACGCCGTGATCCACCTGGCCGCCCTGTCCAACGACCCCCTGGGATCGCTGGCGCCGGAGCTCACCTACGACATCAACCACCACGCGTCCGTACGGCTTGCCCGGCTGGCTCGCGACGCCGGAGTGCGGCGCTTCCTGTACGCGTCGACCTGCTCGGTGTACGGCGCCGCGGGCGGCGACGACCTGGTCGCCGAGGACGCCCCGCTGCGCCCGGTGACGCCGTACGCGGAGTCCAAGGTGCGGGTGGAGGACGACCTGCACGCCCTGGCCGACGGCGACTTCAGCCCGGTGTACATGCGCAACGCCACCGCCTTCGGCTACTCGCCCCGGCTGCGCGCCGACATCGTGCTGAACAACCTGGTGGGTCACGCGCTGCTGTCCGGCGAGGTCCTCGTGCTCTCCGACGGCACGCCCTGGCGCCCGCTGGTGCACGCCGCCGACATCGCCCGGGCCTTCACGGCCGCGCTGACCGCGCCGCGCGAAGCGGTGCACGACCGGGCCTTCAACATCGGCAGCGAGATCAACAACGTCACCGTCGCCGAGATCGCCGGGCAGGTCGCCGAGGCGGTGTCCGGTTCGAAGGTGGTGATCACCGGGGAGACCGGTGCCGATCCGCGGTCGTACCGGGTGGACTTCTCCCGGTTCCGCGCCGCCGTACCCGGCTTCGACTGCGAGTGGACGGTGAAGCGGGGCGCGCTCGAACTCGCCGACGCCTACCGGGAACACGGGCTGACCCGGGAGGACTTCGAACAGCGCTTCACCCGGCTCGCCGTGCTGCGCACGGCGTCCGAGTCCGGCGCCGTCGACGACACCCTGCGGTGGCGCCCGTGACCGAGTCCGGCGAGGAGATGTACGCGCTGGTGGAGCGGATGTACCCGCTGTGCCGGAGCATCACCGGCGACGGTGTGCGCGCCACCTTGGACATCGTCGGGGAGTACATCCCGCTCCTCAGGCACGAGGTGCCGACCGGCACGCAGGTGCTCGACTGGACCGTGCCGCAGGAGTGGAACATCCGCGACGCGTACATCGCCGACACCGCCGGGAACCGGGTCGTCGACTTCGCCGCGTCCAGCCTGCACGTGCTCGGCTACAGCGTGCCGGTGGCCGCGACCATGCCGCTGGCCGAGCTGCGGGAACATCTGCACACCCTGCCGGAGCACCCGAGCTGGGTGCCGTACCGCACCAGTTACTACAAGCCGGACTGGGGGTTCTGCCTGGCCCAGGAGACCCTGGACGCGATGCCCGACGGCGACTACGAGGTGCGCATCGACTCCACCCTCGCCGACGGCCACCTCACCTACGCCGAGCACGTGGTCCCCGGGCAGGTGCCCGACGAGGTGATCGTCTCCTGCCACGTCTGCCACCCGTCGCTGGCCAACGACAACCTGGCCGGCATCGCGGTGGCGACGTTCCTGGCCCGGGCGCTGGCGGAGCGGACGCCGTACCACACCTACCGGTTCGTCTTCGCGCCCGGCACCATCGGGGCGATCACGTGGCTCGCCCGTAACGCGGAGCGGGTGGACCGGGTCAAGCACGGCCTCGTGCTGGCCTGCGCCGGCGACCCGGGCAGCCTGACGTACAAGCAGAGCAGGCGCGGCGACGCCGGGATCGACCGCGTGATGCGGCACGTGCTGACCGCCTCCGAACGCCCGCACCGCATCGCCGAGTTCACGCCGTACGGCTACGACGAGCGGCAGTACTGCTCGCCCGGGTTCGACCTCGGCGTGGGCTCGCTCACCCGGACCCCGTACGCGGGCTATCCCGAGTACCACACCTCGGCGGACGACCTGGACTTCGTTTCCCCGGAGGCGATGGCCGACACGCTCGCCGTCTGCCGCGAGGCGTTCTCCGTCCTCGACCGCAACCGGCAGTACGTCAACCTCAGCCCTTACGGCGAACCGCAGTTGGGCCGGCGCGGGTTGTACGACGCGCTCGGCGGGCGCAGCGACACCAAGCAGGCCCAGATGGCCATGCTCTGGGTGCTCAGCCTCTCCGACGGCGAGCACAGTCTGCTGGACGTCGCCGAGCGGTCCGGGCTGTCGTTCGACACCGTCGCCGCCGCGGCCGACGCCCTGCACGACGCCGGACTGATCAAGGCATGACACCCGTGACCACCGAGGGGGAGACGACGAAGCCGAGGGCGGCGACCGCCAGGCGGGCCCTCGTCGGGCGGCTGTCCTGGGGGCTGGCCGACCAGGCGGCCTCCAGCATGTCCAACTTCGCGGTGGGCATCTACGTGGCCCGCTCGCTGGGGGTGACCGCCTTCGGCGTGTTCAGCCTCGCCTGGGTGACCTACGGTGTGGTGCTCAACGTCTCCCGGGGCCTTGCCACCGACCCGCTGGTGGTGCGCTTCAGCGGAGTGCCGGACGCGTCCTGGCGCGGGGCGGTGGCCCGGTCGTCGGGTACCGCGCTCGGCGTCGGCGCCGCCCTCGGCGCGGCGTGTCTGGTGGTCGGCCTCGGCGTCGGCGGCCGTGTGGGGCCCGCCTTCGCCTGCCTCGGCGTCGTCCTGCCCGGGCTGCTGCTGCAGGACGCGTGGCGGTTCGCGTTCTTCGCCGCCGGCGCCGGGCGGAAGGCGTTCGTCAACGACCTCGTGTGGGGCATCGCGCTCGTCCCGGCCATGGTGGTGGCGGCCCGCGTGGGCAGCGTGTCCGCCTTCGTGCTCGCCTGGGGCGGGTCCGCCGCGGTGGCCGCCGTGTACGGCTGCCTCCAGTCCGGGATCCGGCCCCGGTCGACCGGTGCGCGCGAGTGGCTTCGCGCGCACCGCGACCTCGGCTACCGGTACCTGGTCGAGAACGTCAGCAACAGCGGCGCGGGCCAGCTGCGGGCGTACGGCCTCGGCGCGATCGTCGGGGTCGGCGCGGTGGGCGTGATCCGGGGTGCCGAGCTGCTGCTCGGCCCGTTCCTCGCTCTGCTGATGGGCCTGTCGCTGGTCACCGTCGCGGAGGCGGCGCGGGTGCTGCGGCGGGCCCCGCACCGCCTCGGCACGTTCTGCCTCCTGCTGGGCGGCGGGCAGGCCGTCGCCGCGCTGCTCTGGGGCGGGGCCCTGCTGCTGGTGCCCGGCCGGCTCGGCGAACTCGTGCTCGGCGGCGTGTGGAGCTCCGCCTCGGAGCTCATCGTCCCGGTGACGCTCGGCGTCGCGGGCGCGGGACTCGGCACCGGCGCGGCGGCCGGGCTGCGCGCGCTCGGCGCGGCCCGGCTCAGCCTGCGCAGCCAGCTGATCGCCTCCGCCTGTTACCTCGTCGGCGGGCTCGGCGGGGCGGCCGTGGCCGGCACGGCCGGCTCGGCGTGGGGCGTCGCCGCCGCGACCGTCTGCAGCTCGGCCGTGTGGTGGCTGCAGCTGCGTTCCGCCCTGCGCGAGCACAACCAGAACACCATCCGCGAAGTGAGGACGTCATGACCGCCCATCCCCGGCTGAGCATCGGCCTGCCCGTGTACAACGGCGAGGAATACCTCGCCGAGGCCCTCGACGCCCTGCTCGGTCAGACCTACGAGGACTTCGAACTGGTCGTCTCCGACAACGCCTCGACGGACGGGACCCAGGAGATCTGCCGGAAGTACGCCGCGCAGGACTCCCGCATCCGGTACATCCGCCTGCCCCGGAACATCGGCGCCGCGCCGAACCACAACTACGTGTTCACCGAGTGCCGCGGCGAGCTGTTCAAGTGGGCCTCGCACGACGACCTGTACGCCCGGGACCTGCTGCGGCGTTGCGTGGAGGCGCTGGACGAGCGGCCCGACGTGATCCTCGCGCACGCCGACCAGGCGGTCATCGACGGCGACGGCAGGGTGAAGGTGCCGTACGAATACACCCTCGCCACCGCCTCGCCGAGCGCGCCGGAGCGTTTCCGCAGCATGCTGTTCGAGCCGGGCGGCGACGACTTCTACGGGGTGATGCGGGCCGACGTGCTGCGCCGGGTGAAGCCGCACGACAGCTACCACCACGCGGACCGCACGTTCGTCGCCGAGATCGGCCTGCACGGGCCCTTCCACCAGGTGCCCGAGCTGCTGTACTTCCGCCGCGACCACCCCACCCGCGCCGAGCGGGCCAACCCGTCCAAGCGCTCCCGGTGCGTCAATCTCGACCCGCGCCGGGCCGGGCTGCTGCACCCGACTCCCCGGCTGCTCGCCGAGTACGTCGGGGGCTTCGTCTCGGCGATCCGGCGGGCGCCGTTGTCCTCGGCCGACCGGCGCGCGTGCTACCGCCACCTGGCCGCGTGGATGGCCAGCCGGGCCCGGCCGGGCGCCGGCGAGCGGGTCGAGGACCGCACCCCGGTCGACCCGGCCAGGCTCACCGTCTCCGTCGACGCCCTCGTCGCCGGCCGTGAAGGCCGTGACGGTCTCGCAGGGGGGCAGGCGTGACGTCCGCGGACGGAACCCCGGTGCGCGTCGGGGTGTTCGGCCTGCTCGGCTCCGGCAACCTCGGCAACGACGGGTCGCTCGAAGCCGTGCTCGGGTACCTCCGCGCCGAGCACCCGGAGGCGGCCGTGGACGCGCTGTGCGGCGGCCCCGAGGTCGTCGCCGCCAGGTACGGGATCCCGGCGACGCGGCTGCACTGGTACCGCGGGGAGTACCGGACCGCGTCGCGGGTGGGCGCGATCGCGGCGAAAGGGCTGGGAAAGTTCGTCGACGCCGTCCGCACCGCGGCCTGGGTGCGCCGGCACGACGTGGTGATCGTGCCCGGCATGGGCGTCCTGGAGGCCACGCTGCCGCTGCGGCCGTGGGGCTTTCCGTACGCGCTGTTCCTGCTGTGCGCGAGCGGCCGGCTGGTCGGCACCCGGGTCGCGCTGGTCGGCGTCGGCGCCGCCCCGATCGGCAACCGGCCGACCCGGGCCCTGGTGCGCTGGTCGGCGCGGCTGGCCGCGTACCGGTCCTACCGCGACGAGCAGTCCCGTGAGGCGATGCGGGCGATGGGCGTGGACACCGCCCGCGACGAGGTCTACCCGGACCTCGCCTTCGCCCTGCCGACGCCGCGGGTGAGCGCGTCTGCGGGTCCGCCGGGCCCGGTCTGCGTCGGCGTCATGGACTTCCACGGCGGCAATGACGACCGCGCCCGGGCCGAGGAGATCCACCGGCGCTACCTCGACGGGACGACCCGGTTCGTCCGCGCGCTCGTCGAGGAGGGCAGGCCGGTCCGGCTGCTCACCGGCGACGCGTGCGACGCGCCGGTGGTCGCCGCGATCCTCGACGCGGTGGACTCGCCGCTGGTCACCGCCGCCGAAGCAACCTCGCTGGCCGACCTGATGAAGGAGACGGCGGCCGCCGACGCCGTGGTGGCGACCCGCTACCACAACCTCGTCTGCGCGCTGAAGGCCGGCACACCGACGCTCGCGCTCAGCTACGCGGCGAAGAGCGACGCGCTCATGGACCGCATGGGCCTTGCCGCGTACTGCCACCCGGCCCGCGAGGTCGACTCCGGCCGGCTGCTCGAACAGTTCCGGGCGCTGGAGAAGCGCTCGGCGGAGCTGCGGCGGACCCTCGCCGAGCGGAACCTGACCGTCACCCGGCAGCTCCGGCACCAGTTCGCCGCCTTGACCGCGGCCCTGTTCCCGGCGGCCGACCACCCCCACGCCCACGCCCTGCGGGAGGCACCGTGAAAGCGACCGAAGTCCCACAGATCGCGGGCGCGTACCTCTTCGCGCCGACGCCGTACGCCGACGAGCGCGGCTTCTTCTGCCGCACCTTCGACGCCGACGTGGTCCGCGCGGTGGGCCTCGACCCGGACGCCTTCGTCCAGGACAGTGTGTCCCGCTCGGTCCGGGGCGTGCTGCGCGGCCTGCACCTGCGCTCCGGCGCCGGCGAGGCCAAGCTGGTGCGGTGCTCGTACGGGAGGATCTTCGACGTCGTCGTGGACCTGCGCCCGGACTCGCCGACCTACCGCAACCGGGCCTTCTTCGAGCTGTCCGGCGAGACGCAGGTGACCGTGTACATCCCGGCGGGGTGCGCGCACGGCTTCCAGGCACTGACCGGGACCGCCGACACCTCGTACCGGATCGACCGCCCGCACGATCCGGCCGAGGACGTGACGATCGCCTTCGACGACCCGGAGCTCGCCATTCCCTGGCCGCTGCCGGTCACATCGATGTCCCAGCGGGACCGGGAGGCGCCGAGCCTCGCCGAGGTCCTGAAGCACATGGAGAGATGAGGTCCGCGTGGCCACCGAAGACACCGAAGAGTTCCGGCTGCCCAGGTCGCGGCAGGCGAACGAGCGACTGCACGCCCTGGTCCCCGGAGGCGCGCACACCTACGCCAAGGGCGACGACCAGTACCCCGAGAACCTGGCCCCGGTCATCAGCCACGGCCGGGGTGCCCACGTGTGGGACGTCGACGGCAACCGCTACGTCGAGTACGGCTCCGGCCTGCGGTCGGTCAGCCTCGGCCACGCCCACCCACACGTCATCGAGGCGGTGCGGCGGGAACTCGACCGCGGCAGCAACTTCGTCCGGCCGTCCATCGTGGAGGCCGAGGCCGCGGAACGCTTCCTGGCCACGGTACCGACCGCGGAGATGGTGAAGTTCGCGAAGAACGGCTCCGACGCCACGACCGCCGCGGTGCGCCTCGCCCGCGCCGCCACCGGGCGCCCGCGGGTGGCCATCTGCGCCGACCACCCGTTCTTCTCCGTCGACGACTGGTTCATCGGCACCACGCCGATGTCCGCCGGCATTCCGGCGGCGACGACCGACCTCACCGTGTCCTTCCCCTACGGGGACCTGGCCGCCACGCAGGAGCTGCTCACCCGGTACCAGGGCGAGGTCGCCTGCCTGATCCTCGAACCCGCCACCCACACCGAGCCGCCGCCCGGGTACCTCGCCGGCCTGCGCGAGCTGGCCGACCGGCACGGCTGCGTACTGGTCTTCGACGAGATGATCACCGGCTTCCGCTGGTCCGAGGCGGGCGCCCAGGGCCTGTACGGCGTCGTCCCCGACCTGTCCACGTTCGGCAAGGCGCTGGGCAACGGATTCGCCGTCTCCGCGCTGGCCGGGCGCCGCGAGCTGATGGAGCGGGGCGGCCTGCGTCACTCCGGTGACCGGGTGTTCCTGCTGTCCACGACCCACGGTGCGGAAACGCACTCCCTGGCGGCCGCGATGGCCGTGCAGACCACCTACGTCGAGGAGGGCGTCACCGCGCGGCTGCACGCCCTCGGCGAGCGGTTGGCCGCCGGTGTCCGCGACGCCGCGGCGAGCATGGGCGTCGGCGACCACGTCGTCGTCCGGGGCCGGGCCAGCAACCTGGTCTTCGCCACCCTCGACGAGAACCGGCAGCCGTCGCAGCGGTACCGCACCCTGTTCCTGCGCCGGCTCCTCGCGGGCGGGGTGCTGGCCCCGTCGTTCGTGGTGAGCAGCGCGCTCAGCGACGCCGACGTCGATCACACCGTCGACGTGGTGGCCCAGGCATGTGCGGTGTACCGGAAGGCGCTGGACGCCGGTGACCCCACGCCCTGGATGGCGGGACGACCGGTGAAGCCCGTGTTCCGCCGCTTGGCCTGACGAGCGTCAGGGCCGCTCCCTCCGACCGGCGTCGGCCATCGGGTCGGCGCCCTTCCGGCCGGCCGTCCGTTCAGCCGTCCGGTCGACCAGCCACGCGGTCGCCGGTGTCACCACCAGCGCGGTGCACCAGCCGCCGAGGGCGTCGGTCGGGTAGTGCGCGCCCAGGGCGACCTGGGCCCAGCCCATGGCGGCCCCGGCCACCAGCGCCGGGGCGAACACGAGCACCGTGCCGGCCGTCCTGCCGAGGCCGAGCCGGCCGATCGCGAGCAGCGCCACCACGAGGGCGAACGCGGTGAGGAAGGCGGTGTGCCCGCTCGGGTAGGACAGGTTGCCTTCGCCGTGGATGGTGCGTCCCACCAGGGGCTTGAGGATCTTCGTCGTCCCCACGGTCAGGCCGGTGCCCGCGACGACCAGCACCGCCGCGCGAAGACGCCGCAGCAGCAGACAGCCCGTCACGGCGCCCCCGACCAGCGTCGCCGCTCCGATGGGCTCCCCCAGGAAGTCCGTGGCCAGAGCGACGTCCCGCCACGACGGCCCCGCACCGTCCACGGCCGACTGGGCCCACCCGTCCGCTCTGCCGGGCTCGCCGTGGCCTGCGTACAGGACACCGAGCACGACGACCACCAACGCGGCGAGGGCCGCGATCACCCCGAGCCCCGCGCGCACCGGTGGGGGCAAGACCGCGCGCGCCGGCCGGCCGGTCACCCGCCCACCGTCGCTGACCATCCGGCTGATGCGAAGCACCTCCCTCTGCCGGCCACCCTAACCAACAACGTGGCGCGGCACACCGCCGTCCGGAAGTCCACCGGCGGCCGTCAGCCCTCGGTCTCCAGCCGAGCGACGATGTCCTGGCGCAGGCGTGCCTTGTCCGTCTTGCCGACCGCGGTCAAGGGGAGCGCCGAAACCTCGACGAGCCGTTCGGGCAGCTTGAACCGCGCCAGGCCGCCGGCCTCCAAGTGCCCGCGGATCTCCCGGAGGGACGGTGCTCCCCCGTCACCGCCCACGACGTACAGGCAGACTGCCTCTCCCAGGACACGATGCGGCATCGCGACGGCCGCGGCAGCCCGCACACCGGGGTGCGCCAGGACCAACGCCTCCAGTTCGTCCGCCGGGATCTTCTCTCCCCCGCGGTTGATCACGTCCTTGACGCGCCCGGCGACCACGAGGTTCCCGGACTCGTGGCGGCGGACGAGGTCGCCGGTGCGGTAGAAGCCGTCGGGGGTGAACGACGCGGCGGCCGCGCCGCCGTGGTACTCCGTGATGACTCCCGGCCCCCTGACCAGGAGCTCGCCGGTCTCACCGTCGGCGACACGCCGGCCCCGGTCGTCCACCACGAGGATCTCGTCACCGGGCGAGGAGGGGCGCCCCTGCGTGGTGAACGCCACCTCGGGCGGGTCGTCGAGCCGGGTGAAGTTCAGCTGCCCCTCGCTCATGCCGTACACCTGCTGGATCCGGCAGTCGAAGGCGTCGGCCAGTTGAGCGGCCGTGGATGCGTCCAGGCGGGCCCCGCCGACCTGCAGGACCCGCAGGCTCGACAGGTCACGATCGCCGGCGGCGGCACGGGCGATGAGCCACTGCCGGGCGAGCGCGGGGGTGAGCGCGCAGTGGGTGACGCGTTCGCGCTCGATCAGCGCCAGGGCCGCGGCCGCGTCGTCCGGTGCGGCGAGTACGACCTTTCCGCCGCGGCTGAGCGTGCCGAGGATCCCCGGGGCGGAGAAGGCGAAGGCGTGTGTCACCGGCAGGACGGCGAGGAACACGGATTGCGGTGTCAGCCCCGATACCGCCGCCGCGCTGCGGATCACGTGCCCCAGTGCCTCATGGGTGCGGGCGATGGGTTTGGGGGCGCCCGTGGTTCCGCTCGACAGCAGGAAGAGGGCGGTGTCCGAGGGGTGCCGGTCCGGATGCACGGGCGCCGGGTCACCGGCCTCGATGAGACCGTCGAGGTCCACGTGGCCGGCGGATCGGCCGGCGGCGCCCGAGACGAGCAGGGTGCGTACGGAAGGATGCCGTCGGCGGAGCTTCTCGGCGAGCCGCAGGTGGTCGAAGCGCTGGTAGCGGGCCGGTACGGCCAGAGCGGTAGGCGCCAACGCGGCGATCACCTGGTCGAGTTCGTGCTCGCGCAGGGCGGGAAGGGCGAGAGCCGGGCGCGCACCGAGCCTGATCAGCGCGAGCACGAGGACGACGAACCGGGCCTGGTTCGGCAGTTGCACGAGTACGGTGTCGCCGGGCCGGATACCGGTGTGCGCCAGCCGGGCGGCGCAGCCGGACACCACCGCGTCGAGCTCGGATCGGGTGCAGGTGCCGTCGGCACCGACCACCGCCACGCGGTGCCCCGCGTGCACGCGGGTGCTCAGTACGGTGTCGTCCAGGAACTCCGGGCGCCACCAGCCGCGGTCCCGGTACTCCCGGCAGGCCCCCGCGTCCGGTCGCAACTCGCCGACGGCGTCGGCGAGTTGCCGCACGGTGAAGTCGTGCTCCGTCCAGAGATCGACGCGGGTGGCGAAGCGCTCGGCCAGGTCCACCTGAATCTGTGTGAGGTCGACGGAATCGAGTTCGAGATGCGCACGCAACTGTGCGTCCTCGCGCAGCAGCTCTTCCTCGATTCCCAAGTCACGGAGGATCTTTCGCACTACTTCGATGCCCGTCAACCGGGCCTCCTTGCCTGAGGACAGGTGGCGAGAACTGGGACCGACGTGACCGGTATGCCCAGTGCGTCTCGTCATGAGACCGGCGCACGGGAGCAGCGGGAAGCACGTGCGGCCACAGGGGCCCGCGAAGCCGGCAGTCGCACTCCCGCGCGCCCTGCACTGCCCGTGTCCCGCGTGCGACTCTGTGACATCACACCGGTTTCGCCCCTGGAGTGTGATGAACCCATTGGACAGCGGGACGCTCGCGGTACCGGGCGCGAAGATCTATTTCGAAGTACGGGGTGAAGGGCCCTTCCTGCTGCTCATCGGGGGAGGAAACTCCGATGCGGCGGTGTACAAGCGCTTGGCTGCCGTCCTGGCCCAGAACCGCCGCGTCGTCACCTACGACCCGCGCGGGAACTCACGCAGCGTGCTCGACGGCCCCCCGGTGGACCAGAGGGTCGAGGAACACGCCGACGACGCGTACCGCCTGATCGGGCATCTCGCCGGCCCGGACGAGCCCGTGGACGTCTTCGGCAGCTGTTCGGGCGGGCTCATCGCGCTGGAACTCACCATCCGCCACCCGGACAGGATCCGGCGGGTCGTCGCCCACGAGCCTCCTGCACTGAGTCTCCTTCCGGACGCCGAGCAGCATCTGGCACTCCTCGACGACATCCGCGCGACGTACCTCCGTGAGGGCATGGCGCCGGCCCTCGTCAAGCTGCAGGCCCTCCACGGTGGCCGGCCCGCGCCGGCCCTGCCCGAAGTGCACGACAACACCGACTTCTTCCTGACCCACTTCGTCCGGCCGTTCACACGCTTCGTACCCGACCTCGCCGCGCTGGAGGAGGTGGCGGACAAGGTGGTGTGGGCCGGTGGCCATGCCTCCCGCGGGGACCTCGTGCACCGGCCGACGCTCGTCCTCGCCGACCGGCTCGGCCGCGACGTGGAACTGTTCCCGGGCGGGCACGTCGGCTACGCGAGGTATCCCGCCGACTTCGCCGAGCGGCTCGTCGAGGTGCTCGCCCCCGCGGCCGGTGCGGCGGACGCCGTGCGGGCAGCCACCGGCGGAGGGCTGTGACGTGCGGATCGTGATGGGGGCGCAGAACTGCGGCTTCGGTCCGGTCTCCGAACTCGTCGCGGTTTCCCGGCCGCTCCACGAGCACGAGCGGGTGTTCGTCGGGGACGGCGTCGCCGCTGTCTTCGCCCGGCGCAACCCCGACGCCTTCGACACCTTGTACGACACCAGCGGGCTGTCCGAGAGCGCCAGGTCGGCGGTGATCGACGACCTGCTGCGGGGCAGTGATCACGTGATCTCGGTCATGGACGCCGAGCTGGTGTTCCGGTCCGTCGTGGCGCGGCGGCCCGTGACCATGGTGGACAGCCTGTTCAGCTTCTGGCAGCTCACGCAGCCGCCGGCCAGGATCAGGGACCTGTGCGCGACCATGCCGCGTTCCTGCTTCGCGGCGGCCGACCAGCACCTGTCGGGTCTTTCGCCGCACGATCGGGTCGTCGCCGCCCATCTGCTGGCCACGCACAGCGTCGTTCAGAACTTCCCCGGCGTCACCGAGCGCGCAGCCGGCCTCGCCGCCCTGGGCGAGGGGCCGGAGATACACCTGACCGGCTCGATCGTCGACGTCGAGGGCCTGCGGAACGTCACGCGCACCGCCGAGCCGGAACACGACCTGCTGATCAACATCGGCGGGTTCAAGAACTTCCTCCTGGACTTCGACGTCCACGACGACTACGTGCGCCTGCTGCACCGGTGGATTCCGGATCTGCTGCGGGACTGGCCCCGGTTCCGTCGCGTCCTGGTCTGCGGCGGCCCGTTCGGCGAGGGCCGGGAGCGGACCGTCCGGGCCGCGGGCGGCCGGGCCGACTGCCGTCTGCTGCCCCAGCGTGAACTGCTCCAGGTGGTGGCGAGCACCGCGGACTACCTGCTGGCTCCGGGGCTCACGGCCCTCCACGAATCGATCGCCCTGGGGCGGCTGCCCCTGGCGATCCACGAGCAGCACTACGCCCATGTCTTCACCCTGCGCGCGCTGGACGGCACGCTGTTCGGCCGCGGTGCGGGCAGGTTCACCGACGTGGTTCCGTCTCACCCCCTGCCGGAGGACGACTTCGCCGGGACCGCCGCCCTGGTCGAGCTGGCCGGCCGGGTCCGGGAGGACGGCGAGCTCTACGCGACGTACCGGCGGACGTTCAACGAACGCATCGAGCAGTACCTCTCGCTCACCCCGCCGCAGCGACGAATCGGCGTCGAGGAGCTCGGGAAACTGCTGGACGGCGACCCGGTCCAGTCGGTGATGACCGGGATCCTGGGCGGGCCGCACGCAGCGTGACGCGGGGGCTCATGGTGGTCTGACCCAGCCCAGGGACCGTTCGACGGCCCGCTGCCAGTCCTCGTACTCCGCCTCCCGCCGCCCGGGATCCATCGCGGGCATCCACTGGGCGGCCCGGTGCCAGTTGCGGCGCAGCACTTCCAGGCCGGGCCAGTAGCCGGCGGCGAGCCCGGCCGCGTAGGCGGCCCCGAGGGAGACCGTCTCGGCGACCATGGGCCGCACCACGGGCACGTCGAGCACGTCGGCCACGAACTGCATGAGCAGGTTGTCCGCGGTCATGCCCCCGTCCACCTTGAGCTGCCGGAGGGGGACGGAGGAGTCGGCGTTCATGGCGTCGACCACCTCGCGGGTCTGCCATCCGGTGGCCTCCAGGACGGCACGCGCCAGGTGCCCCTTGGTGATGTAGGAGGTGAGGCCGACGATCACCCCGCGCGCGTCGCTGCGCCAGCGGGGCGCGAACAGGCCCGAGAAGGCGGGCACGATGTAGCAGCCGCCGTTGTCCTCGACCGTCCGCGCGAGGGTCTCGATCTCCGGGGCGCTGCTGATCAGGCCCAGGCGGTCGCGGAACCACTGGACGAGGGCTCCGGTGACGGCGATCGAGCCCTCCAGCGCGTACTCCGGCGGCTGGTCCCCGATCCGGTACGCGACGGTCGTCAGGAGTCCGTGCCGGGACCGTACGAGGTCGCGGCCGGTGTTGAGCAGCAGGAAGCTGCCCGTTCCGTAGGTGCACTTGGCCTCGCCCGGGGAGAAGCAGGTCTGGCCGAAGAGGGCGGCCTGCTGGTCGCCGAGGGCGGCCGTGATGTCCACGCCCGGCAGCAGCGCGCGGGCCTCGCCGTACGGCTCTGCGGACGATCTGATCCCGGGCAGCATCGAGCGGGGCACCCCGAAGAAGGCCAGCAGCTCTTCGTCCCAGGTGAGGGTGCGGATGTTCATCAGCATCGTGCGGCTGGCGTTGGTGGCGTCGGTCAAGTGCAGGCCGCCGTCGGCGCCCCCGGTGAGGTTCCAGATCAGCCAGCTCTCCATCGTCCCGAACAGCACCTCGCCGTCCCTGGCGCGCTGCTCGATGCCCTTGACGTGGTCGAACAGCCACCGGATCCGCAGCGCCGAGAAGTAGGTCGACGGTGGCAGGGCGCACCGGTCCAGGAAGAAGTCGTCTCCGGGGCGCTCTCGCAGCTCCTCGACGAGGGGTGCCGTGCGGGTGTCCTGCCAGACGATCGCCCGGCCCAGCGGGGCGCCGGTCCGCCGGTCCCACAGCACCGTCGTCTCGCGCTGGTTGGCGAGGCCGATGGCGGCGACCTGCCCCCGGTCCACACCGGCGTCGGACAGGGCCTCGGGCACGACGCGCCGCAGGTTGTGCCAGATCTCCATGGCGTCGTGCTCGACCCACCCCGGCCGGGGGAAGTGCTGCTGGTGCTCCCTCTGCGCGACCGAGACCAGCCGCCCGCGGTGGTCGAACAGGATGCAGCGGGTCGAGTTGGTGCCCTGATCGATGGACATCACATACCGTTCAGCCATGATCGGCTCTGCCTTCCGACGGGTCGAGGGGCGGCTGTCCTGGCCTACCAGCGGGCGGCTCCCAGGTCTCTGGAGATCGCCCGGGCGGCTTCCCTGATCAGACCGATCTGCTGCGGGCGGGGCTTGCCCTGGCTGTCGCAGATCCGCTCGACCGGCCCGGACAGCCCGATGGCGCCGACGACGAGGCCGCCGTGCCCGCGGATCGGCGCGGCGAGCCCGGCCTCGCCCATGCTCATCTCCTGGATCTCGGCGGCCCAGCCGGCTTCCCTGACCTCGGCCAGCGCCCGGGCGAGCCGCTCGGGATCGGTCAGGGTGTGCCGGGTGTACGCCTCCAGCCCCGGGGCCCGGTCCGGTTCCACGGTCGCGGTCCCGAAGGCCAGCAGCACCTTGCCGAGCGAGGAGGCGTGCAGCGGCAGCAGCGAGCCCACGTCCAGCGTCTGGAAGGTGTCGTCCGGCCGGAACACGTGGTGGACGATGAGCACCTGGCCCTCCAGCGGAGTCCCCAGGCGCACCGCCTCGCCGCTGCGCGCGGCCAGTGCGTCGGCCCAGTTCAGGGAGCGCGAGCGCAGCTCGTTGACGTCCAGGTAGCTGGTGCCCAGGTGCAGCAGGGCGGCTCCGAGCTGGTACTTTCCGGTCTCCGCGTCCTGTTCCACGAAGTCCACGTGCTGGAGTGTGCGCAGAATGCCGTGGGCGGTGCCCTTGGCCAGGCCGAGCGACGCCGCCACCTCGCCGAGGCCGAGTCGGCGGGGCCCACCGGCGAGCAGACGCAGTATCGCCGCCGCCCGTTCGATCGACTGGACTGGGCCGGCCATGAGGCGAGCCTATTACCGCCGCGGACCCTTCGCCGCGCGGGCGGATGATCTTCGCGGCCCGGGCGGATCACCTTCCCGGGCGGGGGCGTTCGGTAATGCCGACCGCTGTTCATTGACCAGCCCGATTTGTCTCCATAACGTGCTTTGGAGCCCGGGGGGCGCCGAGAGCGCCCGGCCGGCAGTACGGACCATCGGGAGAGAACATGGCGGCACAGCTCAATACGCTGCTACGGGCGGCATGCGAACACGTGTGCCCGGTGCCGCCCGTCGCCGGCGCGGCCTCGGCCATACGCCGGCGCGTGGCAGCGCTCCTCGCGGAGTGGAGGGTGTGTCCGGGGATCGTCGAGGACTCGCTGCTCGTGGTGTCGGAGCTGGTCACCAACTCGATCATTCACGCCCGGCCCCCGGCCGAGCTGCGGCTGTCGTGGGCGCGGGGCGCCGGGGACGGGGTCCTGAGGATCGAGGTCACCGACGCGGGACCCGCGCGTCCGGCGGGTCAGCCGCTCGCCGGGATCGACCCGGACGAGCACGGCCGGGGCGAGGCGATCGTCCACGCCCTGGCGACGCACCACGGCACACGGGTCCATTCCGGCGGGGTCACCCGCTGGGCGGAACTCGCCGCGGTCTGAAGCGCACGGCCGACGACCCACCGACGCCGTCCGTCGAATGCCGCGACGACCACGCCGGTGCCGGAGCACCTGCCGCACCTGCCGGTCGGGGAACCGTCACACACGGCAGGCAGGCCCCTGGTCCAAGATCCGGACCATGCCCGGGCCGTGAACGGCGCACAGCTGTCGGTCCTGCCCTGCGCCGCCCGCCCGACGCCCGTCCCCGGCGGTCGCGTCACGCTCCCGTGGGAGTCACCAGCCCCGTCTCGTAGGCGACGACCACGGCCTGGGCGCGGTCGCGCAGATTCAGCTTGGTGAGGATGCGGGAGACGTGGGTCTTGACCGTGGCCTCGGACAGCCGGAGGCGTTCGGCGAGCTCGGCGTTGCTCAGGCCCTGGGCCAGCTGGCGCAGCACGTCGAGCTCCCGGGGGGTCAGCGCTGCCAGGCTGCGGTGGAGTGCGCGGCCCTCGGGATCCCGGCGGGCGAACCGCTCGACGAGCCGGCGGGTGATGGCGGGCGCCAGCAGGGCGTCTCCCGCGCGTACCGTGCGGACGGCGGCCACCAGGTGTTCGGGCGTGACGTCCTTCAGGAGGAAGCCGCTGGCCCCGGCGGACAGCGCCGCGTAGACGTACTGGTCGAGGTCGAACGTGGTCAGCATCACGACCCGCGGATCGTCCGGAGCGCCGGAGAGGATCCGCCGGGTGGCCTCCAGGCCGTCCATCTCGGGCATCCGGATGTCCATCAGCACCACGTCGGGCCGGGCGGCGCGGACGGCGTCGACGGCCTCGGCGCCGTCGGTGGCCTCGGCGACGACGTCGATGCCGTCGGCGGTGAGGATCATCCGGAAACCGGTCCGCACCAGCGCCTGGTCGTCGGCGACCACGACGCGCAGCGGTTCCGTCACGCTTCCTCCAGGGGAATCAGGGCCTTGACCCGGTAGCCGCCCAGCGGGCGCGGTCCGGTGCGCAGGGTGCCTCCGTAGAGGGCGATCCGTTCGCGCAGGCCGATCAGTCCGCGCCCGTTGCCTCCGGCCGCGGTGGGACTGGGACCGCCGCCCGAGTCGGCGACCTCCACGGTGAGCCGGTCGGCAGCGTAGTCGACCGTCACGGCCGCGCTGGCGCCCTGCGCGTGCTTGACCGTGTTGGTGAGCGCCTCCTGCACGACCCGGTACGCCGCCAGACCGACGCCGTCCGGCACCGGGCGGGGGGTGCCGGTCACCGTCATCTCCACGGGCAGCCCGGCATCACGGATGCGTTCGACCAGGGCCTCCAGCTGGTCCAGGCCGGGCTGCGGCACCAGCTCCGCGCCCGGTTCCGCGGGCCCGGGACCGTCCGGGTCCATCGCCAGCAGGCCCATGACGTGCCGCAGTTCGCCCATGGCGGCCCTGCCGCCCGCCTCGACCGCGAGCAGCGCCTCGCGGGCATCCTCGGGTGAGGCGTCCATGGTCTTGCGGGCGGCCCCGGCCTGGATGACCATCACGCTCACGTTGTGCGTGACCACGTCGTGCAGCTCGCGGGCGATCCTGGCGCGTTCCTCCAGGACCGCCCTGCGCAGGGCCTCGGCCTGTTCCCGCTCCACCGCGGACAGTCTCGCCCGGCTCTCGGCGGTGCGCAGCTTCCAGGCGCGCAGCCCCAGCGCCGCCATCATCATCGGCACCAGGATCAGCAAGGGCGCGTACTGCGTCGGCACGATGGGCACGGCGGGCGCGACGCTGACGTACTGCGTGGGCGGCGTGACCGACCCCGCGTCCCCGACCGTGCTCACCAGCAGCACCACGACCGGCAGGCTCGCCATGGTCGCCGCCCGGTAGGGGCTGTAGGCGGCCGCGCTGTAGGCCGCGATGACGCACGAGTAGAACGTGAGGCGGGCCGCACTGTCGGGGGTCAGGGCGGTGGCGGCCATGACGGTCCACAGCACGGCCAGCGGATAGCGGCGGCGCAGCACCAGCGGGGCGGAGGCCAGGAACGCCAGGCTCAGCAGCGCGACCCAGTCCACCGGCCGCTCCGGCGAGTCGATCGGGACCGGCCGGTCGTGCCGCGCCTCCCAGCCGTGCAGGTTGTCCAGGACGTACTGGGCTGCCGCGCCGCACAGGACGAGCGCGATCGCGAGGTCGAAGACTCTTCCCCAGCGGGTCTGGACCAGCGGCGGGCCGGTGGGGTGCGTCAGCGCGCCGACTCCCTCCCGCAAGCGGTCCCGCACCGACGTCTTCATCACCGGGCCATTGTGTCCGACGAGCCGGGCCGCGGGCATCCGTCCCGGTACTGGGCGGGTCATCCCCGGTGCGTACATCTCAGGGATGACATCACCGGCCATCGTCCGCGCGGTGTACGGAAGTTACCTCGCCGGACCGTCGTGCCGGGACCGGGCCCCCGCCTAGCGTGGGGCATGCCCGATGTGCGGACCGAGGGAGAGGCCCATGACCACACCGGTGATCGAACTGAGTGACGTCAGCCGCCGCTACGACGCCGGGCCACCGGCACTGCAGGACGCGTCCCTGACCGTGCGGGCGGGCGAGTCCGTGGCGATCCTCGGGCCGTCCGGCAGCGGCAAGTCGACCATGCTCAACCTCATCGCCGGCCTGGACCGCCCGGACAGCGGCACCGTCACCGTGGACGGGGTCCGCGTCGACAAGCTCGGCGAGGCCGGCTCGGCCCGCTACCGGCGCGCGAAGATCGGCATGGTCTTCCAGTTCTTCAACCTGCTGGACGACCTGACCGTCCTCGACAACGTGATCCTTCCCGCACAGCTGGCCGGGATGAAGCGCCGCGAGGCGCAGCGCCGCGCCGAGCAGCTGTTGGAGTCGCTGGGCATCGCCCGGCACGCCGGAGCCTTTCCGGGCCGGCTGTCCGGCGGTCAGCGGCAGCGGGTCGCCGTCGCCCGGGCGCTGATGAACCGGCCGCCGCTGCTGCTCGCCGACGAGCCGACCGGCGCGCTGGACTCCGCCTCCGGCGAGGACGTCGCCGAGCTGCTGCGGGAGCTGAACGCCGAGGGGCAGACCGTCGTCGTGGTCACCCACGACCTGGCGCTGGCGCAGTCCTGCACGAAACGCACGGTCCAGCTGGTCGACGGCCGGATCACCGCGGACGTGGTCGCGGAGGCCGCCCGATGAGCGCTCTGGGCCGGGTGGTCCGCTCCGGTGTGGCCCGCCGCCGGGTACCGACCCTGGTGATCGTTCTGGCCACGATGATGGCGGTCACCGCGTCCGTCCTGGGCGGTGCCCTGCTCGTCGCCTCCGACGCCCCCTTCGACAAGGCCTTCGCACGGCAGCACGGCTCGCATCTGACCGCGCAGTTCGACGCGGACAGGACCACTGCCACCCAGCTGTCGGCCACCGCGGACACCGCGGGAGTCGACACCTCGTCCGGCCCGTTCCCCACCGCGTCCGTCACACCGCGCATCAACGACGCCACCGTGGCGCCGTTGTCGGTCGTCGGCCGTACTTCCCCCGACGGTTCCGTCGACCGGATCGCGGTCACCGAGGGGCGCTGGGCGAACGGGCCGGGCGAGATCGTCCTGTCGGCCGACTCGGGGCTGATCGCGCCTCTCGGCCTGGAGTTCCGGTTCCCCGCCCTGCCGGGCAGCCCCACGCTGAAGGTGGTCGGGGTGGCCCGCTCGGTCAGTCGTACGGCCGACGGGTGGGTGACGCCGTCCCAGCTGGCCGCGCTCACCCCGGACGGCAAACCCACCGGGTACCAGATGCTGTACCGGTTCGCGCAGGCCGACAGCGCCGCGCAGGTCGAGCGGGGCCGGGCCGCCGTCGTGGCCGCCGTGCCCGACGGGGCGATGGCCGGCGCGCAGTCCTGGCTCGCCATCAAGAAGGTGTCGGTGCGCGACACTTCCCTCTTCGTGCCGTTCCTGGTGGCGTTCGGGGTCCTGGGCCTCGTGATGTCGGTGCTGATCGTCGGCAACGTGGTCGCCGGCACGGTGGGGACGGGGCTGCGCCGGATCGGCGTCCTCAAGGCCGTCGGGTTCACGCCCGGCCAGGTCGTCCGGGCCTACATGAGCCAGGCCCTGCTCCCGGCCGCCGTGGGCACGGTGCTGGGGGTCGTCGCGGGCCATCTGCTGGCCGTGCCGGTGCTGTCGGAGACCGCCGAGGCGTACGGCACGGCGGGGCTCGGGGTCGACTGGTGGGTCGACGTCGCCGTGGTGGCCGGGACGCTGGGCGTCGTGGCGCTGGCCGCGTGCGTGAGCGCCTGGCGGGCCGGGCGGCTGCGCACGGTCGACGCGCTGGCCGTGGGCCGCACACCGGCTCCCGGCCGGGGCCGCCGGGCGGCCCGGCTGGCCGGACGGCTGCCGCTGCCCCGGCCGGTGTCCCTCGGGCTGGCCCGCCCCTTCGCCCGTCCCGGCCGTACGGCGTCGGTGGTCGCGGCGGTCGTGTTCGGCGCCGCGGCCGTCACCTTCGCCACTGGGCTGGCCGCGTCGCTCAGCGAGGTGGTGACCGCGCGGGACCACAACGCGGCCGACGTGACGATCGGGGTGAGCGGCCCCCAGGCCGGGCCGGGCGGACCGGGCCCCGGTCGGCAGTCGACGACGGCCGACCCGGCCGCGGTGACCGCCGCGATCGAGGACCAGCCGGGCACCGGGCGCCACTACTCCACCGCCGACGCCCAGGCCACCGTCTCAGGCGTCACCGGCTCCACGAACGTCGTCGCGTTCACCGGCGACGCCTCCTGGGGTGGCTACTCGATGGTGTCCGGCCGGTGGATCGAGAAGGCCGGCGAGGCGGTGGTGCCGACGCCGTTCCTGACCGCGACGGACAGCGACGTCGGCGACCGCGTCACCCTCCATGTGGACGGCCGTCCGGTCACCGTGCGGATCGTGGGCGAGGTCCTGGACACCCGCAACGGCGGCATGCAGGTCTTCACCGACGCCGCCACGCTGCGGACGGCCGCGCCGGACCTGGCGGCGTCCAGCCGGTACATCGACGTCGCGTCCGGAACCAGCGTGCAGGACTACGTCCGCTCGCTGAACGCGGCGCTGGAGCCGCTGGGTGCCGTGTCGACGAGCGAGAAGAGCCAGAGCGACAGCGACACCGTCGTCATCCTCAACTCGCTGACCGCGCTGCTGACGCTGATGCTGGTCGCGGTGGCCGGGCTCGGTGTGCTCAACGGGGTCGTCCTGGACACCCACGAGCGCATCCGTGACCTCGGGGTCAGCAAGGCGCTCGGTATGACGCCCCGGCAGACGATCGCCATGGTCGTGACCTCGGTGGTGCTGTCCGGGCTGGCGGGCGGGCTGCTGGGCGTGCCCATCGGGGTGGCCCTGCACGACGCGGTGCTGCCGGCCATGGGGCGCAGCGCCGGTCTGAACCTGCCGGACTCCGTGATCGCCGTCTACCAGGCGCCCGAGCTGGCGTTGCTCGCTGCCGGCGGGGTGGTCATCGCCGTCCTCGGCTCGCTGCTGCCGGCCGGCTGGGCGGCCCGCACCCGCACGGCGACCGCACTGCGCGCCGAGTGAGCCCCGGGGACCGGGGCGGCACCCGCCCCTGAGCCCCGGGGCACCCGGGCGGGCCCGCTCGACGCCCATGGCCCGAGCGGGCACGCTCGAGGTCGATGGACCGAGCGGGCCCGTCCGCCCGAGGTGCACGGACCGAGCGGCACGATGGCGGCCGGGGACCCACGCGGTCCCTCGACGAGCCGGGAGCATCCGATGAGCCGTCCGCCCCCAGCCCGAGCCCGCCACCGTTCTCACGCGTGGTCCAGCCAGTGCGCGACGGCACGCCACACCTGCTCCAGCACCTCGGGCCGCGCCATGCCGGAATGCTCGCACGGCAGCGCGACCGCATCCACGGCCCCGGTGACGTACGGCTGCCACAGTGCCTCGGCGCAGAACCCGGCCGGCTTGCCCTCCTCCGCCACGACCAGCAGCGTCCTTCCGTCGAACCGGCCGAACGCGTGCCCGGCCCGCAGCGCCGCGTTGTTGCGGTAGACGCGTGCCATGACCAGCAGTTCCTCGTCCGAGAAGCCCCCGAGCAGCTCGCCCAGTTCGGTGCGGATCCGCGCGACCATCCCGGCATCGACGTCCGCGGCGTCGAGTGTGCCGCCCGGGCGCTCGGCCGCCGGGTCCGGCGGGTAGGCGTCCAGGAGGATCAGCGACACCTGCTCGCCCGCGGCTCGCAGCCGCACCGCGATCTCGTGCGCGGGCGTCCCGCCGAAGGACCAGCCCACGATGTGGTACGGGCCGGACTCCTGCACGGAACGGATCCGGTCGACGTACGCGGCGGCCATCTCCGCGACGGAGCCCGCCGGGCGGCTGGTCCCGTCGAGCCCCTGAGCCTGAAGGCCGTAGAGCGGGTGGCCTTCCGGTACGAACCGGGCGAACGGCATGTAGCACCAGCTCAGACCGCCCGCGGGGTGCACGAAGAAGAAGGCCGGCTCGCTGCCGCCGGTGCGGATCGGCAGGAGCCCGCCGAGCGCGTCCCGCACGGAGGACAGGCCGAGCGCGCCCATCAGCCGGGCCGGCGTCGGATGGGCGACGAGGTCGCGCACCGACACCGTCACGCCCCGGGCGCGCAGCCGCTCCCGCAGCGACACCGCGAGCAGGGAGTGCCCGCCGAGCGCGAAGAAGTCGTCGTCGACACCGACCCGTTCCAGCCCGAGCACCTCGGCGAAGGCCGCGCAGACGGTCTCCTCCAGTGCGCCCGCGGGGCCGCGCGCACCGTCCCGCTCGCCGCCGCCCCGACCGTACCGGGGTGCGGGCAGCGCCCCGCGGTCCAGTTTGCCGTTCACCGTCAGCGGCAGCGCGTCGAGGACCACCACGGCCGACGGCACCATGTACTGCGGCAGCCACTCGGCCGCGAACTCCCTTACGGCGGCCGCCAGGACGTCGGCCTCCTCCTCCGGGCCGGCCGGTACGACGTAGGCGACCAGCCGCCTGTCGCCGGGCGTGTCCTGCCGTACGACGACCGCGGCCTGGCGGACCCGGGCCTGCGTGGTGAGGACCGCCTCGACCTCGCCCGGCTCGATCCGGAAGCCGCGGATCTTCACCTGGTCGTCGGTGCGCCCCGCGAACACCAGCTCGCCGTCCGGTGTCCAGCGGGCCCGGTCGCCGGTCCGGTACAGCCGCGTGCCGTTCCCGGCGAACGGGTCCGCCACGAAGCGCTCCGCGGTCAGCACCGGCCGCCCGGCATAGCCGCGGGCCAGACCGGCACCGGCGACGTACACCTCACCGGCCACACCCACCGGGACCGGCTCCAGCCACTCGTCCAGCACGTACACGCGCGTGTTCACGACCGGCCTGCCGATGGCCACCAGGTCCGCGTCCGGGTCGCAGCGCCACAGGGTGGCGTCCACCGTGGTCTCGGTCGGCCCGTAGGAGTTGTACATGGGGTGCGTGCGCGCCCAGCGCGCCATCAGCTCCGGCGCGCACGCCTCTCCGGCCACGATCAGGACCGTGTGCGGATCCACGGCCGTCTCGTCGAGGGTGGCCAGCACGGCGGGCGGCAGCGTCACGTGGGTGATCCGGCGGGCGGTCAGCCAGCGCGGCAGCGCCTCGCCGAGCCGCTGGTCGGTGGGCATCACCACCAGCGTCGCCCCGGTCAGCAGGGCCATCAGCCACTCCCAGCCGAACGTGTCGAAGGCCGCCGACGCGAACTGCCCCACCCGCGCACCCGGACCCACCCCGAGGTGCCTCTGCTGACCGGCCACCATGCTCGCCACCCCCGCGTGGGACACGAGCACGCCCTTGGGCCGCCCGGTGGATCCCGACGTGTAGATGACGTACGCCGGATGCTCCGGCCGCAGCACGTCCCGCGCCGGCACCCCGTCGGCGGACATCCCGGCAGGGTCGTCCAGCAGCACGCGCGGCACGTCCCCGGGGACGGCCTGGTCGAGGTCCCGGGTGGTCAGTACGGCGCCGAGCCGCGCGTCGCGCACCACGTACGCCAGGCGCTCCTTCGGATAGTCCGGATCCAGCGGCACGTACGCACCCCCGGCCTTCAGGACGCCCAGCAGCGCCACCAGCAGATCCGCGCCGCGCTCCAGGCAGACCCCGACCAGCGACTCGGGCCCGACCCCGAGGCCGGCGAGGCGGCGAGCCAGCCGGTCGGCGCGGGAGTCGAGTTCCGCGTACGTCAGCGTGACGTCTCCCGACTCAATCGCCGGGGCGCCGGGGGTGCGGGCGGCCTGCGCCTCGAACAGGTCGGCGATGGTGCCGGCCTCCACCGGCGCCTCGGTGTCGTTCCACTCCGTGAGCATCCGGTCCCGCTCCCGAGCCGCCAGCACGCCGACGTCGGCGAGCCGGGTCTCCGGGGCGTCGACCAGGGCGTCCACGAGGCCGGTCAGGCAGGTGCGCAGCAGCCCGGCGATCACGTCCGCGTCTGCGGCGGGCACCGCCTCCACCGTCACACCGAATCCGGTGCCGTTGTCGTCGACGGCCACCGTCACCGGGTAGTTGGTCGCCTGCCGGGTGGGCAGACTGGTGATGCCCTCGAAGGCACCGCCGCCCGTCGCCGCCTCCTGCGCCCGCTGATGGGAGCGCCTGCTGTGCCGGTAGTTCAGCAGCGACGTGAACAGCGGGCTGCCGCCGGGCACCCCGCTGGCCGCCTGGGCGAGCGCGAGCGGCGCGTGC
>NZ_JACVQF010000216.1 GCF_014534645.1 Streptomyces griseicoloratus
ACTGGCCCTAACAAAGCCTCTGGACGTGGCGGTAGGTGATCAGGCAGACGGCGAGGCCGAGGAAGGCCTCGTGGATGTCGTCGCGTCTTTCCCAGCGGATGCGCAGGCGGCGGAAGCCGTGCAGCCAGGAGATCGTCCGCTCGACGACCCAGCGGAAGGTGCCCAGGCCGGTGCCGTGCGGCTGGCCACGTTCGGCGATCACCGGTCGGATGCCCCGCTCGCGAAGGAGCCGGCGGTACTTGTCATGGTCGTAGCCGCGGTCGGCGAAGAGCATGTCCGGGCGGCGTCGTGGCCGGCCGACGACTCCCGCGACCGCTGGAATCTTGTCGAGCAGGGGCAGGAGCTGGGTGACGTCGTTGCGGTTTCCGCCGGTCAGCGACACCGCGAGCGGGATGCCCTGACCGTCGGTGATGATGTGGTGCTTGCTGCCCGGTCGTGCGCGGTCGACCGGGCTGGGTCCGCTTTTGGGCCCCTGCGTGCGGCCCGGACGTGGGAGGAGTCGATCACCGCCCGGGACCAGTCCAGCTGGTTCTTCGACCGCAGCTTGTTCAGCAGCAGCTGGTGCAGCTGGTCCCAGACGCCGGCCTCGTTCCAGGCCGCCAGGCGCCGCCAGCACGTCATGCCCGATCCGAAGCCGAGCTCCTGGGGCAGGTACTCCCACTGGATACCCGTGTGCAGGACGAACAGGATGCCGCACAAGGCCTGACGGTCGGGCAGCCGCGGCCGTCCCTCAACCTGCTTCGGTGCCGGTTCGGGCAGCAACGGCTCGATCAGCGACCACAGTTCGTCCGACACGATCCATGGCCGCGACTGACGCTTCCCCATGCCCCCATCAACGAGCGACCAAGCCGACAGTCACATGATCAACCCGCTTTTGTTAGGGCCAGTAAGCCTGCGATCATCCAACCGCTCATGCGCTTGGCACTCCTGGGCTTCGGATTGCGGCGGATGTACCCGCGCACCCGGTGGAACCCGTCCGGCACCTTCGTCATGGTTTCCCCTCCCGTCGGTGAGCCGCGGAGCGCGGCTCACCCCAACAAAAGGGTGTAGCAGCGGGCACTGACAGCGACTGATGGATGACCACGGCGCCGCCCCTGGTCAAGTCGCCGTCCAGCCAGGAGGGCACACGTCTCCGAGCCGGTCACGAACCGGCGAGCTTGAGGCGGCTCAGCAGGGCGATCGTCCTTTTCAGCTGCCAGACGGTTGATCACGGCCTCCCCGCCTGCCTTTCACGAGGCACGCGATCGGCCGCCTCTTAGCTGTAGGAACAGCACCGGTCACGCCAGGACGGCGTTCTGCCGATGAATGGCGAAAAGCAGCGGAAGCACGCTCACAGCCGTAATGTGCTGGCGCCGCCTCCTCGACTGTGGTTCTTTGCCAGTCCCCCGTACCGGGGCGTCAGCGGGTCCACCAAAACAATCATGCCCTCACCACAACTGCGGGCGATCATCGGTCACCTGGCATATGCCCTGTGCGGGACCCGCCTCCGGGGCCGACACGCCCCACCGGTCTCGACCAGTACCAAGATCCGGACCATATGCGGGCCAACACTCCACCCGTCACCGACCCAACCCCTGTTTTCCCGGTCACCCTGCCATGCATGGAGTACCACCGGCAGACGAAGAACCTGCTGCGTGCACGCCCACCGGGCATACCTACCCGTCCATGTAGCAGTAACAAGAGCGCTCACTCGACCTGATGGCACTCACAACCTGTGGGACTCCTACAAGACGACAGGCCGGGCACCAAGCCCGTCACCAGAGACTGCCGCCGTGGGCCCGCCCAGTCGGAATTCGTCCGGTGGCCACGCAGTCTTCAACGACAACGCCACCGCCGCAGAGGCGGGCCATGAACACCCGCAGACACCTGATGACGCGTCAGTAGAGTTAGCAAGGGGTTAGCAAGTGTCCTGCCAGAGCCTCCCACAGATGGACACACCCTGGAATGTCACAGCATGGGGCATCGGGCTTGCGGCGCACCCAACCGCCCTCGCGCACGCTAGGGACCGGGGGAGGCAACTCAGGACGGCGAGTCGCCTGGCCGTCGTCGGCCAATCAGCCATTTCTGCAGGTCAACGGACCCCTTCCACGCGGCTTCAGCGGTGTCACCGGCAGCTCGGGAGCTGGCAGGGGATCCCCGTCGTACCCCTGCACCTCCCCGAACCGCGTGCCTTCCATCCAGTCCTGGCGCGCCTGCACGATCTCCTCCTGCGACCGTCCGATCCAGTTCCAGAACATATGCATAGGTCAGCAGTGCACGATGTATGTTCGGACGACAATCGGCTGGGCATCCGCCGAACGCTTCCGACGAGGCTCACCGTCCAGCGCCCGCACCACACGGCCGCGCTCTTCACTCGGCAGACGAGCCAGCAGGCGCACGATCCTACTGAGGTCGTCCTTGTTCGCCCTCACCTATCACCCGCAAGGCCAAGATCGTCCAATTCGTTCCGCAGCAAGGGCCTCCGCCGGCTTGGGTTGACGCCACGGGTGAGCGAGGGGTTGGGAGGCACACCGCGCCACCCCGGGTTAAAGGGCAGCTTCCCCGCAGTCTCGAACGGCTCCGCCGGGACGAGGGAACGCCACGGCGTGCCTGACCTCCTGGGCGGCGTCCTTCATCCACCAGCCCGGGTCCGCCCATGCATGCGGAGCCCAGTTTGAAGATGGCCCAGTGGATCGGCAGGAGTCCCCGCCCGGACTGCCTCTCTCCGACCAGGGGCCCGGCAGCGGCGTAGAACGCGCGTAGTTCTTGGGCCGGACACCGTTCTTGATGCTTGCAGTCAACAGCGGCGCAACCGCACCCTTCCGTCAGCCACGGGTCAGCCCGGTGATCGAAATCCTGCCGACTCGCCCAGCGGTAACGACCTCTCCCGACCTGGCTTCGGAGATCATCTCTCTCGTGAGCGGACCAGTCACCGCTGCCCAAGACGCCTTCCACAGAGTCAACGACCGCAATCGATCGACGAAGGTCGAGACGGATGACATCTGGTATCTCGCCAGCCAATTTAAGCCAAACGTGGATCTGTGCCTCTTCCGTATCAGATACTGCTCTGACTCCCGGTAGTCGCAGACGTATGTCGCCCCCGGGAGCTGGGGTTGGGGACGATCTCGGGAGTGCGATGCAGCTGACCCATGCCGAAGTGATCAACTTTCGCGCCCTGGAGAGGGTGGATGTCCGCGTTGATCCGAAGGCCACCCTCATCGTCGGGCGCAACAACAGCGGCAAGACGTCATTCGTCAATCTCTTCGAGAAGTTCTTCGGTGAGGAAGACACGAGGTTCGTCCTGGAGGACTTCTCCACCTGCCGTATCGCCGACATCGAACAGGCGCGGCAGATCTTCGGTGAGGCGCAGGCACACGCTGGCCGGGGCGACAGGGAGACGAGCGAGGACCTGCTGGCCAAGGCGTACGACCTCGTCCCGGCCATCCGGTTGGTCCTCACCATCGAGTACACGGAAGACGACGATCTCGCGCCGCTCACGGGTGTGATCCTCGACTTGGACGACACGTGCTTCGAGGTCAAGATCGAAGCGGCGCTGGAGGTGGCACGCCCGCACGACTTCCTCAAGGACTTCTGGTCGGCAAGCCAGCGGGAGCAGTTCGATCGCGTCAAGTGGCTGCGCAAGAACTTCTCGGAGTATTTCGCCGCGGCCTATCGCGCGGTCAGCCCCTTGGACGAAAACGTCCGCAAGGAGATCAAGCGCGGCGCCGCCGAGTCCATCCTGTCGGTCAAGTTCGTCTACGCGCAGACCAAGATGGATGACACGCCGAGCGACAAGGCTCGCACGTTGTCGAAGACGTTCGAGGCCTACTACAAGGTCAACAGCGGGCACGAAGACCGTCACCAGAGCATCGAGCAGATCGAGACCGCTCTGGCGTCCGCCTCGCAGCAGCTCGACGACAACTACGCCACGCTGTTCGACCCGATCTTCGAGGACCTGCGCACCTTCGGAGTGGGCACCATCACTCCTGTCCAGAAGCCCCGCATCGTCTCCCTCATCGAGGCCTCAGGCATCCTCCGCGGCAGTACCCGCATCCAGTACCCGTCCGGGGACGACGACTTCCATCTTCCCGAAGGTCACAACGGGCTGGGCTACAGCAAGCTGATCTTCACGATCCTGCAAGTCATCAGCTTTCACCAGACCTACGAGCGCACCACACCCAAGCCGGCGCTGCAGGTGCTGTTCATCGAGGAGCCCGAAGCCCATCTGCATCCACAGATGCAGGAGACGTTCATCAAGAACATCCAGGACTTCATCGACCGTAAGGCGGGCTGGAAGGTGCAGGTGGTCATCACCACGCACTCCTCCCACATCGTCGCCAGCAGCGGCTTCCACACGGTGCGCTACTTCGACCGTTCCGAGCCGCAGCTCACGGTCAAGGACCTCTCGACCTTCGAGGCCAACGTGAAGGCCACTCCGCAGGGTGACGAGACCCTGCGCTTCCTGCGCCAGTACATGGTCTTGCACCGGTGTGACATGTTCTTCGCCGACAAGGTGATCCTGATCGAGGGCACCGCGGAACGGCTGATCCTGCCGGAAATGGTCCGACGCTGCGCCAAGGGGCTTCTGCACCAGTACGTATCGGTCATCGAGGTCGGCGACGCCTACGCCGTCCGCTTCCGGGAACTGATCGCCTTCCTGAACGTCAAGACGCTCGTCATCACCGACATCGACTCCGTGTGCCCCAAGCACCGCAAAGCCTGCCCACCCGGCCAGGGGCAGACGGTCACCTCGAACTCGACGCTCAAGCATTGGCTGCCCGCCAAGTCCAGCATCGCCGAGCTGCTCGCCACCAACCCGGCCGACAAGGAGCAGGGCCATGTCCGCGTCGCCTACCAGATCCCGGAGACAGATTCGGGAGCCTGCGCGCGGAGCTTCGAGGATGCCTTCATCATCGCCAACGCAGAACCCCTCGCACGGGACTTCCGCCAGCTCGCCCTGAAGGCGGCCTTCGTCAAGGAGGTCGGGGCCGACCCCACTGCCGACGAGATCGAAGCCAAGGCCTACGACATCGCACAGCAACTCAGTGATCACAAGACGGACTTCGCCTTCGACGTCATGCTCTTGGGGGACTGGGCCGTTCCCCGCTACATCGCCGAAGGACTGCAGTGGCTCGCCTAGACACCCTCGAAGCCGTCGCCACCGAGCTGGAGGCCCGGCGCAGCTTCCTCGTCGAAGCAGGGGCCGGCGCTGGCAAGACGACCACATTGGTACGCGCCCTGCAGCACCTCCTGACCCACCACCGCGCAGACCTGGAGGCACACGGTCGGAGGATCGCCTGCATCACCTATACCAACGTCGCCAAGAAGAAGATCCACGAACGCATCGCCGCAGATCCACTCGTCGATGTCGGCACCATCCACGAATTCCTGTGGAGTGTCATCCAGCCGTACCAGCATGAACTCTGGCAGCAGATCCTCGAGTACAACAAGGACCTGTCCAAACCGGAAGACCTTGATGACGTTACCGATCCTCCCGTCATCGAGTATTCCGACCGTGGGCGCAGGCTGCACGAGGGGCGCATCTCCCACGACGACGTCATCGCGCTGTCGCTCCGTCTCGTCACGGCCCACCCCAAGCTCATACGCATCATCACCAGCAAGTACCCGGTCATCTTTGTCGACGAGTACCAGGACACCTCGCCCAAGACGATTCAGCTGCTGCTGGACCACCTGGCAGGCGCAGGCCGCGAGAAATGCGTGGTCGGTCTCTTCGGCGACTCCATGCAGAAGATCTACGAGTCCGGAGTCGGAGCGGTAAAACGGCCCGGCCTTCTCACCGAGATCACCAAGCACGAGAACTACCGCTGCTCGCCTCCCGTCGTCGAGGTGCTCAACCGGATGCGCCCCGAGCTCCCCCAGGACGCCGTCGGCAAGCAGCAGACCGGCGAGGTCCACCTGTTCCTCAACAGCAGCATCCCGGCCGGCCATGAGCGACTCACCGCCGCCGAAGCAACACTCGCGCGGAACGGCTGGACACGGGAGAACTGCAAGTACCTACTCCTCACCCACCGGGGGATAGCCGGCACCCTGGAGTACGCCAACCTCCTGGAGCAGTACCGAAAGCTGGGCCGCTACGGTCCCGACGACCTCATGGCCCGCAACGAGCCGTACATCCAGTACCTCACCCGCATCGAGGCCGTCAGCACCGCGTTTCACAACAATGACTTCGCCGAGCTGACCAACCTGCTGGACGAGGGACGGACACGGATCACCCGTCACGCACACAAACGCGCCATCAGTGACGCGATCCGTGCGCTCGACGCCATACGCAGCACCGGCACAATCGGCGAGGTGCTCGATCTGATGGCCGACGGCCATCTCCTCGCCCTGCCGGGAATGCTCAAGGACTTGGAGCGCCGGAGATCCGCAACGAACCTGGGCGAGCGCGACCAGCGACGGGCGGACTTCTCCAACAACCTCCGCACCGTGTCCTACCGTGAAGTCATCAGCGTCACCCACTTCATCGATGAACTCACCCCGTTCTCTACCCAGCACGGTGTCAAGGGTGACGAATTCGAAAACGTCGTCGTAGTGGTCGACGACCGCGCCTGGAACAGGTACAACATCGGCAAGATGCTCGCCGGCACCGACAAACCAGACCGTACCGAACGGTCACGCAATCTCTTCTACGTCTGCTGCTCCCGAGCCCAGCGCGGCCTGGCCGTGGTATTCATCGACGATCTCCCGGACGGCGCGGAGCCCACACTCCACACCTGGTTCGAGTCAGGCACCATCCACCCGTGAACACACCAGCCGCACTCGGCGAGGGTGCCGTCGACCAGGACGAACTCTGGGTCCGCTTCGCGCAAAGCCTTCCGCAGGCCGGGGGCGCGTTCGGCGAGCAGGGCGATGACCGCGGTGGTGGAGGCGTGGGCGGCGCCGACCGAGATGCCGAAGGCGGCAGCGATCTGGGCGAGCGGATTCTCACTTGCACTCATTGTGGCAGTTTCGAAACGCACGACAACATCGGGCGACAGTTCATCCACCACTGGGCTGCCTGGTACTTTGCGGGCGCAGGGACTCGGACATGGCTGCGAGAGGCGGATGCGTCTGACGCGACGAGACCCCGGCAGATTCGTCGGGGTCTCGTCACGCTCCGAGGGTCGGTTCCCTACAAGGCGCTTGCCCTCTTGACGCTCGTGTTGCCGATCGGCACGTCGATCCGGTCCCGAGCGACGACGACCCCGTCCTTGACTACGTAGCACTCGACGACGTGCTCGCCTTTGAAGTCCGAGTGCTCGATGCGGACTCCCCGCTTGCTCGAGTCGAGGATCTGGCCGCGGATCGCATCCCGCCGCTCGGCTTCCGGACCACGATTGAGTACCTTCCACTTACTGGCCCTAACAAAGCCTCTGGACGTGGCGGTAGGTGATCAGGCAGACGGCGAGGCCGAGGAAGGCCTCGTGGATGTCGTCGCGTCTTTCCCAGCGGATGCGCAGGCGGCGGAAGCCGTGCAGCCAGGAGATCGTCCGCTCGACGACCCAGCGGAAGGTGCCCAGGCCGGTGCCGTGCGGCTGGCCACGTTCGGCGATCACCGGTCGGATGCCCCGCTCGCGAAGGAGCCGGCGGTACTTGTCATGGTCGTAGCCGCGGTCGGCGAAGAGCATGTCCGGGCGGCGTCGTGGCCGGCCGACGACTCCCGCGACCGCTGGAATCTTGTCGAGCAGGGGCAGGAGCTGGGTGACGTCGTTGCGGTTTCCGCCGGTCAGCGACACCGCGAGCGGGATGCCCTGACCGTCGGTGATGATGTGGTGCTTGCTGCCCGGTCGTGCGCGGTCGACCGGGCTGGGTCCGCTTTTGGGCCCCTGCGTGCGGCCCGGACGTGGGAGGAGTCGATCACCGCCCGGGACCAGTCCAGCTGGTTCTTCGACCGCAGCTTGTTCAGCAGCAGCTGGTGCAGCTGGTCCCAGACGCCGGCCTCGTTCCAGGCCGCCAGGCGCCGCCAGCACGTCATGCCCGATCCGAAGCCGAGCTCCTGGGGCAGGTACTCCCACTGGATACCCGTGTGCAGGACGAACAGGATGCCGCACAAGGCCTGACGGTCGGGCAGCCGCGGCCGTCCCTCAACCTGCTTCGGTGCCGGTTCGGGCAGCAACGGCTCGATCAGCGACCACAGTTCGTCCGACACGATCCATGGCCGCGACTGACGCTTCCCCATGCCCCCATCAACGAGCGACCAAGCCGACAGTCACATGATCAACCCGCTTTTGTTAGGGCCAGT
>NZ_JACVQF010000217.1 GCF_014534645.1 Streptomyces griseicoloratus
ACTGGCCCTAACAAAGCCTCTGGACGTGGCGGTAGGTGATCAGGCAGACGGCGAGGCCGAGGAAGGCCTCGTGGATGTCGTCGCGTCTTTCCCAGCGGATGCGCAGGCGGCGGAAGCCGTGCAGCCAGGAGATCGTCCGCTCGACGACCCAGCGGAAGGTGCCCAGGCCGGTGCCGTGCGGCTGGCCACGTTCGGCGATCACCGGTCGGATGCCCCGCTCGCGAAGGAGCCGGCGGTACTTGTCATGGTCGTAGCCGCGGTCGGCGAAGAGCATGTCCGGGCGGCGTCGTGGCCGGCCGACGACTCCCGCGACCGCTGGAATCTTGTCGAGCAGGGGCAGGAGCTGGGTGACGTCGTTGCGGTTTCCGCCGGTCAGCGACACCGCGAGCGGGATGCCCTGACCGTCGGTGATGATGTGGTGCTTGCTGCCCGGTCGTGCGCGGTCGACCGGGCTGGGTCCGCTTTTGGGCCCCTGCGTGCGGCCCGGACGTGGGAGGAGTCGATCACCGCCCGGGACCAGTCCAGCTGGTTCTTCGACCGCAGCTTGTTCAGCAGCAGCTGGTGCAGCTGGTCCCAGACGCCGGCCTCGTTCCAGGCCGCCAGGCGCCGCCAGCACGTCATGCCCGATCCGAAGCCGAGCTCCTGGGGCAGGTACTCCCACTGGATACCCGTGTGCAGGACGAACAGGATGCCGCACAAGGCCTGACGGTCGGGCAGCCGCGGCCGTCCCTCAACCTGCTTCGGTGCCGGTTCGGGCAGCAACGGCTCGATCAGCGACCACAGTTCGTCCGACACGATCCATGGCCGCGACTGACGCTTCCCCATGCCCCCATCAACGAGCGACCAAGCCGACAGTCACATGATCAACCCGCTTTTGTTAGGGCCAGTTACTGGGCCGAAAAGGCCGCTCAAGCCTTACCTCCCCGACGAAGCCCAGAAGATCTCCGACGGCATCGGTCACGGGCGACTGGTCATCCACGCCCACGCCGACGACGCCGGCACCGTGGTAACGATCGGCACGTATCGCGACAGCGGCAGCAGCGTCTACCTCCACGGCAATAACCACGTGCGGCAGGTCGCCGACACCTTCGACTCGCCCGCGCAAGCCCTGGCGTCCTTCGAGCGCCTCCACGGCGACACCATGCGCCCGGGCCCAGCACTAGCCACCCCCGCAGAACACGAGGCGGCAGCCGCTCGCACCCCGATCGGCACACAGGCCGCAGGCCCACAACCACCTGCCGTGGAAACCGAAACTGTCCCGTTCCTACGTCGTCGGCGTTGGCAACCACGACGTCGTCCTTGACCGCTTCCTGGCCGCTCACGGCGACTGGGAGAAGTGGAGGGCGTGGTCAGACGACACTACCCACGCGACCACGAGTCACAGACTCTGCGTATCGAACGTGTACACGAAACCGAACCCCGCGAGACCGCCTGGACTGTGGCCGCGTACGAGACTCCCGTGTCGGACGAATGTGGCACCTGACCGCGACCGGGCCCACCCAGCCCCTGTGCTGCAGACCCTGCTGGATCACCTCGCCGAAGGCGACGGCTGGGGTACACCCACCGGCAGACCCATCGACGAAAAGACCGTAACCGCCGCCACGAAGCGCCTCACAGGCGCCGGATGGCGACACGCGATCGACGGACGCTGGATCCGCTGGACAAATCCGACCGAGGACACCGGCGTCCAGTTCGTGGCCTTCGCCGCCCACAAGCCGCACAGCACCCTCGTCACCTGAACCATCTGAGCAGGCCCCGGCATCGAACAGCCCCCTGGACCTCACCGCATCCCCCACACGCCGACGTCGCTGCTCGCCGACATCGAGAACCTCCCCCCGGTACCGGCCTCCGTCAGCAGGCCCCCGGCCAACGAGCTCACTCCGCAAGCAGGACCGGCACCGCACGGACGCCCCCGGCGCCGTCGCGGACTGACGACGCGCTACCAGCAATGCATCGGCGACATTCCGCTGTGACCTCATCATTCCAGGCCCGCGGTAAGAACGCGCCCGTTCGTCGTCCTGGACTCGACCCCAGCGTGCCTGCCTCAGGTGGACACGGTCTCCTTCAGGCGTGTCCAAGTACGTCGAGCAATCGCCACCTGGTGTGCCGCAATGACACGAGTGGCGCTCGACGCGCCAGGGCGCTGCGGCCAACGGCTCGGTAAGCAACGGCAGCAAATCGCGCAAGCGGGCCCATCAGTCATTTCCACCTCCCAGCTTCCTCCCTCGCCGATAGTGGCACGCCAGACGTCCGTGCCATTACACGGTCCGGGGCCTGCGGTCGCCCGGATGCTGCACAGAAGTGCGGAGCCGACAGCAGCCTCGCCGACGAAGGGGGGCGCGAGGCGTTCGGCCGGCTGCCAGTCCGAGGCGGTGAACAAAGCACCGTCAGGGTCTTGTTTGACCCGCGCCTCCGAGTACCGCTGCCACCAGCGCGGACGCACTCCGGTCAGGACCACCTCAGCTCGACGACCGGGCCGGAACAGGCGCACCTTGTGTGCCGCCGCTTCGTAGCGCAGCCCAGGAATCCCGTTCACTGCATCTGCGGGTGCACAGTCGGCGTCTTGGGTGGGCAGGAGCCTTTGACTCCACCAAGCGGCTACTCACGGTTCGCCAAGCGGCGAATGGTCAACCGGTGCGGCTCTGGCCTCACCGCACGAATACCCAGCGGATGGCAGGACAGACCACCGATGCCGGCGGCCCTCAAAAGCACGGCCGCTTCCAGTTCAACCTGGTCAGGGTGGACCGGCGACAGAATGGCCGGCACAAGGTGCGCGCACAGGTCCTGCCAGGACTCACCGGTGCAGCGCTGCCGGTCTTTCAGGGCGTTCCGAAGGGCAGGGGTGCAGATAGCCATGTGAAGTCTTTCGCGCCATCCCGGCCGCCGTGCGACATGGCATCGTCGGCTCAACTGCGTTTGGCAGAACGTAAGGGAGAGCTTTCTGACCGCCTGGGGCGATCTGCCGGAACGGGGGCGGCATATCGCGCGGCCGGGTGCTCCCTGACCTTCAGATGCATTGGAGCAGCCGTCAGCGTCGAAATCCAAGTGAACACGCCATGGCGGGCGCGGGGACTGCCGTGGCTCGCCGGTTAGCCAAACCGGCGAGCCACGGCATCATTGGCGGTCCGCCGCCACTTCCCCCCCCGTCCACATACGACGAAAGGAACCCGCGCCACACAACGACAACCGCACACCGTTTCACCGCCCCCCTTACGCCGCGGCGTAGCTGAGGCGGAACAGGCGCTGGGCACGGTCCAGGTCCCGCTCTGTTCGCAGCTGTACCTCCAGGTCGCCCGTGCCGTGGTGGCCGAGGCCCGTCACATCCCGGGTGAACCCGGGGACGAGGTCCATCTGCTTCGGGTCGGCCTTCAGATAGACCAGGAGCTTGGTCCTCTGAGGCGGACATACGCAGGCGAAGTTCCGAAGGCGCTGGTAGGCCCGATAAGTCTTGTGCTGAACACAGTTCACGCCGTCGCCCAGCCCCAGCAGCGTCTCGTCAACCGCCTGCGCCAGCTCGACCAGGGCCACGCTCTGGCCGCCGCCAGGAACGGCCACCTGCCGTCGAACGCGTCGGACCACCGGCGATCGGCCGCTGACCGAGGCCACGGTCTCAAGACCGAGCAGGTCCTTGCCGAAAAGTCGGTAGCGGACGAGGTCGATGCTGCGCCGATGCTCGCGCACGGCATGCATGTCAAAGCGAGTGAAGTCGCCGGCGATGCAGATCAGCCTCGGGCTGCTCCACAGCACCTGGGCCGCGACCGTGACCCCGAGCCGGTCGCGGACCAGGTGCTCGAACTCCGCCCGGTGATCCATCAGCCAGCTGAGATAGAATAGGCCCTGGTTGATCACGCCCGAGTCGACGCCCCGCTTGTACTCGACGATAACCGGGGACCCGTTCTCATCGAGGCCGAGCGAGTCGACCCGGCCTCCGTGAACCGGCCCCGTGCTGTACTCGCTCGCCAGGAATTTCACACCCAACACGGTCTCCATGTGTGCCTCGACGAGGCCCTGCACAGCCGCCTCGACCTCAGCTAGTCGCGGCACCACCTCGGTCACGCCAATTTCCGTCGTGTGGAACAGCTTCAGGCCCGACACCTTCCCCTCTTCTTCGGAGTGATCATCAACGGCGAGCCGGACCCGGATTATTTCGCCGAGAGTCTTCGGAATTTGTGAAGATCACATAGGAAGCTGCGCAGGAACTGTAGGCCAGACGGTTCGGGAAATCCCTGCAGCACACGTCGGCGACTTCCGGCGGGCACCCGATGCTGGCGACCTGTGCGGCGGAGCCCCCATATTTCTCCGGGCTGCTGCTCTTCGGCCGTATCTCCGCCGGGTATGGAGCCGGTTCGGCCTGGCCGCCCTGTGTCTGATGCTCGCCTGGCTGCCGACGGCGGCTGTGCTGCCGCTGACCGAGCCGTCGGGCGTGGTCGTGGTGCTGGCTGCGGTGGCCGCCACTGCGACCTGGCGGTACGCGGAGCTGCGCCCGAGCGTGCGCCCGGTCAAGGGACAGGGGTGAGCCCCGGCGGCGCCCGCAGGCCCAGGGCACGCTGGTCCAACTGCCTGTCGACGAGGACTCCGAGCTGCTGCTCTCCCTGCCGACGCAGTCTGACGTACAGCATCGGCTACCACGCCACCGAGCAGGCACAGGACAACCCACGCAGGACCCTAACGGTGATCGGTGACGGCGCAGTCGGCGTGTTGCCGGTGCTGTCCGCCAAGCAACTCGGCGCCGAGGATCATCCTCATAGCCCCGCACTTCGGCCGATAGTTTGGTAGCAATCGTGTCCGACCGATCGCCATCGCCTTCGCTGCACTCCCCCTGCTTCAGTTCACCCGGGATGCTCCACTGAAGATCGCCTACGCCTCGCCGAGCCGCTGCATCATAGTGCGCGATACTCATGCATAGCCGCGCCCAGGTGCCGAGCAGCTACCAGTGGGCTGTCAGGAGCACGGTCCCATGTCGACGCTCTCTGCGCCCATCCAGCCAGCAGCATTCCGGCACGTCGCCTGTGGCAGCCAAGTCTCCGCGCGGAAGACCAGCACTCTGCCCCCAGCGCGGCAGCCTACGGTGTGCTCGATGCCCGCCCGGCTTCGCGCCGTACCGCCGTGGTCGTGAATGTCGCGGCAGCACCGGCAGTGACCGCCAGCAACACGTATCCCCATGTGTAGTCGTCCGTGGCGCCGTAAACGGCGCCCATGACCAGGGGCGGGAAGAAGCCGCCCAGGCCTCCGGCGGCCCCGACGACTCCGGTGACCGAGCCAACGCGATCGGGAGGCACAAGACGCGCGACGAGTGCGAACACGGCGCCCGACCCTGCGCCCAGGCCGGCCGCCATGCCGAGGAAGGCGAGGGTTCCGATCGGGATCAGCGACAGCTCGAAGGCGGCGAGGAGAGCGAAAGCCGCGACCGTGGTGTAAGCAACCACGAGCACGGACACGGGGTGCAACCGGTCGGAGAGCCATCCGCCCACCGGTCGCATGGCGACGGCGAGGACGACGAAGCCGGCGGTGCGCAGCGCGGCGTCGGACCGTCCGAGGTCGTGGGCGGTGGTGAGATAGGCGGGCAGGTAGACGCTGAAGGCAACGAACCCGCCGAAGGCCACAGCATAAAGGAAAGCCAGCTGCGCGGTGGCGGGCATGCGCAGGGTCGCCCTGGTGCGCGCGAGCAGTGATCCGGGCGGTACGGCGCGGTCGGGGTTGTCACGCAGGAGGAGATGTGCCACCACGGCGTAGCCGAACAGAAGCGCTGCGACCAGTTCGAAGGGGAACGCGTACCTGACGGCGTCGGCCAGTTGGACGGTGGTGAAGGACGACAGTGCCGTGCCGCCGGTGCCGATGCCGAAGATTCCCAGCGCCAGTCCCCGCCGCTCGGGCGGATACCAGGCGTTGACGAAAGGCACGCCGATCGCGAAGGTCGTACCGCCCAGACCGAGGAAGAAGCCGCCGGCCAGTACTTCGGGCAGGGAATCGGCCAGGTGGCCGAGGTAGAGAACCGGCAGGATGGTGAGGGCGGCGACGAGAGGAAACATCCGGCGCGCCCCGAAGCGGTCGGTGAGGGCACCCACGGGGATCCGGCCGAGCGAGCCGACGATCACGGGTACCGCCACCGCGAGGGACTGCTGGAACGAGGTGAGATCCATGTCCTCACGGAGCGTCGGCCCGAGCGGCGCGAGCAGCGCCCAAGCCCAGAAACAGAGCATGAATCCGGCCGTGGCCAGGGCGAGCATCCGCCGCGACTGAGCGGTTGCCGCCCTCCCGCCGGTCTGCGGCGTCGGGGCGCGACTCAAGGGGCCTCCTCCGTGCTCAAAGGGCGGGTTTCCCCGGCCGCTCGGCGGATTGTCGATTCATCTCACGATGCTCGTGCGTAGCCGCCCCCTCATCCGGTCGACGCGCCCGCCACTCCGGGTGATGTTGCCCGGCGCAATCAGCCATCCACCTTGCTCGTCCACGTCTTCGACACTCCGGTCGGCTACCTGTTCCGGCGCGGGGCTCCCGCCAGGGGTGGGGAGCCGGGATGAGTGCCGGCGCCCGGATTGCGGGCCTCGGTCGGCGACTCCACGATGAAGTCATGGTTCCGGTGGGTTCTGCGGGCCGATTCGACGCGTTCCGGGCGCTGGCCGACCGGCGCGGGCGGCCGGGAGGCCGGCTGATCGAGGCGCTGGCCGACGTCCGGGCGGGAACGGCGGACACCCCTGGGAACTGGGCTCCGGAAGTCGCCGCCGGCATGGGTCTGCCCGCTGCCGCCGCGCTGGGACCAGCCGGGTATTATGCGGATCTCGCCGCCCCGCACGGCCGTCGTCACGTCCGGGTCTGCGCGGCGACGGCGTGCTTCGCCGCCCGAGCCGGACAGCATCTCACCGAGGCGGAGGACGAGTTGGGCGTCTCCGCGGGCACGGTGTCGGCCGATGGAGAGACCTCGCTGCAGACCGTCCGCTGTCTGGGGTACTGCTACGCGGGTCCCGCCGCGCTCGACGGTGACACGCCCTGCGCCGGACCCTCGCTGGCCGGCCAGCTCGCAGGTCGCGAGTCTCCACGGGCGCCCGGGATTCCGGCGGCCGACGACACCGGCGACCCTGTGCTGCTGGGAGGAGTGGTGGCCGGCGAGCCTTCATGGCAGGTGTGGCCGCAGGTGGTGACGACCGGCACTCCTGACGAGGTCCGACGTCAGGTGGCCGCATCCGGGCTGCGGGGGCGTGGCGGCGCGGGGTTCCTGGTGGCCGCGAAGTGGGAAGCGGTCGGCAGGGAGCCTGGCACCGTGGTCGTGGCCAACGGCGACGAGGGCGATCCCGGCTCCTACGCCGACCGGCTGTTGATGGAGGCGGAACCGGAGCGTGTGCTGGAGGGCCTCGCTCTGGCGAGCTTCGCCTGCGGCGCACGACGCAGTGTGGTGCTGGTGCGCTCGGAGTATCCGCGTGCGCTGGCGCGGATGCGGGAGGCGGTCACCCAGGCGTACGCAGACGGTCACTTCGGTACGTCTGTGCACGGCACGGCCACGAGCCTGGACGTCGAAGTGGTGGAGGGCGCCGGATCGTACGTCGCGGGTGAGGAGACCGCACTGATCGCGAGCCTGGAAGGGGACCGGGGCTGCGCCCGGCCGCGCCCGCCCTACCCGACCCAGCGCGGCCTGTGGGACGCGCCGACGGTGGTGAACAACGTCGAGACCCTGGCATCCGTCCCGTGGATCATCGCCCGCGGCGGAGAGGCGTACGCCCGGCGCGGGGCTCGGGGCGAGACCGGGACGAAGCTGGTGTGCCTGTCGGAGCGGTTCGCCCGGCCGGGGGCGTACGAGGTGGAACTGGGCACCCCGCTACTGAGGGTCGTCACCGAGCTGGGCGGTGGCCTGAAGGACGGCAGCGAGCTGGCCGCGGTGCAGATCGGCGGACCGCTGGGCGGATTCCTCGGTCCGGACACGCTGGATGTGCCCCTGACGACCGCCAGCCTCGCGGCCCGGGGCGCCGCCCTGGGCCATGCCGGGCTGGTCGCCTTCGACCAGCACGTCGCACCGGAGGAGGTGCTTCGGCACATCTGGCAGTTCGCGGCGGCAGAGAGCTGCGGCGCCTGCTCTCCCTGCCGTGTGGGCTCGCGCCGCGGCCTGGAGCTGGCCTCCGCGAACACCCCGCCCGGACGTGAATGGGGGCGGCTCGCCCGTGTCCTGGCCGAGGCGAGCCTGTGCGCCTTCGGACGGCGGATCCCGCCCGCGGTGCACAGCCTCGCCCGCGCCTACGGGGACCGACTCGCGGGATGGGAACCATGACAGGAATCGAGGTCGATGGAATCGGGGTCACCGTTCCCGAGGGAGCCTCGCTGCTCTCGGCGGTGCGGGCGGCCGGCGGCGAGCTGCCCGCGCTCTGCTCGGACGAACGGCTCAGCCCGGCCGGCTCCTGCCGTACGTGTCTCGTGCGCGCCGACGGACAGGTCGTGGCGGCCTGCGTGACTCCGGCCTCGTCCGGCGTCCGCGTCGAAGTCGCCACGGAAGACCTCCGGCAGCTGCGCCGGGACGCCGTGCAGCTCATCGCCTCCGCCCTGCCTTCCCGCGCGCTCACCGAGGACAACCCCAGCGAACTCGCTCGGGTCTGCCGGTCGTTGGACATCAGCCCCGAGACGGCACAGGGCACCGAAGGCCGCGGCGCGGACGACTCACACCCGTATGTGCACCTCGACCCGGACCTGTGCATCGCCTGCGGGCGGTGCGTGCGCATGTGCGCCGAGGTGCAGGGCACCTTCGCCCTGACCCTGGTCGGCCGGGGCGCCGACACCGTGGTCGCCCCTGGTACCGGGGGCCCGTGGGCCGAGTCGGACTGCGTGGCCTGCGGCGGCTGCGTCGACACCTGCCCCACCGGTGCGATCGCCCAGCCCGGTCCCGGGCACGGGCTCACCTCTGCCCACCGGCCGGCCGCGATCCGTACGACGTGCGGATACTGCGGCGTCGGCTGCGCCCTGGACGTCGTCACCGCAGGCGGCGAGGTCACGGCTGTACTGCCCGCCCGGGACGGCCCGGTCAACCGCGGCCACGCCTGCGTCAAAGGCCGCTTCGCCCACGGCTACCTGACATCGCCCGAGAGGCTCACCCGGCCCCTGCTCCGGCGCGACGGTGGCCTGGAGCCCGTCAGCTGGGAGGAAGCGCTCGGCCATGTGGCCCGAGGGCTTCGCGCGGCTGTCGCAGACGGCGGCGCGGACGCCGTGGCGGCGATCTCCTCGGCTCGCGCCACCAACGAGGAGAACTACCTCGTCCAGAAGTTCATGCGGACCGCAATCGGCACCAACAACGTCGACAACTGCTCCCGCCTCTGCCACTCCCCCTCCGCCGCAGGACTGACCGCCTCCTTCGGACTCTCCGGCGGCACCGACTGCTTCGACGACGTCGAGCGGTCCGACTGCGTGCTCGTGGTCGGCGCCAACCCCGTCGAAGCCCACCCGGTGGTCGGCGCACGCCTCCTCCAGCGCGTGCTGCGCGGAGCCAGGCTGGTCGTCGCCGACCCCCGCGCCGTGGGCCTCGCCCTGCACGCCGACGTACACCTGCGGCCCCGGCCCGGCACCAACGTCGCACTCTTCCACGGGCTCGCCCACCTCCTGCTCGCGGAAGGACTGGCCGACGAGAACTTCCTGCGCGAGCGGGCAACCGGCCTGCCGGAACTCATCGCACTGCTGGACGACTACCCGCCCCACCGAGTCGCGGAGATCACCGGGGTACCCGCCGAGGACCTTGTCGCCGCTGCCCGCCTGTACGGCCGCGCCCGACAGCCCGCGATCGTCTACGGCCTGGGCGTCACCGAGCACCTGCACGGCACCGACGGGGTGCGTTCGCTGGCCAATCTCGCCATCCTGCGCGGCGCCGTCGGCACCGACCGCGGGTACGGCGTCAACCCGCTGCGCGGCCAGAACAACGTCCAGGGCGCCTCCGACATGGGTGCTCTGCCCGACCTCCTGCCCGGCTACGGCAAGGTCACCGACCCGACCGCACGAGCCCGCGCCGAAGCGGTCTGGGGCGTACCGGTTCCAGGGCGCCCGGGCCTGCGCATCCCGGAGATGTTCGCCGCCGCACGCGCAGGCGGTCTGCGGGCACTGTGGGTCATCGGCGAAGACGTCTGCGCCACCGACCCCGACAGCGACCGGGTGGCCGCGGCCCTGGACGCATGCCCACTCGTCGTGTGCAACGAACTGTTCCTCTCCGAGACCGCCCGCCACGCCGACGTCGTCCTCCCCGTCACGTCCTGGCTGGAGAAGGACGGCACCTTCGTCAACTTCGACCGCCGCTTCCAGCGAGTCCGCCCCGCCGTGCCCCCGCCGGGCGAGGCACGCAGCGACTTCGACGTCGTGCACGCCCTCGCCGACGCGATGGGAACCGACCTGGGCTGCCCCACTCCGGCCGATACCCTGGCCGAATGCGGGCAGGTCGCGCCCGTCTTCGCGGGGCTCTCCCACGACCGGCTGGACCGGGAGGGGGCCGTGCCGTGGCCCTGCCCGGACCCCGGCCGTCCGGGGAAGGCCAAGCTCTACGAGGAGCGGTTCGCCACCCCGGACGGCCGGGCCCACCTCACTGCAGCCCCCTACCTCCCACCCGGTGAACAACCCGACGACGCCTACCCGCTGGTCCTGGTCACCGGGCGGCGCTGGGCCCACTACAACTCCGGCAGCATGACCCGTCGGGGCGGCAACCTCGCACTCGACCCGGTCGACTTTCTCGACCTCCACCCCGACGACGCCCTCCGGTACGGCGTCCGAGACGGCGCGCGGCTCACCGTGGAGAGTCGGCACGGCCAAGCTCGGCTCGTCGCCCGGATCAGTGAGCAGACCGCCCCTGGCCAGGTCTTCTGCTCCTTCCACTTCCCCTCGAACGGGGTGAACCGCCTCACCTCCGACCACGGCGACACCGTCACGTCCTGCCCCGAGTACAAGGTCACGGCCGTGCGCGTGAGCGCGCCGTGACGGCATCGGACAGGGTGGTCAGAGTTCCGGTCGTACGGGCCAGAGGGCCGCGCAGAGACAAGAGCGCGCAGCCGCGGATTGATCGGCCGCGCACGGTGGTGCGGTTCAATGCGCACCTACGCTCAGAGGCTCCCTCACCGGCGTCGTCCTCTTGCCCGGCTTCGGCTCCAGCACCGGCATCGTGATGGTCAGGACACCATGCTTGTACCCAGCCGTCGCCTCGTCGCTCATTGCCCCCGGCGGCAGCGGAGTGAAGTGGCCGTACGAGAATTCCGCGCGGCCCTGCCGCTCACCGCCGCGCACGGCACGGATGGTCAGGCGCCCTCCCGCAACGATGATCTCAATGTCCTCGGCGTCGATCCCCGGAAGCTCGGCCTGCAGCACGTACCGCCCGTCCGCCAGACGTTCTTCGACGTGGACGCCGTGCGTCGCAGGAATGGCGTCCAGTACGGGGAATCCCGCCTCCGCCCAGTCGGACGGGCCGGGCAGGTCGGGCAGTGCGGGCCGACCGGAGAGCCGCTCGATCGTGCTGCTCATCTCTGGCTCCTCCTTCTTCTCCGTGTCCAGGGTCACCCTTCCGAGCCATGAGGCGCATGGGCCGACCGGTCCTCGTGCACGGCCCGGTCGGCCCTGTAAGCCGCGACCAGCACCTTCGCTCAGCGCGGGCCGGCCTCACCCTCTCGTGAAGGTCACAAGGCGGTCGGCGGGTGGGGCTTCCGCGTCTCCCGTGCGTACGACGGGCTCAACGCTCCTGGGCCGGCTTCGGTGGGCCCCCGCGGGGTGGGCGTTCCGGCTTCAGCCGGGCCTGGAGGCGCATGACGAGATGGCCGAGACCGGACACCGCACAGGCGATGGCCAGGTCGGTGGGCGGGAGTGGGTCGGTGCCCAGCAGTTCCTGCAGGGGCGGCAGGTAGACGCCGGCTGCCTGGAGACCCAGTGCCGCGCCGACGGCGACCAGCAGGAAGGGGTTGGCCAGGCTGCCGGGGCGGGCCCGGGAGCCGAGCGCCACGCCGAGCTGGGTGGCACCGAGGATCAGGAACACCATGGACTGCCAGGGCCGTCCGGTCTCCCGGGCCCAGACGCCGACGGCCAGGGTCACCGTGGCGACGAAGACCCCCATGAGCAGGATCCGCGGCCACAGGCCGGCGCCCAGCACGCTCTCCTCCGGAGGCCGGGGCGGATGGCGCATCGCGTCCGGCGCGACGGGTTCCGCGCCCAGGGCGACACCGGGCAGGCCGTGGGTGAGCAGGTTGATCCACAGGATCTGCGCGGGCAACAGCGGCAGCGGCATCCCCAGGAACGGACCGAGGAGCATGACGAGGATCTCCGCGGTGCCGCCGGCGAGGCCGTAGAGCAGGAATCGGCGCACGTTCGCGTAGACGCGGCGTCCCTCCTCGACAGCGGACACGATCGTGGCCGGGTTGTCGTCGGCGAGCACGAGATCGGCGGCCTGACGTGCGACCTCGGTGCCACGTCGGCCCATGGCGACACCGATGTCCGCCTGCCGCAGGGCGGGGCCGTCGTTGACACCGTCCCCCGTCATCGCCACCACGTGCCCCGCCCCGCGCCATGCCTGGACGATGTCCAGTTTCTGCTCGGGCGTGGTCCGGGCGTAGACCCGTACGTCTGTCAGGTCGCCCGCGGTACCTTCCCGGATGTGTCCGCCGGTGGTGACTTCCTCGTCGTGCGACGCGATACCGAGACGTTCGGCGATGGCCCGGGCGGTGAGCGGGTGGTCGCCGGTGATGAGTACGGGGACGATGCCGGCCCGTCTGCAGGCGGCGATGGTCGCCTCGGATGCGATACGAGGCGGGTCCACGATGCCGACGAGCCCGAGGAGTGACAGGCCCGACTCCTGTGTCGGGGGCCGCTGCACCGGGTCGTCATGGTCGGCCGAGGCGACGGCGAGCACCCGGTATCCACGGCGTGCCAGGAGCTCCGCCCGTTCGGCTGCCCGGGCAACAGTGTCGGGGGCGTCGCCCAGAATCTCCGGCCGGAGCACCGACTCCGGCGCACCTTTGCACGCGACCAGGACCCCGCCCTGCGGCCGGCGGTGCACGGTCGTCATGCGTTTGCGGTCGCTGTCGAACGGAATCTCGTCCGACCGCGGGAGCTCTCGGTCCAGTGCCGCCCGGTCGAGCCCGAGCCGCGCCCCGCCCACGAGCAGAGCGGACTCTGTGGGGTCGCCCAGTGCACCCCATTGCGTGGATCCGTCCGAGGGAGGTTCCAGTGCCGCGTCGTTGCACAGCATGGCTGCGCGCAGCAGGGCTGCCAGGTCGGGTGCGTCGTCCGCGGTCACCGTCTCGCCATCGCGCACCACCCGGCCCTCGGGGTCATAGCCCGTACCAACGATCACTGCCTCTCCGCGTGGCGTCCACAGCTGCTCGGCCACCATCCGGCCCTCGGTCAGGGTGCCGGTCTTGTCGGTGGCGATCACGGTCACGGAGCCCAGCGTCTCCACCGCCGGCAGCCGCCGGACGACGGCATGCCGGTCGGCCATCCGCCGTGCTCCCAGGGCCAAGGCGAGTGTCACCACCGCGGGAAGGGACTCCGGAACAGCGGCGACGGCGAGGCTGATCGCCGCGACGATCATCAGCTCCACGGGCTGTCCGCGCACGAGCCCGAGAGCGAGCACCACCGCGCACAGCGCCACGATGACTCCGGCCAGTGTCCGCCCGAACCTCGCCAGCCGGTGCTGGAGCGGAGTCAGGCCGGGCGCGGCGCCCATCAGTGCCGCGATACGGCCGAGCGCGCTGTCGGCACCGGTGGCGGTGACCACGACACGTCCGTGGCCTCGGACGACGATCGTGCCCGCCGACACCGTCCCACGCGCTTCGTCACCGCCGGGGGCCTTCTCCACCGGTACGGACTCACCTGTCAGCGAGGACTCGTCCGCCAGCAGCATCGCCGCGGCCAGCACGTCCGCGTCCGCGGGCACGATGTCTCCCTCGGCCAGCAGGACGAGGTCACCAGGGACCACCTCGGCAGCGGGGACGGAGCGCTCCTCGCCGTCGCGCACCACCCTGGCCGCCGGGGCGCTCATAGCGGACAGGGCCCGCACCGCCTGTTCCGCCCGTACTTCCTGTACGACGCCGACCACCGTGTTCACGATGATCACGAACAGGATCACGGCGGCATCGGAGAGATCGCCGGTACCAATGGTCAGGGCAGCAGCCACGAGCAGGACGAGGATCAGCGGGTCGCGCAGCTGCTGCACGACCCGCCGCCACACCGGGATCCGCGGCTCCGAGGGGATCTCGTTCGGCCCGTGGAGCTCCAGTCGCCGCGCCGCTTCGTCCGACGACAGGCCCGACGGACCCGTCGTGGGTACCGCGCCTCGGGGGCCGCCCATGTCCGAGTCGCGAGTCCGGCTGCCCTCACGCCGGTTCACGAGGTTCGCCCGTGGTCGGCGGCATAGGCCGCGAAGATGTCCGCCTGTGCGCCACCCGTGCGGAGAAAGCGCTGGTCCAGGATGGCCGCGAGGTCTTGTAGCGCGCCCGCGAGCAGATCGCCGGCCAGGCGTACGTCCGGCCGGCCCGCTGTCTGCCCGCGCTCGGCGAGAGCAGCGGCGTAGCCGACCGTGGCCGCGAGCGACGAGTGGTCCCCACCGTCATGGAAGTAGTAGGCCTCTGCGTACTGAGTGAAGTCGATACGGACACGAACGACCTCGGTGGCCAGGCTGTCCAGCAGGAGGGCCCCTGCCGTGCAGTCGATCTGCTGCGTCGTCGGGTCCGCGTCGCGCAGCAGCGCCAGGCGGATGGCCAGGACCCTTCTGCGGGTCAGAGCCGGGAAGATCTGCAGTACCCAGGAGACCGTGGCGGTCAGGAGGGCGAAGCCGATCAGGGCCTCCAGCGGCGAGACCAGGCGGAGCCAGCCCTCGCCGGGCGAGATGTCCCCCAGGCCCAGCGTGGCCACCGTGACGAGCGACAGGTACACGGAGTCGAGCAGCGCCGGCTCCTGCGCCGCCCTGGAGCCGGGAGAGAACGTGAACGCTCCGGGCATGTGGGGCCAGTAGACGATGGCCCAGCCGAGGATGACGGTGCCGGCCCACATGCCCACCACCGTCACCATGGCGAGCGGACCCACCAGCCCCACTGCCCGCCTGCGGGGACGGAAGCGCCGGGCCAGTCGCCACAGCGCCGTCATGACGAGGCGGCTCAGGCCGCCGTGGCGGGTCGGGTGCCACAGGGTGTGGAACAGGTCCCGCAGGGTGACCATGACGAGGCCCGCGCCCACCAGCGAGACCAACCATTCCATGCGTGTCTCCCACGGACCTGCTCTTCTTTCTCAAGCCGAACCCCCGTTCTCGGAGCGTAGGCTGACGGCAGCACCGTCGCGGGGCCGAATCGCCGCCGGCCGGGTCGCATCAACATCGGATCAACCGGTCGGCAGCACCAGCGTGCAGGTCTCTCCTGGCGCGATGGTGACGGCCCGGTCGGCCAGCATCACGCGGATCGGTGACGCCTCCGAGTCGGGGACACGGATCTGCACCTGCCCGCTCCGGCGCCGTACGCCGAGACCCCAGTGACCGCGGTAGCGCAGCGAGAATCCGTACTCGGAAAGCGCCGGCAGAGGCACCGGGTCCAGCCAGAGGGCGTCCTCACGGGCCTGAAGTCCCGTCAGGCCGCGCTGGACCAGGTCGAGGGTCCCGGCCATGGCCCCGAGGTGGATGCCTTCGCCGGTCGTGCCCCCCTGGATGTCCGCGATGTCCGCCTCCAGGGCCTCGTGGACGTAACTCCACGCCTCAACCCGTCTCACCCTGGCGAGGACCAGGCCGTGGACGAGCCCGCTGAGGGTGGAGCCGTGGCTGGTGCGCTGGAGGTAGTAGTCCACAGTCCTGCGCCAGACCTCGTCGTCCAGCGCGTACCCGAGACGCCGGAACAGGTCCCGTAGTTCGGCGGGCGAGAACAGGTAGCCGAGCATGAGGACATCGGCCTGCTTCGACGCCTTGTAGCGGTTGACCGTGTCACCCTCGGCCTCAAGGACCCGGTCCAGTCGCCGGATGCTGTCGTACCGCGCCCGGTAGGCGTCCCAGTCCAGCTCGGCGAGGTCGTCGTAGCCCTCGAACTGGCTGATGACCCCCTGGTGAAACGGCACCCGCAGCCGCCGGGAGACCTCCTCCCACTTGGGCAGCTCGTCTCCGTCCAGCTGGACCCGGTCGGACAGTTCCTCCCTTCGCCATACGGGAAGGCGCCGCACGAGCTCCAGGGCACGGGTGAGGACCCAGGCGGTGGTGACGTTGGTGTACGCGTTGTCATCCAGTCCGGGGAGGGCGGCATCCGGGTAGCCGTCGTGGTACTCGTCAGGGCCCACGACGCCGCGGATGCGGTAGCGGCCCATGCCCGTGTCGAAGACCGCGAGGTCCGCCCAGAACCGGGCGATCTGCATCAGCATCTCCGCACCTCTGGTGTACAGGTACTCCATGTCACCGGTGGCCTCGCCGTACTGCCACACGTTGTAGGCGATCGCGGAGCCCACGTGATGCTGGAGCCTCGAATGGTCCGGCCGCCAGCGCCCCGAGTGGGGGTTGAGATGCCACTCCTGCGTCTCGTCGCGACCGTCGCTGCCGCTCTGCCACGGGTACATCGCCCCGGCCCGGCCGGCCGCTGCGGCGGCCTGGCTGGCCCGTGGGAGGCGCCGGTACCGGTAGTCCAGCAGCGCCCGGGAGATTTCCGGGAAGTGCAGGTTGAGGTACGGCAGGACGAACAGCTCGTCCCAGAAGACATGGCCCCGGTACGCCTCACCGTGCAGACCCCGCGCCGGCACTCCCACGTCCAGGTCCCCGGTGTGCGGTGACAGCGTCTGCAGGAGGTGGAAGAGGTGGAAGCGCAGGACTCGGCCGGCCCGGCCGGGCACCTGGAGATCCGCGCGCCGCCACAATCTCTCCCACGCCGCACCGTGGGAGTGCAGCAGGGCCGAGAAGTCCGCCGCCGTGGCCACCCGGTCAACGGCTGCCCCCAACGGGTCGCTGATCGCCGTGTCGCGTGAGGTGTGCAGCGCCACGGTCTTCTCCACGCCGACGGGTCGGCCAGGAGCGATCGGGACCACCAGGCGGTGGACGGCGCGACGGCGGGCCGGGCGAAGCGCCGACGAGGACGGCGTGCGACCGGTGACGACCGTCCGGGCGGCCATGGCGACGCTGATGTCCGAGGCGCTGGTCCGGCAGCTCAGCCACACCGTGTGGGGCTTCTCGGCACCGGTCCGCATATGGGTCACGTGGCTCCTGTTGAGGGCGCGGTACCGGTGCACGTTTCCGTTGATCACCTCACCGTCGAGACAGGACTCGATCTCCATCTCTCCCGACCAGTCCTCGGCGGTGAAGACCGTCCGGAGCGCAGCCAGATGGGGGTCGTCCATATGCACCAGGCGGGTCTGCTCCACGCCGAGCACCCCGGTGGAGTCGTCCCGGTGGCGGAACGCGCGGGTGAGCGTGGCGCGGCGCAGGTCGAGGGTGTGCCGGTAGTCCAGGAGGGCGTGCGTGTCCGGGGAGAACCACGGGCCCCATGCGCCCTCGCCGAGGCGCAGACGAAACCGAAGGAGCAGCCAGTTCGGGAGGTTGACCAGGTCCTCGTTCACCACCTGCCGTCCCGCCACGGTCGATTCCAGGCGGTTGAAGCATCCGGCGGCGTAGGTTCCCGGGTAGTGCACCAGGCCCGCCCGGGACTCGGGCACCGCGCCGCGTGTGGCGAAGTATCCGTTGCCGAGCGTGCAGAGCGATTCGCGCAATCGCTCCGCATTGGGGTCGTAGCCCTCCCACACCCACGTCCACTCGGACATGCGTATCTCAGGCCCGCTGGGGGATGACGGCGACCGGGCACCGGGAGTGATGCAGCAGGGCGTGGGCGGCACTGCCGAGTTGCAGACCGCCGAGGCCGTGCCGGCGCAGAGCGCCGATGACGATCAGGTCGGCATCGGCGGATTCCTCCAGCAGGACGTGGTGGGCGGGACCTTCGACCGGTCGCCGGTGCACTTCGACGCCGGGATGCTCCTGCCCGGCCTCGCGCAGAGCATCGGTGAGGCGGTCCGAGGCCTGTTCTTCGTGCACCTCGGTGGCAACCGCGACCAGAGGCTGGTCCTGCATGTGCCCGTGGGCCGGGCGGCGCCAGGCCCGTACGGCCGTCAGGGCGCAGCCGCGGGCCTCAGCCTCGCGGAAGGCGAACCGCACGGCGGCCGAGCCCTCGGTGGAGTCGCCGACGCCGACCACCACCCGGCCGAAGGAGCCCTTCTGGTTGCGCTCCCCGCCGCGGATCACGAAGACCGGGCACACGGCACGGGCGGCCACCGTGAGGCTGACTGATCCCAGCAGCATCCCGGCGATCTCGCCGCGGCCGCGGGAGCCCGTGACCAGGGCGAAGGATTCGTGGGCCGCGTGCAGCAGCGCGGACACGGCGTCGTCGGGCAGTACGTCGCTCGATACCTTCACCTCCGGATTGCGCAACCGGGCGCGTTCCGCGGCGGACGCGGCGATGTGCTGGACCATGATCTCTTCGGCCGGACGGTCTGTGCTGAAGGACGGGCGACCTCCCTCGTACCGTTCCCACAAAGAGGCGTGGACGAGCCGTAGCGGCAGCCCCAGGCGGGCCGCCTCGTCCACAGCCCAGTCCACGGCCTGCAGGCTGGAATCCGATCCGTCGACACCCACGACCAGCGGGAGTTCCATGGTCGCTACCGCCTTTCCTGCCCGGCCACTGACGCAAGCCCCTCCTGTCAATACCGTCGCACCGCTGAGGGCTCGTCGCGACCCATGCACCGGCTCTCGGGCAAAGAGACCTCTGCCCGGGTTGCGCTGTGTTGATTTGCGGCGATTGTGGTGTCATGGGGCCCGGAGGGCGAGGGGGAAGGCGATTGTGGCAAAGCCGACCGGTTCTGGATCAGCCATACAGGCTCCGTCGCGCTCGACGGTCACGTGCCCGGCTGCCGCGCATCGGTCGTCGAAGCACTCGGTGCCGGGCGTCTGCTGGGCTTGTCGTGGCCCGTTTCCAGTGGTTGCGGGCCGGCCCGGGTCCCCCTCTGATGCGGCTGCTCGACCCGTATGCGCCCCACGGTGCCGGCGAGGTGCCCTGATCGAGGCGAGACGAGGAGGCCCGAGGTGCCTGAGACCCCGCACATGGTGAGCGACGTGATGACCCAGACGGTCGTGGCTGTGGGGCGCGACGCGCCCTTCAAGGAGATCGTCCGGACCATGGAGCAGTGGAAGGTCAGCGCCATGCCGGTGCTGGAGGGCGAAGGGCGCGTCATCGGCGTCGTGTCCGAAGCCGATCTGCTGCCGAAGGAGGAGTTCCACGACAGCGACCCGAGCCTCGTCGAACAGCGCAGGCGCCTGTCAGACATCGGCAAGGCCGGGGCGGTGACGGCGGGGGAGCTCATGAGCACCCCGGCGATCACCGTCCACCCCGACGCCACGTTGGCACAGGCGGCCAGGATCATGGCCGTGCGGCGCGTCAAGCGGCTTCCCGTGGTCGACGACGTGGGCATGCTTCAGGGCATCGTCAGCCGTGCCGACCTGCTGAAGGTCTTCCTTCGTTCCGACGAGGAGATCGAGGAGGAGGTCCGCCGCACCGTGGTGTCCTACCTCTTCCCGGGCTTCAGCCATGCCATCCACGTGGACGTGCACGAGGGCGTCGTCACGCTCCGCGGACACATCCGGGACACCTCGCTCATCTCGGTCGCCGTGCGCCTCGTGCGCGCCGTGGAGGGAGTCGTGGACGTCCAGCCCCAGCTCACCGGCCAGCCAGTCAGCTGATCGAGGGCGCCGGGGGGGAGATCAGTGATCCTCGTCAGGGCTGGATGTCGAGTACGTCCGACACCGGGCGGCGCGGTGTCCTGGAACCTCTGGGACCGTATCCCAGACGCAGGAGCATCTGGGTGCAGCCCGTCCCGGTCATCGGGTCGCGCAGCGGCCAGCGCAGATCGGTCCATTCGATGGGCTGGGTGGCGAAGGAGCTGGACAGGCCCTCAAGGGTGGCGGACAGCAGGACGCGTTCCAGGGCCTGGCCTGCGCGCAGCCAGTCCTCCGGACGGTCGTGGTCCGTACTGAGCAGGGCCAGCTGAGGGTTCCGTTCGAAGTCCGCTGCGTCGCGGCCCGCCACCGTCCGGGAGCCCGCGAAGTCGCGCATGGGGGCCTTGCCTCCGCGCCTGCGCGGCCCGAAGGCGTAGTGGGGGACTCCGTCGTCCGCGGTGTCCACTGCCGGAGTGTCGATACGCGTCCAGTGCGCCAGGTCCTGGTCGCTGCCGCGGTCGGTGATGTTGCGTGCCTCGGCTTCCTGGACCAGTTCCAGCACCTCCCTCAGATGCCATGAAGCCGGGAACGTCAGTGCTGCTCCCTCGGCGCGGGCGGCCTCGCTGAGAGCCTCCCGGACGGGATCGGGGATCTCCCTGTCCTCGAACGGGAAGCGGCAGCTGTGCCGCTGATGGATCGCTGGATACAGCGCGCCCAGGTCGCTGTCGTCGGTTGCGGAGCCGGCCAGCCGTACGGTCGCGAGCAGTGCCCGGTCGGTGGGGTCCGGCAGCAGTTGTGCTTCCGGGTGCCGGCCGCTGTGGACCACGGCGACCCTCAGATTCAGCAGGGCGGCACCGCAGCCGATGTGCAGGCCGCGGGTGTCGGGGTCGGAGTGGGGCATAGTGCGCTCGAAGTCGGCGTGGATTTCGAAGGTGCGGCTGTGCCGGAAGTAGCGGAAGCGCCAGGGTTGTGCATTATGCATCGACGGGGCGGCGGCAGCGTCGTGGACCAAGGCCGTCACCTGCGCGTCGGATGGTGCTTGTAGGCTCACCGGAGCCTCCCCTCACGATGCGGCGACCTGCCGGGCGGGGCCACTCCTCGGAGGCCCGTGACCGCCTACTGGTCGGCCGGAGTGATGCGGCGGCCCGTGAGGCTGGTGGGCCGGATCGACACCCACATCTCGCGTTCACCGCCCGCCCAGGGCGTGGTGTGGGCGCGTTGGGTGAGCCTGCGCACGGCGTCGGCGTCCGTGACGACGCTCGCGGGGCCGACGGCGAGCACACTCCAGCCCTGGCTCAGGGCCTCGTCCACCTGGTCGACCTCGAAGGCCACCTCCGTCCCCACGGCCGCCGCGGGCACGGACTCGGGCGCGGTGCGGAAGACGATCGCGTCGTCGACGGTCTCGTAGTTGACCGGGACGACCGCTGGACGGCCATCGGGCGCCGTCACCGCGATGCGCCCCACGCCGTGTGTGGACAGGAGGTTGCGGCACTCCTCCGGGCCGAGGTCCCGCAGCTGCGGATGCAGCAGCGCGTGGCCCTGGCCCGGTGGCAGGTCCATCCCTCCGCCACGCAGAGCTGCGGCGGTGGTGCCCAGTGCGTCGGCCAGCCTTATGAGAGTCGCCACGCTGGGATCGGCGGCCTGTTCCTCAAGGTAGGCGAGGTAGCTGGGCGACATGCGGGCGCGGCGGGCGGTTTCCTCCCGGCTGAGCCCCTGCCTGCGGCGTTCGGCGGCCACGCGCCGGCCGATGTCTCCGGGGGTGGGAGTCCCCGGCGGAGCGGTCACGGACCCGGCCTCCGCCTCACCCGTGTCTGGCCAGGAGGAGGCGGGAGCGGTTCCGGGCTCTGCATGCCCGACATGGCGTATGTGTGCGTCGGGCCCGGGGAACACCAGCGTCACTTCGTCCGTGTCCGACCAGCGCACGTCGTAGGGAGGCGTCCCGTCCTCGTGGTGGAGTCCGACGATCTCGCCGTCGCGCCTGGCGGCGCCCGTCGCCGGGCTTTCGATGACGAGTTGGTCGCCGAGGTGAGCTCGCATGATCGTCGCCCTCTCCTCAGAATGGTGCTGTATCCAACGTGCCACGCACGGCACGTCGCCGCACGGGCCGACGGGCCCGTATCCGCAGGGCGGGTACGAGGCGGCCGGATGTCAACGGTCACAACCCGGACGGGAGACGCAACATGCAGCACCGAACGGTCGCGGAACTCATGACCCGAGACGTCGTCAAGGCGCGGCGTGACCTGCCGTTCAAGGAGATCGTCAGGCTGCTGGCGGAGAACGACGTCACCGCTGTTCCCGTGGTGGACGACCTGGACCGCCCCATGGGGGTGGTGTCCGAGGCGGACCTGCTGCGGAAGAGCGCTGACCAGGCCGACCCGTCGGGCAGGGTGCCCGTGCCGCACCTGGAGGCATGGGAGCGGGCCAAGGCCGAGGGCTCCCGCGCCGAGGAACTGATGTCGGCTCCCGCCGTGTGCGCACGTCCGGAGTGGAGCGTGGTCGAGGCCGCCCGGCTGATGGAGGCCCAGCACGTCAAGCGGCTGCCTGTCGTGGATGAGACCGACCGGCTCCTGGGCATCGTCAGCCGTGGCGACCTGCTGCGGATCTTCCTGCGCCGGGACGACGCCATCCGCGACGAGATCACCGAGGACGTGCTGCGGCGCACGATGGGGCTGGCTCCTTCGGAGGTGACGGTCGAGGTGCGCGACGGGCGGGTCGACCTCGGGGGCGCCGTCGAATTCAGGAGTCTGATCCCCGTCATCGAGCGACTGTGCCGGAGCGTCGACGGCGTGGTCTCGGTTTCCGAGCATCTCGCATACCGGACCGACGACGCCGGACGTTCCCCCACCGGCACCTCATGAGGGCGGCACCGTTGCCGCGAGGGGCCGGCGGTGGAACCGCCGGCCCCTCAGTGAGGGGGAGGCGGTCGCCTACGGAACCCGGTACGGATTCCGGCGGCCGGCCTCACCCCGGCTCAGCCGGTGATCTCGATGCGATGCGCCTTCCCGGTCTCGGTTTTCGGGACACGCACCGTAAGGACTCCGTTGGTCAGGTCCGCGCTGATGTGCTCGGTGTCGGAGTTCGGCGGCAGCGTGGTGCGGTAGTCGAACTGCCCCATGCGGCGGGTGTGCCTGCGGACCATCCCGGTGTGTTCCTTCTCCTTGATCTCGCCGTGGATGTCGAGCTCACCCTCACCGACCTCCACGGTGATCTGGTCCTTGTCCACGCCGGGAAGCTCCAGTTCCACCAGGTAGGCGTCCTCGCTGTCCACGACGTCGGCCAGCGGCGCCCATGGCTCGGCCGTACCGAGCTCGGGGTAACCACCGACGGGAAAGGCCGCGTGCATGAGCTGGTCCATCCGGTTACGGAGATCCTCCAACTCGTGCAGGGCTGTCGAGAGCCCACCTCTGCTGTGTCGTACGGGGTGTGTCATGAGTGATCCTCCTCGATTCGGTGTACCGCCGTCGGTCACATGGGCCGTCCGGCAGCCTGACGGGTGCTCCGGCGAGGTGCGCCCACGCCGTCGATGTCGCGCTCGGCGATGTGCAGCAGCTGTTGTGCGAGGTTGTTCACGGCCCGGCCGAAGAGCTGGAGTGGAACCTTCCACTCCGCCGTGTGTGGCATCGCTTTCCTCCTCAACGCTATGGAGATCCAAGTGGTCCGCAGGCGGTTCGTTCTCGGACCGAGAGCCCTGCGGACTCGGCCGACGTCTGTTCCTCGATGCGGCGCCTCGTGCGGGCGGTGAGTGCGCTCAGCCGCTCGGAGACCGTTGCGTGAGGTGCGGCCGGTGCCCGGATCCGGCGGGCCGCCGAGGGTAGTCGGTCCAGGTCCGCGGTGAATCTCTCCCGGCACTCGGCGAGTGTGGGCCGCCTGCCGGTGCGCCGCCCGTTCCGCATCACCGTCTCCAGCAGCGGAGTCCCGTCGTCGGGTGGCCGCTCGTCAGCGAGAGCGATCAGGTCGGCGCAGCCGGGTCGGCGGAAGGCCTGCTTGGGGCCGGGGGCCGTCACTTTCGCCGACGACAGCTTCATGACTGGCCGGCCGTCGTACTCGACCATCTTGTAGGCGGAGTCGAGATACGGTGCGTCGGCCGAGACCCCGGCGCGGGTGCCGACGGCGTAGGTGTCGATCGGTGCTCCGGAGCGGACCAGTTCGTCCACGCCGTACTCGTCGAGCCCGCCACTGGCGACGATCCGTACGTCCGCCAGGCCCGCGGTGTCGAGGATGGCCCGCGCCCGTACCGCCAGGGCACCGAGGTCGCCGCTGTCGAGCCGTACGGCAGAGCCGGGCCCGCGGTCCAGGTCCCGCAGGACGCACGCGGCGACGCGGACGCCCTTCTCGGTGTCATAGGTGTCCACCAGGAAGGTCACCGGGCCGGGGTGGGAGCGTGCGAAGGCACGGAAGGCGTCTTCCTCGGTGGCGAACGCCTCCACGAAGGAGTGGGCCATCGTGCCGACGGCGGGTATGCCCAGGGCGGTGGCCGCGGCCACGTTGCTGGTCCCGGCGAAGCCGGCCATCGCACCGAGACGGGCGGCCTGGAACCCGGCCTGCGTGCCGTGGGTCCGCCGCAGGGAGAAGTCCACGACCGGATGCCCGGCCGCCGCGAGCACGCACCGCGCTGCCTTCGAGGCGACCGCCGTCTGGTGACTGAGCTGGTTGAGCACGAACGTCTCGGCCAACTGCGCTTGCGGAAGAGGCGCGGTCACCTCCAGCAGGGGCTCTCCCGCGAGCACGATCCTCCCCTCCGGTACTGCCCGCACTTCGCCCGTGAACTCCAGGTCGAGCAGCGGCTCCAGATCCCGCCGCGGCCGGTGCAGCGCGGAGGCGAAGGCGTCGACGTCCTCGGGACCGACGCGGAGTCCGGACAGGTAGTCCAGTGCCGACTCCAGCCCCGCGGCGACCAGGAAACCTCGCTCAGGAGGCAGGTCACGGACGAACAGGCTGAAGGTCGCCGGACCGGTCATCCCCTCCCGCAGGTAGGACATGGCCATCGTCACTTCGTACAGATCGGTGGTCGTCGCGTCGGACATCGCCCTCACCTCCTCGGCTGCCGTCCCATCTCCTGGCCGTCACCGGCGGAAGCGCGCGGACCACAGGGGCTCGACCAGATCCCACTCGGCGTCCCACCGCGCGTACCGTCCGCGGTCCAGCAGGTGGCGCGTGACGGACCGCGCCGCGAAGACCCCGGCGCCCACACCGACCGCCGCCATACCGCCGACGAACCAGGCTTTCGACCTGGCCTGGAGTTCGGTCATCGGCTGACTGGTGAGGCGGCCCTCCCGGTCCACCCACACCTGCACGGCGGCGTCCTTGGGCGTTCCCGACTTCACCAGCGCCGTTCCGGTCCGCGCCGCACCGTCCCCGTCCGTCCAGCGGACCTGGGCCTGTTGCAGCGGCACCTCGGCGTCGCCCTTGACGTCCGATGTCAGTCGGGCGGTGACCTCCTGTCGCTCCGCCGCCTGGGCGTGCACGGTGCGCATCGAGGACTCGTACGCCGTCAGCCCGGCGCCGATCGCGGCCACCGGCAGTCCGAGGACGAGGACGGACATCAGGAAGCGGAGGAACCAGGATTCGAACCGGTCGGACGGACGCCTCAGGGGGTTCGCCTTCTTCGAGGTGTGCTCCTTGCGCGGCGGGAGCGGACCTGATGCGTGCTGCGGATCTCGTGCGCTCATGAGTCAGCCTCCAGCAGGTCGCTGGTCCACTCCCCCACTCCTTGGTCCCACGATCGAGCGGCAGCCGACTCGGGTCACAGGGCCGAAGGTCCCGGGAAGACGGACTTCCGGCCCCGAGACCCGACGTCGCCCTGGTCCGTCCCCGGCGGTCGCGCTCATATCCGTGGGACGACGGCGACCGGGCACGGCGCGTGATGGAGTACCGCATGATTGATCAGTCCCAGTTGCAGGCCCGGGTGTCCCTGTCGTCGGCGAGCGCCGACGACCAGAAGGTCCGCCTCTGAGGCGGCCTCCAACAGTGCCTGGCGCGCCGGCCCCTCGATCGCCTTTCGGCTCACCGAGGCGTCGTGGTAATGCTCCGACGGGTCGCGCAGCGCGTCGTCGAGCACCTGCGCCGGCGGGCGCCGGTGGGAGTCCAGGGACCAGGACGAGGCTTGAGGTGCGGTGGAAGCACCGAACGGTGCACTCCAGGCGTGCACTGCCATCAGCCGGCAGCGCCGCACATGTGCCTCACGGAACGCGAACTGCACAGCCGTGTCGCTGCCCTCTCCGTCCTCGACCCCGACGACGATGTTCTCGAACGAGGCGTCCCTGTCCTCCGTCGCTCCCCGCACCACGATGACCGGGCAGTCCGCTCGTGCGGCCACGGCCAGGCTGACCGAGCCCAAAAGCATTCCGGCGAGGTCTCCCCGTCCTCTGGACCCGAGTACGAGCGCGAAGGCGTTACGTCCCCTGTCCACGAGGGCGAAGGCCGCGTTCCCGGGCAGCACCTCGTTCGTCAGCTGGACCGTGGGAGCGCGCTGTCCGGCACGTTCCGAGGCGGCGTTGATCAGCTCGGATGCCCCCCGGCCCCCTGCCGCCGCGTGCAGGAGGTGGAGCGGCACCCCGTGCCGGACCGCCTCTTCGGCAGCCCAGTCCACCGCCTCCAGGCTCGCCTCGGACCCGTCGATGCCGGCCACCAGGGGAATCGCCACCGCCCCTGTCTCCTCTCGCGCCGGACTCCCCGCCACCGGCCCCCGCTTTCACATGCGCCGTGGAGGGGATTGGGGTACTCCTCGGATGAGGGAACGCCGCACCTTGCCCTGCATGCCGGCGCCGTCCGGTCAGTCCACACCATCGGACTCGTTCACCGACATTCACCGTCATCTACAGCTTCGTACGAGACGGAGGCCGCCGCCATGCAACCAGTCGTCACCGTGGGGCTCGACGGCTCACCCGAGAGTCTTGCCGCCACCCGTTGGGCCGCCGACGAGGCCGAGAAGCGCAAGCTCACCCTGCGCCTGCTGCACGCCTGGCCGCTCCTGGCGCCGGAACCGGCCCGCGTCCCCTCGGAAGTCGACCAGAACTACTGGGCGAAGCGTCTCGTGCACACCGCACGGGCGGAGCTCCAAGCACGCCACCCGGGCCTGTCCATCGTCGGGAGCCTGGTCGCCGACGATGCTCAGAACGCGCTGCTCCAGGCGGCGTCGGAATCCGACCTGATCGTGCTCGGTTCGCGGGGGCTGGAGCCCGTGGAGAGCTACTTCCTGGGCGACGTGAGCATGCCCGTCGTGGCGCGGGCCGAGCGGCCGGTGGTCCTCGTCCGTGCCGGGGCCCGCGACGAGGGGTTGCCTACAGAGGCCGCGATCCGCGTCGTCGTGGCTGTGAAACTGCACGCACCCAGCGACGATCTGCTCGACTTCGCGTTCCACACCGCCGCGGCCAGGGGCGTGCCGCTCCTGGCCGTACACGGCCGTAGCGTGCCACTCCACGCGCGGGTGCCCTGGCGTGTGGACCACGACATCAGTGAGGAGATGACGCGGGACGCGCTGAAGGAACTGAGCACGGTGCTCCGGCCCTGGAGCGAGAAGTATCCGCAGGTGGACGTGGCCGAGAGCATCCGTCTCGAAAGCCCTGCCAAGGCCGTCGTGCAGGCCGCCCGGGACGCGGCGCTGCTGGTCGTCGGCCGACGTCGGCACCATCGTGGGCCGGCTCCCCACCTGGGGCCCGTCGCTCAGGCCGCCATCCATCACGGGCGCTGCCCCGTCGCCGTCGTCCCCCATGACTGAGCCTGGTCTCCGCGGGGCATCCCAGCGGTCGGTACCGCGGGCCGACGCGTCCGAGCTCTCGTCCAGTGCCCTGCACGGCGGCGCGCCGCCGACGCGCGCAGAAGTACGCGAGACCCACACGGCGGTCGTGTTCTTCACCGGCGACCGCGCCTACAAACTCAAGAAACCGGTGGATCTGGGGTTCCTGGACTACACCACGCCGCCGGCTCGCCGGGCCGCGTGTGAACGCGAGGTCACGCTCAATCGCCGCTTCGCCCCCGATGTCTACCTGGGCGTGGGCGAGATCCGGGGCCCTGACGCCGAAGGGGCCGAACCGCTCGTGGTGATGCGCCGCATGCCGGCGGACCGCCGCCTCTCCCGCCTCGTACGGGAGGGCGCCGCCGTCGACGACGCCCTCAGGGCCGTCGCCCGGCACCTCGCCGCGTGGCACGCGGACGCACCCCGCAGCCCCGACGTGGCCGAACAAGGCACACGGGACGCGTTGTCATCACGTTGGGAAGCCTCCTTCGCGCAGGTCGGCGCGCTGGCCGACGACGGCTTCGTGGCCGGCGGAGTGACGGAGGTGGAGCGGCTGGTGCGCCGCTACCTCGCCGGCCGCGAGCGGCTCTTCGACACGCGCATCGAGCAGGGACGGGTGGTCGACGGCCACGGCGACCTGCTCGCCGAGGACATCTTCTGCCTCGACGACGGGCCCCGGATCCTGGACTGTCTGGAGTTCGACGACCGCCTGCGCTACGTCGACGGCCTCGACGACGCCGCCTTCCTCGCCATGGACCTGGAACAACTCGGCGCATCCGAGGCCGCGGCGTACTTCCTGGCCCAGTACAGCGAGTACTCCGGCGACCCCGCACCCCCTTCCCTGTGGCACCACTACGTCGCCTACCGCGCGTTCGTGCGTGCCAAGGTGTCCCTGATCCAGGCGCATCAGGGGACTCCGGCCGCGGAGACGGCATCGCGACGACTGGTCTCGACGGCACTGCGCCACCTGCGTACCTCCGCCGTCGGCCTCACGCTCGTCGGCGGTCTGCCGGGCAGTGGGAAGTCCACACTCGCCGGTGCCCTGGCCGACCGGCTCGGAGTCACGCTGCTCAGCAGCGACCGCCTCCGCAAGGAACTGGCGGGCATCCCCGCGGAGCAGTCCGCGGCGGCCGGCTACGGCGAGGGGCTGTACACACCGGAGTGGACCGCGAGGACCTACGCCACCCTCCTCGACCGCGCTTCCGCCCTGCTGTCCTCCGGTGAGTCCGTCGTCCTGGACGCCACCTGGCACGACCCCGGACAGCGCGAGTCCGCCCTGCGCATCGCCGAGGGCACCCACGCCCATCTGGTGGCCCTGCACTGTCAGGTTCCGGGCGACGTGTCGGCGGCTCGTCTGAGCACGCGCGCGCCGGGCACGTCGGACGCCGGCCTCGACATCGTCACCGCCATGGCGGCCGGGGAACCGCCGTGGCCCGAGGCCGTCTCGGTCGACACCAGTGGACCGTTGGAGTCCGCCGTCTCCCAGGCGCTGGCTGTCGTACGCCCGTGGGGGACCGGCCAGGCGCCGGTCTTCCGCCGCCCTATATGGAGCCTGACTAGGCGAGCCGGCCTGCACCAGGCGTCGGCCCGCCGGCCCCTCGACCTCACGCACACAGCGTCTCACCTCCCTGCACCTGCTTCTGGTGAACTACTGTGACAAGCCCTGACCAGAGCAGAGACACCGCGCTTACATGAGGCACCTCGCCGGCGAACGACTGCTGGGACGCGACCGCAGCGTCCTCCGGCCTCCGGCGTCCGGCTGATGAACAGACGCGGTTGCCCTCTGGCGGCCGTCCGCCCCGACGGGCATGCCGGCTTCCGGTTAGCGACCGTCGACTCGGCCGCGCTGACCGGCAGGCGGCCCGGCCTCGGAGCTGGTCCCCGGTTGCCCGGGCACCGTTCCAGGGCGACGGTGGAGAGAGGCGGCCGAGCCGGCCAGGGAGTTGGATGACCATGCGAGCCCTCGTCTACCACGGCCCCGGACGGATCTCCTGGGACACGGTCGCGGATCCGACGATCGAGGACCCGACGGACGCCGTGGTGCGCGTCGACGCCACCACGATCTGCGGCACCGATCTGCACATCCGGCGCGGAGAACTGCCTGAGGTGAAGCCAGGAACAGTCCTGGGCCACGAGGCCGTCGGCGAGGTTGTGGAAGTGGGTCGTGAGGTCCACTCCACCACCGTCGGGGATCAGGTGATCGTGTCGTCCATCTCGGCCTGCGGTCGCTGCCAGTTCTGCCGGGACGGCATGTTCGGACAGTGCCACGGCGGTGGCGGGTGGATTCTCGGGAACCTGACCAACGGAACCCAGGCGGAGTTCGTCCGGGTTCCTTTCGCCGACTACTCCACCCGACGGCGGCCCGGCGCTCTGGCGCTCGAGGACGCCGTCCTGCTCTCCGAAGTCCTCCCCACCGCTTACGAGGTCGGCGTGCGGAACGGACACGTGGGGCCGGGTGACACCGTCGTCGTCGTGGGCGCCGGTCCCGTAGGGCTCGCCGCGGTCATGACGGCGCGGCTCTACTCGCCACGCAGGATCATCGCTGTGGACCTTTCCCGCACCCGACTCGAAGCCGCCACCCGGCTGGGTGCCGACTCCGCCGAGCTGCCCGGACGGCTGATCGCCGACCTGGCCGAGGGACCCGGTGCCGACGTCGCCATCGAAGCCGCCGGAGATCCGGACAGCTTCGTCCTGTGCACACGAGTCGTACGCCCGGGTGGGCACATCGCCAACATCGGCACGCACGGCAAGCCGGCCACGCTGCACCTCGAGGCACTGTGGCACAAGAACATGACGATCAGCACCGGCCAGGTCGACACCTCTTCCACACCCTGGCTGCTCGACCTGGTGACGTCCGGACGCCTGCACGTCTCCCACCTGGTCACCCACACCTTCGGCCTCGACCGGGCAGAAGACGCCTACGAGGTCTTCTCCCGCGGCACCGACACCGGCGCTCTCAAGATCGGCCTCTACCGCGAATAGCCCCGAGCCGGGAACAGCCGAGCAGCCGCGTCCGACTCTTCCGGCCGGTCCCTGGGCCGTTCGGCCCTGGTGATCGCCAGTGCACTGTGCTGCGAGCACCTGCTCGACCACGTCACCAGTTCCTCGGCAGAGGCGGTGAGATGACCGTGGGCGCCGGCGGAACGCAGGAGGCGAAGACGACCTACCGTGAGGCCATGCGCGAGGCGCTCCGGGAAGCCCTGCGCTCCGACGACCGCGTCTTCCTCATGGGCGAGAACGTGGGCCGCTACGGCGGATGCCTCGGTGTCAGCCTCGGTCTGCTGGAGGAGTTCGGCCCCGAACGCATCCGCGACACCCCGCTGTCGGAGTCGGCGTTCGTGGGCGCCGGCATCGGCGCGGCCCTGGCCGGGATGCGGCCCATCGTCGAGATCATGACCGTCAATTTCAGCCTGCTCGCCCTCGACCAGATCCTCAACAACGCCGCCACCCTGCTGCACATGTCGGGCGGCCAGCTGCCTGTGCCGATCGTGATCCGCATGACCACGGGCGCCGGACGGCAGCTCGCCGCTCAGCACCCGCACAGCCTGGAAGGCTGGTACGCGCACATCCCCCGGCATCCGTGTCCTCGCCCCCGCCACCCTTGAGGACGCCCGCCACATGCTGGCCCCGGCGCTCGCCGACCCCGACCCCGTACTGATCTTCGAGCACGGCAGCCTCTACAACGTCTCCGGCGAACTCCTCCCGCCTGCAGATCCGTTGAACATCGACCACGCCGCGATCCGCCTCGCCGGCACGGACGTCTCCCTGATCACGTATGGTGGTTCGCTGCCCAACGCCCTCGCAGAGCGGACGAGTTGGCCGCCGAGGGCATCAGCGCCGAAGTGATCGACCTGCGCACGCTGCGTCCCCTCGACGACGCGGCCATCACCGCTTCGGTGGCCCGAACGCATCGTGCGGTGGTCATCGACGAGGCGTGGCGGACGGGCAGCCTCGCCGCCGAGGTGTCCGCCCGCATCGCCGAAGAGTCGTTCTACGACCTGGACGCGCCCGTCGAGCGGGTGTGCAGCGCCGAGGTGCCCATGCCGTACGCCCGGCGGCTGGAAGAGGCCGCCCTGCTCCAGGTCGCCGACATCGTCGCGGCCGCCCACCGGGCGGTGGACTGATCATGGCCGAGTTCACCATGCCGTCCCTCGGCGCCGACATGGACGAGGGCACGCTCCTGGAATGGCTGGTCGGGCCCGGGGACTTCGTGCACAAAGGGGATCCGGTCGCGGTCGTGGAGACCGCGAAGTCGACGATCGAGGTGGAGTGCTTCGAAACCGGCACCATGAGGGAGCTGCTCGTCGAGCCCGGGACGACGGTGCCGTGGGCACGCCGCTCGCACTGATCGGGCCCGCCGAGGAACGACGGCCCGCCGTCACGCACCGGTGAAGAGCGCGCCTCCCGAACCCTCCGAGCTCCCCAAGGCCCCTGCGCCGCCTCTCCCTCCGCCTGAGCCCGCCCCGGTCCCGGCGGCAGTACCGTCAGCCGCTGGGCCGGGCGGCCACATGGAGGCGGGCCTCGACGGCTCAGGCCGCTTCGATCTCGTCGACGACTGCGACCACGTCGTCGATGTCCCGCACGGCTGCGAGCAGTGCAGGGACGAGAGCTCTGTCCAGTCGCCCCGTCATCGTCACCACTCCGTTCTCCACGGCGACTTGGACGGAGTGTGGAACGAGCAGGTGCTGAGCGGCCAGGGACTCGACCTCGGTCTGGATCTCGGTGTCGTCACGGATCAGGGCCCGCAACAGCTCACTCCGGCTGACCACGCCGACGAGCCGGCCGCGGTGGTCGGTCACGGGGAGGCGCTTCAGCCGGGCGTGGGCGGCGGTCCACGCCGCATCCGCCACGCGCTCCGCCGGGTGGACGGTGACGGGCGGAAAAGTCATCAACGTGGCCGCCGTATCACCGTGGCTCTTGTCATACAGGCGGTGCTGCCACAGCCTGCCGACAGGTCCGTGCCTGCGCGGCTCCGCCATGACGGCGGCCTTGGCCAGCAGATCCGACTCCGAGACGACGCCGATCACGTGGTCGTCGGCGTCGACCACCGGTACGGCACTCACCTGCTCGCGGGCGAGGGCGTGGGCCACGTCCAGGAACGGCATGTCACCGGGGACGGAGGCCGCCGGCACCTGCATGACGTCCCGCACACGGAGGCCGGCCGGTTCCCGGGCCGGCGGCTCGGGTGCCGCAGCGGCGGGCGGCTCGGGCTTCTCCCGTCCGGCAGCAGGCTCGGGCTCCTCGGCACTCCTGGCCGACGCGGCGGCGGCGACTGCCGTGAGGTAGCGGCGCAGCGCGTCCTGGTGCGGTTCTTGCCGGGGGGTCCAGGGGCGGCCCGGCGTGGTGCTGCGGGCTTCCTTCTCAGCGGAGCGTTGCTCGAAATCGCTCACGGCTGCCTCCTGGGATGCCGTCCACCTACGGGGTCAGTCTCGCATCGATCGACTGGTGCGGCCTGTGGGCCGAACGGCACCGTATGAGGGACTGGTGGCCCGGCGCGGCGCGACACGTCAACGCATACCAAGGAGACTGGAAGGCGGGACCTGGTCTCACTGGAGGAAGTTCGTGACGGGTTTCCGAGACTTTCTGACCCGGTTCCGGCCGGCGGCGTCGCCCGGCCGGGCCGCACCAGGTGGTGTGCCCGCGGACCGTTCCGCCGAACTCCGTGCGGAACTCGCACCGCCGCTGGCCCTGCTCGAACAGGCGGAGGCGGAAGCCCGGACCGTACGCGAGCGTGCCGACGTGGCCGCCGCGTCACGCCGACGACAAGCCCAGCGGCAGGCCGAGGAGATCGTGGCCGAGGCGCACGCGGAGGCCACCCATGTGCGGGAGCGCGCCGCCGACCAGGTGCTGCGTACGGCCGAGGGCGAGGCGGCAGCGCTGCTGGCCGAGGCAGAACGCGAGGCCATCGCTGTACGCGATCGTGCCAGGAGCCGAACGCCCGCGCTCGCCGAACATGTGGTCGCGCTGGTTCTGGAAGATCTCACGGCGGGGCAGGTGTCTCCTGCGCCACAGGAAGGGCATCGGTCGCCGGGCCGTGGGAGGCCGCGCGAGGGCGGTCCCTGATGGGCGCCGGATGGGTGGCAGGCGTGACCCGGGCACGCGCCCTGCGGACCAGGTGCCTGCCCGTCGAGGGCATCGGGGAGGTGGCCGCGTCCCCCACCCTCGATGACGCCCTGCGCTACTTGGCGGCCACCCCCTACCGACGCGACGTCTCGCCGGGCGCCACGCCGGCCGAGGCCCAGCGGGCCGTCTCGGCGACACTGTTGTGGCACCTGCGGGTCCTCGCCGGCTGGCAGCCGGCGACCGGCGCGGAGGCCATCCGGGCGCTCGCCGCGGGATTCGAGATCTCCAACACCGAGCACCACTCGAGGGCTCTCGTGGCCGGGCCGCGAGAGCCCGGTACGCAACGCCCGCGCCTCCTGCCCTACCGCCTGGGCGCGCTGGCGATCGCCTGGACCCGGCTCGCCCGCACCCGTACGCCGTCGGAGCTGCGTACGGCCCTGGCGTCGTCCGCCTGGGGTGACCCCGGGGGCGACTCCCCCGCCGCGGTCGCCACCGGTATGCGGGTCTCCGCCGCCGTACGCCTCACCACCGCCGCTCCCGACGCGGCACGCTGGGCGGCGGCACGGCTCGCCCTGCTGTTCGCCCGTGAAGTGTTCGTCGTCGGCCGCCGGATGCCGGCAGTGTCCGTCCGCCGGGCGGCCCGCCTGCTCGGCCCGCGGGCGGTGGGCGCGGGAACGTACGCCGATTTCCGGCAGGCGCTGCCGGCCACTGCGCGGTGGCTGCTCCACGACGTCGACGAGGCGGCGGACCTGTGGCGGGCCGAGGCACGGTGGTGGGACGCCGTCGACCGCGACGGCCGGGAACTGCTGCGCCGGTCCCCCTGCGGACCGCAGCCGGTCGTGGGGGCAGTGGCACTGCTGTCCGCCGACGCGTGGCGGATCCGAGGCGCGCTGGAACTGGCCGCCCGGGGCGGCGGACCCGGGAACTGGCCCGTGGAGGTGCTCGGTGCTCCGGGCTGAGGCCGCGATCCCGGTGCGGATGCGCAGGGTGGCCATCGTGGCCCCCGAAAAGGTGCTGCGGGAGAGCCTGGTGCGGATCGCCGAGGCGGGCTGCGTCGAGGTCGATCTGGCCGGGGACGGGGGGCCCGATGTCCGCGGGCCCGCCGCGACGCGCCTGCAGCGGCTGCGCGCCGAGCCGGCACAACCCGTTCTCAGCGAGGGCCGCCCCGACCTTGACGCTCTGGAGCGCGAGGGCCGGGGGGACCTGCTGGCGGGCGAGGCCCAGTTGGAGGAACGACTCGGTAGCGCGGTCCGGCACGGTACGGTCGCGGCACTGGCCGGGTGGTGCCCCGAGACAGAGCTGGGCCGCACGACAGCGCTCATCGCCGGTGCCGGGGGCGCGCTGGTACCCCTGCGGACCCCGCGTGGCGTCGATCCGCCGACCTTGCTGACCGGAGCGGACACCGGGCACCCGGCATTCGCGGCGACGCCCGTACGCCGCTCGTTCACACCTCTCGTCACGACGTACGGGACGGTGCCCTACGCCGACCTCGATCCCACGATGGCGGCCGGAATCGTCTACGTGGTGATGTTCGGCCTGATGTTCGGCGATGCCGGGCACGGGCTGCTGCTCGTCGCCATGGCGCTGCTGCTGCGGGCGGGCCGGCCGCGCCGCATGGCGGCGCTGCGACCGCTCTGGCCCTTCGTCGCCGGGGCGGGGCTGGCCGCCACCATGGCCGGGGTGGCGTACGGCGAGTTCTTCGGCCCGACCGGAGTTCTGCCCGTGCTGTGGCTGGAGCCGCTTCAGGAGCCCATGCGGCTGCTGGCCGCCGCCGTCGGGCTCGGCGCCGTGCTGCTCGCCGTCGCCTACGCCGCGGGGATCGTGAACCGGTGGCGGGAGGGCGGACCCTCGGCGGCCCTCTACGCCACGACCGGGATCGCCGGGGCGGCGCTCTATGTCGGTCTCGCCGTCGTCGCCGGGTACGTGTGGCTCGGCCAGGGGGTGTACGGCGTGGTGGGAGCCCTGATCGCCGCCGTCGGACTGGCGCTGGCCGGGGCAGGTCTGTACGCGACCACGGCGGGCGGTCCGGGCGGCGCCGTTCAGACCGGCATCCAGCTCTTCGACGCGGTGGTACGGATCGGCTCCAATGTGGTGTCCTTCGCTCGGCTCGCAGCCTTCGGCCTGACCCATGCGGCGCTCGGCGCGATCGTCTGGGACGGCACGACGGCTCTGGCGGTCAGGGGCCCGGTCGGGGTCGCCACCGCGCTGCCGGTGTTCTTCGTGGGCAACGCCCTCGCCTTCTCGCTGGAGGCACTGGTGGCGGGTGTCCAGGCGTTGCGTCTGGAGTTCTACGAACTGTTCTCCCGGCTCTTCGAGGGCGAGGGCCGCCCCTTCAGCGCCTGGCATCTGCCCGTGCAGCACCTCACGGAGTCGGCCGCCGGCGCCGGACCGCCTGCAGCGGTGGAGGCCGTCCGACAAGGTCCGGCGAGGGAGGAGTCATCGTGATCACCTGGTTCTTGGCCCTGCCCGTCATCGCGGCGGGGTTCGTCGCCGCACGCCTTGTGCTGCGGCGTTCGGATCGCAGGACGGCCCTGTGGTGGATGGTCGCCGCCGACGCCGTATTCCTGGTGGCCGCCGCCGTTGTACTGACCTTGGCACTCTCCGGCGGATCCGCGCAGGCCTCGACACCGACTGCCCAGGAGTCCGGCTCCGGATCATCCGCCCTGATCGGCGCCGCCATCGCGGTGGCCGGCGCGACGATCGGGGCGGGCATCGCCGTCGCCTACACCGGTGCGGCGGCCCTCGCGGCGCTGAGCGAACGGCCCGAACTGTTCGGCCGGGCCATGGTCATCGTCGGCCTGGCCGAAGGCATCGCCATCTACGGCCTGGTCGTCGCCGTGATCCTGATCGGGAAGGCATGACCATGGGACGCGTCGCCGCCCTCGGAGAACGGACCCGTGTCGCCGGCCTGGCCCTGGCCGGAGCCGTCGTCCTCCTCGCCGACGACCCCGAGGCTGTGCGCCGGGCCTGGCGGGCCCTGCCGGACGGCATCGACCTGGTCATCCTCACGCCTGCCGCGGCCGCTGCGCTGAGCTCGGACCCCGCCGCGCCGAGGGCCCGCCGCCCGCTGACCGCCGTGATGCCGCCATGACGATCCCGGCCCCCGACCAGACGGCGGACACGCTCGCCCCAGTCCGGGCGGGCCTGCTGCGCGAGGCTCACGCCGACGCCGAAGCGCTCCTGACCCGCACCGAGCGGGAGGCCGCCACTCTGCTCGACCAGGCCCGTGCCGAGGCCCAGGCGATCCTCGTCCGGGCCCGCCGCCAAGGCGAGGCCGACGGCGCGAACGCCGCCCGCGACCTCCTTGTCAGGGCCCGGCGAGAGGCCAGGTCGCGCACGCTCGCCGCCCGCCGGGAGGCGTATGAGGAGCTGCGCCGCGAGGCCGCCCAACGAGTCCGGGGGCTACGCGGGACCGACGGCTACGCGTCCCTGCGGGAGCGGCTGGAACACCGGGCCCGGATCCTCCTGGGTCCCGACGCCGAGGTGAGCGAGCACGCCGACGGGGGTGTGGTGGCCCGGACGCCGGGGAAGCGGGCCGACCTCTCGCTGACCGCGCTGGCCGATCACGCACTGGACCGGACAGGAGCGGAGGTGCGGAGCCTGTGGGAGCCGTGACGGACGCCACCGGGACGCGTCGCAGGACCGTTGCCCAGCCGCTGGTCTCCCGGATCCTGCGGGTCACCGGGCCGCTGGTCGAGATGGAGTACACGGGCGGCATTGCGATGTACGACCTGGTCTCGATCGGCCCCGCCGGGCTGCCCGGCGAGGTCGTGGCCATCACCGGTGACGTGGTCACGGTCCAGGCCTACGAGTACACCGGCGGCCTCGCTCCGGGACAGACGGCGCTGCCCCGGGGCCGTCCGCTCTCGGTCCGGCTCGGTCCCGGTCTGCTCGGCGGGATCTTCGACGGCCTGCTGCGCCCCCTGTCCCGTGCCGGCGACTGGCTGCTGCCCGGCGCGCAGCAGGCCGTTGCCGAAGCACCCTCCTGGTTCTTCTCCCCCTCGGTGGCGCAGGGCGAGCAGGTGGCAGAGGGGCAGGCGCTCGGGGAGGTCCGCGATGCGGGGCCGGTGCCGGTGAAGGTCCTCGTGCCCCCCGGTTGCCGGGGCACCGTCGAGGGGATCGCAGACGCCGGGGACCATCCGCGCGACGTGCCGGTGGCCGTGGTGGGCGGCACCGAGGTGACGGTCAGCGCGCTGTGGCCGGTGCGTCGGCCGCGCCCGGTACGGGAACGCGTCGACAGCCATGAAGCCCTGAGCACCGGCCAGCGGGTGATCGACCTGCTCTTCCCCGTCGCCCGGGGCAGCACCGTCGCGGTGCCCGGCGGCTTCGGCACCGGCAAGACCGTGTTGCTGCAGCAGATCGCCAAGTGGTGCGACGCGGACGTCATCGTGTACGTCGGCTGCGGGGAGCGCGGCAACGAGATGGCCGACGTCATCACCGAGCTGTCGGAACTGCAGGACCCGCGTACGGGCGGACGCCTCGCGGACCGGACCGTGACGATCGCCAACACCTCCAACATGCCGATGATGGCCCGCGAGGCGAGCATCTACACGGGAGTGACGGTCGCCGAGTACTTCCGGGACATGGGTCTGGACGTGGTGGTCATCGCCGACTCGACCTCCCGGTGGGCGGAGGCGCTTCGCGAGTTCGCCTCCCGTACCGGCGCGCTGCCCGCCGAGGAGGGCTACCCGGCCGGACTGGCTTCCGCCATCGCGGCCTTCTACGAACGGGCCGCCGCCGTGACCACCCTCGGCGGCGACCGCGGCTCGGTGACCGTGATCGGCGCGGTGTCACCGCCCGGCGGGGACATGACGGAACCGGTGACCGCGCACACCGAACGGTTCGTCCGCTGCCTGTGGAGTCTCGACCGCGACCTCGCCTACGCCCGCCACTACCCGGCGGTCTCCTGGGCCGGGTCCTTCTCCCGGGACGTACCGGTCCTGGCGGCCGGACACCGGGCGGCCGGCGATCCCGCGTGGTCCGGGCGCCGCGACCGGGTGGGAGCGGTGCTGGCGGAGGCCGACCGGCTGGCCGATCTGGTGGACCTGATCGGCATCGCGGCCCTGCCCCCGCGGGAGCGCATCAGCGTCCTGGCGGGTCGGCTGGTCCGCGAGGGCGTGCTGCAGCAGAGCGCGTTGTCGGAGCGGGACGCGTACTGCGGCCCGGAGAAGACCGCCGCTCTGGCCGACGCCTTCCTGGCGGTCGCCGACCGCTGCCGCGAGCTGGTCGACTCCGGCATCTCCGCGTCCTCGGTCGAGGAGGTCGACTTCGGCCCGCTGCTGCGCGCCCGGGAGGACACCGGCCCGCACGACGCCGCCGGGGTGGCGGCACGGCGGAACGCGATGCTCGCCGGTCTGGGAGAGATGCGGCCATGAGCCCCGCCGATGAGATCGAGTACACGAAGGTGAGGGGACTGCGAGGGCCGCTCGCGATCGTCGAGGGTGTCTCGGGGATCGGCTGGGACGAGTACGTACGCATCACTCTCGCCTCGGGCGAACGGCGCCACGGCGTCGTCCTGGATGCCGACCGCGACCTGGCGGTCGTCCAGGTGCTGGAGGGCACCGCGGGCATGGACCCGGAGGGAATCCGCGCAGCCTTCTCGGGCAGCCCCCTGCGCGTCCCCGTCGGGACGGACTGGCTCGGCCGGGTCTGCAACGGCCGGGGCGAGCCCCTCGACGGCGGCCCGCCCGTGCTCGGCTCCCACACCGCCGAGGTGGGTGGCGCACCCATCAACCCGGTGCGGCGCGAGCCGCCGTCCGAGCCCGTGCTCACCGGAGTCGGGGCCGTCGACGTCCTGACCACACTGGTGCGGGGGCAGAAGCTGCCGGTGTTCTCCGTGGCCGGGCTGCCGCACCTGGAACTGGCCGCCCAGATCGCCGCGCAGGCTACCGCCGCGGGAGAGGCGTTCAGCGTCGTCTTCGCGGGCATGGGCCTCACCCACGCCGACGCCTCCTTCGTCCGCGACGCCCTGGAGGAACGGTCCGCCGCCGGAGAACTGGTCCTGCTGCTGAACACCGCCGACGACCCGGTGATCGAGCGGATCCTCACCCCGCGCATCGCGCTCACCGTCGCCGAAAACCTCGCCTTCAACGAGGGACGGCACGTCCTGGTGGTGATGACCGACATGACCACGTACGCCGAAGCCCTGCGCGAGGTCTCCGCGGCGCGCGGGGAGATCCCCGCGCGCCGTGCCTACCCCGGCTACCTCTACAGCGACCTGGCCTCCCTGTACGAACGCTGCGGACGCATCAAGGGCCGTCCCGGCTCGGTCACCGTGCTGCCGGTGCTCACCATGCCCGCGGGCGACATCACCCACCCCGTGCCGGACTTGACCGGTTACATCACCGAGGGCCAGATCGTCCTCTCTCCCGAGACGCACGCGCGGGGCGCGTACCCGCCGCTGGACGCCCTGTCCTCCCTCTCCCGGCTGATGCGCAAGGGAGCGGGTCCCGGTCGCACCCGTGACGACCACCTCCACGTCGCGGCCCAACTGCTGGCCGCCCTGGCACACGCACGGCAGGTCCGCGATCTCGCGGACCTGGTCGGCCAGGCGGCGCTGAGCCCCACCGACCGCCGCTACCTGGACTTCGAGGAGGCATTCCTGCGGGACTTCGCCGACCAGCGCAGCGACGAACCACGCGAGCTCGACACCTCGCTGGAACGCGGCTGGCAGGCCCTGCTCACCCTGCCCCGCAGCCAGCTGTCCATGCTCCCCGCCCAGCTCCTCGACGCCCACGGGGCGAAGGAATTCGACGCACCCGACGTTCGGGAGGCGCCCTGATGACCGGCGCCCGCCGTACACCGCCCGGCCGTGCGGGCCGCCTGAGGCTGCGGCACAGCCTCGATGTCGCCGAGCGTGGGGCCGACCTGCTGGAACAGAAGCTGCGCATCCTCCGCTCCGAGCACCAGCGGCTGCTGCGCACGGAGGAGGAAGCCGCGCGGGCCTGGCGGGACCTGCTGTCCGAGGCCGACGGCTGGCTGCTGCGCGGACTGCTCCTGGGCGGTGAACAGGCCCTCGACTCGGCCACCGCAGGCATCGGCTCCGCCGAGATCACGGTTCACTGGACCACCTCCATGGGGGTGCGCCATCCGGCAGCGGTCTCCACGTCCATACCCTCCCGTCCGGCCACCGCCGCCGCGCCGGCCAACACGGCCCTCGCGCACGCCGAGGCCGCCTACGGCCGTGCCGTGCGGCACGCCGCCGAGTACGCGGCAGCCCACGCCGCCGTAGAGCTGGTGGGCGCGGAAGTCGTCGGCACACGGCACCGGGCCCGTGCCCTGCGGCGCCACTGGATCCCCCGCCTGCGGGAGGCCCTGAACCGGAGCGACCTGGCCCTGGAGCAGAACGAGCACGAGGACAACATCCGGCGGCGCTGGGCACAGACAGACGCTGATATACACCCATAAGGCATGTAAAGTTAGGCTGTCCTAAGTCAGCCAGGCGACCTGGGAGCGCCCATGCGTACAACCCGTCCAGGAGGTGCCGCATCGGTTGCCCTAGTCACTCTGCTGACTCTGGGCCCCGCGGCTTGTGGTGGCGGGAGCGAAGGAACTCCGAAGGCTTCCGACAAGAAGATCACGGTGTACAGCGGCCGCAGCGAATCCCTGGTCAAGCCGCTGCTGGAGGATTTCCAGGAGACCAGCGGCATCACCGTCGAGGCACGCTACGGCGAGACCGCAGCCATCGCGGCCCAGCTGCAGGAAGAGGGCAGCCGGACTCCGGCGGACGTCTTCCTCGCCCAGGATGCCGGGGCTCTGGGAGCGGTCGCCGGGAAGGATCTGTTCGCCGCACTGCCGGATGTGCTGCTGGACAAAGTGCCGGCCGCCTATCGGGACGAAGGCGGGGAGTGGGTCGGGGTGACCGGCCGTTCGCGCACCATGGTCTACAACATCGACCAGGTCGCCGAGAAGGATCTGCCTGAGTCGGTGTTCGATCTGACCGAGCCGGAGTGGAAGGGCAAGGTGGGCGTCGCGCCGACCAACGGCTCGTTCCAGGCGTTCGTCACCGCGATGCGGGTGGAGCACGGCGAGGAGCGGACCCAGGACTTCCTGCACGGGCTGAAGGCCAACGACGCTCCGATCAGGGAGGGCAACGGGGCCATAGTCGCCGACGTCGAGAACGGCACGCTCGCCACCGGACTGGTCAACCACTACTACGTGTACGAGCTGGCCAAGGAGAAGGGCACATCCGTCGACACGCTCAAGGCGAAGAACCACTTCTTCGCGAACGGCGACATCGGCGGCCTGGTCAACGTCTCAGGCGTCGGCGTGCTGAAGGACTCCGGCGACGATCCCGACGTGCGGGCGTTCGCCGACTACCTGCTGGGCACGCAGGCACAGACCTACTTCGCCCAGGAAACGTACGAGTATCCGCTGGTGGCCGGCGTGGCCAGTGCGCCCGGCCTGCCGAAGCTGCCCTCGCTGAAGACACCGGATATCGACCTCGGCGACCTGGACGACCTGCAGACCACAATCGCCATGATCAAGGAATCGGGGCTGGCCTGACGATGGCGCCGGCGGCTGGCGTACGCCGCCGGGTACGGCGGATGCTGCCGCGCCCGGCACTGGCGGCTGCGGCGACGGCAGCCGTCGGTGTCGCGCTGCTACCCCTCGTCTATTTGAGCGTCCGGGTCGGTGACGCGGGCTGGCCCCGCATCAGCTCGGAGGTCTTCACTTCCCGGACCGGGCAGCTCACCGCCCGAAGCGTTGCGCTGGCGGGGTTGGTGACCGCGGCGAGTACGGTGTTCGGCGTGACGTCGGCGTTCCTCGTCACACGCACCGACCTGCCGGCGCGTCGGCTGTTCGGGGTGCTCGCCGCGCTACCGCTGGCGGTGCCCAGCTACGTGGCGGCCTTCGCATGGGTCTCCACGGTGGACGGGTTCGAGGGCTTCTGGGCAGCCGCGCTGGTGCTGACGCTGGTGTCGTACCCGTACGTCTTCCTCCCCGTCGCCGCCGCGCTCACGAGGGCCGACCCGGCGCAGGAGGAAGTGGCCCGGTCACTGGGGAGCGGCCCGTGGCACACCTTCAGCGCAGTGACGCTGCGCCAGGTCCGCCCCGCGATGGGAGCGGGGGCGCTCCTGGTGGCGCTCTATGTGCTGTCCGACTTCGGGGCGGTCTCCGTCCTGCGGACGGATGTCTTCACCCGGGCCGTCTTCACCTCCGTCAGCCTCGGTTTCGACCGCACCGGCGCGCTGGTACTGGCCACTGTGCTGGTCGTCATCACCCTGCTCATCGTCTCCGGCGAGCAGTTGACCCGACGGCGTGCCGCCCACTACGCCCGGCTCGGGGGCGCGGGCCGCCCACCGACACGGCTGCGCCTGGGCCGCCTGCGGTGGCTTGCCGCCTCCGGCCTCGCCGGCATGGGAGCGCTGGCGCTCGGCCTTCCAGCAGCGAGTCTCGCGCGATGGTTCGGCGAGGGCGTCTCCCGGCCCGGTTCACTGACCGGACTGGCCACGGCGGCGGGGAACTCGTTCACCCTCTCCGCCGCCGGAGCGGGCCTGACCATACTGCTCGCCCTGCCACTGGGCCTGCTCGGCGCCCGCACACCCGGCCCCGTCGCCGTCGTCCTCGACCGCCTGGCCTATCTCTCGCACGCGCTGCCCGGGCTGGTCATCGGCCTCTCGTTGGTGTTCTTCGGCATCAACGTGGCCTACCCGCTCTACCAGAGCGTCTGGCTGCTCGCGCTGGCCTACGCGGCGCTGTTCCTGCCGCTGGCCGTCGCAGCGGTCGGTGCCGCCGTGCTGCAGGCCCCGCCGGCGCTGGAGGAGGTGGCCCGTTCGCTCGGACGTCGCAGATTCCACGTACTTCGCACGGTCACCGTGCCTCTGGCAGCGCCGGGTATCGGGGCCGGGGCGGTCCTGGTCTTCCTCACGTGTATGAAGGAGCTGCCCGCGACCCTGCTGCTGCGGCCGACGGGGATGGACACACTCGCCACCGAGCTGTGGAGCCAGACATCGGTCTCCGCCTACGCGGCCGCCGCGCCCTACGCCGCGCTGCTGGTGCTGCTGGCCGCGGCACCGACCTGGTGGCTGTCGGCCCGCACCGGCGTCCTCGCTGGAGGAGGCAGCTGACATGGCCGAGCTGCGCGTTACCGCGGTGCACAAGTCCTTCGGCCCCGTGCGGGCATTGCGCGGGGCGGACCTGACGGTCCGCTCCGGGACGCTGATGGCCGTGCTCGGGCCCTCGGGCAGCGGCAAGACCACGCTGCTGCGCTGCATCGCCGGATTCGAACCCGTGGACGCCGGAGAGATCCGGCTCGACGGTCAGCAGATCGCCGCCTCCGGCCGCACGGTGCGGCCCGAGCGGCGGCGGATCGCGGTGGTCCCGCAGGAAGGCGCCCTCTTCCCCCACCTCCCGGTGCGTGGCAACGTCGCCTACGGGCTCGACCGGCACAGTCGGCGGACCGGACGGGTCGAATCCGTACTGGCGCTGGTGGGCCTCGCCGGATTCGAGGACCGGATGCCGCACCACCTCTCCGGCGGCCAACAACAACGCGTCGCCGTCGCCCGGGCCCTCGCCCCGCACCCGCGGGTCGTCCTGCTGGACGAGCCGTTCAGCGCCCTGGACGCCGCACTGCGCACCGCGGTACGCCAGGATGTACGCCGCGCCCTGCGCGCCGACGGCGCGACGGCCGTCCTCGTCACCCACGACCAGGCCGAGGCCCTGTCGGTAGCCGACGAGGTCGCCGTCATGCACGACGGGCGGATCGTGCAGAGCGGACCGCCGGACCTCGTCTACAGCGCCCCTGCCGACCCTTGGGTGGCCGGCTTCGTCGGTGAAGCGGTGTGGCTGCCCGCCGAGATGACCGGTGACCGGGCCCACACGCCGCTCGGTCCGGTGCCCGTCGTCGCCACCGGCGACCGTCCGCCGGCCATGGCAGGGCAGGTGCTGCTGCGGCCCGAGCAGATCGAGGTCGTCGTACCCGTCGCCCGGGCAGCGGTCACAGCAACCGTCGTCGGCCATGACTTCCAGGGCCACGATGCCCTGCTCGCCCTGCGGCTGGCGGACGGGACACCGGTGGTCGCCCGCATCTTCGACCCGGCCTCGCTCCCCCACGTCATGGGCGGCGAAGTCGGCTTGCGCGTACGCGGCGCCGCCCGCGCCTTCCCCGCCCCGCCCCAGACCCCGCAGTGATCAATCTCCTTGGCGCTTCTCAATGTGGGCAATGCACAGCGCCTGCCTGCCCTTGCCCGGCAAACCCGTCCCATGGTCGACCCTGCACCGCTGCGGGCTGAACGGTGCGCACCCGTCAGCACTCAGGAGCGCTCCGCGCAGGGAACGCCTCCTGCGGGGTACAGGACGCGGCCCTGGAGAGACTCCGCGTCGACCGCCAGCTCGAAAAGGCCATGGCCAAAGCCCCCAGCCCACGACCCCGCGGGCGAGATGACCTGGCCAAGGAGGTCATGGTCCCGGAGACGGCCGACGGCGATCGCAGGCCAGGCGTGGCTGCGCCTCCTCGGCATCGCCGCGCTCATCGCGCTCGTCATCGCCAACGACGACCTCCTGTGTCCCCAGCGGCTCTACCCGGCCGTGCCACTTCCTTGCCCCTGCTCGGCCGCGACGCGGGTGTCCCCCTTCCGAGCCGCCTCGGCACGGAGGGCCGGGCGAGTGCCGGCGAAGCGGGTGACCACTGGTCCGGCCACGGCGATCAGGAGAACGTAGGCGGACACCAGGGCGCCGAGCCGGTCCTGGCGCACGCCGACCAGACCGATCATGACGAGGGAGAACTCGCCGCGTGCGATGAGTGCCGTACCGGCCCGCAGCCGACCCCGGCGTCCCACGCCCTCCCGCCGCGCGGCGTACCAGCCGGCCGCCACCTTCGTCAGCGCCGTGACCACCCCCAGCAGCAGGGCGACGGGAAGCACCGGCAGCAGCGTCTCCGGCCTGACGGACAGGCCGATGGCGAGGAAGAAGACGGCCGCAAACAGGTCCCTCAGCGGGCTCAGCACCTGCCGTGCCCGGTCGGCCGCCTCACCGGTGAGCGCCAGTCCCACGATGAAGGCGCCGACCGCGGCGGAGATGTGCACAGCCTCGGCGAGCGCCGCGACGATCAGGGTGACGCCGAGCACCCGGAGCAGCAGTTGCTCGGCGTCGGGACGCAGACGCAGCAGCACCCTCCCGAGATGGTGTCCCCACCAATACGACACGGCGAACGCGGCCAGGACCGCGCCGAGGGCCAGCAGGACTCCCAGCAGTGCCTGCCGCCAGGTGCCGCCGGCGGCGACGACGGCGAGCAGCGGAAGGTACGCGGCCATCGCGAAGTCCTCCAGGACCAGCACGGACAGCACGGCCGGAGTCTCCCGGTTGCCCAGCCGTCCCAGGTCGCTCAGGAGCCGGGCGATGATGCCCGAGGAGGAGATGTAGGTCACTCCCGCAAGTGCCAGGATCCCGGCGGCGTCCAGATCCAGCAGCCATCCCACCACGGCTCCAGGGGCCGCGTTCAACACGAGATCGACCGCCGCGGAGGGCAGATGGCGGCGCAAGCTGACGGTGAACTCCGGCACGGTGAACTCAAGACCGAGCACCAGCAGCAACAGGACCACCCCGATGCCCGCCCCGGTCTCCACGAACGGGCCGGCGGCCGGAACCGGGGCGATGCCCCCCTCGCCCAGAGCCAGCCCCGCCAAGAGGTAGAGCGGAATGGGCGAGAGTGCGAAGCGCCGGGCCAGCGCCCCGAGCAGGCTCAGCGCGGCCAGGATGACTCCCAGCTCCAGCAGCAGGGCGACCGAGACCTTCACCGGTCAGCCTGGATGATCTGCTCCACCGCGGCGATCCCGTCGTGGGTTCCGATCACCACGAGCACGTCCCCCGCGGACAACACCTGGCCCGGCCCCGGGGAGGCGATCACTTCCCCGCCGCGCACGACCGCCACGATCGACGCGCCGGTCCTGGTCCGTGCTCTGGTCTCCCCCAGCGGACGGTCGACGAAAGGCCCGCCCGCCCGCACCTCGACCTGCCCGGCACTGAGCCCGGGCACCTCCTTGGCCAGGTCCGCGAAACGCTCCGCAATGCGTGGAGCGCCCAGAATCTCGGCGAGAGCGTCCGCCTCCTCGCCGGTCAGCCGGAACACGAGCCGCGCCTCGTCCGGATCCACGCTCTCATAGACCATCAGCTCGAAATCGCCCGACCGACGGGCGACGACCCCCATCCGGTCCCCCTCGTGGTTGACGAACTCGTAACGCATCCCCACCCCGGGCAGCAGCACTTCGTTCACGTCCATGCGCCCATCATCACGTCGCACGCAAGCATTCACGTCTCTATCTGGAGAGGGCGTATGGGGGTTTCGCCACCAGCGACGATCCTCCGATCTCGCGTCGACATAGCGGAGGAACGCGCAGGTAAGGCCCCGCACGTGTACGACGCCATGCGCGCTGCCGGCCCTGCCGCGCCCAGAGGGCCAGGCAGTCCGGTCAGGCCTCGGCGATCGGGGTTCACTGCCGTCACTGCCCCGAAGTAGGCACCTCTCCCCCACAGCCAGCTGAGACTCACGCCGCCGGCTTCACGACCACACGGTGGACGGGTACCAGGGTGAAGCTGGAGGTGAGTGGCAAAGCATCTGTGCGTGGGAGGCATGGTGAGTGGTCTCGTGGTCGTAGGGGTGGACGGTTCGGCGTCGAGTCTTGCCGCAGTGGAGGTGGCCGCGCGGGAGGCGTGGTTGCGCGGGGCGGGGCTACGGGTGGTGCATGCGTTTGTCTGGCCCGCGATGCATGTGCCCTTGGGGCCGTCACCGCTGGGACCGCCGGAGGGCGGCCTGCAGAACATGGTCGATCGCCTCGTGGCCGAGGCCCTGGAGCGGGCACGGGCGGTGGCGCCGGAGGTCGATGTCAGTCATGTCGTGGTGACGGGCGAGCCGTTGACGGTTCTGGAGGGGCGCAGTCACGCGCCGCGGAGCTGGTGGTGGTCGGGTCCCGGGGCATGGGCGGATTCGTCGGACTGCTGGTGGGGTCGTCGGCGGTGCATCTGGCGGCGTACGGCCGGTGTCCCGTTCTCGTGGTGCGCGAGCAGCCACACTCCGACGGTCCGATCGTCCTGGGCGTCGACGGCTCGGCTGCGGGGGCGAAGGCAGTGGATTTCGCCTTCGCCGAGGCTTCCCTGCGGCAGGCGCCGTTGGTGGCGCTGCACGCCTGGACCACGTGGAACGCGCCGATGCCCGCACCGCCGGATGCGTCGATGCCGTACACGAACCCGCCGGGAGCACTGGCCGACGAGGAGGAGCGGCTGTTGTCCGAGGCGCTCGCCGGTCGGCAGGAGCAATACCCGGGCGTCGTGGTGGAACAGCGGGTGGTGCACGGCAGGACACGGGAAGCGTTGATCGAGGCGAGTCGGTCCGCGCAACTGGTGGTGGTCGGTGCGCGGGGGCGCGGTGGTTTCGCCGGGCTGCTTCTGGGGTCAGTGAGCCAGGCCCTGCTGCACCACGCGGCCTGTCCGGTCGTGGTGGTGCGGGGAGGGGCAAGGGACGACTGAGGGCGCCAGTGGCGGGTAGCCGGGTGCGGCAGGACTCCAGTCATGGGGAGTGGCCGATCTTGCCACCCAATGGGCGCTCAGCGGGAGCGCCCCGAGGCGCAGGTGCACATCTCGCGCCGCCTGCTCAGGTGCCGGGAGCCCACCACCAGGCAAGCTCTGCGCGCCTTCCTCGCGCACGACCCACGCCGGCTCGCCCTCCGCCGGCAGCGTCGACACCTCCACCGTCGGCTGCCGGAACTCCACAAGGGCGACCGCATTCCTGAGGACCTGGTCGCCAAGCCGTGCAGCGCCCGGTTCCACTCCGCCCAGGGCGGCATTGCCTCCCCCGGCCGGTATCCGCGGGTCGGTACGCCTTCGGCGTGGACGAGCCGCGGCGGCAGGCCACGGCGTCCCGCCTCGTCGACGCCCAGGCCCAGTTCCGGCCGCTTCGGCGGACCAGGCAGTCCGCCGCCATGCCAGGAGACCATGACCGACGACCGGCCAGCGGGTGCGGTGATCGTCAGTAGTGGGGCCGGGAGCGACGTGAGGGCAGCGCGTCTGCTCGCGGCTTGGCAGACGGAGCCGACGGCCGAACCGGGTGGCCTGCACGGTTCCGGCCCTGCCTCAGCACGCTTGAGAGCAGCTCTCCGGATCCGTCGCGCGCCAGTTCCTCGGCTCCCGATCTTCTCCGGTCGGGCCACGTGGCCGGTCTCGTGGTCGGCATAACCGGGTGCCTTGGTGTGCCGTTCGTTGGACCGTGCGTGCTGCCTTCGAACGTCGCCCGGGGAGGATGAGGCGGTGGTCATCGGTGTTCACCTCCCTCCTGTGCACTGCCGGACGTGGGGTCCATGTAGCGGTCAGGAGCGGCGTCGAATGTGGCGGCGCAGTGACCGGAGCAGAAGCAGTAGGTGCCGTTCTCGGTTTCGCGGTGTTCGGCGGCGGTGGTCCTGTCCACCTGCATGCCGCACACCGGGTCCTTGGCCACGCTGTCGCCGCCGTGGGAGGCGGGTGGGTGGTACCCGGAGTCCGCTGTGGCGGCCGTGGTGCCGGCCTGGGCTCGCTCGGCTGCGGACTCCACACGGGGCTGGACGCGGGCGGGCCGGGCCTCGGGGAGCCGCTGAGTGCGCCAGCGACGCAGCCGGGATGCGTTGGTGACGACCGACAGCGAGCTGAGCGCCATGGCGGCGGCAGCGATGACCGGGCTCAGGTGCAGTCCCCACAGCGGGTACAGGGCGCCTGCGGCGAGCGGGACACCGACGGCGTTGTAGGCCAGTGCGAAGAACAGGTTCTGGCGGATATTGCGCATGGTGGCCCGCGACAGACGGATCGCGGTGACGACTCCGCTGAGGGAGCCCGAGATGAGGGTGATGTCGGCGGCTTCGATGGCCACGTCGGTGCCGGTGCCGATGGCCAGGCCGACGTCGGCGGCGGCCAGGGCAGGGGCGTCGTTGATGCCGTCGCCGACCATGCCCACGGTCCGGCCCTCGCCCTGCAGGCGGCGGATCTCGTCCGCCTTGTGTTCGGGCAGCACCTCGGCCAGCACCCGGCCCACGCCCACCTGGGCGGCGATGGCCGCAGCCGTGCGGGCGTTGTCGCCGGTGATGATGACGACCTCGATGCCGAGGCGTTTGAGGGCGGCGATGGCTGCGGCGGAGTCGTCCTTGACGGTGTCGGCGACGGCGAGCACGCCTGCGGGGCGTCCGTCGACGGCCGCGAGCACGGGGGTCTTGCCCTCGACTGAGAGGCTGGCCGCGACCGGGGCCAAGGCGGCAGTGTCGATGCCGGCGTCGCCGAGGAGCCGGGTGGTGCCGACCAGGACGGCGCGTCCGTCGACGGTGGCCTGGACGCCCTTGCCGGTGACCGAGTCGAAGCCCGTTGCCGTCGGCGGGCCTGGGCTGCGGGCGCGGGCACCGGTGACGATGGCTTGGGCGAGCGGGTGCTCGCTGTCGGCCTCGGCCCCCGCGACCAGCCGCAGCAGCAGCGTCGCGTCAAATCCCTCGGCGGGACGGACGTCGGTCAGGACGGGCTTGCCCTCGGTGACCGTGCCGGTCTTGTCCAGGACCACCGTGTCCAGCTTGTGCGCCGTCTCCAGGGCTTCGGCGGAGCGGATCAGGATGCCCGCCCGGGCCCCTTTACCCGTACCGACCATCACCGACAGCGGAGTGGCAAGGCCCAAGGCACACGGACAGGCGATGATCAGTACGGCCACCGCCGATACCAGGGACAAGGTCAGCGCGGGCGACGGCCCGAGGGTGAACCAGACCGCGAAGGTGCCGATCGCGATGGCGATCACCGCGGGCACGAAGTACGCCGACACCGCGTCCGCCAGCCGCTGGATGGGGGCCTTCGATGCCTGGGCCTGCTGGACGAGACGGATGATCTGGGCGAGCACCGTCTCCGCACCGACCTTGGCCGCCCGGACGCGCAAGGACCCAGTGCCGTTGACGGTGGCGCCGATGACCGTGTCCCCAGCGTTCTTCGTCACCGGCATCGGCTCGCCCGTGACCATCGACTCGTCGACCGGGGAGGAACCCGAGAGCACGTCGGCGTCCACGGGGATCTTCTCTCCGGGACGGATGACCAGTTCGTCGCCGACCACGACGTCCTCGACGGGGATCTCGGACTCGGTGCCGTCGCGCACCACTCGAGCGGTGCGGGCCCGCAGGCCCAGCAGGGCACGGATGGCCTCACCGGTGCCGGCCTTCGCCCGCGCCTCCAGCAACCGTCCGAGAAGGATGAGAGTCAGAATCACGCCGACGGCCTCGAAGTAGACCTCCCGCACGTCCTCGGGCAGCAGACCTGGGGCGAGCGTGACCAGCAGGCTGTAGCCGTAGGCAGCACTCGTACCCAGGGTGATCAGGGAGTTCATGTCGGCGGCCCGGTGGCGCAGGGTCAGCCAGCCCGTCACATGAATCGGCCACCCGGTGTAGAACATCACCGGCGTGATCAGCGCCAGCTGCAGCCAGTGGTTCAGCATCCAGCCCGGCACCCAGCCCGCACCGAACAGTTCATGGGCCATCACGGCGAAGAGCACCGGAGCGGTGAGCACCGCGCCCGTCAGCACTCGGCGGGTGAGGTCCCTGATCTCCACCTGCCGCTCGGCGGTGTCCACGGCCTCCGCCTCGGCCGCCGTCCGTTCCTCACCCGCCGACGGCGGCCCACCGTCCGCCGGAGGGGAGGCGGCCGTGGCACCGTCGCCGTCCGGGGCGGGCGGTGCCATCCCTTCCGCGGGTTCGACAAGCAGCGTGCCGTGGATCATGTTCATGCCGCAGGCGAAGCCGAAGGAGCCCGGCCGGTCAGGATTGAGCCGAACGGTGGTGCGGCTGTGGGCGGGCAGGCCCGCGCCGACTTCGAGATCGGGGAAAACCACGCGGGAGGTGCATTCGCCGGCCTCCTGCCGGTCGAAGACCAGCTCCACCGGCGTGCCCTGGCGGACCTTGATCACGTCGGGGCTGTAGCCGCCCCGTACCGTCACTTCCACCCGCTGTACGCCGCCTTCCAGCCGGGCCGCACCGGCCCGGCGCGGCCCGAAGAAGTACCACCCCAGCATGGAGACCAGCGCGGCAGACGTCAGGACCACAACGAGATCGATGGCAGCCATGGGCTTCTCGCCTCCTTGGCGGGTCACTCACCAGCCTGCGCCCGGGTACCCCCGCCGGGTAGGGGCTGAACGGCCCGCTGGTCCTGGGCCGTCCGGCCCCAGACCGCCTCACGGGGCAGAGCGACGATGGACGTGAAGGCGAGGACCCACGGGGAGCTCTTCCGGCGCCCGGTCGCCGATAAGCCGAAGCAGGTGAGTGGCGATGATGTTCTGGTACGCCCACGGCATGGGCGGGTGGGCCTGGTTCGGGATGTCGGTCGGCATGGTCCTGTTCTGGGCGCTGATCATCGCAGCCCTCGTGCTGGTCCTCCGTGCCGTCAACCAGCCCCACGCACACACCCACACTCCCGCCGCACCGACACCTCAAGAGATCCTCGGTGAGCGGTTCGCCCGCGGGGAGATCGACGAGGAGGAGTACCAGCGCCGCCTGAACACGCTGCGCACCGGCCCTCCCCCCAAAGCCTGACTCCGACCGTACGAACGCGGAACTGGCCGGCCGTACAGTCCGCTTTGGGAGCAGACTGCGGTCACTGTCCCGCTCTGTCCGGCCTTGGGAGCGGCAGAGCGCATGATGGCCGGGGGCGCCGGGGCGGCTCATCCCGGTGCCGGTTCGCGGCAGGCACCGACGATGGGGCCTCGCCCATGCCGACGCCGCCTCGGGCACCCGATGACCACCGTCGTAGGTGCCACCTGTCGCCACTCTTCACGCACGACAGCCGATCAGTCGCGTTCGGGCACGACCGCCACCGGGCAGGCAGCGTGGTGAAGCAGGGTGTGACTCACGCGTCCGAGCTGCAGGCCGAAAGGACCGGTCCTGCGCCGTGCCCCGACCACGACGAGGTCCGCGGCGGCCGATCGGTGGACGAGCACCTTGCGGGCCGGTCCCTCGACCGTCGCACGTTGCACCCGCACGTCCGGACGGGCGACCGCCTCCTCCGCGATCAGTGCGTCGAGTACGGCGGAAGCCTGTTGCTCATGCCGGTGGTCGGATTCGCGGGCCCGTTCCGGATGCTCCAGAGCCTCACGCGCGGGCCAGCGACCGGTGCGCACGACGTCGAGGACGCACCCGCGTACGCCGGCCTCCCGGAAGGCGAAGCGCACCGCTTCGCCGCACGTGCCCGGGTCACCGGCACCGAGGAGTACGCGGTTGTGGGCGCCGGCCAGACCGGGACCGTCCCCGCGGACCACGACGACCGGGCAGTGCGCACGGGCAGTGACAGCGAGACCGACCGATCCGAGGAGCATCCCTTTCAGCTCACCCCGGCCTCGCGATCCGGTGACGAGGGCGAAGGCGTGGTGACTTTCGCTCAGGAGTGCTGAGACCGCTTCCGCGAGAACTGCCTCGGTGCAGACCTCGAGATCGGGGTTGCGCCGCCGCGCGCGCTCCGCCGCGGAGGCGAGGACATGGTCCGCCCGCACGCGCTCGCCAGGGCGCTCGGGGCTGTTGCTCGGTACGGCACCTTCGTGGCGTTCCCAGAGGGAGGCGTACACGAGCCGCAGCGGCAGACCGTACCGGGCGGCCTCGTCGACCGCCCAGTCGACCGCGAGCAGGCTGCCGTTCGATCCGTCGACGCCCACCACCAGGGGCAGTTCCATGGGTCCTCACCGCCTTCGCGAGGCTGCCACGTCGTGCAGCAGTGGGTTCCCCTGTCCAAGGTCTCACCGGGGCCCCGGCAGCAGGAGGGGCCTTTGGGCCCCAGCCGGGTGGATGTTTCGGCCTCGAGCAACACGGTCGCCGGGGAGCTGCTCCCGACGGCTTCCGGGTGAACCGCGCCGACCGGCGGGCGAAGAGGGCCGAACGGCCCTCGGTCGGGTCTGAGTGGCCCGTGGTCTCCCGTCCCACTCGGCGTCAGGCTGCAATCAGCGACCCTTGCGGCGCCTGAAGGCAGCGATGGCACCGAAGCCTCAGGAGCGCCGACCCGACTGATCGGGGCGAACAACAGGAACGAAGGGAACCGGAGCGATGACCTCCACCACCACACTGGCCAGGGCCCTGCCGGCCGACCACCGCGAGCGACTCATGCGGATCGCCCGCGAGGTGTCCATCGACGCGGGCACGCGTCTGTTCGAAGAGGGCAGCAGGGCCGACCGTTTCTGGATCGTCCGGACCGGAACTGTCACCCTCGACCTTCGCGTCCCCGGCCGTCGCGCCGCCGTCATCGAGTCCCTGGGGCCCGGTGAACTGGTCGGCTGGTCCTGGCACTTCCCTCCCTACCAGTGGCATCTGGGCTGTGAAGCGATGAGCCCCGTCAGGGCCTGGGAGTTCGACGCGGCCACCGTGCGCGCCATGTGCGCCGACGACCCGGAGTTCGGCCGTGCGGTCGCCGTCTGGGTCGGCAACGTGGTCGCCGACCGGCTGCACGCGGCCCGGAGGCGGCTGCTCGACCTCTTCGCCCCCTACGGCAGCGGAAGCCAATGGTGAGCCCCCCTTCTGGCCACTCGACCCGCTGCGGTCAAGAAGCACGAGGACAGAGGCGGCGGGCTCACGTGACGGGCCGGGATGCCAGGTCCATCCCGTACATGGTGCGGCCTCCCGCGAGCTCTCGCCCGGTGACCAGTTCCGCCTTGATGCGGACGAAGACCTCCACGGGCCAGCGGACCCAGGAGCGCGGGCCGGTCCGGACCAGACGCTCATGCTCGGCCGGGTCGGTCACCACAGAGGCGGGACCTATGACGACGACACTCCAGCCCGAATGGGCGGCTGCGTCGAATTCGTCGGCCTCGAAGGCGACGACGGCCCCGTCGATGGCGCGGACCAGCTCGGAGGCCGCCGAGGTACGCAGCAGTACGGCGCCGTCCTGCTCCAGGAGGAAGTTGACCGGCAGCACAGCGGGGAGGGCCTCGCGGGTGTGGACGATGCGGCCCACGGCCGCCTGTTCCAGCAGACGCAGGCACTCCTGTCGCTCCAGTTCGCGGAATCCGTCGTTGCGATACATCAGCGGGCTGTCTTTCGGGTGTCGTCCTCGTGCCGCTTTCCATGCTTGTCGCGACGGTGGCCATGGGCCAGGCCCATCCGTCCCGGACCTGTCGGAGAACGGCCCGGGGCGGCCGGGGCCCGGCATGGTACTTCTGACACGACCCGTCGCCGTCCTGCCCGTCGGGCCGTGTCACGTCAGGCCGCGCCGACGGCGACGACCTCGCGTTGAGGCCCGCCGAGTACGATCTTCAGCGCTCCGGTATCGGCGGCACGGGCGAAGACGTCATACGCCTCCGCCATGTGGTCGAGCGGGAAGGTGTGGGTCACAAGCTGAGTCGTGGGCAGCCGGCCGGCCGCCACCATCCGCAGCAGTGTGGGTGTGGAGTGGGTGTCGACCAGACCGGTGGTGATGGTCAGGTTCTTGATCCACAGGTCTTCCAGGTGCAGCGTGGCCGGCTTGCCGTGCACGCCTACGTTGGCGACGTGACCTCCGGGGCGGACCATGCGCGTACACATCTCGAAGGTCTCCGGCACGCCCACGGCCTCGATGACGACGTCCGCGCCGAGGCCCTCAGTGAGGTCCGAGACCAGTTGGCCGGGCTCCTCACGGGCGTCGGCCACGGCCTCGGCGCCGAGTTTTCGCGCGGCCTCCAGCCGGGCGGCGGCCATGTCCACGGCCACGATCCGCTCGGGCGCGAACAGCCGGGCCGTGGCGATGGCGGCCAACCCGATGGGACCGGCGCCCACCACGACGACCGTGTCTCCGGGACGTACGCGCCCGTTGAGGACGCCGACCTCGTAGGCCGTCGGGAAAATGTCGGCCAGCAGCACGGCGTCCTCGTTGGTGACCGCGCCGGGCAGGGCATGCACGGAGAGGTCGGCGTGGGGAACCCGGACGTACTCCGCCTGCGTCCCGTCGATCAGGTGCCCGAGGATCCAGCCGCCTCCGCCGAGGCACTGGCCGTAGGCGCCCTCCCGGCAGTAGCGGCACCGGCCGCAGGCGGTGATGCAGGAGACCAGAACCCGGTCTCCCGGACGTACGGTGCGTACGTCGCCGCCGACCTCGACCACCTCGCCGACCGCCTCGTGGCCGAGGACTGTGCCCGGACGCACCTCGGGCACATCGCCTTTCAGGATGTGCAAGTCCGTGCCGCAGATCGTGACGGCATCGACCCGCACCACCGCGTCGGTGCGCTCCTTGAGGTCCGGGTCGGAGACTTCTTCCCAGGCGGCCTGCCCGGGCCCGTGGAACACATAACCCTTCATCTCAGACCTCGCCCTCTCGGCGGACATTGCCTGTACTTCCACCATGTCCGGTGTGGCCGGGAACCCGCTTGGGCCGGTCGGCCCCAGTAGGGGCGTGCCCGGACATCTCCGAGCCGGTCTCAGCGCACGCGCAACACCGGGGCCGCGTTCTGCACAGTCCGCGGAAGGCCCGAACGGCCCTTGAGAAGGGCCGCAGGCCCCTGTCCGGTGCGACGTGCATGAGCTGCACTGGCAGTGAGGCGGTGTGCGGCCCCTGCGCCGCCGGACCATCGATCCAGGAGGTGGCACATGTGCTCCGAGAACCGCACGGACGCCGGACAGCGCCTGGGCCGTGGCATCGAACAGCCGAGGCTTTCCTGGGCTTCGGCCCCCCGGACGGTCGCCCGGCCGACCGGCCCGGGCAGGAGGCCGCGGGACGAGGAGGTCGAGGTGGCAGCCGGTCCGGCAGGGCTGGACGCCCGGCTGGCGCTGCCCGACTCGGCCGAGGCCGTGGTGGTCTTCGCGCACGGCGGCTGTGGCCGGCACAGCCTCCGCAGCGAGGCCGTCGCTGCGGGACTCCACCGCGCCGGCCTGGGCACTCTGCTCCTCGACCTGCTGGCCGAGGAGGAGCAAGTGAACCGCCACAACATCTTCGACATAGTCCTCCTCGCCCGGCGCCTCCAGGCGGCGACGCATTGGATCCGTCGGGAGGCAGGATTGCCCATCGGGTATGTGGGAGACGGCACGGGTGGGGCCGCAGCGCTTCAGGCGGCCGCCTCGGACGACGGGATTCGAGCGGTTGTCTCCCTGGGCGGACAGCCGGAGCTGGCCGGCCCGGCGGCTCTGGCGCGGGTGCGGGCTCCGACCTTGTTCGTCGTCGGTGGCCTCGACACACGGGGGATCGGCCTCTGCCGACTCGCCGCCGACTGGATGTGCTGTCCCTGCCGCATCTCGGTGGTGGAGGACACCACCAGTGACTTCGCCGCACCGGGAGCCTTGGAGGCGGTCGTGGACCTGGTCCGTGACTGGTTCACCACCGACCGTACGGCGGCAACGGCGGCGACGCCGACCCGACGGGCGTGATGTGACCGCGAACCTGCCAGAGGTGCTCCCGCGGCGCGATGCATCACCAGCCCGCGGGGCTTGGGCCACGGCTGATCACTTGCCGTAGGAGACCAGTCCCTCCTCCTGTCCGCCTCCCTTCACCGCCCACGCCGCCAGTCGTCAGCCGGCCCTTGCAGCGGCCGCTCATCGGGCTGAAGCATCGTGTCGTCAAGGCGGTAGGTGAGCCTGTCGACGACGTCCACCACACCGTCGAGCTGCAGGGCCATGGATACAGCGATCTCGCTGTCGCTCTTGCGTTCCATCTGGCCTCGCAGGGTGACGACCCCGTCGGTCACCGATACGTCGATGCTGCGGGGCTCCAGCCGCAAGGCTCGCTCCAGTACCTCCCGAGTCACCTCCTGGCGGATCTCGGCGTCGGTGCGCAGGAACACCCGCAGCAGGTCGCTACGGGTGACCATGCCGACCAGCCGGTCCTCCTCGTCGAGCACGGGAAGCCGCTCCACGCGACATTGGGCCATGGTGCGAGCGGCCTCGACGATGGTGTCGTCGGCATGGGCGGTGACGGGCGGCTGGGACATCAGCTGACCGGCCGTGCGAGCCGCCGCCTGCCGCCGAGCTGCGGGCGTCAGCGCCGTGAAGTGGAAGCGTCGATCCGGCTCATCCGGAGCGGATGTCCCGGCCTGGTGCATCATCAGGTCCGTTTCGGAGACGATGCCGATGACGTGCTCTTCATCGTCTACGACGGGCAGTCCGCTGATGTGGTGGTCGGCGAGCAGCCGCGCCACCTCCTTGAATGGGGTGTCGTACTCGGCTCGGACCACATCGCCGGTCATCACGGACCAGACCTTGTTGTGCATCATGGCGTTTCTCCTCAGCGGAGTCGACGCAGATAGGGATCCTGCGGCCGACGCGGCACCAGACGTACGCGGGCGTCGAGCACCGTCACGCCGCGGGGTGAGGCGAGGACCGGGTTGAAGTCGGCCTCTGCGAGCTGCGGCAGGTCGTCCGCCATCCGGGAGAGCCGGTGCAGCAGTTGTTCCAGGCCCTCGAGGTCGACGGGCCCGCCGCCGGTCTCGCCGAACAGCAGCGGTGCACAGCGCGGGGCGGCGATGAGGTCGTGCACGTCGTGGTCGGTGAGCGGAGCCAGCCGGGCGGCGTGGTCGGCGAGGACCTCCGTGGCCGTGCCTCCCAGTCCGAACACGACGAGCGGTCCGAAGACCTCGTCCTGGACGACTCCCGCGAACAGTTCGGTGCCGCGCTCCGCGAGCGGCTGCACGACGGCTCCGGTCATGAGCCCGGCGAAGCGGGTCTCGAAGTCCCGGAAGGCTGCACGCACCTGGGCATCGCCTTGGAGGTCCAGGTGGACGGCGTGGTGCCGGGTCTTGTGCACGAGGCCCGGCCAGTGCGCCTTCATGACGACCCGGCCGTCGGGGCCGCGCAGCCGCCGGGCGGCGTGCACCGCGTCCTCCTCGGTCTCGGCCCAGGCCCACGGCGACTGCGGGAGGCCGTAGCAGGTCAGGAGTTCGGCACAGGGGCGCGGGGCGAGCCAGCCCCCGTCGGGGTGCGCGGCGAGGTAGCCGTCGACCAGCTCGTGGGCCCGTGACGCGTCCATCCCCTCGGGGATCCTCGCGGTGCCGGCTGGGCGGGCGAGCCAGGCGGCCCTGCGGACGGCGTGGGCCAGCGCACGCGAAACCGCCTGGGGTTCGGCGTAGGAGGGAATCATGCCGCCGCCGGTCGCCGGGAGCATGCGGACGGGCAGGTCCTGTTCCAGGCGTACGAGGGCGACGGGCCGGTCCTGCCGCCCGGGCCCGCTGGTGACGGCCCGCACCAGGTCGTCGCCGGTCGCGGTGGCGACCGCCGTGGGAACCAGGGCGACCACGATCGCGTCGATGCCGCGGTAGGTGACGAGCCGGTCCAGGCAGACGCGAAGCTCGTCCTCCGTCACGGCGGCGGTCGCGTCCACGGGGTTGCCGACGGCCGCTCCCGCGGGCAGGACGGCGCTCATGTCGTCGACCAGTTCGGCGGCGGGCTGGGGCACGGTGAGCCCGGCCTCGGCACATGCATCGGCGACCAGCACGCCCGCCCCGCCCGCGTTTGTGACGACGCCGACGCGGGGGCCGGCGGGCAGCGGTTGTGCATGGAACAGGGCGGCCGTCTCCAGCAGTTCGCCGATGGAGCGAGTGGCGGTGATGCCGGCCTGCGTGAAGAGGGCCTGCCGGGTCATGGTGCCGGTCGCGGCGGCCGCGGTGTGCGAGGCGGCCGCACGCCGGCCGGCGTCGGTGCGGCCCGCGTCGACGGTGAGCACGGGCATCCGGCGGGTGACACGCCGGGCGGTGCGGGAGAAGGCGCGGGGGTTGCCGAAGGACTCCAGGTGCAGGAGGGCGAGGTCGGTGCGGCCGTCGCTCTCCCACCACTGGAGCATGTCGTTGCCACTGACGTCGTACTTGTCGCCGAGGGAGACGAAGGTCGACACGCCGATTCCCAGGCGGGAGAGACCGTCGAGCAGCGCGATGCCGACACCACCGGACTGCACGGCGACACCCGCGGTGCCGGGCTGCGGATGACCGGCTGCAAAGGTCGCGTCCAGCCGCAGAGCCGGGTCGGTGTTGGAGATGCCGAGGCAGTTCGGGCCGACCAGGCGCACACCATGGGTGCGGCAGGCGGTGAGCAACGTCTGCGCCTGGGTGGCGTCGAGGCCCGCGGACACCACGACCAGGGCCCGCACGCCCGCCTTGCCGCACTCCTCCGCCACAGCCGGTACTGCGGTGGCGGGAGTGGCGATCACGACGAGGTCGGGGGTGACGGGCAGGGCGCCGACGGTGGAGTACGAGTGGACGCCGAGGAGCGAGGTGACGTGCGGGTTCACCGCCAGCAGACGACCGGTGAAGCCTCCGGCGTGCAGGTGGCGCAGCAGGGCGCGGCCCACGGAACCGGGCCGCCGCCCGGCGCCGACGACGGCGACCGTTCCTGGCCGCAGCAGCGGCTCGAGGCTGGCCACGTCGGCGATGCGACCACGGGCCTCCACCGCCGACAGATAGGCATCGTCCTGGTCGAGCGCGATGGTGCAGCAGACCTCCGGACCGTCACGGTGGCGGATGACGCGCAGCCCGAGATCGGTGAAGAGCCGCAGCACCTCACGATTCTCGCTGAGCGCGTCCGCGGTGAAGGTACTGATACCGTCGGCCCGGGCCGCCGACACCAGATGCTCGACGAGGAGCGTCCCCACGCCTCGGTGGTGCAGCCCCTCGGCGACGGCGAGGGCCATCTCGGCCGACTCGCTCTGCTGTCCACGGTCGTATTCGGCGAGGCCGATCACCTGCCCCTGCCGCTCGGCCAGCAGCGCCCGACGCCCCGGCCCGGACGGCGCGCAGGCATGGTCGGCCGCCAGGGCGGCGGACCGGGGGCTGACGGCGAAGAAGCGCATGCGCAGGTTCTCGGGCGACATTCCCTGGTAGAGCCCATGCAATTGCTCGCGGTCCTCGGGCACCACGGGACGAATGCGGACCGTGGTACCGTCCGCGAGCAGAGCGTGGACGGCGGAGCGGCGCGGCAGGTCATCCGTCATGACGGACCCCCTCTCGACAATTCGATTGTCCCGCCGACCGGCGATCCGGCCACGGGCCAACCCGGGCAGCCCAGGGCCGGCCGGCCCCCCCCTTCGCCCGCAGGCCGTCCCGGCTGCACGAGTGGGGCCGTGGGCTCATACTTGCTCGGGCACGACCACGACCGGACAGGCTGCGTGGTGCAGGACCGTGTAGGCGACCCGGCCGAGCTGGGGCTCGAACTGACCGGGACGGCGCCGACCGACGATCAGGAGTGCGGCCTCGCGGGAGGCGGCCGGAAGCACACTTCGGGCGGGGCCCTCGGCGGTACGACGGCGCAGGTCCACGTCCCGCGGTGCGTCCGCGAGAGCGGCTTCCAGCTCCTTGGCAGCCCGCTCCTCGTACAGGCGTGCGGGCTCCCCTGTCAGCAAGGGATGGTCGACGGTCTCGTGCGCGGGGCAACGCCAGGCCCGCACGGCCTCCAGCGGAACGGCACGCAGCCGCGCCTCGGCGTAGGCGAACCGCAGGGCCGCCGCGGGCGCCTCTCCCACACCGACGACGATGCGGCCCTGCCGACCGGCCAGAGCTCCGCTGCCATGGCTGCCGCGAATCACGATCACCGGGCAGGTGGCCCCGGCCGCCAGGGTCAGGCTGACAGAGCCGAGCAGCAGACCGGCGAGCCCGCTGCGGCCGCGGTTTCCCACGACCAGCCCGAAGGCTTCACGTCCCGCACGCGCCAAGGCGTATTCGGCTTCCTCGGGCACCACCGCGGTGGTCACCTGCACATCGGGCCTGCGGTTCCGGGCACGCCGAGCCGCTGCCCGGACGATGTCTTCGGCGCGCAGCAGGGCGGACGGCTTGCCAAGGGAGCGGGCCAACGCCGCGCCCTCGTACCGCTCCCAAAGGGAAGCGAACACCACGTGCAGCGGCAAGCCGTGAAGGGTGGCCTCGTCGGCCGCCCAGTCGACGGCCTGCAGGCTGGGTTCGGAGCCGTCGACGCCGACGACCAGGGGCAGGTTCATCGTTCTCGACCTCACGTGCTCAACAGCATCGCCCAGGACAGGCAATGCTCGCACCTCGGGTGCGCGTTACCGAGTCAGGATGCAGCGTTGTGCTGCCGACGGAGGGGGTGGGTGAGCCGTCGGCCCGCTGCCTCATTCCAGTCGACTGCGGCTCCGCCACCGGTGCCTGGGGCCGAACAGTCCGTGGTGCGTTCCGAAGGTCCCGGCTGATCAGTGCCGCCGGTGCCTGCCTCACCCGTAGGCCGGGTCGATAGGCAGCCTCTCGGTCCGTCACGGCCTCGACGTGCCCCACAAGGGACACACCGGTCCTCGCTCATGGTGTCGTCGATCCGATCGGTTCACAGACAACCCTCGTCCAGGGGCGCAGCGGGTGCTTCGAAGTCTCCCGGTCAGGATCCATCGCGGCCGACATCACTCGCACCGGTATCCGCCTCGACCCTCGGATGTGCTCGGTAGGCCACACGGCGTATGTGGCAAACAAGGCCTGAGATGACCAGCGTGGTCTCGCCCCTGTGTGGCCGCTGCACTCGTACGGCTGAGTTCAGTCCCATGGTGCAGGCTGACCATCTCACCGTCGCGTCGGGTGCCGCAGTCACCGGCCGGTACCGCCTCTCTCGGCCGGTGTCCTGTTGGCAGCGCACCCGCAGGACGCGGAATGAACGGCACGCCGCAGGAGGCCGACCGGCTCGTGACCGCCACGTCTGCCCATGCCGCGCGGCGGCGCGTTCGGACGGTCACGGAGAGCCGATTCCGGTCAGGGCATCAGTCCCCGACCAGCACGAAAGGGGCCGAACGGCCCCTGGACGATGAGTGACGGTGCCCATGCGGCCCTGTCCGGGGACCGCCCGCCAAGTGACGCTGAGGGTGACGGCACCGGAGGTGAGCGGCATGCGGGCGAGCACACGTACTCAGCGGTCTCTGTGGCGGTGGCGACGTAATCCGTTGCGCCGCCCCGAAGACGTGCTCGAGGGCTGGGTGCTGCTGGTCGCCTGGGTGGTCATCGCCGCGGGAGGACCTGTCGCAGGGATTGTGAGCAGTCAGGGGGTGACCGATGCCCTCGAGCAGCGGCGCGCGGAGCGGCAGGCCGTCACGGCCACCGTCGTCGGCCCGGCCACGCGCAGTGACGGCGACAGCGGTGCAACGGCGGGCGACCAGGTCTTCGCCGCGGTCCACTGGACGGCCCCCGACGGTACCCGGCATTCGGGGCGCACCTGGGTCGACGAACGCGCGGAGACCGGCGATCACGTCGTCGCCTGGACCGACCAGCAGGACCGGCTGGTACCCCGGCCGCCGACACGTGCCCAGGTGGAGATGGACGCGGTCGTCACAGGCGCGGCAGCGTCGCTCGCCGTCGCAGGGGCCACTGCCGCCGGGTACTACGGCATACACATCGGCCTCGACCGTCGTCGACGGCTCGCATGGGAGGCGGAATGGCGCCAGGTCGCCTCTCACTGGGGTCAGGCGGCGAACTGACCAACCTGGAACGGGGCCGCGAGGTGGCTCGCTCGGCGCAATCGTCTGACGTCGGCGCGGCCGGATCACCAGCACGGTCTTGGGCTCGTTGGCGCTGTAGCGCGGGGGGCGGCGTGGCGCTTCGCGCGGACGTCCGCGTACACCTTCCCGGCGACGTCACCCGCCCCGGCACTCGTGGTGGCCTCCCGGAACGACGCCTCGACGATCAGGCCCCCGCCGAGCCTTCTACCGGCCCCACAGGCGCGCACCAGACGAGACGGGTCCCGCCACCCTCCGGGCTGCCGAGTTCCAGGGCACCGCCGAGCTTCCGGGCGCGCTCCTCCATGTTGCGCAGGCCGCTGCGGCGGCCCCCGGGCGAGATACCCACGCCGTTGTCGGTGACCGTCAGCCGCACCTGCTTGCCGTCGGTCTCGAGTACCACCTCGGCGCGGTCGGCGTGGGCATGCCGGGCGATGTTTGTCAGGGACTCGGACAGGATGGCCATGACGTGGTCGGCGATCTCCTTCGGCACGTGCGTGTCGAGGAGTCCTTCCATGCGCAAGCCCGGAGCGAAGCCCAGGACCGGTGCGGCCTCGCCGACTGCACGTACCGCCCGGGCCCGCAGTCCGGGAGCGGTGGCGTCGTCCCGGGAGCGCAGGCCGAAGATTGTCGTCCTGATGATCTTGATGGTCTCGTCGAGCTCGCCCACTGCTCGCAGCACCCGCCCCTTGGCTTGCTCGTGCTCGATGAGGCGACCCGCGCTCTGCAGTGTCATCCCGGTGGCGAACAGCCGCTGGATCGCCAGGTCGTGCAGGTCACGGGCGATCCGGTCACGGTCCTCCAGCAGGGTGATCTGCTCGGCGTCCTGACGGCGTTCCGCCAGTTCCATCGCAACGGCGGCCTGGGCGGCGAAGACCTGCAAGGACTCCGTCTCGCGATCGGTGAACTGACTGCGGCCGGCCTCTCGGACGAGCAGGACCACGCCACGGACACCACCGTCGCCGGAGCCAATGGGGACGGCCACGGCCGGCCCCAGGCCACCGATGCGTGAGGTGCCGGCCCAGACCCGCTCGTCCCGGGACACATCACGGCTGCCCACCGGGGCGCCCTGGAGGAAGGCCTGACCGACGAGGCTGCCGCGCACCGGCAGCACCACGCCGCTCAGCACTTCGGCCTGCTGCCCGATCGCCAGCTCCACCGCGAGCGTGTCGGTGCCCCCAACCGGCATGGCCACCACCGCGAGAGCCGAGACAGTGATCTCCCGGGCCCGCTCGGCGATCAGCCGCAGCACGTCACCCTGGTCGGCGCCTGACATGAGGGTGTGCGTGATCTCCGCGTTGACCTGGAGCCAGCGCTCACGCAAGCGCGACTCTTCATACAGACGGGCGTTGTCGATCGCCACGCCAGCCGCCACGGCCAGCGTCGCCAGCACCGACTCGTCGTCCTCGTCGAACTGCTGCCCGCCTCGCTTCTCGGTCAGGTACAGGTTGCCGAATACCTGATCGCGCACCCGAATGGGGACGCCCAGGAAAGTGTTCATCGGCGGATGGTGGGCCGGGAACCCGTAAGAGGCGGGATGCTCGGACAGCTTCGCCAGCCGCAGCGGCTCGGGGCGGCGGATCAGCTCGCCGAGGATGCCGTGCCCCTCCGGGAAGTGGCCGATACGTGCGATCTGCTCCTCGTCGACCCCCACCGTGTGAAAGGCCGACAGCCGCTTGCCATCGGGGCCGATCACGCCGAGGGCGGCGTACTCCGCGTCGACGAGGGCCGACGCGGCCTCGACGATGCTGTGCAGCACCTGCTCCAGTTCCAGTTCCCGGCCGACCGACAGCACCGCCTCCAACAAGCTGTGCACCCGGTCTCGCGTGCCGCGGGCCGCGTCCAAACGCGCCTGCAACTCCTCCAGCAGCTCGTCCAGCCGTAGCTGCGGCAGGCGTACGCGGGCCTCCCGAGTCTCTTTGGAGCCTCCCACCGCTGATCCTCCATGCCGCGCGGACAGTCCGACGGCCGTGTCGCGCTCTCCTGTCACGGTAGCGGCTCGGCCGGGAGGACGGTGCGTGGGCGCAGGTGAGGGGGCGCGAAGGCGGGGGCGCAGCCTCGTTCACTCTCGTACCGGCCGAAGACGGGGACCAGGTCACCACGTACAGGGCGAACAGGGCGCCCGGACGACACAAGCGGGTCACCATGAGGCAGGCAGCGTCTGATACGACGCCGCTGATCTCAGATGCGAGGACCGAGCCCCGCAGGGGCGGCCCCGGCGGTTCGGCCCTGCAGCGGTCCCGCCAGTACAGGACCCGGCGCGCGGTCAATGCCCTTCTGCCCGCATCCGGTCCTCCGCCTGGGTGGCGATGACGGCGGCCTGGATGCGACGCTCCACGCCCAGCTTGGCGAGCAGGCGGGAGATGTGGTTCTTCACGGTCTTCTCGGCGAGGTACAGTCGCTGACCGATCTCACGGTTGGTAAGCCCTTCGCCGATGAGGGCCAGGATGTCCCGCTCCCGCTGGGTAAGACCCGGCAGGGCCTCCGGCTCCTCCTGCTGCTCACCGCCCCTCAGCCGCGCCATCAGCTTCGCGGTGGCGCTCGGGTCGAGCAGCGACTGGCCGCGGGCCACGGTGCGGACGGCCGAGACCAGGTCGGATCCCTCGATCTGCTTGAGGACGTACCCGGCGGCACCCGCCATGATCGAGTCCAGCAGTGCGTCCTCGTCGTCGAACGAGGTCAGCATCAGGCAGGCCAGGTCGGGCATGCGGGAGAGCAGCTCCCGGCAGACGGTCACCCCGTCGCCGTCCGGAAGGCGCACATCCAGCACCGCCACGTCCGGACGCAGCGCCGGAACGCGCACGAGCGCCTGCTCCACGGTGGCCGCTTCTCCGACCACCGTGATGTCCGGTTCGTCGTCCAGGAGGTCGTGAACCCCGCGCCGGACGACCGCGTGGTCGTCCAGCAGGAAGACCTTGATGGCCGCCTCCCGGCGTGGCTGCTCGCTGTCCACCATGGATCGCTCCTCGGAATGCGTCCGGTGTCGACAACCAGTCTTCCCCTCCCGCGGGACCGACGGCCAGGGCCGGTCGACCCTGTTTCCCTGTGGCCGGCATGACCGGACAGATCTTCAGTAGCTGCGCAGCCTCGGACCCGTCTCCGGGCCGTCGGCCCCTTGACCGCCATCGGGCGCACTCCCCGGCTGGCGCGGCGGTGCGGGTGCGGGCAGCGTGGATTGCGCAGGTGCACGATTGCAGAGTGAGGTGACCATGGAATCCTCCGAGAGGCCACGGGTGGTCGTCGGTGTGGACGGATCGCCTTCGTCGTACGCGGCATTGCGGTGGGCGGACCGCTATGCGCGTACCACCGGATGTGCCGTGGAAGCGATCCACGTCTGGGACACGCCGTCCTCCCGCGGCTGGAGCGGACCGGCGATCGACCCCGACTTCGACCTGCAGCAGGCCCAAGAGCGTTTCGCGGAAGAGCTGGGTGCCGTCTTCCCTGGCGAGCGTCCCCCCGGCCTGACAGAGCACCTCGTCGAGGGCGACCCGTCAGAGGTGCTGATCCGCGCCTCGGAGGGAGCCGAACTCCTCGTCGTGGGCCGCCGAGGCCGGGGCGGCTTCGCCCGGGCTATGCTGGGATCGGTCAGCCAGCGCTGCGCCCAGCACGCAGCGTGCCCCGTGGTAGTGGTGGGTCAGGAGCAGGATCGCGTCCACTGACCCCGGCGCCGGACACCCGTCAGTCCGTCATATGACCTGCGGGACCCAGCAGACAGCGACAGCCCTACGGCGCACAGAACCACAACGGCCAGACGCGCGGCCCGCACCTCTATGGTGTCGGTGCGGGCGCGCTTACCCCGGAGACGGCGGGCGAGGAGATCGTGCAGAGCAGAGTCCTCCGCAGACGGACCACAGGAGCCCTCCGCGATTGAACCCGCCCAGAGGAGCGGCGAGCGTCTGCCTTTCCGCACAGGAGGCAGGCGCGTCCCCGCCCCGGGAGACCGCATCCAGAGTGCTTTACCTGCTCGTGGGCTTACCCAGCCATCTGGGCATCTGAGCAGTTACGCCTTTTGTCCGCGCTTGATCGTTCCGGCGGCTCTTCGGTGCATGATGACCCGTTGAACAACCCCGCTCAGCCCGGGAGTTCTATGCTGAAGCCGTCATGGAACCTGTGAGCATCGGGGCACGATTAGCCTCCAGCGTTGTCGTCCCGCTGGTGAAGAAACTGTTTGTGACGGATGGGCCCGGTGCGGGCCTCGTCGACCGGCCTGTGCGCGTCTCCAGCCTGGTGTCGTTCCGTGGCGAGAAGCGAACTCTCTCAGACGCCGAGCTCCGCAAGATCGCGGAGGAACTGGTGGAGCGCGCGGCACAGTCGACCGGCGTGTCGGAGCGCCTTCCGAGCTTCGAGCAGCATGCGGTAGTGAACGCAGTCACGCACTCACTGGGCTCCTTGGGCCATCTCGACATGGACGACGTCCAGGCAGTCCAGCTCGGCCATCTGGAACTGTCTCGACGCCTTCGCGCCGGCAACCAGGCAGCCACGCTTGGCCTCTCGAGCGATGCGGTGTTACTCCACACAAACGTGGTGAATACCGCATGCCTCCACATCCTGCACTTCTTTACCACGAGGTCTACCTTCGTACCCCGCACGCTGGTCGAGCAGAGTCGCCGGATCGAGGAACTGTCCTCGAAGATCGACATGCTCATCCTGCGCACACCTTCGCCGGCGGACGGAAGTTTCGAGGAGCGCTACACAAGCTACATCTCACAGAAACACGGCAAGCTGACCATCTTTGGCCTCGATTTGTCCGAAACTTCGGGGTCGTGGCCTCTCGATGCTGCCTATCTGAGCCTGGAGGCAACAGGCACCTCGGACGGCGACATTCCGTTGTTGCTGCCTGCTGAGCAGGTTCTGGCCGGCCGCAGCCGGGTGCTGTTGCGAGGAGTGGCGGGTTCCGGCAAGACCACACTTGTGCAGTGGCTGGCGGTGAGTACGGCCCGTAACGACCTCGACGAACGACTCCTCTACCTCCACGGCCTGGTGCCGTTCGTGCTGCCCATGCGGTCACTGACCCGTGCCGGAGCAAAGCTGCCCGCCCCGAACGAGTTCCTGTCGGCGGTTGGGTGTCCGATCGCTCATGCCCAGCCCACGGGGTGGTACGACCGGGTGCTCAGCGACGGGCGCGGGCTGATGCTGATCGACGGCATCGACGAGATGCCCGAGGGGGAACGCGACGAAGCCCGAACCTGGCTGCGGGACCTGATCGCTTCATACCCTAAGAACCATTGGCTCGTCACCTCGCGCCCCTCTGCTGTGCGGGAACACTGGCTGGCGGGCGAGGATTTCACGGAGCTGGACCTGGCTCCCATGAGCCGTGAGGATGTCGCCGCGTTCATCAGGCGATGGCACAAAGCGGCCGGCAGCGCAGACGCGTACAGCAAGGAACTGCTCTACGCCGTACAGGCCAAGCAGGAACTCGCCAGGCTCGCCACCAATCCGCTCATGTGTGCGCTGATCTGTGCGCTGCATCGTGACCGGAGGGGCTATCTGCCCGATGGACGTAAGGAGCTCTACGACGCGGCGCTGTCCATGCTCCTGTCCCGCAGAGACCGCGAACGCGGCATCTACAAAACCGGCGCCATGCGCATTGGGGAAACTCACCAGGTACAGCTGGTACAGAAACTTGCGTACTGGCTGATCCGCAACGGCCGTTCGGAAATGGACGCAAAGGACGTCCTGGGCCTTCTTTCTCAGGCGTTGACGGCGATGCCACGGGTCGCCGAACAGGGCACCGTGCATCAGATCTACCACCACCTACTTGTCCGAAGCGGGCTGCTCATCGAGCCCATTGAAGGCACCATGCAGTTCATCCACAGGACCTTTCAAGACTATCTGGGCGCCCGAGCCGCCGTGGAGAGCCTCGACTTCGACTTTCTTGGCGGAAATGCTCACCTTGACCAGTGGGAAGACGTAATCCGCATGGCTGTGGCCCATGCTCGTCCGGCAGAACGCACCCGGTTGCTCACCGGACTGATTGAACGCGGCGACAAAACGAAGGATGTCCGCCACCGTCTCCATCTGCTGGCTGCAGCCTGCCTGGACGATGCCACCGAACTGGACCCTGCCGTGCGATCCAAAGTCCAACATCGCGCCGAGAAGCTCATTCCACCCCGGTCGGTGACTCAAGCCCGCGGACTGGCAGATGTCGGCCCGGTCGTGTTGGAGCTGCTGCCAGGTCCGGAGAACCTCACCCCTGACGAGGCCTACTTCACTGTCCTCACCGCGACCCGCATCGGCACCGACGCGGCGATTCCTGTGCTGACCCGCTTCCGGACCGTGAGCGACCTACGGGTACGTGCCGAACTGGCTCACGCCTGGAGCAGGTTCGACACCGACCGCTACGCGGAAGAGGTCATTGCGCACCTTGACGAGGACGACCTCTATTTCGTGGTCTCGAGCAGTAGGGAACTGCGGACTCTACGTCGCTTGGGCGGAAGATCCTTCTTGAAGGTCACCTCTCGTCTCAGTCCCGAAGAAATCAAACAATTCTGCGTACCTGATCGTCTCATGGGGCTGTCCGTCGCCGCAGATCTCCGTTGCTCCTGGGAGTGGCTTGCCCCGTTTCCCCGTCTGACCGACCTGACGTTTGAGACCCCTCTTCCCGACATCGACGTGAGTTCACTGCGGCATGTGTTCTCCCTCCGCACGCTCAGGCTGCCCGCCGCGGCAAGGGTCGTCGGAGCGGAGATGCTGCCCCCGACTTTGGAGATCATCCGCACAGGCTGAAGGACCGCACGGGCCCGACACCATCCCGCTCACCACCCGCGCCAAGACCCGCATCCTCTCCCTCGCCCTCCTGACCGCCGTCGCAGCCATCGACGCCTGCCGTGTCGTAGCGGCTGGGCCGACATGACCTTGAGGAATCGGGCGGTCGTCCGGAACTCCTCAACGCAGCCGTACAGGGGTTGTCGGTGGAAGCCAACGGATTCTCCTTGAGATGAGGTTGATCGCGGCGGCCGGGCAGCCCCGCACCACCCGGCCGGGGGTGCCGTGAGGGCGGGAGAGGGCGGGGAGTTCGCCTCCACGTGCGGCCGGCCCCTGGGTGCCGGGCCCTCGGGGCCGCCTGAGCCGACTGGGATCTGATACTGCTTCCAATGCACGATCAGGAGGCGGTCGTCGTCATCCCGGGCAGTGACGTCCGCGCCAAGGTCACCGGCGCCTCCAACCCCCGTGTGCCACCGAAATCCGTCCACGGGCCAGGAGATCCGTGCACGCCTACTCGAAACCCGTCGCGCTCATCGACGAGAGCTGCTTCATCTTGAAGGTCAGCACGTCCGCTTCGATTGCATCGCCGGACGGAGCAACGAACGTGTCGTCCGCGCTGGCGTAGGCATCCGCACCGAACACGATTGACAGAACTCTGCCGAGCAGGAGCAGCGCGGACAGTCCGTCGGCGACGACGAGCCCGGTCCACCACGGGTGATCGGCTATCAGTCCCCACAGTTCCACGATGATTCACTGGCCGACGTCCTCGGTGAGCCATTCCCAGAGCTTCTTGCCGACGGCCAGCGCGATGACCACACACAGCAGGAGCTTCAGCAGCGGGTCGAGTGACCCGTCTTCGTCGAACACCACACCCCCAGACGTGTCGGACGGCGTCGGGCCCTCTGCCGGTCAGGCCGCACGCCTGAACCTGCTCGGGCGGGAGCGCGCAGACACGCCGAGAAGCTCGTGCAGAGCGGCACCATCCTCGGCCCAGCGTCGTAGCCTCTCCCGGTCGATCCAGTGGACGCCGTGCCGATCACCCCACTCCATGGCATCGCGGGTGAAGGCCCCGTTGGTGACGACGACAGCCTGATCGGCTTTGTGGACAGGCCCGGCCGTCCCCTTCACCTCGTACATCACCGATGAGCCCACCTTTCCGCCGACACGGGTGTGCTTGGCCTGCACCACGATCCGGCCGCGCTCACGATCCGGCCGCGCTGCGGATGGTCACCGATGACGTCGGCGGCCTGATCACCGCCGCCACCCACTCTGCGGGCCGGCCAGCCGTCGCGGACCAGCAGATCCCGCAGGGCACACTCGAAGCGACGGTCGTCCATGGCGTCGAACTCCGTGAGCATGATCCAGAGAGTGGCCAGCCGCTCCCTCTCGCGACGCCGCACCGCGGCCGCCTGCATCATCCGGCACACCGCAACGATCCCCGTGACCAGGGCGAGAGCCAGCAAGGCCGGCCAGGCCGCCTTCAGTACGCCGACCGCTGTGGCCACCGTCCGCGCCGCCAGGACGAGCACGGCCAGAACGACCACAGCAGCTGCGATGAGCTCTGCGGCACCACGAGGGCGCCGCAGACGTAACCGGCCCATCAACGGTCGACTGTCGCGCTGGGCGCGGGCTTCGGATCCGCCGGTGGTGTCGTGGCGGTGGTGGGCTCACTGAACCCGAACATCTGCCCCCACAGCCACACGCCTGCCAGTAACTGGCCCTAACAAAGCCTCTGGACGTGGCGGTAGGTGATCAGGCAGACGGCGAGGCCGAGGAAGGCCTCGTGGATGTCGTCGCGTCTTTCCCAGCGGATGCGCAGGCGGCGGAAGCCGTGCAGCCAGGAGATCGTCCGCTCGACGACCCAGCGGAAGGTGCCCAGGCCGGTGCCGTGCGGCTGGCCACGTTCGGCGATCACCGGTCGGATGCCCCGCTCGCGAAGGAGCCGGCGGTACTTGTCATGGTCGTAGCCGCGGTCGGCGAAGAGCATGTCCGGGCGGCGTCGTGGCCGGCCGACGACTCCCGCGACCGCTGGAATCTTGTCGAGCAGGGGCAGGAGCTGGGTGACGTCGTTGCGGTTTCCGCCGGTCAGCGACACCGCGAGCGGGATGCCCTGACCGTCGGTGATGATGTGGTGCTTGCTGCCCGGTCGTGCGCGGTCGACCGGGCTGGGTCCGCTTTTGGGCCCCTGCGTGCGGCCCGGACGTGGGAGGAGTCGATCACCGCCCGGGACCAGTCCAGCTGGTTCTTCGACCGCAGCTTGTTCAGCAGCAGCTGGTGCAGCTGGTCCCAGACGCCGGCCTCGTTCCAGGCCGCCAGGCGCCGCCAGCACGTCATGCCCGATCCGAAGCCGAGCTCCTGGGGCAGGTACTCCCACTGGATACCCGTGTGCAGGACGAACAGGATGCCGCACAAGGCCTGACGGTCGGGCAGCCGCGGCCGTCCCTCAACCTGCTTCGGTGCCGGTTCGGGCAGCAACGGCTCGATCAGCGACCACAGTTCGTCCGACACGATCCATGGCCGCGACTGACGCTTCCCCATGCCCCCATCAACGAGCGACCAAGCCGACAGTCACATGATCAACCCGCTTTTGTTAGGGCCAGT
>NZ_JACVQF010000028.1 GCF_014534645.1 Streptomyces griseicoloratus
CCGGGGCACCAGCGCACTTCCTGGTCGGACTTGAAGTCCTTCATGGACTGCCGGCCCTCGGCCTTGGGGACGAGGGAAAGCGCCTCGATCGTGCCCGTGCCTTCCGTGGACCTCTCAGCCATCGATGGCCTCCTTCAGCGCCGTGGCGAGCTGCTCCGCCTTGAACGGCATGCCGTTGACCTGGTTGTACGACTCGGCGTCGACCAGGTACTTCGCCCGGATGAGAGTGGCGAGCTGGCCGAGGTTCATCTCGGGGATCACCACCTTGTCGTACTGCTTCAGCACCTCG